>SSFF01000007.1 GCA_008015235.1 Rhodoferax sp. | reverse complement strand
TTGAAGAAGCCGATGCTCTGCTGCAGCTGCTCGGCCTGCCCCGACAGCTCCTCACTCGTCGCCGCCAGCTCCTCCGACGCGCTCGCATTCTGCTGCGTGGCCTTGCTCAGCTGACCCATGGCCCCGCCTATCTGCAGCACGCTTTCACTCTGCTCGCTGCTGGCCGCCGCTATCTCCTGCACCAGCTCGCTGGTCTTTTGGATGCTCGGAACAATTTCGTCGAGCAGCTTGCCCGCACGCTCTGCCGTGCTCACGCTGCTTCCCGCCAGGTCGCCAATTTCCTTGGCCGCTTCCTGGCTGCGTTCGGCCAGTTTGCGCACTTCGGCCGCCACCACCGCAAAGCCTTTGCCATGCTCGCCCGCACGCGCCGCTTCGATCGCCGCGTTCAAGGCCAGCAGGTTGGTCTGGTACGCAATGTCGTCCACGATGCCGATCTTCGCCGCGATCTGTTTCATCGCCACCACCGTCTGGCTTACCGCTCCGCCGCCTTCGACGGCTTCCTTGCTGGTCTTGGTGGCCATGCTGTCGGTGACTCTGGCGTTGTCGCTGTTTTGGCTGATCGATGCGCTCATGGTGTCGATCTGCGCCGTGGTCTCTTCCACGCTGGCAGCCTGCTCGCTGGCTGCCTGGCTCAGGCTCTGTGCCGTGGCCGAGACCTGATTCGCCGCACCAGTCAGCGCGTCAGCCGCGGCTCGCACTTCTCCCAGCACGCGCGCGAGGTTGTCGGCCGTGGCGTTCGCACTGTCCTTGACCTTGCCAAACAGTCCCTGGTAGTCACCGTCCATCCTGCGGGTCAGGTCTCCCGCCGCAAACGCCTCCAGTACCTCCGAGACTTCCTTCAATCCTTGTTCGCTGGTTTCCAGCAACTGGTTCATGCCGTCGGCGAGTGTTGCAAAGAAGCCAGTCTTGCCGTCCTTGTCGAGCCGTATACCGAACTCGCCTTGTGCAGCGGCATGCACCAAGGCAGCGACCTCGTTCTCCGATGCGATTTGCACCGTGATGTCCTCCCACTGTCCGACAGTACCGACGTTCTGGCCATCGGCATCCAGTATCGGACTCGTGGTGATGCGGTAGGTTCGCCCCCCCAAGCTCATCTGTGTCTGCACCGTATCCGAAAGCGCACGCAATCGCTCCAGCGCAGCAGCCGGTTCAGGATAGAACACACCAATGCTGCTGCCTACGACGGACTCAGGCTGGAAGCCCGGAATCTGACTGGCAAAAGCTGCACGGTCACGCTGGAAGACGCGCTCCAAAGCCTTGTTGATGTAGACAATGGTTCCATCCGGTGTCGCGATGCGAACCGGTGCACTGACATTGTCCAAGGCGTTCTTGATGCGCAGGATCTCGGCAGCTATGCGCTGCTCACGCTCCAGCTCCGCCAGTTCGGCCGTGCGATCCTGCCACTCCACGACGGTCCCTTCGCGGGCAGACTGCGCATCCAAGATGGGGGTTGCGATGAGGGCAAACGTGCGCCCTCCAATCTTGATCGTGGCACGGTGGGGCTGCTGCAGGCGGGACAGGAGGCCCCGCTGGTGCTGCGGGTTCTTGTGGAAGATGTCGACGCTGCTGCCTACCACCTTGGACACCTTGAAGCCCGGCAACTCTTTCTGGATGTCGGCCTCTGCTGCGGCCAGCATCTCCGTGACTGACCGGTTCATGAAAATGATGTTGTGGTCACGGTCTGCAATCATGACGTTGCCATTGACCGACTCCAGCGCGGTGCGCAGACGAAGGTTGTAAGCATTGGCCTCATTGGCTTCCTGCAATTTGCCCAGAATGATGGAAAGCGGTGCCATCAGCTGACCGATTTCGCTGCCATCGGCTTCGATCTTCGTATCGAGTTCACCTGCAGCCACTCTGCGCGCAGTGCCCAAGGCACGCCCAAGAGGGGCCGTAATGCTCACGGTGACCCACAGGCCAATGACAAAGGACAGGGCCGCGGCGCCGACTGTGATGTAGGTGGCGGTCTGCGCAATGGTGTTGCTGCGCTGCACTGAACTGCCCAGGTCAGCTTTCATCTGGGCAACCTGGTTCTTGACGAACGGCACCATTGCTTCTTGCAGATCTTCGCTGGCCTGGTCGAAGCCTGCCATCAGCTTGTTGCCGGCCTCCGGGCCTCCAGACACATAGGCTTTTGCCATGGTCACGCCTGTCTGGTAATAGGATTCGACCTTGGGACGCAAAGCCTGCAGCGCCTTCAGATCGCGCACCTCACCGATCTCTACGAAGTGTTTTTCGAGCGTACCCATGGCCGCGTTCAAGGCCTCGTAATTCTCACCCGCCTTGGCAAATCCATCGTCCAGACCATCCTTGCCTCGGGTGGCGGAAACATCGCTGAGGAACTGCTGGATTTGCACCACATGCTTGTCCATTGCCATGGCCAGCACCGCGTGCTCAACGCTCACGTCAGAAGCCCTTGCCAGAGTGCGCTCGACATTGTCCAGTTGGGCGCTCAACCACACCGTGAAGGCCACCAGCATGAGCAGCGGCAGGGCAAATCCCAAAAGAATGCGGGTGCGAATGGTGGGATGCAACAGGTTCATGGCTATCTATTTCTCTCTTACTGCTGGATGCACAGGGGTATCAACGGTTATGTCGCTCCACAATTGCAGCCATGTCATCCAGGCTCAAGGCCTTGTCGGTTTCGATGATGGGAATGAAGTCTTCGTTCACCTTGCCCAACCCGCGAATGAATTCGCGACTGATCGTGGTACCAAAGCTTGGCGTGGGTTCGATGCTGGACTCCGAGATGTCGATGACTTCGCTCACGGCGTCCACCCAAAGCCCTAGCATCTGGCTATCCCCTTGGCTGCTGGCATCAAAAATCACGATGCAGGTCTTTTTTCCTACTGCGGAATGACTGCGTCCGAAGCGTGACTGCAAGTCAATGACGGGAACCACCGCGCCACGCAGATTGATCACGCCGCGGACAAAGTCCGGCATCAGGGGGACCACCGTCATGGACGCGTGCTGAATGATTTCACGCACCGTACGTATATCCATCGCAAACACCTCATCCCCCAAACTGAAGGTCAGGTACTGTTGGGTGGCTTCCCTGCGCTCCAGTCCTGCAGCCAAGGTGCTGGTTTCAGTACTCATGCTGCGCCTTTCCACTCAATAGGGCTTGAAGTTGCCTGTGGCGCCGCGCGTTGGCAGTGGAGACAGTCCGGCACCCAGGCGGGGGATTGCGCCGGCACCGGAACGGCGTTCCGCGCGCACCTGGTGCCGGCTGGGCAGTCGCACTGTAGCGCCATCGCCGATGTTGAAGAAGCCGATGCTCTGCTGCAGCTGCTCGGCCTGACCCGACAGCTCCTCACTCGTCGCTGCCAGCTCCTCCGATGCGCTCGCATTCTGCTGCGTGGCCTTGCTCAACTGACCCATCGCTCCACCTATTTGCAGCACGCTTTCACTCTGCTCGCTGCTGGCCGCCGCTATCTCCTGCACCAGCTCGCTGGTCTTCTGGATGCTCGGAACAATCTCGTCGAGCAGCTTGCCCGCACGCTCTGCCGTGCTCACGCTGCTTCCCGCCAGGTCCCCGATCTCCTTGGCCGCTTCCTGGCTGCGTTCGGCCAGCTTGCGTACTTCGGCCGCCACCACCGCAAAGCCTTTGCCATGCTCTCCCGCACGCGCCGCTTCGATGGCCGCATTGAGCGCCAGCAGGTTGGTCTGGTACGCAATGTCGTCCACGATGCCAATCTTGGCTGCGATCTGTTTCATCGCCACCACCGTCTGGCTTACCGCTCCGCCGCCTTCGATGGCTTCCTTGCTGGTCTTGGTGGCCATGCTGTCGGTGACTCTGGCGTTGTCGCTGTTTTGGCTGATCGATGCACTCATGGTGTCGATCTGCGCCGTGGTCTCTTCCACGCTGGCAGCCTGCTCGCTGGCTGCCTGGCTCAGGCTCTGCGCCGTGGCCGAGACCTGGTTCGCCGCACCAGTCAGCGCGTCAGCCGCGGCACGGACCTCTTCGATGATTTCCGCCAACTTGACGCAGCTGGCATTGGCATCCTGCTTGACCTGATCGAACACCCCCTGGGCATCCCGCTCGATGCGCTGCGTCAGGTCGCCCGACGCCAAACCCGAAAACATGCGCACCACATCCTGGATGATGGCCGCCAGCTTCTCGGTCGTCATATTGGCATCGTCCTTGAGTTGGCCGAAACTGCCTTGGTAATCCCGCTCAATGCGCTGACCCAAATCGCCTTCGGCCAAGGCACCAAAGACACGTGCCACGTCCGCAAAAATAACAGCGGTTGTTTCCAGCATGCCGTTGACCCCGGTGCACAACTCGGCGATAGGACCTGTCTTGCCTTCCAGCGGAATGCGCTGCGAAAAATCCCCTTGCATGGCCGCCTGGGTGACCCCCTGGGCTTGCACAACCGCTTGGCGCAACATTTCAGTGGCATTCACCTCGGCAGTTACATCCGTCGCAATCTTGACGATCTTGACCACACGCCCCATCTCGTCGGTTACCGGAGCGTAAACCGCTTGCAGCGATACCTGCTTACCTGCCTTGGTGACGCGCCTGAACACGTTCTTGTGGGAGTGCCCTGCCCCCAGTTCACGCCAGAAATCTGCATAAGCCGGAGAATTCGCCAGAGCAGCATCGCAGAACATCCGGTGGTGCTGACCCAGCACCTCCTTCTCTTCGTAGCCCATGGTGGACAGGAAGTTCCTGTTGGCCTTGAGCACATGCCCGCCCAGATCAAACTCGATGTAGGCATAGGATGCATCGATTGCCCCCAAGATACCGCGGGCGTTATGGCGCTCCAGCTCTGTTTCCGTGATGTCATAGCGCACACCCAGGTACTTCATGGGTTTGCCGTTGTCTCCCAGGATCGGAGCAACCACTGCATCGACATAGTAGGGGGTTCCATCCTTGGCGCGGTTCTTGATGACACCACGGAACATTTCACCGCGCCCAATCGTGGCCCACATTTGCTTGAACGTCTCCTTGGGCATGTCGGGATGGCGCGTCGTGTTATGCGGGTGCCCGATCAGCTCGTCGCGGCTGTATTTCGACACGTCCATGAATTTCTGGTTGATGCTCAGGATGTCACCCTTCTTGTCGGCCTCGGACACGATGCTGGTGACATTCATGATGTCCGTACGCACTTTCAGCTCGGCTTCCAGCTCCGCAATCCGTTGCTCCAACGCAGCGCCGTTGAACAGGCGCCCCCACCAAGATGTCTTGTTTTTTTGCATGCTTTGTCTCCGGTTAGGAATCTAAAAAATCAACGCCTCTGCCTATGCACTCAGCCGCCCACAGCCATCGCAGAACCCGCGCTCGTGACCAACTCACCCAAGGAATTCACATCAAGGATCAAAGCGACCTCGCCACTACCCAAGATGCTCGACCCGGAGATTCCCCGGACCGACTTGAACAGACGACCCAAGGGTTTGATCACGGTTTGCTGCTGCCCCAGGAGCACTTCCACCTCAATGCCGTATTGGCCCTTCTCGGAGTTGACCACGACGACACTGACTCTGTCGGTGTGGCTGGACTCCACACCGTACAGCGAGCGCAGGCGCACCACGGGCAGCATGGCGCCACGCAGTTCGATGCAATGGCGACCCGACGCGTCCACTTTCACATCCCGCCCGGCAGCTTCCACGACTTCGACGACCGTCTCCAACGGAAGCACGAACTTGGAGCGCCCCACCCCCACCATGAAGCCGTCAATGATTGCCAATGTCAGCGGCAGGCGGATATCGACAATGAGGCCCTGCCCCGGATTGCTCAACAGCCGGATAGTGCCGCGCAGGGCTTCGATGTTGCGTCGGACCACATCCATGCCGACGCCCCGACCCGACAAGTTGGTCACTTGCTCCGCAGTGGAAAACCCCGGCTCGAAGATCATCATGTTGATGACATCGTCACTGGGAACGACGCCTTGCTCCAGCAGACCTCGATTCCAGGCCCGCTGCAACACCCTCTCGCGGTTGATACCACGCCCGTCGTCCTCGATGCGAATCAGAATAGCCCCGGTCTCATGACGTGCACTCAGCACCAGCTTGCCAGCCGCCGGTTTGCCGGCTGCCAGGCGCTCCTGTGGCGGCTCCAGGCCGTGGTCGAGGGAGTTGCGGACTAGGTGCATCAGAGGATCGGCGATTTTCTCCACCATCGATTTGTCTAGCTCTGCATCGCCACCAACAATCTCGAAATTGACCTCTTTTCCCAGGCTGGCCGCGGTATCACGCACTACCCGGCGGAAGCGGCTGAAGGTTTCCCCCACCGGCACCATGCGCAAGCCCAAGGTTCCATTGCGGATTTCCTCGATCAAGCTATTCATGTGCAGATTGGCTTCGAGCAGGTTGATCTGCCGCGACTCACGCGCCAACATGGTCGCACCTGCACCAGCAATGACCAACTCACCCAGCAGGTTGATGACCGCATCGAGCCTGTCTGCCTGGACGCGGATGTAACGATCTTCCCCGGTACCGGTGGACTCGCGAATCTTTTGCTGCTTGCCCAACGCCGCCGCAACAGCCTCGGCCGGAACACCGGCCTGGGCTTCCAGCAAATCTCCGATCTTGGCTTTGGGAGCAGTTGGCATGCCTCCGGTATGCTGCTGCGTGGAAAGCACCTCGGCCAGCTTGTCCGGGGACACAGCCCCCACCTGTACCAGCATGTCGCCCAGGCGCGGGGTTTCGGGTATTGACTCGATGGCCCGCGCCAGTTTCTGCCCCGGCGTCTCAGGCGACTGCACATCCAATTCGCAATCGTCAATGACAAAACTGAATGCACCCTCGATGTCCTCGCGCGTGGCCGAAGACTCCAGCTCCATGGCAAACCCCAGGTAGCAACTTTCAGGATTGATGTTGACCAACGGAGGGACGGTATCGATCTCGCATTTGACCGAAACAATGCGCCCCATGCTTCCCAGATAGCGTGCAATCGACAATGGGTCCATGCCATTGCGGAAGGTGTCCGGGCCAAAGCGGGCCGAGATTGTCCACACCTGCGGTCCAATGGGCGAGTCCAAGGCCTCCTGGACATTTGGAGTGGGGCTCTGCAGGGTCAACTCGGCACTGCTGAGCATGGAAAGCTGCATGATCAGATCGGCGCGCAAGTCCTTCTGATCTTGGGTATCGGCCTCTTCGTCCAGCGCCGTGTCAACGAGAAACCTGATCTGGTCATTGCACTGGAGCAGCAGAGTGTTGATGTCGGGTGTGAGCGCGACGTCACCGTCGCGCATCTTGTCGAGCAAGGTCTCCACGTGGTGGGTAAAGTCCACCACGCGCGTAAGCCCGAAAATTCCGGCCGACCCTTTGACCGTATGGGCGCAGCGGAACAGGGAGTCGAGAAGCTCACGGTTGTCTGGCTGCTCCTCCAGTTCGAGCAAAAGCCCCTCTATGGCCTCAATCTGCTCGGCAGCCTCGCTGATGAAGGCCGGCATGGCCTGTGCAATGAAGTCACGGTCGGCGTCACTTGCTGTGCCCATTCTTAGGCTCCTGAGGTAGGTGAGTCGAGTGCTTCCAGCCAAGCGCTAAAGCCCAATGTCTTGCAGGCCTCTATGAAGGCTTCGCTGGCATCCACCAGCCGCCAGGAAATATCCTGGTTACCCAAGGCCGCGAGCAACTGCAGTCCGGCACCGTCAATCTCAGAGACATTGACTGCCGATATTTCGAGCTGATCATGGCCCTTGGCTGTCTGCTCGGAAGCCCATGCCAGCAAGGCATCGCGCGACTCCAGTGCGCTGTAGATATTCCACTCGGGAGTCAGTTCAAATCGTCTACCCACAAATACCTCCTGCCATGCCCGAAGCCCCTTAAAGCAGGGGCCAACCTGCAACCATCAGACGCAAAGCTTGCCCACGGCTGACACAAGCTGGGTTGGCGAGAAGGGCTTGACCATCCAGGCCTTGGCTCCTGCGGCCTTGCCTTCTTCTTTTTTGGACTCCTGGCTTTCGGTAGTGAGCATCAGGATGGGCATGAATTTGTAGGCAGCCAGCTTTTTGGCTTCGCGCACGAATTCAATGCCATTCATATTGGGCATGTTCACATCGCACACCACCATGTTGACCTGGCGACCATCAAGCAATGCGAGCGCAGCCTTACCGTCACTGGCCTCCAAGACGTTGTATCCCGCTCCGGTCAGAGCCATCTTCACCACCTGACGCAGGCTCGCGGAGTCATCCACAATCATGATCGTTTTTGCCATTCCAACCTCTTAGAAAAAAGTAGTTTCACCGTCACCTGCGGCATCGGAACCCTGTGACTTCTCGTCTCCATGGTTCTGGTGCTGCTCTTTCATCGCGTACTGGGATTCCAGATGCGCCAACCATTCGCCCAATGCGGGGGCCGTCTGCTGCACATCAACCAGGGTGTCGTGCATGCGCGTTATGTCGCTTTCCAGCAAGGCCATCATCTGGCTGATGCGATCCTGGAACTGGAACGCGATGTACATGCGCTCCACCTGTTCCGCCACCATTTGCGTTTCATGCGAAAACGGTTTGGCGATTTCTTCCAACGCTTCAACCGCAGCACATACCAGACCCAATGCGTTCTGGATGGCCTGGGCCGCGCCTGCAGGCAAGGTCGGATCTGCAAGCACAGGCGCCAACTCGCGTTCGCAGGCCTTGGTCAAATGGGTGATACCACCATCGGCCTGCGAAAGGGCCTGGGTGATTTGCTGGGCCTGGCGCTCGGCCCGGTTGATGTGGGGGTTGATGTCGGAAAAAGCCCGCAACATTTGTGTCACGGCCTGTTCGGACTGGGAACGGGACTCGGCCAGGTGGCGAACCCATACCGGCATGACACCGGAACATAAATCGACCTTCGCCTGGACCTTGTCCGTCTTCGTATGCGCGGGTGTTGACTGCATGGTGTGCTACATGTTTTTTTACATGTTATTACGTTTTTCCCCCAACCAGCTGACAGACCGACATATTTGTGATCGCAGACCCATCCCATCGGACTGCTGCAACACGTTCCACAGCAGGCTATCGCGTTGGACCATAAAAAAAGCTGCGCACCCCAGCAGGAGTTGCGCAGCCAGCTACGCCATCCATAGCAGCTTAAGCCGATGTTCGCCCCCAGCGGGGCAAACGACGGGGTCAAGTCTGGGCGCGTTTGCTCAGGACTTCAAAGGCCGGCAAGGTCTTGCCTTCCAGCACTTCCAGGAAAGCGCCACCGCCGGTGGAGATGTAGCCCACCTGTTTCTCGATGCCGTACTTGGCAATGGCGGCCAGGGTGTCGCCACCGCCGGCAATGCTGAACGCACTGCTCTCGGCAATGGCCTGGGCAATCACCTTGGTGCCGTTCTCGAACGCGGTGAACTCGAACACGCCCACCGGGCCGTTCCAGACGATGGTGCCGGCCTGCTTCAGCTGCGCGGCGAGCTTGGCCGCGGTCTCGGGGCCGATGTCCAGGATGAGATCGTCGTCTTCCACCTCGGTGGCCTTCTTCACCGTGGCGCCCGCGTCGGCAGCGAAGGTCTTGGCGCAGACCACGTCGGTGGGGATCGGCACCTCGGCACCGCGGGCCTTCATGGCCTCGATCACGGCCTTGGCCTCGTCCAGCAGGTCGGGCTCGGCCAGGCTCTTGCCGATCTTCAGGCCGGCGGCCAGCATGAAGGTGTTGGCAATGCCGCCACCAACGATGAGTTGGTCCACATTCTTGGCCAGGCTCTGCAGGATGGTAAGTTTGGTGGAGACCTTGGAGCCGGCCACGATGGCGGCCAGCGGGCGCTTCGGATTGGCCAGGGCCTTGCTGATGGCGTCGATCTCAGCGGCCAGCAAGGGGCCGGCGCAGGCCACGGGTGCGAACTGGGCGATGCCGTAGGTCGTACCCTCTGCGCGGTGGGCGGTGCCAAAGGCGTCGTGCACGAAGATGTCGCACAGCGCAGCCATCTTCTTGCTCAGGTCTTCGTTGCACTTCTTCTCGCCCTTGTTGACGCGGCAATTCTCCAGCAGCACCAGCTGCCCCGGCGCCACGGTAACGCCATCGACCCAGTCGGCCACCACGGGGATGGTGCGGCCCATCAGTTCACCCATGCGCTGGGCCACAGGGGCCAGGGAGTCTTCGGGCTTGAACTCACCCTCGGTCGGGCGCCCCAGGTGGGAGGTGACCATGACAGCGGCACCGGCCGCGAGTGCCATTTCGATGGCAGGAATCGAGGCACGGATGCGCGTGTCTTCGGTGATGGCGCCGCTGTCATCCTGGGGCACATTCAGGTCGGCACGGATAAAGACGCGCTTGCCGGCAACTTTGCCTTGGGCGCACAGATCGGAGAAACGGATGACGTTCATAAACGGCCTTCAAGAGTTGGTAATTCAGTCTGGCAGGGATTGTAAAAGCGCCGCCTGAGCCACCAACATCGGTGTCAGGCCCCACGCATTGACACGGTCCGGAAATTGCGGATTCGCCTACCGATACCGCAATTGGGAAGACCGTCGACGCTATGTCACCAGCCCAGGCCGATGTGCAGCGGCAAGTAGACAGCCATACCCGACACGATGGTGCCGAGCACCGCCTGCCCAGCTCCACGCTTCCAGAAAAAGTAGGCCACGCCGGCAGCCACCGCATACAGGCGCGCATCGCGCCAAGTGTGGATGAGCTGACCTTGTGTCATCACAATCTCGGGAATGATGACCGCCGCCAAGGCCGCAATGGGGGCGTACTGCAGGCCGCGCTGTACCCAGTCCGGCAGCGTCCATTCCCGTTCGCTTAGAAAGAAGAAAGAGCGCGTCAGAACTGTCACAGCAGCCATGGCGACGATGGTCAGCAGGATGTAAAGGTCCGTATCTGCCATGGTTCAACGAAGCTCGGAAACCGTCTTTGCACGCACATGCTCCAGTGCCAGACACACGACCACAGCGCTGCCTATGGCGACCAGAATGTTGAGTTTGAGCGGCAAAGCAAATGCAGCCACCGCAGCAGTGCCTGCGACAGCGGCCGACACCCAACGCAATCGGCTGCTGGCCAACGAGCACAGCATGCCGATCAATGCGAGCACCCCGGCAAAGCCCAGACCCCATTCGGTCGGAATGAAGTTGGCCAGCACCACGCCAATGACGCTGCACAGCGTCCAGCTGGCCCAGTTGACACTCCCGTTGCCTGCGAGATAGGCCATCTGCGCAGTACGTTCTTCTTCCGACGTCCCATGGTGGGCGAATTTTTTGACGAACAGCACATAGGTCAGATCGGCAGTGAAGTACCCCGTGACCAAGCGCTGCCACAGCGGTAGATGCATGACGTAAGGACGCATGTGTGCACTGAACACCACGAAGCGCAAGTTCACGCAAAACGCAGTCGCCAATATCACCCAAATCGGGGCGCCGGCCATCAGCAGGGGGATAGCTGCCAACTGGGAGCTTCCAGCAAAGACCATCAACGCCATAGCCAGTGAGGCGGTAAATCCCATGCCCGACTTGACCATTGCCACTCCGGTCATCAGACCCCAAGCAGCAATTCCGGGAGCCACGGTCGCCATCTCCCGAGCACCCTGGGCAAAGGCTGGGTGTCGGCGCAAACCCGGAAGAAAAAACATTGCAGCTCAGCCCTGCGTGCCAATGGCGAAACGCATACCAACCTGCAAAGGAAAGCCGCGCAAGAATTCAGCAACCGACAGACGCCGCCCACCCGGTCTTTGCAATTCGGTCAGATTCACTACTGAATTCATAGCAGCAACCCGAATGCCTTCGCGGGCCACATCCAGAATTTCCCCTACAACAACGTTCGAAGCAGGGCGTTCACCGGAAACTATCGATGCATCCCATACTTTGATGGTCTCGTCACCCAGTTGTGCCGTTGCGCCAGGAAAAGGATTAAAGGCGCGCACCTTGCGCACGATGGTCGTGGCGTCTTGGGTCCAGTCGATGGCCGCCTCATGCTTTTCGACCTTGTGGGCATAGGTCACGCCCTCGGCAGGCTGGGCCTGCGGCTGCCAATGCCCGGCCTGGGCCAGCGCCTGCACCACCATATCCGCCCCCAGCTCGGCCACGCGGTCGTGCAGGCTGGCGGTGGTGTCGGTATCCCGAATCGAAAAACCCTGGCGGAACAACATGTCACCGGTATCCAGCCCGGCGTCCATCTGCATGATGGTGACGCCAGTTTCCAGGTCCCCGGACTCGATGGCGCGGTGAATCGGCGCTGCGCCGCGCCAGCGCGGCAGCAAAGAGCCGTGGATGTTGATGCAACCGTGTTTGTCGCTGGCTTCCATGGCGTCCAGCACCCACTGCGGCAGGATCAACCCGTAGGCAGCGACCACCATCACATCGGCCTGCGCCTCTTCAATGGCCTGGCGGGCTTGCGCCGCGTCGTCGGGGTACTTGCCGTCCAGGCGCAGACTGCGCGGCTGCGCCACCGGCATGCCATGAGCCTGGGCGTACTGTTTGACGGCGGAAGCCTGCAATTTCATGCCTCGTCCGGCCGGGCGGTCGGGCTGGGTCAGCACCAAGACTACGGTATGCCCGGCGTGGTGGATGCGCTCCAGTGCCACCCGGGCAAATTCCGGGGTGCCGGCAAAGATGACCCTCACCGTGCCGCCTCGCGTTGGGCTTTGGCCAGCTTGGTCTTGATCCGGTTGCGCTTAAGCGGTGACAGATATTCGACGAAGACCTTGCCCATCAGATGGTCCATCTCATGCTGGATGCACACCGCCAGCAAACCATCGGCCTGGACGCTGTGGGCCTCGCCCTTGGCGTTGAGCGCCTGCACCTTGACTTCGTCGTGGCGCACCACGCCGTCGTAGATGCCCGGCACCGACAGGCAGCCTTCCTCGTTGAGGTGGGTGGCTTCGCTGGTCCATACCAGCTCAGGGTTGATGAGCACCAAAGGCTGGTCGCGCTCCTCGGACACGTCAATGACGATCACGCGTTCGTGCACATCAATCTGGGTGGCGGCCAGGCCAATGCCTTTGGCCTCGTACATGGTCTCAAGCATGTCGGCGACCAGTGTTTGGATACGCTCATCGACGTGTGCGACAGGCTTGGCGACCTTGGTCAGACGGGCATCGGGATAACAGAGAATGGAAAGAAGGGCCATGGTCAAACACTGCAGTGAAGTGGGTATTTTCGCCACTTTTACCAATTCTCACACCGAGCCTCCTGCAAAAACGTTGCCGAATCAAGGGCTTGGGCGCACAATCGCGCGTAACTTGTCAAGTCCCAAACCTCAACAGCCTGCCACTATGACGATACTTCTGACGGCGAAAAGTCCCGTAATGCACAGCGCCATTGCCGCCACCCTTGCCGCGCTGGCCTTGGGCTCCGTGGGCAGTGTCCAGGCCCAGAATTACCCTATCACCGCCAGCCAGCGCCAGACCGCCAATGAAGTCGCCCAACGTGGCATTCCACTGTCTGAGCTGGCCGCCAACGCCCCCGACAGCTACACCATCAAGTCGGGCGACACGCTGTGGGCCATTTCCAGCCTGTTTCTCAAGAGCCCCTGGCGTTGGCCGGAACTGTGGGGAATGAATCTGGCCGACATCAAGAACCCACACCGCATCTACCCTGGACAGGTGCTGTTCCTGGAGCGCAAGGATGGACTTGCTCGCCTGCGGGTGGGGACTCCCGTCGGCGAGTCCGACATGGAGACAGTCAAGGTCTCGCCCCGTACCCGCATCGAGCCGCTGGCTGCCAATGCCCTGCCCACGCTCAAGCCCAGTGTCATCGAAGCGTTCTTGGCCGAGCCCACCATCATGGATGCGGAAACGATGCAAAACGCCCCACGCATCGTCTCCGCACAGGAAGGCCGCGTGCTGTTAAGCCGTGGCGACCGCGCGTACGCCCGCGGCACCGCACTCTCCGCAGAACGGGTTGGCAATTTGTTCCGCGTATTCCGCGATGCCACGCCCATGAAGGACCCCGATACCGGGGAGATTCTGGGCTACGAAGCACAGTACGTTGGCAAGGCGCGCTTGGCGCGCACGGAAAGCACTGCCGAAGTAACCGAAAAAAATGGCGACATTCGCTCGGCCATTGTTCCGGCAACCATTGACATTGTTGCCGCCAAGGGTGAAATGCGCGTCAGTGACCGACTCCTTCCCGAACCTGAGCGGGCACTGGTGACTTATACGCCCCACGCCGTGCCGCGCGGCATGACGGCACGCATCATGTCGGTCTATGGCAGCGCCGTCGTCAATGCTTCCCAAAACCAGGTAGTCGCCATCAACAGAGGGGTACGTGACGGCGTGGAGTCCGGACATGTCTTGGCCATCCTCAAGGACGGGGCCATGGCCGTGGACAAGACCGACCCGAGTCTGCCCGCGATGAAACTGCCCAACGAGCGCGTTGGCCTCCTGATGGTGTTCAAGACTTTCGAGCGCATGTCCTATGCACTGATTCTGGACATTACCGATGGCGTGCGAGTGGGTGACCGTTTGGTCAGCCCCAGCCACTGAGAGGCGTGCAAGGGTCTGAGCTGGAGAGCTGGCTGCGGCTGGCGCTGACCCCCGGCATTGGCAATGCCAGCGCCCGCGCACTGCTGGGTACTTTTGGCCTGCCGACGGAAATCTTTGCGCAATCGCCCTCCGCCTTTTCAAGGCTACTCACGCCGACCCAAATCCTGGCCCTTTCCGAGGGACCATCCAACCTTTCTCCCTTGCTGGCCACGACACTCGACTGGTTACAGGAAGCTCCGCAGTGCCGCCGGGTGCTGACCCTGGGGGATCCCATGTATCCACCCGCGCTATTGCATACCGAGGACCCGCCTTTGATGCTTTATGCCATAGCGCCCCCGCACTTCTGGTCAGGTTTGCAATGGCCCGAGCACGCTCTGGCCATGGTGGGAAGTCGCAACCCGACGCCCCAGGGCCTTGAAAATGCACGACATTTCGCACGCGACTTGGTCCAGCGCGGTATCTGCATTGTTTCGGGAATGGCCTTGGGCATTGATGGCGCTGCCCATGAAGGCGCCCTGGAGGCACACGGCCCCGGTATTCAAACTATCGCAGTAGTTGGCACGGGATTGGATCGGGTGTATCCGGCCCGCCACCGCAGTCTGGCCCACCAGATTGCGGGGCACGGCGTCCTTCTCAGCGAATACCCGCTGGGGACGCCCCCTCTGGCCCACCATTTTCCCCAACGCAACCGTATCTTGTGTGGCCTCTCCAGCGGCACGCTGGTAGTGGAGGCGGCACTGCAATCGGGGTCACTCATCACTGCGCGACTGTGCATTGAGCAAGGCAAAGAAGTCTTTGCGATTCCAGGATCTATCCACTCCCCCCAATCCAAGGGATGCCATGCCCTGATTCGCCAAGGTGCCAAGCTGGTGGAGTGTGCGCAGGATATTCTGGAAGAAATTCCTGCCTGGCTTGGACACCCCAGCTCAGGTGCAAATACCGGATCGCCTGCTCTGGAACAAGCTGGCGAGGAAGCTTGTGCTGTATTGTCCGCCATGGGTTTTGACCCTGTCCAATTTGACCTGCTGCAAGCCCGCACTGGCTGGACTACGCCAGCGCTGCAGGTTCGTCTCATGGAGCTGGAACTGCGGCAGCAGGTTGCACGACTGCCCGGGGGAATGTTTCAACGCATTGGCCTGACCTGATACCGACCCGGAGGTCAATCACTCGAAAAGACAGGCACTTTCGACCTGGGTCTGAATCCCCGGTGATCCACGCTATAGTGCCCCCATGTTTGACGTACTTGCCTTCGTTTACGAGAACTACCTGGGAACGGAACCCAATGCTGAACCCGCGCAACTGGAGCGCAAGCTCAGTGCAGTAGGGTTTGAGTCCGGTGAAATCCATGACGCCATGGACTGGCTCACAGGTCTGAATCAGGTAACCACCCGGGAACCCCTGGAGCCATGGCTGATTCAACCGCACCCCCACAGTCTGCGCGTGTACTCAGGGCCTGAGCAGAAGCAGCTGGGAATGCGTTGCATTGGTTTTCTGAGTTTTCTGGAATCCTGCCAGGTACTGACAGCACACATGCGCGAAGCCATCATTGACCGTACCATGGCAGCCCCAGGAGCCCCCGTATCCTTGGACGACTTCAAGATCATCGTCCTGCTGGTATTCTGGAGTTTCGGATTCGAGCCCGATGCACTGATTCTTGACGAACTGTGCGAGACACCGGAAGCACGATTGGCCCACTGACATTACTACAGCTGCAACCCACCGCAGCACATTACGCCATCACCCGCTCCGGATTGGCCTCCAGTTTGGTCAAGGCATCGCGGGTAGCACGCACTGTCAATGTCTCCTCTTCTTGCGGAGCCAGCAACCCTGCCTGCAGGTACGCAGCCAAACGACCCGCCTGAATGAGGAAAGAGCGGCCAGTGACTGCTGCAAACAGGTTCAGATGCTTGCGCTCACTGCGCCACACCAACTGCAAGGAGATGGCCTGGTTGTTGTGGTCCAGTGAATACCAGCCTCCTACCTGCAACTCTTGCGCCCAGGCCATCATTGCGGCACTGGGCTTCGACCCCCCATTGACAATGACCTCCAGCCCCGACGCATCCATGCCCAGCATCATCTCTATGCTTTCGGCATCCAGTGGCAGGTCGCCGACACCGTCCTCCGAGATGAAGTCCTCCAAGTTGCCCAGGCGCTGTGCCAGGGCATCAATTTTGTCTTGGGCGATGGCCTGCGTCTTGGACAGGAAGGCATCCTGCAAGGTGTCACTGACCGACTTGATGTGCGCATCCTGCTCGGAAGGAGGCAATCCCAGCAATGTCATTCCTGAGCGCAGGCGCAACAACAAGTTGGGAAGCTCCTGGATGACTTTGGCGCGATCGGTACGACTAGGCTTGGCACTGGCCGACCATATCAAGTCGGTGGCCGTTTTCTTCAGGGTCAGTGTGTCGGCGTGTTTGGGCCCTCGCCGCACAGCTGCAACGGCCAACACCTCGGCCCACACCTTGAACAAAAACGCACGAATCTCATCACGCACCGGCATGTCACGCAGCATGTTGCGCATTTCGATCGTGTACTGAATCGCCAAAGTTTCCTTTTGTTCCACCTGCTGGGCCACACTCACCACCTGTTTGGCAGGCCCTTTTTCTGTCAGGAACTTTTCCAGAAACTTCTGGAACTCGTCGTACACCACCTGATAGACCTTTTTGCCGGTCTCAGGATATTGCTCAATGACCTGAACGATCCGCTTGATCTCCACCTCCATGGCAGCACCATGGCCACCGGCGGCATCGAAGCCCATGACCACCGACCCCATGCGGTCAATGAGCATGCGGGCAGGATGGGTCGTGGTACCAAGAAACTCGCCATCTTCCAATGCAATTCGCAATACTGGCATCTGCAAGCGTGCAATCCAAACCCGGATACCGGGAGGAATCCGATCTTCAGCAAGAATAGCCTGGAACATCAGGGCCACGATTTCAATCGTGGCCTTTTCACCCTTGGTTTCCGCCTTCTTTTTGAGCTCAGTTGTCTTTTCCCGCAGTTCAGTGGCAACCTGGGCCATGCCTTCGGGGCTGTAGTCAACAAACGTTGCACCAACGTTTTGCATGACCGGCCCCAGTGGTTGCTGTGCAATGGCCTGCAGGAGCGCCGGAGAGGGTGCGGGCACCATCCCGCCTCCTCCAGTCGCCACGATGTCTCCGCCGCCATGGCTCACAAAGAAGCGTCGAATCTGTCCAATCACTCCTTGGGCACGGGCACGGGCACGGGCCAATGGCGCAGCCATGCCCCCCCCGTTCTCACCGCCATAGACCGAGCCGGAGGCGGCGCCGCCATTACCCCCGTGTCGCCAGAAAGGTTGCGACCCGGTACTGGGCACCCCGCTTCCTTCGCCACCAACCGATGGTGCAACGCCGGGCACGGTTGTCGCGCCGCCACGTGCTGCACTAAAAAATCCGCCGGCGCCAGAAGCCGAAGCGGCTGCCGGATAAGCGCCCACAGGTGCTGCAGCGTGGCCATAGCCCCCCCCTCCAGAGGCAGGTGTCATACCGGCCCCGTAAGCGCCCGGTGAATAGGCCTGTGAGGCTCCATACGGATCTTGTCCGACAGGAATCCCCCCCTCTGGGCCCAAGGGCGGCATTCCAGGTGGAGGGGGTGCACGCCGCTCAATGCGCGGGGGACCTTTGACCCTGTCTTTGAGCTCGATCGTTGGCATGACACCCTGTTGAATCAGGAGGGTATTGCCATTCTTATAAGCGGTCTTGAGAGACTGGATGAGGATAGCCTGGACCACGTCGCTGACCATCGGCCAAGAGTCCCCCGGCATACCGGAAACACCCCATTGCTCGACCATTTTGAGCACAGGTACATCGGGACGCAAAACATCGAAATCTGCAAGATCCTCTGTCCCTTCCAGAAACTTCACCCGCAGACGCAGATCTTCAAACTCGGAGCTGACCTTCTCCATCACCGCCATGACCATGCGCGATGCAAGAATCTTGTTCTCAAAGACCTCGGTCCCGACAAGCTCCAGGCCAGCTGCATCCAAACTTCCGGAGTCCTTCTTGCCTTTGGAGGCGTCCAGCTCTTCACGCCAAGCCTTGGTCGTGTTTTCTTGCCAGACAGGGCGACACCGCTTGTACGCCATCCAGGTGTCGCGTCGAGTCTGTGCCTCACGCGCATTGCAAGGCTCGTCCATAAGCACGGTCAAGCGCTCTTGCACAGCACCTGCAATTTCCACCATGGCTTTGCCCAGCTCGGCCAGAAATCGCTCGCGAACACTGCGTGCGAGCTGCAACCGGGCTGGAACTGGCACACCTGTCATGGTCATTACTTTCTCAAACTACAGCCCCGGCATTGGGATCGTTGGGGTCTTCGTCTTTCTTCACGGAACCTTTGATCAGATCTTCACGCCGAATACCGAGCCACATGGCCAAGGCTGCTGCCACGAAAACAGACGAATAGATACCAAACAAAATACCGATGGTCAGAGCCAATGCAAAGTAGTGCAACGTGGCACCACCAAAAAGCAACATCGACAGCACCATCAATTGGGTACTGCCGTGGGTAATGATAGTACGACTGATGGTCGATGTGATGGCATTGTCGATGATCTGCTCAGTTTCCATCTTGCGATAACGACGGAAGTTCTCGCGGATACGGTCAAAGATGACCACTGACTCGTTGACCGAGTAACCCAGCACAGCGAGCACAGCCGCCAACACCGGCAGAGAGAACTCCCACTGGAAAAAGGCAAAAAAGCCAAGGATGATGACCACGTCGTGAAGGTTCGCAATGATGCCAGCAACGGCATATTTCCACTCAAATCGGGCCGCCAGGTAAATCATGATGCCCACCACCACAAAGGCCAACGCCTTGAGCCCGTCTGCGGCAAGCTCATCCCCCACCTGAGGACCGACAAACTCGACACGGCGCAGAGTGGCTGTCGCATCGGCCGCTTTGAGCTCGGCCATGACGCGCTCGCTCTGCTGGCTTGGATTGCTGCCTTTTTGCACAGGCATACGAATCAGCACATCCTGTGCTGTTCCAAAGTTCTGGACTTGCACATCGTTAAAGCCGAGCTTGCCGACAGAGGTACGGATAGAGCCTAGGTCTGCGGCCTGGCTGTAACTGACCTCCATCAGCGTGCCCCCGGTGAACTCCACCGAAAGATGCAAGCCGCGAGAGAACAGGAAAAACACAGCAGCCAGAAAAGTGACCAAAGAAATGGCGTTGAACACCAACGCATGCCGCATGAACGGAATGTCACGGCGAATCTTGAAAAATTCCATGTCAGTCTCTCGTCTCAGTTTGCCGCGTCGGCTTCAGATGCAGGTTTCCAGACCGTACCAATGGACACCGTCTTGAGTTTCTTCTGGCGGCCGTACCACAGGTTAACCAAGCCCCGCGAGAAGAACACGCCCGAGAACATGCTGGTCAAAATACCCAGGCAGTGCACCACGGCAAAACCACGCACAGGCCCCGAGCCAAAGGCCAACAAGGCCAGGCCGGCAATCAGGGTCGTGACGTTGGAATCCAGAATGGTGGCCCAGGCACGGTCGTACCCGGTGTAGATGGCCGCCTGCGGTGAGGCGCCATTGCGCAACTCTTCGCGGATGCGTTCGTTGATCAGCACGTTCGAATCGATGGCCATGCCCAGCACCAGGGCCATGGCGGCCATGCCGGGCAAGGTCAATGTCGCCTGCAGCATCGACAGCACGGCCACCAGCAACAGCAGGTTCACGGCGAGCGCCACGCTGGAGATGACGCCAAAGAGCATGTAGTACACGCACATGAAGATAGACACCGCCACAAAACCCCAGGTCACGCTGTCAAAGCCCTTGGCAATGTTTTCAGCACCCAGGCTCGGGCCAATGGTGCGCTCTTCAATGATCTCCATGGGTGCAGCCAGAGATCCAGCACGCAGCAGCAGCGCCGTGTCGGCCGCTTCGACCGAGGTCATGCGACCCGATATCTGCACGCGCCCTCCGCCGATTTCCGATCGGATCACCGGTGCCGTCACGACTTCGCCCTTGCCCTTTTCGAATAAGAGGATGGCCATGCGCTTGCCCACACTGTCACGCGTCACATCACGGAAGATGCGTGCGCCTTTGGAGTCCAGTGTCAGGTGCACCGCGGCCTCCTGGGTCTGCTGGTCAAAACCGGGTTGGGCATCGGTCAGGTTTTCACCGGTCAAGATGACCTGCTTCTTGACAATGACGGCCTGCCCCCCACGCTCCAGGTAGCGCTCGGTGCCAAATGGCACCGGTCCGGTACCCAGCTCTGCAGCGCGCGCTTCGGCGCTGTCTTCCACCATGCGAATCTCCAGCGTGGCAGTGCGTCCCAGAATGTCCTTGGCCTTGGCGGTGTCCTGCACGCCGGGCAGCTGTACCACGATACGGTCCAACCCCTGCTGCTGGATCACCGGCTCGGCCACACCCAGTTCGTTGATCCGGTTGTGCAGGGTGGTGATATTCTGTTTGAGCGCCTGCTCCTGTACCGTGCGCGCGGCCACCGGCTTGATGGTGGAGACCAGCTTGATGTCGGTGCCGTCGGTAGTTTGGGTGGTTTCCAGTTCAGTGAATTGGTCTTTCAGGATGCGGCTGGCCGCTTCGGCCGTGGCGGCATCGCGCAGGCGGACCTCGATCGACTGGCCGTTGCGGCTGATGCCACCGTGGCGCACGTTCTTCTCGCGCAATACCGAGCGCAAGTCACCACTGAGCGACTCTGCCTTCTTGGTCAATGCACCCTGCATGTCCACTTGCAGCATGAAGTGCACGCCACCGCGCAAATCCAGACCCAGGTACATCGGGAAGGCGTGCAGGGAGGTCAGCCACTGCGGCGAACGCGACAGTAGGTTGAGGGCCACGATGTAGGCGGGATCGGACGCATCGGGATTGAGCGCCTTCTGCACCGCATCCTTGGCCTTGAGCTGGGCGTCCGTGTCCTTGAAGCGTGCCTTGATCGACATGCCATCGAGCCCGATCACGTCGGGCTGCAGGCCGGCGGCACCCAATGCAGCCTCAACTTTGGCCAGCGTACCAGTATCCACCTTGACCGTGGCCTTGCCACTGGAGACCTGGACAGCAGGCGCCTCACCAAAGAAATTCGGCAGGGTATAGAGCACCCCCACCACCAGCGCGACCACGATGATCGCGTACTTCCACACCGCGTAACGGTTCATGATCGCGCTTCTTCTTGGGAGTTACTTGATGGAGCCCTTGGGCAGCACCTGGACCACGGCACTGCGCTGGATCTGGATGTCCACACCGCTGGCCACTTCCAGGCCCACGTAGTTTTCGCCCAGCTTGCTGACCTTGCCCAGCACACCACCTGCAGTCACCACCTCGTCGCCTTTGGCCAGCGCGTCGATCATGGTCTTGTGTTCTTTCTGCTTCTTCATCTGGGGACGGATCATGACAAAGTACAGCACCACGAACATGAGCACCAGGGGCAGCATGCTCATCAGGGTGGAGGGAGCTTCTGCGCCGGCAGCGGCAGCAGTTTGGGCGTAAGCGGAAGAAATGAACACAGGCAAACTCCAGGGAATACGAAACAAAAGAGGCCGATGCGGTGCACGCCCACCAGAGGCGCACAGCCCGCTTCAGCCAGGCAACCGGTTATTGTAATTGCCCGGCCACCACGGGAGTTTGCGCCCAATGCGCCTGGGGCTATCGTGCCTTGGCCAATAGCGCATCCCACTGCTGTCGCAGCACCGCCAGGTTGCGGGCCTTGACGTGGCCATAGCCGCGCAGGTTCTCGGGCAAGCGGGCAAATGCCAACGCCGCATCCAGGTTGTCCGCCCGCAAGCGCGGCAACAGTTCTTCAATGGCACTACGGTACTGGGCGATCAATGCCCGCTCCTGGCGCCTTTCCTCGCTGTAGCCAAAGATATCCCAAACGCTGCCACGCAGGCCCTTGCAGGCCGCCAGTCCCCGCATGACCGGCTGCATCCAGCCGCCATAGGTCTGCTTCTGGAAGTCACCTTGCGCATTGCGCTTGCCCAGCAGGGGCGGTGCCATGTGGTACTGCAGGCGATAGTCGCCTTCGAACATGGCCGACAGCTGGGCAGTGAATGCGGCACCGGTGTGCAGGCGTGCCACCTCATACTCGTCCTTGTAGGCCATCAGCTTGAACAGGTAGCGCGCCACGGCCTCCGACAACAGGCTCTTGCCCAGCGGCGCCTCGGCTGTGCGCACCTGCTCGACAAAGTCGGCGTAGGACTGGGCGTAAGCGGCATTCTGGTAGGCCGTGAGGAACTCAACCCGCTTGGCCACCATCTCGGCCAGAGAGGGTTTCTTGACGATCTGCACTACCTGCCGGGTTTCGAACTGCGTCATCACAGCCGCCAGATCGTGTGCGCACTGGCGCCCCCACTGGAACGCGGCCTTGTTGCGCTCTACCTGCACGCCATTGAGCTCCATGGCACGCAAGATAGCCTCCAGACGCAGCGGCACGCGCCCCTGCTGCCATGCGTAGCCCAGCAACAAGGGGTTCGCGTAGATGGAGTCCCCAAGCGCCTGCACCGCCACGAATTCGGCGTCGAGCACGCCCAGGCTGTCGGCCCCCACCGCGGCGGCGATGGCCTGCTCGCAGCTGCCGGACGGGAACTGCCATTCGGTATTGCGGACAAACGATGCCGTCGGCGTGGTGTGCGTGTTGAGTGCTACGAAGGTGCGCCCCGACTGCATCGCCGCCAAGGTGGCCTTGTTGGCCGCCACGATGGCGTCGCAGCCGATGATGAGGTCGGCCTTGGCCATGTCGACCTTGGTGGTGAAGATGGCCTCGGGCGTATCCGCAATCTGGATATGGCTCCAAGTGGCGCCACCCTTCTGCGCCAAGCCCCCTGCATCCTGCGTGACCACCCCCTTGCCCTCCAGGTGGGCGGCCATGCCCAGCAGCTGCCCGATGGTGATGACACCAGTACCGCCGACACCACCAACCACGATGCCCCAGGCCTGCTCAGTGGGCGGCAAGGTAGGAAGCGGCAGCTCTGGCTGGCTGGACAGTGCCCCAGCCGTTTTGCGCGCCGCTTTCTTGAGCGTGCCGCCCTGGACGGTGACGAAGCTCGGGCAGAAACCTTTGACGCAAGAAAAATCCTTGTTGCAACTGTTCTGGTTGATGCTGCGTTTGCGCCCGAACTCGGTTTCCAGCGGCTCAATGCTCAGGCAGTTGGACTGCACACCGCAATCACCACAGCCTTCGCACACCAATTCATTGATGACCACGCGCTTGTCGGGCTCGACCATGGTGCCGCGCTTGCGGCGACGGCGCTTTTCGGTAGCGCAGGTCTGGTCGTAGATGATGGCCGAGGTACCGGCAATCTCACGGAACTCACGTTGGATGCGGTCCAATTCATCGCGGTGGTGCACCAGCACGCCATCAGCGAGGGCCACTCCGTCGTATTTGGAGGGATCGTCCGTCACGATGGCAAGGGCCGTAACACCTTCGGACTTCAGGCTGTTCATGATCTGCAGCACGGTGTGCCCTTCGGCGCGCTCGCCCACGCGTTGGCCACCGGTCATGGCCACGGCGTCGTTGTAAAGAACCTTGTAGGTGATGTTGACGCCGGCGGCAATGCTCTGCCGGATGGCCAACAGGCCACTGTGGAAATAGGTGCCATCGCCCAGATTGGCAAAGATGTGCTTTTCCTGGGTAAAAGGCTGCTGTCCCACCCAGGTCACCCCTTCGCCGCCCATCTGGGTAAAAGTCGCGGTGCTGCGGTCCATCCAGACCGTCATGTAGTGGCAACCAATGCCGGCCACGGCGCGCGAGCCTTCGGGCACGCGGGTGCTGGTGTTGTGCGGGCAGCCGCTGCAGAACCAGGGCGTGCGGTCATTGGCTGGTCCTGTCACCTGCAAGGCGGCACGCTCCTTGTCCCCAATGACAGCCAAGCGAGTCTGCATGCGTTGCGCCACGTCTTCAGGCACTCCGAGCTTGGTCAGGCGTTTGGCAATCGCCTTGGCGATGATGGCCGGCGTCAGATCGGCCTTGGCGCGCAACAGCCAGTTGTCGCTCGGGTTCGGGCGGCTCCATTCGCCTCCGGTGCTGTCGCCTTCGGGCTCATCGAACTTGCCCAGCACATTGGGACGCACGTCACTTCGCCAGTTGTAAAGTTCTTCCTTGAGCTGGTATTCGATGACCTGGCGTTTCTCCTCCACCACCAGAATTTCCTGCAAACCTTCTGCGAAATCGCGGGTAATGGTGGCTTCCAGCGGCCAGACCACATTGACCTTGTGCACCCGGATACCGAGGCGCCGACAGGTGGCGTCGTCCAGCCCCAGATCGATGAGGGCCTGGCGTGTGTCGTTGAAGGCCTTGCCGCTGGCGATGATGCCAAAACGGTCCTGCGCCGTGGCCACCACGTTGTAGTTGAGCTTGTTCGCGCGCACATAGGCCAAGGCGGCGTACCACTTGTAGTCCATGAGCCGCGCTTCCTGCTCCAGCGGCGCATCGGGCCAGCGGATGTGCAAACCGCCTTCGGGCATCTGGAAGTCTTCGGGCAAGATGATGCGCACGCGGTCCGGGTCTGCCTCCACCGAGGCCGAGGATTCGACCACCTCCTGGATGGTCTTGACTCCCGCCCAAACGCCCGAGAAACGGCTCATGGCCAGGGCATGCAAGCCCATGTCCAGAATGCCCTGCACGTCCGACGGAAAAAACACCGGAAGCCCGCAGGCCTTGAAGATGTGGTCGCTCTGATGCGCAGCCGTCGAACTCTTGCTGATGTGGTCGTCCCCGGCAATGGCGATGACGCCACCGTGGCGGGCAGTGCCGGCCATGTTGGCATGTTTGAACACGTCCGAGCAACGGTCCACACCGGGCCCCTTGCCGTACCAGATACCGAACACCCCGTCGTACTTGCGCTTCTCGGGGTACAGGTCCAGTTGCTGCGTACCCCAGACCGCCGTGGCGCCCAACTCTTCGTTTACACCGGGTTGGAACACGATGTGGTTTGCATCGAGGTGTTTTTTGGCCGCCACCAGGGCCTGGTCGTAACCGCCCAACGGGGACCCGCGGTAACCGCTGATGAAGCCTGCCGTGTTCAAGCCCTGGCGCTGATCGCGCAGGCGCTGCACCATGGGCAGGCGCACCAGGGCCTGCACGCCGCTCATGAACACCCGGCCGTCATTGCGAACGTATTTGTCGTCCAGCGTGGTCTGGCCCAGCGCATCGTGCATCGCTTGCGTGGAATCGGGGCTGAGGGGTGCATTCATGGGCATCTCCGTGTCTTAGGGGAATGACAGGCTGGCAGACGCCCCGCCCCGATAGGCGACAGCGTCTAGTGGAAAGAATAGTGTATGCCGCAGGGGCTGATATGTCTTTTCTTTCTTTGCGCCACAAACCCGCTGCAAAGAAAGATAATTGCTAAAAAAGTCGCATATATGAATGAATTGGACAAATTTGACCTGGCCATACTCGAACACCTTCAGAACGATGGGCGTCTGAGCAATGCCGAGCTGGCCAACCGTGTGGGCCTGAGTGCTGCGCCCTGCTGGCGGCGCGTGCGGGCGCTGGAAGAAGCCGGCTACATCAAGGGCTACCATGCAGAAATCGACCGCCTCAAGATCGGGCTGGGCGTGCTGGCCTTTGTGCGGCTGGATGCCGACCGCAATGCGGGCGATGTGCTACGGGCGCTGGAGGAAACCCTGCGCAACATCCCTGAGGTGGTGCGCTGCCACTACATCAGCGGCACCGGAACCTTTGAACTCCAGGTGGTCAGCCAGGACCTGCAGACCTTCAGCCAGTTCGCGCGCGATGTACTCATCAACCTGCCCAATGTGAAAGACCTGCGCACCAGCTTCTCGCTGGGCGAGATCAAGGCCAGCACCGGGCTGCCCCTGGGCCACCTTCGCACCCAGGTGGCTCCCCAATGAAAACACCCCGCTGGGCGGGGCGTTTTCAGGTCAGAAATCAGCTGCGGTCAGCGTGCGCGCGAGAGCACGTCGCGAATGGTGCTGCCCAATTCGTCGGCGTGGAACTTGGCAATGTAGGCGTCGGCACCCACCGATTTCACATGGCTCTCATTGGTGGTGCCGGTCAATGATGAATGGATGACGACTGGCACGCTGTTGAAGCGCCCGTCCTGCTTGAGATTGCGGGTAAGGGTGAAGCCGTCCATTTCCGGCATTTCCAGATCGGTCAGCACCAGCGCCACCTTGTCGCGCACCGACTTGCCCTCTTTCTTGGCCTCGTCCGCAATGGTTTGGATGCGCTCCCACGCCTCCTTGCCGGTCTTGGTCATGATGTAGGGAATACCCATGGCCTTGAGGCCTTCCTCGATCATCATGCGCGCCACTGCCGAATCGTCGGCCGCCAGCACCACGGTGCCTGGTGGCAACTTGATCTTGTGGACTTCCTCGCCGTCTTGTACGCCCTTGTGCTGCTCCGGGAAGACATCGCGCAGGATCTGCTCGACGTCCAGTACCTGGGCCAAGCGGGTGTTCTCGGCATCGCCATCCAGCCGCGCGATGCTGGTCACCAGGCCACCGCCATTGCCCTCGGCAGACAGCACGTGCTTCCACCCCAGGCGCACGATTTCATTGACTTCCTCTACAGCAAACGCCTGCGTGGTGCGGGCGAACTCGGTCACCAGCAAGATGCCCAAACCCTTGGTCGGGTTGCAACCGGTAATGGCCGCGAGGTTGATGACCGGAATCATCTGGCCGCGCACATTGGCAATGCCCATCACATGCTGCGGCGCATTGACCATGACCGTGATCTCGGGCATGACCAGAATTTCGCGCACCTTGAACACATTGATGCCGAAGAGTTCGCGGCGATCCTGGCCACCCGGCGCCTCCCCCAATCGGAACAACAGCAACTCGAACATGCTGTTGCCGGTGAGGTTGGTTCTCTCGTCAATTTCACGTAACTCTTTGCTCATGGAATGTCCCTCGATGGAGCGCCTGTGCCGTCTGCAACGGAATACATGGTAACGCGATCTTTCTTACTTTGGCCACAAAATCCACATTTGTAGGGTTTGCCTTAAGCGCCCCGCCAATGCCCCGGCCTCGGCCCCCCAACCGACAAAATAATCCGCGCGTACGGCACCAGTGATGGCTTTGCCGGTGTCCTGTGCAAGCACCAGTTTCTGCAGGCCTTGCATCGGTCCTTCGCTGCTGATCCAAACCGGTGTGCCGTAGGGAATCGATCCGGGGTCGACCGCGATGGAGCGCCCCGGCGTCAGCGCCACACCCTGCGCACCAGGAGGTCCGAAAGCCGCATCTAAATCGGACAGCGGTAGTTCCTTAAAAAAAACCACCCGCGGATTCGTCCATAACAGCTCTTGCTGGCGCTGGGGATTCTTCGCCAGCCACGCACGAATACCCGGCCACGAAGCGTCCTTTACCAAGCCCTGCTCCAATAGCCATTGCCCGATTGGACGATAAGGTTGTTCATTAGAACCTGCATAAGCAAGTCGGACAAACCGCACGCTGCCATCCGGCTGCGTCATACGCACTCGCGCAGAACCCTGGACCTGCACCATCAACACTTCAACTGGGTCGGTGAGATATGCAATGACCTTGTTTGCCAACGCCGCCTGCACGTCCGGCAAAGTATCAATTTCCTGGCGCGTATACCATGGTCTTTTCGGCACCAGCCCCGCAGGAACAGCATAAACTGGGGCGCTAAATTTAGGCGTAGGCTCACGACTTGCCTCAAGCACAGGTTCAAAGTAAGCTGTCAATAGCCCGCGCCTCTCACCCTGCAGGCTCTCGACACGGTATGGCTGCAAGCGCTCCTGCATCCACTGGCGCTGCTCGTCCTCGCTGGCAATGCTCAGGCGCCGCACCTGCGCACACAGCGCGGCAAACGGTGGCTGCGGTTTCTCGCAACTCTTGATCCAGGCGTTCCAAGCCTCAAACAGCCGGTCGTCGTTCCACCCCGGCAGTTCGCCCCAATCCGCAGCCACCCAGCGCGACTGGGTTTGCTGCAAGGTTGCAGCACCGGCAGGCGCTACCGGAGCGGGAGCGGTGCCAACCGCCGGAACCGGCGCCTCCCACGCCCCACCACGCGGCACTTGCGCACACCCGGACAAGACCGCCAACAAAGCCAGCCCCCACAACCAAGGGACTGAAAAAGGCCGCCACAAGGCACCAGAAAAAGCATGAAAACAATGCCTAGCCCGCTTGTATATTGCGTAGATGGCTATCATATTCATAGCAAAAATAGAGGGCATTGTCATTCCATTCGGCGATGCTGCAAGGCCGGCAATTGGCCGCGTTTCTGAGAAATGCTGGCACTGTCCAGCTGGGCCAGCACCACCCCTGCACCTTGCTCCAGCTGGCTCAGCACCTGGCCCCAGGGGTCAATTACCAGGGACTGGCCCCAGGTCTGGCGTCCACTGGGGTGGGTTCCCCCCTGTGCCGCCGCACCGACATAGGCCAGGTTTTCAATGGCCCGCGCACGCAGCAACACCTCCCAATGCGCTTGGCCCGTGGTGTAGGTGAAAGCCGCCGGCACCAGCAACAGGTCGGCACCCCGCTGCGCATAGTGGCGGTACATTTCCGGAAAACGCAGGTCATAACAGACACTCAGCCCCACCTGCCAGACATGCCCATCCTGGGACGGCAGGGCAAACAGGGTGGGGTGGTCACCGGCCTGCAGCACCCGGGACTCGTCATAGCTTTCTCGTCCATTGTCAAACCGGAACAGGTGCATCTTGTCATAGCGTGCCACCGGCTGCCCCTGCGGATTGAAGACCAGCGTGCTGTTGAACACGCGCGCTGGGTCGGCGCTCGACAGGGGAATGGTCCCACCCACCAGCCAGACACCGGCCTGTCGGGCGGCCTGCGCCAGAAAGTCCTGCAGCGGCCCTTGTCCTGGCGCTTCCTGAATCGCCAGCTTGTCCGCGTCGCGGTTGCCGATCAGGCAGAAGTATTCGGGCAGCACCACCAGCTCGGCCCCCTGGGCACCAGCCTGCGCGATCAGCTGGCCCGCCTGCTCCAGATTGGCAGACACATCTGCACCCGACACCATTTGCACCATGGCCAATTTCATTGCACCTGCTCCTTGGGGGTAAGGGATTTCTTGTCGCTGTCGACCGCACCGCGACTGGATACCCGTGTCACGCGCGGATCCGTCCAGCTGCCATCGATCAAAAATTCCTGCGTGGCGGCTTCGGAAAGGGGACGACGCAAGACCCACTGCGCCAAAAAGGTGCTGAGCCCCACCACCGGGTTGATGACCGAAGCGATCAGTGAAGCGCTGCCGGCGTTGATCTCGGGCACCACCACCACCTTGATCGATTGGGTTTCCTTCTCGATGTCGGCCTGGCCTTCCATCAACACGGCTGCGTTGACACCCTTCATCTGCAGGTTGTTGGTTCGGGCAATACCCTGCGCCACCGCAACGTCCCCCCGAATGAAGTCAAACGAGAACCCCTCGCTGAACACGTCGCGGAAGTCCAGGGTCAGGCGCCGCGGCAAGGCCTGCAGGCTCAACACACCCAGCAGCTTGGCCAGCCCGGGTTCAGCCTTGAGAAACTGGCCGTCTTCCAGATTCAGGTTGGCACTGCCGGTCATGCTGGCGTAATCCAGTGTCAGTGGCGACCCCTGCCAGGCGACCTGGCCTTCAAGCTTGCCCCGGCCTTTGCGCAGGACATCTTTCATGCCGAAACGGCCAAGCAACTCGCCGGCATCAGCAATGTCGAGCTTGAAGTTCATGACCGTGCGCCGCCGCTCCTTGACGCTACGTGCTGCCCCTGGCGCAGAACTGCCGGCCGCGAGCGCAGCCCAGTTTCCGTAGGCCGTGAGCGTAGCCTCGGGCATGGCCAGGTTGAAGCGGTTCATGCGCCACTCGCGCGCACCTGTCAGCCCCAGATTGATGGCATCGATATCAAGCCGCCCGAGCTTACGTCCGCGCAGCTCGAAGTCTTCCACCACGATGTCCAGGGCCGGGATACTCGCTGGCTGGCTGTCGAGCAGGTTTTCGACCTCCTGGGCATCGCTTTGCGCCACGGCAAGGCGCGCCAGACGGGCATACATGCGCCCGGCAGAGCCGGCTCCGGGCTGGCGGTATTCAAGGTAGCCACTGAGTTCCTTGGCATCAACATTGGCGCGCCAGAGCGCGCCCTCACGCGCGCCACCGATCACCACGTTGTGCACGGTGCGCCCATCCCATTGCACCGCCTTGGCACGCACCGCCATGCTGTTGGGCAGGTAGTCTTCCCATTCAGTGGCCGATTGCGGGGTGCGCGCCAGCGCATTGCCTTCGCTGCCGACAACAACCTCCGCCACCGTGCTCCACGCATCGAGGTCCAGTGCATCGAACTGCAGATTGGCCACCACCCCCTGCGCGGGAATCGGTGCAGATTCATCGGCAGCTAGTCCCAAGCCCAAGGCACCACGCAACACCACCGGCTCGGGCTTGGAGGTGTCGCGCACATAAGCCAAGGTCCCAATCTTGCCAACCTCCAACTGCATCTGTTCCAGCACCGCGGCACCGGTTGCGGTGGCCGGCAGGACACGGATCTCAAAGCGCAAGGGCAGGCTCTGCTCAGGGGTCTTGGACAAGGGTGCCGGCAAAGCGACAGCCACCCCGGTCAGATTGCTTTGGACCGCGATTTCGGGCATGCCATGGCGCATGCCCACCTGGACGCTGTATGGCGTAGAGCCGCTGGCAAACTGGGCCAGCCGTGACACCCACCCCAACTCGCGGGCCTGGCGCAAGCCCTCGGCACTGGCCACACCGGTCATCCGCAATACCGTTGGCGCCCCCTTGACCGGTGCCGTACCAGGGACACCGAAACCACTGAGCCCGCCCTCGAAGCGCACATCACCGCCCAACGCCCGCGCCTGTCCGCCACTCACCGTGAACCCGGTTTCCGTGAACCCGACCACGCCCCGTGCACGGGTCAGCTGCGGAATGTCCGGCCTGAGGGATACATCGTTGCCCGCCAGGCTGACACTGCCCTGCACCTGGGGATGGATCGCGCCCACCAGGGGCAGGGCGAGGCGAAACCGGAAATCGACACTGCCGCTGCCATAGGCCCGGTTCAGAAAATGCGCCGTCATCTCACCCAGAGGCGAGGACTTCAGGAACCCCATGCCTTCATTCAATGGCACCTTGCCTTCGGCCTGTACCTGCAGGTTGGGGCGGGCATACAGGTCGGTAATGGAGGCTTCGACCTTCCCGACCTGCAGGCCAGGCAATCCTTCCACGCCGGTGCGGATGCCCTTGAGGCTCAGGACGCCCTTGTCGATGAGCAAATCGCATGACAGGTTGCGCACCCCGGGCCAGGACAAGCTGTTCTTGGGCAGGACCATGGCCGGTGCGTAGTCGTAATCCGCATTCTTCACGTCGGCAGAAATACGGAACTCGCCCTGCCGCGGGTCCGAGAATGGAAAGTGCTGCAAAGGCCCTTTGACCTTGAACCGGACATTGCTGGCCTGGCCGGATTTGATGGAAGCTTGCAGGTACGCCCGCACCTCCGCATCCACCACACGCGGGATGTAGCGGTACACCTGGTTCCCCGCAGCCCGGCTCAGCGTGCCACGCAAATCCAGGGTGCCGGGAAAACGCGCCTCCCCTTGCCCGGTCTGCCAATCTGCCTCCAGCTCGCCCTGCGCGTCGGCATTCGCAAACTCCAGCTTGCGAACCCGCACCTGGACACGCTCATCGGTAAGCTGCCAACTGACATCGGCCTGGAACCTGTCGAGCAGGATCTCGGGCGCATCGAAGACACCCGGGGTTTGCACCACACCGTTGTGCATGGCCACGTGGGCCTTGCCTTCGCGGGGGCCAATCTCGAACGTGACATCGGCCCCCGAAATTCCCGGTGTGCCCACATCTGAAAGAGGCAGGGGAGCCACGGCCAAGCCGCTCACCCGGCCTTTGGCCTGGAAGCTCTGCACCTGTTCCAGTGGCCCCTGCCATTGGGCTTCCAGGCTGTCCACCACCCCTTGGGGGGCGTAGTCCACCAGTTGTGCATGCAGTTTCGCGTCCAAGGGAAGCCGCGCAGCAATCTGTGACAAAGCGGCCAGGTCCAGACGATCGGCATTGACACTGCCCTGCGCCGGCTTCGTACCCTGCGCTGCGGTGAGAGCCATGCGCACATTGCCGCCAGGCCAACGCAGACCATCGGACAGCGCAAACTCCAGTCCGCGTGTGAAGAATTCCTGCGTACCATCGCGCTCGGCGACCCCCAGGCGCCCGGCAATCCATGGCAATTGCAGCACCGGAAGGTCCTTGCGCCAGCGCGCCTGCAGGTTGCGCAAAGCCACATCCAGTGTGGCACCACGCACCTGCGCATCGTCGATGTCCAACCAGGCGCGCACCGTGCCGGCCCCCTGTGTCACCTCGGACTCCCACGGAACATACGCTTGCAACGGCTGCAGATCGATGTGGTCAAAAGCAGCGTAGACCTGCCCTTTCCAGGCGCGCCAGTTGCCGCCGTGCGGCCCCAGCAAGGGCTCGGAAAACCGCCCCATCACGGTCATACGGGAACCCCAGGCCGCAGGGGGCGTGGCATCGACACGCAGGGAATGGGTCAACAAGCGCTTGCGCAGCACCACGTCCACGTCCGCCAGTTCGAGTGGGGCTGCTCCGCGCAACTCGTCCGTCCACCGCACCCGGCCGCCCAGAATGGCCAGCTCAGGCTGGGAAAACACCCAATCGAGCACTGCGGAGTCGTCCGTGGCCTGGTTCTGGAGGGCAATGCCGGCCACCCACACCTGGCCATCCGCCGTTCGCCGTATTTCCAGTGTCGGCCCCTGGACATGCAACTGCTCGAAGCCCATGCCCATCAACGAGCGCGGCGACACTGCGACCTGGACCCGGGCCAGCTCCAGCCCCACACGACCCGAGGCGTCCAACAAGCGCACGTCTTGCAGCTCCAGTGCCGGAATCAGGCCCGTGGACCTTGCCTCGATATGCCCGATGCGCACGGGATGCCCCAGCACCTGCGAAGCCCGCTGCTCCAGCCAAGGGCGCCACTCAGCGATTCGGGGCACAATCACCACATGCAATGCCCCCCAGGCGAGCAGCAGACTCGCCCATGCCAGCACGAGTAAGCGCAAGGCCCAGCGCGCAAGAAATGCCCCTATCCTGAGCAGGGGTGATGGCGTTGGCGTGGGTTCAATCATCGTGCATCGGAATCTACTTCAGGAATTATGACCCGCAATATGTTCCCTGACCCGGTCCAAGGTTCGCGTTACGCCCAGCGCGTGCGCCGTCGCTACGAGCAGCAGCTGCCCCTGCTGCCGGCAGGTGTTCCAGACCGCACCACCATGCAGCAGACCTACGAGGCACTGTGCCAGCAAGGCTGCGACACAGGCACCGCACTTCGAACCCTGCGCCACCTGGTGATGGAACGCCTGGTCGTTTTGGACTGTGGCCAGCAGGCCAGCCTGCACGATGTCACCCAAACGGTGACCACACTGGGTGAGTTCGCGCTCGACTGCGCCTGGCTGACCAGCGAACGCAGTCTGCGAGAACAGCACGGCACACCCATGACCCCCCAGGGCCAACCGGCCCAGCTGTGCATCGTCGGCATGGGCAAGTTCGGCGCCCGTGAGCTCAATGTCTCCAGCGACATCGACCTGATCTACGTGTACGACGACGAAGGCGAAACCACTGGCGATGCGATGGGCCGCCGGCGCATCTCGAACCAGGAGTACTTCGGCAAGATGGTCCGCGCCATCTACGCCCTGGTGGGCGACACCACCGACCACGGCTTCGTGTTCCGGGTGGATCTGGCCCTGCGGCCCAACGGCAATTCCGGACCTCCGGCCATATCCCTGGGCGGGCTGGAAGAGTACTTCCATGTGCAGGGGCGCGAGTGGGAGCGTTTTGCCTGGCTCAAGAGCCGCGTAGTGGCCCCCGAAAGCGCCAAGGCCTCGCAATGCGCCCAGAATCTGCGCAAGGCCATTGTCCCCTTCGTGTTCCGCCGTTACCTCGACTACAACGTGTTCGACTCGCTGCGCGTGCTGCACCGCCAGATCCGCGACCACGCCGCACAACGCAGTGCGGGCCATCCCGAGCGCAGCAACGACGTCAAGCTCTCGCGCGGGGGCATCCGTGAGATCGAGTTCACGGTGCAGTTGCTGCAGGTGGTGCGTGGCGGGCAATTCCCCGAGCTGCGCACGCGCCCTACGCTCAGCGCGTTGCAGCGTCTGACGGGTGCCAACCTCATGGCTGCCGACACCGCGCAGGCCCTGGCACGGGCCTACGAATTCCTGCGCCGACTGGAACACCGCATCCAGTACCTGGACGACCAGCAAACCCATGTACTGCCCACCAACGATGCCGACCTGGCCTGGATCGCCAGCACCCTGGGCTTCGCGGATACCGCCGCCTTCCTGTGCGAACTCACGGCCGTGCGTGAACTGGTGGCCCAAGAATTTGACGCCTTGCTCGGCGGGGAAAAGAAGGAGTGCACGGGCTGCAGTGGCAACACCAGCACCGCAACGGTCGCAGCCCCTGGCAGCAGCGACTTCGACGCCCTGCTGGCCCCCTTGTCGGGTCGGCTGCGCGAGCGCGTGGCCAGCTGGCGCGAGCATCCGCGCATCCTGGCGCTGCGTGAGGGTTCGCGCAACAAGCTGGCGCGGTTGCTGCTGCGCACTGGCCAATGGGTCGAACAAGACTTGGTCACCGAAGAAGGGGCCGTGCGCTTTGCCGACTGGATGGAGCCGCTGCTGCGCCGCGAAAGCTACCTGGCCTTGCTGCTGGAGCGTCCGGCCGTGCACGAGCGCCTGCTGGGCATGCTGGCGGCGGCGCGCTGGCCCGCACGCTACCTGCTCAAGCACCCGGGAGTGATTGACGAACTGGCCGGCGACGCCATCCTGGAAGAGCGCTTTGATGCCCAGGAATTCGAGCGCGAACTCGAATACCGCCGCGAAGCTCTCGCTGGTGGCGGGCAGGACGACGACGAAAACCTGCTGAACCTGCTGCGCCGGGCCCACCACGCCGAGGTCTTTCGCACCCTGGCACGCGACGTGCAGGGCCGCCTGACCGTGGAGCAGGTGGCCGACGACCTCTCGGCGCTGGCCGACAGTGTGCTGCGCGTGACCACACGCTGGTGCTGGAGCAAGCTGCGCCAACGTCACCAGGAGGCCCCGCAATTCGCCATCATTGCCTACGGCAAGCTCGGCGGCAAGGAACTGGGCTATGGCAGCGACCTGGACCTGGTCTTCGTCTACGACGATCCCCACGAAAACGCTTCCGAAATCTATGCCGCACTGGTGCGCAAGCTGATCAACTGGTTGACCGTCAAGACTGGTGAAGGCGACTTGTACGAGATTGACACGGCATTGCGTCCCAATGGCGGCTCCGGTCTGCTGGTGACGAGCTTTGAGGCCTACGCCAACTACCAGCAGCAACGCGGCAGCAACACCGCCTGGACCTGGGAACACCAGGCCATGACCCGGGCGCGCTGCGTTCTGGGTGATGCCACCTTGCAGGCCAAGTTCGAGCAGGTGCGCCAAGCCGTCATTGCCACTCCGCGCGATCGTGAAGCCCTGCGTCTCGAGATCGCCACCATGCGCGAGAAGATGCGTGCCAGTCACGCCGTTCCACCGGAGCAATTCGATGTCAAGCACAGCCCTGGTGGCATGGTGGATGTGGAATTTGCCGTGCAGTTCCTGGTGCTGGCATGGGGTGGCGCCCACCCCGAACTGCTGGCCAATGCAGGCAACATCGCCCTGCTGCAGCGGGCCCAGACTGCTGGACTGCTACCGGAACCGGTCGGAACCCAATCGGCCGACGCCTACCGCAGCCTGCGCCACATTCAGCACCAGGCCCGCCTCAACGAAGAGCCGACCCAACGTGCGGCCATCACCCTGGCTGCGGAAAGTGCGGCGGGCCTGGCCCTGTGGCAGCACCTGTTCGGTCCGCAGGGTGAAACGGTCTAGCGACTAGGCTTTGCGGCTGGCACGGATTTTTTCCACCAGCCGGGTGGTGGAGTAGCCGGAAACGAAAGGCAAGGCCAATGCCTTGCCACCCCAGCTTTGGACCAGGGCGGTCTCCGGCAGCAATTGCATGTCGTAGTCACCGCCCTTGACGATGATGTCGGGCCGGATTTCACCGATCAGCTCCAGCGGCGTGTCCTCGTCAAACCAGGTCACCAGACTCACCGCCTCCTGCGCGGCCATGACCACGGCGCGATCGGTATCGCGGTTCAGCGGCCGGTCATCTCCCTTGCCCAGACGGCGCGCCGAGGCATCGGTGTTGAGCGCCACGATCAGGCTGCCCCCCAAGGAACGGGCCTGGGCCAGGTACTCCACGTGGCCACGGTGCAGTACATCGAACACGCCATTGGTGAACACCCAGGGCCGGGGCAAGCCAGCCAAGGCTTCAGCCAATGCGTCGCGGGCGTGGATTTTGTTCAGGAAGGCGGGGGGGGTGATGGCAGCTTGCATGGGGGAATGCTAACAGTCCGGAAATTCGCCGCTTCACCGGGCCTTGCCGGCAATGGCCTCACGCATAATCGCCCTCCACCATGCACCTGGTTCCCGTCAATATCGAATCCATCCGCCTTGCGCACCCACTGCCTTTTCCCCTGATGGACAAGGACGGCGTGCTCATTGCCAAACGCGGCTATGTCATCCCGACGCGCGGGGACCTGCTCGAGTACGCGCAGCGCAATGGCGGCCTGTTCATTGACGTTGCCGACTCCGAAGCCCACCACAAGGCCTATGTGGAGCGCTTGCAGAACATGGTTCGCGACGACAAGGCATTGGGAGAAATCGCCAACACCAAGATCAGCCTGAGCCGGGACGCCGAGCGCTTTGCCGAAACCGAGCAGCGGCTGGACTGGCTGGACCTGCAATTCCAGGCCAACGCATTGGTCCTGGAAACACAGCCGGTCTATTTCGGTGAGCGGCTGGAGCGGGTGGCGGGCCAGTTGCAGCGCCACTGCCGCGAAACCCCCGATGGTGCCCTGTTTGCGCTGATGTACCTCACCGCCAGTGACCCCCGCATGTACAGCGCCACCCATGGACTGCTGGTGGCCACCATTTGCTACCTGGCGGGGCGGGATGTCCTGAAATGGCCGGTCGCAGAACTGGACCTGCTGTGCAAGGCGGCGTTGACCATGAACATCGGCATGGCGGCGGTGCAGGACCAACTCGCGGTACAGAAGGAGCCCCCGCACCCGGCCCAGCGCAAAGTCATCGACGAGCACGCCATGCGCTCGGCGTCCATGCTGGCTGCACTGGGAATCACCCACGCAGACTGGCTGGAAGTGGTGCGCAACCACCACTTGCAGACACCGGGCCCCCTGGCCGCACGCACACCGGCCGGCCGCATGACACGCCTGCTGCAACGGGCCGACATGTTCTCGGCCAAGATGTCGCCACGGGTTTCACGCCAGCCCGTGGCCCCGGCCGCCGCGATGCAAGCCAGCTACTACGATGAAGAGCGCAAGGTGGACGAGGCCGGTGCCGCACTCATCAAGGCCCTCGGTGTTTATCCGCCAGGCACATTCGTCAAGTTGGCCACCGAGGAAATTGCCGTGGTGGTTCGCCGTGGCACCAACACCACGATGCCCAAGGCCGCGGTGCTGCTGAACCGCAGCGGCATGCCAACCGTGGAGCACACCATCCGCGACACCAGCTTGCGGGACTACAAGGTGGTGTCCAGCGTTGCGTTTCGGGATGTTCGCGTGCGGCTGAACCTGGAACGCATGCTCCCCTTGACGCAAGGAGCAGCCAGCGACAAGCCCTGGTAGGACTTACGCGACAGGGTCAAGCCGTCGGGGGGGCCGTGTCGGTGAAGCTGGCACGCTGCACCAGTTTGTCGTACAGCTTGTGCAGGTGGGGGTGGCTTTCGCGCCAGGCGATGTCGGGAAAGCGGAAATCCAGGTAGCCCAGGGAAACACCCACGGCAATATCGGCCAGGCTCATGTGGATGCCGGAGCAATAGGGTTTTTCACCCAGCCCCTTTTCCATGGCCTGCAGGGCAGCGTGCACTTTCTCCAGATTGCGGTCGATCCAAGCCTTGCTGCGCTGGGCCTTGGTGCGCCCGGCCCAGGTGGCCTCCAGGCGCGCGGCGATGGCAGCGTCGAGCACGCCGTCGGCCAGGGCCTCCCAGGTCTTGACTTCGGCACGCTCGCGGCCGACTGCGGGGATGAGCTTGCCCACGGGCGAGAGGGTGTCGAGGTATTCGACGATGACACGGGAGTCGAACAGGGCTTCGCCGCCTTCCATGATCAGGCACGGGACCTTGCCCAGGGGGTTGGACTGGGCGATGGTGGTGTCTTGCGCCCAAACGTCTTCCTGGATGAAGGTGTAGTCCAGTTTTTTCTCGGCCATCACGACACGCACTTTGCGTACGTAGGGGCTGGTGAGAGATCCGATCAGTTTCATGGTGCGCTGCAATACAAAGGTTGGCTTTGATTCTATCCAGCAATGCCTTACAGCATGGTCACAGCCGCGCAAAGCGTGGGAAAAGTGGGACGACCTACAATTCGGGGATGACTTTCTCCGCCATTTCCGCCCTTTCGCCCTTGGACGGCCGCTACGCCGCCAAGCTCGCCCCCCTGCGCCCCATCATGAGCGAGCAGGGCTATATGCACCGCCGCGTCCAGGTTGAGGTGGCCTGGTTCATTGCCCTGAGCGATGCTGGCTTTGCCGAGTTCAAGCCACTTTCCCCGGGAGCGCGCACTTACTTGCTGAGCCTGGTGAAGAACTTCTCGGAAGCCGACGGCGAGGCCATCAAGGCGATCGAGAAGACCACCAACCACGACGTCAAGGCGGTGGAATACTGGATCAAATCCAAGTTCGAAGCCCGCCCCGAACTGGTGGCCGCGCAGGAATTCGTGCACTTTGCCTGCACCAGCGAAGACATCAACAACACCAGCCACGCACTGCAACTGCGCGCCGGTCGCGACGTGGTGCTGCTGCCCGCGCTGGACCGCGTGCTGCTCAAGCTGCGCGAAATGGCCCGCACCTATGCCGACGTGCCCATGCTCAGCCGCACCCACGGCCAGACTGCCAGCCCCACCACCGTGGGCAAGGAAATCGCCAACGTGGTGGTGCGCCTGCAGGCCGCCTGCGACCGCATTGCCGCCGTCAAGATCCTGGCCAAGATGAATGGCGCCGTGGGCAACTACAACGCCCACCTCTCGGCCTGGCCCGAATACGACTGGGAAGCCTTTGCCAAGAAGGTCGTGGAAACGCCCGAGCCGTTGGGCCTGGGGCTGAATTTCCAGCCCTACAGCATCCAGATCGAACCCCATGACTACATGGCCGAACTGTTCGACGCCATTGCCCGTGCCAACACCATCCTGGTGGACTGGTCGCGCGATGTCTGGGGCTACGTCTCGGTGGGCTACTTCAAACAAAAGCTCAAGGACGGCGAAGTGGGCTCCAGCACCATGCCCCACAAGGTCAACCCCATTGACTTCGAAAACGCCGAAGGCAACCTGGGCCTGGCCAATGCACTCTTGCGCCATCTGAGCGAAAAGCTGCCCATCAGCCGCTGGCAACGCGACCTGACCGACTCGACCGTGCTGCGCAACATGGGCGTGGCCATGGGCTACGCCGTGCTGGCCTACCAGTCGCTGCTGACCGGCCTGAACAAGCTCGAAATCAACGAAGCCGCCCTGGCCAGCGACCTGGACAGCGCCTGGGAAGTGCTGGCCGAGCCGATCCAGACCGTGATGCGCCGCTACGGCCTGCCCCAACCCTACGAGCAGCTCAAGAAGTTCACCCGCGGCGAGGCCATGACCCGTGAGTTGATGCAGGGCTTCATCGCCGCGCTGGACATTCCCCAGGCCGAGAAAGACCGCCTGCTGGCCATGACGCCGGGCAGCTACACCGGCAAGGCAGCAGAACTGGCTCGCCGCGCCTAAACCCTCATTCACAAGCAAAAAGCGCCTCCAGCCCGCATAAAAAGGGCGTGAGGCGCTTTGTTTTTCATAGCAAACAACTCCCTCCATGGCGCTTAAGTCCACCATCTACAAAGCCACGGTCCAGATTGCCGACATCGACCACGGCTACTACGCAGACCACGCCCTGACCCTGGCGCGCCACCCCAGCGAGACCGACGAGCGCATGATGGTGCGCCTGGCGGCGCTGGCCCTGAACGCCCACCAGTTGCAGGACCTTTGCAATGGTGACGGCACCCTGGCCTTTGGCGCTGGTCTGTCCGACCCGGAAGACCCGGACGTGTCACTGACCGACTTCACCGGTGCCAAGCGCCTCTGGATCGAAGTGGGCCAGCCCGAAGAGAAGCCGATCAGCAAGGCCTGCAACAAGGCCGATGCCGTGGTGCTGTACTGCTACGCCCACCCGGCCGAGGTCTGGTGGAAAGGCATACAGAGCAAGCTCACGCGCCTGGACAAGTTGCAGGTCTGGCGCATTCCGACCGAGGCCTCGCAATCCTTGGTGGCGTTGGCCCAGCGCAGCATGCAGTTGCAAGCCACGGTCCAGGAAGGCGTACTGACCTTGTCGGACGCGAACCACAGCGTCGACATCGAGCCAGCACGCTGGAAATAATGGATTTTTTGGCCGTAGCCCGCATGAAATATGCGCAAGTAGCTACAAATTAAATAGCTATTTACTCGCCAACTCCACCGCCCGCTCGGCATAGCGGGTAAAGCGCCAGGCGCTACCTTCGCTGCGGATGCGGTGCCAGACGGCGCGTTTCTGCACCGGCGACAGGGTCAGCCAATGCTGAACTTCGTCGAAGCTGCGGCCACAGCCCTTGCACTGGGCGTCGCCCTGGGCCGTGGAACAGATGGCGATGCAGGGGGTGTCGGGTGTGGTGTGGTACCAGTCCAACCAGGCCGCACGGGCGACACTGTCCAACCGATCTTCGTCCAGCACCTGGCTCTTCTCCAAGGCCATCACGGCATAGATGTGCGCCAGGGCATCGAGTTCAGGAGACAAGGATTGTCCCGCCTCGGGTGCCTGGCGCCCACGCCAATGGTTGATGGCGTCTTCGATATCGGTGATGTGGATACTGGCCAAGTCAGGCTCTCGGAAAGGAATGGCGGCCCGGCCGCGGGGCCGCCATTATCGAAGCAAAGCCAAAGTCAGCGGCGCGGTGCGTCTACCGGGGCAGAGCGCACGCTCAGCAACATGGTCACCGCGAGTATGCCCACCACAACGCCCAGAGAAACGCCCACCGGGATCTTATAGAGGTCGATCAGGCACATCTTGGTGCCGATGAACACCAGGATCACGGCCAGGCCGTAGTTCAACAAATGGAACTTGTTGGCGACGGCTGCCAGCAGGAAGTACATGGCGCGCAGGCCCAGGATGGCAAACACGTTGCTGGTGAGCACGATGAACGGGTCGCTGGTGATGGCGAAGATGGCCGGGATGGAGTCCACGGCAAAGATGACATCGGTCAGCGCCACCAGGCAGATCACCATGAACAGCGGGGTGGCAATCTTCTTGCCGTTTTCCAGCGTCCAGAACTTTTCACCGTCGAAACTGCGACTGACAGGCAGCACTTTGCGCAGCAATTTCAGCGCCGGATTGTCGTCCAGGCTGGGTTCTTGCCCGGCGGCCCACCACATCTTGATGCCTGTCAGGATCAGGAACGCACCGAAGACGTACAGGATCCAGTGGAACTGGGCCAGCAGCCAGCCCCCCACCAGGATCATGATGGTGCGCAGCACGATGGCGCCGATGATGCCGATCATGAGCACCCGCTTCTGGTAAGCCGGGGGGACGGCAAAGTACGTGAACACCATCAGGAACACGAAGATGTTGTCCACGGCCAGCGACTTCTCAATGAGGTAGCCGGTCAGAAATTCCAGCGATTTGGTATTGGCCAACTCGACAGAGCCCGTGCTGTCTTTCACAGCCCACCAGAACAGGCCGTTGAACAGGAAGGACAGGGCAATCCAGATGAGCGACCAGTTCAGCGCTTCCTTGACACCGATTTCGTGTGCGCCCTGCTTCTTGAGCACAACGAAATCGACAAAGAGAGACACCAGTACGATGCCGACGAATGTGGCCCACAGCCACAGGGGTGCAATGGTTTGCATGGACAAGACCTTTCAAGACATGACGCGATGAAGTACCCCAAGGTCTTGCGGGAAGGCTCCGCGCGCGGCACGGCCCTTTATGTGCTCCGGCGCAGCCGATCAGGCTGCACGTACTGACGAAACACATGCGCTTGGGCTTGCAAGCCCAAGGTCGCTACTCCCCTTCAGGTGCCGCAAGTATGCCGATGCACGCGGCAACCCCACAGGAACTGGGGCCATGCTGGGACAACGGCTGCTATCCTTGCGGCCATGAAACTGATTGCAAAATGGCTTCTGAGCGCTACCGCCTTGCTGGCGCTGGCCCATCTGTACCCCGGGGTGGTGGTGAACAGCTTTGGCCAGGCCCTGATTGCTGCCCTGGTCATCGGCCTGTTCAATGCGCTGCTGCGACCACTGCTGATCGTGCTGACCTTGCCGGTGACGGTTCTGACCCTGGGCCTGTTCCTGTTTGTCATCAACGCCCTGATGTTCTGGGCCGCAGCCTCGGTGCTGGACGGATTTGCCGTCACCGGCTTTGGTGCCGCGCTGGTCGGCTCGCTGCTCTACACCTTAATGGGCATGGTGATCAACCTAGCGCTCGAGCGTCTGTTCCCTCAGTAACTGCTCCAGCTGGCGGATGCGGGTGTCGACGATGGATGCGTCGAAATGCTCATCGGGCCGCTGGCGTTGGCGCGCCAGGTCCTGTGCAGCCTTGAGGCGCTGCACCGCGCCGCTGTAGTCGAGCTGGGCCACCTGAGCCTCGGCCTCGGCCCGGATGGCGGCCACTGGGCGCTGCTGTGCGTGGTTGGCCTGCGCCAGTTGCGCCCATGCCAGGGCATCACCGGGATGGTCCGCCAGCCACACCTGCAAAGCCTGTGCCGCCAATGGGCTCTGCCCCGCGGCCACCTGGGCCTGGGCCGTGAGCAGGCGTACGGCCCGCGACGGGTCTTTCTGCAGCGGCACCAGGATGTCCAAGGCAGCCCGCGCACCTGCACTCCCGCTGTCTGCCAAGGCCAGCTCCACCCCCAGCAAGCTGGCTTGGCGCTGCATCGCCGGGCTGGCATCCTGCACAAGCACCTGCAACTGGCGCCAAGCGCTTCGCGCCTGGGCTATTTCACGGGCCTTCAATGCGGACAAGCAGGCCCCGTACCATTGGGCTGCTTGCTGCGCTGGGCTGCGCCGCGCCATGCCCGCATTGTCTTCCACGGCAGCCTGCCAACCGCGCAAGGCATCCACCGAGGTATCGGACAGTACCTTGGCCCGCACTCCCATCACCAATGCCTCGCCGTCCGTATCCATGGCGGCAGATACGCCTGTTCCAACCCGCCCTTGGGCATCAGCGATGCGTTCGGAGGACAGGGGATGGCTGCGCAGGTAGGGGAAGTTGCCGCTGTCGGTCAGTCGGGTGGACTGCTGCAATTTCTCAAACATGCTGACAAAGCCTTGCGGGGCATATCCAGCCTCCGCCAAGATGCCGAAACCCACGCGATCGGCCTCGCGCTCCATGTCACGCGAGAAATTGAGCTGCGTTTGGGCTGCGACCGCCTGGCCGCCCGCAATGACAGCCGTGGCGCCTTGCGGACTGCTGCTGGCAGCCATCGCCCCCAGGATCATGGCGGCCAAAAGCCAGGGGGCCTGGGCACCTTGGCGTGCAATCAGCCGTGCGATATGGCGCTGTGTCACATGGCTGAGTTCATGCGCCATGACGGCCGCCAACTCGTCGCGGCTGCTGACTGCAGCGACCAGCCCCAGATGAACACCGAAATACGCGCCAGGCAAGGCGAAAGCATTGATGCTGCGGTCTTTGCCCATGAGAATTTGCCACGCGTAGGCTTGGTCAAGCTCAATTGGCAACTCACCCCTGCGCCGTGCTGCATCCATGAGTCGATCCCAGATGGTTTGCAGGTAATCTCGCAGGATGGGGTCATCCAGGTAGTCCGGGTCCCGGTACAAGGCGCGCGCCACCCGGTCTCCAAGAAGGCGCTCCGCAGCAGGCGTCATTTCGGCGCCATCGCCCAGGTGGGGCAGGTTGGCACCTCCTGCAGGACCTTGCGCCTGCACCCCCCAGGGCATCCAGAGCGCTATGCAAAGCATAGCTACCTGTGCAATGGTGGTGCGGGCAGGCAATCGAAAATGCTTCGAAATCACAATCAGAAGGAGTCCAGCGGTACAAAACCCAGAATATCCCCATTGCGGCCATCGACCAGCACCGTCCAGAACGACTTGCGTGCTGCAAGCGGGACGTACCGTGCGGCCGCTACAGCTGCGGTACTTTGTCCGGCCAAGGCAGCCTCAATGACCGCAACCTGCCCTGGAAAACGCTGCCGCAGTTGCCCTACGGGTTTAGCCACACGTATGACGTCGGCTCGGGAGGCATCGTAGGTCTGCCAGAGATCGGGGCGCGAGGAAAGGGATATACCCTGAAGCGCCGCCATCGTGGCCTCCATCTGTTCATCCCCGTCTTTGAAGGGCCGCAAGCCGAGCAAACTGGGGCCGGAAAATGGCAAGGCAGTGATTCCTTGTGGGGTCATGTGTACCAGCTCATCCGGAATTTCAATGGCGTGTACAACACGGAAGCGGTCAATTTCAAACACTAAGTGCACCGGTCGCGCAATGGCCACCGTCCACAAGCCATAGCCCAAAGCTGACAACTGCAGTAGTACCACAATCAGCAAGTCTCGTCGCAGCTTATTCCAGTGCTTGCGCCGGTCAAAAATAGCCAACGTAATCAGTGGCCCCATGATGACATCGACTGCCACCACCAATACGAACAGCTCCCGTCCCCCCGCGATTTCACGGTAGGGGTAGGGATACCACAGGCCAAACACCAGAAGTGCCGACAGCGCTGCCACCACGACGCTGAGTGACAGATGGACCGCACTGGCCCGAATTCGGTCTTTCCAGAACGAGGAAGTGCTTGATGTCATGGTCGTATGATGCGTGAAAATTTTGAACACTGTGTAAAGTGGTTCGCTCAGACGAATGCTGAACTGTAAACAATTTCCTCGGTATGACAACTCTGACCCATTTCGATTCCCAAGGCCAGGCACACATGGTGGATGTGGCTGCCAAGGTGGCCACACATCGGATTGGTGTGGCACGCGGCCGCATCGATATGCAGCCTGCGACCCTGGAACTGATCGCCTCTGGCAATGCAAAAAAAGGTGATGTCCTGGGGGTGGCCCGTTTGGCGGGGATCATGGCGGCCAAAAAAACCAGCGACCTGATCCCGCTGTGTCATCCACTGGCCTTGACGCGGGTTACCGTCGAACTTGAGGTCTGCCCCCAGACGGCAACAACCTCTGCCCCCCCCTGTGTCGTTTGCACTGCCAGGGTTGAGACCGTAGGTCCTACGGGAGTGGAAATGGAAGCACTAACCGCCGTGCAGGTCGCCCTGCTGACGATTTACGACATGTGCAAGGCGGTAGATCGGGAAATGACGATCAACAATGTAAGGTTGACCGAAAAACGTGGGGGTAAGTCAGGCAGCTTTTATATCCCCCCCTGACTTCAGTGTTCGGGCTTCAATCTCCGTAAAAATATTGCTGATTTGTCAACATCTACGACTGTCCATCTATCAGCACGCCAAGCGCCACTTTGCATCGCGTCGTGTAGGCGCGCCCGATCCATGAGCATGTACTGAACGTTATATCGCTGCAAAAATGCCAGTAATTGATCATCGTTGTACAAAAGACGCTCTTGGTCGAGCAAATATTCAAAACCGAAAGAGTCGACTCTACAGTCAATGGACGGCCGTAATCTTGGATACGCACGGTAGATGAGTTCGGCCCCTAACTCCAGACTCGTCAAAACATTGCCGCTATGATTTGGATTCTCAAGCGTTTTTATCATGCGGTCAGACAATTTGGCTACGCCGGTGTAGTGTGGCTTGCGTCCTTGTGCGTTTCCGAACAAAAATACCATAATGCCAAGGGCAAGCATAAAAACACTAAGCCGCTGAAAAATGATCTTTTCATCTGATAAGTTCTGCAAATATTTACCAGCATGGGGAGCGCATAAAAATGCACTCATAACTCCCAGGTACACTGGAAAACGAATTGCTCTTGCAGCAAGTGCAGAAAAAAAGATCAAAACAAGTACATCTACCGCATCGAGTTGTCGCCAATTCCTTAGCAGCAAAAAAACAGTCCCAACCCATACAGCCAGGGCGATCCAAAATCCAGGAAGCTCTATCCAACGACTATCAAAAGTGGGGGCCCACTCAGCGATGAATAGCCGCAGATTCGGATCCCCCCCAAATCCAATAACAAATAGCAAACTATTTACACCAAAGGGATTCAATAGCGATACTAGAAAATGCACGATAACGAGAAGAGACATATGCATGATTCTTTGTCGCGAATCCGTGCCAAGGCATCCTCCATCTCGGAAATATACATTCACAATCTCTCCGATGGCATAAATAGATGTGAGCACCAAGGCGATAACAAATGAACCATGCGAATTTACCCAAACCACAACAATTAGGCTGGAAGTCAGTGCATGAGTCCATACAGGCTGTCTACGAAATTTCTCCAACTGCACCCAGAACATAGGTAGCAAGAGGGCACTCACTAGTTCCGGGCGCAGCACATGCCTATAGTTTTCCGTTAAAACGGCGAGAACACCCAGCCCTAAAGCCGCAGCCGGGCCTGTAGCTCCACGCTGATGTGCCAATTTGGCGGACAAATACAACAGCACCCAACCTAGCAGCGCTACAAACCATGGAAGCCCCTCCTCGCCAACCACACCCAGAAGTAAATAAAAAAATACAGATGCCAACCATTCATGCGCATTAAATTTATTTGATGCAATCTCAGTAAATGGGAACATCAATGTTGTTGGGATTTGATTTTCCCGAACAATTATTTCCCCAATTTTTACCTGCAACCAAAAATCAACTCCATTTAACTGAACCAAACTTGCATAAAAGCAAACAATCAAAGTTAGAGCCAACGCCACCACAGGCCACATCCGCTGTGAAATATTATTATGATTTAGCATTAAACAACCTGATCGCCCTGGAAAATTTACTTCGAAATCGTTAGCAAAACAGTTCTTCGATCTATAGCTTCAACAGCCCACAATCCATCTGACCAACTATCCAATCGACGCAATAACAGGAAATCGTCATGTGTTAACAGCATGAACTTTACGTCGTAGCGTGAAATAAACGTCCGAAGTAATTGATCATTCCGAAATAGCGAGGCATTGAATTTCATCCACTCCCCCCCGTAGGAATCAATTCTAGAATCTATTGATGGTCGCAATTTTGGGTAAGCCCTAAAAACCAACTCTGCACCTAGTTCGTAAGAATTTAATACATTTCCGTTGATTTCTGGACGCAACAATTGCTGAACCATTTGATCAGACAAACTTTCTGTTACTTCAGGCGCCGAATGAGGAAATACCCCCATTACGTTACCATAACTAGCGGCCAATATCAGCACTATCGCACTCATGCACGCAGATCCGGCATATACTTTGATCCGACAGCAGAAATTATTCCAGTGGTACGGCAGTATTCCAGGTACAACATAACTTGCCATAATACCTAAATACACTAAAAAACGAATAGCCTGAACAGCCAGCCCAACAAAAAGAAAAAATATCAGCAATTCTAGATAACCCACTCTACGTCGATTTACAATCATAAAGCCCATTGTCATTAAGACGCACAGAACTCCCATCCAAAAGCCCCGGTTAGTTATCCATCGCAAATCAAGCGTTGACACCCACTCTCCCACCAACTCTTTAGCGATATCCGAGTGCCCAAAATTCATGACAAACTGCCACAGTTCAATTCCACGTGGATTTATTAAGCTGCCCAAGAACAATAAACACGTGAATATCGCATAGTGAAATGGCAGTGCGCGGTTGGTTCGCTTGAAATCACTTGTTAGCATCTGCTTATTGAGCGAGCCAATGCCGTAAAGGGCAGAAACAACTGGGGCAAGAATAAATGATCCGTGAGAGTTTGACCAAATAACTACCACGATCCATCCCGATATCCAGTATCTAAATTTAGATTCATTTCTACAAGCCTCCATGAAGTGCAAATATATTCCCATCAGTAGAAGGGAAAGCAGCTCTGGTCGAAGATAATGACGCTGATTTTCGACCAGAACGGCAATCATGCCAAATATAATAGCCCAATGTCCTCCGGCACCACTAGTACGACGAAATGATAGTGCGCCATACACTGCAAATAGAAATAACCCCATAGCCCCCATAACTAGAGGCAACCATCTCTCACCTACAAACGATATTAAGCCGAAGAAAAATAGTGATGGAAGCCACTCATGCGCGTTAAATTGATTGTGCCGTGCCTCAGTAAAGGGAAACAGAACCGTTGTAGGTATAGATTTGTTTTTCCAAATCAATTCGCCCACTTTTACTTGCAACCAAAAATCGTTGGAAACCTGTGGAACAACGCTAATGTATGCTACGGTGCATATTGATACGGTTACAGCAATGACCCGGGCCACCTTTAACCAAAGTTGCAAAATGCGATCATCTGTTATGAGGTGCATCGTATTTGGAAAAAATTAAATAGCAGCGCCACGCTTCTGTTTCAACTCTGTAATCAATTCATTCTGATCAATTTATTGATGTTACCGGCATCAGTAATTCCAACTAGATTTTTAATCAATGCATCAAGGGATATCTAGCTCTCGAAGGAAAGGATAGGTTGTCAAGATCTGCTGTTGCCAATAAGATCGAATACCGGAAAACGCCTTCTCCCCATGCATCGCTCGCATAACTTTAAGTTGACGCACCGCCTCTTCACGGTCACCGTTCAGAGCCAAGCTAATTGCGTATCTATTCTGTACGGCGAACCATGGATAATGCATAGCCGCTCTTCGAAGTAGTTCAATTTCTTTTTCACTCATCCCTGGCTTAGGTTTGACTCTGGACACCTCTGCGAGAGCCTCAAGCTGGGTCAGAAGGTAAATATTTGGGCGAGCATACTCTTCTGGTGTTTTCCCTATTTTTAGCGCTTCAAAACGCGCAACACGATAGTCCTCCTCAAGCTTTATGTATTCGACGTTGCCACATAGCACAATTAACATCAAAAATGCCCCCCCCCAAGCCGCATAATGAAGCTTCAGACCCATACGGCTTTCATCTGTCATTTGGCTTTCAAGAAATCCTAAAGCCAACAATACAGGCAATAGAAAATAGGAATACGCGAACGGGAACTCAAACATTGAATGAACCCCCACTGGAATAACAAGTGCACTAGCAAACCACGCCATTGAGGACCATTTCGATCGCAAAATTCTCCTAAAGTAAAACCATAGTATTATTGAAAACATCAAAAATACCGGGCCACCCGCCCCAACAAGTAAATCCAATCCAATGTTGTGTGAAAAAGTAATTGGCAGTCCATGCTCATATGTGCTCAAAACAAAATTATTTGCTGCACCAACCTCCCCAATACCCCAGCCAAACCATGGCCTGCTGCGCACCGCGTGAAGGAGCTGGTCCCAAACCATAAAGCGCCCGGCAGTTGAAAAATTGACGTTCGCATCACTCAGAAGTCCTTCTAGCCCACCTGAATCAATGTAGGTAAATATTTTGGGCCAGGATAAAAATATAAAAACTTCCAAGCATACAGTTCCGACCAACAATGCTTTAGTGACCTTGGAGATACTTACATTTTTACTACAATACCATCCGATCAATAATCCAAGTCCAACTAAGCCGCTGCGGGACTCCGTAATCGCAAGCCCCACTAAGAATAAGAACGCCAGCAATCCTGTTGCATATTTCCCAATTTTCTTGTCACCAAATAGATATAGAAGACTTGCTACTCCCATCCCAATGAGTGTTGCCAAGTGATTAGGTTGACCTAAATTCCCCCCTGGGCGACGATTTGTAGATGCTCGATTTATCCAACTGACATCTCCCCAGACCTGAAATGCCTGGATCAAAGCAATCACAATTGACAAAGCCGCCCCAATAATTATTGCTGCTGCGAAGTAATGAACTATTTTCTCCAAACTCACCCCGTCTTGCTTTTCCCCTTTAAATTCACGACCAAAATTAAACCCAACAAGTAATGCCACAATTCCGGTAGCCGAATAAACGAATATAACAACTAAATTACCAAAAAAAACTATTAATCCAGTTACCCATTGAACTATGGCAATCAGCATTAAAACCATGAGGAACCATGCTGCTGTTGGGATTTCGATACTTTGCTTGCCATATCTTCGAAAATGAAGCAGAAGTGACATGGCCAGCGAATAGATACCCCAAAAAGCAAGAGTCTCGCTATGCCAACTTGTCCATGGCATCATGTGCATTGGCTGCAGCCAGCTAAGAACCATGAAAATTACACCTACCACGAGCGCAATCACAATCAGTCCTCCATAAATGACAAAACGCCCCGCAGGGCGTTTTGTCATTGATCTGAATATAGTTAGCGCTTAGTTGCCTCGGCAAGATCCTGGCAAAAACTTTGATGCAATGGTAGTTCCATCTGCTGTTGAGCCACATGTCCACTTGCCGATAGTTGCACCAATTGAAGTTGTGGTCAGCGCCGCACCAGCTGAATCCGTCGGCTTGAGGGACAAAATCCCTCCCACTGCAGGTGTCGCGGCATTGCTATTAGCAATACCACGGCTCGTAACCATGATTTTTCCTGTCCCGTCAACGTGAATTTCCGCCACATACTGCGACGGATTGACTTTGGAACCAAAAGCCTCACAACCCCAGCTATCTGCTGCTGGCAATTCACTCGATGCCGACTGAATTGTCTCGGTAATTGTCGTGCGGCAACTAGATGCCGCAAGCACAACCTCAGAATTTTTCGCACGCACGGTGTAGTCTTGGTATGCAGGCAGGGCCACAGCGGCCAGAATGCCGATGATCGCAACAACGATCATCAGTTCGATCAGGGTGAAACCCTTTTGAATGGAACGCTTCATAGGAAACTCCTAGGTTGATGAAAAGAGAGCATTGCACTAAGCAGCTTTCGTGCCACACAAGAAGCAACTCTGATCCGCCAAAAACACAGGTAAAACGGCCAGATTGCGGGAGTTTCTGACTTTTTAGTCAGTCACGTCGTATCACTTGATACAAACCTGTCGCACCATCTTGATGTCCGTCAATCCCATCATGATCTTTTCCATGCCGTCCATCTTCAGGGTCCGCATGCCACCCTCCACTGCCGCGGCAAACAGTTCTGCGACTCTGGCCCGCTCCTGGATGAGTTTTTTGACGCCATCATCTGCGACCAGCAGTTCGTGCAAGCCGACCCGGCCTTTGTAACCCGAACCACCACATTTGTCGCAACCAACCGCCTTGTAAAAGCGCAGGTGTCCGTTTTCGCCATACGTCGAGGTCCAATCATCCACCAGTTTTTTCTTCTCCCGGTCCGCATCTTCACGCCAGGCTTTGGAATGCCGGAGTTCTTCGGCATACTCCAAAACGAACAAGCGCAGCTCGTCGGCATCGGGTTCGTACGATTGCTTGCAGTCACACAGGCGTTTGGCCAAGCGCTGGGCCAGAATTCCCAGCAAGGCGTCTGCAAAGTTAAATGGGTCCATGCCCATATCCATCAGACGCGTAATCGACTCCGGGGCCGAGTTGGTATGCAGGGTGGAAAAGACCAAATGACCTGTCAGCGAGGCCTCCACACCCATGGACACGGTTTCCTTGTCACGCGACTCCCCCACCATGATGATGTCCGGGTCCGCACGCAGAAACGCCCGCATCACCAAGGCAAAATCAATTCCGGCTTTTTTGTTGATCTGAACCTGCCGCAATCCCTTTTGGGTAATTTCCACGGGATCTTCTGCAGTCCATATTTTGGTGTCGGGGGTGTTGAGGAACTTTAATATGGAGTGCAATGTGGTGGTCTTGCCGGAACCAGTGGGGCCACATACATAGAACAGACCATAAGGCTTGCTGACCGTAGCCTCCAGCCGGGTCTTGTTGACAGGGGTCAAACCTAGCTTTTCCAACGGAATAGGCTCACCAGCGGCCAGGATGCGCATCACGACATCCTCCATGCCTCCGGCAGAAGGAATGGTTGCAACCCGCAGCTCTATATCCAGTGGGCCATATTTCTTGAACTTAATTTTCCCGTCCTGAGGCTTGCGCCGCTCGGAGATATCCAAGTCACACATAATTTTCAGGCGCGTGACCAACGCCTGACGGAAATGCGCTGGCACCTCGACATAGGGTTGTAAACTGCCATCGATACGCAACCGGATCCCGGTTTTCAGCTTCCCCGGCATGGGTTCGATATGGATGTCCGAAGCCTTCATGTTGTAGGCGTCGATGATGATCTTGTTGACGAACTTGACAAGTTCGTTGTCCGCGGCCGCCGACTCCAGGGCGCTCTCGTCGGACATATCCTCCAAGGGCGCGCCCTCCATGCCCGAAAGCATGTCGTCAATCGAGGTGGTATCGGCACCCCCAAAAAGCTGAGCCAGAGTTTCCTGGAACTCGGTCAGTGTTGTCACCCGGTAAGCAAAGCGCGAGATTTTCGGAAAGACCTGCGGCACAACACGCGATCCACGGACGGCCTCGGGATCGATGCACATGATGACCAATCCCTCTGGTGTCTCTTCAAGGGGTATCCATGCTTGCTCCTCTATGAACTCGCGCTTCAATGGCCCATGCAACATTTCAGAACGAATGCGCCCTGCATTGAAGGCCTCGTAGGGCACGCCAAAGAATTTTGACAAGGATGGTCCAATCTGCGCTGGCTTAATCTTGAACTCAGCCATGAGCAAATGCTCCACAGGTTGCCCTTGCTCCCGTGCCTTTTGCACGCAAATCTTCAGTTCATCCTCGGTGAGCAAGCCATCCGCCACCAACCCGTCGTATTTGGTCGCCTTGTGTTTTGCGGCAGTGTCTTCCTTGCGATTGCGCTGCCGTATGGCCGTCGCCAGGGTCTTGCACAGTTCGGCCACACCATCAAGCTCGAGGGCACCGAATGGCTCATCGCTCTTGCTGTTGATGACCTGCACCACACCATGCAATACCTCACCATCGAGAATCGGCGCAACGATCATCTGCTTGGTTCGGTATCCGGAGCGCCGGTCCACCTCCTTCAGGAAAGTGAGTGCCGGATGGATTTGCTTCAGGGCCTCGTCATCGTAGACATCTGGCAGATTGAGGGCCTTCTTGCTGTAGGCAGCGTAACCAGCCAAGCTCTGCGGCGAGATTGGCAACTTCAAATCACGACTGCTGTTGAGGCCCGTCTTGATCTTGGAAACAATCGACGTCTTATCGTCACTGACTGCATACAAAGTCAAGCGGTCGGCATTGAGCAGGCGACAGATGTCCTGGCTTGCCTCCAGCATGATCTGGTCCAGATTTTCCGTGTCATGAATACGCGCCGTGACCTGGTGCAACTGGCGATAGAACAAGGCCTCGAAGGTCACCCCCCGATTTTTGGATGGAAGCTTTTGCGACTCGAAGAATGCCTGTTCTTGGGCAATTGCCGAGGCTCCCACGGACTCCACGATCGTCATACTTCAAGCTCCTGCCCAGTGCGCAACCAGCGGATATCGTGTGTCACATTCGGACCGAAAGGCATGGTTTGGTCAAAACGCTGGATCTCGGCCATGATTTGCTCGGTTTCCGCAGGTTTGGTGTGCATGATGTAAATGGGGTAATGCTTGCCCTTGGCAATGTTGTCAAGCTCTTTGGCCAAGACCTCGGGTGACAAATGCAAGGCCTTCAAGGCCAGGTCTTTCTCCCGGTTGCTGAATGCAGTTTCAATCACCAGCATTGCCACATTCAATTGATTCACCCGTGCCCAGAATGCCGGGTTGCGCTCTGTATCGCCCGAAAAAACCCAGCACCCGTTACCCGAAGTCACCGCATAGCCCACAGCTGGAACCGTATGCACGGCAGGAAGCACTTCAACGTACTTGTCACCAAACTGCAAGGACTGCCCCACCGAAATCTCATGAAAGCTGATGAAAGGGGCCTGGGGAGTCGGAATGACACTGAAATCGGGCCAGATCACATTGTTGAAAATATGCGCCCGCAAGGCGGCAATGGTGCCCGCCAAAGCAAACACCTGCAAAGGCCGATCGCGCTTCGCAGCACAGGCATCCACCATCAGCGGAAGTGCCGCCACGTGGTCCAAGTGGGCATGGGTCAACAGCACATGATCAATATGCCGCATTTCCTCCAGCTCCAGATCTCCTACACCGGTGCCGGCATCAATCAGCAGTTCCCCATCCACCAAAAAGGAAGTCGTCTTGCAGTCCTTGGCTATCGCGCCCGAACAACCCAGTACACGGATTTTCACGGTGTTGCCTTATTTGGTTTCAAAGTTGGTGGCACCATCCCACGCCGGATCGAAAGGTAGCGATCGCATGGACGCGATACGCTCCCCATAGAGCTGATAAAGGTACTTCTTGGGATTCATCCGTGTCAAGTTGAGCAGGCAAACATCGGCTTGGTCCCACTCTTGCGCTCGGTATGCCTTGAGCAGCTGGGCCCATGTTTTCAACTCCGCAAGGGTTTCGGCTGGTACACGCTCCATCGGGCCAACGGGCCAGAAAATCGCGACGGCAAGGTCTTTCCCCTTCACTCGCACCCGATCGAGCTCCTGCCACGCATAGCCAGACGCGAGCTTCTTGGTGGATTCACTCACCACCATATCCACGCCATAGACCTTGGATAAACCCTCAAGCCGGGAACCCAGGTTGACGGCATCGCCGATCACGGTATACGCACGGCGGATGTTGGACCCCATGTCCCCGACACACATCATCCCGGTATTCAATCCAATCCCAATGCCAATCTCTGGCAGCCCTCGGGCACGGTGTTCGGCGTTGATATCACGAACCACATTGGCCATTTCCAATGCAGACTTCACTGCCAACTGGGCATGGTCAGCAATCTCCACTGGAGCACCCCAGAATGCCATGACGCAATCGCCCATGTATTTGTCAATCGTTCCACGATTGCCACGAATAATTCCAGTCAAGCGTGTAAAGACACCATTGAGCAGTTCCTGCAGATGCAACGGCTCCATGCTTTCCGACATCTTGGTGAACCCGCGCATGTCGCAAAACATGACCGTAAGCTCTCGGTTGCTGGCCTGCATGGTGTAGCTGTCAGGATCCTTCACCATTTCATCCACCAGCTCCGGTGGGACGTAGGTGCCAAACAAATTGGCCAGTTCCCGCTTGGAGCGACTCTCGACAAAGTAGCCGTAGCTCATGTTAAGGGCAAAGGCGGTCACCGCCATGACCAAAGATGCCGCCAAAGGCATCACCAAACCATGCTGTGCAAAGAGATACAGGTTCAAGCCCGCCAAGCCTGCGACGGTGAGCACGCTCACCGCCACGGCGCGTATGGCCGTCAGCAGAGGGAGTCCAATGGCCAATCCGATTCCGGCAAAAACCAGTAGAGCCACTTCATATCCCATCGCATAGTCAGGCTTGACCAGTACGTGCCCATCCATCAAACCGGTCAACACACTGGCATGGGACTCTACACCCGGGTACGCGGCGCCAACGGGTGTAACGCGCAAGTCCATCAGGCCAGGTGCCGTAGTCCCCAGGATAACCACCTTTCCTTTCAGGCTGTCAGCTGGCAATTTTTGTGAAAGCACATCCGCTGCGGAAACATACTTGAAACTTCCACCATCGGGGCCACCCGCCCCCCGAAACGGGATCAAAGTCGCCAGACGCTCATCAACGGCCAATCCCATCGATGTGCTTCCTTGCTGCAGCACAATGCGGTCCACGCCTTGAACGCTTTTCCCTAGGATTTTGTCATTGGCAAAACCTGGCGCAACTGTTGGCAAGCCGGCCAAGAGACGAAACATGGCCAAGCTCAGCGACTCGTAATATCGACCTTCATGCTCGGCCACCAAAGGCAGCGACCGAATCACACCGTCCCCATCCGGAATGGAATTGAAATACCCCGCCAAGGGGGCCGCCTGCGCAAGCTCTTTCAGATTCGACCCATAGCCATTCCAGACCGTGCCGCGAATCGTGCGGCCCTGCAACGCCGTCTTCTCAAACACCGGGGCTGGCAACACACCGGATTTGCGGCCATCCCGGTCACTGGTCAGGTAATAACCCATGACGACGGGCCGCCCTGCAAGAGACTTGGCAAACATTGCGTCATAGTCGAGACCCGGCCCAAGCTGGCGGAGCCGCTCCTGAAATCCAGTCTGGTCTTTTAATTCGTTTCGCGCCAGTTCCTGCAAACGATCCAGGCCTGAGCTCGCATCAGGTTCTGCAAACACCACGTCAAACCCCAAGACCGCGACATGCTGGCGTTCAAACAATTCGTCCACCAATGTGGCCAATTTATTACGGCCCCATGGCCAACGCCCCACCTCCGCCAGACTTTTTTCATCAATATCAACGATCACCACCCGCTCATCGAGTGTTTGGGGGGCCGTGGCACGCAGGCGCGCGTCGTAAATGATGTCGTCTAACCGCTGGAGGACAGTCAGTGGCAAGATATCCGTTGCATGCAGTAACGCAAAAAACAGGGGCAGGAGGGTTACCGCCATGCGTCGCCAGTGTCTGACTATCAAATGCATGGTCTGCTCCCCGATGTCGCGGCCTTGAACGGCTGGCGGTTCGCGTTTACCGCTCAGGCCAATACGAACTGCATCTGTGTACCCGCCAACTCAATCAGGTCGCCATTTTTCAAAGAAACTGGAGTTGACGTTATCGGCGCGCCATTGAGCGATGGGTTTCCGGCACCTTCGACATGGTGCACGACATAGCCCTGTTGGCGTCTAGTGATTGCGGCCACGGCAACTCCGGGCTTGCCAATCGTTGTCACAACCTTGGTCAACGGAACCTCCCGTCCCGCAGCAGCGCCGGACATTACCTTGATGGACGCTTGAAATGCGCCCAGACCGGTAGAGTCTGCTGACTGGGTTGAATAGCCCGAAGGCGCGGCCTCCGTAACTGGCGCAGTCTGAACTTGTGGACGTGCACGCACGACCATGGTCTTGTCGAAATTGTCTGCACTGGCATCACCAACAAACTTGACCTTGTACTTACCAACCTCGATGCTGTCGCCGTCGCTGAGCTGTTGCTTCTTGATGGCACGCCCGTTGAGGTAGGTGCCATTGGTGCTGTTGAGATCCTCGACGGTGACTTGACCACCGGCCAGCAAGAAAACAGCGTGCTCCCCGCTGATCGCAAGGTTGTCGATAACGATATCGTTGTACGGACGGCGCCCCAGCGTGGTACGGTCCTTGGTCAACTGCACTTCCTTGATGACCACTTCATCAATTGAAACAATCACCTTTGGCATGTGCAGCTCCTTGTCATTGCTCGGTTTGCGTCTTGCATCATGGTTATGACTTCCCTAATATTCTTGACAGTAATCCGCGGCGGCTACTGGACTGCACAACCTCTACCAGTATCACTGATATGTTGTCCCGCCCCCCATTGGCATTGGCAATATCAATCAAATCACCAGCTTTTTGGTCCAGATCACGATCTGATTGGACAATTCTAGCGATAGATGCATCGTCCACCATATCGGACAAACCATCCGAACACAGCACATACAAGTCACCAGACTGCACGCTGTGCTCATTGATCTCCAGCATCACGACATCGTCGACCCCGACCGCTCGAGTAACAAGATTCTTGATGGTCGAATGTGCAGCCTGCTCCAGGGTGATCAAGCCAGCATCAATCTGCTCCTGTAACAAGGAGTGGTCTTTGGTAATCTGCTGCAATTGCTGGTCACGCAACCGATAGCACCTGCTATCGCCGATGTGCCCAAGCAACAGCTTGTCTTCGCGAAACACCCCAACCACCAGCGTGGTCCCCATACCTGCATAGGCCGCATTTGCACTTGCGGCATTGAAGATGGAGAGGTTGGCATTTTCAACACATATCTCCATTGCACGGCGCACTTCGCGCAGAGCTGCAGCATGCCCCGCCTCGAGCAGCCACCGGCTCATTTCCGACTTGATGAATGCTGTGGCCATCCCACTGGCGATTTCGCCAGCGTTGTACCCCCCCATCCCATCGGCCAGAACGACGGTGCCGGTAGCCTCATCCACCGCCACGGAATCCTCATTGTTTCCGCGCGCCCTACCCGGATCGGTCTTGGCTACAAATGAATATTGCATGAATCGCTAAATTTCTATGTCAGAAGCACCTGGCGAAGCACGCTGTGCTGTTGTCTTGTCGTAAGCCCCGGTCGCAGGCATTGTCTGTTCAAAATCCGCAGGCATTGCAGGGACTGTAGCCTCAAAATCCGGACGTGCGGCAGGAACAGTACCGCGCCCCTTCTCTGCGGGCATCGCCTCGCCCCCCATTTCAGCAATCACTTCACGCAATTCAACAGCAAAAATCGCGCCATCCTGGTACCTGTCTTCAGGCGATTTGGTCATGGCACGAGACAGAATCACCGTCAATGCGGCGGGCAGATCGGGGCGAACTTTTCGAATATCAGGCGCCGGTTCGTTGGCAATCTTGTACATCAGCTCCGCCATGGATTCCCCCCGGAACGGCAAGACTCCCGCCAGCAGCTGGTACAGCATAACGCCCAACGAGTACAGATCACTACGCCCATCCACACGCTTTCCAGCCAACTGTTCGGGAGACATGAAGCTCGGTGTACCCAAGACCAGGCCAGTTTTTGTCTTGCTGGAATCCGTGATCCTGGCAATACCAAAATCGGTCACCTTGACGGTGTCGGATGTACGCTCGTACATGATGTTTGCTGGCTTGATGTCACGATGCACCACTTGCTGCGAGTGGGCATACGCCAGAGCCTCTGCCACACGGGCCACAATCCCCAGAACCACAGGCACTGGCAGCAGGTTGTCGGATTTGCAATGTTCGGTCAGGTCGCGGCCTTTGAGAAACTCCATGGCGATGTACGCCAAGTCGTGCTCTTCCCCGGCATCAAAGATGGTGACGATGTTCTGGTGCTGCAGGCGCCCGGCCGTTTCCGCCTCCCGGAAGAAGCGCTCGCGGGCATCGGTTAGCTCTTCGCCCTCAAACTCTTGGCTCAAAGCCATGGTTTTGATGGCTACCACACGGCCGATTTTTGGGTCCTTGCCCAGGTAAACCACGCCCATGGCACCCTTGCCGAGCTCCTTCTCTACCTGATAGCGCCCCAGCATGGGTTTCTCGACCGCCCCGCCGTCCAGCAACATGGTGCCACCGGGATGGGAGCCACTGCCGCCCAGAATCACCGTTTCGGACAAATTCTTGGCCCGATTGAGCTTGGACGCGATATCTTTGTAATCCTTGTCATAGGCCGCCATGTGCTCGTACACCGCCTGGGCCTTGTTGAACTGGCGCTTGCGCTCGAAGTCGAGTGCCAGGCTATACAGGTTGCCCATCAATGCATCGCCCATGGGCACCCGGCGGAAGCGGTCAAAGGCCATGTCAAGCTGCCCCTGTCCCTGCAAAGCCAAACCCATCATGCGGTTGGTCTCTGCCGATTCCTCATCGGATTTCACCTTGCCAGCTTCCGTCACCAGGAATCGTTTGGTGGTCAATGCCAGATGCCCCAGCAACAGCATGGTGGCGGGAAAGATCAGCGGAATCCAGGTTGCAGTCCCTGCCAGCAGCCCAAACTCAGCCCCCAGCATCGCCATGAAAAGGGCCGCGGTAATCATCGCTGCCACACCGGCCGACAAACGCGGCAATGCGCCGATCACATATGCAGCGACCAGCACCAGGGCTGCCAACACGGCCCAACTGCTCCAGCGTGGCTGCACAATGAAGTGCTCACTCAGAATGCTGGAGGTGATGTGCGCAATGGTCTCCGCGGCCGACAGTGCGGGGTTTCCGGGCACCGCAAACTGCTCACCCACGCCAGCGGCCGTTGCACCAATGATGACGATCTTGTCTGCGTACTTGGCAGCTGGAATCTTGCCTGTGACAACGTCATAGAAGGAATCGACCGCAAAGGCTGGCTTTCCATCCCGCCCCTTGTAAAACTGGGGCAGCATCAGAGCCGCCTCATCGGTCCTGACGCGCAGTTTGCCGATCTGAATCGACTCCCCACTGTGCAACTTGACGTCCGCCGACCCCAGGTTGAGACTGGTATAGGCCGTCAGCAGTGCCATGGATGGAACCGCCCGACCGTAGTAATTGACCAGCAAGGGCTCTGAGCGCACCACACCATCGACAGCGTCGCGCAACTGATTGAGGTGGCCAATGCCTGCAGCCACCTCTCCCAGCGCTGCAATAGGCTGCTGCCCTTTGGTGGCCGCGACAGAATATCCTGCGTGCTCCTCGATGGTGCTCCTGAGCACATATGGAGGCAATTCGGTATCTGGATTGCCTTGCGGGTCGGCAAGGACATAGACCGACGGCAGCAACACATTGCCCGCGGCCCGCATGCTGGCCCCCAGGGCGCCATCGGTATCCAACGCGCTTTGTGCTTCGGCAATCACCCGCCCGAGCGCTTCATTGGCACCACCAGGCTCGGCTGTTGGCCCCAGCACTTCCTGCATTTTGCGAATGAAGACCAGCCCCGGATCGACTTGGGGCTCCAAAAAGAGGGCTGTATGGACAATGGTTTTGGACTTGGCAGCTGCCAGCTGGTCAATCAACTTTGCATGCACATCCCGCGGCCAAGGCCAGCGCCCGATATTGGCAATACTTTGGTCGTCGATCGCAATGACAGCGATCCGGTCCGAAGGCTGGCGCGCATTGCTGGTACTGGCGAAATCGTAGAAACGACGCTCCAGCGTACCCATCAGGTCTGTTGCTGCATGCAGCACCAACACCGCCAGAACAATGGCAACACCTACAAACCAGTCGGTTCGCCAGAAGGCCGCAAAAGAGGTTCGTTTAGCCAAGAGCAACACCCGTCATACAGAAAACGCGCATTTGCAACCCACCCCTGCGGGTTACGGACTTTGCGCATTGGTTGACGTTAGCAGACCCACTGCCTTCGGGCAAGGGTGTTAGCCACCATCAGCGGAAAAAAGACACGGACGGTGTGTGCCTTTTTGGCATTCTGGTCATGCCTGACCCGGTTGGGGGCCAGACCGCCGCTTCAGCATGGTTCCGATGCCCAACACAGCCAGCGCCCCGACAACGCCCATGGCGTAATGCCAGGTTGCATCCGCGGGCCACCACGTGGCGGCAGCAGGGTCCGAGTGCGCCATGGTGCCAGCAATCCAGCCCAGCAACATTCCACCCGCGACGATGATGACGGGAAAGCGATCCATCAGCTTCAGGACCAGTTGGCTGCCCCAGACAATGATGGGGATACTGACCAGCAAACCAAACACCACCAACGGCATCTGGTGGGCCTCGCCGGCATTGGTCGCGGCACCCGCTATGGCGATCACATTGTCCACGCTCATAACCAAGTCGGCGATGACGATGGTTTTCACCGCAGCCCACAGCTTGTCGGAAGCATGGATATCCGAATGACCTTCATCTTCTGGAACCAGTAGCTTGATGCCGATCCATAGCAGCAAGGCGGCACCCACGAGCTTCAGGAAGGGTACCTGCAGCAAAGACAGCGCAAACGCAATCAAAACAACCCGAAGGACAATGGCGGCCACTGTGCCCCACAGTATTCCTTTGGTCCGCAGGTTGGGGGGCAGCTGGCGACACGCCAGGGCAATGACCACGGCGTTATCTCCACCCAGCAGTATGTCAATCATGATGATCTGACCTACTGCAAGCCAGAAATGGGCTGTCAAAAACTCTTCCACCGCAGATCTCCCTCAGCCCAAAGCTGCCAAAGTAAAAAAGCCGGATTGTCCCTTACAGGCCATCCGGCTTTTCTTATCCCCGAAAAAATCGGGGGTATTGATTACAACAATGACTTGAGCAGCTTGCCCAGTTCAGACGGGTTGCGGGTGATAGTGAAACCACACTCTTCCATCACAGCCAGCTTGGCGTCGGCCGTATCGGCACCGCCGGAAATCAGGGCACCTGCGTGACCCATGCGCTTTCCGGGAGGGGCGGTCACGCCAGCGATGAAGCCAACGATGGGCTTCTTCATGTTGGCCTTGCACCAGCGCGCGGCTTCGGCCTCGTCGGGACCGCCGATTTCACCGATCATGATGACGGCGTCGGTATCGGGATCGTCGTTGAAGGCCTGCATCACGTCGATGTGCTTCAAGCCGTTGATCGGGTCGCCACCGATGCCGACGGCGGAGGACTGGCCCAGGCCGACTTCGGTCAGCATGGCCACGGCTTCATAGGTCAGCGTGCCGGAGCGCGACACCACGCCAATGCGGCCCTTGCGGTGGATGTGGCCAGGCATGATGCCAATCTTGATTTCGTCGGGCGTGATCAGGCCGGGGCAGTTGGGGCCCAGCAGCAGGGTCTTCTTGCCGCCGGCCGCTTCCTTGGCCTTCATCTTGTTGCGCACTTCCAGCATGTCGCGCACCGGGATGCCTTCGGTGATGCAGATCGCCAGGTCCAGGTCGGCTTCCACGGCTTCCCAGATGGCAGCAGCAGCGCCTGCCGGGGGCACGTAGATCACGGACACGGTGGCGCCGGTCTGGTGAGCGGCTTCCTTCACAGTCGAATAGATCGGGATGTTGAAGATCGACTCACCGGCCTTCTTGGGGTTCACGCCGGCAACGAAGCAGTTCTTGCCGTTGGCGTATTCCTGGCACTTTTCGGTGTGGAACTGACCGGTCTTGCCGGTGATGCCCTGCGTGATGACCTTCGTGTCCTTGTTGATCAGGATTGACATGATGGGAGCTCCAATCGGGTCGTCACGCGGCCTCAGGCCGAGGGGTTGGCCGCGGCCACCACGCGCTGC
>SSFF01000047.1 GCA_008015235.1 Rhodoferax sp. | reverse complement strand
CTGGACGGTGCCGGTGAGGTTGTCCATGTTTGCTGCAGCGGCCTGCAGGTTGGCCGAGGTTTGTTCGGTGCGGTGGGCCAGGTCGTTGTTGCCCTGTGCAATTTCGGCGCTGGCGGTGGCGATGCTGTCGGTGCTGGAGCGCACTTCCGAGACCATGCGGGCCAGGGACTGGTTCATGTGCTGCAGGGAGCGCATCAGGTCCCCGAACTCGTCGCCGCGGGTGGTGTCGACTTCGGCGCGGAGGTCTCCCGCGGCAATGCGCGCTGCCAGCGCATTGGCCTGGACCAACGGACGTTGGATCGAGCGTATGAGCAATGCTGCTCCCAACAACAGCAGAACCACCAGTACCACGACACCCACGGCCGAGGCCAAGGCGGTCGTCCGGCCGCGTTCCTCGTAGGCCTCGCGCGTGGCCTGGCTGGCCGCTTCCTGCAGGGCCACGAAGTCCTGGTGTGCCTGCTGCAAGGCCTGCATGGCAGGGCGGTATTCCTGGGCCACGAACTGGGCCATGGCCTGCGCATCCTTGGCGGTGACCTTCAGCACCGCGGCCTGGGAATTCATGGCCAGCACCTTGGCCTTGAGCGCAGCGATTTTCTCCAGCTGCACCCGGGCTGCATCGGCGTCGATCTGGCTGGCCAGACTCTGCTGGAGCTGGTCGATCTTCTCGTTGGCGCGTGCGATGTCGTCCTTGTAGGCCTGGGCCACGCCACTGTCCATCGACACCACCACACCATAGGCGCGCACGGCATTGGCCTCGGACTCGGCGGCCCACTGGTAGGCCAACTTCACGCGCGCCTGGTCGGCCGCATTGGCCTGGGCATAAGCTTGCCGGTTCTGGCCACCCGCCACCGACGACGCCACCAGAATCAGCACCAAAGCACCCACCACCGCCAACACCACCACCCACAAGCGGGTCGCCAGACGCATCCGAGTCAAGTCCACGACAGTCTCCTTTAATTATCTTGTAATTAAAGCATGCGCAATGTGCCGGCACGGCCGGCCGCACACTGGGAGAAACCCGCAGTAACTAGAATGTTCCCAGGCGAAAGAGCACCTGATCGGCCGCTGCTTGCAGCGCAGCAGGCGGCACCCGCTGCGGAGCCAGTTCGGCCAAGGGAAGCAACACGAAAGCACGCTGGAACATGCGTGGATGCGGCACCGTCAGGTCCGGCGAGTCGATGCAGGCATCCCCATAGAGCAACAAATCCAGATCCAGGGTCCGCGGTGCATTGCGGTAAGGCCGTTCACGGCCGGCCGCGTTTTCAATGCGCTGCAGCGTACGCAGCAGATCCGGCGCACTCAGTCGGGTGGGCAGACAGGCCACGGCATTGAGATAGTCCGGACCACTGGAGTCGATGGGCGCACTGCTGTACAACGAAGACAGGGTCAGGGATTCCCCGCCGTCCAGAGCCCGTAGCGCACGCACCGCTGCCTGCAAGGCGGCGCGGGCATCGCCCAGGTTGGCTCCCAGGCCGATGTAGGCGCTGACGACAGGACGCACGACCATCTTCCCGACGGAGCCTACTGGGCCGTCGTCGGCGTACCGCCTTCGCCACCTCCGCCCCCGGAACGGCGGCGACGACGGCGGCGTTTGCGCGGTGCGCCGTCCTCCCCCAGCCCTTCGGCACCCGCAGCGTCCTGGCCACGGTCATCGCGGGGCACTGGTACGGAATTGTCCGTGCGTTCTGCCGCAGCGTCGGCGCGCGGCATGCGGTGCACACGGGGGGTCGGTTTGCGCTTCTGCTGTTCCTGGCGCACGGCGTCGACCAGGTCCTGGCGCACCGAATCGTTGGCCACGCTGAATTCCTGCCACCAGTCGGCCAGCAGCTCATCGATTTCGCCCGCGTCGGCGCGCAGGCGCATGAAGTCAAAAGCGGCACGGAAGCGCGGTTGATCCACCATGCCGAAGGGGCCGGAGCCAACGCGCTTCTCGAAGCGTGGCTGCATGACCCAGATCTCGCGCATGTCACCGCCGAGCTTGCCGCGCCCGGACACGTCGCCGATGCGGGCATCGAACACGTTGTCGATCGCGTCCTGCAGCGCCGGGTGGCTGTGCTGGCCCTGGGCCACGCGTTGCTGCCAGCCCTTGTTCACGTCGTCCCACAGCACACAGGCCAGCAGAAAGCTCGGCGCCACCGGCTTGCCTTCGCCAACACGGCGGTCGGTATCGCGCAGTGCCGCCAGCACCAGCGGCGAGTCGGCACGCTCGACCACCAGGTCGAGCAAGGGATAGATGCCTTTGGCCAGGCCCAGTTTCTTCAGGGTTTCGATAGACGCCAGCGCATGCCCGGTCTGCAGCAGCTTGAGCATTTCGTCGAACAGGCGGCTTTGCGGCACGTCGCCGAGCAAGGCCAAGGACTTCGGAATGGCTGACCCAGTCTTGCCTTCGAGCTTGAAGCCCAGGCCACTGAGCTTGGCGGCAAATCGAACGGCGCGGATGATGCGCACCGGGTCTTCACGGAACCGCGTGGCCGGGTCGCCGATCATGCGCAGCGTCAGGTTCTTGGCGTCCTTCAGGCCATTGTGGTAGTCGACCACGACCTGGGTTTCGGGGTCGTAGTACATGGCGTTGATGGTGAAGTCGCGCCGGGTGGCGTCCTCGTCCTGGGGGCCCCAGACGTTGTCGCGCAGCACGCGGCCACTGGCGTCCACGGCATGTTGCATGCCGGCCAATTCGTGCTTGCTGGTGCGCTCATTGCCGCTCACCTGCTCGGCCGCCGCGTTGTCCATGTAGGCCCGGAAGGTCGAGACCTCGATGACCTCGTGCTCACGCCCGCGGCCATACACCACGTGCACGATACGGAAACGCCGCCCAATGATGAAGGCGCGGCGGAACAGGCCTTTCACCTGCTCCGGGGTGGCGTTGGTGGCCACGTCAAAGTCCTTGGGGGCCAGCCCCAGCAGCAGGTCACGCACGGCGCCACCGACGATGTAGGCCTCAAATCCGGCGCGCTGCAGGGTGCGCACCACGTTGATGGCGCGCTCGTCCACCAGGGCCGGGTTGATGCCATGGGTGGCGGCCGGCACATCGACGCGCTTGCCGAAGCGTGGTGCCTTGCTGCGCCCGAGGGCGGCGCTGGATTTGTCGATGAGTTTGTCGATGAATTTCTTGATCATGGGGGCGTCGGTGTGAAGGCGGAGCGCTGCGGGCGGCGCAAAAAGGGGGGTCAGTGGCCTTCAAAGAGGTCGAGTATGCGCCATTGGCGTTCCAGCGCCAGTTGGCGCAGGCGCGGGTCGGGGTTGGTGGCCACCGGCACATTGGCTTTTTCCAGCAAGGGCAGGTCGTTCATGGAGTCGGAATAAAAGGTGGTGTGCACCGTGTCCCAGTCCCAACCGCGCGCCGCCAGCCAGGCATTGACGCGGGTGACCTTGCCCTCGCGGAACGAAGGCGTGCCGCGCACGGCGCCGGTGTACCAGGGCTTGCCATCGGGCCCCGGCGCCTGCTCCAGCTCGACCGCAATGAGCTCGTCAACACCAAAGGCCTTGGCAATCGGGCGCGTCACGAACTCGTTGGTGGCGGTCACGATTACCACCGCGTCACCGGCAGCCTGGTGCGATCGGACCAGCTCCAGGGCCTGCGGTTTGATGTTGTTTTGGACCACTGTCCGCATGAAATCAGCGTGAGCCGCTTCTGAATTGATAGCGCCTTGGGCCACGAAGGCGGCTGTGGCGAATCGCACGTAGGCATGCACATCCAGGGTTCCGGCCTGGTAGTCGGCATAGAAGGCGTCGTTGCGGCGCTTGAATTCATCGGCATCGGTCCAGCCACGTGCGGTGGTGAACTGGCCCCACGAATAGTCCGAGTCAATCGGCAGCAGCGTGTGGTCCAGGTCAAACAGGGCTATACGGGGTTTCATGCGTTTTCCATCATGGATTTGATCAGGGGAATGGTGATGGCGCGCTGGGTCTGCAAAGCATAGCCGTCGAGCAGGCCCAGCAGTTCCATCAGGCTGCCCAGGTCGCGGCTGAAGCGCTTGAGCATGTAGTCCATCACCTCGTCGCTCAGGAAGATGCCGCGCGCATCGGCCGCTTGGCGCAGCACGGCGCGGCGCTCGGGCTCACTGAGCAGTTGCAGGCTGTAGATATGGCCCCAGCCGAGGCGGGTGCGCAGGTCGTCGCGCAGCACCAGGTCGGCCGGTGCCAGTTCGCCAGCGGCCAGCACCGGGCGCTGCCAGGTCTGCGCATTCACGAACCAGTTGAAGGCCTGCTGCTGCTGCGCCGCCGTGTACAGGTGCACATCGTCCAGGAACACCGCCGACCAAGCCTCGTCAAAGTCCAAAGCATCGTGGCTGTCGGCATCCATCCAGCCCACCGTGCTGCCCTGTGCGCGCAAGGCCTCGCGTGCTGCTTGCAGCAAGTGGCTCTTGCCGCAGCCCGGTGGCCCCCACAGGTAGGTCGGCACCGGGGAGCGCGGTGCGCTCCCTTGCCCATGGCCCACCCACAGCTCCAGGTGACGCAGGGCCTCGGCATTCGGTCCGGCCCAGTAGTTGCTCAAGCTCGGGCCATTGAAAAGCCCGATATCCAAGGCCAGTTGCTGCATGCCCGCTCCTTAGCCTCGGTACAGGCCGCTGGCCAGGTAGCCCTGCCGAATGCGCCGGATGGCCACCAACAGGACAGCGCTGACCGGCAGCGCAATCAGCACACCGACAAAGCCCAGCAGCTGGCCGAAGGCCAGCAAGGCAAAGATGACCGCGAGCGGGTGCAGACCGATGCGTTCACCCACCAAGCGGGGGGTCAGGAAAAAACTCTCCAGCAGCTGGCCCAAACCGTAGACAACTGCCACCATCACCACCGTGTAACCCAGGCCCGACTGGGCCGAGAACTCCAGCAGGCCTGCCAGCGTGGCCAGCACCAGCCCCACGCCAAAACCGAGATAAGGGACAAATACAGCGAGCCCGGTAAAGACGCCGATCGGCAATGCCAGGTCCAGGCCAAACAGGGCCAAGGCCACGGTGTAGTACACCGCCAGCAAGCCCATCACCAGCAACTGCCCGCGCAGGTACTGCCCCAGCACTTCGTCGGCTTCCTGCATGAAGCTGTCGCTGCCGGCACGCAGGCGCGGCGGCACCAGTTCGCGCAGGGCCAGCATGAGGTCGTCCCACTCCAGCAATAGGTAAAACAGCGCCACCGGAATCAGGATGGCATTGCCGATGAGGGCAAATGCCACGCTACCACCGAGCTGGAGCGACACCAGCAAGGAGCTGAACACATCCTCGAAATTGGCATTCATGTACTTGAGCACGAAGCCGCGCAGACTGGCGGCATCGAATTTCACCTGGATGCCAAACTGGGCCAACCAGGGCTTGAGGCTTTCATTGGCTGCGTCCAGCAATCCGGGCAACTGGTCGCGCATCAGTGGCAGCTCCTTGGCCAGGATGGGCACCACCAGCAGCAGCACACCCAGCACGGTGACGGCGAAAAGCACCTCCACCAACACCACCGCCAGAAGGCGCGGCACGCGGCCCTTGCCCACGTGGTCGATCCAGTTCACCACCGGGTTCAGGGCATAGGCCATGACGGCCGCCACCACGAAGGGGGCCAGTACCGCCTTGAGCTGCCAAAAAACCAGGCCAAAGGCCGCGGCAATGAGCGCCCAGGTCGTCAATCTTTTTTGGGTGGGGGTAAATTGCATACAAAGTGGGGCATGTGCCCCTTTAAAATCAGGGCAAATTCTATCGGCCCGGCGCCCTGTCGCTCGGCTCCCCCCTGTTCTATCCCTCAAGCTCCCATGACCACTCCCCTGTCGTACAAAGATGCCGGCGTTGATATTGACGCGGGCGATGCCCTGGTTGAACGCATCAAGCCGCTGGCCAAGAAAACCATGCGCGAAGGCGTGCTCGCCGGCATCGGCGGTTTTGGTGCCCTGTTCGAGGTGCCCAAGCGCTACAAGGAACCCGTGCTGGTTTCCGGCACCGACGGCGTGGGCACCAAGCTCAAGCTGGCGTTCGAGTGGAACATGCACGACACCGTGGGCATTGACCTGGTGGCAATGAGTGTCAACGACGTGCTGGTGCAAGGCGCCGAGCCCCTGTTCTTCCTCGACTACTTTGCCTGCGGCAAGCTCGACGTGGACACGGCCGCCGCTGTGGTCGGTGGCATTGCCAAGGGTTGCGAACTGTCGGGTTGCGCCCTGATCGGTGGCGAAACCGCGGAAATGCCCGGCATGTACCCCGCCGGCGAATACGACCTGGCCGGCTTTGCCGTCGGTGCGGTCGAGAAATCCAAGATCCTGACCGGTGCCACCGTGCAGCCTGGCGACGTGGTGCTGGGCCTGGCCAGCCACGGCGTGCATTCCAACGGTTTCAGCCTGGTGCGCAAGTGCATTGAACGCGCAGGCGCCAACACCCCCGCCACCTTGGACGGCAAGCCTTTCAAGCAGGCCATCATGGAACCCACCCGCCTGTACGTGAAGAACGTGCTGGCCGCGCTGGCCCAGCACCCCATCAAGGCGCTGGCCCACATCACCGGTGGCGGCCTGCTGGAAAATATCCCCCGCGTACTGCCCGAAGGCACCGCTGCCCACCTGAAAAAAGGCAGCTGGCCCCAGACCGAGCTCTTTGCCTGGCTGCAAAAGACCGCCGGCATTGACGACATCGAGATGAACCGCACCTTCAACAACGGTATCGGCATGGTCGTCGTGGTCGATGCCGCCAATGCGGAAGCCACTGCCGCCACCCTGCGCAGCCTGGGTGAAACGGTCTACACCATTGGCGCCATTGCCCCGCTGGGCGACACCGCGCCCGTTGTGGTCGCCTAACCGACTTCTTCCCGGCACATGCCGCACCCACCCCAGACTGGCCGCCTGCCTGCCAGCATCTGGGCACTGGGTTTCGTCAGCCTGCTGATGGACATCTCTTCGGAGCTGATCCACAGTCTGTTACCAGTCTTCATGGTCAGCGTGCTGGGGATCAGCATGTTCACGGTGGGCCTGCTCGAAGGAGCGGCCGAGGCCACCGCCCTCATCGTCAAGGTGTTTTCGGGCACGCTGTCCGACTGGTGGGGCAAGCGCAAGCCCCTGGCCCTGCTCGGTTACGGCCTAGGCGCCATCACCAAGCCCCTGTTCGCCTTGGCCACCAGCGTAGAGCCCATCATCGCGGCGCGCCTGATAGACCGTGTGGGCAAAGGCTTGCGCGGTGCCCCGCGCGACGCACTCATTGCCGACATCGTTCCGTCCGAACAGCGCGGCGCGGCTTTCGGCCTGCGCCAATCCCTGGATACCGTGGGCGCATTCCTCGGCCCCATGCTGGCCGTGGCTTTCATGCTGCTGTGGGCCAATGACGTGCGCACCGTACTCTGGGTGGCGGTCATCCCCGCGTTCCTGTGCGTCGCCTTGCTGGCCTGGGGCGTGACCGAGCCGGAGCGCGCACCCGGTCAAGCCCGCGTCAACCCGATCCGGCGCGAAAACCTGCACCGCCTGGACCGGCGCTTCTGGGGTGTTGCGGTGCTCGGCGGCGTGTTCACCTTGGCCCGCTTTTCCGAAGCCTTTCTGGTACTGCGGGCCCAGGACGGTGGCCTGCCCATGGCCTGGGTCCCGGCGGTGCTGATCGCCATGAACATGGTGTTCGCCCTGGGCGCCTACCCGCTGGGCAAGCTGGCCGACCGCATGGACCACCGCAGCCTGCTGGCAGCGGGTCTGGTGCTGTTGGTTCTGGCTGACCTGCTGCTGGCAGGCTACGCCAACGAGGCGGGATTCTGGCTCGGCATTGCCCTGTGGGGCTTGCACATGGCGGCCACCCAGGGCCTGCTGGCGGCCATGGTGGCAGACGTTGCTCCCGCCGAGTTGCGCGGCACCGCCTACGGTTTTTTCAACCTGGTGTGCGGCCTGGCGCTCTTGGTGGCCAGTACCCTGGCAGGCTGGCTGTGGGACCAGGCCGGCCCGCAAGCCACCTTCTTGGCCGGTGCAGCCATCGCATGCCTGGCCTTGGTGGTGCTGTGGCTGGAATCCCACAAACGCTAGCAAATTCGTAGCTGTACGGGCTTGTCCTGATTGGACATTTCAGCATTTTGGGTTCAGACTCTGGGCTCCCCAAGACCCTTGGAGTGCATGCAGATGCCAGTCGTCGCCGTCGTCAACCGCAAAGGTGGCAGTGGAAAAAGCACCATTGCCACCCACCTGGCCGCCTGGATGGCGCACCAGGGCTGTGCCGTGATGCTGGGCGATGTGGACCGCCAGCAGTCCACCCGCACCTGGCTCAAGCGCCGTGTTCCCAGCGTGCCCGCCATCCTGCCGTGGACCATCGACCAGAAGAACGTGCTCAAGGCCCCGTCCGGAGTCACCCATGTGGTGCTGGACACACCTGGCGGTCTGCAGGGCTTCGAGCTGTCGCGGCTGGTCATGCAGGCCGACGCCATCGTCATCCCGGTATGCAACTCCCTGTTCGACCGCGACAGCGCTGCCAGCTGCCATGCCGAGCTGCTGGCGCACCCGCGTGTCAGCAGCGGCCGCTGCAAGCTGGGGGTGGTAGGCATGCGCATCGACGCGCGCACCCGCGGTGCAGAGACCCTGCGCCAATGGGCCCAGGAGCGTGGCATGCCCTTCTGGGGGGTGCTGCGCGAAGCCCAGGTCTATGTCAAGACTGTCGAAAACGGACTCACCCTGTTCGACCTGCCTGCCAGCGCCCACGAGGCCGACCTGCAGCAGTGGCAACCCCTGCTGGCCCAGTTGGCACCCGTGATGCACCTGCAGCTCCCTGCGACTGCCCGACTGCAGGTCCCCAGCGAAGAACTCGCCAGCGCCTTTTCAGCACTGGATCCTGCACCCGAAAATCCACCGCAAGCACACATCCTGCCGGCACGCGCCAAAGCATTGATGCCTGCGCAGGGTACCTTGGTACATGGCGACCGGTTCGCCAGTTTCCACACCGGGAAGTAGCGCGGAATTACCGGCTGGCGCGCAGCGCTTCGATGCGCTCGGCAATGGCTTCGCTGTCGGTCAGCTCGTCGGTGTGCACCAGGTAGCATTCCAGATCGGCCAGCGCTTGGTCGCTGTGGCCCAAGGCAGCATGGGCCAGGCCACGGTCCCGGTATTCGGACCAGACATCGGGCAACAACACCACCAAGCGCTCCTGCACCGCCAGCATGCGCACCCAATCCTGCTGGGCTTCGAAAATGCCTTTGAGATTGCGCAGCATGCGGGCCAATATTTCCCGTGGCTGGGCGCTGCGCAGGTAAGTGCTTCCCGCCACTTCCCAGGAACTCAGTGGTGCACTGTCGGGCTGCACCTGCGCCAGCATTTCCGACAATTGCTCGGCACTGAGCGATTTGCCAGTGGCCGGGTCGATGATGGCCTGGCCGATGGGCAGGTTCACCTTGACCAGGAAATGTCCCGGAAACCCCACCCCGCGCACCGACAGCCGCAGACTCGACGCCATCTCCAGCCACAGCACCCCCAGCGACACCGGAATGCCGCGGCGCGTGGCCAGCAGCTGGTGGATGTAGCTGTTTTCGGGCTCGTAATAGTCGTTGACATTGACCCCAAACCCAAGCTCACGGAAGAAGAACTGATTCAGGATCTGCAGCCGTTGCAGCGAACCCGCATCTTCGGGAATACGCCGTTGCACGCGCTCGCACAGCCGGTCCACCTCGGTCATCACACTCTGAAAGTCCAGTTCCGGGTATTCGTCCTGGGCCAGGCTGACCGCGGCTTCGAACAAGGGGAAATCGGCATCGCGCTCGACCAGGGTCGCGAAGTACGCCAGTGGCGAAGGGGCTTCCCAATACGGTGTCATGGCCGCATTGTGCTACCGGCGCAGGAACTGGCGCAAATTCAGCCCGCAAGCCCACACGGCGCCAAGGTACAGCACGGCGGCACCGGACAGAATGGCGGCCATCAGCCCCATGCGAAACAAGGCCTGACTGCGCAAGGCGGTCCAGTCCCAGGCGCTGGCGGCCCACAGCAGGTACACCAGCAGCAAGGCACTCGCAGCCAGCACCTGCAAGGCAAACACCCCCCAGCCGGACAGCGGCTTGTAGCTGCCACGGCGCAGCAGGCCCCACAGCAGCCAGAGGGCATTGATCATGGCGCCCAGGCCGATAGACAGCGACAGCCCGGCATGCTTGAACTGCGGCACCAGCACCAGATTGAGCAGCTGCGTCACCACCAACACCACGATGGCAATGCGCACCGGAGTCTTGATGTCCTGGCTGGCGTAAAAGCCCGGGGCCAGTACCTTGATGGCCACAATCCCCACCAGCCCCGCACCCCAGCCCATCATGGCCAGGGCGGTCTGCTGCACGTCGAACTCGGAGAACGCGCCGTAGTGGTACAGCACCGCCACCAAGGGGCGCGAAAACGCCAGCAGCGCCACGGCGCAAGGCACGGACAGCAACACCACCAGCCGCAGGCCCCAGTCCAGCAGATCGGAATACTGCTGCGTATCACCCTTGGCCCGGGCACCGGCCAGCTGCGGCATCAGCACCACCCCCAAGGCCACGCCCAGCATGGCGGTGGGGAACTCCATCAGCCGGTCGGCGTAGGACAACCAACTGACACTGCCCGTGGCGAGGTGCGAGGCAATCTGGGTGTTGATGAGCAGCGAAATCTGCGCCACGCTGACGCCCAGCAAGGCCGGAAGCATCAGGCGCAGAATCTGCTGGGTGCCGGCGTCACGCCAGGCGTCGCGCACCGCGCTCCAGCGCAGGCCAATCCTTGGCAGCAGCCCCAGGCTATGCAAGGCCGGGATCTGCAGGCTGAGCTGCAGGAAGCCACCGACCATGACCCCTACAGCCATGGCGTAGATCGGAGTAATGCCTTTCTGGGCAAACCAGGGGGCCAACAGCCAGGCCGCCAGGATGGTGGACACGTTGAGCAGCACTGGCGTGGCGGCAGGCACGGCAAAGCGCTTCCAGGTATTGAGCACGCCCGAGGCCAGGGCCACCATGGACATGAAGCCGATGTAGGGGAACATGAAGCGCGTCATCCACACCGCCGCCTCGTAACCGGCCGGGTCCTTCTGCATGCCACTGGCCATGGCCCAGACCATCCACGGTGACACCAGCACGCCCAGCACACAGGTCAGCACCAGCGCCCAGGCAAGCACCGTAGCCACCCTATCGATCAGCTGCCGGGTCACATCTTCGCCATCGCGCGCCTTGCTGGCGGCCAGCACCGGCACGAATGCCTGGCTGAAAGCACCTTCGGCAAACAGGCGCCGAAACAGGTTGGGAATGCGGAAGGCCACGTTGAAGGCGTCCGTCATGGCGCTGGCGCCGAAGGTGGACGCCACCAGCAGCTCACGGGCCAGGCCGGTGATGCGGGACAACAGGGTCCACAGGGAAACGGTGGAAGCAGATTTGAGTAGGCTCACCCGGCCGAGTGTAGCGGCGTGCGCCCTGCCCGGCCGGGCCCGCTGCGGTGCCCGTGGCCGCGTATTAGGGAAAACCGGGGCCTGCTGCTATAATCATCGGCTTTGCTGGAAACATCCACAGACACTTAAGGAATCATCATGGCATCTGGAAAGCCCAAGAAAAAGAACCCGCGCCTGGCGTCGGGCCGTAAACGCGTCCGCCAGGACATCAAGATCAACGCAGCCAACACTTCCCTGCGTTCCAAATACCGTACCGCCGTCAAGAACGTTGAAAAAGCTGTTCTGGCTGGCGACAAGTCCAAAGTGGTTGAGTTGTTCGCCAAGGCACAGTCCGTGATCGACACTGTGTCCGACAAGGGCATCTTCCACAAGAACAAGGCCGCTCGCGACAAGAGCCGCCTGGCAGCCAAGGTCAAGGCCCTGGCCCTCGCCGCCTAATATTTAGGCAACCGCACGGACCCTGTGCAAACAGGGTCTGCCGTTTGAAACGGGTGCGCTTCCAGCAAAAAAGCAAAAAGCCGACGCAAGTCGGCTTTTTTGTTGCCTGAACATTTCTCACACCCTGCAACAGCGCCGGGGAGCCGGAAACCGCGCTACGCCTTGAAAGTGGACAGCAAGATGCTGGTCTCGGTGGTGGCAATGCCGTCGATCAGGCGAATGCTGCGCAGCACCGCGTCAAAGGCCTCCAGTGAATCGGCCTGCAGATCGGCAATCAGGTCCCAGCGCCCGTTGGTGCTGTGCAGGCCCACCACGTTCGGGTGGCCACGCAGTTTGGCCAGCACTTCGGTGTTCTTGCCATCCACCGCCACCGACATCACGGCCCGCACCCGCGCAGGCTCGGCCACCGGCTTCAGGCGCACGGTGTAGCCCACGATCATTCCGTCTTTTTCCAGCTTGGCGATGCGGTTCTGCACCGTGGTGCGGGCCAGGCGCAGTTTCTTGGCCAAGGCAATCACGGGAGTGCGTGCGTCTTCGCGCAGCAGGCCCAGCAGTTCGCGGTCTATATCGTCCATCAAAAATCAATATGGATTGTTGTAGTGGTCATATTGTTATTTATTTGGTCATAAACAGCCATTTTGTGCGCTTCTGCTTGACGACAGCGCGCGAAACAATGCCGGACACACCCCTTCAGGAGCCCCCATGAAAGCGCAGCTTTCCGTACAAGCCCCCTCCGCCGTGGTGATGGTGCGCCCGCACCACTTCACCCCCAACCCCGAAACCGCCGCCGACAACGCCTTCCAGCGCAGCGCGCTCGATGGCACGGCCAGCGAAGTGGCCCAGCGCGCCTACCGCGAGGTAAGCGAGGCCGCCGAAACCCTGGAGCGCCACGGCGTGACCGTCCACCTGTTCGAGGACACAGCGCCCGGGCGCACACCGGACGCGGTGTTCCCCAACAACTGGTTTTCCACCCACGCTGGCGGCCACATTGCCATCTACCCCATGTACTCGCCCAACCGGCGCCTGGAGCGGCGTACTGACGTGATCGAGCTGCTGAAAGCGCGCTACCGCGTGCAGGATGTGATCGACTACTCGGGCCTGGAGCCCGACGGCCTGTTCCTGGAAGGCACCGGCGCCATGGTGCTGGACCACGTGGCGCGCATTGCCTACACCGTGCGCTCCAACCGCGCCAACGCCATCGCCCTGGAGCGCTTTGCCACCCACTTCAACTTCGAGCCCATGGCCTTCGACGCCGTGGACGCCAGTGGCCAGGCCGTGTACCACACCAATGTGCTGATGTGCGTGGCCACCGAGTTCGCCCTGGTCGGCTTTGATCTGATTCCCGACCTGCAGCGCCGCGAGGAAATCCGCCAGCGGCTCGAAGAAACCGGCCGCAGCACCATTGCCCTGAGCAGTCGCCAGATCGGCGAATTTGCCGGCAACGCGCTGGAGCTGGCGGGAAGCAGCGGGCGCATCCTGGCCCTGTCCAGCCGCGCATTGGCCAGCCTGACGCCGGCCCAGATTGCCACCATTGAGCAAAGCGCCTCCATCGTGCCGCTGCGGGTGCCGACCATCGAACTGGCTGGGGGCTCGGTGCGCTGCATGCTGGCCGGCATTCACTTGGCGCGGCGTTGAAACGCACTGAAAACGCTACGTTTTCTATAGCTACAAAGTCAATGCATGTGCGGGCAAGGTGCCAATTTGGCACATGAAATCGGTCTGCAGCGGCCTACCCGCCGCGACCGATGCGCCGGTCCATCCAGGCGGCCACTTCGGAGGGCCGCACCAGCGTGCGCACCTCATCGAAGGCGCCCTGCGCCTGCGGGTAATGGCGGCGCAGGTAGTTGAGCCACTGCTTCAGGCGCCCTGCCTGCTGCTTCTGCTCCAGCCGTGTACTGGCCACACCCCAGAAGGCGTGCAGCAAGGGGCCAAGCTGCTCCCAGCTCCAGTCCGCGCCGGGCTGGCCCAGGTTGCCGGGCGCACTGCCCAGCTCGGCCAGGATGCAGCGCGCCAGCGCTGGGCGTGCCACCATGCCGCGGCCCAGCATGAGCGTGCTGCTGCCACTTTGCGCAAGCGCGGCGCGGGCGTCTTCCACGCTCCAGATTTCGCCGTTGACCGTGACCGGCACCTTCACCGCGGCACGGATGTCGTCAACTCGCGGCCAGTAGGCCGGGGGCTTGTAGCCCTGCACCTTGGTGCGGGCGTGCACCACCAGTTCGGAAGCGCCGCCAGACTCCAGCGCCTGGGCGCAGGTCACGGCCCAGTCGTCGTCGAGGAAGCCCAGACGCATCTTGGCCGTGACGGGAATGTGCGCCGGTACCGCCGTGCGCACCGCGGCCACGATACGGTGCAGCAGTTCCGGGTCTTGCAGCAGAGCCGCGCCGCCGCCGTGGCGGTTCACCACCCTGGCCGGACAGCCGAAGTTCAGGTCGATGCCGGGCGAGCCCATTTCGGCCAGGCGCGCAGCGTTTTCGGCCAGGCAGTGCGGGTCGCTGCCCAGCAGCTGCGCCCACACCGGCACCCCGGCCAGCGTGCGCGCGCCATGCGCCAGCTCGGGCACGGTGCGCAAGAGCGCACGCTCGGGCAGCAGCATGTCGGTGACGCGGATGAACTCGGACACGCAGCGTTCGACACCGCCCACACGGGTGAGGATGTCGCGCAGCACAAAGTCCAGGAGCCCCTCCATGGGGGCAAGGTAGATTCGAACGGGCACGGGGCCGTATTGTCCCGCAGGCATCAGGTGCCGGAGGCCACCTCGGCTGCCAGACGCTGCAGGTTCTGTTCGTTGGCGGGCTCGACGATGTGGCGCACCGCCTGGGCCACGGCCGGGTCGTCAAACACCTGTGTCCACTGCACCCGCGTGCCCTGCCCCTCCGCAAGCAGCTCCACCGTCAGCACAAAGTGCGGCGCATTCACGTGGCGGATGACCACGCGCGCATTGGGCACCACCTCGACAAACTGCGACTCGTTCGGGTAATCCTTGCCATCGGGCCCGTGCATGGTGAAGCGCCAGGCACCGCCGGGGCGAAAGTCGCACAGCGTGAAGGTGTTGCGAAAGCCCTCCGGCCCCCACCAGCGCGCCAAGCGCTGCGGCGCGGCAAAGGCGGCAAACACCGCAGCGGGAGCGGCGGGGATCAGGCAGGTGTGGGCGAAGGTGTTCATGGTGTTACGCGGCAGCGCGCTCCTGTTCCTGTGCTTCGATGAAGGCCTTGCGGAATTCCATGGGTTCGGAAATGCCGGGAATGGGCGCTTGTGCAGTGCCAGCCCCGGAAATGATGAGCGTGCCAAAGTCGAACAGGCGCCCGGCCAGGCTCTGGTCCACCTGGATGCTCTCCACCTTGTTGATATTGATCTCCACCGTGCTCCGGCGCACGAAGCCAAACTTCACGATGACTCGCTTGGTGGTGATGGCCAGCTCGGTGGTCTTGTAGCGGATATACGCCGAGATGAGAAAGAACAGCCCGATGACCACCGGCAGCAACAAAACGCCCAATGCAATGAGGTGCCACAGCGACCACAGGCTGATGTGGCCGATGTGAACAATCTTTTCGTCCTTGGTGAGGGCGCCTTCCACATAACTGGTCATAGATTTCCTTGGTAACTGAATGCCCTGCATTACACCCGGTCTTGCAGCCCATGCGCACAGGCCACCCGCTTAATTAATGTGCCGCGCCATGTATTCCTTGATGATCTTGTCCGAGTCGATTTTCGACAAGCCTCTCCGGAGAATTTCAACCGCACGCTTGTTTGCAAATCGGGTGTTGATGGCCAGCAGCAGGTCCTTGTTGTCGATGACCCTGGCATTCGCCTGAACCTTGGCAGCCAGGTCCCGGGCATCGTTCTTGAGCAGGTAGCGCAAGTTGGTCAGGTCAATGAAGGCGCCATCGATGCGGCCGCCCGCCACCTTGCGGATATTGGTCAGGTCGTTGATGACCACCTGGGTCTTGATCGTGCCAGCCTGGATGAGCCGCATGAATTCGGGCGTGTTGCCATAGTCCTGCACGGTGCCAATGGTTTTGCCGCGCAGGTCCTCCAGCTTGTTCCATACCAGGGGCGCGGCCTTGGGCTCGACAAACCCCACGGCCGACCTGAACAGCACGGGCGAAGCGACAAAACCTGTCACCACGTCTTCCGGCCACGCCGGGAAGTAGCCTGCATAAGCCGGGTCCTTGGCGGTTTCCATCGCACGGGTCCAGGGGTAGAACTCCACCACCAGGTCAATGCCTTCCGCCTTGAGCGCAGCCCGCAGCACCGCCACGCCGGCACCGCCCTCGGGCAGTGCCGCACCGGAAAACGGCTGCCAATCGAGCGACGTGACCTTCCACTGCTCGGCCGCCACCGAAAAGGAAAGCAGCACGGCCACACAGCACATCAGGAGCTTATGCAATCGAAATCTTTTCTTGGGGCCTGCCATGCGGATGCTGCGGCAGCCTGTCAGCCCAGAGGACGGTTATAAGCGTAAAACACCTCGTCGCGCACCCAGCCCAGCGACTCGTACAGCGCCTGGGCCGTGCGGTTGGTCTTGGCCGTGGTCAGGTCCATGCGGGCCTTGCCATCTGCGCGGGCACGGGCTTCGGCCGCCAGCAGCAACTGGCGCCCGGCACCGCTCTTGCGCGCAGCGGGCGCTACAAACAGGTCGTAGAGCACGTAGATGGGCTTGGCCTCTACCGAACAAAAGCTCGGGTACAACTGGCAAAAGCCCACCAGCGCGCCCGCATCGTCCTGCGCCACCAACAGCACCGACTCCTTTTTGGCAAAGCGCGCGGTGATGAACTGCAGCGCCAGCGCCGCATCGGGCGCCTGTTCGTAGAACTGGCGGTACTGGTCAAACAGGCTGGCCACAGCGGCCAGATCGTCCTGGCGGGCTTCGCGAATGGTTGGTGTCATGGGGTATCAGGCCGTCGGTTTGCAGCCCTGCGGCTTGAACACGCGCTCGGTGGAGGCCGGGTACTTGTCCAGCTTGGCTGCTGGGCGGCGCGGGCGCGCCACCAGCTCACCGCCACAGTTGGGGCAGATGCCTTTGAGGTGGGTGTCGGCACAGGCGGCGCAGAAGGTGCATTCGAACGAGCAGATGCGTGCCTCGGTGGAATCGGGCGGCAGGTCTTTGTTGCAGCATTCGCAACCGGGGCGGAGTTGGAGCATGGTGTGAATACCTGAAGCTAACGTTGGAGGCCAGCGGCAGCCGAAGGCTGTCGCGACTGGGCCGAAAGGTTAAATTGCAAGCGATGCAGATGTTCGAACATGGTACGGTGGCTCCACAACAACGGGGTCATCGGGGACAGGATACGAGTTTGCGCAGTAATCGACCTCAATGCCTGAAAGTTGCCCATTGGCTCCAACCAGTACAACGAACTCCAAAGTGCTTTGCTCCTCGGACGTCCGAAACTCCAACTCAAAGACTGCACCGCCGCGATCCCCGGGTTGGGCAAGCGGAGTCACCATCCCCTCTGCAACTTCAATATCAAAGCTATTGCAACCGCAGTCGCACAGCCGAGTGATTTTTCCAGCATGAAATGCGGCAAGCAACCTATCTCCGGCCGGAAACTCCGAGCGCGATGCGAGAAAGTTCACCCATTTAGATGCGCGCGCCAATGTATTCAACATGAAATTTAACGTTTGACATGAGCGGTGACAAGACGGCGCAGCCGGCTTGGCATCCGCTCGATTGATGGGATGGACTCCCCTCGTCTTTTGCGCGAAATTGGCGCACTGGTCTTCATTGGCGTGGGGATCAGGTCTTCAAACGAAAGGATTCCGACGTGCATGCTACTACCGTTGCCGTTGATCTTGCAAAGTCCGTCTTTCAGTTGGCTGTAGCCGATGAACATTGGCGCGTGGTGGAAACCCAGCGCCTCACCCGTACCCAGTTCGAGCGCTGGTTTGTGAACCGCGAGGTGGGTCTGGTGATTATGGAGGCCTGCGGCTCGGCCCATCACTGGGCACGCTGGCTCAACAGCCTGGGCATTGAGGTGCGGCTCTTGCCCGCGCAGTACATCCGTGCCTACGTCAAGCGCAACAAGACCGACGCTACCGATGCCGCCGCATTGTTGGAAGCCGCACGCTGTGCCGACATCCGCCCGGTGCGGGTGAAGTCGGTGGAGCAGCAGGCACTGCAAGGCCTGCACCGCATCCGCAGCCTG
>SSFF01000002.1 GCA_008015235.1 Rhodoferax sp. | reverse complement strand
GACGAGAAGGCACAGAACGCACTGAAGGGCGTGATCATGGAGCTGGAAGACTGCGCCTTCCCGCTGCTGGCCGGCATCGAAGCCCACAGCGACCCGATGACCGCCTTCAAGGACACCGACTACGCCCTGCTGGTCGGCGCCCGCCCCCGCGGCCCCGGCATGGAGCGTGCCGATCTGCTGGCTGCCAACGCCCAGATCTTCACCGCCCAAGGCAAGGCCCTGAACGCCGTGGCGTCGCGCAACGTGCGCGTGCTGGTGGTCGGCAACCCCGCCAACACCAATGCCTACATCGCCATGAAGTCGGCCCCCGATCTGCCGGCCAAGAACTTCACCGCCATGCTGCGTCTGGACCACAACCGCGCTGCCTCGCAAATCGCCACCAAGATGGGCATCGCCGTGGGCGACATCGAGAAGCTGGCCGTGTGGGGCAACCACTCGCCCACCATGTATGCCGACTACCGTTTCGCCACGGTGAACGGCAAGTCCGTCAAGGACAGCATCAACGACCACGACTGGAACGCCAACGTGTTCCTGCCCACCGTGGGCAAGCGTGGCGCTGCGATCATCGCCGCCCGCGGTCTGTCGTCGGCGGCTTCCGCTGCCAACGCCGCCATTGACCACATGCGCGACTGGGCCCTGGGCACCAACGGCAAGTGGGTCACCATGGGTATCCCCTCCAACGGCGAATACGGCATCCCCAAGGAAGTCATGTTCGGCTACCCCGTCACCTGCGAAGGCGGCGAGTACAAGATCGTCGAAGGTCTGCCGATCGACGCTTTCAGCCAAGAGTGCATCAACAAGACCTTGGCAGAGCTGCAAGGCGAGCAAGACGGCGTCAAGCACCTGCTGTAATCCACTGCAGTGAGCACCCATCCGCGCGACATACTTCTTGGCGCTCAGGGCGCCACGGGCTTGCTGCCCGTGTGCGACCACTATTGCGGCGTCGAGGCGCGGATGCTCAAGAGCCTGCAGTTGCAGGCCACTTATATCGAGCAGCACGGGGTGTGCGCGTTTGACGTTACCCTGGATTGCGAGGATGGTGCCCCGGTCGGGGACGAAGTTCAACACGCCAATCTGGTAGTAGCCCTTGTTAATCAAGCGCAAGCAGCTAGCAAATTGCTAGCGTCTGTGCGCCGCGTGGGCGTCCGCGTGCACGCCGTCGACCACCCCGCGTTTGCCGCCGATGTGCAAACCATCGTGGGCCGAGCAGGCAGCGCCCTGCGCTATGTCATGGTGCCCAAGGTCGAATCGCGCGGCGATGTCGACATCGCCGTGGCGGCCCTGAACCAGGCGGGCGGAACTCACCTGCCACTGCACGTGCTTATCGAGTCCCCGGCGGCTGTCGAGCAGGCCTTCGCCATTGCGGCCCACCCGCGTGTGCAGTCGGTGAGCTTTGGCCTGATGGACTTTGTCTCGGCCCATGGTGGCGCCATCCCGGCGCAGGCCATGACGGTGGGGCGGGGTGACGATGTGGCGCTGGACCAGTTCCACCATCCCCTGGTGGTGCGGGCCAAGTTGGCCATTGCTAGTGCCTGCCATGCATTTGGCAAAGTGCCATCCCACTGCGTGGTGACCGAATTCCGGGACACGGACTTGCTGCGCCATGCCGCACGCACGGCCTACCAAGCCTTTGGTTACACCCGCATGTGGAGCATTCACCCGGATCAAATCCCTGTCATCGTTGCAGCTTTGTCACCCAGTCAGGGCGAGGTTGTGCAGGCCGGTGCCATCATTGCGGCAGCGCGGGACCAGGATTGGGGGCCGGTGTCCGTGGAGGGCAAGTTGCACGACCGTGCCAGTTACCGCTATTTCTGGCAGGTGCTGGAGCGCGCGCACCAGACCGGCATGGCGCTGCCGCCGGACATGCAGGGTTACTTTGCCCCTGCGGCGAATGATTTGCTATGAATTTGGTAGCTACTTCCACATATTCTGTGCGGGCTACCGGTAGTTTTTATTGGTTTTTTTGAGGAGTAGAGAGATGTTGCAAGCCTACCGCGCCCACGTTGCCGAACGCGCCGCCCTGGGTATCCCGCCGCTGGCGTTGGATGCCAAGCAGGTGTCCGAGCTGATCGAGCTGATCAAGAACCCGCCCGCCGGCGAAGACGCGTTTCTGATGGACCTGCTGACTCACCGCGTGCCCCCGGGCGTGGACGATGCCGCCAAGGTCAAGGCCAGCTTCCTGGCTGCTGTCGCCCATGGCGACATCAAGGTCGGTCTGATCTCCAAGGCCAAGGCCACCGAGCTGCTGGGCACCATGGTGGGTGGCTACAACGTGCACCCCCTGATCGAGCTGCTGGACGACGCCGAAGTGGCTGGCGTTGCCGCCAACGCGCTCAAGAAGACGCTGTTGATGTTTGACTTCTTCAACGACGTGGCCGCCAAGGCCAAGGCCGGCAATGCCAAGGCCAAGGAAGTGATGCAGAGCTGGGCCGATGCCGAGTGGTTCACAAGCCGCCCCGAAGTCGAGAAGAAAATCACCGTCACCGTGTTCAAGGTGCCCGGTGAGACCAACACCGACGACCTGTCGCCCGCGCCCGACGCTTGGAGCCGCCCTGACATCCCCATGCACTACCTGGCGATGCTCAAGAACACCCGTCCCGACGCGGCTTTCAAGCCCGAGGAAGACGGCAAGCGCGGCCCCATGCAGTTCATCGAAGACCTGAAGAAGAAAGGCCACCTGGTCGCCTACGTGGGTGACGTGGTTGGTACCGGTTCCAGCCGCAAGTCCGCCACCAACTCCGTGATCTGGGCTACGGGCCAGGACATCCCCTTCGTGCCGAACAAGCGTTTCGGCGGTGTGACTCTGGGCGGCAAGATCGCCCCCATCTTCTTCAACACCCAGGAAGACTCCGGCTCCCTGCCGATCGAAGTGGACGTGTCCAAGCTGGAAATGGGCGATGTCATCGACGTGCTGCCCTACGACGGCAAGATTGTGAAGAACGGTGAAACTGTCGCCGAGTTCGCGCTCAAGAGTCAGGTCCTGCTGGACGAAGTGCGCGCCGGTGGCCGTATCAACCTGATCATCGGCCGTAGCCTGACTGCCAAGGCCCGTGAATTCCTGGGTCTTGCCGCCTCCACCGTGTTCCGCCTGCCCCAGGCACCCAAGGACAGCGGCAAGGGCTTTACCCTGGTGCAGAAGATGGTGGGCCGTGCTTGCGGTCTGCCCGAAGGCCAAGGCGTGCGCCCCGGTACCTATTGCGAGCCCAAGATGACCACCGTGGGTTCGCAAGACACCACCGGCCCGATGACCCGCGACGAGCTGAAAGATCTGGCTTGCCTGGGCTTCTCCGCCGACCTGGTGATGCAGTCTTTCTGCCACACAGCCGCCTATCCGAAGCCCGTGGATGCCAAGATGCACCGCGAGCTGCCCGCCTTCATCTCCAACCGCGGTGGCGTGTCCCTGCGTCCTGGTGACGGCGTGATCCACAGCTGGCTCAACCGCCTGCTGTTGCCCGACACCGTCGGTACCGGTGGCGACAGCCATACCCGTTTCCCCATCGGCGTTTCCTTCCCTGCAGGCTCCGGTCTGGTGGCCTTCGGCGCCGCTACCGGCGTGATGCCCCTGGACATGCCCGAATCGGTGCTGGTGCGCTTCAAGGGCAAGATGCAACCCGGTGTCACCCTGCGTGACCTAGTGCACGCCATCCCCCTGTACGCCATCAAGGCCGGTCTCTTGACCGTGGCCAAGGCCGGCAAAAAGAACATCTTCTCCGGTCGCGTGCTGGAAATCGAAGGTCTGCCCGACTTGAAGGTGGAGCAGGCATTCGAGCTGTCTGACGCTGCTGCCGAGCGTTCTGCCGCCGCTTGCACGGTGCAGCTCAACCCCGAGCCGATCGCCGAGTACCTGCGCTCCAACATCGTTCTGATGAAGAACATGATTGCCGACGGCTACGCCGACGCCAAGACCTTGGCCCGCCGGATCGAGAAGGTCGAAGCCTGGCTGGCCAAGCCCGACCTGCTCAAGGCCGACGCTGACGCCGAGTACGCTGCCGTGATCGAGATCGACATGAGCGAGATCAACGAGCCGATCGTTTGCTGCCCCAACGATCCGGATGACGCCAAGTTCCTGTCCGAAGTCGCCGGTACCAAGATCGATGAAGCCTTCATCGGTTCGTGCATGACCAACATTGGCCACTTCCGTGCCGCCGCTACCGTGTTGGGCGGTGCCCGCGACATCCCCGTCAAGCTGTGGGTTGCGCCCCCGACCAAGATGGATGCCTCCGAGCTGATGAAGGAAGGCCACTACGCCAACTTCGGCGCCGCCGGTGCCCGGACTGAAATGCCCGGCTGCTCGTTGTGCATGGGTAACCAGGCCCAGGTGCGCGAAGGTGCGACCGTGATCTCCACCTCGACCCGTAACTTCCCGAACCGTCTGGGCAAGAACACCAATGTGTTCCTGGGCTCGGCTGAACTGGCTGCTGTGGCGTCCAAGCTGGGCAAGCTGCCGACCAAGGAAGAGTACCTGGCCGCCACCGGCGTCATCACCGCCAAGGCCGACCAGATCTACAAGTACATGAACTTCAACCAGATTGAAGAGTACGTGGAAGCTGCCAAGGGCGTGACCGCCTGATCGTTTAGCACAGAGCTGAGGCCCCGGTACCGCAAGGTGCCGGGGCTTTTTTGTGGCCCGGGGATAATCGAACCATGCAACTTCTCACTGCGCTGCCTGCGGCTTGGCAAACCATTCTTTTGCTCGTGCTCTCCAATGTGTTCATGACGGTGGCTTGGTATGGCCACCTCAAAAGTCACGCCCAATCGGTTTGGTATGTGGCCGCTTTGGTCAGCTGGGGAATTGCCCTGTTTGAATACCTTTTGCAGGTGCCCGCCAATCGCATTGGTTTTCAGCAAGCCGGATTTTCCGTGGCCCAGCTCAAGATCATCCAGGAGGTGATCACCCTGAGTGTCTTCGTGCCGTTTGCCTACCTGTACCTGGGTGAAGGTTTCAAGTGGGACTTTCTATGGGCCGCGCTGTGCATGGTGGGTGCTGTCTACTTCGTCTTTCGCGGCGCCTGAGCGCAGCCTTTTGTGACCAGCGGTTACACTCGCCGCGTCAAGGCACCGCTGATCGGTGCGCCGTTATTTCCTGGAGATTGGTATGTTTTTTGGTAAGTTGCTACCCCGAGAAGGCAATTTTTTCGAGATGTTCAACCAGCACGCGGACCGCATAGTGGAGGCCGCCCAAGCTTTTTCCAAGCTGGTGGCCAACTACAGTGACCTGGACTTGCGCGCCAAGTACAACCAAGAAGTGGATGATGCCGAGCGTGCCGCTGACCGTGTGACGCACGACTGCAATAAGGCCATCCACATGACCTTCATCACTCCGATCGACCGGGAGCAGATCCATGCGCTGATCAATACCATGGACGATGTGGCCGACCTGATCCAGGATTCAGCTGAAACCATGGCGCTTTACGACGTGCGCCACATGACAGAAGAAATCGTGCGCCTGACCGACCTGAGTCTGAAGTGCTGTGAGCGTTTGCGACATGCCGTGAGTCTGCTCGGTCAGATTGCGGACGTGGCCACGGCCGAGGCGGCGCTCAAGACTTGCGAGGAAATCGACCGTCTCGAGTCGGATGCCGACCGTGTCATGCGCACTGCCATGAGCAAGTTGTTCCGCGAGGAACCCGATGTGCGCGAGGTGATCAAGCTCAAGGCGATCTATGAGCTGTTGGAAACTATCACTGATAAGTGCGAAGACGTTGCTAACGTGATCGAGGGCATCATCCTCGAGAATTCCTAAGCGCAGGAGTCATCATGGATGTATCACAAGCCACGACCGTCGGTCTGTGGGCTGTTTTCATGCTGGTGTTGATTGCGTTGGCTTTCGACTTCATGAACGGTTTTCATGATGCGGCGAACTCCATTGCAACCATCGTCTCCACGGGGGTCCTGAAACCAGGGCAAGCGGTTGTATTTGCTGCATTCTTCAATTTCATTGCCTACTTTGTTTTTGGTCTGACTGTGGCGGCCACCATTGGTAAAGGGATTGTCTCTCCCAATGTTGTGGACATGCATGTTGTCTTTGGAGCGCTTGTTGGTGCTTTGACTTGGAATATCGTTACTTGGTACTACGGTATTCCTAGCAGCAGTTCCCATGCTTTGGTGGGGGGTATCGTTGGTGCGACCATCGTAAAGGCTGGTGCGAGCGTCCTTATTGCTTCGGGTGTGATGAAGATCGTGGCGTTTATATTCCTCTCACCGTTGTTGGCATTTACTATGGGTAGCCTGATCCGGGTATTGATTTCTTGGATATTTTTCCGGATGCGTCCCTCCAAGATCGACCGTTGGTTTCGCCGCTTTCAGCTGCTCTCTGCCGCTTCATCGAGTCTGGGGCACGGCGGCAATGATGCCCAAAAGACCGTTGGCATCATCTGGTTGTTACTCATTGCAGCCACTTCTGCGAAGGTTGAAGGCCTCCCAGAGTGGATGCAGGCTACGCCGGACCATGTGCCCCATTGGGTTGTCATTGCCTGTTACTTCACCATCGCTGTAGGCACTATGTCCGGTGGTTGGCGCATCGTGAAAACGATGGGGCAGCGCATTACCAAGCTACGTCCCATGACCGGTTTTTGTGCCGAGGCTGGTAGTGCCGCAACTTTGTTTTTCGCGACGACCCTGGGTATTCCAGTGTCAACTACCCACGCTATCACTGGTGCGATTGTTGGCGTGGGTTCGACCCAACGTGCTAGCGCAGTGCGTTGGGGTGTAGCCGGTAACATCATCTGGGCTTGGATACTGACCATCCCTGCGTCAGCCTTCATTGCCGCCATTGCTTATTGGGCTAGCCTCATGCTGTTTTGAGACTGCGTTTGCAGCTTTCAAGCACTCAAAGAGCCCTGCATTGCAGGGCTCTTTGCTTTTACAGGGGTGGCGTCGAGCTACCTTGCCCAATGAATCGTTGCATTAATACGACGTCCAACCAGCGTTCAAATTTCCATCCGCTGGCAGACAATGTGCCGCAGTGTTCAAAGCCACAGCTGCGATGCACCCCCACCGACCCCGCATTGGCCGAGTCGCCAATCACCGCGATGAGCTTGCGCACGCCCGCGCGTTCGGCCTGGGCCATGAGCTCGGTCAACAGCAGGCGCCCCCAGCCCTTGCCTGCAGCGCTGGCGGCAAGGTAGATAGAGTCTTCGGCCGAAAAGCGGTAGGCCGGGCGGGGTTTGAACCAGTTGCAGTAGGCAAAGCCTTGCACGACACCGTCGGCTTCCAGCACCAGGTAGGGCAGGCCTTTGGACAGCACGTCGGCACGGCGCCCCTGCATGTCCTGCTCCGTGGGCGGTGTGGTCTCGAACGTGCCGGTGCCGTGGAGCACATGGTGCGCATAGATGGCGGTGATGGTTGGCATGTCGGCGTCGGTCGCGGGGCGGATGGTGGTCATTTGGGGATTGCAGGGTTATAATCGGCGGTTTTTCGGAGTGTCACTTCCCGGGTGGGTAAGTTGCGTGTCTCAAACTCCGATGAAATCGTGTGAATTGTTACACCCCCGAAGGATAAATCATGGTCGTCATTCGACTCGCTCGCGGTGGAGCCAAGGCTCGCCCCTTTTTCAACATCGTTGTTGCTGACAAGCGCACCCGCCGCGACGGCCGCTTCATCGAGCGCATCGGCTTTTACAACCCCATCGCTGCTGCCCACGAAGAAGGCCTGCGCATTGCGCAAGACCGTCTGACCTACTGGAAGAGCGTGGGTGCCCAGGCTTCTCCCACCGTGGAGCGCCTGATTGCCCAAGCCGCCAAGAAAGCTGCTTAATATCCTTTCTGAAAAGCGGGTGTGCCCTTGGGGTGCGCCCGCTTTTTTCGTTTCTGGAGTCTGAATCTGCATGTTGACCGGTCTTGAGTCCGCTGTTTTGCCCGAAGATGCGGTGGAGGTAGGGCGCATCCTGGATGCCTGGGGCATCAAGGGCTGGTTCCGTGTTTTGTCCCACAGCAGCGACCCGGCGGCGCTGTTTGCCGCCAAACAGTGGTACCTCATGCCTTCGGAAAAAGGCGCCAAGACCTTTGCCGGGGTTGGCAAGCTGGAGATTGCGCAAGCCAAGCTGCACTCGGACTCGGTCGTGGCATCGGCGCAAGGCGTTATCGATCGCAATGCGGCTGAAGCGCTGCGCGGTGCCCGCATCTTTGTGCCCCGTGCCAGTTTTCCGGCATCGGCCGAGGACGAGTACTACTGGGTCGATTTGATCGGTTTGTCGGTGGAAAACCGGGAAGGCCAAGCCATGGGCGTGGTGCGCGACCTGCTTGAAACCGGGCCGCAGACCGTGCTGGTGCTGGAGTACGAACTCGACGGCATGAAGGCCGAGCGCATGATCCCCTTTGTCTCTGCCTTTGTCGACAAGGTGGATATGGCTGCGCGCAAGATTCTGGTCGACTGGCAAGCGGATTACTGAGCAGGTTCTTCCATGCGCTTTGACGTCATCACGCTGTTTCCCGAAATGTTTGCCCCCCTGACCACGGTGGGCATCAACCGGCGTGCGTTCGACAGCGGGCAGATGACCTTGCATTTCACCAATCCACGCGACTTCTCCACCGGCAATTACCGCCGCATCGACGACCGCCCCTTTGGCGGTGGGCCCGGCATGGTGATGATGGCCGAGCCGCTGGCACAGGCCGTCAAGGCCATCCGTGCGCAGCGCCAGGATACCGCGCCAGTGGTGCTGTTCTCGCCCATTGGCCAGACTTTGCAGCATGCCCAGGTGCAGGCCTGGGCCGCAAGCGAAGGGGCCATCCTGATTTGTGGTCGCTACGAGGGGCTGGACCAGCGTTTCATCGATGCGTACGTCGATGTGCAGATCAGCCTGGGCGACTTTGTCTTGTCGGGCGGCGAGTTGCCGGCCATGGTGCTGCTGGACGCGGTAGCGCGCTTGCTGCCTGGGGTGTTGGGTGATCAGGACAGCCACGCGCAGGACAGCTTCAACCCGGCCTTGGAGGGTTTGCTCGACTGCCCCCACTACACACGCCCGGAAGTTTGGGAGGGGCAGACGGTGCCCGAGGTGCTGCTGTCCGGGCACCACGACCGCATTGAAGCCTGGCGCATGGCACAGCGCCGCGCACTGACGGCCCGGCTGCGCCCCGACTTGCTGAAATAGCCCGTCGGCAGGCAGCGCGGCAAGCGTCTGGCTTGCCGCCGGATCGCAGCTGCGGTTATAATGGCAGGCTAACCGATCCTCTGTACGGGCAGGTTTTTCCGCGCTGTGCGGTCAAATTGACACCAATTCCGGTGTCGTCGTGTACACGATCACTGAGGAAACCATGAGCAAAATCATCCAAGCCCTTGAGGCCGAAGAAATCGCCCGTCTGGGCAAGAACATCCCTGAGTTCGCCCCCGGTGACACCGTCATCGTGAGCGTGAACGTGGTGGAAGGTAACCGCAAGCGCGTCCAGGCCTACGAAGGCGTGGTCATCGCCAAGCGCAACCGTGGCCTGAACAGCGGCTTCATCGTGCGCAAGATCTCCAGCGGCGAAGGTGTGGAACGTACGTTCCAGCTGTACAGCCCCCTGATCGCGGGTATCGAAGTCAAGCGCCGCGGTGACGTCCGTCGCGCCAAGCTGTACTACCTGCGTGACCGCAGCGGCAAGTCGGCCCGTATCAAGGAAAAGCTGCCCGCAAAGAAGACTGCTGCATAAGCGTCTGCACTCTGCGAAAAAAACCGCCACCGACCGTGGCGGTTTTTTTTTGCCAACTCTCCTGTCCACGGATAATTCACCGACCTCCCACTTCGAGAACCTGCAGTGCCAGCATTGCCCGCTTTTGATCCTCGCCAGGTGCCGGTGACCGGTATCGACACACACCTCCCGGCCGTGCCTACCAGTGCGCTGACAGCTGCGGCCATCCGGGAGCGGGTCGGGCGCGCATTGGCATGGACCCCGGAGTTTCATACGGAAGTGCGCTTTTCCGACCGGCCACCTACCGAGGCCGCCGTGCTGGTGCCGCTGGTGGAACGCGAGGGGCTGACGGTGCTGCTGACCCAACGCACCGCCCACCTCAACAGCCATTCGGGCCAGATTGCCTTTCCCGGTGGCAAGGTCGACCCGGAGGACCGCGATGCGGCCCATACGGCCCTGCGCGAGGCCCAGGAAGAAGTGGGGCTCGACCCCGCACTGGCCGAAGTGCTGGGAACCTTGCCCGCGTACGCCACCGGCAGCGGCTTCATTGTCACGCCCGTGTTGGCGCTGGTGTCGCCGCAGGCCACCCTGGTGCCCAATCCGCACGAAGTGGCCGATGTGTTTGAGGTGCCGCTGGCCTTTCTGATGAATCCGGCCCACCACCGCCACCATGAAGTCGAGTGGGCGGGACAGAAGCGGCACTGGATGTCCATGCCCTATGTGCAGGACCAGCACGAGCGCTTTATCTGGGGCGCCACCGCCGCCATGCTGCGCAACCTCTACGGTTACCTGCGCGCTGCGCCGTAGCGGCCGGGCCGTGTGGGCAGCCGCTATCATTTAGCCATGAGCTTCATCTCAATTTTGCTGGCCTTGCTGCTGGAGCAAGCCCGCCCTCTGCCGCAGGGCAATCCGGTCCATGGCGCCGCCCGCGAATGGCTGCGCTGGGTGGGGCGCAATTTCGACACCGGGGCCAACCGCCACACCGCCCTGGCCTGGGCGCTGTCGGTGCTGTTTCCTGCCTTGGTGACGCTGGCGGTGCATTGGGCCCTGCTGTGGTATTTCGGCTGGGCCGTGGCCGTGGTCTGGAGTGTGGTGGTCCTGTACGCCACACTGGGTTTTCGCCAGTTCAGCTTCCACTTCACCGAAGTGCGCGATGCCCTCGATGCCGGTGACGCCGAACAGGCCCGGGCCGCCCTGGCCCGCTGGATGCGCAAGGATGCAGGCGACCTGCCCAAGACCGAAATCGTGCGCGAGGTGATTGCGCACTCGGTGCTCTCGGCACACCGCCATGTCTTTGGCGTGCTGGCCTGGTACACAGTGCTTGCGGCCTTTGGATTGGGCCCGGCCGGGGCCGTTTTCTACCGCATGGCGGCCTACACCCAGGCCTTTGCTGCGCGGCCGCTCAAGCCCTCCAGCCAACCCGTCAGCACGGCGTTTGTGGAGCACAGCCAGAATGCTTGGTACATGGTCGACTGGGGGGCGGTGCGGCTCACGGCACTGTTCTTTGCTTTTGTCGGCAGCTTTGAAGAAGCCGTGGACGCCTGGCGCCAGCACGCCCAGGCCCACCCGCACGACAACGATGGCGTGGTGCTGGCGGCCACGGCCGGTGCCGTGGGGGTGCAGCTCGACGGTACCGGAGCTGTGACAGCCGGAGTTGCACCCCAGGTTTCGCACCTGCGCGCCGTGGTCGGTCTGGTTTGGCGCACCGTGGTGATGTGGATGGTGTTCCTGGCCCTGATCTCAGCAGCCCGCTTGCTAGGCTGAAAACGCCTGGCCCGGCCGGGCGGCCTTTAATACCGTTTTTGCGACAGTTCGGCGTGCAAGGTGCTATAGATAGCGTAGCGATTTGCGCTGATTCCATGCGGGCTGACATCACTTTTTAGTGCCGAAATGACGCCGCAGCCAGGTTCGTGGAGGTGGGTGCAGTTGTAGAACTTGCAGTCCTGCGCATGGGCACGGATGTCGGGCATCCATGAAGCCAGGTCTTGGGGGGCAATGTGCGCCAGGCCGAATTCCTGAAAACCCGGTGAATCCATGACCCCGGTGCGGTGCGCGGCGTCGAGCCAGTACAGCGTGGTGCTGGTGGTGGTGTGCTTGCCCGAGTTCAGTGCGGTGGAGATGCTGTTGGTCAGCACATCGGCGTCGGGCAGCAGGCAGTTTATGAGCGTGCTCTTGCCCGAGCCCGAGGGGCCCAGTACCAGTGTTTTCTTGCCATGCATGTGCGACAGCAGCGCGTGCAAGCCCACATGGTCGGTGCTTGCTTCCTGAGGGTTTCCAGGGTTCAGGGCCAGCGGCAGCACGTTGTAGCCCATGGCACGGTAAGGCGCAAGCTTGTCCCAGGCGCGGGAAAAGGGCTCGCCCAGGTCCTGCTTGTTCAGCGCAATCAGAGCCGGGATGCCTTCGGCTTCGGCCGCAATCAGGGCGCGTGCCAACTGCTGCTCGGAAAACTCGGGTTCGGCCGCAATCAGGATCAGCACTAGGTCGAGGTTGGCCGCAAACATCTTGGTGCGGATTTCGTCCTGGCGGTAGAGCAGGTTGCGCCGTGGCTGCACCTTTTCGATCGTGCCTTCGTCTTCCGACGCTTTCCACAGCACTTCGTCACCGACCACGGTGGCGTTCTTCTTGCCACGCGGGTGGCAGATGCGGCGCTCGCCATCGGACGTTTCCACCCACACGTGGCGGCCGTGGCCGGCCACCACCAGGCCGGGTTGCAGGTCCGCCTCAGCCATGGGCCACCATGCGGGCAATGCGTTCGGAAGCGGGCGGGTGCGAGTAGTAGAACTTCACGTACACCGGGTCTGGGGTCAGGGTCGAGGCGTTGTCCTTGTAGAGCTTGAGCAGGGCGTTGGCCAGGTCCTGGCCGTTGGCGTTCTGGGCGGCAAAGGCATCGGCCTCGAATTCGTGCTTGCGCGAAAGCTGCGCGAACAGCGGGCTGACAAAACTGGTGACCACGGGCATGGCCATCATGAACAGCAGCAGGGCCAGTGCGTCGTTGCCACCGGCCAAGTCGGGGGTCACGCCCAAACCGGTATAGAACCAGACCTGCTGGCCCAGCCAGCCCAGCAGCGCCAGCGCGCCCAGGCTCAGTGCAAAGGTCGACACGATGCGCTTGGTGATGTGCTTGTGCTTGAAGTGGCCCAGTTCGTGGGCCAGCACGGCGTCCACTTCGGCGGGCGACAACTGCGCCAGCAGCGTGTCGTAGAACACCACGCGCTTAGACCTGCCAAAGCCGGTGAAGTAGGCATTGGCATGGGCGCTGCGGCGGCTGCCGTCCATCACATAAAAGCCCTTGCTGGTAAAGCCGCAGCGTTGCATCAGGGCGGTGACGCGCTCTTTCAGGGCTGCATCTTCGAGCGGCTGGAACTTGTTGAACAGCGGTGCGATCCAGGTCGGGTAGACCACCAGCATCAGCAGATTGAAACCCATCCACACGCCCCAGGTCCACAGCCACCACAGGGCGCCAGCAGCCCCCATAAGCCACAGCACCAGTGCCACCAGCGGAATGCCGATGAGGGCGCCGACCACAGTGGACTTGAGCAGGTCCTGCATCCACAGCTTGAAGGTGGTTCGGTTGAAGCCAAAGCGCTGCTCCAGCACAAAGGTGCGCCACGCCGCCCAGGGCAGGTCGAGCACGCCGCCGATGGCACCAAAGGCCACCACCAGCGCCACCTGCTGGCCCAGACCCGGGGCCACCAGGCTGCTGATCCAGCCATTGAGCAGCGACAGGCCGCCCAGCAGGGTCCAACCCAGGAGCACAGCGGTGCCCCAGGCCAGTTCCAGCAAACCGAACTGTCCCTGGGCGATGGTGTAGCTGGCGGCCTTCTGGTGTTCCTCCAGGCTGACTTGTTGGGAAAAAGCGCTTGGCACGGCATGGCGGTGGGCCGCCACATGCCGCATCTGGCGGCTGGAAAGCCACAGCTTGAGCAGGACGCTGGCCGCCAGCAGCACAGCGAAGGCCAGGGAAAGCAGGTTGGAAGGGTTCAAGGCAGAGTCGGTCATCGGCGCCGAGTGTAGGCCATCGGTAACAATAGGCCCATGTCTGAAGAATCTATTCCCCTCGCCAAGTCGGACCAGAACCTGGTCTGGCTCGACTGTGAAATGACCGGCCTGAACCCGGAGCACGACCGCATTCTGGAAATTGCGGTGGTGGTGACCGGACCGCACCTGGCGCCACGCGTGGAAGGGCCGGTGTTTGCCATCCACCAAAGCGACGCCTTGCTCGACGGCATGGATGCCTGGAACAAGGGCACGCACAGCAAGAGTGGGCTTATCGACAAGGTCAAGGCGTCGACCATTTCCGAAGCTCAGGCCGAAGACGCCTTGCTAGCCTTTCTGGCCCAGTACGTACCCGCCAATGCCTCGCCCCTGTGCGGCAACACCATCTCGCAGGACCGGCGCTTTCTGGTCAAGTACATGCCCAAGCTCGAAGCCTATCTGCACTACCGCAACCTGGATGTGAGCACGCTCAAAGAGCTGGCGGCACGCTGGAAACCGGCAGTGAAGGCCGGTTTCAAAAAGCAGCAGCGCCACACCGCTTTGGCCGATGTACACGAGTCCATCGACGAGCTGGCACACTACCGCAGCCATTTCCTAAAACTGGATTGATTTCCGGGGTTTGCGCAGAAATTAGGTAAAAACCCTAGCTTGTGCCATAATTGCGGGCTTCGCTGCTTTAGGGTGGCGAGTTTGCACATCTCCCTTCATTCACCGGGCACGCCAATTGGCGAAAAAAGCCCCCGGCACTGATAACCCCCAGACAGACATGGCGGGTCAGAGCAGGTTCCGTTTGATGGTTGATGTTTTTTAACCATGAACGGAGCAGTCGCACACCCTGCGGCGCTCTCGTACGAGTAAATAAATATGACTGACACTATGCAAGTGGCTGGCGACTTCGCGCCTGCCGAAATCTCTATGGACAACGCCCCCATCATCGCTGTGGAAGCCCTGGTGGAAGACGACACCCCCAACGGCTTTGTCGAATTGGGCCTAGCACCGCAACTGGTGCAGGCCGTGAAAGACCTGGGCTACGTCCAGCCGACCGTGGTGCAGAAAAAAGCCATCCCCCTGGCACTGCCCAGCCAACTTTCTGCCGAGCGCGGCTTCATGGACCTGATGGTGTCCAGCCAGACCGGTTCCGGCAAAACGGCCGCCTTTTTGCTGCCCGTGCTGCACACCCTGATCGAGCAACAGGCCCAGGCCGAAGCCCAGGAACGTGAAGACTACGAGCGCGCAGTGGCCGAAGCCGCCGCCAAGGGCGAAGCCGCTCCTAAGCGTGCCAAGCGCAAGGACCCGACCAACCCGCGCAATTTCAAGGCCGCCGTCCCTGGCGCCCTGATTGTGTGCCCGACCCGCGAACTGGCCCAGCAGGTGGCGCACGACGCCATCGATCTGGTCAAGCACTGCCGCGGTATCCGTATCGCCAACATCGTCGGCGGCATGCCCTACCAGCTGCAGATCGCCAAGCTGCAAAACGCCAACCTTGTGGTGGCCACACCGGGCCGTCTGCTCGACCTGCAGCGCTCCATGCAAATCAAGCTCGACCAGGTGCAGTTCCTGGTGGTGGACGAAGCCGACCGCATGCTCGACCTAGGCTTCTCCGACGACTTGGCCGAAATCAACCAACTGACCAGCCAGCGCCGCCAGACCATGATGTTCTCGGCCACGTTTGCGCCGCGTATCCAGCAGCTGGCCATGCGTGTGATGCACGACAACGGCTCCAAGGTGCAGCGCGTCACCATCGACAGCCCGCAGGAAAAGCATGCCAACATCAAGCAGTCCCTGCACTGGGCCGACAACGCACAGCACAAGCGCAAGCTGCTGGACCACTGGCTGCGTGATGCCAGCATCGACCAGGCGATCGTGTTCGCTAGCACCCAAATCGAGTGCGACGGTCTGGCCAATGACCTGCAGCAGGACGGCTTCTCGGCCGTGGCCCTGCACGGTGCCCTGAGCCAGGGTCTGCGCAACCGCCGCCTGATGGCGCTGCGCAGCGGCCAGGTGAAAATCCTGGTGGCCACCGACGTGGCTGCCCGCGGTATTGACGTGCCCACCATCACCCACGTGTTCAACTTCGGCTTGCCCATGAAGGCCGAGGATTACACCCACCGCATCGGCCGTACCGGTCGTGCCGGTCGCGACGGCCTGGCCGTGACCTTTGCCGAGTTCCGCGATCGCCGCAAGATCATGGACATCGAGCAGTACACGCACCAGCCCCTCAAGGCCGAAACCATTCCCGGTTTGGAGCCGCAGCAACGCTTCCCCGACACCCGCGCTGGCCTTGGTGGCCGTGGTGGTCGTCCCGACGGACGTGGCGCACCGCGCGGTGGTCGCCGTTTTGACGGCCCCCGTGAAGGTGGCTTTGGTGGCGGCCGTGACTTCGGTGGCCCGCGTGAAGGCGGCTTCAGCTACGAGCGCAAGGGTGGTTTCAACGACCGCTTTGCCGGCCAAGGCTTCTCGGCCCGCCGTGACAACAATGGCGACCGTCCTCCCGCACGCGGCGGTTTCAACAACGGCCCGCGTGAAGGTGGTTTCAATGCCGGTCCCCGTGAAGGCGGCTTCGGCGGCGGTCGCGATTTCCACGCACCCCGTGAAGGTGGCCGTGATTTCGGCGGCCCGCGTGAAGGCGGCTTTGGTGGCAACCGTGGCGGTTTTGAAGACAAGCGCGGCGGTTTCGGCGGTAACCGTGGCGGTTTCGATGCCCCGCGTGGCGACTTCAAGCCCGCATTTGCCAAACCTGCTGGTTTTGGCAAGTCGGCTGGCAATGGTGGCAAGCCCTTTGCCCCCCGCGACGCCAAGAAGCGCCCTGCGCGCAACTTCGACTGAGCCTAGTGTCTGACGCCCCTACAAAAAAACCCGCCTTGGCGGGTTTTTTTATTTCCCCATCGCGCTTGTGTAGGGGTGTTGGTTACAAACAAGATAGGGCTGTAGCCCGGGCATTTATTTCGTAGGAAGCTATGAATTCGGTAGCAAATGAATGCTCGGTCGATTTCAGCTCATGCCATTGCGGCTGGCCAGCTCCACGAACAGGCCCGACTGGTCGAGGTCGGCCAGGCCGTGTTCCAGGCCTTCGCCGTAGAGCTTTTCAAACAACTGGGTAATGGGGGCATCGAAGCCGATTTCCTCGGCAGTGGCCAGGGCGTTGCGCAGGTCCTTTGTCTGTACCGACATCTTGCCGCGCGGGGCAAAGTCGCGCTCGATCATGCGCTGGCCGTGCACCTGCAGGATGCGGCTGTCGGCAAATCCGCCGGTAATGGCTTCACGCACCTTGGCCATGTTGGCGCCACCGCGTTCGCAGAACAGCAGGGCTTCGGCCACGGCGCCGATGGTGATGCCTACGATCATCTGGTTGGCCAGCTTGGCCATCTGGCCAGAGCCGACCGGGCCCACATGGGTCGGACGGCCGAACACGCGCAGCACCGGCGCAGCACGCTCAAACTGGGCCGGTTTGCCCCCGGCCATGATGGCCAAGGTGCCTTGTTCGGCACCGATGGTGCCCCCGGACACGGGTGAATCCAGGTACTCCACGCCCAGCTCCGTCAGTCGGGCCGCGTGGTCGCGGGCCTCGGCAGGTTTGATCGAGGACATGTCCACCACCAGGGCACCCTTGGGGATGGCCGGTGCGGTACCGAGCTCAAACAGCACATGCTCCACCACCGGGCCGTTTTCCAGCATGGTGATCACCAGATCGGCGTGGCGCACGGCGTCTGCAGGGTTCTGGTGGGCGCTGGCGCCCAGTGGTACCAGGCGCTGGGCGCGCTCTGCGGTGCGGTTCCAGGCGTGGACTTCGTGCCCGGCCTCGCATAGCCGCCGTGCCATGGGGTAGCCCATCAAGCCGATGCCCAAAATTGCAATTTTCATGGTTCCTCCTGCCCGGTGTGCGCCGGGTGCCAGCCCCAAAGAATACAGCGCTGCAGACTGGCCAAATGGCAGCATGCAGCGCTGTGGCTGTCGAAACCCTGACGGGTTATGCGGGTGGGGCTTACATCAGCAGGTGTTCGCCTGCGTTGTCGCCACCCAACGTCACGTAGTTCACCTTGCGGATGTCCATCAGCTTCTTGCCGCCAGCGTAGGAAATGGAGCTTTGCACGTCCTGCTCCATCTCGATCAGCGTGTCGGCCAGCTTGCCCTTCACCGGCTCCAGAATGCGTTTGCCTTCCACATGCTTGTATTCGCCCTTGTTGAAGTCCGAGGCCGAGCCGTAGTATTCCTTGTAGATCTGGCCGTCCACCTCGACGGTCTTGCCGGGAGACTCTTCGTGGCCCGCAAACAGCGAGCCGATCATGACCATGCTGGCGCCAAAGCGGATGCTCTTGGCTATGTCGCCATGGCTGCGGATGCCGCCGTCGGCAATGATGGGCTTGGTGGCCACGCGCGCGCACCACTTGAGCGCCGAGAGCTGCCAGCCGCCGGTGCCGAAACCGGTTTTCAGCTTGGTGATGCAGACCTTGCCCGGGCCCACGCCCACCTTGGTGGCGTCCGCGCCCCAGTTTTCCAGGTCAATCACGGCTTCGGGCGTGGCCACATTGCCGGCGATGACAAAGCTCTGGGGCAGCTTTTCCTTCAGGTAGCCGATCATGTTCTTCACGCTGTCGGCATGGCCGTGGGCGATGTCGATGGTGATGTATTCGGGGCACAGGCCCTCGGCCACCAGCGTGTCCACAGTGGCGTAGTCGGGCTGCTTCACGCCCAGGGAGATGGAGGCGTACAGGCCTTGCTGGTGCATGTCACGTACGAACTGGACGTTGTCCAGGTCGAAGCGGTGCATCACGTAGAAGTAGTTGTTCTGCGCCAGCCAGACGCAGATTTTCTCGTCCACCACCGTCTTCATGTTGGCGGGGACCACCGGCAGGCGAAATTTGCGGCTGCCCAGCTCTACACCGGCATCGCACTCACTGCGGCTTTCCACGCGGCACTTGCGGGGCAGCAGCAGGATGTTGTCGTAGTCAAAAATTTCCATGGTTCCAAGCTCCAGTTTCGATGTTTCACAAAGAGAAAGTGGGCGCTTGGACTGGTGCCGGGCTTTGTTGGCCAGAGCGCTTTGGCAGGGCCTGACAACAAAAAACCGGGCTGCCAAATGCTTGGGCCCGGTGATTGATTGTATACAAAATCGCGCTTTTGTGTATCTGGGTTTTATTTCCATGGGCACCGCAGGGGCGGCCATTCCTACAATCACCCCATGCATTCTTCCCTTTTTGCGCCTACCCAGCATTCCGACCTTTCGCCCCTGCTCCAGGGCCTCAACCCTGAACAAAGCGCGGCAGTCACCCTGCCCGACGAGCACGCGCTCATTCTGGCTGGGGCCGGTTCCGGCAAGACGCGGGTGTTGACCACGCGCATTGCCTGGCTGCTGAGCCAGGGGCTGGTGTCGCCTGCGGGCATCCTGGCCGTGACCTTCACCAACAAGGCCGCCAAGGAAATGCTCACGCGCCTGCAGGCCATGCTGCCCATCAACGCGCGCGGCATGTGGATAGGCACCTTTCACGGCCTGTGCAACCGCTTTCTGCGCGCCCATTACAAGCTGGCAAATCTGCCGCAATCGTTCCAGATTCTCGACACGCAAGATCAACTCTCCGCCATCAAGCGCCTGTGCAAGCAGCACAACGTGGACGACGAGCGCTTTCCCCCGAAGCAGCTGGCGTGGTTCATCGCTGGCTGCAAGGAAGATGGCCTGCGCCCGCACAACGTGGACGCGCGCGACCCCGACACGCGCCGCAAGGTGGAGCTGTACCAGCTCTACGAGGAGCAATGCCAGCGCGAAGGCGTGGTCGACTTTGGCGAGCTGATGCTGCGCTCGTTTGAGCTGCTGCGCGACAACGACCCGATCCGCGCCCACTACCAGCGCCGTTTCCGCCACATCCTGATCGACGAGTTCCAGGACACCAACAAGCTGCAGTACGCCTGGATCAAGCTGCTGGCGGGGCAGAGCGAGCCCGAGGGCCGCGTGGTCGATGCCGGTTCGGTACTGGCCGTGGGCGACGACGACCAGAGCATCTACGCCTTCCGCGGCGCACGCGTGGGCAACATGGCCGACTTTGTGCGCGAGTTCGGTGTGCGCCACCAGATCAAGCTGGAGCAGAACTACCGCTCCTTCAGCAACATCCTCGATTCGGCCAATGCCCTCATCGGCCACAACGCCAACCGCCTGGGCAAGAACCTGCGCACCGACCAGGGGGCGGGCGAACCGGTGCGCGTGGTGTCCAACCCCAGCGACTTTGACGAAGCGCGCTGGGTGGTGGATGAGATCAAGCAGCTGGTGCGCGACGACGTGCCCAAGAACGAAATTGCGATCCTCTACCGCTCCAACGCGCAAAGCCGGGTGGTGGAAACCTCGCTGTTCAACGCTGGCTTGCCCTACCGCGTGTACGGCGGCCTGCGCTTCTTCGAACGCGCCGAAATCAAGCACGCACTGGCCTACCTGCGCCTGCTGGAGAACCCCAACGACGACACCAGCTTCCTGCGTGTGGTGAACTTTCCGGCACGCGGCATCGGAGCGCGCTCGGTCGAGCAGCTGCAAGACATTGCCCGCGACCTGGGCTGCTCGTTGCACGACGCCGTAAGCTCACTCACCGGCCGTGCCGGTACTGCCATGGCCACCTTTGTGGCCAAGGTGGACGTGATGCGCGAGCAGACCGGCAACTTGCGCTTAAGCGAAATCGTGAAGCTGGTGCTGGAGCACAGCGGCCTCATCGAGCACTACCGCCTGGACAAGGAAGGCGAGGACCGGCTGGAGAACCTGGAAGAACTGGTCAACGCCGCCGAGAGCTTTGTCATGCAGGAGGGCTTTGGCCGCGAAGCGCCGGGCATGGAAGCCGCGGCGCGCAGCCCGGCTGCACAGGCCGCGGCAGCAGTGCCAGAGAGCATGGATGCGGGAGAGGTCGGCGACACCGGCGAAACCCTGTCGCCGCTGGCCGCCTTCCTGACCCACGCCGCGCTGGAAGCGGGTGACAACATGGCCCAGGCCGGGCAGGAAGCCATCCAGCTCATGACCGTGCACTCGGCCAAGGGCCTGGAGTTTGACTGCGTGTTCATCACGGGCCTGGAAGAGGGCCTGTTCCCGCACGAAAATTCCATGAACGACCGCGACGGTCTGGAGGAAGAACGCCGCCTCATGTACGTGGCCATCACACGGGCGCGCAAGCGCCTGTACCTGACGCTGGCGCAAACCCGCATGCTGCACGGCCAGACCCGCTACAACCCCAGCAGCCGCTTTCTCGACGAGCTGCCCGACGAGTGTCTGAAGTGGCTCAGCCCCCGCACCGCTGCGCTGAATCCGATGACGGCGCAACGCAGTTGGGGTGGCGGCTATGCTACGAATTCAGGAGCTGCCTCCGCATATTCTGCGCGGGCTGGTGTGCAATTCGGCACTGAAAAGTTGCCCGAAGTGGCGCGCAAGACCGAGTCGGACACCGGCTTCAGGAAAGGCCAGAAGGTGTTCCACAACAAATTTGGCGAAGGCACCGTGCTCGCCATCGAAGGCGTGGGTGCAGATGCCCGCGCCCACATCGACTTCCCGCGCCACGGCGCCAAATGGCTGGCGCTGAGCGTGGCCAAGCTCACACCGGTGTGACCGTCGCCCTGAATGCTTTTTCTTTCCAATGAAAGGTTCTCCATGGATTTCAAGAAGTTGTTGTTAGCCACGATGCTCGGGTATGCCGGTTTTGCTGCAGCACAATCCACGTCCGACACGCTGGCTGGGTGCTTGTCAGACCACACCAATGGCAAAGAGCGCAAGGAGCTGGTGCGCTGGATGTTCTCCGCGATGTCGGTTCACCCTGCGCTCAAGGATCTGGCAACGGTCCCCCCTGCCGCTCGCGCCGCCAGCGACCAGACGGTCGGTCAGCTGATTTCGCGTCTGATCAGCGAAGACTGTCGCATGGAGGCGCGCAACGCGATGCAGGTCGATGGCCCCAAGGGCTTCGAAGCCGCTTTCAGCAGCCTGGGCCGCATTGCCGTGCAAGAGCTGATGACCAACCCCGAGGTCAGCGCCAGTGTCATGGGCTACATGAAGTATGTGGACCCCAAGAAACTGGAACGCGCCATGACCGGGAAATGATGGAGTTCTTATGCCCTTGATCGCCCAAACCCCACCCCCTCCGTACTACGCGGTCATCTTCACCAGCACACGCACCGAGGGAGACCACGGCTAGGGGGCCATGGCCGAGCGCATGGTGGAGCTTGCAAGCCAGCAGCCTGGCTTCCTGGGGGCCGAGTCGGCGCGCAATGAGGTGGGCATCACGGTGTCGTACTGGAAAGACCTGGAGTCCATCCGCGCCTGGAAGGCCAACGCCGAGCACCTGGAAGCCCAGCGTCTGGGGCGGGCCCAGTGGTACGGCGCCTTCACCACCCGCATCGCCAGGGTGGAGCGCGACTACAGCCTGTAGGGGACATGCCCTGCGTGACAGTCCGGGCATTCGCAGTCTGACTACACTGCCGCGGCCGACGCCAGCTACACCCGTGCCCGACACCACCCGGTTGCAGCGTTGTGCAGCCCTGTGAAACCTGTGTGGAGTGCACCGCCCCATGTCCTCTGGAAACTGGAAAGAACTCTTTGACGCCGCCTGTGCGGGCGATCTGGACCTGGTGCGCTATCACCTGGGTGCGGGCGTCGATGTCAATTACATCCACCCCGAGTATTCCGGCACCGTGCTGGTGGCAGCCCTGTTGTCCCGCCAGGAAGCTGTGGCCCACACTCTGCTGGACCATGGAGCCCAACCCGACCAGTTTTCAGCGCTGGATGGGATGCGCCCCCTGCAGGCGGCCCGCCAGGCGGGTCTGGCCTCAGTGGAGCAACGTTTGACGGACCTGGGCCTGGTGGATGCCACAGCGAACGGCCCAGAGGCCGCCCCCAATCGCTGGTCCTGGCGGCGCTGGGTGGGTTTGAGCAGCAGCCAGGAATACAGGTAAAACAGCCCCTGGCCCGCATGAATATTGCCTACTAAGCTACAAAATAGATAGTAAGTTTCTCCCCGATACATCCACCCGCAATCAGAAGAGGGCACCGACCCGGTACCGCACTGGGCGCCGGGTCGGGTGACGGGCTTACATGCCGTCGCGAGCCGCCTTGGCGGTGTCGGGGAAGTCGCTGAACACGCCGTCCACACCCAGCGCAAAGAAGCGCTTGTACTCTGCCTTGGGGTCACCCTTGTAGTCGGATACCAGGCCCGGGGCTTCGCTGCGGAAGGTGTAGGCGTGCACAAACAGGCCGGCAGCGTGGGCGTTCTTCACCACGTCGGTGGGCGGCAGGGCAACTCGGTCGGCATCGCTGATCTTGCCGTCGCCATTGAGGTCCTTGGGTTTGCCGTCTGCGCCCATCACCTGTGCGGCGCTGGCCAGGTAGGGCTTCCAGGGGCCAATGCCGTCGGCATAGGTCCGGATTTCGGCCAGACCGGCGGGCGTGAGCATGTCCTTGAAGGTGCGCTTGTCCTTCACCAGGGCAAAGTCATAGGGTTTGTCGAAGGGGGCGGCCAGTGTCACGTTGCCCTTGGCGTCCACATCGTCGCCATCGATGAGCTGGACCAGTCGCACCTGGGTCTGGCTGCGCATTTCCTTCAGGTTCGAGACTTCGAAAGACTGGATGATGACCGGCGAGTCCTTCTTGGTGTAGCCGTATTCGGCCAGCAGCTTGAGCAGGCGTGGCTCGATCAGCAGGCCTTCGGTCACGTGGTAGGACGGGTGCTTGGTCTCGGGGTAGACGCCGATGGTGCGGCCACGCTTGGCCGATTCTTCCTTGGCCAGGTCCAGAATTTCCTTGAGGGTCGGCACCAGGTACTTGCCGTCATGCGCCTTGCTTCGGGCTGCATTGGCCTGTTTGGCACGCAGGGTGCGCAGCTCGGCCAGGGTGAAGTCGGTGACAAACCAGCCGGTTTCCTTCACACCGTCCACTTCGCGCGTGGTCTTGCGCTTGGCAAATTCGGGGCGTTCGGCCACGTCGGTGGTAGCGGTGATGTTGGGTTCGTGGCGCGCCACGAGCTGGCCGTCCTTTGTGACCACGACATCGGGTTCGATGAAGTCCGCCCCTTGCTCGATGGCGAGGCGGTAGGCTTCCAGCGTGTGCTCAGGCAGGTAGCCGCTGGCGCCCCGGTGGCCAATGACCAGCGGTTTGGCGCCGCCCAGCGTGGGGTAGGCGGAAGTCTGCGAGCCAGTGGTGGCGCAGGCCGACAGCAGGGCGGCGATGGACAGGGCAACAGCTGTGGAAGAAAAACGCATCGTGGTCATGGAACTTCCCGCGAGGGGTGGTGGAACAAGCGGCCGATGATGGCGGGGGCTTGTGACGAAAGCGTGACAAGCTTGTGATGTTGCATTCCGCGCAAGCGCGGCTCTGGAAAGCGCCCCAAAGCCGCGCCATGGACCCGACGGCTGTTGCTGTCCGTTGTACTTACCCTGCCGGTGTGCCCACCAGGCGTTGTGCGATGCGCCTGGTAAACGGCGCCACTACCAGCACCGTGGGAAAGGCGATCACCCAGGCCATCAACCATGCCCCGGTCCACATTTCCAGGAAGTTGGGAGCCAGTCCCGACACACGCAAGGTGGATATGCCCGAGACGATCAATGACATCAAGCCCGAAAGGAGGAAGGCGAAAACGGCGGGAAAGAAGCGTGCGGGCAACATCACAGCACCTCCTCGACCTGGGCGGACATGCGCAGGAGCACGTTGGCGAAGTTTTGTCCGAAGGCAAAGGCCGTCCGTTCATCGCCTGGGGCATAGGAGTTCCCCCCATTCGAGTGACCAGCCTGTGCCATGAAACCACTCCAGGAGCCCAGGCGGTTCAAGGCATGTTCGTAAGGCACGCCGCGCTGCTGTTCGGGCAGGAAGGGATTGCCCACCCAGACCATCCCGTGCTGCATGGCAAAGGTGAACATGGCGTTGAGTGTGGATTGCTTGTCCCCGGAGGGGAGCGCGGAGACGGTAAATCCGCAGGCGAGCTTGCCTTTGAGTTTCTGGTTGCGCCAGAGACCACCCGTGGAATCCAAGAAGGTCTTGAAGATGCCACTGACGCCGCCCAGGTAGGTTGGCGATCCGAGGACGAAGGCGTCGAACGCCAGAAGCAGGTCGGGATCAGTGCTGATGGTTTCTGCACGAACCAGTTCGACGTCGACGTCGGGGACACTGCGCGCGCCCTTGGCGACACCTTCCGCAAAGTGGGCGGTGTTGCCTTGTCCGCTATGGAATATGACTGCGATCTTCTTCATCTTGGGTACTCCTATGAATGATGAAATGAACTCAGGCGATCTGCCCGAGGGTGTGTGAAATGGCCCAGGCCGAGAGATACAGCCCGAACCCGAAGACGGTGTGGTTGACCAGGCTCTTGAGGCTGTTGCGCAGGGGGGCTGGCGTCCGTGTCGCGGCCATGCCGGCGCCCATGGCAGGTTGCATCACCAGCAAGGGGAAGAGGACGGTTCCAATGCCGAACAGCAGCGCAGGGCACAGGGTTGGCGCGAGCAGCCATGGCGTGCCCGCCAGCCCGGTCCACGCCGCGGCAAACGCAATTCCTACCAGGTAATGTGCGGTCCAGCCAATGGAGTGCTCACCTCGGACGGGAGCAGCCTGGGCGATGGCGACATGGCTCCATTGCCCGCGCGCCATGTGTCCGATCCAGCGTCCGAGCAATCCGAAGTTGGATGCGGGAACGCCAACGAAGCGGAGGGCCACCTGCCACAAGTCCATGGTTGCCGTTGCCCCTGCACCAAGTGCAACGATGCGGAGAATGGGGTCGTCGAGTGGTGTCATTTCTTGCCTTTCGTGTTGACAAACCGAGTGAGTGCATTCAGTATGCAAATTCAAGTCAACTTGAAGTCAAGACATTTTTTGAAGATGGATATTTCCGAGGTTTCCAAGCGCAGCGGACTGCCGGCATCAACCTTGCGCTACTACGAGGAGCGCGGCCTGATTGCCTCCGTGGGGCGGCAGGGGCTGCGCAGACGCTTCGATCCGGGGGTACTAGAGCAGCTGGCGCTGGTGTCGCTGGGACAGGCTGCTGGTTTCTCGCTTGAAGAGATATCTCAGATGTTCTCGGCCGAAAGGCAGCCAAACATCGACCGCACAATGTTGGCGACCAAGGCGGAACAGCTCGATTCCATGATCCGTCGTCTGCGCGCCATGCGCGACGGACTGCGCCATGCAGCGGAATGCCCCGCACCGAGCCACATGCAATGTCCTTCGTTCCAGCGCCTGCTGAAGGCAGCAGCGGACGGGACCTTGGGGCCGCAAACGCTCAGGCAGCGCAAAGTGCCCGCGGCCAAGGCTGTCTCCGGGCCAGAGACTTCGGGAAGTGCGCAGGGTGACCGCTGACGCGCTGCGCCGATTCCCCCCGCGCAGCCGTTTCCTATTCCTTTGCGAAGGCCATCAGCGCCGCAAAGCCCACAAACACACCGCCCGTGGCGCGGTTGAAGGCGCGCAGGATGGTAGGGCGCTGCAGGTAGGCTGACAGTCGCTTGCCGCTGGCAGCGTAGATGAAGTACCAGCTCACTTCAATCACGGCAAAGGTGGTCAGCAGGATGGCGAACTGGGGCAGCTGTGCAGCCTGGGGGTTGATGAACTGGGGGAAGAAGGCCGCTGCGAACAGGATGGCCTTGGGGTTGCTGGCGGCCACCAGAAAGGCCTGGCGGTAAATGGCGCCGGTGTTGGCCACCGGGACCGTGGGGGCCATTTCCGTGGTCTCGGTGCTGGCGTCGTTCACGGGTGAGCGCCACACCTGTACGCCCAGGTAGGCCAGGTAGGCCGCCCCTGCTAGGCGCAGGGCTTCGAACACGGTGGGAAAGGCCTGCAGCAGCGCTCCCAGCCCAGCGGCGGAAATGCTCATCATGATGAGCAGTGCCGTCATGCACCCTGCCATGGCCATGACCGCCACGCGCAGCCCGTGGCGGGCCGCAATGCTCATCACGAACAGCATGTTGGGCCCCGGCGTGGCCGAGACAAAGAAGGTCATGACGATGAAAAGCCAAAGGGTGGAGAGGGTCATAGCGCACAGGTTTGAATAGCTGGAGGCAAAGGGTAGCAGATGCGCGATGGCGGTCGCTGATGGCCATATCGGGAGCACATGCTTCTATAATTCAACAATTATTGAAATATTTTCAGTGATCCGCCATCGCGGAATCACCCAACAGGAAAGGACGCCATGACAGAAACCGAAGCCGTGCGTGCGCTGGGGGCCCTGGCCCAGGGTTCGCGGCTGCAGATTTTCCGCGCGCTGGTGGTGGCCGGGCAGGGCGGCATGACGCCGTCGCGCCTTTCGGAAAGCTTGGGTGTGGCGGGTACGGCCCTGTCCTTTCACTTGAAGGAGCTGCTGGGTGCCGGTCTGGTGTCGCAGCAGCGCGATGGCCGCAACCTGATCTACCGCGCCGAGTTTGCCCACATGAACCAGTTGCTGGCCTATCTGACCGAGCACTGCTGCCAGGGGGAGCCGTGCGCGGTGGACGCAGAGGACGCCGGCTGCGCCAGCTGCTAACGCCTGTTTTGCAAGCCAAATCGGCACCTGGCCCGCATGCAATATACGAAATCAGCTCCTGAAAACATAGCAATTTAGTCACTTCCAAGGTCTCTTATGTCTTCCAAACCCTTGAACGTCCTGTTCCTCTGTACCCACAACTCCGCCCGCAGCATCCTGGCCGAAGCCGTGCTCAACCACATCGGGGGCGGGCGCTTTCGCGGCTTTTCGGCCGGCAGCAGCCCGCGTGCCAACCAGCAGCCCCATCCCATCGGCCTGCAGACCCTGCGCAACGCAGGCATTTCCACCGAGGGCCTGCGCAGCAAAAGCTGGGACGAGTTTGCCGCCCCCGGTGCGCCCCACATGGACCTGATCATCACCGTCTGCGACAACGCTGCGGGTGAGGTGTGCCCGTTCTGGCCCGGAAAACCGGCCACGGCCCACTGGGGCTATGCCGACCCCTCCGCCGGAGACGGCAGCGACGCCGAGAAGGCCGAGGCTTTCAAGGCCACGCTGCACGCCATCCGCCGCCGTCTGGACCTGCTGGTGAACCTGCCGGCCGACAAGCTGCAGGCCATGGCCCTGCAGCAAACGGCCAAGGAGTTGGCCCAGGCATGAGCGGTGCAAACCCGGCCCCTGCACCGGTGCACGTGGTCTGCACGGTCTGCGGCGTGGGGTCGATGTTTATAGTCTTTTTGGCACCCAGCCCGCATTTATGCTGCGCAAGCAGCTATTGAAAAAATAGCGATCAGAGGGTGTGGTGATGGTTGTGAAGGGAATCAACAGATGAATTTGTTCGAGCGTTATTTGAGTGTGTGGGTGGCCTTGTGCATCGTCGCGGGCATCGCGCTGGGCCAGTGGTTTCCTGGCCTGTTCCAGGCGGTGGGTGCCATGGAAGTTGCCAAGGTTAATCTGCCCGTGGGGCTGCTGATCTGGGTCATGGTGATCCCGATGCTGGTGAAGGTGGACTTTGGCGCCCTGGGCGAGGTGCGCAAGCACGTGAAGGGCATTGGCGTCACCCTGTTCGTGAACTGGCTGGTCAAGCCCTTTTCCATGGCCTTTCTGGGCTGGCTGTTCATTCGCCACTGGTTTGCGCCCTTGCTGCCTGCGGACCAGCTGGACAGCTACATTGCCGGACTGATATTGCTGGCGGCGGCGCCGTGCACGGCCATGGTGTTTGTCTGGAGCCGTCTCTCCAATGGTGACCCGCTTTTCACGCTGTCGCAGGTGGCGCTCAACGACAGCATCATGGTCGTGGCCTTTGCGCCCCTGGTGGCATTCCTGCTGGGCCTGTCGAGCATCACCGTGCCCTGGAGCACGCTGCTGGTGTCGGTGGTGCTCTACATCGTCATCCCCGTGCTGCTGGCCCAGGCCTGGCGCAAGGCGCTGTTGCGCCGCGGTGCGGCGGCGTTTGACGCTGCCATGCAACGCATCGGCCCTTGGTCGATTGCGGCCTTACTGGCCACGCTGGTTCTGTTGTTCGCCTTCCAGGGTGAGGCGATCCTGAAGCAGCCACTCATCATTGCGTTGCTGGCCGTGCCCATCCTGATCCAGGTGGTGTTCAACTCGGCGCTGGCCTACTGGCTCAACCGCGCGGTCGGCGAAAAGCACAACATTGCCTGCCCCTCGGCGCTCATCGGCGCATCCAATTTTTTCGAGCTGGCGGTGGCGGCTGCCATCAGCCTGTTCGGTTTCAACTCGGGCGCGGCTTTGGCCACTGTGGTGGGCGTGCTCATCGAGGTGCCGGTCATGCTGGCGGTGGTGCATGTGGTCAACCGCACCAAGAACTGGTACGAACACGCATAAGGAGAAGCCCATGGGCCGCATCACGATTTACCACAACCCCAAGTGCGGCACCTCGCGCAACACGCTGGAGATGATCCGCAACAGCGGCGAAGAGCCTGAAATCATCCTGTACCTGCAAACCCCACCCGACCGCGCCACGCTGGAGCAGCTGATTGCCGCCAACGGCGAGGGCGTGCGCGCCATCATGCGTGAGAAGGAAGCCCTGTTTACCGAGCTGGGTCTGGGGGCAGAGGGTTGTACCGACGCCCAGCGCATCGAGGCCATGCTGGCCCACCCCATCCTCATCAACCGCCCCATCGTCGTTACGCCCCTGGGCACCCGCCTGTGCCGCCCCAGCGAGCGCGTGCTCGACATCCTGCCCCGGCCGCAGCAGGGCGCCTTCACCAAGGAAGACGGTGAGGCCGTGGTGGATGCACAGGGTAAACCTCTGCGCTGACACAGCCCGTCTGATCAAACAAGGAATGACCATGAACCACGCCCCACTGGTCTTGTTGGAAGCCCCCAGCCGCTACCTGTTTTTCACCGGTAAGGGCGGTGTCGGCAAGACCTCGGTATCCACGGCCGTGGCCGTCCATCTGGCCGACCAGGGCAAGCGGGTCCTGCTGGTGAGCACCGACGCCGCTTCCAACCTAGACCAGATGCTGTCCGTGCCGCTGCGCAACGTGGCCACACCCGTGCCCGGGGTGCTGGGGCTGTCGGTGCTCAACATCGACCCCCAGGCCGCTGCCGAGTCCTACCGCGCGCGCGTGATTGCGCAGATGCAGTCCACGGCCGAGGCGGGCGCCGTGGCCACGGTGCGCGAGCAACTGTCGGGCGCCTGCACCACCGAGATTGCTGCCTTTGATGAATTTGCTGCGCTCTTGTCCGACCCCGACCCGCAGTGGGACCACGTGGTGTTCGACACCGCGCCCACAGGCCACACGCTGCGCCTGCTGAGCCTGCCCAAGGCCTGGAGCGGCTTCCTGGCCGGCAACGACCGCGGCGCCTCGTGCCTGGGGCCGCACTCGGGCCTCAAGATGCAGGAAGCGCGTTTTCAGGCTGCCTGGAATGCCTTGAGCGACGCCACACAAACCACCATCGTGCTGGTGGTGCGCCCCGATGCCGGGGCCATTGCCGAAGCGGCGCGCACCAGTGCCGAATTGCTGGAACTGGGGCTCCAGCACCAGCGCCTGGTGGTAAACGGTGTGTTCCGTGCCAGCAGCCCGGACGATGCCGTGGCACAGGCCCTGCAGGCCCTGGGTGAACAGGCCCTGGCGGACATGCCCGCACCGCTGCGGGCGCTGCCGCAGGACCAGATTCCCCTGCGCGCTTTCGATACTGTGGGGCTGGCCGCCTTGCGGGCCTTGCTGCACACCGCCGAGGGCCTGCCGATGCAGGACGCTGCATTGCCCGCATGGGAGGCTTCGGCCGAAAGCCAGAGCCTGCGTGCCTTGGCCGACGCGCTGGCCCAGGCCGGGCACGGGCTGGTCATGGTGATGGGCAAGGGCGGTGTGGGCAAGACCACGGTGGCGGCAGCACTCGCCTTGGGCCTGGTGCAGCGCGGCTACAGCGTGCACCTCAGCACCACCGACCCGGCCGCGCACCTGGCCCAGACCCTGGCGGGGGAAGTGCCCGGCTTGCGCGTGGACCGCATCGACCCGGTTGTGGAAACGCAGCGCTACATCGACAAGGTCATGGCGACCAAAGGCAAGGGGCTGGATGCCCAGGAACAGGCCCTCATGCTGGAGGACCTGCGCTCGCCCTGCACCGAGGAAGTGGCGGTGTTCCATGCGTTCTCGCGCGTGGTGTCCGAAGCACGCAGTGCCTTTGTGGTGCTGGACACGGCCCCCACCGGACACTCCTTGCTGCTCATGGATGCCACGGGTGCCTACCACCGCCAGATGGAGCGGGAGCTGTCCAGCCATGGCAGCGCCCGCATGGTGACGCCGCTGATGCGCCTGCAAGACCCCGACTACACGAAAGTGGTGCTGGTGACGCTGCCCGAAACCACCCCCGTGACCCAGGCCGAAGAGTTGCAGACCGACCTGCGCCGCGCCCGCATCGAGCCCTTTGCCTGGGTCATCAACAAGAGCCTGCTGGCTGCGGGCACGCATGACCCGGTGCTGCAGGCCCGGCTGCAAAGCGAGCAGACCCAGGTGCAGCGGGTGCAGGCTGGCCTGGCCCGGCAATGTTTTGTGGTGCCCTGGCTGGTGCAGCCGCCGGTTGGCGTTGCCGCCTTGCAGGACATGGTGTAGGGCTACCCTTCAGGGGGAAGGCTGCGGATAATGCGGCCATGAACCTACAAAAATTTGCTCTGTTCGCCTGGGCCGCAGCGCTTGGTTTTCCGTCTTTGGCGCAGCCGGCATGTGATGCCCGAGCTGATGCGGAAGTGGATGCCGTCACGCGCGAATTCGCTGCACGCTCACCGGGCAAAGGCACTGGACCGGCGCAACAGGTCTGGGCGAAGGAACTGCACGAGGCACTCCAGGCGGTCGCGCAACGCCATGAGGCCTGCCGCAAAGCCAACACCCCGGCGCCCACTGCGGCGCAGACCCAGCGCCGCGATGGCTGCCTGGACGCCAACCGTCGCCAGTTCGATGCCATGGACAAACGCTACCAGGGGCGAACCCTGAGCTTCCAGGAACAGACCCAGTGGCGCACCGAACAGCAGAAGCTGCTCGACGAGCGCAACGCCTGCACGCAGCAGAAGTAAGGGGGTGCCGATTTGCATGCCAAAAAGGCCTCTGGCCCGCATGCAGATTGCGTAATTTGCTACTGAAATGGTAGCAATTCCCGGCTTCCAGGGAGGCTTGGCCTAGGCGGCTTGGCGTGGTGGCTGGCTGGGGAACGCATGGCGCAGGATGCGCCACACCACCTGGCTGAACTGCCCCACCATGGAGCCGGTGTTGTAGTGCACGCCATAGCGGGCACAGATGTCGCGCACCGCCACAGCCATTTCACCGTAGCGGTTGGCTGGCACGTCGGGAAACAGGTGGTGCTCGATCTGGTGGCTGAGGTTGCCGGTCAGGATGTGCAGCAGCTTGCCGCCCGACAGGTTGCTGCTGCCCAAGATCTGGCGCAGGTACCAGTGGGCGCGGGACTCACCGCGCAGCACGCTCTTGGGAAATGTCTGAACATCGGCCGTGAAATGGCCGCAGAAGATCACGGTGTAGGTCCACAGGCTGCGCAGCACGTTGGCCACGGCATTGCCGCTGAGCACCGCGAGCCAGGCGGGGCCTGCCAAGAGCGGGAACACCAAGTAGTCCTTGATGAGCTGGCGGCGCATCTTGCGGCCCACCGGGGCGAACTGTGCGGCAAGCTGGCGGCCCGTCATGCGGCCCTTGAACCAGCGGCCCAGGCGCACGTCCTGCATGGCCACGCCCCACTCGAACAGCAAGGCGAAGATCACGGCATAAAACGGCTGCAGCAGGTAGCCGGCGTTCCAGCGCTGCTGCGGGAACAGGCGCAGCACGCCGTAGCCGATGTCTTCGTCCATGCCGTGCACGTTGGTGTAGGTGTGGTGGCGGTAGTTGTGCGTCTTGCGCCAGTTGGCACTGGTGCCCATGATGTCCCACTCGAAGCTCTTGCCATTGAGGTGCTTGTCGCCCATCCAGTCGAACTGGCCGTGGATCACGTTGTGCCCCAGCTCCATGTTGTCCAGGATCTTGGACAGGGCCAGCATCAGCACGCCGGCTACCCATGCGGGCAGCAGCCAGCCCTTGGGCAGGAAAAAGCTGGCCATCAGCACGATGCGGCCCGCGGCCTCGAAGTAGCGCACCGCGGCGAACACCGCACGGATATAGCGCGCATCGCGCTCGCCGAGTTGTGCCACCGTGCGTGCGCGCAGGGCATCGATCTCGGCACCAAAACGTTCCAGTTGCTCGGGGCTCAGTTGGGGGGGCACGGACAAACGCATGGCGTTCAATTTCTCCAAATTCCGGTGGGGGCTTACAGGTCCAGGGTCAAGGGGGTGCGCGCACGGCTCACGCACAGGCGCACGTCCATGCCTTCTTCGCTTTCCAGTGCGCCGTTCTGCAGGTTCTGTGTGGTGCCGCTGGTGCGGGTACAGCTGCAGGTGTGGCATACGCCCATGCGGCAGCCGTGCTGCGGGTTCAGTCCTGCCGCCTCCAGGGCTTCGAGCAGGGAAACTCCGGTGGCCACAGTGACGGTGCGCTGGCTTGTGCGCAGCTTCACTTCCACGGTGGCCGGGCCTTTGGTGTCGGCGGCGAGGTCGGGTGCGGTAAAGCCTTCGCCGGCAAAGGACAGGGCACGTGCGCTGAGGCTGCGCGCAGTTTGGACAAACCCGCCCGGGCCGCAGGCCAGTACCTGGCTGGTGGCCAGGTGGGGTGCGTGCTGTTGCAGCAGTTCGGCCGTGATGGTGTCGTGCTCGGGGCATGCCATGCCATCGCGTTCGTGCGTGGTGAAGGTGTGCAGCGTGAACTTCGGGTGCTGCTGTGCCAGTTGTTCCAGCTCGTTCACAAAGCTCAGCTGGGCACGGGTGCGAGCCCAGTAGAGCAGGGTCAGCGGGGTGCTGCCACCGGCCTGAGCCCAGGCGCGGGTCAGTGCCATCAATGGCGTAATGCCGCTGCCAGCGGCCAGGAAACACAGGTCGGCGGTGGGCGGTAGCGCCAGCGTCATGCTGCCAAAGGCCTGGCTGATTTCCAGCACATCGCCGACGCGGGCCTGGGTGCACAGGTAGGTGCTCAGGCGCCCGCCTTCTACCTGCTTGACGGTGATGTGCAGGCGTCCGTCGGCCGCCGGGGGGCGTGTGAAGCTGTAGCTGCGCGTGGTGCGGCGGCCGGCCACCTGGGCGGATACGTTGAGGTGCTGGCCGGCGACAAAGCCACGGAAATGGCGGTTGGGCTGCAGCACCAGCGAGACGGCGTCCTCGCACGCGCGCTCCACCTGCACCACGCGTGCGAGGACGCGGTCCCAACTCCACAGGGGGTTGATCTTCTGGGCCCAGAAATCGAAGGTGGCGGGGTCCACCAGGGGGGTCAAGACACGGCGCAGGGCAGGGGCGGAGGCGGTGGTCACAGCAGTTGCAGAATTCAAAAAACTGCGCAAGTATACAGTTATCGGCACATATATATGCACAAGTGTGCAGCAAATCCATTGGGTATCATCGCTGCAATGAATACCGCCCAGGAACCCTTAGACAGTCCGGTGGCCGCCAGTGCTGCACCCAGCGTGGGGCGCAAGCCGGTCATTTCGCGCGAAGACGTGATTGCCGCTGCCCTCAAGCTGGTGGGGCCGCACCGCAGCGTATCAAGCTTGAGCCTGCGCGAGGTGGCGCGCGAAGCCGGTATCGCCCCGAACAGTTTCTACCGCCAGTTCCGCGACATGGACGAGCTGGCGGTGGCGCTGATCGACCTGGCCGGCAGCTCCCTGCGGCAGATCATCGGCGAGGCGCGCCAGCTGGCGCGGCGCCGGCGCAGCGTGGTACGCAGTTCGGTGCAGGCCTTCATGCAGCAGCTCGGCAGCGACGACAAGCTGCTGCCCATCCTGCTGCGCGAAGGCACGGTAGGCTCGCCCGCGTTCAAGCAGGCGGTGGACCGCCAGCTCAACTACTTCGAGGACGAGTTGCGCCTGGACCTGATTCGCCTCGCCAAGGTCAGCGGCAACACCCTGTACGAACCGGCGCTGACGGCCAAGGCCATCACGCGCCTAGTGTTCGCCATGGGCGCCACGGCCGTGGACCTGCCATCCGACAAGTGGCCGGGCATTGCCGAGCAGCTGGTGGTCATGGTGCGCATGATCCTGACCGGCTCCCAGTACCTGAGCGAACATGCGCCGCGGGCGCAAGCCGATCTGGCCGATACCGATTAGGAGCCAATCACCCCGCCGTCCACCTTGGTGATGACGATGGTGGCCGAGCGCGGGCGCAGGCCGGCACCGTAGCCGGCGTTGGCAGGCCACTGGCTGGTGTATTTGGCCGGGTTGCCGATGTCGGCCATCTTGGTGCCCTCACCGGGGTGCTGGATGTTGATGAAAAGTGTGCGTCCGTCGGGCGTTTCGCACAGACCGGTGATTTCGCAGTCCTTGGGGCCCACCAGAAAGCGCTTGAGCGTCTCGGGGGTCTGCGCCTTGCCCACGGGCGTGGTCACGCGCTTTTCGCTGCCGTCGGCGCGCTTGTAGCTCAGGGTCTTCTTGTCACCGTCGCCCACTTTGCCGGGCAAGGCAGCCAGCATCATGCAGTTGGTCTTGTCGGTGTAGGCACCGTCGTCGGTTTGGATCCAGCAGATGCCGGTGGCGGCGCTGAAAGCCAGACCGTCGGGCGCGGACATGTCGTTTTCCTCGGTCAGGCGCGACAGGTTGACGCGGGCGGTGTCGGCGTCAGACTCGGCACCGAACACATAGATGTCCCAGCGGAAGCTGGTGTCCGAGGGCTTGCCTTCCGCCACGCGGATGATGTGCCCATGCACGTTGCCCTTGCTTTCCTTGGTTCCGCCTTTCAGGTCGGAGTAGGTGCGTGGGTTGGGTGCGTCCACGCCCATTTCGCCGTCCACGGTGCGGTTGGAGTTGTTGGTGAGCGTCATGTAGAACTCGCCATTGCGCGGGTTGATGCCGCCCCACTCGGGCCGGTCCATCTTGGTGGCATTCACGGCATCGGCAGCCAGGCGGGTGAATACCGCGATGTCGGCGTCACTGCCGAATTCGAAGTCCGGGTTGGCAGAGACGATCGGGTTGTTCAATGAAAGCTCCAGCCATTCACCCGTGCCATCGGCCTTGAACTTGGCGGCATACAGCGTGCCCTTGTTCAGGTACTTGTCGCCTGCGGCCAGGCGCTTGGCCGGTGTTGCATCGGCTGCGTCCCAGCGGGCTGCCGACACGTATTTGTACATGTACTCTCCGCGCGAGTCGTCACCCATGTAGGCCACGACCGGCTGGCCCACCACGGGGGCGGCAAAACTCACGCTCTCGTGGGCGATGCGGCCCAGGGCGGTGCGCTTGCGCACCGGCTCGTTCGGGTTGTAGGGGTCCATTTCCACTACGTAGCCGAAGGTGTTGAACTCGTTGCGGTAGTCGGACTTGGCGTCGGCAGCGATGGCGCCATTGTTCCAGCGCACGAAGCGGTCATCGGCACCGGCGCTTTCCCAGCCGTGGCGGCTGGCGTCACCGGCCTTGCGCCCATAGCGGATGAGTCCGGCCACCTGCTTGTCCTTCTTGCCGCGGCGCTCGTCGTCCTTGGCGTCACGGTGGAAATAGCCGAACCAGTTCTCCTCACCCGAAACGAAAGTGCCCCAAGGGGTTTTTCCGGTGCCACAGTTGTTGAGCGTGCCACGGGCGCGCGTGCCGTCAGGGCTGTATTTGGTGACCATGTGGGCGCTGCCGGCCGCGGGGCCGGTCAGCAGCACTTCGGTCATGGCGGTGACGCGGCGGTTCAGTGCCGATTGCGGAAGGTACTTCCATTGCTGGCCCTGGGCTTGCACTTCCACGACCGACAGACCGTGGATGGCGAGTTCCTTGTCCACTTCCGAGGCAGGGCGGGGCAGGGTCGACTTGCCGCCGTCGGCGTGCAGGAAGAAGGAACTGAGCTTTTCGTCGGTGGTGGCTTCGTGGTTCATGGCCAGCACACCGCGGACGGTGCTGCTGGCACTGGGGCGTCCCTGGGCATCCAGGCCAAACCATTCCATGCCGTCGTGGTGGTCCCCGGCGCGTTGCTCCCATTGGCTGTCGGTACCGTCGTTCTTGAAGGCGGGCACGTCGGAGCGCAGGGGGTCGCCCAAGCCGTAGAGCACCTGCACGCGGTAGCCTGCGGGCACCACCACGGTGTCGGCCAGGCTCTTGGGCACGGCCTTGAAGCCCAGGGCCGAGACCATGGCGTTCAAGGGGGCGGGTGCAGCGCCCATGGAAGTGCTGGTGGTGGCACAGCCGGTGAGGGCTGTCCCGCCCAGCACGCTGGTACCCAGGGCTGCTGCGCCACCGAGCAGCAGGCTGCGGCGCTGCAGGCGGGCGTTCAAGACCGCGTCGAATGTTTCGTTGGCGCTGGTATTGGAGTCTTCGTTGTTGAAGGCGTGGTCAGGGCTGTTTGGGGTGCGTCGCTTCATGGGGCAAATAACCTCGTCAATGAAAAAGAGCCGTCAGCATGACGGCTCTGTATGACGGTTTGATGAAGCGTTTGTGACGCCTTGGGCCGCCAGGGCCCGGTGCCTACTTCCCAATCATCTGGGCCGGGTGCATCTGGCCGGGCTTCTCTTCCATGTAGCCCTTGCCGTCCTTGACGCCCTTCTTGCCCATGATCTGCCAGGCAGTCTTCTGGTTCACCAGCTTGGCCAGGAACTCGAGCTCCTCGTCGGTATGGTTGATGGCCTTGCCCGGTGTCAGCATGCGGCCGTCCTTGGGGGCAACTTCGCCCCAGTAAGCCTGGTGGTAGCTCGACTCGCTGACCACCTGGTCGTCGCCGGCGCTCATCTCCACCACACCGTAGCAGTTGCAGAAATAGCTGCGGCCACCTTGGTCGGCGAAGATTTCGGTGTAGACCCCTGTGCCGCGGATGCCGGCCGTCAGGGTGGGGGTGATGATCTGGCGCGCGCTGCCCTTGCCCCAGACGCTGACCACGGCGCCGCTGAGCATGCGCAGCAGGCTCACCGCGGTGAGTGTGGCACCGCGCTCGACCACGATGTTGGAGTTCTGGCGCACGTGGAACGCCGAGTTCCCCAGCACAAAGGTCAGGGTCGACTGCGGCCCGGTCTGCAGTGTGTCGCCGGTCTGGATGGTTTGTTGCGGCAACAGGCGTTCGCCGTTGACCAGGGCATCGCCACGCAGTTCGACGATGTTGGAGCGCGATTGGGCCCAGGCGCCACCCCATCCTCCCAGGGCGGTGAAGGCAGCGGCCCCTTGCAGGAAGCTGCGCCGCTGGAACCACAGTACTTCGTCGTCACGGCGGCCTTGCAGGCTATGTTGCGTCATGGAGCTCTCCTTCAGGGTGTGCGAAACAATCACGGTAACTGTAATGGATGGAGGTGAAGAACAGGGTGGCCATGGCCAGTGTCATGGGGAAAACCAGTACCTGCACCACCTGCGGTCCCCCCAGCAGCAGGCCCACGGTGGAGACCACCATGCTCAGTGCCAGGTAGAACAAGGCCCAGCTCAGGCCGTACAGGGTGAAGGCCGTGATGTTGCGCTTGCACGCCATCCAGCTGAAGAACAGGGCCTTGACCGGCCCCATGTCTTCGTCGGCCACCAGCATGGGGGCGTGCCAGAACGCCATGGACACCGGCAGGTACAGCGCCATGGTGAGCAGCGCAGCGTTGAGCAGGGCCGGGTTCTTGAAAGTTTCCTCGTCGAGCGTGCCACCGAGCAGGTAGAACTGCGCCAGGGTGCCGCCGTCGACAAACACCGACAGCAGCATGATCAGGACGATGGCCAGCAGGTAGAGCGCGCCCAGGCCCAGCATGCGCAGTCGGGTGGTGCGTGAACGCACCCAGTGCGCCACCAGCAGATGGGGCATGGGGAAATTGCCTTGCTCCACCGCTTCGGTGGCACGCACAAAGCCACTGGTGAAGGCCGGAACCAGCACCAGGCCGATGGCCGTTCCCAGGGTGGGTAGCACGTGCAGGCCCAGCAGCAGCAGGGCGAACATCATGAACAGACCGATCAGGCCAAAAGGCTGGCGAAAGAAAGTGCGTAGGCCCTGACGCACCCACTGGGCGCCCTGGGCGGCGGGTACCAGTTGCAGTTTCATGCTTCCAGCTCCGACAGGGTCAGGGGGTGTTCCAGGCGCTGGCGCAGTACGCGCTCGAAATGCGTCGGATCGTGGGGTTTGAGCAGCGCAGCGTCGCGGGGCAGGTAGAAGTCCCACAGGCGCGAGAGCCAGAACCGCAGTGCACCGGCACGCAGCATCGCCGGCAGCAGCGCGCGCTCGGATGCCGTGAGTGGGCGCACTGTCTGGTAGGCGGCCACGAAGGCGCGGGCGCGCTCCAGGTCGTTGGCCCCTTGGGCCAAGTCCACGCACCAGTCATTGAGGCACACGGCCAGGTCGAACAGCCAGGTATCGACACCGGCAAAGTAGAAGTCGAAGAAGCCGGTCAGCTCAGGCGCCGCACCGTCGCCCAGGTCGTGCGCAAACATGACGTTGTCACGGAACAGGTCGGCATGGATGGCACCGCGCGGCAGGGCCACGTACTCGGCCTGGACGGCCACGTGGTTCTGGTAGGCCAGCTCGGCGCGCAGCAGTTCGGCCTGGGGGGCGTCCAGGTGCGGCAGCACCACCGGCACGGTCTCGTTCCACCAGGGCAGTCCGCGCAGGTTGGGTTGGCGCATCTCGAAACTTTGGCCCGCCAGGTGCATGCGCGCCAGCATCTCACCCACGGTGGCGCAGTGGGCGGCTGTGGGGGCGAGTTCGCTGCCGCCGCGCAGGCGGTTGACCACGGCAGCGGGCTTGCCCTGGATGCGGTGCAGCACATCACCGTCGGCGTTGGCGGCCGGGTCGGGCACGGGGATGCCGTTGGCCGCCAGGTGCTTCATCAGGCGCAGGTAGTAGGGCAGTTGTTCGAACGTCAGGCGCTCGAACAGGGTCAGCACGTAGGCCCCGGTGTCGGTGGTGACGAAATAGTTGGTGTTTTCAATGCCGCCGGAGCAGGGCTTCATGTCCTGCAGGGTGCCGAGTTGGAGACGGGCAAGGAATTCTTTTGCTTCGTCGAAGGAAACTTCTGTGTAAACCGCCATGGGAACTGCTCAAGGAGAGGGCGCGCGCCAGTGTGCGCTTGCGCAGAAGTGGCATTGTAGGCGGCAGGGTTTACCCAACGGAAAACCCCGGTGCAGGCAGGCACAATCCACGCCATGAGCAATCCCCAAAACACCCTGCTGCTGGTCGATGGTTCCAGCTACCTGTACCGCGCCTTTTTCGCCGGTGGCGACAGCATGAGCACCACGCTGGAAGACGGAACGGTGCAGAAGACAGGTGCCATCCGCATCATGATCAACATGATGAACAGCCTGCGCAAGGAGTACCCGGCCGCTTTCGTCGCCTGTGTGTTCGACGCCAAGGGCCCGACCTTCCGTGACGCCATCTACCCCCAGTACAAGGCCCACCGCGACCCCATGCCCGACGACCTGCGCAGCCAGATCGCGCCCATCCACGAGGTGGTACGGCATCTGGGCTGGAAAGTGCTGGATGTGCCCGGCGTCGAAGCCGACGACGTGATCGGTACCCTGGCGGTGACGGCGGCGCAGCAGGGGCTGGACGTGGTCATCAGCAGTGGCGACAAGGACCTGGCCCAGCTGGTGACCGACAAGATCGTCATCATCGACACCATGAACGGCAAGCGCCGCGATTTGGCCGGAGTCCAGGCCGAGTTCGGGGTGCCGGCCAGCCTGATGCTCGACTACCAGACCCTGGTGGGCGACACCGTGGACAACGTGCCCGGTGTGGAAAAGGTGGGTCCCAAGACCGCTGCCAAGTGGCTGGCCGAGTACGGTTCGCTGCAAGGCGTGGTGGCCAACGCTGGAAACATCAAAGGTGTGGCCGGGGAGAACCTGCGCAAAGCGCTGGATTGGCTGCCTACCGGGCAGCAGCTGCTGAAGATCAAGACCGACTGCGACCTGACAGGTTGGGTGGATGGTCTGCCTGCTATGGATTCTGTAGTGGCTAATGCAGAGGATACGCGGGCTCTGCATGGTTTTTATACCAAATACGGGTTCAAGGGTCTGGCCAAGGCCATGGAGGCACAGCTGGCCGGTGGTACAGCTGCGGCCAGTACGCCAGTAGCGTTCAGCACTCCTGCCCCACCGGCTGCTGCCATGGACGACATGTTCGGCGGGGCGGCCGCGAGCTCAAGCGTAACGGGCGACCTGCAGTACGACACCGTCCTCGACTGGGCTGCGTTCGACACATTGCTGGCGAAGATCGCGTCGGCCCCGTTGACAGCGCTGGACACCGAAACCACCTTACTTGACGAAATGCGCGCCGAGATCGTGGGCATTTCGCTGAGCATCGCGCCCGGCAGCGCCTCCTACATTCCATTGGCCCACAACTACCCCGGCGCCCCGGCGCAACTGCCGCGCGACGAAGTGTTGAAGAAGCTCAAACCCTGGCTGGAGAACCCGCAGGCCTTGAAGCTGGGCCAGCATGTGAAATACGACCGCCATGTGTTTGCCAACCATGGCATCGAAGTGCGCGGTTACGCCCACGACACCATGCTGCAGAGCTATGTGCTCGAAGTCGACAAGCCCCACGGACTGGAGAGCCTGGCCCTGCGCCACGTGGGGCGCAAGGGCCTGAGCTTCGAGGACCTGTGCGGCAAGGGCGCGCACCAGATCACCATCGACCAGGTGGACATCGAGCGCGTCAGCCAGTACGCCTGCGAAGACGCCGACATGACGCTGGACGTGCACCTTGCGCTGTGGCCGCGCATCGAGGCGGATGCCAAGCTGCGCTTCATCTACGAGCTGGAGATCGCCAGCAGCGAAGCGCTGTACCGCATCGAACGCAATGGTGTGCGCATTGACGCAGCCACGCTGGCCAGCCAAAGCCACGAACTGGGCCAGCGCATTCTGCAGTTGGAGCAGGAGGCCTATGAAATTGCCGGCCAGCCTTTCAACTTGGCGTCACCGAAGCAGCTCGGCGAAATCTTTTTCGACAAGCTCGGCATGCCGGTGGTCAAGAAGACCGCCACCGGAGCCCGCAGCACCGACGAAGAGGTGCTGGAAAAGCTGGCAGAGGACTACCCGCTGCCGGCCAAGCTGCTGGAGCACCGCAGTCTGTCCAAGCTCAAGGGCACCTACACCGACAAGCTGGCCCAGCTGGCCCTGCCGCGCACCGGGCGCGTGCACACCCACTACGCCCAGGCCGTGGCGGTGACCGGGCGTTTGTCCAGCAACGACCCGAACCTGCAGAACATTCCGATCCGGACCGCGGAGGGCCGGCGCGTGCGCGAGGCCTTTGTGGCGCCCGAGGGCAGCGTCATCGCCAGCGCCGACTACTCGCAGATCGAACTGCGCATCATGGCCCACCTCAGTGGTGACGAAGCCCTGTTGCGCGCCTTTCGGGAAGGCCACGACGTGCACCGTGCCACCGCGGCCGAAGTGTTCGGCGTGGCGCTCGACGCGGTCAGCAGCGAGCAGCGCCGCTATGCCAAGGTCATCAACTTCGGCCTGATCTACGGCATGAGCGCCTTTGGCCTGGCACGCAGCTTAGGGATTGACAACACCGCGGCCAAGAATTTCATTACGCGCTATTTCGAGCGCTACCCCGGCGTGAAGACCTACATGGAGACGACCCGGGCCACGGCCCGTGCCCAGGGTTATGTGGAAACCGTGTTCGGTCGCCGCTTGCAGATGGCCGGCATCCAGACTGCCAAGGGGGCCCAGCTGGCCGGCCTGGAGCGCGCCGCCATCAACGCGCCCATGCAGGGCACAGCGGCCGATCTGATCAAACTGGCCATGGTGGCGGTGCAAAAGGCGCTGGACGACCAGGGACTGCAAACCAAGGTCATCATGCAGGTGCACGACGAACTGGTGTTCGAGGTGCCCGCAGCCGAGGTCGACTGGGTGCGCACCGAAGTGCCCAGGCTCATGGGCGGGGTCGCCAGCCTGCAGGTGCCGCTGGTGGCCGAGGTCGGGGTCGGGCCGAACTGGGACCAGGCGCACTGAGCACCGGGGCCCACCAGCTTGGGGCCCCGCGTTCCTAGGGAAAACACAGGGCCAGCCAGCGCTTGCAAACAGGCCGCGCTGGAGTAGCATGTGGAAGGCGCCAATGGATATGGCGTCGCATGCGGGAAACCCGCGTGCCAGGCCATTTGGAAAAAGGGCTGTTGTGCAGTGGCCTGCCGTGGGCGGGCCTTGGGTCATTCGGTACTCCGTTGGAGGGCCGTGCGGCCATTGAACCTGTCCAAGGCAGGGGATACACACCGGCCGCATACGGGAGCAGAGCATGGACTTGCGCAAGATTTCTATTTCCACCAAGTTGTGGGTTTTCATTGGCAGTGTGATCTTGCTGATCGCGACCGTGGCCGGTGTCGGCCTGGTGCGCAGTGCCAGCATCCTGGCCGAAGGGCGCGCCCGCCAGGCGGTGGCGGTCGAGCTGGTGCAGATCACCACCGAATGGGCTGGTCTGACACAGACCAATGCGGCCCGCAACCAGGCTATCCTGCTGCAGGACGGCACCAACCTGGAAGGCATCTTCAAGGACGCCGTCACTGCTACCAGCGCACAGATCACTGAATTGCAGAAGAAGATCGAAGCGATGCCGTTGACCGATGCGGACAAGGCGCAGATGAAGAAGATTGCCGAGTTGCGCCAGAAGGTGATCGACCTGCGCAACAAGGCGCGCGACGCCAAGAAGGGCGGTGATGCCGAGCAGGCGCTCAAGCTGCTGAATTCAGAGTACCTGCCTGCCATGGCACAGTACATTGGCGCGCAGAAGGAAATGGTGGATTTGCAGAAGGCCCATGTCACCGTGATCTCGGAGGAAACCGAGAGCCGCCGGATGACCAACACCATCGGCATCCTGGCGGGGCTGGCTACGGTGATAGCCATGGTATTCACCGGCACGCTCTGGCTGGTGCGTTCGATCCGCCAACCCTTGGACCAGGCCAACAACCTGGCCGAGCGCATTGCCAACGGAGACCTCAGTGCTCAGATCGTCAACGACCGCCAGGACGAATTCGGGCACCTGCTTGACTCCCTGCAGCACATGAACCAGTCCCTGGCCCGCATGGTCTCGGAAGTGCGCTCCAGCACCGACAGCATCGCCACCGCCAGCGCCGAAATTGCACAGGGCAACAACGACCTGGCCCACCGCACCGAACAAACCTCGGCCAACCTGCAGGCCGCTGCCTCCAGCATGGACCACCTCACCGGCACCGTCCAGCACAGTGCCGACAACGCCCGCCAGGCCAGCCAACTGGCCTCCAGCGCCTCCAGCGTGGCCCAGCGCGGCGGCGAAGTCGTCACCCAGGTGGTCTCCACCATGCAACAGATCGACGCCAGCAGCAAGAAAATCGCCGACATCATCTCCGTCATCGACGGCATCGCCTTCCAGACCAACATCCTGGCCCTCAATGCGGCCGTGGAAGCCGCGCGCGCGGGCGAACAGGGACGCGGCTTTGCGGTCGTGGCCAGCGAAGTGCGCAGCCTGGCAGGACGCTCGGCTGAAGCGGCCAAGGAAATCAAGGCCCTGATCGTGACTTCGGTCGAGAAAGTCGAAACCGGCACCCAACTGGTCACGGACGCTGGCAGCACCATGCAAGAAATCGTCCAATCGGTGCGCCGGGTGGCCGACGTCATTGGCGAGATCACGGCGGCGGCCACGGAGCAAAGCAGCGGGATTGCCGGGGTCAACCAGTCCATTGGTGACCTGGACCAGATGACGCAGCAGAACGCGGCCCTGGTGGAGGAGAGTGCGGCAGCGGCGCAGAGCCTGCGCGAGCAGGCCAACCGGCTGCAGCAGTCGGTGGCGGTCTTTCAGCTGGACCCACGCAGCAGTGGGCAGGCGCCGGCGATGCTCCGGTTGGCCTGACCGCGCCGTTCAGTTGACGATTTCGGCCAGAGGCAGGGGCCGCGAGAAGTAATAGCCCTGGCCGATGTCGCAGCCTAGTGCCGCCAGGGCCTGGGCGGTTTGGGCGTCTTCGATGCCCTCGGCCACGCTGTGGATGCCCAATCGCCGTGACAGTTCCAATGCCGACTGGATGATGTGGAAGCTGCGGTTCGAGCTGTGCATGTGCTGCACAAAAGTGCGGTCGATCTTGATGCTGGAGAACGCCATGTTCTGCAGGTAGTCCAGCCCGGCATAGCCGGTGCCGAAATCGTCCAGTGCCACCCCGGCGCCCCAGGCGCGCAGGCGGTTGATCGAGTCGATGACGGCTTCCATGTTGTTGACGACGGTGGTTTCGGTCAGCTCGATGCGCAGGGCCGTCATGGGCATGCCGTAGTGCTCCAGGCAGGCGTGGATCTGGGCGACGATGCCGGGGCTGCACATTTCGGGCGCAGACAGGTTCACGCTCACGAACAGCGGGGTTCCTTCGGGGTGGGCCGCGCGCAGCTGTTGCCAATCCTGGGCGGCACGGCGCAGTCCCCACTGGCCGATGCGCCGGATGATGCCGGTTTTCTCCGCCAGGCCGATGAATTCGTCCGGGCTCACCAGCCCCAGACCGGGGTGGCGCCAGCGCATCAGGGCTTCGTACCCGACACGGCGGCCATCCTGCAGGGACACCAGGGGCTGGTAGTACAGCGTCAGCTGGTCCGAGTTCAGGGCATCGGTCAGGTCGTGGGCCAGCGAAAGCGTGCGCACGGCCGCAGCGTGCAGGTCGGTCTGCGGCGTGGCAGCCGTGGCCGCACCGGGCAGGGCGGTGGGGTCGGCGATGGCGGCGGCACTGGAGCTGCGGTAGCGCTCCAGCAGCAGACGCAGCAGGTACTGGATGACCGGGTCGGTGCGCGTCAGCAGTTCGTCCACATGGGCACGGTCGATGCGAACCAGCGTGGTCGGCACCAGGGTGCGCACCGTGGCGCTGCGTGGTTGGCGGTCGAGCAGGCCGACTTCGCCGAACATGGCGCCTTGGGCCAGCACCGCCACCCGGCGTGGTGCTTCGGGCGGTCCGGCCAGCACCTCGACACACCCACTTTCAATCACATAGGCAGCATCGCCGGGGTCACCGGTGTTGAAGACTGCAGTGTGGCTGGGAATGACTTCACGGTTCAAACCCCGTATCGGTTCGGTCATGTGGGAATCCCTTCAATTCAGGCCGAGTCTAGTGGGACGCAGGCAAATCTCAAAATCACCGACAATCGAGGGTTTTCCTCCACGCGTGTTGCGTCTATGAGTACCGAAACGTCTACTGCCCCAGAAACTGTTGAAACGCCTGCTGCTGCCCCGGCACGCAAGACCCGTGCCGCGCGCACGGCCGAGGCACTGCCGGTGCTGGAGAAACTGTTTGCCCTGTACCCCGCACTGTTTGGTGCCGAGTTCCTGCCCCTCAAGCGCGGCATTTTCCAGGACCTCATGCAGGCCCATCCTGACGCGTTTGACAAGGCCAGCCTGAAAGAAGCGCTGTCGGTGCACACGCGCTCGACCCGCTACCTGCAGGCCATGGCCAGTGCCAAGCCGCGCCACGACCTGCAGTTGCAGGCGGTGGAGCCGGTGGCACCCGAGCACGTGTACTCCGCCGTGATCGAGCTCTACCGCCGCCGCCAGATGCGCAAGCAGCCCGATGCCCTGAGCCGCCTGCAGCGCGAACTGACCCACGCTGTGCAGGCCAGCGGCCTGGGCCGCATGGAATACCTGGGGCTGGCTGGCAATCCCGAGCCCGAGGTAGCTGCTGCCTTGGAAGAGGTCCTGGCCCAGGTCGAACGCCTGCGCGCCAAGGATGCCGCCCTGCTGCAGGCCTTTGACGCGGCCGGCCAGACGGTGATGGAGTTTGCCTTTGCCTACGGCGTGCCGGCGACCCAGGTTCGCTCCATGCTCAAGCGCAACGGCCGTTCGGACGCCTGAGGACCATTCCTTGGGGTTCTTGCGCCGCTGGGAAGCGGTATTGCGCAATTGCTGGCAAGGCTTGTCCGGCAATACGCGTGGCGTCTTGCTGGTAATGCTGGGAATGGCCTGCTGGTCGGTGCTCGACGCCTGCAACAAGCACATCATGGCGCAGGGGGCCACGCCGCAGCAGACCCTGTTTCTGCAGGCCTGCGCGGTCTTGTCCCTGCTGGTCGGGCCGATCACGCTGTGGACGCGCGGTCGTGTGGCGCGCACGCGCAATCCGCAGCTGCACCTGCTGCGGGCCTTCTTCATCGTGGTCTCGGCCTGGTGCGCAGCCTGGGCCGTGGCACACCTGCCACTGGCCGAAGCCAGTGCCTACCTGATGACCGGCTCGCTGTTCATGTTGCCCTTGGGGGTGCTTTTCTTGCGCGAAAAGCCGCACTGGCTGCGCTGGTGCGGCGTGCTGGTGGGCTTTGGCGGGGTGCTGGTCATTTTCCAGCCCGGTGCCGGGGCCTTCCAGGCAGCCGCGCTGGTGGCATTGTTGGGGGCCCTCATGGAGGCCCTGCTGGGCGTGGTGCTGAAAAAGTATTCGGGTCAGGAACACCCGATGGCGGTGCTGACCTGGAGCCAGGTGGCGTGCTGGTGTGCGTTTGGGCTGCTCAGCGGTTTTTCCCTGCCCGAGCTGACCCCCGATCTGCTGTGGCTGCTGCCCGTGGTGGCCGTGAGCAACAGCGGCATCTACCTGTGCTACTTCTTTGCCTACCGCGCCGGGGACGCTTCGGCGGTGGAGGCCGGCAGCTTCAGCCTGCTGCTGTTCAGCCCCACGCTGGGCTGGCTGCTGTTTTCGGAACTGCCCACGGCCAGCTTCTGGGCCGGTGCCGGCCTGCTGGTGTGCGGCATCGCCCTGGTCATCATCGAGCCGACGGGCCGCAGTTTAGAGGCCAAATAGGCATCATGCCCGCGTATTCATTGCGTACGCTGCTATTGAAAATATAGCTAAATTCCGTTTGCTGTCAGTCCTCAGCCACTGGCTCCACCGTCACACCCACCGACAGCACATGGCGGCTGCCGCCCTGGATGACACCACGCAATGGTGACACGTCACCGAAGTCACGCCCCAGGGCCACGGTCACATAGTCTGCGCCCGGCGAGCCCCAGCCCCAGCGGTTGTTGGTCGGGTCCAGGTCGACCCAGCGCTGGCCCTCAGGCAGGTCGGGCAGGTAGACGCTGGCCCAGGCGTGCGAGGCATCGGCCCCGACCAGGCGCGGCTGCCCGGGCAGCGGCTGCGTCAGCAGGTAGCCGCTGACGTAGCGCGCCGGCAGGCCCATGCTGCGCAGACAGGCGACCGCAATGTGGGCAAAGTCCTGGCACACGCCCTTGCGTTGTGCCAGTGCCTGCTGGGCCGGGGTGCTGATCTCGGTGCTGCGGCTTTCGTAGGTGAAATCGTGGTGCATGCGCTGCACCAGGTCCAGCGCGGCGTCGAGTGCCCGCGCGCCGGGCACAAAGCTGGGCGCCGCATAGTCGGCAAAGGCCGATTGCAGCGGTACGAAGGGTGAGGCGAAGGTGAACTCGGCCGCCGGGTCCGTGGCCTGGGCGCCGCGGTAGGTGAAGGCGGTTTGCGCCTGTTCCCAGGTGCAGCGGCTTTCGGGTGCGGCGGGCGTCTGCGTGCGCACCACGCTGCGGGCGACCACGTGCAGTTCCGGATGGGCCATGTCGATGGCGAAGAAGTGGCGGGTGTTGCCGAACACATCGGTCTGCGCCCGGCACAGGCTGGGCCCGGGGGTGATGTCCAGCGCGAACGATTGCAACTGCTGGCTGGCATGGTCGCGCGGGCGCAGGTAGGCCATGTGCTGGGCGGTTTCGACATCCGGGCTGTAGCGGTAGTGGGTGTCGTGGGTGATGCGCAGCAGCATGGCGGGGGATGCGGTTCAGTTGCCCACGCTCGTGCCAGTCAGGCCGGTGTGCGTGAAGTAGGTGGCGCTGATGGCGTTGGAGGTATCGAACGCAGCGTCCCGCAGAAGGAGCAGCAGTGTCTGCAGGGCTTCCAGGTCTGTGTCGCCATCCTCCGGTGCGCACAGTGCGGTCAGACTCCATGTGTCGGGGTCGGGCAACTGCAGGGCCAGTTCGCTCCATTGGTTCTTGGGCACACCGGCCAGCCGCGACAGGCGCCCACGCAAGGTCTGCACCACCCAGGCCAGCGAGCGCGGGTTGTCGCCGTCGAGCACCAGCAAGTCCACCAGCGCGCCAAGGTCCCGGCTTTGCTGGTACTGGCCGCGGTAGGTGATGGTGGAGTCGAACAGCGCCAGCACGGCTTCGAAGCCACTGTCGCTGCGCAGACTGCGGCTGCGCAGGCCGCGCAAGAGCGCATCGGACAGGAAAACCAGGCGCTCGACATGGCGCCCGATGCTCAGCAGCCGCCAGCCATCGTCGCGTGTCATGCGGTCGGTCTGTGCACCGGTGATGGCCACCAGGTGGTCACTGCAGGTCTTGAGCGCGCGCAGTGCCATGCCCGGTGCATAGTCGCCCGCGCCGGCCATCTGTGCACAGCTGGCAAAGAGGGCTTCTTCGGATTGCATGATGAGGCTCCAGTGCTCCTGCGACAGCCGCTCGCGCACCGAGGCCGCTGCCAGCCGGAGCGCACGCAGGTTGAAGCCGACGCTGGTGGCGCCATCGTTGCTGGCCAGTCCTGCGATCAGCGAACGCTCGAACACGCGCCTTGCCACCAGTGGCGAGGGCACGCCTGGCAGAACCAGGCAATTGCCCAGGGCCATGGTGTGCAGCCATTCCAGCAGTGGCGGGCTGGACAGCTCTTCGCCGCCCAGGCAGTCCAGCGTGAGGCGGGCCAGACGCACGGTGTTCTCGGCGCGTTCCGAATAGCGGCCCAGCCAGTACAGGTTTTCGGCCGCGCGGCTGGTGACCAGGCGCTTGCGCGGGCCCACCACCGACAGGACCGGCTGCCCCGCCGAAAGCAGGGTGGTGGTGTCGACCACACCCTCGGTCAGCGCCCAGACATCGGCGCTGCCGCCGCCGCGCTGCATGGAGGCGATGTCGGTCATGGGGTCGGCCACGCGGGCCAGGCCGCCGGGCAGCACGCGCCAGCGCGGTCGACCGGCGCTGTCCAGACCGTCCGAGGTGACGAACACGCGCAGCAGGGTCGACTTGGCCACCATGTGCCCGGCTTGGCCGGGGCGTGGTCCGCTCCAGGTGGGCAGCTGCGACAGTGGCATGAAGGCCTGCAGCGTGTGGTCGTCGCCGTGCGCAGCAATGCGCTGCGACCATTCACGCAGCGCCTGCGCGCCGAGCTTGGGGCCCAGCACCGACTCGAAACTGTGGTGGATGCTGGAGCCCGGGTAGGTGGGCTTGATGGTGTGCGTGCCCAGCGTGGCCAGGGCTTCCTGCATGGCGCTGCGTTCCCCACACCACCAGGTCGGCAGGGCGGGCAGCACCAGTTCCTCGCCCAGCAGGTGCTGGGCCAGTCCGGGCAGGAAGCCCAAGAGCGCAGGGGACTCCAGGAAGGCACTGCCAGGGGCGTTGGCCACCAGCACGTGGCCGGCCCGCATCGCCTGCAGCAGGCCCGGCACACCCAGGGTGGAGTCGGCGCGCAGCTCCAGCGGGTCCATGTACTGGTCGTCCACGCGCTTGAGCAGCACATGGATGGGCTCCAGGCCCTTGAGCGTCTTGAGGTACAGCCGTTCGTCACGCACCAGCAGGTCGCTGCCCTGTACCAGGGTCAGGCCCAGGTAACGGGCCAGGTAGGCGTGCTCGAAATAGGTTTCGTTGTACGGTCCCGGTGTGAGCAAGGCGATGTGGGCATCCTTGCCCGCCGGGCTGTGTGCCTTGAGGCTGTCAATCAGGGCACGGTAGGTGCCCGCCAGGCGCTGCACGTTCATGCCCTGGAAGGCCTGCCCGAACTGGCGCGCCACGGCCAGCCGGTTCTCCAGCAGGTAGCCCAGGCCCGAGGGGGCCTGGCAGCGCTGGCCCACCAGCCACCACAGCCCGTCCGGGCCGCGTGCCAGGTCGAAGGCGGCGATGTGCAGGTGGCGCTCGCCGGCGGCCAGTGCGCCGTGCAAGGGCCGCAGGTAACCGGGGTGGCCGTGCACCAGGGCCGCCGGAAGCAGCCCGCGTGCCACCAGGGTCTGCTCGCCGTAGGTGTCATGCAGGATGGCCTCCAGCAACCGCGTGCGCTGCAGCACGCCGGCTTCGATGTGGCGCCACTGCGCAGCGTCGATGATGAGCGGGAACAGGTCCAGCGACCAAGGGCGTTGTGGGCCCTCGGCGTCGGCGTAGACGTTGTAGGTGACCCCGTTGTCACGCACCTGGCGCTGCAGGCTCTCGAAGCGCCGATCCATGTCGCCGGGGGTGATGCCGTCCGTGCGGGCGAAGAACTCCTGCCACACCGGGGCCAGGGCGCGGGCGTCCTGCACCGCCGGGCCATTGCGGGCCCAGGCCCGCAGTTCGTCGAAGTGCCCGTCGGCTGCGGCCCATCCGCGCGCCAGTGCCTCGATCCCGTCAAGGGACCGGGGCATGGTGCTGGCTGCGGTGTTTTGCGAGGGCGCGTTCACAGCCATGCAGTATGCCAGCTGGGGTTCGACGCAGCCTCAGGGGCGGCGCAGGTCGGTGGTCAGCGGGAATTCCTTGCTGCCGGGCAGTCTGATGGTGGCCGGCGGCACCTCCATGCGTGCGGGCGTGTGGCCCAGCTCCGAGAAGCGCGCCAGGCGGCGGCTTTCGGCCTCGTAGCTGTTGACCGGGAAGGTGTCGTAGTTGCGCCCGCCGGGGTGGGCCACGAAATACTGGCAACCGCCCACCGAACGCTTCATCCAGGTGTCCACGATGTCGAAGGTCAGCGGCGCATGCACACCGATGGTGGGGTGCAGGCTGCTGGGCGGGTTCCAGGCCTTGTAGCGCACCCCGCCCACGAATTCGCCCACCGTGCCCGTGCTGTGCAGGGCCAGTGGCTCGCCGTTGCAGGTGACGGTGTAGCGGCTCTCATTCAGGCCGGTAACACGCACTTCCATGCGCTCCAGCGAAGAGTCCACGTAGCGGGCGGTACCGCCAGCGGCGCTTTCCTCGCCCATCACATGCCAGGGCTCCAGCGCGTTGCGCAGCGTGAGGGTCACGCCCGCCGACTGCACCGCACCCACCATGGGGAAGCGGAACTCGTAGTGCGGGGCAAACCAGGCGGCGTCGAAGGCGTAGCCGGCCGCGTTCATCTCGGAGATCACGTCGTCGAAATCCATGCGGATGAACGTTGGCAGCATGAAGCGGTCGTGCAGTTCGGTGCCCCAGCGTGTCACGGGGGCGCGGTAGGGTGCCTTCCAGAAGCGCGCCACCAGGGCGCGCAGCAGCAGTTGTTGCACGCTGCTCATGTGGGGGTGCGGCGGCATTTCGAACGCGCGCAGTTCCAGCAGGCCCAGGCGGCCCGTGGCCGAATCGGGCGAGTACATCTTGTCGATGGAAAACTCACTGCGGTGGGTATTGCCGGTCACGTCGATCAGGATGTTGCGCAGCGTGCGGTCCACCAGCCACGGCGGCATGTCCTGCCCAAAGCGTTCGCGGTTGCGGTAGATCTGCTCAATGGCGATTTCAAGCTCGTAGACCTGGTCGTTGCGGGCTTCGTCCACGCGCGGGGCCTGGCTGGTGGGGCCGATGAACATGCCGCTGAACAGGTAGCTCAGGGACGGGTGGTTGTGCCAGTACAGCAGTAGGCTGGCCAGCAGCTCGGGTTTGCGCAGGAAGGGGCTGTCGGCCGGGGTGGCTCCGCCCATGACGAAATGGTTGCCGCCGCCGGTGCCGGTGTGGCGCCCGTCGAGCATGAATTTTTCGGCCGACAGCCGGCATTCGAACGCGGCCTGGTACAGGAACTCGGTGTTGGCCACCAAGTCTTTCCAGGTGGACACCGGGTGGATGTTGACTTCGATGACGCCCGGGTCGGGCGTGACCTGCAGGAGTTTGAGGCGCGGGTCGCGCGGGGGCGGGTAGCCTTCGAGCACCAGCTGCGTCTTCAGTTCAGACGCCGTGGACTCGATGGCGGCGAGCAGGTCGAGGTAGTCTTCCAGCCGCTCCAGCGGCGGCATGAACACGTACAGCACCCCGCTGGATTCGCCCACGGCCTCGGCCTTGGGGCCGCTGGCGCGGCGTGGGTCGCGCACTTCCACGCACAGCGCCGTGCGGGTGACCCAGTGGGCCGACTCGAAGGCGCCCGGGGCGCGGCCGTACTCGCCGGGCTCTGCGCCGGTGCTGGCGGCACCGGGCACCTGGCCTTGCATGCGCACCGTGGCTGCGGCCGCCGCTGTGGTGGTGGCCGGGTAGACCTGGCTTTGCACCGCCTGTGGGCGTCCCGGGGCGTAGCGCTCGGCCAGTTGGGCGTACAGCGGCAGTTCGCCACGCGGCTCGGTGGGGTCGCGCTCGGCCTGGTAGGGGTAGTCGACCTGGCTGACCCAGGGCAGCGAGTCCAGTGGCAGGCGCAGCCCCATGGGCGAGTCGCCGGGCATGAGGTACATGCGTTCGTCGCGGAAGAACCACGGGCCGGTGACCCAGTTGGGGCCAGTCAGGTAGGGGCCGTTGCCCACCTTGAGCGGCAACACATAGCCGACCACGGAGTCGAGTTTCTGCGCGAACACGCGGCGCAGCCGGGCGCGTTCCATCTCGTCGTCGAGCTTGCTGTTGAACGGGTCTACGTTGACCGGTAGGCGGCGTTCGCGCCACAGGTAGTACCAGGTGTCCTCGTAACCGGCCTGCACGTATTGGTCGGTCAGGCCCAGCTTGCCGGCGAGGGTGCGCAGGAAGTAGCCGGCCTCCGATGCGGTGTAGTGGGTGGGGGTTCGTTCGTCGCAGAAGAGTTCGGGCTTGTTCCAGACCGGCTGGCCGTCGGCGCGCCAGTAGATGTTGAGCGCCCAGCGCGGCAGCTGTTCGCCGGGGTACCACTTGCCCTGGCCGAAGTGCAGGAAGCCGCCGCGTCCGTACTGGTCGCGCAGCTTGTGCACCAGGGCCTGCGCATAGCCGCGCTTGGTCGGTCCCAGGGCGTCGGTGTTCCATTCGGCGGCGTCGCGGTCGCCCACGGCCACGAAGGTGGGCTCGCCGCCCATGGTCAGGCGCACGTCGCCAGCCACCAGCTCGGCATCGACCTGTTCACCCAGCGCCATGACGGATTGCCACTGTTCGGGGGTGTAGGGCTTGGTCACGCGCGGCGACTCGTAGATGCGGGTGACTTGCATGTGGTGCGCGAAATCGACCTCGCACTTGTCCACCCCGCCTTCGATGGGCGCCGCGCCGGAAGGCTGGGGGGTGCAGGCCAGAGGAATATGGCCTTCACCTGCCAGCAAGCCGCTGGTGGCGTCCAGCCCGATCCAGCCGGCGCCGGGCAGGTAGACCTCGCACCAGGCGTGCAGGTCGGTGAAGTCCACTTCGGTGCCGCTGGGGCCGTCGAGCGATTTGACGTCGGGGGCCAGCTGGATCAGGTAGCCCGAGGTAAAGCGTGCCGCCAGCCCGCAGTGGCGCAGCAGCTGCACCAGCATCCAGGCCGAGTCGCGGCACGAACCGCTGGCCAGCTCCAGGGTCTGCTCGGGCGTTTGCACGCCGGGCTCCATGCGGATGGTGTAGGCAATGGCCTGGTGTACCTGCTGATTCAGATCCACCAGGAAGTCGATGGTGCGGCGCTTTTTGCGGTTGGTGCTGTTCAGGAAAGCCTTCAGGCGCGGCGTCAGCGGATCGGCGGCCAGGTAGGGCGCGAGTTCCTGCTTGAGCAGGGGCTCGTAGGCGAAGGGGAAGTTTTCGGCGCTGGGCTCCAGAAAGAAGTCGAACGGGTTGTAGACCGCCATTTCCACCACCAGGTCCACCGTGACCTTGAATTCGGTGGTCTTTTCCGGAAACACCAGCCGGGCCTGGTAGTTGGCAAAGGGGTCTTGCTGCCAGTTCAGGAAGTGGGTTTCGGGCTCGACTTTGAGCGCGTAGGAGACGACCTTGCTGCGGCAGTGCGGGGCCGGGCGCAGGCGGATGACCTGGGGCCCGAGGTTCACCAGACGGTCGTAACGGTAGTGGGTGGTGTGGGTCAGCGCGGCGTGGATGGACATGGCGGTGTGTTGGGCAGGTGGTGGAAACATTAAAGCAAATTGCGCGCCAACTGCTTGCGGTGTGGGCTGCGACGTGCTTCCGCTAGCATGGCAGCATGCCCATACGCGACGCTGCCGCTGTCCATCCGCGCCCCCCGACATGGGGGCTGGTGTTCAGCGCATGGGTGCTGGGTATTGCCTTGCAGCTGCAGCAGACACAACTCTGGGCGTCGGAGGTTTATGCAGTTATTTGCATGTTTCCCGGCATGCTGCTTGCCTTGTTAGCTATCAAAAGAAGAGCAATATGCGTACCCTCGGCGATCGCGCTGCTGGCAATGTCGGTGGGTTGTCTGGCCTTGGGTTTCGGCAGCACGGGTTGGCGCGCGGCGTATTTCGCGGCGTCAGCCTTGCCTGCCAGCCTGGAGGGGCGTGACGTGGATGTGCGGGGGCTGGTGGTTGGCCTGCCGCAGCAGCAAGCTGCCGGCGTGCGTTTTCGGCTGGAGCCCGAGGCCGCCGAAACGGACGGGCAGGCCGTGGCATTGCCCCGGCGCATCGATGTGGGCTGGTACAGCGGCTGGGGTAGTACCGCGGGGGGAGGTTTGGAACTGCAACGCCAACCGGTGGCGGTGCGCCCGGGCGAGCGTTGGCAGATGCGCCTGCGCCTGAAGGCCCCGCATGGAAACATCAATCCCCATGGATTCGACTACGAGCTTTACCTTTGGGAGCAGGGGGTGCAGGCACAGGCCTACGTGCGTGCCGGAGTGCGTGACCCGGTGCCGGTGCGCTTGGACAGTGGCTGGCGCTCGGCCATCGACGCGGCGCGCTACAGCGTACGCGCCCAGATCGGGGCGGCCGTGCCGGAACCGGCCGCCAGCGCGCTGATTGCTGCGCTGGTGGTGGGGGACCAGGCGGCCATTGATCGCGCGGACTGGGACGTGTACCGGGCCACGGGGGTCGCCCATCTGGTCAGTATTTCCGGCCTGCACGTGACCCTGTTTGCCTGGCTCGCGGCCCTGCTGGTGGGGCGGGCCTGGCGTTGGTCTGCCAGGGCGTGCTTGCGCGTGCCTGCCAGTCTGGCGGGCTTGTGGGGTGGCGTCCTGCTGGCCTGGGCCTATGCACTGTTTGCGGGCTGGGGCGTGCCGGCCCAGCGTACTGTGCTCATGCTGTTGGTTGCGGTGACGCTGCGCAGCAACGGTGCACGCTGGCCTTGGCCATTGGTCTGGCTGACCGTGTGCGCGGTGGTGCTGCTGTGGGACCCCTGGGCCTGGTTGCAGGCCGGGTTCTGGCTGAGCTTTGTGGCGGTAGGCGTGCTGTTTGCTACAAATTCAGGAGTAGATTCGTCAATGAATATGCGGGCCAGGGACCGAATTGGCCATATTTTCCGGGAGCAGTGGACCATTGGCCTGGCCTTGGCGCCGCTGGGCATCTTGTTGTTTGGACAGGTGTCGCTGGTGGGTTTGCTGGCCAATGTGCTGGCCGTGCCCTGGGTGACGCTGGTGCTGACGCCCCTGAGCCTGCTGGGCGTGCTGCACCCGGTTTTCTGGGACATGGCCGCGGTGGCGGCACAGGCCATGCACGCCGTGTTGGCCTGGATGGCCGTGTGGCCCGGGGCGGTGTGGTGGTGGCCACGTCCGCCCTTGGCGCTGGGCCTGTTTGCCTGCCTGGGAGCGGCTATCCTGGTGTTTCCTTGGTCATGGCGCATGCGTTCCCTGGCCTTGCCCTTGCTTTTGCCGCTGGCCTTGTGGCGGCCCGCTGTCCCTGCCCCAGGTGAGTTTGCGCTGCTGGCCGCCGATGTCGGACAAGGCAACGCCGTGCTGGTGCGCACCCACAGCCACACCCTGGCTTTCGATGCCGGGCCGCGCTATGGGCTGGAATCGGACGCCGGTCACCGGGTAGTGGTGCCCTTGCTGCAGTCCCTGCAATGGCCCTTGGACATGCTGGTGCTCAGCCACCGCGACAGCGACCACGTGGGCGGTGCCCAGGCCGTGCTGCAGATGCACCCTGGTGCGACGCTGCTCAGTTCACTGGAGCCTGCACACCCGCTGCAGCAGCAGCGCAGTGGGGTGCGTTGCGAAGCTGGACAAGGCTGGCATTGGGATGGGGTGGAGTTCAGCGTATTGCATCCGGACCTGCCGGACTATGCGCGCCAGGTGCAGATGCCGCCCAACGCCCTGAGCTGTGTGCTGCGGATTTCGAATGGCCGACAGACGGTCCTGCTGGCCGGTGACATCGAGCAGGCCCAGGAGGCGCGCCTGCTCCAGTCGCAAGAGGGACGGCTGCACGCCGATGTGCTGCTGGTGCCACACCATGGCAGCAAGACTTCGAGCACGGCCGCTTTCCTGGATGCCGTGCAGCCGCGCTTTGCCTGGGTGCAGTCGGGCTACCGCAACCGCTTTGGCCACCCTTCGCCTCCGGTGCTGGAGCGCTACCACCAGCGCGGCATTGTGGTGCGGGATTCACCCCACTGTGGTGCCATGCAGTGGCACAGCGAGCGTCCTGCCGAGATGTTGTGCGAACGTGATCTCCAGCGCCGCTATTGGCGGCACCAGCCGCCATGAAATGGGTGTAGACAGGCCCTAGTAATAGGGCCGCGGAATCGACAGCATGCCGCGCTGTATGGTCCATTCGGTACAGACGAAATGCCCTTTGCCCAGCAAGCGGTCCAGCGGGTTGTAGCTGTTGTAGTGCATCCTGCCTTCCTTGCAGACCATCACGGCTTCGCGTGAGGACACCTGCTCCAGAAGCCGTGCCATCAACAGGCTGTCCCGCACGAACACAAAGACGGTCAGCGTTACCGCCATCAGCAACAGGTAGATTCCAAGCTGTCGCCGCAGCGAAGGCTTTCTTTCTGCCATGGGTTCGGTGGATGCGTCACCGGTGAGGTTGAAAATGTCTTGGCTGGCGTCGGTTTGGAAGGGCGGCTGGGTCGTCAGCAGCTGGGCTGGCAAGGTGGACTGTTGTTCCAGCGCCGCACGCTCGGCCGCTGTCATGTGCGATCGGCCATAGGGCTTGGTTTGTTTCATGCAGCGGATCCCTTTCGTCAACGAAAAAGGGCACACGCGCGCGACATCGTTCGGAAGAAAGATGGCAACCCCGCTATCCGTTGTGCAGCACAGTGTGGACCGGAGGCTTTGCGTCCCTGCCTTTCGGCAGGTTTGCCCCATGAGTTTGTGAAAACTGCAGGCATTGTAAAAGCGCACGCCCAAATTCCCAAGTACACCGGCAGCACCAAGACACCGCCTGGGCGCAGTTCCCGGTACTTGGCGGGCCGGTTTCACTTATCTATACAACTGTTGGAAATAACCGACACCACGGTCATTTTTGCGGTGCTACCTTCGCGTTCTTTCAAAAACGCCGCTGGAGAAACCCATGCCCAAAACCCTCATCGAACCGTTCCGCATCAAGAGCGTCGAACCCATCCGCATGACCACGCGCGAGGAGCGCGTGCAACTGCTGGAAGCTGCCAAGCTCAATGTTTTCAAGCTGCGCGCCGAAGACGTGCTGATCGACTGGCTGACCGACTCTGGTACCGGTGCCATGTCGTCCAAACAGTGGGGCGCCATCATGGAAGGCGATGAGAGCTACGCCGGCGCGCGCAGCTTCTACCGCCTGGAAAAGGTGATCCAGGACATCACCGGCATGCAGTATTTCGTGCCCACCCACCAGGGCCGTGCCGCCGAGAAAGTGCTGTTTTCTGCCGTGTGCAAGGCCAGTGACCTGGTGCCCAACAACTGCCATTTCGACACCACGCGGGGCAACCTGGAATACATGGGCGTCGAGGCCGTGGACCTGGTGATCCCCGAGGGCCTGCAGCCGGCGCTGGACTACCCCTTCAAGGGCAACATCGACCTGGCGCGCGTGGAAGCCGTGCTGAAGGAGCAGGGCCACCGCATCCCCTTCGGCATGATCACCGTGACCAACAACACGGGCGGCGGCCAGCCGGTGTCCATGGCCAACATCCGCGCCTATGCCGCGCTGCTCAAGAAATACGGCAAGCCCTTCATCATGGACGTGTGCCGCTTCTCGGAAAACGCCATGTTCATCAAGATGCGCGAACCGGGCTACGAGAACACGTCTATCAAGGACATCGTCAAGGAGATGTTCTCCTATGCCGACGGCGCCACCATGAGTGCCAAGAAGGACGGCATGGTCAACATCGGCGGCTTCATCGTGCTGCGCAGCGAAGAGTGGCTGGATGCCGTGCGCAACGGCCTGATCATGATGGAAGGCTTCCCCACCTACGGCGGCATGGCCGGGCGTGACCTGGAAGCGTTGGCCGTGGGCCTGGAAGAGGGCATGGACGAGGATTACCTGCGCTACCGCCTGCGCACCGCCGAATACCTGGGCGAGCGCCTGGAAGCTGCGGGCGTGGGCTTTGTGCGCCCCACGGGTGGCCACGCGGTCTACATCGACGCCAAGACGGTGCTGCCGAGCATGCCTATCGAACACTACCCGGCCTGGGCGCTGTGCAACGCACTCTACCTGGAAGGCGGCATCCGCGGTGTGGAAATCGGCTCGGTGATGTTCGGCAAACGGCTGGATACCGGCGTGGAGACTTACCACAGCATGGAGCTGGTGCGCCTGGCCTTTCCGCGACGCATGTACACGCAAAGCCACTTCGACTACGCGGCCGAGGTGATTGCGGAAGTGAAGGAAAAGGCGGCCAGCATCCGCGGCGTGAAGATCACCAAGCAGCCCAAATTTTTGCGCCACTTCACCTGCGAGTGCGCCTGGGTCTGATCAGTAATAACTTCGGATGGCCTGCATGGAATGCAGGTAGTGGTAGCTGATTTGCGCATCGTCGTAGCGGTGCGCAGCCCCCACCGGGCAGGCATTGCGTGCCAGGCAGCGGTCCTGGCACGTTGAGTTGGACTGTTTGCGGTAGTCGAGGCAGGTGCGCAGCTGCCAGGCGCCGGTTAGCTCGCTGGCCAGGGCCCCGGCAGGGCAGGCTTGAATGCAGGGCTTGTCGCGGCAGCTGTCACAGGGTGACGGCGACTCCAACCGTGGCGTGAGCGGCAGGTCGGTATCGGCCAGCACCACGGCACGGTAGGCGAACCAGCTGCCCCAGTCCTGCTGCACGCCGACCCAGAAGGGTGATGGGTGGTGCCATCCCGCCAGGCGGCCCAGGCTTTGCAGTCCCACGGTCTGCTGGCCGGGGAATACCTGGTGCCAGGCGTGGCCGTGCAGGGGCCCGTCCATCCAGGCGGCGATGCATTCGGTCACAAACTGGTCCATGGGGTGCGCACCGTGCATGCCGCGCTCTTGCAAGGCGGTCCAGAACCTGCGACCCCGGTGGCCCACCAGAATCAGCTGTCGGTAGCGCGTTCGCTCCGCATCGCCCAGCGCCAGTGTCTCTCGCACCTCGTCCGGCAGGGTGTCTAAGGCAAAGACGGCATGCAGGTTCAGGCCCTGTGCATCGAGATCAGCAAATGGGGTTGCGGGGCCGATGGAGGAGGGCTGACTCTCGGAGTTCATGGCAGGGCGGCGGATGCCTCAGCGGCGTGCTTTGGCTTTGGTTCGCTGGGTCAGGTAGGTCTTGATTTCCTTGTCGGAGCGGCGAATGTGAAGTGACAACCAATCCCGCAGCACGGTCGACAGCTGTGATGCCACGGTGATGCTGCCCTGGTCATACTTGGCCTGCAGCACATTGAGCTGTTGCGTGAAATGGTCGTGTCCCACCTTGTGCCGTTCCAGATGCGGGAACTGTATCGATGCCATCAACTGCTCTTCGCGTTCCAGATGCTCCTTGGTGTAGCGGATGAGTTCGTGAATGATGCGTTCGATGACTTCCTGTCCACGTCCCTCGCTGGTGGCGGTGTGGAGGTCATTGACGAGTTCCACCAGTTTTTGGTGGTCCGCATCGATCGGGCCCTTGTCGATGACCATGTCATCGGCCCATTCAAAGTACGCCATGGTAGGCTCCCTTCAAAGTTGGGCCGGTGCTGGCAACCGGGCTTGCTGTGGACTGCTTGCGCCGGAATGTGGCTTGAAGACATGCACAGCCTGCACCAGGGTCGAGGCCTGGTGCTCCAGCGACTGGGCAGCTGCGGCGGCCTCTTCCACCAGGGCAGCGTTCTGCTGCGTCACCGAATCCATTTGGCCGATGGCCTGGTTCACCTGATCGATGCCGGCGGACTGGTCACGGCTGGCGGTGGTGATTTCGCCCATGAGATCGGCCACGCGGCGGACGTGGACCACGATCTCGTCCATGGTGCTCCCGGCCTGCTCCACCAGCTTGCAGCCTTCCTCCACGTTGTTGACCGATGTGCTGATCAGGGTCTTGATCTCCTTGGCCGCCTCGGCCGAGCGCCCTGCGAGTGAGCGCACCTCGGACGCCACCACGGCAAACCCTCGCCCTTGCTCGCCGGCGCGGGCCGCTTCCACGGCGGCATTGAGCGCCAGGATGTTGGTCTGAAAGGCAATGCCGTCAATGACACCAATGATGTCGGCAATCTTTTTGGACGACACGTTGATGGCTTCCATGGTGTGCACCACGCGGCCCACCACGTCGCCACCCTTGGCGGCGACTTTTGAAGCCTCTTCGGCCAGCCCGTTGGCGTGCTGGCCGGATTCAAAGTTCTGCTTGACGGTGGATGCCAGTTCCTCCATGGACGCTGCGGTCTGCTCGAGGGCGCTGGCCTGGTTTTCAGTGCGGGCCGAGAGGTCGTTGTTGCCTTGTGCTATCTCGGCACTGGCCGTGGCCACGCCTTCGGCACCTTCACGCACCTGGGTCACCACTTCGGAGAGGTGGTTGCGCATGGTCAGCAAGGCCTGCATCAGCTGCCCCAATTCGTTGCTGCCCTGCACCTGGATCTCACTGCGAAGGTCACCCGTGGCCACGGACTGTGCAATGCGCACTGCTTCGCGGACCGGACCGGTAATGCTGTGCACGAAGGCCAAGGCCAGGGCGATGGCTGCGACCAGTCCCAGCAGCAGGACCGAGACCACCATCCAGCCGGTGCGCTGGGTGGCACGGGCGCGTGCGTCCAGGGCTTCGGTCATGTTCTGCATGGCCAGCTCATTGAGGGCAAACAGGCTGTCGATGGTGCGCGTGAACTCGTCGAAATAGTCAGCCGCAGGCAGCTTGATCTCGGAGGCGTTGAACAGTTCCTGCTCCGCCAGCTGCAGTGCCTTGTTGACGGCGGCGCGTCCAGCTTCGGCCTTGGCACTCAGCGCATCCTTGAACGCGGGATTGGCATTGGTGGCGCGCTGGAGATTGCGAAAGAGTTCCGTTTCCTCTTCCAATACCCGCTTCTTCAAGCCCTGCAAGGTGGCTTTGCCTTCGGGAGGCAGGTTCCCCTGGGTCAGGAAACCGCTGCCCATGGCGCGCATGATGCCCAGGTTTTCTGCCAGCCATGGGGTATTGACCAGTGCGGCCTGGATCAGGAAGTAGGTATCAGGTCCCGCATCCAGGCTGAGTCCGAACTCAGCCATCAATTCGTCGCTGAGCTGCAACTCGCGGGTGATCAGTTCAGTGTGCAGGCGGGTACTTTCGGCCGCCTTGAGCTGTTGGCTGGAGACGCCCTGTTCCACGGTGGTCCAGCGTTGCTTGGCCTCGTTCCAGTCCCCGAGCAGCTTGGAGGAGGCACCTGCACTTTGCAATGCCGCATCCACGCTGGCCATGGCCTGCACTGCAGCATCGCGTACAGCCGGACGGCGAGCACCCAACGCCTGGTTGCCGTTGAGCATGGCTGCGGACATGCCGCGGTGGGTCTGGCTCAGTTGGATGACCTTGTTCAGTGCCACCAGCGGTGGCGCGCCATGCGCCTCCCGCTGTGCGGCACGTACATCGGCCAGTGCCCGGTTGAAATACAGGCTGGCCGGGACGACCAGCATGACCAGCGCGAGCACGCCCAGGATGATGAATTTGTGCGACAGGTTGAGGCGATGCAGCAATGGCATGTGGTTCCTTCCCAATACGAATTCGTAGTCACCAGCGGGTGGTGCCTGTTTATGGTGCATTCATTCTAGGGATTTGCGCACAAATGCGGTAGCAAGCACGAGTTGTGTGGACATGCCACCACTATTGCACTGAAGTGGTGCCATAAGATGCGGGGGTGGGCAGCCGTTCAAGAGGGTTGTGTCGGGTTGGCCCAAAGTTTGCTTTGCTTGCTACAGGAGAGTAAAAGTCTATGCAAAAGTTTGATGAGATGTACACCCAGCTGCCCTATGCGTTCTTCTCGCAAGGAGCGCAGATTCGGGAGCACTACAAAACCTACGATGCATGGCTGGCACGGCAACCTGCAGACACCATGGCCAAGCGCCGTGCCGAGGCCGAGATGATCTTTCGCCGTGTCGGCATCACCTTCGCGGTGTATGGTGAGAAGGATGCGGACGGGGCCGGTACCGAGCGCCTGATACCGTTCGACCTGATTCCGCGCATCATTCCCTCGACCGAATGGGCCACCATGGAGCGCGGCCTGGTGCAGCGCGTGACAGCCCTGAACCGCTTCATCCACGACATCTACCACGACCAGGAAATCCTGAAGGCCGGGGTCGTGCCGCGTGAGCAGATCGAGGGAAATGCCCAGTTCCGCCCCGAAATGATGGGCGTGGACGTGCCCAACAACGTGTATTCCCACATCAGCGGCATCGACATCGTGCGTGCGCCCGATGCGCAAGGCAATGGCGAGTACTACGTGCTCGAAGACAACCTGCGTGTGCCCAGCGGCGTGAGCTACATGCTGGAAAACCGCAAGATGATGATGCGGCTGTTTCCCGAGCTGTTCTCCCAGCACCGCGTGGCGCCTGTGGCCCATTACCCGGACCTGCTGCTGGAAACCCTGCGCGCCAGCAGCCCGGCCACCACGGCCGAACCCACGGTGGTGGTGCTCACGCCCGGCATGTACAACAGTGCCTACTTCGAGCATGCCTTCCTTGCGCAGCAGATGGGGGTGGAACTGGTGGAAGGGCAGGACCTGTTCGTTCGCGACAGCTTTGTCTACATGCGCACCACGCGCGGCCCCAAGCGGGTCGATGTGATCTACCGCCGCGTCGACGACGAGTTTCTCGACCCCCTGGTGTTCCGTCTCGATTCCACGCTGGGTTGCGCGGGGTTGCTGCAAGCCTACCGTGCTGGCAACGTGAGCATCTGCAACGCCGTGGGCACCGGCATCGCCGACGACAAGTCGATCTACCCCTATGTGCCCAAGATGGTGGAGTTCTACCTGGGCGAGAAGCCCATTTTGAACAACGTCCCGACCTACATGTGCCGCAACAAGGACGACTTGGCCTACACCCTGGCCAACCTCAAGGACCTGGTGGTCAAGGAAGTGCACGGCGCCGGCGGCTATGGCATGCTGGTGGGGCCGGCCGCCACCCAGGCCGAAATTGAAGACTTCCGCAAGGCGGTCGAGGCCAATCCGGCCGGCTACATTGCCCAGCCGACACTGAGCCTGTCGAGCTGCCCAACCTTTGTCGAAAGCGGCATCGCGCCGCGCCACATCGACCTGCGCCCCTATGTGCTGACAGGCAAGACGGTGCAGATGGTGCCCGGTGGCCTGACCCGCGTGGCCCTGAAGGAGGGTTCGCTGGTGGTCAATAGCAGCCAGGGCGGGGGCACCAAGGACACCTGGATATTGGAAGACAGTGCAGCACGTGCTGCAGATCTTGCGTAAGGAGAGGGATGATGCTGTCACGAACCGCCGACCATTTGTTCTGGATGTCGCGCTATACCGAGCGCGCCGAGAACACTGCCCGCATGCTGGATGTGAATTACCAGACCTCGCTGCTGCCCCAGTCCGATGCCGTGGCCCAGATGGGCTGGCAGGGCTTGCTGTCCATCAGTGAGCTGCTGCCTGCCTACGGTCAACGCCACAGCCGCATTGCGGCGCGTGAGGTCATGGATTTCATGGTCAAGGACGAGAGCAATCCTTCGAGCATCATGTCCTGCCTGAGTGCGGCACGGGAGAATGCACGCGCCGTGCGCGGCACGCTGACCACCGAAGTCTGGGAGACCCACAACGCCACCTGGCTCGAAGTGCGCCGCATGATCCGCGACGGTGAGTTCGAGCGCGATCCGGGAGAGTTCTTCGAATGGGTCAAGTTCCGCTCGCACCTCTCGCGCGGCGTCACCGTGGGCACCATGCTGATGGACGAATCCCTGCACTTCATGCGCCTGGGGACCTTCCTCGAGCGCGCCGACAACACCGCACGCCTGCTGGACGTGAAGTTCCAGGCGGTGCAAAGCGATTTCTACGGCTCGGCCAGCTCCAAGGACCAGGAACTGGACTTCTACCACTGGAGTGCCATCCTGCGCAGCGTGTCCGGCTTCGAGGTCTACCGCAAGGTCTACCGCGATGTGATCCGGCCCGAGCGCGTGGCCGAGTTGCTGATACTGCGCGCCGACATGCCGCGCTCCCTGCATGCCAGCATGCGCGAGGTAATGCACAACCTGGCGCTGGTGGGCAGCAATCCTGACAGCGAGACCCAGCGCCGCGCCGGAAAGCTGTGTGCCGAACTGCAGTTTGGCCGTACCGATGAAATCCTGGCCACCGGGTTGCACGCCTACCTGACCCAATTCCTGGACCGCGTGAACGACATCGGCATGCACATCAGCCGCGAATTCCTCTTGCCCCTATAGCTGCCGGCGGGACGAAAAATAGTTGCGCTCGGGTTCGGTGGCAGGCCTGTCTTTTCGCATAATGGACAGGATCAGGAGATTGAATGAAAGTCGCCGAAATTCACCGCGAACTGGATGCGGCCCGCAAGCGTGGGCCGCTCAAGGACATCGTCATCGATCCATGTCCCAAACTCCTGATGGATTTGCGTGCAGTGGTGCGCCGCCTCGACCCGGAGCCGGCCGATGTCGTGGCCATTGCCAGCCATGACGTGGCCATGGCAGCGGCCGTCATCAAAGTGGCCAACAGCCCGCTGTACGCGCGCTCACGCAGTGCTTCGACGGTGGCCGAAGCCGTGGCCCTGCTGGGCATGGCCCACACCGTGTCCATCCTCACTGGTTTTCTGATGCGCCGCAGTTTTACTGTGCAGTCGCCTCTGATCGAGCATTTCTGGCAATCGTCCACCCGGCGTGCCACGGCCATGGGCTTCATCGCACGCCAACTCTTTGGTCTGGACCCGGAATTGGCCCATACCTGTGGCTTGTTCTGCCACATTGCCCTGCCAGTGTTGCTGCGCGGGTTGCGTGGGTACGAAGCGACCTTGCAGGCGGCAATGAGTGACACCACGCAGGGATTCACTGCCGTGGAAAACGCAGCCCACCACACCGACCATGCGGTGGTCGGGGCCATCGTGGCCAAGACCTGGCTGTTGCCGGAAGAAATTGCCCTGGCAGTGCGTTTGCACCATGACTTCACGGTCCTGGGCGATGAGCGTGTGCCCGAACTGGTGCGCAAATTGGTGGCCATGCTCCTGATTACCGAGCACATGGTGGCTGCCTACGAAGGGGCTCCCGAGTTGCTGGAATGGCAGGGCCATGGTCCAGCCTGCCTGGACTTGCTGCATATCGAGCCGCAGGAGCTGACCGGGTGGCTGGACACCCTGCACGCACAGTTCGCGCACGACGCGGTCCATTGAAACCAGCCGCCCTGCAAGGCGGCAACGGAATGTTCAGGGTTTTAGGGGCTGCTTGAACACTTCCGCATCCAGTCCCAAGGCGCGTATCCTTTCGGCCGTTTTCTGGGCTTGGGCATCCGAGTCGAATGGGCCTACGCGCACCCGCGTCAACGGGCCCTTCTTGCCGCGCATCTGTTCGCTATAGGCCGGCATGCCAGCATCACTGAGCTTGATGAAGGCATTGCGGGCATTGTTTTCGTTGGCGAACAATCCCACGTTGATGCCATAACTGCCTGCAGGAACACCCGGCTTGCCATCGAATTCGGGCGCAGGGGTTGGCGCCGTTGCTTTGTTGCGCGGACGCTCCACTGGAGCGCTGGCCCGTGGGACTGCTGCTGCAGGCGGGGTGGACTTGCGGGGCACCTCGGTGGGTGCGGCTTTTCCACCCGACGGCGTCGGTACCTTGGTGGTTTCCCGGTTTTGTGCATTGGCCAAGGGGGCCAGCCGTGCCGCCTCCACTTTTTCCTTGGTACTGGGCGCACTTGCGGTGTCCTTGGGCATGGGGCTGACAGCTGCTGGCGGCTGGACAAGGCCCCGTCCGCCATTGGTTGGTGTGGCGACAGGCGCACTGGCGGCTGCAGCGGGGACCGAGGCGCTGGTCGCAGGGGCGGACGCAGCCACTGCCGGGGAGGAGGCAGTGGCCTGTGCAGCAGACACACTGGCCTGTGGAACTGCTGAGGCCGAGGTAGCCGGAGTGGGGGCGGTGGCCGGTTTGGCATCGATCGCACGGCCGGACGCGACATTGCCGCTGGCCATGGGGGCCGGTACGACGGCGGTGGGGTTGAAGGCCGACGACAGGCCGTTGAAGGAGGACGCCCATACGGACAAAGCGACCAATGCAGCGATACCCAGCGCGTTGAATACGCCCAGGCCAATGAGACGCTGACGGGTCGGTGCGCGTGCCTGCAGCATGACAGCCGCTTCGCTGATGGTGTGGTGCGCCGACAAGGCACGGGCCATGTCGTTGCGGTATTGACGGAACAGCAGGGCATTGCCGAAGAAGCCAGGCAAGGCCACAAGGGCCAGTGCATACAGGCCTGCCAGACCCCATTGCACTTCGCTGCTGAAATGGAATGCGAGCTTGCCGATACCAAATACCAGTAGTGCGACCGTGAGGGCAATGCCACTGTAGGCCAGCGCGGCATTCCACATCCGGCGGAACATCATCCAGTTCAAGGTCGCCAGACCTGCGGCGGTGTTCCAGCTGGGGCCCACCCGATCTTGCGCGTCAAAGCGTGTGAAGATGCTCAGGTAGTAGTTGGTATTGACCGTGCCGATGGCAGCACGCAGCAAGGTGGTGGTGGCCAGTTCATCCGACTGGTCGGCGCGTGTGACGCTGTCCAGAACCGGTTCGGTGCGGGGGGGGGCGGCAGGTTCGGTCATGGCCTATTTTTGCATGACTGTCGCTGCGGGCAAAGCCTGCGCGATGGCGCGACCCAGTTCAATGACTGCCAAGGCATAGTAGCTGCTCCAGTTGTAGCGGGTGATGGCATAGAAGTTGTCCGTACCTGCAAGGTAAAGCGGTGCATCGCCGCCGTTTTGCAGCTCCAGCAGGGCAAGTGCACCGGTATGTTGCTGGCCGGCTGCGTCCAGCCGCGCGCCGTGGGCCACCATGTCGAAGGCGGAGAACGTGGGCTTGATGTCGGGCAGCAACAGGGTTGCCAGGTCGGCGCGCTCACGGTCCAGCTGCAGGGGATAGTGCGTGGGCATGCCCGGTTGCCATTGGAAGGCCTTGAAGTAGTTGGCCACCGAACCGATCACGTCCTGCGGGTTGTTGAAAAGATCGACCTTGCCGTCGCCATCGAAGTCGATACCGTATTTCTCCCAGCTCGATGGCATGAACTGCGGCATGCCCATGGCACCGGCGTAGCTGCCCCGCAGGGCCAGCGGGTCCATGTCGTTGCGGACTGTCAACGCCAGGTAGGCCTCGAGTTCACCCTGGAAAAAGGCTGCACGCTGGGCTGCGCGCGGGTGGCTGGCAGGGAAATCAAACGCCAAGGTGCTCAGCGCGTCAATTACCCGGAAACCGCCGCTGTGCTTGCCGTACAGGGTTTCAATGCCAACAATGCCGACAATGATCTCGGCCGGCACCCCGGTGGCCTGCTGGGCCCGCTCCAGCGTGGCGCGGTGCTGTTGCCAAAAGGCTACCCCGGCGGCGATGCGCCTGGGCTCGACAAAGCGTTCGCGGTACAGATTCCAGTTCTTGGCGTTCGGGGCGCTGGCGGGCAGTACCGCCTGGACGATGGAGGGCATGAAGCGCGCCTGACTCACCACATGCTGGGCCCAGGCCGTATTGATGCCACGGCGTTGGGCCATGTCGAAGACCGTGGCCAATACCTCGGGACGGGTGGCGTAGAGCGGCATGCCTGCCAATGCACTGTCCTTGGCTGCCCGCTGCTGGACCTTGGCCGCGCGTTGTGCTGCCGTTGGTTTCTTTTTAATGCTTTTTGGGGTTGCCGCCCCCGCATTCATTGCGCAGGTAGCTATTAAAAATATAGCAATCGTGGAGGAAATTCGATGCACAGAAGAAACGCCAGGTAGAGGTCGGTCGGGGCCGGGCATGGGCCTCAAGGGGTGGGCCAATGCAAAAGCAGCAATTCGCTGCGCAGTGTACCCAGCGACTCCCTGTTTGGCTGCGCACTGTAGCGCCAGGCCTCCAGTCGCAGCAGCCACTGGGCCAGTGCGATGCCATGTGCTTGTCCGCCCCAGGGCTGCTGGCGCACCCATTCCAGCATGGCGCGCGGTGCCTGGGCGCTGCCGACGGGCATGCCCAGCGCAGCAAGCCGTTTCTGGACCCGGTGCAGCAGGCGCAGCCAGGGGTCCTGGCGGCTGCGTTCCCAGGCGCTCCAGATCGCTCCCAGGATCCCCGCGGCGGCTACCAGTCCGGCCAGCACGTAGACCAGATCTTCCCAGCTCGGGCTGCTGACACCGAGGCTGCGCAGCAGGTCGAGCTGCTTGGCCTGGCTGTAGTTGAGTACCCACTGGTTCCAGCGATTGTTGGTCGCTTCCCACAGGGCGCGCAGCTGGGCCGCGAGTGCCGGGCTCACCGTGACCACCGCGTTGGTGATGGCCCCGGCCGGTGCGCGCAGCGGCTGGAAGCTGCCGGTGCGCCCCGGTGCCACGGCGCTGGTGGGGTCGACCCGCACCCAGCCGATACCGGCCTGCCAAACCTCGGCCCAGGCGTGGGCATCGCTCTGGCGCACGGTGAAAAAACCGTCCAGGCTGTTGACTTCACCGCCCTGGTAACCGGTGACGATGCGCGCGGGTACGCCCATGGCCCGCATCAGCAGCACGAAGCTCGACGCGATGTGCTCGCAAAAGCCGGCCTTGCGGTCGAACCAGAACTCGTCGGCGGTGTGGATGCCGTATTCACCGGGCTCCAATGTGTAGGTATAGCCCTCGGTGCGTAGGCGCTGCAGCACGGCCTCGACCAGGGCCGGGGTGCTTGCACCAGGGGAGTCGCGGCGGATTTCCTGCGCAAGCGCTTGGGTACGTGGGTTGAAACCGGGTGGCAGGTAAAGCGCTTCCTGCAGACCGGGGTGGGCGCGCTGCGGGCCGTGGCGGAATTCGGGGTAGGCCACCGCCTCATAGCGCAGCAGGTCGGAGACGCCGCGGTCCAGTGTCCATTGCAGATCTGGCTGCATGCGCACGCGGCTGCCTTCGATCTTTGGTGCTTCGGGGGTGGCGTCCAGCGCCAGCAACCAGGGGCGGTTGTGTGGCTCGAGCGTGATACGGTAGCGGTAGGCCGGGCCGCTGACCTGCAAGGCGGCAGGTGGTGGCGGGGTGAACGGGTCGGCCGTGCCAGCACGCCATTCGCGGCCGTCGAACTGCGTCAGCACCGGGCCGCGGAAGTAGAGTGCACGCTGCGGTGGGCGTTCTCCCAGGAACTCCACGCGCAGGGCCACGCTGCCGTCCAGGGCCAGGCTGCTGACGCTGCCGACCTTCATCTGGCCCGAGAGCCCGCTGCGCCCGCTCATGGCGTCGCCGGGCAGTCCCCACAGAGGTGCGATGCGCGGGAAGAACGCAAACAGCAGCGCCATGATGGGCGCGCCCAGCAGCGCCATCCACAGGGCGGTGCGGGCGGACTGCCACAGCGGTGGACGGCCCACCGGCATCTGGCTGTTGACCAGGGCCGTGAGCAGGCCCAGCAGGGACACCAGCATGGCGGCCGCCGTGAGCAGGCTCTGCGAATAGAAGAAGTTCGACAGCAGGGTAAAGAAGCCCAGGAAGAAGATGACAAAGGCATCGCGCCGGGCCCGCATTTCCAGGGTCTTGAGCGCCAGCAGCACCACAATGAAAGTGACGCCAGGGTCGCGCCCCAGTAGCGTGCGGTGGCTCCAGAAGGTGGCACCTGCCGCCAGCAGCAGCAGGCCCAGCAGCCACCAGCGCGAGGGCAGGGGCCGCCCATGCCAGGCAATGTGCCCGCGCCAGACCAGCAAGCCAATGGCCATGGCACTGCACCACAGCGGCAGGTGCTCGCCATGCGGCGTGATGGTCCAGGCAATGACCAGCAGCAAAAACCAGGTGTCGCGGGTGTCCCGGGGCAACTGCTGCAGCGTGGCGGTGAAAGGCAAGCGTGGCATGGTCTCGTGCGCTCAGTAGCGGGCCAGTGCCTGCAGGCAGCGGTTTTGGTGGGCGACCCCCGTACCTGGCGCCAGCTCCTGTACACCCAGGCGCAGGCCGTAGTCCAGCCCCCGCTTCTCGGCCAGCAGCACCCAGGCGCACAGGCGCGAGAGCCGGTGCTCCAGGTCGCCACTCCCAGCCTGCTGCAGGTCCAGCCAGAGTTCGCTGCGCTGGGCGTGGACGGTGTCGCGGCTGACCAGTTCGTCGTTCTTGGCGGCCTTTTTCCACACCACCAGCTTGAGCGGGTCGCCGCGCCGGTAGGCGCGCACGCCGTCGAATTCCCCGGTAGGGTGGTTCTGCGTAGCCTGGGCCTGGCCGGCGCCCACGGGCTGTGCAGGCGGCAGCGGTGGCGGATGGGCTTCAGGGCGCGGGTAGACCACCAGGGTGGAGGCCGGGCGCCACACGGTCCAGACGCGGAAGGTGCCCAGTGGGAAGCGGGTTTCCAGGGTCAGCGTGGGCACGGGTTGCACGCCGCGTTGCTGCGGGGCAAAGCCGACCTGCACCCGGCATGTCCCCTGGGCCGGTACGTCGGTCCAGCTCCAGTGGCCGGTGCCCAGGACGGCCACCGCAATGGCCGGGCGCGGCTGCTTGCGCTGGCTGCTTAGTTGCAGGTCAAAAGCGGTGCTGGCCCCCGCGAATGCTGCGTGAGGCGCTATCAAATGCATAGCGAGTCCACGCAGGTTGCCGTGGCACACGTGCATGCCCACGGTGGCCGCTCCGGTGAGCAGGAAGGTCAGCAGGTAGCCCAGGTTGAGCTGGTAGTTGATGCTGGCCACCAGCAGCACCAGCAAGGTAGCGGCCAGCATCCAGCCAGCGCCGGTGGGCAGGATGTAGACGTTGCGCTGGGTCAGCTCCACCGTGTCGCGCCGGGGCAGGCGCGATTCAAACCATGCTTGCAGGCGTTGGCCGAGTTGCAGGCGGCTCCACATGGTGGTGGGGCATCAAGGAAGGGGAGTGGCCGCGACCATGGCCTGCACCTGCTCCACCGCGCCACGCCCGCTGTCGTTGACAGGAACCAGGCGATGGGCAATGGTCTGGGGCAAGATGGCCTGGACGTCGTCGGGCGCCACGTAGTCGCGCCCTTGCAGCAGGGCCTGGGCCTTGGCGGCGCGCAGCACGGCCAGGCCGGCGCGCGGTGACAGGCCTTGCACAAACCAGCGGCCCGAGCGGGTGGCCGCAATCAGGTCCTGCACATAGTCGAGCAAGGGGTCGGCAGCATGCACGGCCAGCACCTGGGCCTGCAGTTGCGCCAGCTCCGTAGGCGTGAGCAGAGCCGGCAGCGCGGCCACCAGATCGCGCCGGTCACCGCCGGTGAGCAGCGCGCGTTCCGATGCACGGTCGGGGTAACCCAGCGAGATGCGCATCAGGAAGCGGTCGAGCTGCGATTCCGGCAGGGCGTAGGTGCCGAGCTGGTCCAGCGGGTTCTGGGTGGCGATGACGAAGAATGGGTGCGGCAGGGGGCGGGTTTCGCCTTCCACCGTAACCTGCTTTTCCTCCATGGCCTCCAACAAGGCGCTTTGGGTCTTGGGACTGGCGCGGTTGATCTCGTCGGCCAGCAGCACCTGGGCGAACAGCGGGCCCGGGTGGAACACGAAGGCCTCCTTGCCGCGCTCGTAGATGGACACGCCGGTGAGGTCGCTGGGCATCAGGTCGGCGGTGAACTGCACGCGTGAAAACTGCAGGCCGAAGGTGCGCGCCAGGGCGTGGGCCAAGGTGGTCTTGCCGACACCAGGGACGTCATCGATGAGCAGGTGGCCGCCAGCCAGCAGACAGGCGACGCAGTCCTGCACCTGTAAGGATTTGCCAGCAATGACCGTGTTAAGCTGGGCCAGTAATGCGGAGAGCTTGGTTTGTGCATGCATGGCACAAGACCTTAACCTAAAACAACAGACAGTGTGAGACGCCAGGTGACTACAACCGGATACTTTACCCACCGCGATTGCCGTAAACACGAAATGGGAGCGGGTCACCCCGAGTGCCCCGAACGGCTCGATGCCATTGACGACCAGCTATTGTCCAGCGGTGTGCTCGATGCCCTGAACAGGCGCGAAGCCGACCCGGCCCCGATTGCCGACATCGAACTGGCCCACGGGCGCATGTACATCGCCTCGATCCGCGGCCTGACCGATGGCCTGCGCGAGGAAATCAACGCCGGTGGCCCGACGCATGCGCAGATTGACCCCGACACGTCCATCAACGTGCACACTTGGGATGCTGCGCTGCGCTCGGCCGGTGCCGCCATCGCCGCCACCGATGCGGTGCTGGCTGGTGAAATGGAAAACGCCTTCTGTGCCATCCGTCCACCCGGCCACCATGCCTGCAAGGACAAGGCCATGGGCTTCTGCTTCTTCAACAACGTGGCCATTGCGGCACGCTATGCGCTGGAGCGCCATGGCCTCAAGCGCGTGGCCATCGTCGACTTTGACGTGCACCATGGCAACGGCACCGAAGACATCGTGGCCGATGACCAGCGCATCCTCATGGTGAGTTTTTTCCAGCACCCGTTCTATCCGCCCGGTGGTGCGGCATCCAACGCCAGCAACCTGGTCAATGTGCCGGTACCGGCCTACACCAAGGGCGAGCAGGTGCGCGCCCTGATCGAGGAGCAGTGGCTGCCGCGCCTGGATGCGTACAAGCCCGAGATGATCTTCATCAGCGCCGGCTTCGATGCCCACCGCGACGACGACATGGGACAGATGGGGCTGACCGAGAAGGATTACGCCTGGATCACCGAAAAAATGAAGGACGTGGCCAAGCGCCATGCCCAGGGGCGCATTGTGTCTTGCCTGGAAGGCGGTTACGACCTGGGCGCCTTGGCGCGCAGCGTGGAAGCGCACGTGCGCGTGTTGGCCGACGTCTGATTTTTTTCCACAGGGCCTAGGGCTTGTGTGGCATGGGTGTCTAATGCGCGTTTTGATTGCGTGAGCCACCGATTTCCATGACCCAGCGCCTGCCTGCACCCAAGCCCATCGACGACCTCGCCGGATGGCTGGAAGCCTTCACCCACCCCTCGGTACTGGTGGAAGTGCTGATGCTGTTGGCCTGCGTGGGGCTGGCCTGGTGGCTGGTGCGTGTGCTGCGGGGCACACCGAAGAATCCGCTCGAACCGTCCATTTGGTTCGGTAAGCGTCTTATCGATGGCGTTCTTTTCCCCTTGCTGCTCCTGTGCTCCGCCTATGTCGCGCGCTCCGTTTTGGACCGTTTCATGGAGCTGGCGGTATTCAAAGTGGCCATTCCCGTCCTGCTTTCACTGGTGGCCATTCGGGTGGGTGTCAAGGTACTGCAGGTGGCTTTTGGCGCCGCTCCCTGGGTCAAGTTGCTGGAACAGACCATTTCCTGGCTGGCCTGGGCGGCCATGGTGCTGTGGGTAAGCGGTCTGTTGCCGATTGTGCTCAACGAGCTGGACCAGATCAGTTGGAAGGTCGGGGCCAGTACCCTGTCGGTGCGCACCCTTCTGGAAGGTGCCCTCACAGCCGGGCTGGTGCTTATCCTGACCTTGTGGATTTCGTCGGCCATCGAGTCGCGCCTGCTGCGTTCAGCCACCGGCGGCGAGCTGTCCCTGCGCAAGGCCGTGAGCAATGCGACCCGTGCGCTGCTGATGTTCGTGGGCCTGATGCTGGCCCTGTCGGCCGTGGGCATCGACCTGACCGCCTTGTCGGTGCTCGGCGGTGCCTTGGGGGTCGGTATCGGTTTTGGCCTGCAGAAACTGGCCGCCAATTACGTGTCGGGCTTTGTCATCCTGGCCGAGCGCAGCATGCGCATCGGTGACAACGTCAAGGTGGACGGGTTTGAGGGGCAGATCACCCAGATCAATGCCCGCTATACCGTGGTGCGCTCGCCTGCTGGCCGCGAGTCGATCGTTCCAAACGAAATGTTGATAACAAGTCGGGTTGAGAACCTTTCACTTGCCGATACCAATGTGTTTCAGAGCACCAGCATTGCCGTGGGCTACGATTCGGATGTGACGCTGGTGCAGTCGCTGCTAGTGGGAGTGGCGCTGGAACAGCCCCGAGTCTTGCGCGACCCTGCGCCTGCAGCGCAGTTGCAAGCCTTTGGCGCCGACGGGCTGGAGTTCACGCTGGTGTACTGGATCAACGATGTGGAGAACGGGCAGGGCAATCTGCGCTCCAGCATCAACATCGCCATCCTGGATGCACTGCGCACCCACGGCATCGAGATTCCATTTCCGCAGCGTGTGATCCACCAGCGCTGAGCGCCAGTGCGGCGTGCCTTAGGTGCTTGTACCTAAGAAAAAATTTCCACCTTTCTGGAAATTGGGCGTCTATAATACAAATTAGCACGATCGTTCGATTTTGTGTTTGCGCGCAGATTTTCGGGTTCCACCGCACTGCAGCATAGAATGCGAGAGTTGACGTGTACGTCAAGTAAATTCCCCATTTATAACTACTGGAGTGGATGCAATGAAAGCCCTGGTCGCCGTCAAGCGTGTGGTGGACTACAACGTGAAGGTTCGCGTGAAGTCGGACAACACGGGTGTAGATATCGCAAACGTCAAAATGAGCATGAACCCCTTTGACGAAATTGCGGTGGAAGAAGCCGTGCGCCTGAAGGAAAAGGGCGTGGTCACCGAAGTGATCGCCGTCTCCTGCGGCCCCGCCCAGTGCCAGGAAACCCTGCGCACGGCCATGGCCATCGGTGCCGACCGCGGCATCCTGGTGGAAACCGCTGAAGAACTCCAGCCCCTGGCCGTGGCCAAGCTCCTGAAGGCCCTGGTCGACAAGGAACAGCCCGGCCTGATCATCGTTGGCAAGCAAGCCATCGACGACGACTGCAACCAGACCGGCCAGATGCTCGCTGCCCTGGCCGACCTGCCCCAAGCCACCTTCGCCAACAAGGTCGAAGTGGCGGACGGCAAGGCTTCCGTGTCGCGTGAAGTCGACGGCGGCCTGCAAACCGTCTCCGTGACCCTGCCCGCAGTCATCACCACCGACCTGCGCCTGAACGAGCCCCGCTATGTGACCTTGCCCAACATCATGAAGGCCAAGAAGAAGCAGCTGGACACCGTCAAGCCCGAAGACCTCGGCGTGGATGTGGCTCCCCGCATCAAGACCCTCAAAGTGTCCGAGCCGCCCAAGCGCAGCGCCGGTATCAAGGTGCCCGACGTGGCGACCCTGGTTGCCAAGCTCAAGACCGAAGCCAAAGTCATCTAATTCACGAAGGGACCAAGACCATGACCGCTCTTGTTATCGCCGAGCACGACAACGCCTCCATCAAGCCCGCGACCCTGAACACCGTGACCGCAGCCGCCCAGTGCTGTGGTGACGTCCACGTGCTGGTGGCCGGTGCCAACGCCGCTGCCGCTGCTGCCGCCGCAGCCCAGATCGCCGGTGTCTCCAAAGTCATCCACGCCGACGGCGCTGCCCTGGAACAAGGCCTGGCCGAAAACGTGGCCGCCCAGGTGCTGGCCATAGCCGGCAACTACAGCCACATCCTGTTCCCCGCCACCGCGGCGGGCCGCAACGTGGCTCCCCGCGTCGCTGCCAAGCTCGACGTGGCCCAGGTGTCCGACATCACCAAGGTGGTGAGCGCCGACACCTTCGAGCGTCCCATCTACGCCGGTAACGCCATTGCCACCGTGCAGGCTACCGACGCCACCAAGGTAATCACCGTGCGTGCCACCAACTTTGACGCCGCAGCCGCTACCGGTGGTAGCGCCGCCGTGGAAACGGCCGGTGCCGCCGCCGCCCACGCCGGTGTGGCCTATGTGGGCTCCGAGCTGGCCAAGAGCGACCGCCCTGAGCTGACGGCTGCCAAGATCATCGTCTCCGGTGGCCGTGCCCTGGGTTCGAGCGAGAAGTTCGACGAAGTCATGACCCCCCTGGCCGACAAGCTGGGTGCCGCCATCGGCGCCAGCCGCGCTGCCGTGGACGCTGGCTACGCTGCCAATGACCTGCAAGTGGGCCAGACCGGCAAGATCGTGGCGCCCCAGCTGTATGTGGCCTGCGGTATCTCCGGCGCCATCCAGCACTTGGCCGGCATGAAGGACTCCAAGGTGATCGTGGCCATCAACAAGGACCCCGAGGCCCCGATCTTCTCCGTGGCCGACTACGGCCTCGAAGCCGACCTGTTCGTGGCGGTGCCCGAACTGGTCTCGGCGCTGTAATCTGCCTGGACAAAAAGGGCACCCTGCGCGGTGCCCTTTTTTTCGTTCGGTTCCTTAGTTTTTCCCCCTTGCACCCATTCCGGAGACTTCCATGAGCTACGTCGCCCCCGTCAAAGACATGTTGTTCAACATCCAGCATCTGGCCAACATCGACCAGATCGCCCAGATTCCCGGCTTTGAAGATGCCGGTTTCGACACCGCACAGGCCGTGCTGGAAGAAGCCGCCAAATTCACCGGTGGCGTGCTGGCTCCTTTGAACTGGGAAGGCGACAAGTACCCCAGCAGCTGGCACGACGGAAAGGTGACTGCCACGCCCGGTTTCAAGGAAGCCTACAAGCAGTTCGCCGAAGGCGGCTGGCAAGGCCTGCAGCACCCCACCGACTTCGGCGGCCAGGGCCTGCCCAAGACCATCGGTGCGGCCTGCGGCGAAATGATCAACAGCGCCAACATGAGCTTTGCGCTGTGCCCGTTGCTGTCTGACGGTGCCATCGAGGCCCTGCTGACCGCGGGTTCCGACGAGCTCAAGGCCACCTACCTGGAAAACATCATCTCCGGCAAGTGGACCGGCACCATGAACCTGACCGAACCCCAGGCGGGCTCGGACCTGGCCCTGGTGCGTAGCCGTGCCGAACCCCAGCCCGACGGTACCTACAAGGTGTTCGGCACCAAGATCTTCATCACCTGGGGTGAGCACGACATGGCCGAAAACATCGTCCATCTGGTGCTGGCCCGCGTGCAGGGCGCGCCCGAAGGTGTGAAGGGCATCAGCCTGTTTGTCGTGCCCAAATTCATGGTGAACAAGGACGGAAGCTTGGGCGCCCGCAACGACGTGCACTGCGTCTCCATCGAGCACAAGATGGGCATCAAGGCCAGCCCCACGGCCGTGCTGCAGTACGGTGACCACGGTGGTGCCATCGGCTACCTGGTGGGCGAAGAAAACCGCGGCCTGGAATACATGTTCATCATGATGAACGCCGCCCGCTACGGTGTGGGCGTGCAAGGCATCGCCATTGCCGAACGCGCCTACCAGAAGGCTGTGAACTTTTCTCGTGAGCGCGTGCAAAGCCGTCCTGTCGATGGCTCCATGCCCGGCAGCGCACCGATCATCCACCACCCCGATGTGCGCCGCATGCTCATGACCATGCGCGCCTACATCGAAGGCTGCCGTGCCCTGGCCAGCGTCGCTGCCAGCGCCTACGATGCCGCCCACCACCACCCCGACACCCAGGTGCGCAAGGACAACGCCACCTTCTACGAATACATGGTGCCGCTGGTCAAGGGCTACAGCACTGAGATGAGCCTGGAAGTCACCAGCCTGGGCGTGCAGGTGCACGGCGGCATGGGCTTCATCGAGGAAACCGGTGCTGCCCAGTACTACCGCGATGCCAAGATCCTGACCATTTACGAAGGCACCACCGCCATCCAGGCCAATGACCTGGTAGGCCGCAAGACCGCGCGTGACGGCGGTGCCACCGGCAAGGCCCTGGCCGCCCAGGTGCAAGGCACCGAAGACGCCCTGCGCGCCAACGGCAGCGCCGACGCCTTGGCAGTGGCAAAGCGCCTGCAGGCCGCCCGCGAAGCCTTCCTGAGCGTGGTGGACTTTGTGGCCGGCAACACCAAGGCCAGCCCCAATGCCGTGTTTGCCGGTAGCGTGCCTTACCTCATGCTGGCGGGCAACCTGATGGCGGGCTGGCAGCTGGCCCGTGCCCTGTTGGTGGCTCAGGAGCAGATCGCCGCGGGCAACGACGTGGCCTTCATGCAGGCCAAGATCACCACGGCACGTTTCTATGCCGACCACATCCTGGTCAAGACGGGGGCGCTGCGTGACAGCATCGTCGAAGGTGCTGCCAGCGTGACAGCCTTGCCGCTGGAAATGTTCTAAAACAGCAAGCGACCTTCGGGTCGCTTTTTTTTGTGCTCTTGTCCGCTATAAAAAGTAGAGCTGCTTGCGCAGCATCTGTGCGGGCGGAGTGCCAATTTCGTTCATAACAAAGACACCAGGAGACACCCCATGTCCAAGTTGCCCGCGCCCCTGAACCGCTTGCCGTTTCCGGTGATCGGCTCGCCGCTTTTCATCGTCAGCAATCCCAAGCTGGTCATTGCCCAGTGCATTGCCGGCGTGGTCGGCTCCATGCCCGCGCTCAATGCGCGCCCGGCCGAGCTGCTGGAAGAGTGGCTAAAGGAAATCACCGAGACCCTGGCGGCTTACAACGCTGCTCACCCCGAGGCGCCGGCTGCTCCATTCGCCATCAACCAGATCGTGCACAAGAGCAACGACCGCCTGGAGCACGACATGGCACTGTGCGTGAAGTACAAGGTGCCGATCATCATCACCTCGCTGGGTGCGCGCGAGGACATCAACGCTGCGGCCCACAGCTACGGTGGCGTCGTGCTGCACGACGTCATCAACAACAAGTTTGCCAAGAAGGCCATCGAGAAGGGCGCCGACGGCCTCATCGCCGTGGCCACGGGCGCCGGCGGCCATGCCGGGGTCAAGCATCCTTTTGCGCTGGTGCAGGAAATCCGCCAGTGGTTCGACGGCCCGCTGGCCTTGTCGGGCTCCATTGCCACCGGGGACGCCGTGCTGGCGGCCCAGGCCTGCGGCGCCGACTTTGCCTACATCGGCTCGCCCTTCATTGCCACCGAAGAAGCCCGTGCCAGCGAGGCCTACAAGCAGGCCATTGTCGAAGGCAACAGCGACGACATTGTCTACAGCAACCTGTTCACCGGCGTGCACGGCAACTATCTGGCCCCCAGCATCCGCGCCGCCGGCCTGGACCCCGAGAATCTGCCCGAGAGCGATCCGAGCAAGATGAACTTCGGAGGCGGCTCGACCAAGGCCTGGAAAGACATCTGGGGCTGCGGCCAGGGCATTGGCGCCATCGCCAAGGTCCAGCCTGCGGGTGAGTACGTGGCCCAGCTCAAGCGCGAATACTCGGCCGCGAAGGCGCGTTTGCTGGCGCTGTAAGGCATCGTAGCGGCTTACTTGGTGGAAACTTTCCAGTCTGGAAATGCGCCGTAAAGGCTCTGGATTTTTTCCGGGCTGATGCGGGTTTCCGACTCCCACTGCGTCTCTGAGCCCAGGTGCAAGAAGATGCCTACCGTCAAACCGTTGGGTAGTTCTGTCTTTGCCAGTGAATGGCGCATTACGCCCCAACGAAAGTTTTCGACGAGCTCAATGGTCGGGATTTCGATCTTGAGCGACGGGCATCGCAGGTTATTGAATACCCAGTTCTTGGTCGTGGCATTCACCTCGCCGTGGCAAAGCAGTTTTCCAAAGTAATCGCTCAGCGACATTGTCTTGACGGCTGGTGCAGTCAGGCGCGTCTCAATGCGTTGGTTGATGCCCTGGCTGGCTGAATAGATGTAGATATCGACCGGACGAATGGCCGTGCCTTCGCCGTCGCCAAAGCCTTGCGCCATGGCCGCAGTGGACGCCATGCCCAGTATGGCCAAGACACGTTGCAGTTTACGCATGGGGTTCTCCTTTGGGGATGGATAGGCAGGCAGGGACGGGAAGTGAATGCGATGGGGGGATCAGCGCCCCGGCGGTGAGCGGTGCAGGCGCGGGCCGCTGAGGTCGTCCATGGCGTCGAGCGTGCAACGGTCAATGTCGGGGTGCTTGGCCAGCATATTGGCGCCGGCCATCAGCAGGCGCAAGGCCTTGATGTCCTTGACCGTCGGGGCTACCTTGATCTGTGCGATGGCGGCGGCTGAATTGCCGCTTTTGATGATGGCGAGCACCTTGGGTGCCCAGTCGCTTTTGGTGGCCATGGTGAAGTGGGTGAATTCCTGTAGCGTTGCATTGTCCCACGGGCGAAAGCTCAGCCCGAAGTGGGTTCGTCCGACTGTCCATGCAGGAAGCACCTTGCCATTGTGGTGGCCGCCGTATTCAAGGAATAAATGGCTTCTGCCCCGCGTATCTGCTATCTCTGTAGCTATCAATAAAAGAGCGTATGAATGCCGTGATGGCGCTATCTGGCCTGCGCCAAGGCTCCGGACAGGGTGTGGGCGCCGGGTGCAGCCAGTGCCAGCCCCCAGCCGACGGCGCTGACCACCACGGCCGTCAGCACAAACGGAACGATGCTGCGCTGAATCGCCGTTTTCAACCAGTGCTGCGGTTCCAGCCCACGCAGCTTGCGGTACAGCCCGGCGCTGAACAAGCCATCGACCGCCAGTTCGGCGAACAAGGCGGGTGCCGTGTACACCATGTACAGCGACGACAGCACCAAGGCGGCAGCGAGTGCCAGCACCAGCAGAGGGATGGCCAGCTCGTCCGCGTCGCTCGCCGAGCCCAGGGCATCGCCCACGGCGTTGCCGACCCCGCTGCCGGTCTCTGCCAATGGCGTACCGGGGGTATCGAAACTGGCGCTGGCACCACCGCCGCCAAAATCGCCTCCGCCGCCTGCGTGAAAGGGGCTGGCGTCCACGCCCGACACCTCGGCACAGTTACCAGACGGGCTGTTGCTGCTTGTGATGTCGGGAAGCTCCAGGTAGTCCTGTACCTTGGTGCGCAACCACAGCCACAGCAGCCCCAAAAAAACCAGGTAGGCGATGCCAAAGGCCGCCAGGTAGCGCACCCACATGGTCAGCAAGCCCGCATGGAGCAGTACATAGGATGCGGCAAAGCCCGAAGCGCCGGTAATGCCCACCAGCAGACTCATTTGCAGGCGTGGAAAGCTGTGGCGTTCCAGCGAACGCTGCATCCGGGTGATTTCACGTTGGCGGTTGAAGAAGGGAAGTTTGCGCATGGCAGGCTATGTGGCTGTCCGTTGCCACATCGTACCGTGGCGGTATGCCTGGCTCAGGCGCGGGACGGTGGGTTGGCAGTGTCGTCCGAAGTTGTGCCCAGCTTGAGTGGCTGGCCTTCGAACACGGTGTTGAGCACCACGGTGCTGGTGGTGCGGGCGACACCGGGGATGGACTTGATCTGCACCAGCACGCCCTCCAAGTCGCGGGCACGCTGGGTGCGGATCTTGGCCAGAAAGTCGTATTCGCCAGCCACGCTGTGCAGCTCCTGCACGGCGGCAATCTCACGCAGGCGCGGGGCGATGTCGCGGCAGTGGGCGCCGCCGTCGTTGCGGATGGCGACAAAGGCGGTAAAGCTCAGCCCCACGGCCTCGGGGTCGACCTGCACCGAGAAACGCTGGATGGCCCCACGTTCGATCAGCTTCTTGACGCGTTCGTGCACGGCCGCCGTGGACAGGCCCACTTCGGTGCCGATGTCGGCGTAAGAACGTCGGCCGTCGGCGCTCAGGGCCGAAATAATTCCGGCATCAATCGTGTCAATTTGAATATTTTCTTGATTTGTCGACATGTTTTGGTATTATTTCGGTCAATGGCGTCGTTGCCATAAATTTTACGGAAAGAGTGCCTCCATGCCTACAAATTTCCAAAATACGAATGCAAAAACCCCTGTGGCCCTGCTGGTGACTGCGCTTTTGCTGGTCTATATCGTCTGGGGCACCACCTACTTCGCCATCGGCATTGCGCTGCAAAGCATGCCCGCGTTGTGGATGAACGGCATCCGTTTCACCTTGGCGGGTCTGGTCATGCTGGTGTGGGCCCTGGCGCGTGGTGAAAAGCTGCCCACCGCCCTGCAGTGGCGCAATGCCGCGCTGGTGGGCGGGCTCATGGTGTTCGGCGCCATGACCCTGGTGATGGTGGCGCAAAGCCACGGCATCGGCTCCGGTCTCATGGCCACCGTGGTCACCACCATGCCGATGTGGCTGGCGCTGTGGACGCGCATTGGCGGCGAACGTGTGCCAATGACGAGCTGGTTTGGCCTGGTGCTGGGCGTGCTGGGTGCGGCGCTGCTGTCCATGGAAGGGGACTTCTCGGCCAGCTGGCTTGGGGCCCTGGCGGCCTTTGGTGCGCCCTTGTGCTGGAGTGTAGGCTCCTACGCCTCGCGCAAACTCGACATGCCACGCCCGGCCATGGCCGCAGCGGCCCAATGGCTGCTGGGCGGCGCCATGGGGCTGGTCTTGGCCGCGGCCATGGAGCCCGTCGAAGGTATGTTCCATGCCACCGCCACGGCCTGGTGGGCCTGGACCTACCTGCTGGTGTTCGGTACCCTGATCGCCCTGAATGCCTACCTGTGGCTGCTGCAGAACACCACCGCCGCGCTGGCGGGCAGCTATTCCTTCGTGAACCCGGCCGTGGCCTTGCTGGTGGGCGCAGGCATTGGCGGCGAGCACCTCACCGGCTGGGTGTTTGCGGCCTTGCCTTTGATTGCCGCAGCCCTGGTGTGCATCATGTACGGACCGGCCTTGGTGGCCTGGTTGCGTCGCACGCGCCTGGCACCTACCGCCTAAGAACGTTCAGGGCTGGCGCTACCATGCGCTCCTCGTGAACCCGGGGAGCTGCCATGGAAGTTTTTGAAGGCCAATGCCAGTGTGGCGCGGTGCACTACCGCGTGCAGGGCAGCGCACAGACCCTGTTTGCCTGCCATTGCACCGAATGCCAGCGCCAGTCGGCCAGTGCCTTTGGCATGGCATTGTGGGTGAAGGACGCGCAGGTCGAACTCAGCGGGCCACCCCTGCAGGCCTGGACCCGCACCACAGCTTCGGGCAAGTCCCTGACCGGGCGCTTTTGTCCGGTGTGCGGCACACGGCTGTTCCACCAGGTCGATGTGCCCGGCGCGCCGCTGAGCATCAAGCCCGGCACGCTCAACGACACCCGTGCCCTGCGTCCTGTGGCGCACATCTGGACGGCCAGCAAACAGCCCTGGGTACAGCTGGACGCCGCCGTGCTGCAGTACCCCGGCAATCCACCCGATCTCGCACGCTTGGTGCAGACTTGGCATGCGGCACAGACGCCGGACTGGACCAATTGAGCTTACCCCTGCGCATTGCTCGGGCATACCGTAGTATGTATTTCAGTGCTAAAGTGAAATCACACTTCGGGGCGGTTTATGGGCAAGTCAGTCCACTCATTGGCCAAGTTCACGGAAAGCAGCCTGCGGGCCTTGCTGCAGGCCCTGCCGGACTTGGTATGGCTCAAGGATGTCGACGGCGTGTACCTGGCCTGCAACCACCGATTCGAACAAATGTTCGGAGCATCGGAGAAAGACATCGTCGGCCGCACCGACTACGACTTCGTCGGAAAGGAGCAGGCCGATTTTTTCCGCGCGAATGACCGCAATGCCATGGAGCGTGGCGGCCCCAGTGTGAATGAGGAGTGGGTTACCTTCGCTGCCGACGGTCACCGTGAATTGCTGGAAACCACCAAGACGCCGCTTTTCGATGACCATGGAAGTCTGATCGGTGTGCTTGGCATAGGGCATGACATCACCCAGCGCAAGCAACTGGAAAAATACGAGAAATTCCGCAGTGCGACACTGGAACTGTTGGCGGGAAACACGTCCCTGCCCGTGATCCTGGAGGCCATCGTGCGCGGGGTGGAGGAGCTCAGCCCTGGCGCGATGTGCAGCATTCTGCTGCTAGATGACGAGCGCAGACGTTTTTCCGAAGGCGTGGCGCCGAGTCTGCCTGCGTTCTACAACGAGGCCATCCTGGGCATCGAGATTGGCATGGGCGTAGGTTCCTGCGGTACGGCAGCGTTCACTGGCCAGCGGGTGATCGTGGAAGACATTGCCAACCACCCCTACTGGACGCCGTATGCGACATTGGCTGCACAGGCCGGACTGGGCGCATGCTGGTCGCAGCCCATCATGTCGGCGGCATCGGAAGTGCTGGGCACGTTTGCCATCTACCACCGTACCCGGTTCGCACCTTCGGAGTCGGACATCTACATCATTGAGCAGTCGGCCCGTCTGGCCAGCATTGCAGTCGAGCGCAAACGCATGGAGATGCGGGTTCAGCATGTTGCCTTCCACGATGCGCTGACCGGTCTGCCCAACCGTATCCTGCTGCATGACCGGCTGGAACAGGCACGCGCCGCCTGCAAGCGCCATGGCCGCCTTGCCGCGTTGCTGTTCATGGACCTCGATAACTTCAAGCCGCTCAATGATGCCTATGGACACGACGCGGGCGACTTGCTGCTGCAGGAGGTCGCGCATCGCCTGTGCCAGTGTGTGCGTGAAGTGGACACCGTGGCCCGCTTTGGCGGTGACGAATTTGTGGTGGTACTCAGTGACCTTGGTGCCGACCATGCGCAGGCCACCGCGCTGGCCAGTGCGGTGGCCGAGAAGATCCGTGCCTCCCTGTCCCAGCCCTATGTGCTGCAGTTGCATGGCAGCGACAGGACGGCCACTTCTGTGGAGCATCACTGTTCTGCCAGCATCGGCGCTGTGCTGTTCAACCATGCCAAGGGCTCCGAGACCGATATCGTCAAATGGGCCGACCTGGCGATGTACCAGGCCAAGTCGGCGGGGCGCAATCGCATCCAGTTCTACAGCCCGCCCTAGGCAGACCTTAAAGGCTACCGGGGCCCCAACTGGCTCGGAGCCACGCCTTCCCAGCGCTTGAACGCGCGGCGGAAGTTGGCCTGGTCGGTGTAGCCCAGGCGGTAGGCGATCTCCTGCATGTTTAGCTTGCCCTGTCTCAGGTGCTGCAGCGCCAGCTGGTGGCGCACCTGTTCCACGATGGCGCGGTAGCTGGTGCCCTCGGCTTGCAGGCGGCGGTGCAGGGTGCGCGGTGCCATGTGCAGCAGGCGTGCACTGGTGTGCAGCGAGGGCAGGGCACCGTTGCTGGCCAGCAGGTTGCGCTGGATGCGTGCCGTCAGCGACTCTTGCTGCGTGATCTTGTCGAGCTCCACCTGGCACAGCGCGGCGGCGTTTTCCAGGGCCTGTGCATCGGCACTGGAGAGCGCCGTGTCCAGCGTGGCCGGGTTCATGCACAGCACATTGGCGCTGGCACCGTTGCGCACCGGACAGCCAAAAAGCTCCTGGGCCAGTGCCTGGTAGGCCGCAGCAGGTGCCGCGAACTCTACCGATAGCACTGACTGTGCGCCGGGGGCCAGATAGTCGAACACCTGGCGTACCGCGAGCATCACGGTTTCCAGTATCAGCAGTTCGGCCACATCCAGGTTGGCGGCCGGGGAGAAGACCAAGCGCGGGCTGCTGGGGCTGTCGACAAAGCGCAGGGCCAGCAGGTTGGTGCGTACCGGAAGAAAGCGCTCCAGCAGTGCAACGGCCTGGCGCAGGCTGGCTGCATTCATGAGGGCAAATGCCAGCGTGCCGTGGGTGTTCATGCGCAGCCGCCGCCCCAGCAGCAGGCCCAGCGCAGGTTCCTGGGTGTGCAGTACGGCGGCCCGCACCAGGGCCACGTAGCGCGGGGTGCTGAGCAGGACACTAGGTTGGGCCAGTTGCTGCGGGTCGATACCCGCGGCCTCCAACCACGGCCCGGTGGCAAAGCCCATTTCCTGCGTCAGCTCCATCAGGGTGCGCAGGTACAGGGTCGGCACCTGGATGGCGCCGCTGTCGGGCCGTGGGGGCGCGTCGGGCATGGTGGGAAGTGGCAATAAATGACCTGTGATTGGCAAAGTCTAACCTTTTGCGCTTGGGACTGCTTGCCTACCATGTGGAGCACAACAACGAGGAGACAGCATGTTTGGATTCCAGTCCCGTGTAGGGCTGCCTGCTACCGTGGCCACCATCAATGCCCAGCCTGTACGGGTGCAGCCGGGTGAAACCCTGTTGGCTGCGGCCTTGCGCGAAGGCGTGGACTTTCCGCACAGCTGCCGGGTAGGTGGCTGTGCCAGTTGCAAATGCAGGCTGGTCGAGGGCCAGGTGCGCGAGCTCACAGAAACCAGCTACCTGCTGACGCAGGAGGAGCTGGCGCAACGCACCATCCTGGCCTGCCAGAGCGTGCCGCTGGGGCCGGTGCGGGTGGAGGTGGCACAAACCCGCGTCCTCGACATTGCGCAGTGCAGCGGCCGGGTGGTGCGTCAAACTGCGCTCACCCACGACATCCTGCGTCTGACCGTGCGCCTGGAGTCCCCCCTGTCGTTCAAGCCTGGGCAGTTTGCACAGATTGCCCTGGAAGGTCTGCCCGGTGTGGAGCGCAGTTACTCGTTTGCCAGCATCCCCGATGACAGCGCTCTGGTCGACTTCTTTGTGCGGCGTGTCCCTGGCGGTGTGTTCACCGACTACGTGCACTCCCACCCCTTGGAGGGCACCCGGCTGCATTTGCAGGGGCCCATGGGCATGTTCTGGCTGCGAGAGTCGGATGCGCCCGTGCTCTTTGTAGCCGGGGGCTCGGGCTTGGCGCCGGTCCTGGCCATGCTGCGAGGCCTGCAGCAGCAGGGGTCGGCACGCGCTGTGACCGTGCTGTTTGGCGCCCGCACCGAGGCCGACCTGTACTGCATGGACGAGCTGCGCGCTATGGAACAGGGGTGGGCCGGGCAGTTCCGCCTGGTTCCGGTGCTGTCCGAAGCGCAGGCCGATGCCCCGTGGACCGGTGCACGCGGGCTGGTGACGGAGCATGTGCCACAGCTGCTGGAGCCCGGCATGCACGCCTACCTGTGCGGCCCGCCGGCCATGGTGGACGCGGTGCAGGTGCAACTGCTGCAGGCCGGGCTGGCCAAGGCACACATCCATGCGGACCGGTTTGTGACCCAAAAAGAGGCACTGGCCCGCTTAGATACTGAGCAGACAGCTATGGAAACAATAGCGCCACCCCAGGGCCTTGGGGAGCGGCTGGTCGCGCTGTGGCACTACCTGAAGTTTTTCCTGTTCCATGTGGAAGGTCTGGCGGTGGCTGCCGCCCTGTTCGCCGGCGGGGGCTGGATCACGGCCGCCTTGCTGGGCTTCAGCCTGTTCAGCACCCTGGGGGACATGCTGCTGGGGGACGACACGACCACGCCCAGGTACCGCCACCCCGGTGTGCTGACGGTGCAGCTGTGGATGGCCTTGCCGGTGCTGCTGTTGATTTGCTTCGCTGCCGTGTGGAGCGTCAGCCCCGGTGACCCGCTGGGCGCGGGGGCGCTGCTTTCGCATTGGAGCGGGGTGGACCTACTGGCGGCACGCGATGCCACCCACTGGGTTCACCATGTGTCGGCGTTCCTGATCACCGGCCTCATGATCGGCATGGTCGGCACCATCCCCGGGCACGAGCTGACACACCGCACCTGGGAGCCGGTGTCGTTGTGGGTCGGGCGCTGGTTGCTGGCCTTCAGCTTCGATGTCGGCTTTGCCATCGAGCACGTCTATGGCCACCACCGCTATGTGTCCACCCTTCAGGACCCCGCCACGGCCCCGCGCGGACGCAATGTGTACGCCCATGTGCTCATCTCCACCGTGCGCGGCAACATCAGCGCCTGGCACATCGAAGCGGGGCGGCTGCGCCGCCGGGGCCTTGCCGTGCTGTCCTGGCACAACGCCTACCTGCGGGGCCTGGGCATGAGTGCATTGCTGGTGGCGGCCGCCTGGGCCCTGGGGGGCGTGGGGGCGGCGCTGTTCTTCTGTGCCTGTGCGCTGTGGGGCAAGGCGCTGCTGGAGATCGTCAACTACATGGAGCACTACGGCATCGTGCGCGACCCGGCCCAACCGGTGCAGCCACGCCATTCCTGGAACACCAACAAGCGCGTGAGCTCCTGGGCCATGTTCAACCTGACACGGCATTCGCACCACCACGCGCAGGGTGAAGTGCCCTACCAGGACCTGCAGCCCTACCCGAATGCGCCCATGATGATTGGTGGCTACCTCACCACCATCTCGGTGGCGCTGATCCCGCCGCTGTGGCACAAGCTGATGACGCCCAAGGTCCGGGCCTGGGACCGCGACTACGCCAACGCCGCCGAGCGTGTGCTGGCCGTGCAGGCCAGCGCGCGGGCGGGGTGGACGGCGTAGCGGCGCCTCAGGCGGCCAACTGCATCTCGGCCTCGTTGCTGGCCAGCAGCTTGTCGAGGGCGCGGGCCACGATGGGGCTTTGGTCGATGGCGCTGAGGCTGCCCATGCGCAGCATGGCCGCCACTTCGCGCTCGCTGCGCACAAAGGCGTCGAAGCCTTCGCGGTTGGTGAACAGGAAGCGCGTGCGCATGGGGCTTACCCACTGCAGCTTGCAGCGGAAGCTGGTGGCACCGCCTTCGCGCACTTCGAACCACTGCCCACGGGTGAGCGTGCGGGCTGCGGCGTCGTGGGTATCGTCCTGGGCGGCGCGTTTGGCGGCGCGGCGCTGCTCCAGCGCCACCAGGGCCTGGTCGCTGCTTTCGGCTTCGCGGTTGGCGGTGTGGGCGTCCGGTGCCGGTGGGGCCTTCATGCGGATCGCCAGCATGTGGGTGGAGATCAGGCGCTTGGTGAAGGTGGCGCGGGCTTCGCCGTCCCAGTGGATGGCGTCGAGCGCGCTGTTGAGTGCACGCACCAGTTCGGGCAGGACGGCTACCAGTTGCTGGCGCTCTTCGGACGACGTCTTGGGCTGGGTGCTCCAGACCAGCTGGTCCATGGTGGCCAGGGCGGCGGCGTAGGCGCCGGGCTCGGTGGCTTCGGCCAAGAGTGCGCGGGCGATCACTTCACGCCATTGCTGGGTCAGGAAGGGAGTGATGAACGGGGCCAGCGGCAAGCCAGCGGGCAGGGCCTGGATGCGGGCGTGCACCAGCTCATCGGCCTGGGCCAGTGCCGACTGCAGGGCTTCCTTGGAGACTTCGTGCTGCGCCACGGGCTCGTTGCGGGCCTGAGCCTGCTGCTCGGTCTCGAACAGGAATTCGGTGAATTCGGCCAGCAGTTCGGTGAACAGCGCCAGGTCGTCCTCGAACTCGGTGAGCACGCGCTGCACCGTGTGCTCAATGCGCTGGTACAGCGGGTCTTGCTCGCCCTGCTCGGGGGTCCAGGCGACTGCGGCGTGGGCCAGGCTGTCGACCAGCTTGCGCGCCGGGTGCTCCTGCGACATGAAGAAGTCGCGGTCGATCATGGCGGCCTTGAGTACGGGAATCTGCAGGCGTCCCAGGATGACTTTCATCTGCAGGGGGATGGCGTGGTCGGCAAATACGTAGTCGAAGACTTCGGCCAGCACGTCTACCGTGGCCCGGTCGGGTTCGGGGGCGCGGCGGATTTCCTCGCGCTCACGCAATTTGCGCAGCACGTTGTCGGTGCCGTCGGCCTCGGGCGCATAGAGGCCGAAGTGCGACACGCTGCCGCCACCGGCCTGCAGGGCGTCGAGGTAGTGCAGCAGCTGCGGGTCGGCCGCGGGCAGGTCGGCTGTGGTGTGGCCATCCGCTGGCGGGAGATCCGCTTCCGTACTGCCCTTGGCGGCAACACCCAGGCGTTGGAGAAAGGCCTTGGCCTGCGCGGCAATGCTGCGGCCCGCCGGCATCAATGCGGCCCAGGCCGAGCTGGCGGCGCTGTCAGTCGGCCCCCTGGGGGCCGCACCCGCAGCTGTGCCTGCTGGCTGCGCCGGGCGGTCGCCCATGGGGGCGTGGGCCGCTGCGTTGCTGCCTGCAAAAGGGCCCGGACCGGCGTCGGTGGACTTACGCACCCGGTGCACCTTGTGCGCTTCGATGCCAGCGCTGGACAGGGTCCAGTTGAGGTCGGTGTAGAGGGCGGTGAGGTCGGGGAAGTGGTCGGGCTCGAGCGCGTCCATCAGGTCTTCGGTGGCGGCGTGGTCGAACGGGCCCTGTTCCCAGGCGCGCAGGAACGCACGCGCGAACACCAGCGGGCGAAACGGGTTGTCCGCCAGGCTGGTGCTCTCCACACCACGCAGCACGCCCAGGCGGATGTTCAGAGGCTCCAGACCAGGTTCGTAACGGGCGTTGAAGCGCTGGCAGATGCGGTCGAGCAGCAAGATCTTGTGCACCTCGTCCACGTCGATGAGGCTCAGGCTCATGCCGTCGAGGTCGCCGATGCCAGCGATCTTGCGCGCGGGCTCCAGCGCCGGAAAGCTCGTGGCCACCTCTTCTTGGATGCTCAGTGGCAGCTGCTGGAGAAAAGCCTTGCGAAAGGCCGCTCCTTGCTGGCCCAGCAGCTGGATCGCCGAGCGCAGGTTTTGCGCTTTTTCAGGGGCCAGGCGGGTGTCGGCCAGGTCTTGCAGGTGCGAGCGCACGGTCTGCAGCAGCACCCCTTCCTGCATGTGGAAGAACTGCAGGGTTTGGCCGACCAGGGCCCGTACCAGGGCCGCCGCCTGCGGGTGGGTGGTCAGGGTTGCAAAGTGGTCGAAATGGCGCACGGTATTCGGCCTGGTGAAGTCCCGTCCAACGTCTGGTGCCAGGTGTTGTTGTGGTTGCCGGCAATGTTCGCACGCGGGTGTGAAAAAGCAGTGAAACTGCGCCGGGGAAAGTGTTTCAATCCCTGCGAAGTCGTTACGATTTGTAAGACCTTGCAACGCTGCCCGCGTCAGGGCGTTGAAATCAAACGCTGTGCAGTCCATAGACTGCACGCATCCAAACCTTTCAAGGAAATCACGATGCCGTCTTTTTCACTGGCCCCTTTGTGTGCTGCCATGGCCATGCTGGCGTTCACTGCCCCCACGCACGCGCAGGCGGCCGAGCAGCGCTCCACGCTGGCCGACCAGCGCGAAGTCGCCGTCACCATCTACAACGACAACCTGGCCCTGGTGAAAGACCAGCGCCGGGTCACGCTTGCAGGTGGCGCCAGTAGTCTGGCCTTTCGCGACGTGAGTGCCCGCATGCGTGCTGAGACCGCACTGCTGCGCAGCGTGAGCCACCCCGGTGCCCTGCGCGTGCTGGAACAGAACTTCGACTTCGACCTGCTGAGCCCGCAAAAGCTGCTGGAGAAGTATGTGGGTCAGACCGTGAGCGTGGTGCGCACCCATCCGACCACCGGTGCAGAAACCGTGGAAAGTGCGCAGGTGCTGGCGGCCAACAACGGCGTGGTGCTCAAGGTGGGCAACCGCATCGAGACCGGGGTGCCGGGGCGCATCGTCTACGGCGATGTACCGGCCAACCTGCGCGACCGCCCCACATTGGTCATGACCCTGGACAACAGCCAGCCCCAAACACAGGATGTGGAGCTGAGCTACCTGACCTCTGGCCTGGGCTGGCGTGCCGACTACGTGGTGGAACTCGGCCCCAAGGACGATGTGCTCGACATCTCGGGCTGGGTGACCCTGACCAACACCAGCGGTGCCAGTTACCGCAATGCGCGCTTGCAGCTGGTGGCGGGGGATGTGAACCGGGTGCAGCAGGAAATGCAGGCAGCACCGCGCGCCTTGGCCATGGCCGCACCCGCCATGGCCAAGGTGTCCAACGATATGGCCGAAGAAGGGCTGTTCGAGTACCACCTGTATACCCTGGCCCGGCCCACCACCATTGCCGAGAACCAGACCAAGCAGGTGGCGCTGCTGTCGGGCACCGGGGTGCCGGTGCGCAAGGAGATGGTCTTGCGCGGCAGCGAGTACTACTACCAGTCGCAGGCCGGGGAGTTGGGCAAGAAGCTCAAGGTTGGTGTGTTCGTGGAGTTCGACAACAAGGAGTCTGCGCGCCTGGGGTTGCCGTTGCCCAAGGGTGTGGTGCGGGTCTACAAGAAGGACAAGTCGGGCAATGCCCAGTTCATCGGCGAAGACCGCATCGACCACACGCCCAAGAACGAGAAAGTGCGCCTCAAACTCGGTGAGGCCTTCGACGTGACGGCCGACAAACGCCAGACCGATTTCCGCCAGGTATCGAACGACAACCGCAAGGGCTATGCCTTTGATACCGCCTACGAGATTGTGCTGAAGAACGCCAAGGACGAAGCCGTGCAGGTGACGGTGCAGGAGCCCATTCCCGGCGACTGGCAGATGACCGCCAGCAGCCAGCCGCACACCAAGGCGGCGGCCAACCTCGCGAACTGGAGCGTCAGTGTCCCTGCCCAGGGCAGCACCAAGCTGACCTACCGGGTGCTCACCCGGTTCTGATGGAACCAGCCCGTTCGGGCTTGGTTACATGCGAAATTGGCCTCTGGCCCGCATGAAGTATGCGTGAGCAGCTAGCAAAGTAATAGCGGATGCCATGCCCTAGTGGGCGCTGCAGTTGCCACTGATGCTGCTGATCCAGGCCTTGATCAGGGCCACGCCCTCGGCGTCCACCAGGCTGCGGCCCACGCGCGGCATCATGGCCTGGCCGCTGGTGGCCTCCATGCGGTGCACCAGCAGGCTTTGCAGGGGTTTGCCGGGCACGATGTCGTAGGTCATGTTGGCGCCGCCCGAACCGGCGGCCACGTGCTGCTTGCACAGGCCCAGGCTGCTGCCGCTGGCCTGTAGGGTGGTGAACAGGCCGCTTTGGCGCGCATCGCCGAGGGCATGGTGGCAGTGGGCGCAATTGATTTCCAGGTAGGCCCTGGCACGCTGCTCCAGGCTGGCCGACTGCGGGTCGGCATAGGCCACCGGGCGCGGGCGCTCGGAAGCATTGGCAGGCAGGCCGTCGAGCAGACCCATCGCCGCCATGCGCTCTAGTTGGTTCTGCGTGAGGTCGTCGTAGGTGTACGGGTGGTTCAGAAAGCGCGCAGTCGGCCCGATGGGCTGGATGCCGGCTTGCCCCACTGTGGCGTTCACCGCATGGCAGGTCTGGCACTGGCGGGCATTGGGCACGCCGTAGTCAAAGCTCTGGGTCTGGCCGGAGGCCTGGTCGCGCAGTTGTGCCGGAATGCTCTGGCCAATGCGGCGCAGCGTGGCCGCCGTCTGGGCCTCGTTCCAGACGTAGGCGTTGGCCAGCCAGTTGCCATCCGCATCGCGTTGCAGGATGCGGGTCTCGACCAACTGGTATTTTGCAAGGTCGATGCTCTCGCCAATGGGCGCCATGCCTTGCACCCAGCCGCCCGGTTTCTGCGGGTCCTTGGCGTAGAAAAAGGTCTTGCTGATGACCGTGCCCACTGGGAAGTCCAGTACACCGTCGGCACGGTAGCCCACCTTGGCGCCCGGGGGAACAGTGATGGTGCGGAACTTGAGCGCGTAGTCGGTGAACAGCGGCGAGGCCAGGCTGTAGACCAGGGTGTTGCCACGCAGGGTGAGTTGTTTGCCGTCACTGCGCAGCACGCCGTAGGCATCGAGCTGATCAGGCAGGGCGGTTGCAGCCTGGGCCCAAGCGCCGACGAGGGCGCCAACCAATATGGCACAGCGCCAGGTAGCCAGAAGCCAGCGCATGCTCAGTTTGCAGCGCTCACTGCCGTGACGGCGGGCAGCGGGGGCAGGCTGCAGTCGTGTGCTGCAGGAATCGTACTGTAGGCCCGCGGCTTCCACCAGCGCACCAGGGCCTTGAGGGTACCTGCGGCTTCCAGGTCCAGGTTGGCAAAGGCGTCTTGTGGCTGGGACATCTGGTTGGCCTTGAAGCACAGGTTCAGCTCGGCAATGTCCTGGATCTTGCCGGCCTTGATGCCGTCGTGCAGTACATGGGGCATGCGTTTGAAATTGACACCGGCCCACCAGGCGCCGTCCTTGATCTCGGCAATGATGCCCGCGGGCTCGTAGCCAGCGTTGAGCATCACGTTGTCGTGGATGTAGGTGTTGCGGGCCTGGGCCTCGTAGTTCGGGTCCTTGATGGGACGCTCGGATGCATAGAAGCTGGTCACGATGATGCTGGCCGACTGGTGGTTCTCGATGGTGTTGCCAAAGACCTCGACATCGCGGTTGGCCAGGATCATGACCCCGGTGCCCGCCGGCACCAGTCCCACGATATTGCCCTTGCCGGCAAAGTTGGGCGTGTTGTTGTTGCGGATGCGGTTGTTGAACACGCGCGTTCCCGCGCCGTTCTGAATGACGGGCAGGTCGGGCATGGAAAACACCAGGATGCCACCGGTATTGGCATAGGCATCGTTGTCGTAGACATCGGCGCGCAGCGAGTTCTCGATTTCGATGCCTGCCACGTTTTCGGTCACGCGGTTACGGCGCAGCACGATGTCTTCGGTCTGGCCCACGTACAGGCCCGAGTCGGAGGCGCCGCGGATGACGCTGTCTTCCACCAGCACGCGCTTGCAGGCCACGGGGTACAGGCCGTAGCCACCATTGGTCTCCTTCGGTGGCCCGCTCCAGTCGACCGACACGCGCCGGATCACCAGGTCTTCGCAGTTCTGCACCTTCAGGCCATCGGCCTTGCTGTCGAGGATGGCGAAGTCTTCAAACTTCAGGTGCTTGCCGGTGGCGTCGATGCCGTTGCCGGTGTTCTGGTCCTTGAACGAGAGTACGGTCTTGTCCATGCCCGCACCCTTGATCGTGACGTTATTGGCTGAGATCGACAGGGTGGTATTGAATTCAAAGCGGCCCGCGGGCAGGGTGATGACACTGCCGTCCTTGGCGTCGATGAACTGCTCCAGGATTTGTTCGGATGGTGTCAACGCCTGGGCGGTTGCGCTGATAAACAGCCATGCCGCAGCGATGGCAGCGTGCCGGAAAAAGGCCATGTCGATCTCCTCGTTGTTTGAGGTTCAGTATAGACAGGGCCTGTTGCCGTGGCACGGGGTGACGTGGGTTTGCGAACCTAGGGTTTTCGCGGAGTCAGCAGGGCCAGACCGAGCCATGCTCGGGCACCATGGCACGCATCTTGAGTTCGCGTTCGATGCGGCTGCGCAGGGTGTCGGCCGCCTCGGCCTCGCCATGCACCACATAGACCTGGCGCGGTGCCTGGGGCAGGGCGCGCAGCCAGTCCAGCAACTGGTCGGCATCGGCGTGGGCCGAGGCCGATTCCAGTTGCACCACCTCGGCATTGACCTCGACATCGCGGCCGTGGATGCGCAGACTGCGCGCACCCGCGGCCAGGGTGGCACCGCGCGTGCCCGGGGCCTGGTAGCCGGTCAGGATGACCATGTTCTGGTGCTTGCCCGCGTGGTGCGCCAGGTGGTGCAGCACGCGCCCGCCGGTGGCCATGCCACTGGCCGACAGGATCACCATGGGACCGTGGCGCGACGCCAGGGCCTTGGATTCATCGGTGCTGTTGACCATGGTCACGCTGTGGGTCAGGGCGTGGGCCTGGGCCTTGTTGAGCCGGTGCTCGCCCATGTGCTTTTCAAACAGGGCCGTGGTGTGCACGGCCATCGGGCTGTCCAGGAACACCGGCAAGTGCTTGGGGATGCTGCCATCCAGCTTGAGCTGGGCTATGGCGTGGATCAGAGCCTGGGCACGCCCCACTGCAAACACCGGCACCACGGCAATGCCACCACGTGCCGCCAGGCGTTTGAGGGCCACGCCCAGCTCGCGGGTGATGTCCTCGTGCGGGTGCTCGCGGTTGCCGTAGGTCGATTCGATGAGCACGGTATCAGCGGCCGGTGGCGTCTCGGGTGGGTTCATCAGCATGTCGTTGGGCCGCCCCAGGTCGCCCGAGAACAAAATGCGCCGCCCCGCCACTTCCAGCAGCACACTGCAGGCGCCCAGTATGTGCCCGGCGCTGAACAGGGTGAATTTCCAGCCGGGCAAGGGTTGGTAGGTCTTGTGCAGATCCACTGCCTTGATCAGTGGCAGGCAGTCGAGTGCATCCTTGCGCGTGTACAGCGGCAGGGCGGGGTTGTGTTTGGAGAATTCATGGCGGTTGGCAAAGAGCGCGTCTTCTTCCTGGATGTGGCCGCTGTCGGGCAAAAGAATCTTGCACAGGTCGCGGGTGCCGGTGCTGGCGTACACCTTGCCTTCGAAACCTTCCTTGGCCAGCAGCGGCAGGTAGCCGCTGTGGTCCAGGTGGGCATGGGTCAGGATGACGGCGCCGATGCGGTCCGGCGGCACCGGCAGGGGCGTGCGGTTGCGCAGGCGCAGCTGCTTGTAGCCCTGGAACAGACCGCAGTCCACCAGCACGCGTTCGTCCCCGTGTTGCACCATGTACTTGGAGCCGGTGACGGTGTTGGCGGCACCGAGAAAGGTAATGTTCACGCTCATGGCTGCTTCTCCTTGGTGGTTCATCATGCCAGAACGAAAAAGCCGCCCGGTGCGGTGCACGGGGCGGCTTGAAAGGGCGCGGGTGGCGCCTTAGCTGAAGATGTTCTTCAGGCGGTCGGTCCAGCTGTCGCCGCTGGGCGAATGCTTGCTGCCGCCCTTCTTGAACGACTCGTCAAGCTCGCGCAGCAGGCGGCGCTGGTGTTCGCTGAGCTTCACTGGCGTTTCCACCGTGATGTGGCAGTACAGGTCGCCGGGGTAGCTGGAACGCACGCCCTTGATACCCTTGCCACGCAGGCGGAACTGCTTGCCGGTCTGGGTGCCTTCGGGAATGTCGATTGCGGCCTTGCCGGCCAGGGTTGGTACTTCGATTTCACCACCCAGGGCCGCCGTGACCATGCTGATGGGCACGGAGCAGTGCAGGTCGTCGCCGTCGCGCTCGAAGATGTCGTGCTTCTTGAGCCGGATCTCGATGTACAGGTCACCGGCCGGGCCGCCATTGGTGCCGGGTTCGCCATTGCCTGCGCTGCGGATGCGCATGCCGCCGTCGATACCCGCCGGAATCTTGACTTCCAGCGTTTTCTGGCGCTTGATCTTGCCCTGGCCGTGGCAACTGGTGCAAGGCTCGGGAATGACCTTGCCGGAGCCGCGGCAGGTGGGGCAGGTCTGCTGGACGCTGAAGAAGCCCTGGCGCATCTGTACCGCACCGGCACCGTTGCAGGTGCCGCAGGTCTTGACCTGGGTGCCAGGCTTGGCGCCTGTGCCCTTGCAGTTGTCGCAGTTTTCCCAGCTCGGAATGCGGATCTGGGCGTCCTTGCCCTTGGCTGCCTCTTCCAGCGTGACTTCCATGGCGTAGGACAGGTCGCTGCCGCGGTAGACCTGGCGTCCTCCACCGGAGCGGCCGCCGCGTTGCTGGCCGAACATGTCACCGAAGATGTCGCCAAAGGCTTCGGCAAAGCCGCCATAGCCTTCGGCACCGCCACCCATGCCGCGGTTCGGGTCGACGCCGGCGTGGCCATACTGGTCGTATGCGGCACGCTTCTGCGCGTCGGACAGCATCTCGTAGGCCTCTTTGGCCTCCTTGAACTTCTCTTCCGCAGCTTTGGCGGCATCCCCCTGGTTGCGATCCGGGTGGTGCTTCATGGCCAGCTTGCGGTAGGCCTTCTTGATATCTTCTTCCGATGCGTTCTTGGGTACGCCGAGGATTTCGTAGTAGTCTCTTTTGGCCATGGTGCTTCAAGCCCTGGTTGGAACACAAAAGCCGCGTTGAGTCACCTGCGGTGTCCAACGCGGCCGTCGTGCGCTGCGCGCGCAGGCGAACTTAGTCTTTCTTCACTTCCTTGACTTCGGCGTCGACCACGTTGTCGTCGGCCGGCTTGGCGCTGGCTTGCTGATGGGCGTCGGCGTGTTCGGCACCTGCGGCGCCACCGGCAGCGGCTTGCTGGGCCTGCATGTCGGCGTACATCTTCTCGCCCAGTTTCTGGCCGGCAGTGCCCAGGGCTTCGGTCTTGGCTTCGATCGCGGCCTTGTCGTCACCCTTGAGGGCTTCTTCCAGTTCCTTGATCGCAGCTTCGATCTTTTCCTTTTCGCCGGCTTCGAGCTTGTCGCCGTACTCGGTCAGGCTCTTCTTGACGCTGTGCACGGTGGCTTCGCCGGTGTTGCGGGCCTGTACCAGTTCGAGCTTCTTCTTGTCGTCGGCGGCATTCAGTTCGGCGTCCTTCACCATCTGCTGGATCTCGGCTTCGGTCAGACCCGAGTTGGCCTTGATGGTGATCTTGTTTTCCTTGCCGGTACCCTTGTCCTTGGCGCCCACGTGCAGGATGCCGTTGGCGTCGATGTCGAAGGACACTTCGATCTGGGGCACGCCACGGGCTGCGGGCGGGATGCCTTCGAGGTTGAATTCGCCCAGCATCTTGTTGGCCGCGGCGATTTCACGCTCGCCCTGGAACACCTTGATGGTCACGGCAGGCTGGTTGTCGTCGGCGGTGGAGAAGGTCTGCGCGAACTTGGTCGGGATGGTGGTGTTCTTGCTGATCATCTTGGTCATGACACCGCCCAGGGTTTCGATACCCAGGGACAGGGGGGTCACGTCCAGCAGCAGCACGTCCTTGCGGTCACCGGAGAGCACCTGGCCCTGGATGGCGGCACCCACGGCCACGGCTTCGTCGGGGTTCACGTCCTTGCGTGGCTCCTTGCCGAACAGTTCCTTGACCTTTTCCTGCACCTTGGGCATGCGGGTCATGCCGCCGACCAGGATCACGTCATGGATGTCGGAAGCGGAAACGCCAGCGTCCTTCATGGCAGTGCGGCAGGGGGCGATGGTGCGCTCGATCAGTTCGTCGACCAAGCTTTCCAGCTTGGCGCGGGTCAGCTTGACGTTCAGGTGCTTGGGGCCGGTGGCGTCGGCGGTGATGTAGGGCAGGTTGATGTCGGTCTGGGCACTCGAAGACAGTTCGATCTTGGCCTTTTCAGCGGCTTCCTTGAGGCGTTGCAGGGCCAGCACGTCCTTGGACAGGTCCACGCCTTGCTCTTTCTTGAATTCACCGATGATGAAGTCGATCACGCGCTGGTCGAAGTCTTCGCCGCCCAGGAAAGTGTCGCCGTTGGTGGACAGTACTTCGAACTGCTTTTCGCCATCGACGTCGGCGATCTCGATGATGGAGATGTCGAAAGTACCGCCGCCCAGGTCGTACACGGCGATCTTGCGGTCACCCTTCTCGTTCTTGTCCAGGCCGAAGGCCAGGGCCGCGGCGGTGGGTTCGTTGATGATGCGCTTGACATCCAGACCGGCAATGCGACCAGCGTCCTTGGTGGCCTGGCGCTGGGCGTCGTTGAAGTAGGCGGGCACGGTGATCACGGCTTCGGTCACAGCTTCGCCCAGGTAGTCCTCGGCGGTCTTCTTCATCTTGCGCAGCACGTCGGCGCTGACCTGTTGGGGGGCCAGCTTGTTGCCACGCACTTGCACCCAGGCGTCACCGTTGTCGGCAGCGGCAATGGTGTAAGGCATCAGGTCGATGTCCTTCTGCACTTCCTTCTCGGTGAACTTGCGGCCGATCAGGCGCTTCACTGCGTACAGCGTGTTCTTCGGGTTGGTAACGGCCTGGCGCTTGGCCGAGGCGCCGACCAGCACTTCCCCGTCTTCCTGGTAGGCAATGATGGACGGTGTGGTACGGGCGCCTTCGGCGTTTTCGATCACTTTGGGCGAGTTGCCTTCCATGATGGCCACGCAGCTGTTGGTGGTGCCCAAGTCAATACCGATGATTTTTCCCATGATGAACTCCTTGTATTTCTCAAAAACTGAATGGATGGCAGGTGTGGTCGGTGGCGCCGGTTTCAAGACCCTGTTTTCAGCAGGGTTGCCTACGCGGCCGTCACAGCTGCCGGATGGCCTTTACTTGGGGGCGGCAACCGTCACCAGGGCCGGACGCAGCACACGTTCGGCAATGGTGTAGCCCTTTTGCAGCACGGCCACCACGGTATTGGCGTCTTGTTCGCTGGGCACCATGCTGATGGCCTGATGCTGGTGCGGGTCGAACTTGGCGCCAGCGGGGTTGATGGCGACGACCTTGTTGCGTTCCAAGGCAGCGATCAACTGGCGCAGCGTGGCCTCGGCGCCTTCGCGGATCTGCTCGGGGGTGGCGTCCTTGATGGCCAGACCGGCTTCCAGGCTGTCGGCCACGGGCAGCAGGCTCTCGGCAAAGCTTTCCAGCGCGAACTTGCGGGCCTTGGCAATTTCGTCTTCGGCGCGGCGGCGTGCATTCTCGGTGTCGGCCTTGGCCCGCAGGAACTGGTCGGCCAAGTCGGCGTTTTTAACCTTGAGGTTGTCCAACTCGGCCTGCAGCACGTCGATCGTAAGTTCTTGGGGGGCTTGCGCTTCTGGGGTTGACGTGTCCTGGGTGGCGGTCGCTTCCGTCCCAGCTTCGGGAGACGTATTGGTGGAGTCAGACATGTGCGTGTGAGGGATGAAAAAAGTAAACCGCCCCTAGATGGGGCGGATAGAAGAAAGTTCAAGGGGGTGGATCAGCCCCGCAATCGAAATTTGGCTCAGCCAGCGACAGCCAGCAGTTCCACGTCGAATTTCAGCGTGGCGTTGGGGGGGATGACACCACCGGCACCGCGGGCGCCGTAGCCCAGGGCGGCGGGGATGATCAGGGTGCGCTTGCCACCGACCTGCATGCCAGCCACACCTTCGTCCCAGCCTTTGATCACCATGCCAGCGCCCAGGTGAAACACGAACGGATCGTTGCGGTCTTTGCTCGAGTCAAACTTGGCACCCTGTTCACCATTGTTATAGAGCCAACCGGTGTAATGGACTGTGACGCGTTGTCCTGCAGTGGCCACGGCGCCTTCGCCGACGGTGCTGTCTTCGTACTGGAGGCCGGTGGGGGTGGTGTTCATGGGGAGTCCTTTGATTTCTGGGGAGTACGACGCAGAGTACGCAGGGCGGAGCTGGTCGGTAAAGCGCAAATTATGCCGCAGCAAAAAAAAAGACAGGCCAAGAGCCTGTCCCTGTGCATGACAGCGAAATTGCTTACTTGGCCTTTTTCGACTGGGCATTTGCCCATTTGGTGGCAAATGCCTGCAAGTCACCCATGCGCTTAAGAAGGTCTGCACCTGTGCTGGTGAGGGCATAGCCGTCGTTGCCGTGGCCCATGAGGCCGGCCTCACGCAGTTCTTTGATACGGGTGTTGAGGGTGTTGGGGGTGATTCCACCTACGCTGTCTTGCAGCAGGCGGAAAGTTTGGCCATGGCCATCACGCAGGGCCCACAAAACGCGGATGGCATACCGTGCTTCCAGCAGACCCAATAGTTGCCCCATGGCTGCGGTTTCTTTTGCGCTCATTCTCAAAACCTCTCCTCAATCGGACGCAGGATAACATGCTTTTCCAGGTGACAAAGCGGGTTTGTGCGAACCTGTTGTTTCGGCGCAGACTATAGCCTACTTTGTCCGTTGCTACTAGTTTCATAGCTAGGATTTTTTTTGGAACTTTGCAGGAAAGCGCTTGCCATGGCAAATCGACGGTGCTAAGTTTCATCCCCGACAGCTTCAATCAACCGAGCACAGGCCACTGTATGGTGTACACATTCGAGCAAGTTCACAACTACTACGAGCGACTGGTTTTTGAGGAGGTCGCTCGTCAAGCCGTCGATTATCCCGGTCTGACGGCGGAAATGCTGGCGGATGTGGCCTGTGTGGCGCTCAACCGCCTGCCTGCACGTTATGTGCGCCACGATGTGGACATGATGTTTTACCTGACCGAGCAGGAGCGCCATGCCATTGAGCTGTCCTTGGACGAGTCCTTGAAATTTGCCTTCGCTTTTGTGCAGCAGCGCAGCGGTAAAACTACCGAATAGTTTGCTGTCAGAGGCTGGCCAAGGCCTTGTGCATCAAGGCGGGGGATACTTCTGGACGCACGCCAAACCAGGCCTCGAAGGCCGGACGCGCCTGGTGCAGGAGCATGCCCAGGCCGTGGATGGTGGGGTTGCCATGGGCTTTGGCAGATGCCAGCAGTGGTGTTTCCAAAGGCACATAAATGATGTCGGCCACCAGTGCACTCACGGGTAAGGCGTCCAAGACCAAGTCCAAGGCCTGCTGGCCATGCATCCCTTGGTTGGTGGTGTTGACCAGCACATTCGCACCTTCGAGTGCCCCATGGCGTTCCTCCCAGGGCACAGCCTGCACCCGGGGACCAAACTCCTGCGCCATGTCCTGTGCCTTGGCCGCGCTGCGGTTGCACAGGCGAATACTGGGGGCACCGTCGTCGAGCAAGGCGCACAGGATGGCGCGTGCAGCCCCGCCGGCGCCGATGACGCAGGCCGGGCCTGTGCTGGCACGCCACTGGGGGTGCTCCTGGTGCAAGCTTTCAATGAAGCCAAAGGCATCGGTATTGCGTCCCTGCAGGGAGCCGTCTGGCGCCACTACGATGGTGTTGACCGCGCCGATGCGCCGTGCCTGGGCGTCCACGCTGTCGAGCCAGCGCATGACTTCCACCTTGTGCGGAATGGTCAGGTTGCACCCGGCGAACCCCAGGGCGGGCAGACCCCGCAATGCGGTTTCGAGCTGGCTGGGTTGCACCGGCAGCAAGACGTAGGCGCCTGCGAGACCGTACTCTGCGATCCAGTGGTTGTGGATCAGCGGGGAGCGCGAATGGGCGACTGGCCAGCCCATGACGCCGGCGAGCTTGTAGGCAGGGGTGTCGGCCATAGAGGATTTTGCTTCAAAAAATATAGCTGCTCCCGCATATTTCATGCGGGCTAGCAACCAATTTGATCACAAGGAGTCAGTGAAGCTGCGCAGTTTGTCGGAGCGGCTGGGGTGCTTGAGCTTGCGCAGTGCCTTGGCCTCGATTTGGCGGATGCGCTCGCGCGTCACGTCGAACTGCTTGCCCACTTCTTCCAATGTGTGGTCGGACGTCATTTCTATACCGAAGCGCATGCGCAGCACCTTGGCTTCGCGCGGTGTCAGGCTGTCCAGGATGTCCTTGACGACGTCGCGCAGGCCGGCCTGCATGGCGGCTTCCACCGGTGCAGTGTTCGCGCTGTCTTCGATGAAGTCGCCCAGGTGGCTGTCGTCGTCGTCGCCGATGGGTGTTTCCATGGAGATCGGTTCCTTGGCGATCTTCATGATCTTGCGGATCTTGTCCTCCGGAATGTCCATCTTCTCCGCGAGCACCGAGGCGTCGGGCTCGAAGCCGAACTCCTGCAGGTGCTGGCGGCTGATGCGGTTCATCTTATTGATGGTCTCGATCATGTGCACCGGGATGCGGATGGTGCGTGCCTGGTCCGCGATGGAGCGGGTAATGGCCTGGCGGATCCACCAGGTGGCGTAGGTAGAGAATTTGTAGCCGCGGCGGTATTCGAACTTGTCCACGGCCTTCATCAGGCCGATGTTGCCCTCTTGAATAAGGTCCAGGAATTGCAGACCGCGGTTGGTGTACTTCTTGGCGATGGAGATCACCAGGCGCAGGTTGGCCTCGATCATCTCCTTCTTGGCAGCTCGCGAGGCGTATTCGCCGGCGTTCATGCGCTTGTTGATGTCCTTGAGTTCGTCCAGTGGCACCACCACGGCGGCTTGCAGGTCGATCAGCTTTTGCTGCAGGTCCTGCACCGGCGGAATGTTGCGGCCCATGACGGCCGCCCACTTCTTGTCCGAAGCGGCTTGCTTTTCAATCCACTTGAGGTTCAGCAGGTTCGAGGCCACGCGGTTGCCGGCCTTGTCGCGGCCGCTGAATTCGGCAATGAACTGTTCCTGCGGGTAGCCGCATTTGTCGACAATGATGCGGCGCAGTTCGCGTTCCTTCTTGCGGATGTCGTCTACCTGGCCGCGCACCATGTCGCACAGGCGCTCAATGGCCTTGGCGGTGAAGCGGATGGTCATCAGCTCTTCGGACAGGGCTTTCTGAGCCTTTACGTAGGCGGGCGTGCCATAGCCTTCCTTGTCGTAGACCTTGTGCACCTTCTCGAACAGTTCGCGCAGGCGGTCAAAACGCTCCAGTGCCTGCTTCTTCAGCTCTTCGAGTTTCTTGGTCAGGGCCTTGGAGCCGCCCTTGCCGTCGTCGTCATCGGCTTCGTCGAATTCGTCGAAGTCTTCTTCGGCCACATAGTCGTCGGCCTCGTTGGGGTTGGAAAAACCGTCAACGATGGTCGTGATGACGACCTTGCCTTCGCGAATTTCTTCACCCATGGCCAGGATGGCGGCAATGGTGGCAGGCGAGTTGGAAATCGCCTCCATCATCGCCATCAGGCCGCCTTCGATGCGTTTGGCAATCTCGATTTCGCCTTCACGGGTCAGCAGCTCCACGGTGCCCATTTCGCGCATGTACATGCGCACCGGATCGGTGGTGCGGCCGAATTCGCTGTCCACGGTGGACAGCGCGGCTTCGGCCTCTTCTTCGGCTTCTTCCTCGGTCGTGGTGGCGCTGTTGTTGTTCAGCAGCAGGGTCTCGGCATCGGGTGTTTGTTCGTAGACCGCCACGCCCATGTCATTGAGCATGGAGATCACGACTTCTAGTGTCTCGGCATCGACCAGCTTGTCGGGCAAGTGGTCGGAAATCTCGGCGTGGGTCAGGTAGCCGCGGGTCTTGCCCAGCTTGATCAGGGTCTTGAGGCGAACCCGGCGCTTGACCAATTCTTCTTCGGTCAGCACGGTCTCGTCCAGACCAAACTCCTTCATCAAGGCGCGTTCCTTGGCCTTGCTGATCTTCATGCGCAGAGGCTTGACTTTTTCGCCTGTCGGCGAAGCGGCTGCCGCAGGCTCTTCCTCACCTGCCAAATCCGCTTCAATGTCCGACAGGTCCATGTCGTCGGACGCCGACTCTTCTTTACCTGCCTTGGGCTTGCGTCCGCGCTTGGCACCCGCTGCGGCCTTGGGTGCTGCTGGGGACTCGGACTCGGCTGCAGCGCTCTTGGGCGGACGGCCGGGTTTTTTCTTGGCAGGAGAGTCTGCGGCCAACAGGGCGTCGGCGGCTTCTTTGAGCAGTGCGGCTTTGGATTTTGCGGGGGCTTTGGATGCGGGCACGGGGCTGGCTTTCTCTTTTTTATCGGACTTGGCGGCTGACTGGACTGACTTCACGGCTTTCTGTGCGGGCATGAACAACCTTTGACAACAAAACGGGAAACAAATCGGAGCTTTCCGCTGCGCACAAAGCGAGCAGTCAGCACAAGAGGCGAAGGGGGACCGGGTGGCAAGAGGGGAGGGCGATCATTTGGAGTGCAGTCCTTGCGGTGGCCGAGTGAGCTGATGTCATCGAATGGCCGGACCCGGAGGTGTTGCTGTCGCGCTTGCCGAAGCTGTCCATTATAGCGGGGTTGCTGTCAGATTGCGCAGAAACACCCTCAGCGGGCCGATTGGACCGCTTGCGCCACCAGCAACTCCAGTTGGCGCCGCCGTGTCTGCAGCCCCCGGTAGCGCGCCAATGCCTCCGGGTCGTGGCCAGATGCCTCAATGGCCTCGGTCTCCTGTTCCTTGATGCGTTCGATCAGCATGCGGTTGAGCACATCGCGCAACTCGGTGTGCGCATCGGCGGGGGGGGCGGTGGTTGTCGCCGGAGCAGGCATGTCTAAGGCCAGGATGGTGGGGGTGAAGACGCTGTCGGGAGGGAGCGCCTGCAGCAACGCGTTACCCGCCAGTACGCCATGGTGGAGCACTTCGTTTTCCAGCCAGACATAGAACGGGCCATAGGGTGCAGTCTGTGCGCACAGCATGGCATGGTCCTCGTTGGTCAGCTGGTTCCACAGCGCAGGCCATTGCGCCAGTGTCTTGCAAACCACTTCGGCGCGCGATACCGTGCCGCCACGACTGCGTGGAGTGCGAGCACCCACGGACGGCCCCACATGGCGTGGAACAGTGCGGCCAGGGGATGCGAATGGCGTGTCTGCATCCAACTTGCGTTTGCGTTGGGGGGCCTTTTCCCGTGCTGCCAGTGACGGATCCCAGACCGACTGGAGTTCGCGTGTACTCAATTGCACCAGGTCGGCAATTTCGGCCAGCAATTGCAGCTTGAGTGCCCCAGGTGGCAGGGCGCTCCACAAGGGATGGGCCTGGCTGGCCAGTTTGGCGCGTCCTTCGGCACTGGCCAGTGCGCAGCCTTCGCGGGCGGTGTCGATCAGGAATCGGCTCAAGGGTGTGGCGCCTGCTACGTAGGCTGAAAAAGCCTCCTTGCCGTGGGTGCGAATGAAGCTGTCGGGGTCGTGTTCTGGCGGCAGGAACAGGAACTTGATGGAGCGAGTGTCGCTGGCAAAGGGAATCGCGCCGTCCAGGGCCTTGCGTGCCGCACGCCGGCCCGCGCTGTCGCCGTCAAAGCTGAACACCACTGATTCGGTGTAACGGAACAGCTTTTGCACATGTTCGTTGGTGCAGGCCGTGCCCAGTGTTGCGACCGCATTGGGAAAGCCCCATTGGGCCAGGGCGACCACGTCCATGTAGCCTTCGGTCACCAGCACATAGCCGGCTTCACGCAGTGACTGGCGCGCCTCGAACAGTCCATAGAGCTCCCGGCCTTTGCTGAAAACCGGTGTTTCCGGCGAATTCAGGTACTTGGGCTTTTCGTCCCCCAAAACGCGACCACCAAAACCAATGCATTCCCCTTTCACATTGCGGATGGGGAACATGATGCGGTCACGGAAACGGTCGTAGCGCTTCTCACTGTCTTGGCCTTCTTCGGCGCTGGCAATGACCAGCCCGCATTCCACCAACTGGGCATCGTCGTAGTGCGGGAACACGCTGGCCAGCGCTCGCCAGCCTTCCGGGGCATAACCCAGGCCAAAGCGCTGGGCGATTTCACCGGTCAGGCCCCGGCCCTTGAGGTAGGCAATGGCTTTGGGCGATGCTTTGAGGTGTTTCTTGTAGGCCTTACCGGCCTTTTCCAGCAGTTCGGTGAGCGTCAGTTGCTTCTGCTTTTGTTCCTGGGCACGGGCACGGTCCTGGGGGCTGGCGTCTTCACGCGGCACCTGCATGCCGTATTGCTGGGCCAGGTCCTGCACCGCCTCGACAAAGCTCATGCCGTTGTGTTCCATCAGGAAACCAATGACGTTGCCATTTTTCCCACACCCAAAGCAGTGGTAAAACTGTTTGGATGGACTGACCGAGAACGATGGTGACTTTTCCCCGTGGAAAGGGCACAGGCCCATGAAATTGGCCCCGCCTTTTTTGAGGGCCACATAGCGTCCCACCACTTCCACCACATCCGCCCGTGCGACCAGCTCCTGAATGAATGTTTGGGGAATTGACATACAGGCATTGTAGGCAAGCCCACCCTGGCATTGAGCTGGCGCCCAGGGGGAAATGCGCAGTCAGGTAACGGCCAGCTTGTGCTGCATTGCCTCGATCAGCGCTGCGCAGCGTTTGTGGGCCAGATCGAAATCCAGCGCTGCCATGGCTTCGTCGAGGCCGCTGACCATGTCCAATTCACGCGAAGGCATTTGCATCAGTTCCGCATGCACCTGCAGGGCCTCCATATCGGACTGCTGTAGCAAATCGTCGAGTCGACGAAGCCGCTCCAGCGTATGTTCAAAGTTGGCCGTCGGCACTTCCACGGGACGGACGCTGGCATCGACATCGGCCGCCAGCTCATTGGAAATCGCGGTCAGCTGCTGGACCACGCTTTCCATGGCGGTACGAAACTCCTTGCGGAGTTTGAGTGCGGAGAATGCGTGCGTTCCCTGCAAGATCTCCTCCATCGATTTGGCAATCATGGCCACGCCCACCGCTCCCACGGTCGAAGACAATCCTTTCACCGTGTGCAGAAGCCGCGCCGCTGCCACGCTATCGTCAGCGCCCAGTAGACGGTCCAATTGATTGGGGTAGTCGGCGGCATCCACCAGATAGGACTGCAGAATATTGCGGTACAGCGTGCGGTTACCACCCAGCCGTTCCAGCGCCGCCTGCATGTTCACGGCGGTGGCCGACTGGATGAGGGCTGTGCCCGTCTCTGCCTGTATTGGAGTGCCTGGTGATTCGCTGGGGGGGGACATGCGATTGCTGTCCCCGGTGTTGTGGGTGTACGCCATGGAGCGCTGCATGCGCAAAGTACGGGTCAGGATGACCTGCACCAGATGCTCCAGGTCAAACGGCTTTCCAACGTGGTCGTCCATGCCGGCAGCGATACACGCCTCCCTGTCCGAGGCCATGGCGTTGGCTGTCATCGCAATGATCGGCAAATCTTTCAGGTCCAGTGTTTCACGGATGGTTCGGGTGGCAGTGAATCCATCCATTTCCGGCATCTGCAAGTCCATCAGCACCACATCAAAACCGTGCTGCCCATCGTTCCGCTGGAGTGTTTCCACGCAAACTTTCCCATTGATGGCCAATTCGACTTCGGCACCTTCGGCGCTCAACAGCTCGCGGGCCACCTGCTGGTTGATCAGGTTGTCTTCGGCCACCAGGATGCGCAGGCCTTGCAAGCGGGCTTTGGTCGTGTCGCCTGCCCGGTTGCGCATGCGGACGTTGGGCCGTCCTCCCTTGGCATTGGCCACGGTATCGAACAGCATGGAAGACGTGATCGGCTTGACAAGAAAACCGTTGAGCAAAGCTTGTTCTTCCGCTGAGCGGCTGGCCAGGTCGTCGCGGCCATGGGCAGTGACCATGATGTACAGGGGCAATTTTCGGTCTTGCAGCAACGCGCGCAACGCGTGCAGTGTCTCCCAGCCATCCATGCCGCCCGGCATGAACCAATCCAGCAGCACGACATCCAGGCTGGCGTTCTTGTCGGCTGCGAGCCGCAAACGGGTGAGTTCGACAGCCCGTTCGCCGCTGGCGGCAGTTTCGACGTTCCAACCCCAGGTCTGGGCCATGTGGGCCATCAGATCACGTGCCACCGGGTTGTCATCCACGATCAGCACCTGGAGTCCCTCCATCGCGGTATCCAACGCCGGATTGCGTTCGGGTTGAACGGGTAGCACGGTGAAGGGAACGGCAAAGGTGAATGTGCTGCCTTGTCCCTGCACGCTGCGGACTTGCAGGTTGCCACCCATCAAGGCGACCAGTTTTCTGGAGATCGACAGTCCCAGACCGGTGCCGCCATATTTGCGCGACGTGGAGCCTTCGGCCTGCGAGAAATCTTCAAAAACGTGCTCCAGCTTGTCGGGAGGGATGCCGATGCCGGTGTCGACCACCGAGAAGCGTAGCGTGGTGGCCTGCGCGTTCAGGCTTTCGACTGCAATCCTGACGATCACCTCACCACGGGCCGTGAACTTGATGGCATTCCCTGCCAGATTGATCAGCACTTGGTTGAGCCGCAGGCTGTCGCCAATCAGTTCCCGCGGTATGCGGGGATCGAGGTCAAACAAGACTTCAATGGGCTTGGTTCCCACGTTGGAGGACAGGATGACCGAGAGGCCGCGCATGACCTGGTCCATGCGGAAGGGTTGCGGGTCCAGCTCCATCTTTCCGGCTTCCATCTTGGAAAAATCCAGGATGTCGTTGAGCAGCCCCAGCAGGGACTTGGCAGCCCCCTCGGTCTTGGTGACATAGTCATCCTGTTGCGCTGTCAGTTCTGTGTGTTGCAACAACCTGAGCAAGCCCAGGATGGCATTCATGGGTGTACGAATTTCATGGCTCATGTTGGCCACGAACTGACCTTTGGAGCGTGCTGCCTCCTGCGCCGCGTCCATGGCCTTTTTCAGTTCCGTGATATCGGCGTAGGTGGTCACGAAGCCGCCATCGGGCATGGGTGCACCACGCACCTCGATAGTCTGCCCGTTGCCACGGGAGCGCTGGAACTGGTGGGGCAAGCCCAGCCTGGCCTTGGCAACGATGCCCTTGACAATGGCCTCGGGGTCTCCTTCGCCATACTCACCGCGCATGGCATTGAAACGGATGATGGACTCGAAACTGACGGTGCTGGAGGCAAACAAGGACTCGGGAAGATCCAGCAGAGTGCGGAACAGCTGGTTGCGTTCCACCAGATTGAGCTTCGAGTCCATCACGCTGACACCCACTGGGATGTGGTCGAGCACGCTGCGCATCAGCGCATTCTTCTTGCGGATGTCATCTTCCAATCGGCGTCGTTGTGAAATGTCCTGGAAGATACCAACCAGGCGTGTGCGATGGCCGTTGGCATATTCGGCTTCGGCGGCACTGCGAACCCAGACGCGCCGGCCCATGGCAGTGACGAGCTGAATTTCCACATCCCATGGTTTGCCGGTTTCGCTGGCCACCGCAAAGGCGCTGCGCATCTGGTCGCGTGACTCCGGCGCGATGAATGCAATCATCTCCTCGAAATTGGGTACATGGCCCGGTGGCATGTCCATGATGTGGCAGGTCTGCTCGGACCACTCGATACTCCAATCCGCGAGGTTCAGTTGCCAGCGCCCGATGCCAGCTACACGCCCGGCACGTGCCAGGAATGCTGCGTTGTCCTGCAACTGGCGCGTCGTTGCCTTGAACTCCATTTCTGCATTTTTCTGTGCAGTGATGTCCATGTTCATGCCATAAAGCCATTCGGGGCGACCATCGGCTGAGCGGGAAATTAACTTGCCGGTTGTGCGCTGCCAGACCCATTGGCCATTCTTGTGGCGCATCCGGTTCTCGAAGTCCAGGGTGTCGATCTGCGCGTTGCAGTGTTGGCGCAGCAGTTCGTGTGCGAGGGTCAAATCGTCCGGGTGCGCGTTCTGTGACCATATGGCGGACGGGTTGGCCTTGACCTCATCGTAGGTGTATCCGAACATTTCAGCCCATCGGGGGTTGACGATGGTTTCACCGGTCTGGAGGTTGGTTTCCCAGGTACCAACACGGGTGCCGGCGATCAGGTTGGCCAAGCGTGAACGCTCAGATTCCAGGGCCTGCTGCGCCTGTTTGATGGCAGTCAGGTCGTGGCGGATGGAAATGTATTTCTCGACGCCATGCTCGCCCATGAAGGGGGCAATGATGGTGTCGACCCAATACAGGTGACCGTCCTTGGCTCGATTGCAAATGACGTCACGCCAGACGTAACCGTTGGAGATGGTCTGCCAGACCTTGATCCAGTAGGCGTTGTCGTGCATGCTGGACTTGACGATACGGTGGTTCTGCCCCATCAGTTCGTCGTGGCTGTAGCCGCTGATGCGGCTGAACATGGCGTTGGCGTAGGTAATCGTGCCCGCAGCATCGGTCATCGACACGATGGCATGCTCTTCAATGGCATGCATCAGTGTCTGCGCTTCCTGCATCGCTATTTCCCGTGCCTCTTCAGCCTTGCGTTCTGCCTGGTGGATGGTGCGCAGGTTCTCCTGCGTCTGGGCCAGCCGCGCCAGTACGCTGTGGGTGTCGTCGCTGTCGATGGCAATCGTTTGGGAAAAATCCCCCTGCCCGAGCAGCGTCATGTGCGAATGGATGGTTTCAATCGGCGCGCCCAGCGTGCGGTGCAGTGAGCGGTTGGCCCGCACCAGCACCACCACCAGGCTCAGCCCGAGGAGGATCAGGACCGCACGTGAGATGCTGGCCTGGGTGTCGGCCGTGGCCAACTCGGCATTGGTACGTTCGTCGACAGCCAGATAGAAAGCATCGATCGCTGCGGTGATGTCGGCCTTGGCCGACTGGTATTCCGTGTCGTACAGCATGGCACGTGCCTTGGAAGACGCTTCGGTGCTGTGACTGTACTTTTCCACCATGCCCATGGCGGCAAACTCGGTCAGTGCCAGGGTGTCAGAGCTGGTCTTGGCGTGCGCCAGAAAGTCAAACTCCTGCTGGGTGATGCCGATGCGCCGCATGATTTCCAGCAGGGGAATGGCCATGTCGCTTGTACCCGCACTTCCATTGGCATCCCGGGCGAGTGCACGGGACAGGAACTTGACGGAGCGAGGCTTGCGCCCTTCACGGATGTCCAGCACGCTCTGGTAGCGTTGCTGGTACTCCGGGCTGCCGGTCGCCACGAAATTGCGGGCCATGCGTGTCAGTTCATCGGAAGACTGGCGCATTTCCTCGGCCAGCAACATGGATTGCAGCCGCACTTGGGTGGAGCGTTTTACACGCGTATCGATGTGAATGTAGGCTGCCAAGGTGCAGGCCAGTGCCAGCAGCAAACCGATTGTCCACCAGACAAATCGCTGAAAGAAGCGGGGTTGTGAGGTGGACATGGTATGCGTCAGTCTTTGGCGCCCATGGCCAATGCGCGCGCGCGGGATTGCTCGGACTCGGCGGCATTGTCGTTGTCACCGGGCATCCAGCCTTGCAGGTGTTTCTGCGCAATGCCAGCCAGTGCATCCAGCCACTGGGGGGCATCATTGAGGCAGGGCAGGTAGTGGAACTGGGTGCCACCGGCATTCAGAAAGGCATGGCGCCCTTCCATGGCGATTTCTTCCAGCGTCTCCAGACAGTCTGCCGTGAAGCCCGGACAGACCACCTGCACATGGCGCACCCCGGTCTGGGCCCATTGCACCAGGGTCGGTTCGGTGTAGGGTTCCAGCCATTTGGCGCGGCCCAGCCGCGACTGGAAGCTCAGGCCCCACTCGCGGTCTTGCAAGCCCAGGGCCTGGGCCAGCAATCGGCCGGTTTTCTGGCATTCGCAATGGTAGGGGTCTCCCAGGTGCAGGGTACGTTCGGGTACTCCGTGGAAGCTCATCAACAGCCGGTCCGGCCGGCCCAGGGTGTCCCAGCGTTGGCGGATGCTGGCCGCCAGGGCTTCGACGTAGGCGGGATGGTCGTGGTAGCGGTTCACAAAGCGCAGTTCGGGAATGTTGCGCACCCGGGCAGCCCAGGTATAGACCGCGTCGAACACACTGGCCGTGGTGGTGCCGGAATATTGCGGGTATGCAGGCACGACCAGTATGCGTGTGGCGCCTTCGGCCTTCAGTGCATCGAGCTGTTCGGGGATGGAGTGACTGCCGTAGCGCATGGCAAAGCGCGCCAGTGTTGGATTGCCTCCAGCTTGCAGCCGCTGCTGCAGGCCCTGGGCCTGCTTGCGCGTCCACACCAGCAGTGGCGAACCCTCCGGGGTCCAGATACTGGCGTACTTGGCCGCCGATGCGGCCGGACGCAGCCGCAGGATGACGCCATGGAGGATGCACAGCCACAGTAGACGCGGGATTTCGACCACGCGCGGGTCGCTGAGGAATTCGGCCAGGTAGCGCCGCACATCTTTGGTGGTGGGCGAGTCTGGGGTGCCCAGGTTGCAGTAAAGCACAGCGACTTTGCCGCCCTGGCCATGGCGGTAGGGCGGTTCGGTTCCAAAACGACTGTTTTTCTTATCTGGCATGGCTCTACTTGGCTGGCTGCAGGCTGAGTGTACTTTGCGTATGGGCTTTCACATCGTCGGCTGCCAGATGCTGGGGCAGGTAGATACCCTCGGCAAAAGGCAGCGCCTGGTCATCGAAGTGGGCATCGAACAGCACACCGCTTTGCCCCACTGGATTGATGCCGACAGCTGTTGCCGGGCTGGCTAAGTCGATCACACGACGGGTGGATGGGCCATAGCTCACGGCCCAGGGAGCCGGTCCCACGCTGCCCGAGAGGTTGTTGGGGGTTTCACGCCCCCCTGGAACGGGGAAAGGGCCAATATTGAACAGTAGATTCAGCGGTTTTTGCATGCCCAGGGGGTGGTTGTGGGTCAGGGTGTGGGTTTTGCCCCAAGACCATTCCAGCAGGCTGCTTCCATACAAGCCACTGAGGTGCTCGTAGGTGTTGTGCCAGGCCTGTTGGGCTATTTCGAAGCGGCCCTCCGCACGTTTTGCGGTTTTCTTGCTGTCCCACCAGGGGGACGCTTCGTCGGCTGCCAGCAGCGGCAATGCACTGTCCAGTGCCCGGGTGCGCAGCAGGTTGGCAAACATCACATCACCCAGCTCATCGGCCATGGCGGCCTTGGCCAGCTCGTAGACAAACTGGCTGAACAAGGTCGCGGCAATGCTGTCACGGGTGTAGGTACCGTCCCACTTTTCCAGTGGCTCCAGAAAAGCCTGTTCGTTGGAGTCGGTCACGGCGGCCTTGAGCACCGGCAGCAGCGGGTCGAGGATGCGGCGCGCATAGCCATTGCCGACATCCAGCTGCAAGGCCTGGGCGGCGGAGACATCCCACTTCTTGTTCGGCTCGGACAAGGCCTGGTCCAATTGGCGCGCGCGGTCGGCTAGGTTGTAGTAGCCGGGCACGGGCACGCCACTGGGAGGCTGTGGCTGGTGGTTGGCCGAGACGATGTAGCCGCGCGCCGGGTTTTCTTCCTGCGGGTTGAACTGGAAAGCGTAGAAGCCCGGTTTTTCGGCTTCGCCCTTGGCCGCATCCAGAATGAATGTGGGGTTTACGCCCGCGGGGCGTTGCGGCAGCTTGCCGGCGGCCCACCAGCCGATGTCGCCCGCGGCATTGGCCCAGACCACGTTGAGGCCGGGGGCGTGGATCAGGGAGGCGGCTTCGCGTGCCTTGTCCCGGCTGTCGGCGCGGTTCAAGGCGTAGAAGGCCTCCAGCACCGGGTTTTCGGTTTCCAGAAAGGCCCACCACATGGATACCGGACTGGTGCCCAGGGCCGCAGAGAACGCATCGTTGATGATGGGGCCGTGGGGAGTCCGGCGCAAGGCAATGGTGACCGGGCCGGAGTCCTTGACCAGGATGGTTTCGGTGCGGACTTGGATGTCCACCCATTCGCCGTGGATGAACACCTGGTTGGGGTGATCGGCATCGGTCTGCTCGGCAATCAGGTCCAGGTCATCGTTCTGGAACATGGTGATGCTCCAGCCGAATCTTTCGTTGTGGCCCAACAGGGCCACCGGGTTCAGGGCCTGGTAGTGGCCGTAGAGGTCGAAGCCGGGGCTGCTGAGGTGCGCCTCGTACCACACGGCGGGGGCCGAATAGGCGATGTGCGGGTCTCCCGCCAGCAAGGGGCGGCCACTGGCGCTAAGGCGCCCGGAAATGGCCCAGGCATTGCTGCCCTCAAACAGTGGAACGCCACCCAGTTCCATGCTGTCCAGGCTGGTCTGGGCGACGCGGTTGAGGCTTTGCCAGGTGGCATCATTGAGTCCGGCCTGCTCCAAGACTCCCAAGGGATGCCAGTCGACGTCAAAGGCACGCAGGTAGTCGGCTCCGAGCTTGTCGCGGATGAAGGTCATCACCGGTTCGGTACGGAAGGCCGCGGCAAAGCTGTAGGCCAGGTAGCCGGACACCGCCATGGTGTCCTGCGGGGTGAACGGCCGCTTGGGGATCTTCAGGATGTCAAATTCCACCGGAGCCGGGCGCGTGGCTTGGTACTGGTTGATGCCATCCAGGTAGGCCAGCAAGGCTTTGGACGCTGGCGTGTTCATGTCCATCTTGGCGACATAGTCGATGGCATGCTGGCGCAGTCCCAGGGTACGGAACAGCTTGTCGGTGTCCAGGAGTTTGGGGCCGAGGATTTCGGCGAGCTCGCCCTGGGCCAGGCGGCGCACCATTTCCATCTGGAACAGGCGGTCCTGGGCGTGCACATAGCCCAGGGCGCGGTACATGTCGGCCTCGTTCTGGGCGCGAATGTGGGGCACGCCACGTTCGTCGTAGTCCACCGTTACAGCGGCAGTGAGCCCGGTCAGGGCCAGTGCACCCTTGCGCACCGGCAACTTGGTATTGAAGTACCAGACCCCGGCACCGGCCACGGCCAGCAGCAGTGCCACCAGGACAACGGCGATTCCCTTCAACGCAGTGCGCATCCCTGTCTCCTCTTTGGAATATTTAGCCCGCCATTATGCGCACGATAGTGCTTATTGGCAGGCCGCTACCGGGGTTCAGCGCCCCAGTTGCGCGGCCACGCTGGCACCGCTGCGCACCGCCCCTTCGAGCGTGGCCGGGTAGGGTCCTTGCACGTAGTCGCCACAGGCCCACAGCCCTGGGGCAATGGCCTCCGGCGGGCGCTGCAAGGCCGGGGTGCAGGCGAAGGTGGCCCGCTTTTCCACCACGGTTTGCAGCAGCTGCAAGGGCGTATCGCCCAAATACGGTGCCAGTTGCGCACGTACTTGCACGCACACAGCCTGGGCCATGGCTTCGCGCTCGCCCGTGGCGGCGCTCACGACAAAGGCCCACAGGCCGCTGGGGCCGCCGAGCTGGCCGCGGTCGAACACGAACTGGGCCGGGTGGGTGCCATCGCTGGGCAAAGCCAGCATGGGTTGGGGCAGGCGCGCACCGGTGGCCTGGGTGTAGACGGTGGCAATCGCCTCGTACTGCAGTGCAGCCGAGGTGCGGCACCAGGTCTGGATGTCGGTTGCTATCGAATTGCTAGCTGTTCGCGCATATTCCATGAGGGCAGAGGCCGCATTTTGTGCCGAAGTGGCAAGGATGACGGCATCGAAGGGCTGGCCATCCACTTGCCAGCCAGTCACTGTGGTCTGCAGGTTGCGCACACGCCGCCCCAGCTGCACCGTGGCCCCCTGGTTGTGCAGCCAGGCCAGCGCGGCCTCGGGCAGCACGCGGCCCAGGTCGGTGCGTGGCAGCAGCAGGTTGGATGCGCCGTTGCCGCCAAAGAGTGAGTCCTTCAGCACCCGAAGGAACACCTGGCCGCTGGCGCGCTCCATGGGGGTGTTCAGGGCCGAGACGCACAGCGGCTCGATCAGGCTTTGCAGGACTTGGGGGTGCAAGCCCCGGCACAGGTCGTGCACGCTGGCCTGGGGGGCGCAGTCAAAGCCCTGCCATTGCCAGCGCAGACTGCGCTTGAGCATGGACAGGCGTGCGCCCCAGCCCCAGCCTTTCGCCGTCAGCACACCGGCCAGCGCATCCAGCGGTGCGGGCCAGCGCGGCAGGCGCAGACCGCTGCCGTCGGGGTATTGCATGACCAGGGGCAGGCGCAGTAGGGCGCTGTCGGTGTCAACGCCCACGCTGCGCATCAACGCCAGCGTGGCGCTGTAGGCGCCGATGAGGATGTGCTGGCCGTTGTCTACTGTGGTGGTTTGTCCATCGGCCAGGGTGATGTCGAGGGCGCGGGCGCGGCCGCCGGGGGTGTGGCTGGCTTCGAATACGGTGACGCGGTGGCCGGCCTGGCAGGCGTGGACAGCCGCGCTCAGGCCAGCCCAGCCCGCCCCAATGACGGCCACTTGCATGGCGCTGCGCGGGCTCAAACCCGGCCCAGAGCCTGGACGCGCCAGGCCAGCCAGAGTTTGCGGATGGGGGTGAGGCTGGTGCGCTGGTGCAGCACCGTGAAGCCGTCGCGCTCGATCTCGCGCAAAAGGGCGCGGTAAATGGCGGCCATCATCAGACCCGGCTTCTGGGCGCGGCGGTCGGCCGCAGGCAGCAGCGCCAGCGCCTGGTCGAACAGCGCATGGGCGCGCTGGGCCTGGAACTGCATCAGGGCGGTGAAGCGCTCGGAGTACTGGCCGGTCAGGATGTCGTTGGCCTTGACGTTGAACTGCTGCAGTTCGTTCACCGGCAGGTAGATGCGACCGCGGCGCGCGTCTTCGCCGACATCGCGCAGGATGTTGGTGAGCTGCAGGGCCAAGCCCAGGGTGTGGGCGTATTCGGTGGTGCGCGCATCGGTCTGGCCAAAAATGCGGGCCGCCACTTCGCCGACCTCGCTGGCCACCAGGTGGCAGTAGCGCTGCAGGCCCGGCCAGTCCAGGTAGCGGGTCTGGTTCAGGTCCATCTGGCAGCCCTCGATCACGGCCTGCAGGTGGCGCTCTTCGATGCCGAACTCGTCGGCCAGCGGCATCAGCGCCTGGGTGACGGGGTGGCTGGGCTTGCCCTGGAAGGACTGGTGCACCTCTTTGCTCCACCAGGCCAGCTTGTTGGCGGCCACACTGGGGTCGCTGGTTTCGTCCACCACGTCGTCGACCTCGCGGCAGAAGGCGTAGAAGGCGGTGATGGCTGCGCGCCGGCGTGCGGGCAGGAACAGGAAGGCGTAGTAGAAGCTGCTGCCGGAGGCGGCGGCCTTGTCTTGGACGTATTGCTCGGGGGTCATAGGCGGGCGTATTGTTACATCCACGGCGCTTACATCCACAGTGCGCGCCACAGCATCACGCCGTAATCCCACCCGCGCAGCACCGGGCGCTGGTGCAGGGTGCGGTACTGCAGTGCAGCCATCTTGTCCAGAATGCGCAGGCCGCCTTGCACCACCAGGCGCAGCTCCCAGCCCGCGCGGCCCGGCAGCAAGTGCACCAATTGAGCACCTTTTTGCATTCTGGCCCGCGCAGAATCTGCGAGAGTAGCTATTAAAAGGGTAGCGGATGACGTTTGCTTGCAGGCCAGCATGTCGGTCTCTGTCACCCCAAACCGGGCACACAAATCCAACGGCAGGTAGTAGCGCTGGCGCGGGATGTCGGTGCTGAGGTCCTGCCAGAAGTTGATGAGTTGCAGCGCAGAGCAGATGTCGTCGCTCCAGGCCAGGGCTTGTTCGGACTGCACACCGTACAGGTGCAGCAACAGGCGACCGACCGGGTTGGCCGAGAGGCGGCAGTAGTCCAGCAGTTCGGCCTCGTCGCGGTAGCGCTGGCCGCTGGCGGTGCGCTCCACGTCCTGCACGAAGGCGCGCAACAGGTCGTCCAGCAGGGGGAGCGGCAAGCGGTGCTGGGCGATGGCGCTCTGCAGCGGGGCAAACACCGTGTGCCAGGGGGCATTGGCCGGGTAGGGCGGCTGTGCTTGGGCCACGGCCTGCAGTGCCTGGCGGTAGCGGTGCAGTTCGTTCAGGCGCTGTTCGGCCGTGCTTTCGCCCTCATCGGCCAGGTCGTCGGCCGTGCGGGCGAAGTGGTAGATGGCGGCAATGGGAGCACGCAAGGGGGGTGGACACAGCCAGGAAGCCACTGGGAAATTCTCGTAGTGGGTTACCGGGTTGGGCTGCACCGGGGCTTGCGGATGGGGGGGCTGGGGCATGGCGTACGTGAATCGGGGGATTGCGGATTGTCGCCCTGCAAGCGCTGGGGCAGAATGCCAGCACACACAATATAAGAAAACAACGAGGGGACGCTTTCCATGGATATCGGCACCGCCGACAGTACGAACTGGGACTTGTTACTGGCAGGGCTCAATCACCTAGACATCGGGTTCACAGTGGTTGATGCGCAATTGCGGCTGGTGGCGGCCAACCGGCGCTTTCAAGAGCTGCTGGACTACCCCGACCGGCTGATGGTGCCCGGCACCAGCAATGCCGAAGGCTTCCGCTTCCTGGCCGAACGTGGCGAGTACGGCCCGGGTGATGTGGACGAGCAGGTGCGTATGCGCATGGAGCTGGGGTTCAAGTTCCTGGCCCACCGCTTTGAGCGGGTACGACCCGACGGCATCATCCTGGAGGTGGTGGGCCAGCCACTGCCAGGTGGGGGCATGGTGACGACCTACACCGATGTCACGGTGCCACGCCAACGCGAACAGGCGCTCAGAGAACTCAGCGCACAGCTGGAGGGCAAGGTCCAGGAACGGACCGCACAGCTGGCCCAGCGTGAGCAGGAGTTGGCCCAGAAGGCTGCATTGCTGGAACTGGTGATGAACAGCGTGAACCAAGGCATCAGCTACGTCAACAAGGACCTGGATCTGGTGATGTGCAACCGGCGTTTCGGAGAGCTGATGCAACTGCCCCCCGAATTGGCCCGGCCCGGTGTCAACATGCGGGCACTGGCCTACCACAATGCGCGCCGTGGCGAATATGGCCCTGGCGATGTGGAAGAGCTGGTGCGTCAGCGCGTGGAGCTGGCCCGGCAGTGTCTGCCGCACCGCTTCGAGCGCACGCGTCCTGCCGATGGCGTGACCCTGGAAGTGATTGGCAACCCGACCCAGGACGGCGGCATGGTGACCACCTATGCCGACATCACCGAGCGGCGTGCTGCCGAACAGCAGGTCCGCGAGCTGAATGCCTCGCTGGAGCAGCGGGTGCAGGAGCGCACCCACGCCTTGGAAGAGGCCAGCTTGCGCCTGCAGCGCATGCAGGAAGAACTGGCCCACAGCAGCGCCCGCGCCACCCTCAGTGCCCTGATTGCCAGTGTGGCCCATGAGTTGAGCACGCCATTGGGCAATGGCCTGATGGCGGCCACCACCTGCCAGGATTCGTCCCGGCGTTTCCATGAGCGCATGCAGGGGGAAGCCCTGCGCAAGTCGGAGTTGGTGGGCTTTGTGCAGGAAATCCGCGACGGTTCCATGTTGGTCGAGCGCAACCTGTTCCGCGCCGTGGAGCTGGTGGGCAAGCTCAAGCAGGTGGCGGTGGACCAGGTCAGCGAACAGCGCCGGCGCTTCGATGCCGGCCACACCATCACCGAGGTGCTGGACACCTTGCGTCCGAGCCTGCGCAACAAGGTCCAGCAACTGGAGCTGCGCTTGGAATCCGGGGTCTGGATGGACAGTTTCCCAGGCGCGTTGGGTCAGGTGCTGATCAATCTGGTCAACAACGCTTTTCTGCATGCCTTCGATGGACTGGACCGTGGCACGGTAGGCATTGTTCTACGCGCTTTGCCCGATCAATGGATAGAGCTGCAGGTAGAGGACGATGGGGTCGGCATGAGTCCCCAGGTTCAGGCGCGCCTTTTGCAACCGTTTTTCAGCACCAAGATCGGCCAAGGGGGTACGGGTTTGGGTATCAATATCGTGGACGACCTGGTGCGCAACGCCCTGGGTGGCTCGCTGTCGGTGGAAAGCAGGGAAGGCCATGGCTCCTGCTTTCGCATGGTCCTGCCGCGGGTGGCACCGGCCATAGCCCAGGTGGAGTGAAGGTCGACATGGGCTGTTGCAATGCCCCCGCCAATTGACAATGGCAGTCTGATTCTGTAAATTACTAACCAGTCAGTCAGTAATTATTGCGCTACCGCATGGGGCGTGCAGAAGAGGTGTTTATGCGACGGTTTTCAGCCTTGTGGCTAGTGGCAGGATTGGGGGCAGGCAGCCTGTTGGCGGGGTGCAGCAAGCCGGCAGAGCAGCCGGAGCCCATTCGTGCGGTGAAAGTGATGCAAGTGCAGCCTGACAATTTGCAGGCCGTAGCCGAATTCTCGGGTGAAGTGCGGGCACGCTCCGAGTCGCGTCTGGGTTTCCGGGTCGGCGGCAAGATTCTGCGTCGGCAGGCCGAAGTCGGTCAGCGGGTGCGAGCAGGCGATGTCCTGGCGCAACTGGACCCTCAGGACTACCAGCTGGCCGCTGCTGCGGCCAAAGCCCAGGTGGCCGCGGCCCAGACCAACCGCGACCTCGCCGCCGCCGATTTCAAGCGTTTCAAGGACCTGCGCGAACAAAATTTCATCAGCAGTGCCGAACTGGAGCGCCGCGACGCCGCCCTGAAGGCAGCCCAGGCCCAGCTGGACCAGGCACTGGCCCAGGGCTCGGCCCAGGGCAACCAGGCGGGTTACACCAGCTTGAAGGCCGATGTGGCGGGTGTGATCACGGCCGTGGAGGCCGAACCGGGGCAGGTGGTGGCTGCCGGTACGCCGGTGGTGCGCATCGCCCAGGACGGCCCACGCGATGTGGTGTTCTCGGTGCCCGAAGACAAGGTGGCGCGCATCAAGGCCGGTTCGGCCGTCGAGGTGCGGGTGTGGGGGGCCAATGGGGTGCAAAAGGGTGCTGTGCGCGAGGTGGCTGCCAGCGCCGACCCGGTGACGCGCACTTTTGTGGTCAAGGTGGGCTTGGAGGGGCGCGATGCCCCGGCCCTGGGTACCACGGTGACTGTGCTGCCCCAGGCCCTGGGGCGCGCGGACCAGCAGGCCATCAAACTTCCCACCAGCGCCTTGCGCCATGACGGTGCCGGGACTGCGGTGTGGGTGCTCGATGGCAGCAGCATGACGGTCAAGCTGCAGCCCATTCAAATTGCCACGGCCGATGGCAATGAGGTGGTGGTGGCCAGCGGACTGCAGCCGGGGCAGTTGGTCGTGATTGCCGGCGTCCACGTACTGTCGCCGGGCCAGAAGGTCACAATTTACAAGGAAAAACAGGCTTCAGCCCGCGTAGATACTACGCAGACAGCTACAAAGTCTGTAGCGTCTCCGGCGCCGGCGATGCCAGCTATTTCGGCGTCGGCTGCGTCGGGAAAGTGACCCAACTATGAGCGACCAGCATCTGCACCCCGAGAAGGGGTTCAACCTCTCGCGTTGGGCGGTGGACCATGTGCCACTGACCAAGTTCTTGATGATCGTGCTCATGGTTCTGGGCACGGTGTCGTTCTTCCAACTGGGGCAAGACGAGGATCCGCCCTTTGTGTTCCGCCTGATGGTGGTGCGCGCCTTCTGGCCCGGTGCCACGGCCCAGCAGATGGCCGAGCAGGTAACCGACAAGATCGAGCGCACGCTGCAGGAAGTACCCAACGCCGACAAGATCCGCAGCTACTCCAAGCCCGGCGAGACCACCATCCTGTTCCAGGTGAAGGACTCCACGCGCGGCGCCGATGTGGCCAACACCTGGTACACGGTGCGCAAGAAGGTGGGCGACATGCGCCAGTCCCTGCCCCAAGGCGTGCAGGGTCCGTTCTTCAACGACGAGTTCGGCGATGTGTATGGCGTGATCTATGCGCTGCAGGCCGACGGCTTCAGCGATGCCGAGGTCAAGACCTTTGCCGACGAGGTGCGCCAGAAGCTGCTCAAGGTGACCGACGTCAATAAGGTCGAGCTGTACGGCGTGCAGGACGAGAAGCTGTTCATCGAAATTTCCCAAAAACGCCTGGCACAGCTGGGCCTGGACATGAACCAGGTGCTGGCCCAGCTCAACCAGCAAAACGCCATCGAGGGTGCGGGCACGCTGCAAACACCGGCCGACGTGGTGCAGATGCGCGTGGGTGGCCAGTTCACCGCGGTGGAAGAGCTGCGCGCCATGCCGATTCGCGGCGCCAGCGGCAACCAGCTGCGCCTGGGCGACATCGCTGACATCCAGCGCGGCTACGTCGATCCTGCCCAGGTGAAAGTGCGCTACCAGGGCCAGCAGATCGTCGCCCTGGGCGTGTCCATGAACAAGGGCGGTGACATCATCGCCATGGGCAAGGCGCTCAAGGCCGCCACTGAGAAGATCGGCGCCACCTTGCCGGCAGGTATCCAGCTGGTGGAAGTGCAGGACCAGCCCACGGCCGTTGCCAAGTCGGTCAATGAGTTCATTGGCGTGCTGGTCGAGGCCGTGGTGGTGGTGCTGGGAGTGAGCTTCATCAGCCTGGGGCTGCACAAGCGCAGTGGCGCCACGCGCTGGTACCAGCGCTACTACGTGGACTTGCGTCCCGGTCTGGTGGTGGGCATCACGATTCCGCTGGTGCTGGCGGTCACTTTCCTGGGCATGCACTACTGGGGCATCGGCCTGCACAAGATATCGCTGGGCTCCCTCATCATCGCCTTGGGGCTGCTGGTGGATGACGCCATCATTGCCGTGGAAATGATGGTGCGCAAGATGGAGGAGGGTTACGACAAAGTGCGTGCCGCCACCTTTGCCTATGAAATCACCGCCATGCCCATGCTGACCGGCACGCTGATCACCGCGGTGGGCTTCCTGCCCATCGGCATCGCGCGCTCGAGTACCGGCGAATACACCTTTGCAATCTTCGGCGTGACGGTGCTGGCCCTGGTGCTGAGCTGGATCGTGTCGGTCTATTTCGTGCCCTACCTGGGTACGGTGCTGCTCAAGGTCAAGCCGCATGACGCCGGAGATCAGCCGCACGAGCTGTTCGACACGCCGTTCTACAACGCCTTCCGCAAGGCCGTGAACTGGTGTGTGCAGCACCGCTGGATCACCATTGGCGCCACCGTGCTGATGTTCGCCGCGGGTATTGCTGGCATGGGCAAGGTGCAACAGCAGTTCTTCCCCGACTCCTCACGTCCCGAAATCCTGCTCGACGTGTGGTACCCCGAGGGCACGCCGTTTGCCGCCAACGAGGCCACCACCAAGCGCATCGAGGCCCGCCTGATGCAGGAGGCCGATGTGCAAAGCGTCACTACCTGGGTGGGCGCGGGCGTGCCGCGCTTCTACCTGCCGCTGGATGCCATCTTCCAGCAGAGCAATGTGGCCCAGTTCATCATCCTGCCCAAGGACCTGAAGCTGCGCGAACCCTTGCGCATCCGCTTGCCGGCCGTGTTGGCCGAGGAATTCCCGGAAGTGCGGGCACGGGTCAAGATTCTGCCCAACGGCCCGCCGGTGGCCTACCCGGTGCAGTTCCGGGTGGTGGGCGGCGAACCTTCCGTGCTGCGCGCGCGCGCCGATGAGGTGAAGGCCATTCTGCGCGCCAGCCCGAACATGCGCGGTGTCAACGACAACTGGAACGAATCGGTCAAGGTCATCCGCCTGGAAGTGGACCAGGCCAAGGCCCGAGCCCTGGGTGTGACCAGCCAGTCCATCGCCCAGACTTCCAAGACGCTCTTGTCGGGCACCACGGTGGGCCAGTACCGCGAGGGCGACAAGTTGATCGACATCGTGCTGCGCCAGCCGCAGGACGAGCGCAATGCCATCACCGACATCGGTAATGCCTACCTGCCCACGGCCAGCGGCAAGTCGATTCCGCTGACGCAGATCGCCAAGCCGGTCTTTACCTGGGAGCCGGGCGTGCTGTGGCGCGACGGGCGCGACTACGCCATTACCGTACAGGGTGACATCGTGGAGGGCATGCAAGGCGCTACCGTTACGGCCGAGCTGTTGCCCAAGTTGCGTGAACTGGAAGCGTCATGGAAAGCGAAGGGCTGGACCGCCTATCGCATCGATGTCGCTGGCGCGGTCGAGGAGAGCAGCAAGGGCTCTGCGTCCATCGCGGCAGGCGTTCCCATCATGTTGTTCGTGACCTTCACGCTGCTGATGCTGCAGCTGCACAGCTTCAGCCGTGCCATGCTGGTGTTCCTGACCGGGCCGTTGGGCATTGCTGGCGTCGCCATGGCCTTGTTGGTATCGGGGCGACCGTTCGGCTTCGTGGCCTTGCTGGGCGTCATCGCCTTGATGGGCATGATCCAGCGCAATTCGGTGATCCTGATCGACCAGATCGAGCAGGACCGCGCCAATGGTGTGCCAGCCTGGGACGCTATCGTGGAGTCCGCCGTGCGCCGCTTGCGCCCGATCGTGCTGACCGCAGCCGCCGCGGTGCTGGCCATGATTCCGCTGTCGCGCTCGGTGTTCTGGGGACCGATGGCGGTGGCCATCATGGGCGGGCTGATCGTGGCCACCGTGCTGACCTTGCTAGCCTTGCCCGCGATGTACGCGGCCTGGTTCAAGGTGCGGCGCGAGGTGGTTCCCGCGTAATCTGTACCAGCGCCGCCGGATTCGGCCCCGGCGGCAGGTTAAAATACCGGGTTGACCGATTTCAATCGGGTGTCCGTCCGGCCTTTTCGCAAAATTTGCAGAGGGTTTGTGTGTCGCCTGGTGTTTTCCTTGCGCGGGTGGCGAAATTGGTAGACGCACCAGGTTTAGGTCCTGACGCCAGCAATGGTGTGGGGGTTCGAGTCCCCCCCCGCGCACCACTTTTTTATTGAGATTTTGCAGGGCATCTGCAGCCGCGTGGCGGACTGGATTGCCCGCAAGCATTAGGAGATCCGAAATGGCAGTTACCGTCGAAACCCTGGAAAAGCTCGAGCGCAAGATTACGCTGACGCTGCCCGTGGACCAGATCCAGAACGAAGTCAGCACGCGCCTGCGCAAGCTGGCCCGCACCGTCAAAATGGACGGTTTCCGTCCCGGCAAGGTGCCCATGAACGTGGTGGCCCAACGTTACGGTTATTCCGTGCACTACGAAGTCATGAACGACAAGGTGGGTGAGGCGTTTTCTGCCGCTGCCAATGAAGCCAAGCTGCGCGTGGCTGGTCAGCCCCGCATCACAGAAGCTGAAAAAGCACCTGAAGGCCAAATGGCTTTTGACGCCGTGTTCGAAGTGTTCCCCGAAGTCAAGATCGGTGACCTGACGACCGCTGAAGTCGAGAAGATCAACACCGAAGTGTCGGATGCCGCCATCGACAAGACTGTGGAAATCCTGCGCAAGCAACGTCGCACCTTTGCACAGCGCGCCCAGGACGCCGCCGCCCAGGACGGCGACCGCGTGACTGTGGACTTCGAAGGCAAGATCGACGGCGAAGCCTTTGCCGGTGGCAAGGCCGAAGACTTCCAGTTCATCGTCGGCGATGGCCAGATGCTCAAGGAATTTGAAGACGCAACCCGTGGCATGAAGCTGGGCGAAAGCAAGACCTTCCCACTGGCGTTCCCTGCCGACTACCATGGTGCCGACGTGGCCGGCAAGACCGCCGATTTCATGGTCACCCTGAAAAAGCTGGAAGCCGCTCACCTGCCTGCCGTGGACGGTGAACTGGCCAAGTCGTTGGGTATTGCCGACGCTACAGTCGAAGGCCTGCGCGCCGACATCCGCAAGAACCTGGAACGCGAAGTCAAATTCCGTTTGCTGGGTCGCAACAAGCAGGCCGTGATGGACGCTTTGGTGTCCAAGGCCGAACTGGACCTGCCCAAGGCCAGCGTGCAAGCCGAAGTCGAGCGCATGGTGGAAAGCGCCCGTGCCGACCTGAAACAGCGTGGCATCAAGGACGCCGACAAGGCCCCGATCCCTGAAGACATGTTCCGGCCCCAAGCCGAACGCCGCGTGCGTCTGGGTCTGGTGGTGGCCGAACTGGTGCGTGCCAACGAACTGCAGGCCAAGCCTGAGCAGCTCAAGGCCCACGTGGAAGAGTTGGCGGCCAGCTACGAGAAGCCTGCCGATGTCATGCGCTGGTATTTCAGCGACAACCGCCGCATGGCCGAAGTGGAAGCCGTGGTCATCGAAAACAACGTGACCGACTTCGTGCTGGGTAAGGCCAAGGTTTCGGAAAAGACCATCGGTTTTGACGAGCTGATGGGCCAGAACTGATAGCTGGGTGACCGGGTGCCATTGCGGCACTCCACAAAGGGGTTGTGCTGAACTTGTTATTCTTCAGCCAACCCCTATTTTCTTGGTCTGATCTTTTTTGGTTTTCCTACGCTTCTTATTGGAGACAACATGAACATTCGTGCAGCGATGAACAGCCCCCTGGATACACAGGCCCTGGGCATGATTCCCATGGTGATTGAGCAGTCGGGGCGTGGCGAGCGTTCGTACGACATTTATTCGCGCCTGCTCAAGGAGCGTGTGATTTTTCTGGTCGGCCCGGTCAATGACCACACCGCCAACCTGGTGGTGGCCCAGTTGTTGTTCCTGGAAAGCGAAAACCCGGACAAGGACATTTCCCTGTACATCAACTCCCCTGGTGGCTCGGTCAGCGCCGGCATGGCGATTTTCGACACCATGAATTTCATCAAGCCCGATGTCTCGACGCTGTGCACTGGCATGGCCGCCAGCATGGGGGCTTTCCTTTTGGCAGCTGGTGCCAAGGGAAAGCGTTTCTCGCTGCCCAACTCCAAGGTCATGATCCACCAGCCCTTGGGTGGTACCCAGGGCCAGGCTACGGAAATCGAAATTCATGCTCGCGAAATCCTGAAGACCCGCGAGCAGCTGAACAAGATTCTGGCCGAGCGCACGGGTCAGCCACTGGAGCGGATCGAGCGTGATACCGAACGCGACTACTACCTGTCGGCCGACGAAGCCAAGGAGTACGGCCTGGTGGACAGCGTCATTGCAAAGCGCGCCTGATTAAGACCGGGTAAACCCTTTGTGATGGAGCATCCCGACACCCGGGTGCTCCTTTTTTATTTAGCTATCATTGCTGCAAATCGTCTTTAAGGGCAAAACGACATGGCCGAGAAAAAAGGCTCATCCAGCGAAAAAACACTGTACTGCTCGTTTTGTGGCAAGAGTCAGCACGAAGTCAAGAAGCTCATCGCAGGCCCCTCGGTCTTTGTGTGCGATGAGTGCATTGAGCTGTGCAACGAAATCATCCGCGACGAATTGCCGGCCACCGTCGACGCCAAGGCCGCAAAAAGCGACCTGCCAACGCCGTCCGAACTCAAATCGAACCTGGACAACTACGTCATTGGCCAGGAGCCTGCCAAGCGCACATTGGCCGTGGCGGTCTACAACCACTACAAGCGCCTGCGCCACAAGGATGGCGCCAAGAAGGACGATGTTGAGCTGACGAAAAGCAATATCTTGCTGATCGGCCCCACCGGCTCCGGTAAGACCTTGCTGGCGCAGACCATGGCGCGCATGCTTGATGTGCCTTTCGTGATGGCCGATGCCACCACCCTGACTGAGGCCGGTTATGTGGGCGAGGACGTGGAAAACATTGTTCTGAAGCTCTTGCAGACCTGCAATTACGATGTGGAGCGTGCACAGCGCGGCATTGTCTATATCGACGAGATCGACAAAATTTCCCGCAAATCGGACAACCCTTCGATCACACGCGATGTCTCCGGCGAAGGCGTGCAACAAGCATTGCTGAAGCTGATTGAAGGCACCATGGCCAGCGTGCCACCCCAAGGCGGGCGCAAGCACCCGAACCAGGACTTTGTCCAGGTTGATACCACCAACATCTTGTTCATTTGCGGCGGTGCATTTGCCGGTCTGGAAAAGGTCATTGATGGTCGCACCCAGTCGTCGGGCATGGGCTTTGGTGCCGCAGTCAAGAGCAAGGAGCAACGCACGCTGACTGAAGTGTTCAGCGAAGTCGAGCCGGAAGACTTGATCAAATTTGGACTCATCCCCGAACTGGTGGGGCGCATGCCGGTGGTGGCGACCTTGGCCGAACTCACTGAAGAAGCCCTGGTGCAAATCCTCACCGAGCCCAAGAATGCCTTGGTCAAGCAATATGCCAAGCTCTTGGCAATGGAAGGCGTGGAACTCGACGTGCGCCCTGGTGCCTTGAGCGCCATCGCCAAGAAGGCCTTGGCACGCAAGACCGGCGCTCGTGGTCTGCGTTCGATCCTGGAACATGCATTGATTGACACCATGTTCGAACTACCCAATGTGGCCAATGTGGAAAAAGTAGTGATTGAAGAGGCCACAGTGAATGAAAACAAGCCGCCCTTGCTGGTCTATCGGGAAGCTGCCAAGACTGCTTGATTGTTTTGCAGTGAATCAAAATTACAGAAAGGCACGCATTTGGCGGGCCTTTTGCGCTTGTTTAGGCGTTTCTCTACGATGCATGCATTCCCATAATCAGGCTTGGCTTGAATTTCTGGAATGATTGACCATATTCGTCAGGCATCTTCATAAGGTATCCCCATGTCCGGACACATCCCGCTTCCCTCTACCCCCGTCGATCTTCCCTTGCTGCCCCTGCGCGACGTGGTGGTTTTCCCCCACATGGTGATTCCGCTTTTTGTGGGTCGTCCCAAAAGCATCAAGGCCCTGGAAGCGTCCATGGAAGCCGATCGCAAGATCATGCTGGTTGCACAGAAAGCGGCTGCAAAAGATGAGCCCTCGGTCACCGACATGTTTGACATGGGGTGCGTGGCCTCCATCCTGCAGATGCTCAAGCTCCCCGATGGCACGGTGAAGGTATTGGTGGAAGGGCACCAGCGTGCATCCGTCAGCCAAATCGAAGAAGGTGAGTCCTACTTTGTCGCCAAGGTGGTTCCCATTGAAGGCCTTGCTGTAGCTGGCGAGAAAACCAGCGAAGTCGAAGCACTGCGCCGGGCTGTGATGCAGCAGTTTGACCAGTATGTCAAACTGAACAAGAAAATTCCACCGGAGATACTGACCTCGATTGCCAGCATCGACGACGCTGGTCGTCTGGCCGACACCATTGCCGCGCATTTGCCGCTGAAGCTTGAAAACAAGCAACAGGTGCTGGGGTTCACCAGCGTGAAGGAGCGCTTGGAGTGCTTGCTGGACCAGATTGAACGCGAAGTCGATATCTTGAATGTCGATAAGCGTATCCGTGGCCGTGTCAAGCGCCAAATGGAAAAGAACCAGCGCGACTTCTATTTGAACGAACAGGTCAAAGCCATCCAGAAGGAGTTGGGTGAGGGTGAAGACGGTGCTGATCTGGAAGAGATCGACAAGAAGATCAAAGCCGCCAAGATGCCCAAAGAGGCCTTGAAGAAGGCGGAAGCCGAATTCAAGAAACTCAAACTGATGTCTCCGATGTCGGCCGAGGCTACTGTGGTGCGCAACTACATCGATGTCTTGACTGGTTTACCTTGGGTGACCAAGACAAAGATCAAGCACAACCTGACCAATGCCGAAGCAGTCTTGAACCAGGACCACTATGGGCTGGAAAAGGTCAAAGACCGCATCCTTGAATATCTTGCAGTCCAGCAGCGTGTGGACAAGGTCAAGGCCCCCATCCTGTGCTTGGTTGGTCCACCGGGGGTCGGCAAGACTTCCTTGGGTCAATCAATTGCCAAAGCAACCGGGCGCAAGTATGTGCGCATGGCGCTGGGCGGCATGCGCGACGAGGCCGAGATTCGCGGTCACCGCCGTACCTACATTGGCGCCATGCCGGGTAAGGTTCTGCAAAGCTTGTCCAAAGTGGGCACACGCAATCCCTTGTTCTTGCTCGATGAGATTGACAAGTTGGGCACGGATTTCCGCGGAGATCCTAGCAGCGCCTTGCTGGAGGTGCTGGACCCCGAGCAGAACCACAAGTTTGGGGACCACTACGTTGAAGTCGATTACGACCTCAGCGACGTGATGTTTGTTGCAACCTCCAATTCGATGAACATCCCACCGGCCTTACTGGACCGCATGGAAGTCATCCGATTGTCGGGTTACACCGAAGACGAGAAGGTCAATATCGCGCAAACCTATCTGTTGCCCAAACAGATGAAGGCCAATGGTGTCAAAGACACTGAGCTGAATGTCGATGAAACTGCTGTGCGCGACATCGTGCGTTACTACACGCGTGAGGCAGGTGTGCGTTCGCTGGAGCGTGAACTGTCCAAGGTGTGCCGCAAGGTGGTCAAAGGCTTGCTGCTTAAGAAAATGCAGGGCAAGGTGATTGTCACTGCTGAAAATCTGAGCGAATTCTTGGGCGTGCGCCGCTATACCTATGGCCGTGCAGAGCAGCAAGACCAGGTGGGACAAGTGGTGGGTTTGGCATGGACTGAAGTGGGGGGAGATCTGCTGACCATCGAAGCGGCGATTACCCCAGGCAAAGGTGTTATTACCCGCACCGGCTCCTTGGGTGACGTCATGAAAGAGTCGGTCGAGGCTGCACGTACGGTGGTTCGGAGTCGTGCACGGCGTTTGGGTATCAAGGATGATGTGTTCGAGAAAAAGGACATTCATATCCACGTGCCCGATGGTGCAACCCCGAAAGACGGACCTAGCGCGGGTGCCGCAATGGCCACGGCCTTTGTGTCTGCATTGACGGGTATCCCCGTCCGGGGTGATGTGGCCATGACCGGCGAGATCACCCTGCGTGGGGAAGTCACGGAAATTGGTGGCCTGAAAGAGAAGCTGCTGGCGGCCTTGCGTGGTGGCATCAAGACCGTGTTGATCCCTGAGCAAAATGCCAAGGACCTTCAGGAGATTCCTGAAAATGTCAAAAATGGACTGGAGATTGTTCCAGTGCGCTGGTTTGACCAGGTACTTGAACTGGCTTTAACTTCGGCCCCTACGCCGTTGGCTGACGAGGATGTGGCGGCAACGCCGATTGCGCCCCCGATTGCAGCAAGTGAAGAGAAGGCCGTGAAGCATTAAATCGTGAAGATTTTTCTCGAGGCACAAAATCAATAAAAATCACGCTATAATTTAAGTCTTGCAGCGCGGGATTAGCTCAGTTGGTAGAGCGATACCTTGCCAAGGTATAGGTCGAGAGTTCGAGCCTCTTATCCCGCTCCAAGTATTTAGAAATGGGAAGCTTCAGCTTCCCATTTTTCTATAAGTGACAGGTGTTGCTTAATTGCAATGCTTGGCTGAAAGTGGCGCGGTAGCAAAGCGGTTATGCCCCGGATTGCAAATCCGGTTAGTCCGGTTCGACTCCGGACCGCGCCTCCAAAAATTCTGTGCAAATTGCCCCGTTGAGACCATTGACGGGGCTTTTTTGTTTCAGAATACCAGCATGGCCCGAGTGGTGAAATTGGTAGACACATCGGACTTAAAATCCGCCGCTTCGTGGATAACGGGCGTACCGGTTCGATTCCGGTCTCGGGCACCATTCTCGGTGTTGGCTATGCTTCTTTCTCTCAGTCGCCAGTGCACCGTGCGTACTCGGTTTTGTAGGCCATTCAGGTAGTAATGCATGTCACGATTCAATGCCCCTTTTGAAATCCATGTCCATGGACAAGTCCCATTGGTAGCGGGAGTCGATACCAAACAACTTTCCATGGCGCTCAAACCGATGTGGAGCTATGCGGGGGCCAAGTCACTGGAATCGGGGGCGGTCAGTGCCTATGAAGAGGAGCCAGGCATTGTTTTCAACCGGCAGGAGTCGGTGCTCCAGATGTGTTGGACTGTGCGAGGCGACGAGGACTTCCGCCAAGTGCTGGACGAGGTCTGCATGAACCTCAATGAGTTGGCCTTGCACGGTGCCGCGATCGAAATCAGTTTTTATGACGCAGATTTCGATGAAGAGGAAGAGCAGGATGCTGAAGCCCGTGATGACTTCACGGTGCTGTTCGTGGGGCCAACGCCAGCGGCCATCATGCAGGTGCAGCGTGACATGCTGGTACAAGATGTCATCAACATGATGGAACGACATTTTGACGCCTCCGAATTGGAGGGTGTGGTGACCGAGATCGATAAACTGTTCACCCAGCGCTTTGATGCATTGGTGAGCTCCCTGGAGCTTGGCAAACCTCCGCGTGGCCAAGGTGGCTCGGGGGGACATGGCGGCGGTGGACGCAAACCGCGGCATCTGCACTAATTCGCCCCTTCCTGCAGAGGATTGGGCGTTGCGCTGATCGATATACTGGTACCTGTAGGATTGTCCGATTCACTAACGAGTTTCAGCACGTAAACTTTTATTCATGCTCAAAAAAATCGGCGTTCACCAGTTGACGGTTGGCATGCACTTGAAGGAGTTTTGTGGCTCTTGGATGGAGCACCCTTTCTGGCGCACTGGCTTTGTCATTACTGACCCCAAAGATATTCAAAGCATTTTGGCCAGCAGCATCAAGGAGGTGTGGATAGATTGCAGCAAAGGCCTCGATGTATCACCTGGAGAGAAAGTGGTGTCTGAGGCTGAGAGTGATGCCCAAGTCGAAGCGGAGCTCAATGCTGTTGCCACCTCCGCACGTGACGTGGCCCCGGTCTCTACATCGGAAGAGTTGGAGCGTGCAGCACGCATCTGCCTGCAATCCAAACGTGCAGTTATCTCCATGTTTGAAGAGGCTCGGATGGGCAAAGCGGTGGATACCGGCGGTGCCAAGAAGCTGGTCGAGGAAATCAGCGATTCGGTGATTCGCAATCCAGGCGCTTTGATCAGTCTTGCGCGCTTGAAATCTGCCGATGATTACACCTATATGCATTCGGTAGCTGTGTGCGCAATGATGGTGGCTCTGGCCAAACAATTGGGATTGAATGAAGAGCAAACTCGCGCGGCTGGTCTTGCAGGCCTGATGCATGACTTGGGCAAAGCGCAAATGCCTATGGAAGTGCTGAACAAGCCTGGTAAGTTGACAGATGAGGAGTTTGCAATCATCAAGACACACCCAGAAGAGGGTTTTAAGCTGCTCCAGATAAGCGACAGTGTCGATCCTGTGGTCATGGATGTTTGTTTGCACCACCATGAAAAAACCGACGGATCTGGGTATCCGAAAGGTTTGAAGGCCGACGAAATAAGCCTGTTTGCCAAGATGGGCGCGGTGTGTGATGTGTACGATGCCATTACATCCAACCGTCCTTACAAAGCAGGCTGGGATCCTGCTGAATCTTTGCGCAAAATGGCAGAGTGGGCCAATGGGCATTTCGATACCCAGGTGTTTCAGGCTTTCGTCAAGAGTCTTGGGATTTATCCCATTGGATCGCTAGTGCGACTGAATTCAGGGCGGTTGGGTGTTGTGATGGAGCAGACAGCGAAATCGCTGACGATGCCAAGGGTGAAAGTCTTTTTCTCCACCAAGTCCAACATGCGCATTGTGCCGGTGGTGGTTGATCTCTCATTACCGACTGCCAATGACAAGATAGTTGGACGTGAAGATCCTGCGAAATGGAAGTTCGCGGATTTGAATGAGCTCTGGTCCGAGCAAACCAAGCCATCGTGGTAGCCAGGTTTGGGCTTGAGATATGCCCCAAGCCCGACATTTAATAAGCGTAGGATGCTATCTTTGCGATAGCATCCTTGCTCTTAGCAACCGCGCGTGACTGGCACTTCTACATGCCGGGGAGACGTTGCATATTTCCCCAGTTCCATCTTGGCAATGGCGTTACGGTGAACCTCATCAGGGCCATCGGCGAAGCGTAATGTCCGTGCGGTGGTGTAGGCATGGGCCAATGGGAAGTCATCGCACATGCCGCCACCACCGTGCACCTGCATGGCCCAGTCAATAACTTCGCATGCCATGTTGGGGGCCACCACCTTGATCATGGCGATTTCTGTCTTGGCAAATTTGTTGCCAGCCATATCCATCATCCACGCCGCTTTGAGCGTGAGCAAGCGTGCCATGTCAATCTTGCAGCGGGCTTCGGCAATTCGCTCTTGCGTCACCGTCTGGGCGGCAATGGGCTTGCCAAAAGCAATGCGATTGGAGGCGCGTTTGCACATCAGCTCCAGCGCACGCTCGGCCAGTCCGATCAGGCGCATGCAGTGGTGGATGCGGCCAGGTCCTAAGCGCCCCTGGGCTATTTCAAAGCCGCGGCCTTCGCCCAAGAGAATGTTGTCCACCGGTACCCGTACGTTCTCGAACAGTACTTCCATGTGACCGTGGGGGGCATCGTCGTAGCCAAATACGTTGAGAGGGCGCACCACGGTAATGCCCGGCGTGCTAGCGGGGACCACCACCATGCTCTGCTGGGAGTGCTTGGGGGCTGCGGGGTCGGTTTTCCCCATGGTGATGTAGACCGCACAGCGTGGGTCGCCAGCGCCGGAGGTCCACCACTTGCGGCCATTGATGACGTATTCGTCGCCTTGGCGCTCGATGCGGGTTTCGATGTTGGTTGCATCGCTGGACGCGACTTGGGGTTCCGTCATGGCAAAACCCGAGCGGATTTCGCCTTCGAGCAGAGGCTTCAGCCAGCGAGCCTTGAGGGTTTCGGAGCCATAGCGGGCGATGGTTTCCATGTTGCCGGTGTCGGGGGCCGAGCAGTTGAATACTTCACTGGCCCACATGACTCGGCCCATGATTTCGGCCAGGGGGGCATATTCCTGGTTGGTCAACCCAGCGCCGTCGTAGCCCGAAGCTGCTGCAGTGTCCACGGGCAAAAATAGGTTCCACAAACCAGCTGCCTTGGCTTTGGGTTTGAGGTTTTCGATCAGTTGCAGCGGTGTCCAGCGTTTGCCTGCTGCGGTATTGGTGGCAATCTCCGCATGAAATGCGCCTTCATTTGGGTAAATGTAGTCATCCATGAACTTGAGCAGTTTTTGCTGAAGTTCCTTGGTCTTGGGGGAGTAGTCAAAATCCATGGTGGTTCTTCCTTGGTGTCAAAAATGAAAAATCAGGCTTTTTGGGCGTAGGACCACGCCAGTTCTGCCAAGGGGCGTGCTCCAGCGGCTGACGCCACGGCTTGGGCACTGGACGCGGTACCTGCTTCGACGCGTTTGGCGATGCCCTGCAAAATGGCTGCAATGCGGAACATGTTGTAGGCCATGTAAAAATTCCAGTCAGCGAGCAATTCGTCGGCACTGGCAATCTGCGTCCGCGCGCAATACAGTTCGATGTATTCCCGTTCATCGGGAATTCCCAAGTTCGGGAGGTCCAGTCCCGCAATGCCACGAAATGCGCCCGGTGGGATGTGCCAAGCCATGCAGTGGTAACTGAAATCGGCCAGCGGGTGTCCCAGGGTCGATAGCTCCCAGTCTAGTACCGCGATGACCGTAGGTGCTTGGTTGTCAAACATCAAGTTGTCCAGGCGGTAGTCACCATGGACGATGGAAACTTTGGTGTCATCCTTGGCCATCGCCGGTATATGGGTGGGCAACCACTCCATCAGGCGGTTCATCTCGTCGATGGGCTGGGTGATGGATGCTTGGTACTGCTTGCTCCAACGACCAATTTGGCGTTCAAAGTAATTGCCGCTTTTCCCATAGTCCGAAAGTCCGATGTTTCTGAAATCAGCGGTATGCAAAGCGGATATGACACGGTTCATCTCCAGATAGATGGCGCGACGCTCCGAGGGTGTCATTCCTGGTAGCGATTGGTCCCAAAGAATTCGGCCTGGCATGAATTCCATGATGTAAAAAGCACGGCCGATGATCGATTCATCCTCGCACAGGCACAGCATGTGTGGTACCGGGACATCTGTCTTTCCAAGTCCCGTCATGACAGCGAACTCACGCTCGATGGCATGTGCGGATGGCAATAGTTTTGCCACTGGCCCTGGCTTTGCGCGCATGACGTACGTTTGCGCGGGCGTGATGAGCTTGTAGGTCGGATTTGATTGCCCACCTTTGAACAATTCGACGGACAGCGGACCAGAAAATCCCAGAAGGTGGTGTGCAAGCCAGTCAGACAATCTGTCGGTGTCAAACGCTTGGGCACCAGATACGGCACGGGTGCCGATGAAGTGGTCAAAATCAGCCATATGTTTTGCAGTCCAAAGAAATGAGGTCAGTTGTCAGCATCAATGAGGCGCATCATGGCTGCACGATCGCGAATGACCAAGCCACCAAGTTCAATACGAATGATGTTTTCTCGTTCCATGGCTTTGAGTTCTTGGTTTACGCGCTGTCTCGATGCGCCAAGAAGCTGTGCCAGCTCTTCTTGGGCCAAGTGCAGGCCGATGCGAATCTCATCGCCATCGCTGAGTGATGGAACGCCATAGCTGCGCGCCAGATGCACGAGCTGCTTGGCAAGTCGTGCGCGCAGGGGGAGCGTGTTCAGATCCTCCACCAAGCCGTACAGCTGACGAATACGGCGTGCGTTGAGCCGAAGCAATGCTTCATACAGTTCGGTATGGACCGTAAGTATCTTTTTGAAATCGGCTTTCGCGACGGCAAGAATGGTTGTTTCACCATGCGCATATGCATCGTGGGTACGTCTGTCTCCATCGAAGATCGAGACGTCCCCAAACCAAATGCCTGGCTCTACATAAGTGAGCGTTATTTGCTTGCCACTGATGGAGGTCGAGCTCACACGGACCGCGCCTTTGGCGCAAGCGATCCATTCTTCGGGAGGATCACCGCGTGCGGCGATGAGATCGCCATCCTTGCAGCGTCGGACATACGCGCAACGCAGGATATCGTGTTTGAGAGACGGTGACAGGGATGAAAACCAGCGGCCTGAATTAATGGCTGATCGTTCTTCAAAGTTCAGAATCGGTTCGTCCATGGCTTATCTAAGTTGTAACCGAATAGGTGGTGAGTGTGTCAGGGCTTTCGCGTGGCGTTTACTACACCAGCTCTTCTGCATTGCCATCAGATGCACCATTCTGCGCTATGTCTTGCATTGCGCATGTCACATGTGTGCCTTCTGATTTTCGCTCCCGTTAAAGTAGGTAGTGCTGTGCGAGAATCCGAAGCGATATATGAAGCTTTCACGCCTTTTTTACTGCACCTGTCTGGCAGTTTTCGCTTTGACACTATCGCAGGCATCAACCGCTATCACCATGGGGCGGCTGCGTGGTGCATCTGTATTGGGCCAGCCACTGGATTTGACTGTGCCTTTGCAAGTGGAGGGTGATGAAAATGCAATGGAGATTTGCGTTAATGCCGATGTCTACTATGGCGAGTTCCAGGTAGAGCCATCGTTGGTGTCCGCAAATTTGGACACTTCGGAACGCGCGCATGCAATTCGCTTGTCGGTACGGCGACCCGTGGACGAGCCTGTTGTTACGCTCTATGTAAAAACAGGCTGTCAACAGCAATCTGTCCGTAAATACGTGCTGCTCTCCGAGTTCGCCACGGAAATTCAACGGCCGCCGACAGCGACGATCGCATTTGGCCCTGCAAAGGGCACCAGTCTTGCAACAAGTGTTTTTCCCGGTTCCAATGTAGTTGCTTCCCCGCCTTCTGCTCAGAGAGAGCGTCCAACCAAGTCCACAGAAAAGTCCGATGTTGCGTTGCGTTCGGATGCTACAGAACAGCGTGGTCGTGCAGCCCGGACTTCACCTACTTCTCAGCCGATTCTGACGAAAAGAAGCGAGGCAGTTGCGAAAGGCGCCAGGCTGAAACTGCTGCCACTGGAGTTGACGCAAAGTTGGGAGCCGATCTTGCGGTCGACGGATGAATTGACTTTGCCATCGGAAGCTGAAGACGACAAAAAACGCGCGGAAGCTGCTAATCTTTGGCGTGTAATTAATGCGTCACCTGAAGAAATCTTGCACGAAGCAAGCAAGCGTGGCGCTTTGGAGGCTGAACTGCGCAGTCTTGTTGCAGTCAGTCGATCTAACCAGGAGGCAATACGGGCACTCAATATCCAATTGAAGGAGGCACAGGAAACACGTTTGTTCAACCCTGCGGTGTACTTGCTTCTGTCACTGTTGGTGGGATGCGGTGTCGCATTCGGTTTTGCTTTTTATTTCCGTCGCCATCCAAATGCTGAGCAGCCATGGTGGGCAGGGGGGGAACAGAGAAGTCATTCGGACTCCGACATTTCGGTTCCTCGACAGGAAGGTGCAAGTGAGCACATCAGTTCTGCGATCAGCCGATCGGCTGAACCCATCGCTGTAGAGGTCCATGAGCCACTGCCTTCAGGGACAAACAAAGATACCCCGGTCGTGCAAGCTGCTGTTGTTGCGAATGTGGAGCAGATCCAGCGGTCTCCTCACACTGCGGGAAGTATTGGCGGCGTTGGGGCGGATTTTGCGCACAGCGTCACCGGGGCATTGAGAGCTATCAACACGCAAGAAATGGTGGATGTCCGGCAGCAGGCGGACTTTTTTCTTGCGCTGGGTCAGCATGATGATGCGATTGGCGTACTTTATGGGGCGCTAGGGCAAAGTACAGACTCGAATCCGTATATCTACTTGGATCTCATTGCGCTGTTGCACAAACTCAGCAGAAAAGACGAATACGAAAGAGTCCGTACTGGATTCAACATGCTGTATTCGGGTGTCGTTCCTGCCTATGGTGCGTATTCTGAGTCAGAGCTCGGTTTGCTCGACTACCCTGATTTGAATCGCCCCGGGAATTGAGGAGGCTCCATTACCTGAGAGAATGGAGCCATGAACAAGTCAAACAAGTATTCACCGGAAGTCAAAGAGCGCGCGGTCCGGCTGGTGCAAGAAGCGCGCAAGGATTACCCGTCACAATGGGCAGCGGTTGAGTCGATTGCCCCCAAGATTGGCTGTGCGGCGGTCACGCTGCATGAATGGGTCAAGAAGCATGAAATCGACAGCGGTATCCGCGATGGGGTGCCGAGCGCCG
>SSFF01000033.1 GCA_008015235.1 Rhodoferax sp. | reverse complement strand
GTGGTCGGCGATCCAGACGACCTGGTCGGGATGCAGGCGGGGGTTGAGGGTGTGCAGGACGGCGCCCGAGCCGGAAACGCCGTAGTACAGCTCCATGTGGCGGTGGCCGTTCCAGGCCAGGGTGGCGACGCGATCGGACATCCGTATGCCCAGGCGCTGCAAGGCATTGGCCACACGGCGTGCGCGTGCGGCCAGTTCCACGAAGGTTTCCCGGTGGATGTCTCCCTCCACCCGGCGTGACACCACTTCCTGCTCCGGATGGTGGCGCTCGGCATGCACCAGCAGGCTCGATACCAGCAGCGGCATCTGCATCATTTGTCCAAACATACAACTCCTTCTTTCAATAAATCCATGCAAAGCCACTCGGTCTGCGGCTCCAGCCCAGCGATGCGTCGCCAGATCCGCCTAAGTCCGGTAGCTCCACCCCAATCAACAACTACTCAATACTCCCAATCAGAGGGCGAAGGTCCGCACAATCGCGGCCAGCCGCTCGGCCTGGTCTTTCATGGCCGCAGCCGCCGCGGCCGACTCCTCGACCAGCGCCGCGTTTTGCTGCGTCATCTGGTCCACATGCCCCACCACCTGGCCCAGCTCGTCGATGCTGGTGCTTTGTGCCACAGTGGCCGTGCGCATCTGCGCCACCAGTGCAGCCACTTCGCGCACCGACTCGGCGATGGCATGCATACGCTCACCCGCTTCCTGCACCTGGTTCGAACCGGCCTCAACTTGAGCAACCGAGGAAGTGATCAGCGAGCGGATTTCCTTGGCCGCTTCGGCTGAGCGTCCGGCGAGACTGCGGACCTCGCTGGCCACCACGGCAAAACCGCGCCCTTGCTCGCCCGCCCGCGCGGCTTCTACCGCCGCATTGAGTGCCAGGATGTTGGTCTGGAACGCAATACCGTCAATGACAGCGATGATTTCGGCGATCTTGCGCGATGCCGCATGGATGCCTGCCATGGTGCTGACCACGCGCCCCACCGATGCACTCCCCTCTTCCACGACCTGCGACGCGGAGCTGGCCACGGTACTGGCTTGTTGCGACGAAACCGCGTTGGTGCGCACAGTCTGGGTCAGGGTGCCCAGCGTGGCCGAGGTCTGCTCCAGGCTGGCGGCCGTCTGTTCGGTGCGCGCCGACAGGTTCATGGACCCTTCAGCGACTTCGGCCGCTGACTGGGCAATGACCCCGGCCGACTGGCGCACTTCCTGCAAGGTCTGCTGGAGGGAGTCTTGCATCGCAGCCAGGGCCTGTGTCAAAGCCCCGGTTTCGTCGCGTGTCACCGCCACGATGTCGCCGCGCAGGTCGTGCGCCGCGATGCGCAGGGCAGCGTCGCGGGCCAGTGTGATGGGCCGCACCACCCGGGCACGAATAAAGAAGCTCGCCAACACAATACCCACGCCACCAGCGGTCAAGGATGTCAGGCCAAAGCCCAGTGCAAGTTGCAGGTCGTCATACAGCCCCCCTCGTATGGTCCATAGGCTGGCGGCGTCCTGGATGCCGCCCACCTGCTGGATGAGGCGCCACAGGTTCCAGAACGTGACGCCAGAGAAAACGGTACAAACCAGCAGCACTGCCCCAAAGGCCAGCAAGAGACGCACCAGTATGGAATGACCACCCAATACCCCCGATTGACTTCCTGGGATCGAAGTCGGCGTCGCGTTGACATCGTGGGTGCGTGCCGGTAATGGGGCGTTGTGTTCCATGCTGCGCTACCTCTTTGCTGTGTACCAGATCGGTGAACTCCAGGCCCGCTCCTGGATGGTCTGCGGAAAATTGGCCGGATGCTCCACCCCCAGCTTGAGCGCGTCGTACTGGCTGTAGCGGCACACCGGGTTCTCCAGCACGCGCACGTAGTAGAAGGCCGACTGCGCGGGATGGAAATCGGGGTCCTTCCAGGTCGTCGCCAGTTCGGGAGCCCCCCTGTCCTGGGAAATGCTGCAGGTCTTTAGATCCACCTTTGCACCGTTGTCGGGACAGCGGTGGGTTTTGGCATCAGGTTGGCCACCATCGGAGCAGGCCACGTCGTACACCTGCTCCTGGGCCTTGCCATCCTCGGCCACCCAGCCTTTGACGATCTGGACACGCTGCAAGGGTGCGGACTGTGCATCGCGCAGGGCCCAGACCACAAACGCAGGCGCCTTGCCCGCTGGGGCTGCCGCAAGGTCGCCGCCCATGGGCACCCCCTGGGCGTAGGCAGTTTTCACCATGTCGGGCTGTTGGTGCAGGTTCGGCGCAAAGTCATAGCCGCCAAAGAAGCGCACCCGCAGCCGTGTCCCGCTGGTGCCCCAGCTCTCGCGCCGGTGCAGTCCATCCCAGATCGATGCGCGCGTGTTTTCCTCGGCCCAGACACCGGTCAGGCCGCCGGGATTGAGGCCAGCAGCGTTGACCCCGAGCTTCTTGGACACGATGGTCTGCTTCATGCCCAGGCGGTACTCGGGCGTGGTGTCGATGGGTGCGGCATGGCCGTTGTAGCCCTGTTCCGTGGTGTCGCCCGGCATGCCGTTGTGGTTGTCGGTGCCGCCCACCAGCCCCAGCTTGTACGGGTTGAATCCCCACTTTGTTTCCTCCGCCAAGCCGCGCTTGAGCACGTTGCGCACCATGTCGTTCTGCGCCACGCAGCGCACCGCATGGATGCCGGTCTTGTCGTCAATCTGCTCCTCCCCCGGCTTGCACACCGGCCACAGGTTTTCGAAGCCACACTCCTCGTCGGAGTTGCCCAGACCGCGGGCACATTCCGATCCCCCCTTGGCCTGGAACACCTCGACCAGGCGTTCGTACTTGGCACGCAGTGCCAGGTTGTCGCGGGTCAGCGCCGATGCATCCGAATTGCGGTCGCCGAACATCAGGCCCCAGGAGAAATTCGGGTTGTGCGGAATCGCCAGTGCCTGGCAGGCACCGGTGCATTGGGTGTCCAGCCAACGCAGCAGGTCTTCGGCAAAGCCATCGGCGGCGCCGAACACGGTGTCCGGCACCTTGGCGCCCCGGTAGATCACATTGCGGTGCAGCATGCCGCCCATGACCAGGGTCGGGCTGTACTCGTAGCCGATGAAGGCCGTGAACTTGCCGGGCTCGTAGGCCTCGTTGGCTGCGTTCTGGATGTCCTGCCAGATCGATGGCGTGGACGCGATGCATCGCGCGCCGTCCGCACCACAGATACCGGGCGGGTAGGAGCCGCGCTGTGGTCCGCTCTGTACCAGGGCGTCGAACAGGCGGGGGAACAGCGGCAGGAACTTGTAGCGCATGCCGATGCAGTCCAGGTTCCAGTAATTTTCACTCTGCGAATTCAGACACTGGTGCACGCCCCCCATGCCCTCGGCATGGTCGGTGACGGCCGCAAAGTCCAGCGGTGCCGGCAATTTCTGCACGATGCCGCTGTCGCCCATTTCCATCGCCTCCCCCTTGGCAAAGCGGTAGGCCATGCGCGGGTCAAGGCGGTTGCCGAACACGTTGGCGTCCATCGAATATTTGGTGTGCAGGTGCAACTCGCCAAAGTAGGCGTTGCGCTGCGGGTTGGGGGCCGGTGCACCGGGCGCCGCCGTGGGCTCCAGCACTTTGGCGGCGGACAGCACCAGGTCCGGGTCATGGTGGGCGAACAGCAGATAGCCTCCCGCCCCCGCCACCAGCAGGGCCAGCACGCCCCCCAGCCATTGGATTACACGCTTGAACATTTTGTCTCCCATCACAGTTCGAATCGACCTCTTACCCAGCCAGCACCGCGCCCATGCGCTGGAGCCACCAGAAACCCGCCCACGCCCCCATGCCCATGACCGCATGCCCCTGCCATGCGGGGGCACGGGCCTGGAGCAACTGCCGTGCAACCCGCATGAGCACCAGCACCATGGCCACGAAGCACAACTGGCCGAACTCCACCCCCAGGTTGAACAACAGCAACGCGGCCGGAATGTCGCCCTGCGGCAAACCCACTTCCGACAGGGCACCGGCAAAGCCAAACCCATGCAAGAGGCCAAACACAAAGGCCACGGCCCAGGGGTAGCGGGTGGTCGCCCCCTCCTGGCCACGGCGCCGCAGCACCAGTTCCCGGGCCAGGAACAGGATCGACAGCGCAATGCAGGCCTCCACCGGGGCCCCCGGCACATGCACCCAGCCCAGCGTGGCCAGCCCCAGCGTCAGGCTGTGCGCCAGGGTGAATGCCGTGATGGTGGGCACCAGGCGCTGCCAAGTCGGAACCAGCAATACCAGGCACAGCACAAACAGGAGGTGGTCGATACCGGAGAGGATGTGCTCCACCCCCAACAGCAGGAATTCAGACACTGCAGGCGCCTCTGCCCCGCGCGCACCGAGCACGACCTGGGGGTCGCGCGGATGGGCAATCGCGGTGGATTGGGTACCGTCGGCGTAATCCACGCGGACCAGCACATCCACCAAGGTCATTGGCAAACCCTCGAAGCGCACCAGGGCACCGTTGCGCAGGCCGTTCTCGCACCGCAGTGCCCCCATGCGCAGGCGCGCACCGGGCGCAGCGTGCAACACCGGCTCGCCCAGCAGCTGGCAGTCTTGCGGAAACACCGGCTCCAGCGCCAGCGCTCCGCCCTGGGTCGCGGGCAGCCGCCATTGCATGTCGAACACCCCTTGGGCGCGCTCCTGCAGCAGCAACGAGGCCGGCAGGCTCTCGTGTGAATGGGCCATGCCAGCGCACGCCCACAGCAGCGCCAGGGCCCAGCACCGGAGCATCATCCGCCAGGCCATCAGCTTCCGGCCCCCACGATGGGGCGGTCTTGTGCCGTCTCGGGGGCCACCAGCACGGTGTAGCGGGCGCGCAGGCGGGCATAGGCCGCATCACGGGCCTCCCCCACACGCGCATCCACCATGTCCGCGGCCACCCGCTCACGCACCTGCTCCCACGGCGCCACGCCACCGGCCTGCCGCGACCGCACCCGCACCAGGTGCAGGCCATAGACCGAGGCCAGTGGGGCAGACCACTCCCCCACAGCCTGCGCAGACACCGCCTGCGCGAAGGATTCGCCAAATTCGCGGGCCAGTCCGTCCGCGGTTTGCGCCGTCAGGTGGCGCCCCAGCATGAAAGGATCGCCCGCACGCGCGGGATCGGCCAGCAAGGCCCCACGCAGCTGCAGGGCCCGGTCCATGGTGGCCTGCGGCTCGGCAAGTGGACGGACATACACCTGCTCGATGTCCCAGCGGACCGGCAGCTGATAGCGTTCGGGATGGCTGGCCAGGTAGTCCCGCTGCTCAGCCTCGGTGGGCGAGACGACATCGTCATGGGCGAGGAATTCCATCACCTGCGCCAGGCGGCGGCGGACGATCGCATCGTCCCGGTCCAGGCCCTGGGCGCGTGCTTCACGCACCAGAACCTCTTCGCGCACAAAGGCCTCCACGAGCGTATCGACTTGGCGCTCGGAGGGCGCCTGCCCCCACTGCTGCTGCGCCTGCTGGAGCAGGCGCTGGCGCGTCTGCGCACTCACCTCTATATGCTCTTTTTGCCATGTAGCCTGCGTATTTATTACATAGTTAGCTACAAATACAAGAGCACCGAGCACCACGAACCAGACCAAGGGCTCCGCCGCCAACCGCTGCACCGCCAGTCGCCACCCGCGCACTGCCATGCCCGATTGCTCAGAATGGCTTGGTGACATGGGGATCGCCCTTGCCGGTGAACAGTGCCAGCGACAGGTGCTGCACGATATTGCCGTAGGGTGGGTAGAACAGGTCGATGGGGAACCAGCGGTGGCGCTTGAAGACCGTGCGGGCGTGCGACAGTTCGCGGAAGCCCTCTTCCCCGTGGTAGGTCCCCATGCCCGAGTTGCCGACGCCACCACACGGTGCGTCGTGGTTGATGAAATGCCAGCCCCAGTCGTTGAGCGTGACGCCCCCCGAATGGGTGTGCGTCAGCAGCCGTTGGCGCGCAGCGGCATCGTGGCTGAAGCAGTACAGCGCCAAGGGGCGTGGTCGGCTGTGGATTTCACGCAGCACCTCGTCGAGCGTGTCGTAGGCAATGACGGGCAGGATGGGGCCGAATATTTCCTCCTGCATCAGCGCCATGTCGGGCCTGCAGTCGGTCACGAGATGCAGCGGAATGCGTTGGCCTTCGCCGACCGGGCCGCAGGCGATGACCTTGGCGCCCTTGGCGCGGGCATCGTCGAGCAGATGGCGCAGGCGCGCCGCATGGCGTGCATTGACGACCGAGGTGTATTCGGCATTGCCCTGCACATTGCCGCCGTAGAAACGCTTCTGCGTGTCCTGGACCACCTGAACAAATTCGGCCAAGCCAGCACGTGGCACCAGGGCATAGTCCGGCGCCACACAGATCTGGCCGCAATTCACGCCCTTGCCGTGGGCGATGCGCTTGGCGGCGTCACGCACCGGATAGTCGGGCAGCACCACGGCGGGCGACTTGCCACCGAGCTCCAGGGTGACCGGCGTCAGGTTCTTGGCCGCCTGGCCCATGACCACGCGCCCAATGGCCGGTGAACCGGTGAAGACGATGTGGTTGAACGGCAGGGCCGTGAAGTCATTGGGGTCCCCCTGCTCCTCGCCGAACACGGCCACCAGGTTGGGCGGGAACACCTCGGCCAGCAACTGGCGCAAGGTGACGGTGGTGCGTGGCATGTTGTCGGGCATGCGCAGCATCACGCGGTTGCCTGCAGCCAGGGCCGCAGCCATCGGGCCCAGGGCCAGATAGACCGGGAAGTTCCAGGTGGCAATGACACCGACCACGCCCTTGGGCTGGTAGCTCACCTGCAGGCTATTGCTGATGAACAGCAGCTCGGTGTGGCGCTGGCTCGGTCGCATCCAGCGGCGCAGGTGGGTGATGGCGTGGTTGATTTCCAGCGTGGTCGGCAGGATGTCGAGCATCTTGGTTTCGGCGGCGGCACGCCCGCCGAAGTCCTTGTCGATGGCTTCGATCAGCACGTCCTGGTAGCGCAGCAGCTGGCGCTTGAGCGCCTTGAGCCGGTCCTTGCGCTCGGCGGCGCTCGGAAACGGGGCAGCGAGGCACGCCGCTTGTTGCTGTGCAAAGGTGGGCTGCAAGGCGAGGAGGGATGGAGTGGTCATGTGCGTGGTCTCGGGTTCGTCAGGGTCAATGGCTCAGGCCGCGTGGCGGCCCCGCAGGTGCTGGATCTGGCGCACCTGCAGCACCACCACGATCCAGGTCACCACGAACGAAGCCAGCACAAAGCCCAGGCCAAGGCCCACGCTGTCACCCTGCAGCCAGTGCACGTACATCGGCAACGGCGAGCGGTACTCGTCGTACATCGGCGCGATCCCCAGGCTGGCAATGCCGCAACTGAGCACGAAGCGGGTCGAGTCCTTGAACCAGAGCTGGGCAAAGTGGTCAAACACCCGAGCGATGGCGATGAAGGGCAGGCCATACACCACCAGCAGCGGCGCCATCAGGATGGTGATGACGGCATAGACAAAGAACAATTGCAAGGTATCCATGGTCGTACTCCGGTTACTTCTTGGCTGCAGCCTGGGTGGCCTTGGGGGTCGAATGGCTCAGCGCAGTGGCTGGCTGGCCGGCTTCGCCATCGGGGAACAGGCAGATGAAGGACGCCAGTCCGCCTTCGATACCCCAGGCAGGCAGGTTGCTCGAACTGGAGCAGACACCGCCGTCCTGGGTGAAGGCCCAATCACGCAACCAGGTCACCCGCGTGGGCAGGGGGTAAGTGACAAATTCCTTGGTCTTGGGCAGGAAACGGAAGGCCCGGTCCGACATGTTGGAAGTGATCCAGACATCGCCCGTTTTGGGGTGCACCGCCAGCGCGTAGGGCACCTCGTACTCGTTGTGGGCCAGCAGCGGCAGCTTGAAGGTCTCAAACTTGCTGGTGCGGGTGTCGAACTTCATCACACCGCTGTCGTCGAACGCAGGAATCCAGAGATTGCCCTCCTTGTCGAAGCGCAGACGGCGCGGCCCCTTCAAGGGCGTGCTGAATTCGGTCACCTGCTGGGTCTTGGGGTCAATGCGTCCGATCTTGTTGGCATTGAGCTTGGCGTACCAGATCGAACCATCCACGGGGTTGACGTCGATGCCATAGGGGAAGGGGAAGGCGCTGCGGCCCTGGAACGCCCATTTGGCATGGTTCACGCCCATGTGCATGTTCATCTTGGGGAACCAGGCACCGATCTTCAGGATCCACGGAAAAAGGTAGTGCGACACACCGCTCCAGAAGCCTTCTTCGGGCAGGTGCAGGATGGTGAACTTCTCTGTCCTCGGATCGAAGCGACCGACTTCGTTGGACGCCACGATGGTGAACCAGACGATGCCCTCCTGGTCAATGCGGATGGTGTGGGGATAGAGGTGGGTCCGCCCCATGTCGAACAGCTTGAACTGCTTGGTAGCCGGGTCGAACGAGGCCAGGGTGCTGGACAGCGCATTGGTGATCCAGAACTTGCCGTCCTTGGCCTGGGCCATGCTGTGGGGCCCATGCTGGCCCGTGAACACGCCAATGGGCAATTGCACGCCTTGGAACACCCCGCCTTCGGGCAGGCCGATGTCAGGCAGCTTGTATTCGCTGATCTTGCCGGTCTTGCGCTCCAGGTGCCAGATCACATCGTGGCCCTCGTCCGCGCCATACAGGTCGCCATCTTCACCGACATCGGTGTCGTGGATGAAGGTGGCAGCGTCACCCGCCACCCATTCCTTGATCCTGGCCGGAGCCGTGCGCGCATCCCACACGTGCTGCTGCACCGCCTGCACCGGTTTGCCGTCAAAGCCCTTGGCCAGGGCCTGGGTGATGTCCTTGGACTCCTGGTTGGTCAGCATGGCGAAGTAGCCCTCCATGCGCAGGACCGTGCTGCGCCAGGCGCTCTCTTCGCGCGGCACCCGGGTCAGCGCATTGCCCACCTGGTGGCAATAGTTGCACTGGCTGATGAAGGCTTCCCGCGTATTCGTGCTGTTGAATGGCAGTGTGCTCTGGTGGGCCGACGCGGTCAGGCTCTCCGACAACTCGGCGGCCACACTGTGGCGCACCAGCGCAAAGTCCAGCGCGCGTGTCGCCACCAGACCCAGCTCCACATCCTCGGAGGCATCCTTGAAGTAGGGCTTGCGCGCCCGTACCCGCAGCTTGCCGGCAAAGTCCACGCGCAGCGAATACCGTCCCTGGGCATCGGCGTACACGGTCTCTCGACGCTGGTTGTCCGCACTGAACACCGTCACCATGGTGCCTGCCAAAGGCTGGCCTTGTTCGGTCACGGTCCCGCTGAGGACGCCAGCGTGTGCGGGCAGACAGCCCCAGGCCATCAGGGCTAGGGAAACTGCCGACCCTTTGCGCAGTAAATTCATTGGATACTCCGTTGGTTGCAATCGTTGGCCGCCCGGTGCCGAGGCTCCGTGCAGGCAGGACGCAATGGTCGGAGGGAGCGCGGCATGACGCGATGTCCCGAACCGACAGTCGTGTGTCAAAAATGGACAAACGCGGGTTAACCCGTAGGAATGGAGACAGTTTTTCGATGGCTACCTCGTCGCGGCGTTTGCCGGTTCGCTACATCCAGTTGCTGCTGCAAAGCCTGCAGGACATGGGCGTGGAACGGGCACGCGTGCTGAGTCTGGCCCGGGTCGACCCGCACGACCTGGACGCACGCGATGCCATGCTGAGCCATGACGAGGTCGAGCGGCTCATGCAGGCCGCAATGCAAGCCAGCGGCCGCAGTGACATTGCGTTCGAGTTCGGGCGGCGCATCAAGATGAACTCCCACGACCTGCTGGGCTATGGCCTGATCAGCTGCCCGACCCTGGATGCCTTCCTGCGCATGGCCGCCCGCCATTACCACCTGATGACGGAAACCTGGACCCTGCGCTACCACCGCTGGCCCGAGGGTGGCGAAGTGGTCTACACGCCGCTGGTGGCACTGTCAGCGATCACCCTGCCGTTTTACCTGGAGGCACTGGCCATGGCGCAGCAGGTACAGATGGAACTGCTGCTGGGCACGCAGGCTTTTCCCTACGACTATCACCTGAGCATGACCGAGCCGGCCCATGTGCAGCGCTACCGGGAACTCAGCCCGGCGCGGTTCCACTTCAATGCCATGGCGGCTCCCGGTCTGCGCGTCATCATGCCCGCGGCCATGCTGGATCGCCCCCTGCCCTTGGCCAACGAAGATGTCATGCGCGACATTGACGCGCGCTGCACGGCCCTGGGCCGCACACCGCCGCGCAGCGACGTTGGCTGGGTGGCCTACATCATGGCGGCACTGCGCGAAACCCGCGGCACCCAGGTCACGCTGGAAGACATTGCGCGGCGCGTCAATGTCTCGGCCCGAACCATCGACCGCCACCTGAAAAAGGAAGGCATGGGCTTTCGGGAGCTGTCCGACAAGGTGCGCTTCGAACGTGCCTGCGACCTGCTGTGCACCTCCGGTGGCGCCATCACCGACGTGGCCCTGCAATTGGGCTTCAGCGACGCCGCCAACTTCAGCCGCGCTTTCAAGCGTGTACTGGGTGTCACCCCGGGCGAATACCAGCGCACGACCACGTCGGCCACGCAATAGCCCGCTCACCCATGCGCCAGCGGTGGTGAATCCCTGCGCTCGTGCGTGTCCAGCCGGCCACGCACCCAGTCGCAAGCTAGGGGCAGATCGGTAAACACCGCAAACGGAATCTGCGCCGCATCGAAGATGGCACGGTAACGCGACAGCAAGAATTGAAAACCCTCCACCTCCGGTAAAGCCACCCAGGCCACGCCAGCCAAGGCCACCCCTTGGGCAGCAAATTGCTTCAGGCCTTGCTCCCAGGCCGAGAAGGCATCGGGTGCCATCACCACGCTGTGCCGAAAGTGCACCACAGCGGCCAGCAGCGTGGCAGCGCGCTGGCCGCTGACCAGGGCATCACGGGCTTTGGCCAGACACTGGACAGCCTGGAGATTGAAGGGCCCGGTGGCTTCGTAGAACACCACATGGCCGTCCTGACGCAAACGGAATTCACCATGGGGCGGGTAGGTGGCGGTGCCGAATTCCGATGACGAAATCCACCCGCTGACAACTGGCAGTTCCGTGTGCATGTGTGGGTGTTGGCTGGGCAGATTTTCCATGGTTCCAGTGGCAGGGGTTCGGCGCCAGATCCGCATACCGGGCTGCAAGACCCGCAGGCATCGGATTCTCGGAACCGGCGGCACCGGGCCGCCTAGGGTTTGCCCTGATTTGGCGGCAATGGACAGACAAGTGTCCGGAATTGACATCGCTGCAACCTGCCGTGTCCTCGACCATTCGCTCCACCGCCCCTGGTGCAAAACCAGCAGGGCCACCAGCCCCCGCAAACGATGGAGACAACATCACCGATGAAACCCCGATACCTGCTGCCCCCGCTGCTGCTGTGGGCCTTGCTCCAAAGCCCTACTGCGATGGCCACCGAGGTGGCTGGCATCCACTTCGATGAGACTGTACGCATTGCAGAAGCCCCCTTGCTGCTCAACGGCGCCGGTGTGCGCTACATGGCGTTCTTCAAAGTCATGGCGGCCGGTTTGTACCTGAGCAAGAAGTCCACCACCCCCGATGGCGCCTATGCGGCCCCCGGCCCCAAGCGCATGCAGATGGTCATGCTGGTCGACATGGATGCCAAGAAGTTCAGCAAGGAGTTCATCAAGGGGTTCACCAACAATGTGGGCAAGACACCGATGTCACGCCTGATTCCCGGCCTCACACGCATGGGAACGCTGATCGACGGCCACGGCCGCTTTGTCCGTGGCGACACCATCACCGTGGACTGGATTCCCGCGACCGGTGCCGTAATTTCCATCAACGGAGTGGCGCAGGGCGAGCCCTTCAAGGAGCAGGGATTCTTTGACACCCTGCTGACCAATTGGATTGGACCCACCCCTGTGGACTGGAAGCTCAAAGACGCGCTGCTGGGACAGGCATCATGAATCCACCGATCACGTCCATGTCCGGCAATTTCCAGGGCCAGTACCTGCAGGTCAACGGCATCTCGATGTACGTGGTGGTCGAAGGCAGCGGCCCCGATGTGCTGCTGCTGCACGGCTTCCCCGACTCGCACGCGATCTGGCGCGAGCAGATCCCCGCACTGGTGGAGGCCGGCTACCGCGTGATCGCGCCCGACCTGCGCGGCTGCGGCCAAAGCGAGCTCTCGCCATGCGTGGCGGACTACCGCCTCCAGAACCTGGTGCAGGATGTTGTCGGCCTGCTGGACGTGCTGGGCATCGAGCGCGTGCGCCTGGTGGCCCACGACTGGGGCGCCGTGATCGGCTGGCACTTCGCGTTGTGGCACCACCACCGCCTGGACCGCTATGCGGCGTTGTCGGTGGGCCACCCCAGCTGCTACGCCACCGGCGGTTTCATGCAAAAGCTCAAGGGCTACTACATCGCGGTGTTCCAGCTGCGCGGCTTTGCCGAATGGCTCTACTCCGTCTGGGACTGGGCACTGCTCAAGATGCTGACGCGGGCCCCGCACGAATTCCCGCACTGGCGCGCCGCGCTGTCACCGCCCGGGCGACTCACGGCCGGCATGAACTACTACCGCGCCAACCTGGACCTGATCCTGCCCGGGAACCGCGGCTACGTGAACCGGCCCGTGATGGGCATCTTCAGCACCAAGGACATCGCGCTGGTTGAAAGCCAGATGACCCGCTCGGCCGACTACTGCAAGGCCGGCTGGCGCTACGAGCGCCTCGATGGCGTGGGCCACTGGATGAGCAGCGAGGCCCCCGAGCGCGTCAACCCCCTGCTGCTGGACTTTCTGCGCTAACCCCCATTCACCCAAGGAGCCTCCATGTTCAAAGACCGTTTCCTCAACCGCCTGGGCTTGGCGTTCATCGCCCTGTTTGCCGCCTTCTACTTCTGGCAGAACCCGGGACTGTTCACCGGCAAACTGACCCAGGCCGAAATTGACACCGCCATCGCAAAGGCCGGCCAGCAAGTGCCTTTCCCACCCGGACGCAAGGAGCCCATCCTCAAGGCCGTGCGCGCCTGGGCCGAGGCCGACGACGGCAAGCCCTTCTACATGCTCAACCTGATGCGCTTCTACAAGGAAGTGAAGAAGATCCCCGGCGCCCCCAACTTCGAGGGCTCTCCAGCCCAAGCCAACGCACTGTACGAAGCCAAGGCCACGATGATGCTGGTGCCCGCCGCAGGCAGCGCGCCCATCATGGCCAATGTGCAGGGCAAGAACGTCATCAACTCGGACAGCGACGCCCCCACGCTGGACGACTGGAGCCGCGTGTTGGTGGTGCGCTACCCCAACCGCCGCGCCTTCCTGCAGCTGATCTCCGACCCCAGTTACGCCCCGATCGAGCCCTACAAGGCCATGGCCCTGGAATTCCTGCTGGTGCCGATCGAGGGCAACCCGGTCATTCCCGACCCGCATGTGATCGTCGGCGCACTGCTGCTGGTGATTTTCCTGGGCGTGGGCTGGAAGCGCGCCGCCCGCGCCGATCGTTGAAATGTTTACTTCTTACAAGGACTCCCCATGAAAGCTGTTGTCTGCCAGAACGCCGAACTCACCGTCCGTGACCTTAGCGATCCCGCGCTGGAAAAAGGCCAGGTGCGCCTCAAGGTGCTGCGCTGCGGCATCTGCGGTTCCGACCTGCATGTGCGCCACCACTGCGACCTGTTCGGCAGCGTGGTCAAGCGCGCCGGCTACCCCAATTCGCCCAAGGCCAGCGACGCCCTGGTCTTCGGCCACGAGTTCTGCGGCGAGGTGCTGGAGCACGGCCCCGGCACGCCCAAGAACATCAAGGCCGGTACCCGCGTCTGTGCCGTACCGGCCATCCGCAAGGGCAAGGAAATCGACATCCTGGGCCTGTCCGAGCGCGCACCCGGCGCCTACGCCGAACGCGTGGTGGTGGAAGAGACGCTGATGATGCCCGTGCCCAACGGCCTGTCCAGCGACATGGCGGCCCTGGCCGAGCCGATGTCGGTGGGCCTGCATGCGGTCAACCGCAGCGAGATCAAGAAGAAGGAAGTCGCCATCGTGATCGGCTGCGGCCCGGTCGGTCTGGCCATTGTCTGCATGCTCAAGGCCAAGGGCGTGCGCACCGTCATCGCCAGCGACTTCTCGCCGGGTCGCCGGGCCCTGGCGAAAAAGTGTGGCGCCGACATCGTCATCAATCCGGCCGACGAATCCCCCTTCTCCACCTGGGAGCAGTACGGCTTCATTGGCGGCTTGGACGGCCTGCTGGAACTGGCGATGGGCACCCGGGAAAAGCTGGGCAAGCTGCCGGTGGCCTGGTGGCACACCTGGCGCCTGGCCGAAAATCTGGGGGTAAAGCCACCGGCACCGGTGATCTTCGAATGCGTGGGCGTGCCCGGCGTGCTGAAGAACATCATCGATGGCGCACCCCTGCTGTCACGCGTGGTGGTGGTGGGTGTCTGCATGACACCCGACACGCTGGACTCGGCCATGGGCAACTACAAGGAAGTGGATGTACGCTTCACCATGGGCGCTTCGCCGCTGGAGTACCGCGATGCGCTGCACATGATCGCCGAGGGCAAGGTCCGCTGTGAGCACTTGGTTACCGGCATCGTCGGTCTCGATGGTGTGGAAAATGCCTTTGAAGCCCTGCGCGATCCGGAGACCCATGCCAAGATCCTGATCGATCCCAGCCGCCAGCAGGCCACACCGGCCCGGCCCTGAGTGGGGGCCCAGGGGGTTCCCCCGGATAATCGGGGGATGACCACCTTTGCCTCGCTCCACCTCGCCCCTGCCCTTGCCACCAACCTGGAGACCCTGGGCTACACCGAGATGACGCCGATCCAGGCCGCCAGCCTGCCGCTGGCCCTGGCTGGCAAAGACCTCATTGCCCAGGCACAAACCGGTAGCGGCAAGACCGCGGCTTTTGGCCTGGCGCTGCTGGCCAAGCTGAACCCGCGCTGGTTTGCCGCGCAGTCGCTGGTGCTATGCCCCACGCGCGAGCTGGCCGACCAAGTGGCCACCGAGCTGCGCCGCCTGGCGCGCGGACTGGAGAACATCAAGGTCGTCACGCTGTGCGGTGGCGTACCGCTGCGCGGTCAGATTGCCTCGCTGGAAAACGGCGCCCACCTCATCGTCGGCACACCGGGCCGGGTAATGGACCACCTGGAACGCGGCACGCTCACGCTCGAAGGCCTGAACACCCTGGTGCTGGACGAGGCCGACCGCATGCTCGATATGGGTTTCTTCGACGACATTTCCACCGTGGCGCGCCAGTGCCCGCTGAAGCGCCAGACCCTCCTGTTCTCGGCCACCTACCCCGAAGGCATCGCCAAGCTCGCCGCCCAGCTGCTGCAGGACCCGGTGGAAGTGAAGGTGCAGGCCGCACACCAACGCGCCGACATTGCCCAGCGCTTCTACGAGGTCGAGCGCGCCAACCGCCTGCCCACCGTGGCCAAGCTGCTGCTGCACTTCCGTCCCACCAGCACCATTGCCTTCTGCAACACCAAGCAGCAGTGCAACGACCTCGCCGACTTGCTGCGCAGCAAGGGCATCGTCGCCATGGCGCTGCATGGCGATCTGGAACAGCGCGAACGCGACCAGGTGCTGGCCCAGTTTGCTAACCGCAGCTGCTCGGTACTGGTGGCCACCGACGTAGCCTCGCGCGGACTGGACATCAAGGAGCTGGAGTGCGTCATCAACGTGGACATCACCCCCGACCCCGAAATCCACGTGCACCGCATCGGCCGCACCGGGCGTGCAGGCCAGACCGGCCTGGCACTGAACCTGGCCAGCATGATGGAAATGGGGGCCGTGGGCCGCATTGAGCAGTACCAAAAGGCGCAATCCGAATGGTTCAAGCTGGACGAGTTGACACCCGCCAGCCAAGAGCCACTGTTGCCGCCCATGGTCACGCTGCAAATTGCGGGCGGGCGCAAGGAAAAGATCCGCCCTGGCGACGTGCTGGGGGCACTAACCAATGCGGAGGGCGGTGTGGCCTTCACGCGCGAGCAGGTGGGCAAGATCCAGGTGACCGACTTCTGCACCTTTGTGGGCATCGACCGCGCGCTGGCGCAGCAGGCCTGCGACAAGCTCAACGCAGGCAAGGTCAAAGGCAAGAGCGTGCGGGCGCGCCTGCTGTAAACCCGCGCAGTCCGCGAAGGACCCTGAAAGTGGCGCTTGGCAAGCGCCCCAGCCCTGCCTATCATGTGGGCATACGTACATCAGGGAGTATGGTTCTGGACCATCCGGGAGAGTCTGCCATGCGCATCCTTGCCCTGTGTGCAACCGCCCTGTGGGGCATGCTGGCCTTGGCGGCCAGTGCCCAGCCCCTCACCGTAGTCACGGAGGAGTACCCGCCCTACAACCACCTGGACGAGAACCGGCAGGTTGTCGGCCTGTCCACCGAGGTGGTCAAGGAAGTGCTGCGGCGCGCCAAGCTGCCTTACCGCATCAACCTCTATCCCTGGGCCCGCGCCTACCACCTGGCGCAGAACCAGCCCAACGTGCTGATCTACTCCATCGGTCGCAACAGCCAGCGCGAAGCCATGTTCCAGTGGGTCGATGTCATCGCCCCCTACAACGTCTTCCTGTACCGGCTGAAGTCGCGCCCTGAGGTGCAGGTGCAGCGCATCGACGAACTCACCCGCTTCCGTGTCGGCGCCGTGCGCGACGACGTGCGTGCCCAGTACCTGGAAAAAATTGGCATTCCCGCCGACCTGGTGGTGGACGACAGTGCCAATGCCAAGAAACTGGCCAGCGGGCGCATTGACATGTTCCCCATCGATGAAATCGCCATGGCGGCCCTTTACCGGCGCGAGGGCATGGACCCGAACAGCGTGGAAAAGGCGCTGGCCTTGCCCGACCTCTCCTCGGGCCTGTACATGGCCTTCAGCCTGCAAACCGCGCCCGACATCGTGGAGCGCTGCCGTACCGCCCTGCGCGACATGCGCCGCGACGGAACGCTGGAAAAGATCAAGGCCGCCTACCTGCACTGAGCACCTGCTGTACGCAAGCGGTGTCAGCGCAAGTTCACACAGCAGTTTCGGTACTGTGCAGCAAGGCCTGCAGCTTGCACACGGTGGCCCAGTTGCGGGTGGTGCACTGCTTGCCCAGCTTGCCGAGCAGTGCCTCGCCCGCCTTGCTTTCGAGTATGCCGCCCGCACAGTACAGGTAGGCCGCGTGCTGCCCCAGGAAAAATTGATCCGATGGCGCAAGCAGGCGTTCAATCGCACGGAGCCCGGACAGGGCTTGGGCATCCTGCACAAAGGCCACCAGAAGACGGGAAGGATCGGGCGCCGAGGGCCAGGGGTTTTCGGCCACCACGGCCGCAAACTCCCGAGAGGAATGGACGATGACAGGCACATCCGGCTGGAGCTGGCGGGCCAGGGCGTCGGATATGGCAGCGGCGTGGTCCATAGACGCACCTTTGGCCGCACGGAATACCGCATTGCCGCTGTTGAGCAGCGTAGCCACCGGGCTGTAGCCAAGCTCGGCCAGCAAGGCGCGCAGCACTTCCATGGGAATGCGCTTGGCTTTGCCGACGTTGATACCGCGCAAAAGCGCTACAAAAGTGGACATTTCCGGCGTATGCGGTTGGGGGGCTGCGGTACAGTGCACCTGTCTGCCGATTCAATGGCTGACGCAAGGCAAATGGCCTGCGTTGCATTCTAGGTGCAGCCCTGTCTTGTAGGCTTTATTCCTACATGTCTTTCAGCCCTTTCCTGACTCCGTTTTTTTCGAGTGCTGGCTACAGTTACTTCCACGCACCAATGCCTTTGCAAGGTGCCTTGAACGACAGGAGTCCAACCATGAAAACCGCAGAACTGAATCTCAACCCCTTCAGCCTCATGATGGAGCCCGAACTGGTGTTGCAGACCATGGAACGCTCGCAGCAACTGCGCAGCCTGCGCCGCCACAAGCTGCGTCCGCTGGACAAGCCCCTGATTCCCTACACCGCCGAAGCCCTGGCTGCACGCGCCGCCTACGACGCAGCGATCGACGCCGAAGACTTCGAAGTCCAGGCCGACAACTACCTGCTCAACTAAGCCGGAATTTTCCCCTGCCGCTGCAAGGGCGCAGCGCTGCAGGCGCGGATCGACCGGGCCATAATGGCCGCTCCCTTTTGCCGGAGTGCCCATGCCCACGCTGTACCGCGAATTTGAGAACCAGGCCGCGCTCGACGCGCAGTACAACCCCTCGGCGGTACTGCCCGCCGGCGCCAATCCGGCCCTGACCTACATCGAGAGCGCCCAAAAGGCCCGCAGCAGCTTGCGCCAAGTGCTCGACGTCCCGTTCGGGCCCACCGTGCACGAGACGCTGGACATCTTTCCGGCCGACAGCCCCAACGCACCCGTGTTCGTGTTCATCCACGGCGGCTACTGGCGTGCGTTCACTTCGAAGGAATTCAGCGGCGTCGCCCTGGGACTGCAACCGCTGGGCATCACCACCGTGGTGGTCAACTATGCGCTGTGCCCCTGGGTCAGCATTGACGAGATCACACGCCAGTGCCGCGCCGCCGTGGCCTGGACCCTGCGCAACATCCAGCACTACGGCGGCGATCCGACCCGTGTAGCAGTCGGTGGCCACTCGGCCGGTGGCCACCTCAGCGCCATGTGCCTGCTGACCGACTGGGCGCGCGACTACGGCCTGGCCCGCGACCCGCTCAAGGCGGGCCTGCTGTTCAGCGGCCTCTTTGACATTGCCCCGCTGCGCTACAGCTACCTGCAACCTGTCATCCAGATCGACGAAGGCATGGTGCGCCGCCAGTCGCCCCTGCTGCATGTGCGCCCCAGCAGCACGCCCATCTGGACCACCTGGGGTGCCAAGGAAAGTACCGAGTTCGCACGCCAGTCCACCAGCTTCCATGAAGCCTGGCTGGCCCAGGGCAACCGCGGCGAGCTGTCGGCCACGCCCGATGCCGACCACTTCGAGGTCATCCACCCGCTGTTCACCCCGGACAGTGCGCACTGCCAGTGGCTGCACCGGCAACTGACTACCTAAGTCGTGACGCACAAGTGACTGGCGGGCACCACGCCAGCCAGTAGGCTGGTGGAAAACGGTAGGAGCGATATGTCCCTCAAGACCTGGCTGACCCCCCATGTGATGCAGTTCCTGCTCGATCCGGCGCGCGAACAGAAGCGCCGAGCTTCCATCGAGCACAAGCGCCAGCGCAGCGGTGCGCCGCACACCGTGCACTATTTCCACCAGGCCGACGACCCCTATAGCCAGCTGCTGGCCCGCGTGCTGCCGCAGCTGCAGGCGCGCTACGCCATCCGCATCGTTGTCCACCATGTGAGCCCCCCGGCCGATTCGGCGGCACCCGAACGTGCCAAGCTGCAGGCCTACAGCCTGCGCGACGCCCAGCTGCTGGCCGCGCACTACGGCCTGGACTGGCACGCTGCCACGCACGCCTCGGCCCCCGCCGCGACCGATCCCGCAGAGACCCGCGCCCAGGCCGATGCCCTGCGCTCACGCTGGGGCCACTACTTGGGCGCCACGCTGTACTACGGCGGCGAGTGGTACTGGGGCATCGACCGCATGCACCACTTGGAGACCCGTCTGCAAGCCCTGGGTGCTGCGCAACCAGGGGTGCACGGTGTGCTGTTCCCGCCCGGCGTTGACCTGACAGCACCCGTGCAGGTGGCGAACCCACCCGACATCGACTTCTTCTTTTCGCTGCGCAGCCCGTACTCGGCCATCGTCTGCGAGCGCGTGTTCCGCCTCGGGCAACTCACCGGCGCCCGGGTCAACCTGCGCTTTGTGCTACCCATGGTGATGCGCGGCCTGCCGGTGCCGCGCGAAAAGCGCCTGTACATCGTGCGCGATGCGGCCCGCGAAGCCCGTCTGCGCGGCATACCGTTCGGCCGCATGAACGACCCCGTGGGCCGCCCCACCGAGCGCGGCCTGGCGCTCATGCCACTGGCCATTGCCCAGGGCAAGGGCCAGGCCTACGTGGCCTCGTTCATGCGCGGCGTATGGGCCGAAGGCCTGGATGCCGGATCGGATTCTGCTCTGTTTTTGATAGCTGAACGGGCAGGTTTGATGCCGGGAGACTGCCAAAAAGCCTTGCAAGATCCGGGCTGGCGCAGTCAGGCGGAGGCCAACCGCGCCGAAATGATAGACCTGGGGCTGTGGGGGGTTCCCTCTTTCCGCGTGGGCGACACCAATGTCTGGGGCCAAGACCGCCTGTGGGCGGTGCAGGACGCGGTACTGGGCCGTGCCCAGGGTCGCCCCGACTGAGCGGAAGCGCCTTTAGCCGCACGGCCCACCGGGCTACTGCGGCCAGCGTAAGCTCCGGCCTCGACTGGAGAACGCCCCCATGCCCCGCGCAACCGAACGTTACGACCTCGTCCTGTATGGCGCCACCGGCTTCGTGGGGCGCCAAGCGGTCGCCTACCTCGCGGCCCACCCGCAAGTTCGCAGTGCCGGCCTACGCTGGGCCATTGCCGGGCGCAACCGCGCCAAGCTCGAAGCGCTACAGCGCGAGCTGCAGCTGCCCCAGGCCGGTGTGCTGGTGGCCGATGCAGCCGATACATCCGCGCTCGACACCCTGGCCCGCGGCGCCCGCGTGGTGCTGAGCACCGCCGGGCCTTTTGCCCTGTACGGCACGCCGCTGGTAGAAGCCTGCGTCCGCCACGGCTGCCACTACGTGGACATCACCGGAGAAACACCCTGGGTGAAGGGGCTCATCGACCGTCTGCACGACGAGGCGCTGCGTCGGCATGCGCGCATCATTCCGTGCTGCGGCTTCGACTCCATTCCATCCGACATCGGTGCCTTCCTTGCCCAGCAGACCATGCGCGCGGTGCACGGCCGCGACTGTGTCGGTGTGAAAGCAGCGTTCAGCATCCGCGGCGGCTTCAATGGCGGCACCCTGGCCTCCTTCTTCCACATGCTCGACGCCGGGCAGGCCGAAGCCATGCGCGACCCGTTCCTGCTGAACCCGGCCCAGCACCGACCCGCTGACGCCCAGACGCACGCCGACCCGGTGGCACCACGTTTCGATGCCGACCTGGACAGCTGGCTGGGCCCGTTCTTCATGGCCCCGGTGAACACGCGGGTGGTGCGACGCAGCGCCGCACTGCTGGGCTACAGCCCGGACTTCCACTACCAAGAATACCTGCGTCTGGGCCGCGGCGGTAGTCGGGCGGTAGCCGCCACCGCATTGAGCGCAGGCTCGGTGGCCACGCAGTGGGCCATGGCACTCAAACCGGTGCGTGCGCTGGCCCGGCGCCTGGCCCCGGCTCCGGGGGAGGGCCCCTCGCAGGCCAGCATGGACGGTGGCTCGTTCCAGAGCCGCATCGTCGGCCGGGCGGCCGACGGCACCCTGGTGCACGGCCGCATCGCCGACCGGGGCGACCCCGGCAACCGCGCCACCACCAAGATGCTGTGCGAGTCGGCCCTGGCGCTGGCACTGCAGGCCGACGAATTGCCGCAGGGTCGCAGGCACGGCGGCGTGCTCACCCCCGCCAGTGGTCTGGGTGACGTGCTCGTGGCACGCTTGCGTGCCGCCGGCATGACGCTGCAGATGGGGTGATACTCCGGCTCCCGCTACAGAACGAATCACCATGGTCCGCAAGCCCTCCTCCCCGTCCCAAGACACGCGCCCCGCCGCCCTGATCACCGGTGCATCGGCCGGCATTGGCGCCGAACTGGCGCGCTGCTTCGCACAGGACGGGCACAACCTCGTGCTGGTAGCCCGCCGTGCCGATGCCCTGCAGACCCTGGCCGAGGAACTGCGCAGCCGCCATGGGGCGCAGGTGAGCGTACAGGCCACCGACCTGGCGCACCATGGGGCGGCCGAAAAGCTGCACACGACACTGGAGCAGCGCGGCATGGCGATCGACGTGCTGGTCAATTGCGCTGGCGTGCTGCACCAGGGCGCCTTCGCCAGCATGGACAGCGCCCGTCACCAGGCCATGATCGATCTCAACATCTCGGCCCTGACCGCCATGCTGGACTGCTTCGTGCCGGACATGGTGCGGCGTGGCCAAGGGCGCGTGCTCAATGTCGCCTCGGTCGCGGCCTTCCAGCCCATTCCCTCGCTGGCCACCTATGCCGCCAGCAAGGCCTATGTGCTGTCGCTGTCCGAGTCCCTGGCCGAGGAACTCAAGGGCACGGGTGTCACGGTGACCGCGCTGTGCCCGGGCATCACCGCCACGGCCATGATGGAGAAGGCCACGCGCGAAAACGCCAAGCTGCGCCGCATACCTGGGTTCCTGGTTGGCGATGTGGCCGATGTCGCCCGCGCCGCCTTCGAGGCCACCCAACGTGGCGACGCCATCGTGGTGCCCGGTGCCATCAACCAGGGCGCCATGATCGCTTCTCGTGCCACCCCCAAGTGGCTGCTGCGCCTGCTCGGCGGCGCCATCGGCCGCCGCACCCTGTAATTCCCAAGGAGATAGCCATGTACCGTATTGCCTCCACACTTCTGGCCACCGCACTGGCCGCATTCGGCCTCGGCCCAGTCCATGCGTCCGATGCCAAGCCGGTAGCGCAGGCAGCGGCCAGCACCACCGCCTCGTGCCCGGCCCTGCTGCGCCACGAATTTCCGCGCCTGCAGGACGACGCCCCGCAGAACCTGTGCCAGTACGCCGGCAAGGTGCTGCTGGTGGTCAACACCGCCAGCTACTGCGGCTTCACCAGCCAGTACGAAGGGCTGGAGCAACTTTACGCGCGCTACAAGGACAAGGGCCTGGTGGTGCTGGGTTTCCCCAGCAACCAGTTCGGCAGCCAGGAACCGGGTTCGTCCAAGGAGATTGCCGACTTCTGCTACAACACCTACGGCGTCAAGTTCCCCATGTTCGCCAAGTCCGACGTGAAAGGCGACAAGGCCAACGCGTTCTATGTGGAACTGGCGCGCGCCACCGGCACCACGCCGAAGTGGAATTTCTACAAGTACGTGGTCGACCGCAAGGGCAACGTCGTGGACAGCTTCTCCAGCCTGACCACGCCGAACGACGGCAAGCTCGTCAAATTATTGGACAAATTGCTCGCCGGCCCGCAGTAAATATGCGCAATTAGCTACTGTTTTTGTAGCAAATCAGCAGTTCATCCACCCGCACTCGAACAGACGATCCGGTTGCGTCCCTGCTGCTTGGCCTGGTAGAGCGCCGCATCGGCCTGTGCCAGCAGCTGCGCAGCACCCACTGTCTGCTGCGAACTCTCGGCCACCCCCGCACTGATGGTCACGGCGATGTGGTAGTTCGTTACCCGTACCGGGTTGTGCTCCAGGTCATCCCGCAGGCGTTCCAGGGCCTGGCATGCCTCTTGTGCATTGGCCCCCGGAAACAGCACGGCAAACTCTTCGCCCCCATAGCGGGCTGCCACATCCATGCCGCGCAGGAAGGCCTGCATGCGCTGCGCTACTTCGACCAGCACCTTGTCGCCTGCCGCGTGGCCGTGCTGGTCGTTGATCGATTTGAATAAATCCAGATCGAGCATCGCCACCGAAAACCGGTAGTTCCGCTCATCCCGACGCATGCGCTCGGTCTCCAGTGCCAGCATCGGGTCAAAGACCATGCGATTGACCAGTCCGGTCAGCGGGTCGTGCCCGGCAATGTGCTGCCAACTGAGCGCCGCATGCTGCTCGCTTTCCAGCGCGCGGCGGCTGTACAGGCCCCACAGTACCGCCACCGTCGTGCTGTACAGGAAGGCCACCAGCATCTGGTGGCGCACCGCCACCGGCAACAACGCAAAGGGGCCTTGGGGCAAGGACGCCGCCGACACGATGCCGACCACCACCAGCAACAAGGCCAGCGTCAATTGCCGGCTGCTGACCTGGAACACCATGAACAGCAAGACCGGTACGACCAGGTAAATGCACAGGGGAAATCCAGTGTGTGCCAACACCAACAGCGCCCCCAGTACGAGCACCCCAACCGGAAAGCGCCCCCGTGGTGCACCCTCGGCAACCACCTTGGTCTTCCAGCTTGCATACAGGGGATACACCAACAAAATGCCCAGACTGTCTGCCAGCAGGAGCATGAGCACAAAATCGGTCATGGCCGCCGGTGCGATGTAGCCCCCCCAGACCAGATTGGCAGCGAGCACCAGGGATGACAGCAGCGTGGGCAAGGCACATACCCGCAACACAAACACCAGGCCGTCCAGCGTGCGTTCTATGCCACCCGGAAGCCAACGCTGCATCTGGCGCGCCGCGTACCAGGGCGCCAAGGCGTCCGCCATGGCGGCAACAGCAGTGTGCAGCACCTGCCACTCCCACGCGGCCTGCGCCATTCCGGGCCAGTTGGCCGCGAAGCTGGCCACAGCCACCCAGGGCACTGCACGCCAACCGGCGTGGAGCACCATGACCAGGCCGATCCCGGAAGGAAGCCACAGCAAGGTGATGTTGCTGGGCTGCAGCGCAAACAAGGCCATGCCCAACCGGGCACTGGCCAAGTACAACAGTGCTGCCAGCACCATCCCCCCCGCATTCGACCAGCGCATCCGAAACTCCCCAGGGTAATTGTCTTGTGCGCCCATGCTACACCGATCTGCGCCCCGGTGGCATGAAACCTGCTTGGTGATAGCTGTACCCCTTCGCAACCGATTCGGAAGGTTTTCAGGATGAAGCTGGCACAGCGATTTTGGGTGTTGCTTGGCACCTTGAAGGTGAGCAGGAAGCTCATGCTCATCTACCTGCTCGACCTGTCGGCAGTGATCTACGTGTCCAGCTTCCTCATTCACGAGAAGTTCCTTAGCATCGATTTCGCACGCAAGGAGATCGTCGGCACCGTCTACATGGAGGCGATCCGGGCCACACTGATGCCTGCCTACACCCATCCGGGCACCGACATGTCGACTCCACGGCAGAGTCTGAAATTCGTGCGCACCGACCACGACGGCGTGCTGCAGGCCTCCGACTTTGCCGACCGCTACGAAAAGGCACTGGACCAGCTTGCAATGCCACAGGGGCAAGGCAGCACGCACCCCGGAGCGGCAGCGCAGGCAAACCAGCTGCGCACGGCCGCGGGTGAGCTGATACGCACCGTCGGCAACCAGTCGAACCTGATCCTGGACCCCGACCTGGACAGCTACTACGTCATGTCCCTGGTGGTGCTGCGCTACCCGGAACTGCTGCATGCCTTGGTCGCCGTGGGCGACTACTTCAAGACGCAGGCGCCGGGGGCGGACAACAACCGCACCGCAGACATACTGGGACTCAAAGGCCGCCTGGAAGCCGCCTGGGCCGGTATCGACTCCGACCAGGGCCAGGCCCAGCTCGCCGGCTCTGCCGCGCTCAAAGCCAGCCTGCGCCCTCCCCTGGATACCCTGCGCCAAACGGTCAGGGACCTGGAAGGCATGCTGGACGCGCAAGCCCAGGGACCTGCCAACGCCGATACCCTGCAGCTGTCCGCCAAGACGCGGCTGGGCCTGATTGCACTCGACAGCGCCTGGCGCAGCGGCCTGCTGGACCTGCGCGGACTGCTGCAGGCACGCGTGGACAGCCTGCTGGCCCGGATGTGGCTGCACCTGGGCACGGCGGTGCTCTTGCTGGCGTGCATCCTGGCACTGGTGACGGTGGTGGCACGCCAGATCGCACTGCCCTTGCAGCACCTGGCCAGCGTGGCCAACAAGGTGCGCCGCAGTGGTGACCACAGCCTGCGTGCCCACTGGAACAGTTCCGACGAAATCGGCCAGCTGGTCTGGGCGTTCAACGACATGCTGGCGCAGCTGGACCGGGAGCGCCTGGTACAGCAGGAGCTGGCAGCCCAGGCCCGGGCCGCCCAGGCGCAGAAGGAGTTTGTCGAGGCCCTTCCGGTACCGCTGGTGGTGACCTCGGTGCCGGAACACAGCATCCTGCACGCCAATGCCTCGGCCGCCCCCTGGCTGGCAGATGCCCAGCACGACCCCTGGCGCAATGGCCTGGAGCCGGGGGTGCGGGCGCGCTTTTTCCAGCGCATGGCCGACCAGGGCCATGTGGACGAGTTCGAAGTGCGCTGGAAAGGTCCGGGCGGTGCCATGTGGGCGGTACTGTCGGCCAGGCGCCTGCAGTACCAGGGGCAGGAGGCCATGCTCACCGCCTTCACGCCCATCAACGTGCTCAAGCTCATGGAGCAGCGGCTGGAACTGTGGGCCAAGGTGTTCGAGGCATCCAGCGAGAGCATCATCATCATGGACCCGGCCCTCAAGATCGTGAGCGTCAACAAGGCTTTCTGCCGCAGCACCAGCTACGACTTCTACGAGGTCCTGGGCGAATCGCTGCAGATGCTGATCGACGAAGGAGACAACCCGCTGTCGGAGCAACTGGAGACCATCTTCCAGAACCATGAATCCTGGCAAGGCGAAGTGAGTTTCCGCCGCCGCTCCGGTGAAACCTACCCGGCCTGGCTCATGGTATCGGCCGTGCGTGACAAGCAGAAGGACGGCGGTGTTACCCAGTACATCGGGATTGCGCTGGACATCAGCGACCGCAAGAAGAACGAGGAGCGCATCAAGTTCCTGGCCCTGCACGACGTGCTGACCGAACTGCCCAACCGGTCACTGTGTGTGCAGCGCCTGGACCAGGCCCTGAGCCAGGCGCGCGTTTCGGGCGAGCAGGTGGCGGTCCTGTTCATCGACCTGGACCGCTTCAAGTCCATCAACGACACCCTGGGACACCACATCGGCGACGGCCTTCTGCGTTCGGTGGCGGCACGCTTGAGCCAGGCCGTGCGCAGCCGCGACACCGTGAGCCGCCTGGGAGGTGACGAGTTCGTGATCATCCTGCGCCATGTAGTCAACAAGGACGAAGTCACCCAGCTGGTGGAGCGCCGACTGATTGCACTGATCCGCCAGACCCATGAGGTCGAAGGCCACGACCTCAATGTGTCCTGCAGCGTGGGCATTGCGGTGTTTCCGCACGACGGCAAGACCCTGGACGAACTCATGCGCCGGGCCGATGCCGCCATGTACGAAGCCAAGACGGCGGGCCGGGACATGGCACGTTTCTATTCACCCGACACCGACGAACGGGCGCTGCGGCGCCAGGCCATGGAAGCCCAGCTGCGCAAGGCCCTCGACCGGGACGAATTTCACCTGTGCTACCAGCCCCGTCTGAAAGCTGGCAGTTTGGAGGTAATCAGTGTCGAGGCCTTGCTGCGCTGGAACAATGCCGAATTGGGCAGCGTGGCCCCTGCCGAGTTCATTCCCCTGGCCGAAGAGACGGGTTTGATCCGCCCCATCGGCGCCTGGGTGCTGCAGCAGGCCTGCAGGCAGCTGGCCCAGTGGTCCAAGGCCGCGGCCGAGTCACCCGGCGAGGCGCTGCGCAAGGTCGCCATGTCGGTCAATCTGTCGGCTGCCCAGCTGGCCGACCCGGAGTTGGTGGCCGACGTGCGCGCGGTGCTGCAATCCACCGGCGTGGCGCCCGGGCAACTGGAGCTGGAGATCACCGAGTCGCAACTGATGGAGAACGCATTGATCGCACAGCAGCAGGTGAGTGCACTGAAAGCCCTGGGGCTGCGGCTATCGATCGACGACTTCGGCACCGGCTATTCCAGCCTGGCCTACCTGAAGCGCTTTGACATCGACAGCCTCAAGGTCGACAAGTCCTTCGTCCAGGACATGCTGCACGACGCCGCGGACATGGCCATCGTGCGCGCCGTGATTGCGCTGGGGCACACGCTGGGCCTTCAGGTGGTGGCCGAAGGCGTGGAAGACCTGGCCACGGCCCAGGTGCTGACCGCGCTGGAATGCGATGAACTCCAGGGCTTCCACTTCAGTCGGCCACTGGAGCCGGCCGCTTTGGAAGCCTGGGCACTGGCGCACCCAAACCCGTCGGTTCCTGCGGATTCGCGTGGATAGCGCCCCCCGTCGTCACAGGACGGGGCGGCCCCCGCTACATGCTGCGGCGGTACTGCCCACCCACCTCGAACAAGGCGCTGGTGATCTGCCCCAGCGAACACACGCGCACCGCGTCCATCAGCACTTCAAAGACGTTCTTGTTGTCGATGACCGCCTGCTGCAGGCGCTTGAGCACGGCCGGTGCCTCGGCCGCGTGGCGCGCATGGAAGTCGGCCAGACGCGAGAGCTGACTCTGCTTTTCCTCGTCGGTCGAGCGGGCCAGCTCGAGCTTCTCCAGCACCGCGTCGCCCTTGGGGTTGCGGAAGGTGTTGACACCGATGATGGGGTACTCGCCCGTGTGCTTGAGCATTTCGTAGTGCATGCTCTCGTCTTGGATCTTGCTGCGCTGGTAGCCGGTTTCCATGGCACCCAGCACGCCGCCGCGTTCGGCAATGCGCTCGAACTCGGACAGCACGGCCTCTTCCACCAGCTCGGTCAGCTCCTCAATGATGAAGGCGCCCTGGTTCGGGTTCTCGTTCTTGGCCAGACCCCACTCGCGGTTGATGATGAGCTGGATCGCCATGGCGCGGCGCACCGAATCTTCAGTGGGCGTGGTGATGGCTTCGTCGAACGCATTGGTGTGCAGGCTGTTGCAGTTGTCGTAGATGGCGATCAGCGCCTGCAGCGTGGTGCGGATGTCATTGAACTGAATTTCCTGCGCGTGCAGGCTGCGGCCCGAGGTCTGGATGTGGTACTTGAGCTTCTGGCTGCGCTCGTTGGCACCGTACTTTTCCTTCATGGCCACGGCCCAGATGCGGCGCGCCACGCGGCCCATCACCGTGTATTCCGGGTCCATGCCGTTGCTGAAGAAGAAGCTCAGGTTGGGCGCGAAGTCGTCGATGTGCATGCCGCGCGCCAGGTAGGCTTCCACCAGTGTGAAACCGTTGGACAGCGTGAAGGCCAGCTGGCTGATGGGGTTGGCCCCAGCCTCGGCAATGTGGTAACCGCTGATGGACACCGAGTAGAAGTTGCGCACGTTGTGGTGCACGAAGTACTCGGCAATGTCGCCCATCACCTTGAGCGAGAACTCGGTGGAGAAGATGCAGGTGTTCTGGCCCTGGTCTTCCTTGAGGATGTCGGCCTGCACGGTGCCGCGCACATTGGCCAGCACCCATTCCTTGATCTTGGCGACTTCGGTGTCGGTGGGTTCGCGGCCATTGTCGGCCTTGAATTTCTCGATGTTCTGGTCGATGGCGGTGTTCATGAACATGGCCAGCATGGCGGGCGCCGGCCCGTTGATGGTCATGGACACGCTGGTGGTGGGGTTGCACAAATCGAACCCGCTGTAGAGCACCTTCAGATCGTCGAGCGTGGCGATCGACACCCCGCTGTTGCCCACCTTGCCGTAGATGTCCGGACGCGGGTCGGGGTCGTTGCCGTAGAGCGTGACCGAGTCGAAGGCGGTGGACAGTCGCTTGGCCGGCATGCCCTCGGACAGCAGCCTAAAGCGCCGGTTGGTGCGGAAAGCGTCGCCTTCGCCGGCGAACATGCGCGTGGGATCTTCGCCCTCGCGCTTGAAGGCGAAGGTGCCGGCGGTGTAGGGGTAGCTGCCGGGCACGTTGTCCAGCATCAGCCACTTCAGGATTTCGCCGTGGTCTTCGAAGCCGGGCAGGGCCACCTTGCGGATGGTGGTGCCCGACAGCGACTTGGTGGTCAGCGCGGTGCGGATTTCCTTGTCGCGGATCTTCACCACGTACTCGTCGCCGGCGTAGGCCTTCTGCATTTCCGGCCACTGGGCCAGCAGCTTGCGTTCGGCAGCCCCCAGAGCTTCGGTTCGCTCCTGGGCCAATGCCTCGAGCTGGGTCTTGGCGTCCGGGTTGTCGATGCAGGCGGCCTGCAGCATGCGCACGGATTCGCGCAGCTGCTGCACCTCGCGTGCCAGGCGCGCCTGGGCGCGGGCACGCTGCTTGTAGCCGCGCACGGTGTCGCTGATTTCGGCCAGGTAGCGGATGCGCGCCGGCGGTACCACCGGGGTCTGGTTGGTGCTGGCACGCACCGTCACACGCGGCAGGCTGCCGTCATGCAGCGGCACACCCAGTGCCTTCAGACGCGGCACCAGCGCCTGGTACAGGGCCGTCACGCCGTCGTCGTTGAAGCGCGCAGCCATGGTGCCGAACACCGGCATCTGCTCGGGCGGGGTGGTGAACGCTTCCTTGTTGCGCTGCACCTGCTTGGAAACATCGCGCAATGCATCGCTGGCGCCCTTGCGGTCGAACTTGTTGATGGCCACGAACTCGGCAAAGTCGAGCATGTCGATTTTTTCCAGCTGACTGGCGGCGCCGAACTCGGGCGTCATCACGTACATGGGCACGTCCACGTGCGGCACGATGGCGGCGTCGCCCTGGCCGATGCCCGAGGTTTCCACCAGCACCAGATCGAAGCCCGCCACCTTGCACGCGGCAATCACGTCGGGCAGCGCGGCGCTGATCTCGGAGCCGAAGTCACGCGTGGCCAAGGAACGCATGAACACACGGCTGCCGTTTTGCCAGGGGCTGATGGCATTCATGCGGATGCGGTCACCCAGCAAGGCGCCGCCGCTCTTGCGCCGACTCGGGTCGATGGAAATGAGCGCCACGCGCAGGCTGTCGTTCTGGTCCAGGCGCAGGCGGCGGATCAGCTCGTCGGTGAGCGATGACTTGCCCGCGCCGCCGGTACCGGTTATGCCCACCGTCGCGACCTTTTTCGTAGCTGCCTGCACACGCAGTTCCTGGATCAGGGCCGGATCGGCCTTGGAAGCCTCGATGGCGGTGAGCAACTGTGACAGGGCGCGCCAGTTTTCTTCGGCGTGGCCCTGGATGGCGTCGACCTGGGTGGGTGCCAGGTTGCTGAAATCCTTGTCGCAGCGCATCACCATCTCGCCGATCATTCCGGCCAGGCCCATGCGCTGGCCGTCTTCGGGACTGTAGATGCGGGCCACGCCGTAGGCATGCAGCTCGCGGATTTCGCTGGGCACGATCACGCCGCCACCGCCGCCAAACACCTGGATGTGGGCACCGCCACGGGCCTTGAGCAGGTCCACCATGTACTTGAAGTATTCGACGTGGCCGCCCTGGTAGGAGCTCACGGCAATGCCCTGCACGTCTTCCTGCAGGGCCGCAGTCACGACCTCGTCCACACTGCGGTTGTGGCCCAGGTGGATCACTTCCACACCCATGCTTTGCAGGATGCGGCGCATGATGTTGATCGCGGCGTCGTGGCCGTCGAACAGGCTCGCGGCCGTGACGAAGCGGACCTTGTTAGTAGGGCGGTAGTTGGCCAAAGCCTGAAATTCGGCGGCGAGCTGGGTCATGGTGGCTCCAGTTGACGTTTACGTAAACGTCAACTATATCCGACTTCCCCGAAACTTGCCTTACAAGCGGAGCCAACCGTGCGCCACGAATGCATTACAGTGCGCCCATCAGTACATTGGCAGCACCGCCTGCAGGCCCACCATGCAACCGCTACAACTGTTCGATCCGGCTTCCAGCACCTACACCTACATCCTGTTCTGCGAGGAGTCGCGCGAGGCCGTGATCATCGACCCGGTCGATGAACAGCTGGAGCGCGATCTGGCCACGCTGCGCCAGTACGGGCTGAAACTGGTCTGGGCCATTGAGACCCACGCCCATGCCGACCACATCACCAGTGCTGCGCGCTTGGCCGAGCACACTGGCGCCCGCACCGCCGCCCCGGCGGCCTGCGGCATCGGCAGTGCCGCCATGCAACTGCAGCACGGCGACACCCTGGCCTTCGGCAAGGAAAGCCTGCGCGCCCTGCACACCCCGGGCCACACCCGCGGCTCCACCAGCTACGTGTGGCGCGACAACGTGTTCACCGGTGACACCCTGCTCATCAACGGCTGCGGCCGCACCGACTTCCAGAGCGGCAGCGCCCCGGACATGTTCCACAGCCTCACCCAGGTGCTGTTTGCACTGCCCGACGCCACGGTGGTCTGGCCTGGCCACGACTACCAGGGGCGCACACGCTCGACCATCGGCACCGAAAAGACCAGCAATGCCCGTGTGGCCGGCAAGACGCTGGACGAGTTCATTGCCATCATGGAGGGGCTGAACCTGCCACGTCCCAAGCGCATCGACGAAGCGGTGCCCGCCAACCTGCAATCGGGCGTACGCCACGATGCCGGCGGTGCCGGGCCCAATGAATCCCGCGAAGCGGCAGGCTATGCGGGCGACGTGGGCGCGGAGCTGGCCTACGCCTGGTGGCAAGCGGGAGATGCCGTGCTGGTAGACGTGCGCACCGATGCCGAACGCGAATGGGTGGGCTTTGTCCCCGGCGCCGTGGCCCTGGCCTGGAAGCAGTGGCCGGGCATGGCCATGAATCCGGATTTCGACGCCAAGCTGCAAGCCAGTGTGCCCCCAGGCCAGAAAGTGCTGTTCCTGTGCCGCAGCGGCGTGCGCTCCATTGCCGCCGCCAAGCACGCCACCGAACTGGGCCTGGAGGCCTACAACATCCTCGAAGGCTTTGAAGGCGATGCCGACGCCAATGCCCAGCGCGGCAAGCGTGGCGGCTGGCGTTTCCGCGGCCTGCCCTGGCGCCAGAACTGAATAACTGCGCAGTCGCAGCAAGTACACACCATGACATTTCTCGCGTTGGACATCGGCAATACCCGGCTCAAGTGGGCCTGCTACACCGCGCCCGACCCGGCGGCCGAACTGCTGGCCGAAGGGGTGGAATTTCTCGAAAACATCGACAAGCTGGCCGAGGAAGTCTGGTCCCAGCTGCCGGTGCCAACCCACATCCTCGGATGCACCGTGGCAGGCGACGCCATCAAGCGCCGCGTCGAGGAGCAGATGGAAATGTGGGACGTTGCGCCCCGCTGGGTTGTCGCCAGCGAATCCGAGGCCGGGCTGCACAACGGCTACGACCACCCGGCCCGCCTGGGAGCCGACCGTTGGGTGGCCATGATCGGTGGCTACCACCACATGCGCCACAAGGGTATCGAGCGCCCCATGGTAGTGGTGATGGTGGGGACCGCCGTCACGGTGGAAGCGGTGGACGCCGAAGGCGGCTTCCTGGGTGGTCTGATCCTGCCGGGCCACGGCATCATGCTGCGCGCGCTGGAGTCCGGCACGGCCGGCCTGCACGTGCCCACCGGCGAGGTGCGCCAGTTCCCGACCAACACCAGCGATGCCCTCACCAGCGGCGGCACTTATGCGATTGCCGGTGCCGTGCAGTGCATGGTGCAGCACCTGCGCGAGCACACCGGCCAGGAACCCTACTGCATCATGACCGGGGGGGCAGGATGGAAGATGGCACCGAGCATGACGGTGCCGTTCGAATTGGTGGACAACCTGATTTTCGAAGGCCTGCTGCACATGGCCCAGGCCCGTATTGCAAGCAAAATAGCCGTCTAGCCCGCATATATATTGCGCGTCGAGCTACAAAAAATATAGCAATTACAGCGCTTTTGGCGCCAACCAAGCTTCGACCAACCGCACCCAGTAAGTGGCGCCCAGCGGAATCAGCGCGTCGTTGAAATCGTACGAAGGGTTGTGCAAGGTGCACGGGCCACCGGCATGGCCCAGGTCACGGTGCGAGCCGTCACCGTTGAACAGGAAAGCGTAGCAGCCGGGCTTGGCCTGCAGCATGTAGGCAAAGTCTTCGGCGCCCATGGTGGGCTCCTGTTCCAGCACCCGCTCCGCGCCCACCACTTCGGCCATCACCTTGCGGGCGAACTCGGCCTCGGCTTGGGTGTTGATGGTGGGCGGGTAGTTGCGTACAAACTCGAAATCCACCTGCACACCGTGGGCCGCGGCCAGGTGCTGGGTGATGTCGCGCATGCGCTGCTCCACCTGGTCGAGCACGGCCAGGCTGAAGGTGCGCACGGTGCCCTGCAGCTCCACGGTGTCGGGGATGACGTTGGTGGCTTCGCCCGCATGCACCATGGTGACCGACACCACGGCGGCGTCGATGGGGCGCACGTTGCGGCTGACGATGGTCTGGTAAGCCAACACCAGCTGGCAGGCCACCGGCACCGGGTCGATGGTGGTGTGCGGCATGGCCGCGTGCCCGCCCTTGCCGCGCAGCACGATCTTGAATTCATTGCTCGACGCCATGACCGGCCCCCCGCTGGCGGCAAACTGCCCCACCGTGCCGCCGGGCCAGTTGTGCATGCCGAACACGGCTTCCACCGGGAACTTGTCGAACAGGCCGTCGCGGATCATTTCGCGCGCACCGCCACCGCCCTCTTCGGCCGGCTGGAACACCAGGTAGACGGTGCCGTCAAAGTTGCGGTGCTCAGCCAGGTACTGGGCAGCACCCAGCAGCATGGCGGTGTGGCCGTCGTGGCCGCAGGCGTGCATCTTGCCGGGGTGCTGGCTGGCATGGGCAAAGGTATTGCTTTCCTGCATGGGCAGCGCATCCATGTCGGCGCGCAGGGCAATGGCGCGCGGGGAATTCCCTGCCTTCACGATCCCCACCACCCCCGTGGTGCCCATGCCGCGGTGCACCGGAATGCCCCACTGCGTGAGCTGCGCCGCCACCACGTCGGCGGTGCGCACTTCCTGAAAGCACAGTTCGGGGTGAGCATGCAGGTCGCGCCGCAAGGCCGCCGTGGCCTGCGCGTTCTGGACGATTTCAGGGATCAGTTTCATGGAAGCATTATTGCGCCTCCCCTGGTGCCATAAGGGATGAGGGTTTCTCGCTACCATCGCTCTATGAACGCTCCCTTTGCTACCAGCTTCCCGCCCCCGCAGACCGGCACCCACAACGTGCTGGGTGTCTGCCCGCACGACTGCCCCGACACCTGCTCGCTCGTCACCACGGTGCAGGACGGCGTCGCCATCAAGATCCATGGCAACCCGGCGCATCCGCACACCGACGGCGCGCTGTGCACCAAGGTTTCGCGCTACACCGAACGCACCTACCACCCCGAACGCCTGCTGACGCCCCTGCGCCGCGTCGGCCCCAAGGGGCCAGGGGCGCGTTTCGAGCCGGTGGGTTGGGATGAAGCGCTGAGCGACATCGCTGCACGCCTGCAGGCCATTGCCGCCGACCCGGCCTTGGGCCCGGAAGCCATCCTGCCCTACAGCTACGCCGGCACCATGGGCCTTGTGCAGGGCGATGGCATGGCGCAGCGCTTCATGCACCGGCTGGGCGCTTCGCTGCTGGACCGCACCATCTGCGCCGCTGCCGGCGGCGAGGGCCTGATGATGACCCTGGGCACCAAGCGCGGCATGCGCGTGGAAGAGTTTGCCAATGCCCAGCTCATCCTGATCTGGGGCAGCAACCCGATCACCAGCTCGGTCCACTTCTGGCGCTACGCGCAGGACGCCAAGCGCAAGGGCGCGCGCCTGGTGTGCATCGACCCACGCCGCAGCGAAACTGCCGAGCGCTGCCACGAACACATCGCCCTGCTGCCCGGCACCGACGCGGCGCTGGCACTTGCGCTGATGCACGAACTCATCACCCACGACTGGCTCGACCACGATTACGTGGCGCACTACACCGCGGGCTATGCCGAACTGCGCGAACGCGCGCTGCAGTGGCCGCCCGAGCGGGCCGCGGTGGTCTGCGGCATTCACGCCGCGCAGATCCGCGCGCTGGCCGCCGATTACGGCCAGACCGCATTGCGTGGCGAAGGTGCGGCCATCCGCCTGAACTACGGCATGCAGCGCGTGCGCGGCGGCGGCAATGCCGTGCGCGCCGTCGCCTGCCTGCCCGCGCTGGTGGGGGCCTGGCGCCAGGCCAGCGGCGGCATGTTGCTGTCGGCTTCGGGAAATTTCAATGCCGACAAGGCCACACTGCAGCGCCCCGACCTTCTGGGCACACGCCGCCCGCGCACCCTGAACATGGCCGACATCGGCAACAGCTTGTGCCACCCGGGTGGCGACGGTTTCGGCCCGCCCGTGAAGGCCGTGCTGGTCTACAACAGCAATCCGGCGGCGATCGCGCCCGACTCCGGCCGAGTGGTGCAGGGCTTTGCGCGCGAGGACCTGTTCACGGTGGTGCTGGAACACTTCCAGACCGACACCGCCGACTACGCCAACTACCTGCTGCCCGCCACCACGCAGCTGGAGCACTGGGACATCCACACCGCCTACGGCCACACTGATGTGCAGCTCAACCGCCCGGCCATCGCCCCGGTGGGCCAGGCCAAGTCCAACGCGCAGATATTCCGTGAACTGGCTAACCGCATGGGTTTTACTGAGCCCTGCTTTGCCGACAGCGACGAAACCCTATGCCGCCAGGCATTCGGCGACAGCATTGACTTCAACCGCCTGCTGGAACACGGCTTTGCGCCGCTGGACACCCCGGCTGCACCGTTTGCCCAGGGCGGCTTTAGCACGCCCAGCGGCAAGTGCGAGTTCGTGTCGAGCGTCATGGTCTCCCGTGGGCTAGACGGCTTGCCCGACCACGTGCCCAACTACGAACCCGCGGGGGCCGACGCACGCTACCCGCTGGCCATGATCTCGCCCCCGGCGCGCAACTTCCTCAATTCCAGCTTCGTCAACGTCAACAGCCTGCAAGCGCTGGAAAAAGAGCCGGTGCTGGAGATGCACCCGGCGGATGCCGCAGCCCGCGGCATTGCCCACGGTCAAATGGTGCGTGTGTTCAACGCCCGCGGCGAGAACCACTGCCGCGTCCAGGTGGGGGAACGCGCCCGCCCCGGCGTGGTCAACGGCCTGGGCGTGTGGTGGCGCAAACTCGGAGCCAACGGCACCAATGTCAACGAACTGACCCACCAGGGCCTGACCGACATGGGCGCAGGGCCGTGCTTCTACGACTGCGCCGTGGAAGTTCAGACGCTATAAAAACAGAAGCGCCTGCCGCAATGATCATGCGGGCAGGCGCCTTGTTTGGCTTTTAAGTCTTAGTCGTCCAGCAGGGACAGGTCGCGCACGGCGCCCTTGTCCGCCGACATCACCAGCTTGGCATAGGCCTTGAGCGCGGCAGACACCTTACGGGGGCGCGGTTGCGCGGGCTTCCAGCCCAGCTTGTCCTGGGCGGCACGGCGCTTGGCCAGGTCTTCGTCCGACACCAGCACGTTGATGCTGCGGTTCGGAATGTCGATGCGGATGCGGTCGCCATTGCGCACCAGGCCAATCGCACCGCCCGCAGCCGCCTCGGGCGAAGCGTGGCCGATGGACAGGCCCGAGGTGCCGCCCGAGAAGCGGCCATCGGTCAGCAGCGCGCAGGCCTTGCCCAGGCCCTTGGACTTGATGTAGCTGGTGGGGTAGAGCATTTCCTGCATGCCGGGGCCGCCCTTGGGGCCTTCGTAACGCACGATGACCACATCGCCAGCTTTGACCTTGTCGCCCAGGATGTTCTCCACGGCTTCGTCCTGGCTTTCCACCACGTGGGCCGGACCTTCGAACACCAGCAGGCTGTCGTCCACACCTGCCGTCTTGACCACACAGCCGTTCAGGGCGATGTTGCCCACCAGCACGGCCAGGCCGCCTTCCTTGCTGAAAGCGTGCTCGAACGAACGGATGCAGCCCTCGGCGCGGTCCACATCCAGGCTGGGCCAGCGCGCGCTCTGGCTGAAGGCCACCTGAGTCGGAATGCCGCCGGGGCCGGCCATGTAGAAGGTCTTGACCGCATCAGTCGGATTGCGGGCAATGTCCCACTGGTCCAGCGCGTCCTTCAGGGTCTTGGCGTGCACGGTGGGCACGTCGGTGTGCAGCTTTCCGGCACGGTCCAGCTCACCGAGGATGGCCATGATGCCGCCGGCGCGGTGCACGTCTTCGATGTGGTACTTGTTGGTGTTGGGCGCCACCTTGCACAGCTGCGGCACGACCTTGGACATGCGATCAATGTCGGCCATGGTGAAGTCGATCTCGGCTTCCTGGGCGATGGCCAGGATGTGCAGGATGGTGTTGGTGGAGCCGCCCATGGCGATGTCCAGCGCAATGGCGTTCTCGAACGCCTTCTTGCCGATGGCGCGCGGCAGCACGCTCAGCTCTTCCTTCTCGTAATAACGCTGGCACAACTCCACGGCCAGGCGACCGGCGCGCTTGAACAGCTGTTCGCGGTCGCTGTGGGTAGCCACCACGGTGCCGTTGCCGGGCAAAGACAGACCCAGCGCTTCGGTCAAGCAATTCATGGAATTGGCGGTGAACATGCCCGAGCAGGATCCGCAGGTCGGGCAGGCCGAACGTTCCACCTCGGCCACGTCGGCATCAGACACCTTGTCGTCGGCGGCCATCACCATAGCGTCGATCAGGTCGAGCTTCTTGAACTCCATCTTGTGCGTGGTCGGGTTGGCCAGTTGCACCTTGCCGGCTTCCATGGGGCCGCCAGAGACAAACACCACCGGAATGTTCAAGCGCATGGCGGCCATTAGCATGCCGGGGGTGATCTTGTCGCAGTTGGAGATACAGACCATGGCGTCGGCGCAGTGGGCGTTGACCATGTACTCCACGCTGTCAGCAATGATGTCGCGGCTCGGTAGCGAGTACAGCATGCCGTCATGGCCCATGGCGATGCCGTCGTCCACGGCGATGGTGTTGAATTCCTTGGCCACACCACCCGCCGCCTCGATCTCGCGCGCCACCAGCTGGCCCAGGTCCTTCAGGTGCACATGGCCGGGCACGAACTGGGTAAAGCTGTTGACAACGGCGATGATCGGCTTGGAGAAGTCGGCGTCCTTCATGCCGGTGGCGCGCCACAGTGAGCGTGCACCTGCCATATTGCGGCCGGCGGTGGAGGTTTTGGAGCGGTATTGGGGCATGTCAAATCACCTTGAAGAACGGTTCACCGGGTCAGCACCATGCACCCGGCATCCGGATTGCACATGGCTCGAATCAAACCAAACACTGTATTGCGCCACAAACAAAAAAGGCCCACCGAAGTGAGCCCTTTTGCCTTTGCGGAAGACCGCACTGTATTTGGTTGCGCGAGAAGGATTTGAACCTCCGACCGGTTATGAGAGTTAGGCAAAAAGCATGTACTTGTACAGCGTTATCTGCGCTAAATCGGCATAACTCGTTGTCACAGCACAACTTTTACACTCAGCAACTTACGGCACAACAAGACCAAAAAGGCCCACTTTAGGTCGAGTATTTGGCTACTTTATGTGACCGATTCTACTGTGCGTAGGTTCCTCCACCGACCATTGGGTACCTTTCCCTGGAACACCATTGGCATGTTGTGTGCCTGACGTCTCAACCTCACGTTCTACTGTTTGACGAGTTACTGGCATGCAAATACGTCGATCAGCACCAGCACAGTGGGGGGGGCACGAAAACGTTCGATACCACGAACGAGCGGCGCTGCGCGATTCAGCTCGAGACCAACGTAGCGGGAAAAAGTGGGCTGCTCCCAGTGTGTGATCACCTGAATGCAATGGCGTGATTACATGCTCGTGCGCCTGCACCCTTCCTACCAAAATTGGATCGGCACCCCCGCATGTCAAGATTCGATAAGCGCCAACAGCCTAGGTCGTAGCTTGTGCGCAGATGTTGAATGGCGGTAAGCCTGCAGGAACACAAAGCGCTCTTAGAATGAACTGCAGATCATTCTGAGTTGCGAAGCATGCATCGCGTCCTTGTCCTCTTACTGCTTCTGGCATCGGGCGTCACCCAGGCCATGGAAAGCGTCACGCTACAACTCAAGTGGCGCCACCAGTTCCAATTTGCCGGTTACTACGCAGCCTTGGAGCAAGGCTACTACCGTGACGCAGGGCTAGATGTCAAACTGGTGGAGGCCATGCCAGCCACCAACGTGGTTGATGAAGTTGTCTCCGGTCGCGCCCACTATGGAGTGGGCACCAGTGAACTGCTGCTCGCCCGCCGTCAATCTCCCGTTGTTGCCTTAGCGGTGATCTTTCAGCACTCACCCCTGATCCTTCTGGCACGGGAAGACAAGATTGGAAACCTGCATCAATTGGCTGGGCAGGAGGTGATGCTCGAATCCCATTCCGAAGAGCTACTGGCGTACATGCGAAAGGAAAATCTGCGTCCGGAGTCCTTGCATATCCGTCACCATAGTCAGAACTTTGGCGACTTGATCGACGGCAAAGTTGCTGCCATGTCAGCCTATTCGACCACCGAGCCCTATCTTCTGCGTCGCGCAGGCCTTTCGACAATCGAATTTTCTCCACGGGCCGTTGGCATCGATTTCTACGGCGACAACCTATTCACCTCACAGGATGAATTGAGGATGCATCCGGAACGGGTGCGGGCATTTCGCGCAGCTTCCCTGAGGGGTTGGGAGTACGCGATGAAGCATCCGGAGGAGGTCATAACGCTGATCCTCAATCGCTACGACACCCAAGGCTTGAATCGCGACATGCTGGCCTTCGAAGCCGACCGGACTGCGCAGCTGATGCAAAACCAGCTTGTCGAAATTGGCTACATGAATCCAGGTCGCTGGCAGCATATCGCTGACATTTACGCCGAGCTGGAGATGCAACCCAAAGGCCAGCTGCCTGACGATTTTCTTTACAGCACAAACCCGCAACGATTGCCTTCTTGGTTGACCCCCACCGCCGCCATTGCGGTCATGACCATACTGGTACTGGCCGCCTTGGTGCAACGCAACATTCGGCTTAGTCGCCAGTTGCGACGTGAAATTGCTGCACAGTCTCTCGTGCATGAGCAACTTGAGAAAAGCGAGGAGCACTCTCGTTTCATGCTCGAACACTCTGCAGACACCTTCTGGGAGCTGGACTCCCAATTTCGCTTCACCTTTGTCAGCGAAGCAGATCACAGAATGCGCGGCTTTGAAGCTTCCGAGGTTCTGGGGCAATCGCTGTTCCAAATGCTGACACCGTCATCATTGCTTGCAGTGCAACAAGGTATCGCAGCTCGACAGCAGGCTGAAAAGTTGGGCGAGGCGACTGGGCCGATGCGATTTGAGTTCGAGATGTACTGCAAGGACGGGTCAACAGTCTGGGCTGAGTCCAATTCCATGCCACTGCGAGACGACCAGGGAAACATCGTTGGGTTTCATGGCGTGACCCGTGATATATCGGAGCAGAAGCGCCACCGGACGGAGCTGCAGCAGGCCAATGGGCAGCTGTCTCGGCAGTTGGAGGAAATTCAGGAACTGCAATCTCGTTTACAAGAGCAAGCGATCCGGGATGCCCTGACAGGACTTTATAACCGCCGCTACCTTGATGAAACTCTTCCGCGAGAACTGTCCCGCGCCAAAAGGGATGGATATCCACTGGCGTTGATCATGGTAGATATTGACCACTTCAAACAGGTGAACGACACCTACGGCCACTCCGCTGGGGACGAAGTGATTCGATCCTTGGGCGCCATCCTTCGCGAAGGTGCCCGCGAGGCCGACATAGCATGCAGGTACGGTGGGGAAGAGTTTGTCATAGCCCTCCCCCGGATGAACCTTTCAGCCGCACTGGAGCGTGCAGAAAGGTGGCGTGCACAGGTACAAGCGATAGAAGTGCAGCATGGCGACTTCAAAATTCATTTCTCGATATCGGCTGGGGTTGCAGGGTATCCAGACCACGCCAGCGACCATGAGAGTCTCGTCCAAGATGCCGATTTGGCTCTCTATAAATCCAAGAATGAAGGTCGCAATCGAGTCACATGCTTTGATCCATCTCGCAGATAGATTCGAGTATCTGCAAAGGATTCAGACCGGAAGCAGCCCTACGTATTGATTCAGAACACATCTCCATGAATTCCGTCCTTACCCTTGTGGTGGCTACATCACGTTTCGTAGTTTTCCTGTTCGTCTCCACCTTGCCAGTGCTAAGCCACGCTGTGCAGATGGCAAGAACCGCTGATGGCTGTGGGGTCATGGCGCTGACTCAAAAAAAGATTTCTGAAGTATCTTGGACTGGTGAGTGCGGAGCAGGAAAAGGCTCGGGTTCGGGAGTACTCTTGAATCGAGTCGAAGGCGGAGGTGAAATCCGTTATGAAGGATTATTAAAAGATGGGCTTCCTCATGGCCCAGGCAAATGGATATTTGACAATGGAGATATCAAATCCGGGAATTGGGTCAGTGGGGACCTGGAAGGATTAGGCACCTATGTTTGGGCAGATGGTGGACGGTACGAAGGCAATTGGAAAAATAGCAAACGTACTGGCTATGGCGTAGAGACGTATCCCGCACCTGCGCCTGGAAAATGTACTGACAATGATGCTCCTTGCCGCAAAATCTATAGAGGCACGTTTGTAGAGGGTACTTTCAAGTGTGGCCGATTAGAGTACAACAACGCCCAAACGTACGAAGGGTGTTGGGATTCTGCTGGCAAGAAAGCCTGCCATAGCTCTACCGCAACACCACTGTCTCGATTCGTCATCGCCGGTGATGAAGCCAAAGACACAGTTACAGACTTAACTTGGAAGAGATGCCCTCAGGGCACGCGCCTAAAGCGCGGCGATGGTCTGTCAGTGGCGGATACCTGCGAAGGCTCTCCCTCAACTGATAAACCAAGGAAAGTCTTAGAGCAAATTGCAAAAGAGGGGTTGGCTGAGCAGGGATGGCGGCTTCCAACCATTCAAGAGCTCATATCCCTTGTGCCTGGCTTGGAGCCTAACGAAGAAGCGACATCGGGGATGAAGACTAACAATCCCTTGGGACTTAGTTTCATGGGAGGTGGCGTGACCACCGGATGTCCTGGGCCTTTGAATCCGGAAATTTTTCCGGCATTCTCACTTGAAGGTTCTTTCTACACAGGAAGCACGAGTAAGTACTTGCGCTTCAATTCAAGCTCCATCGACATGAGGCCAACCGACTTCTTGGATCGTGGGTCCGTTCACTTCTGGACATGGGGGCCTGGGCTAGGTGGCAGAAACGTTGATTTAGTGAGCTACTACAGCTGGGATAGCAGGAATGAGCTTCCTTCATTGCTCGTCAAAGGGACACCCAAGCCGAACAGTCTTGAGAAAGGTTCTCGACCGCTTTTCAACTTCACATCAGCAAATGGTGGATTCTGCACTGGACCGACTTGGACTCCCGATTCCCGTTATCGCATCGAAGATGATGTTGTATTGGACAAGCAAACAGGCCTACGGTGGAGGCGATGCGCAGAAGCGATTAATGGGGAAGTCCTTTGGAGAAATGGCGCATGCACAGGTAAGGCCATCCACATTTCTTGGAGACGGGCCGTATCGAAGTATCCGATCTCTGGCAATGGCTGGAGACTGCCCACGATAGATGAGTTGTTGCAACTTCGCAGTGGGAATGCCGATATCACTAATCCGACCAACGTCGCTGCCGGACAAACAGGATCAGGATGTGTTGGGCCAGCCTACAACGCAAACTTCTTTGCAATTGATACAGACCAGTTCGTCATTTCCTCATCACTCAATTTGAACGACGCGGAGCTTGTCAGAGGTGTCAATTTTTCACGGGGATCTTCGCTAGTCACAGGAAGAAAGGACATTCATCAGGTCTTGTTGGTTCAAGGGCCGATAAAGCCTGGCCCACTGGCATTGAATAAATGGGCTACGCAACCGACAGCAGATGAAATCAAAAAAATTAAGGCAGAAATAGCTGAAATTGACGAGCGCCAACGTATCCAGGAAGAACAGGAGCGACGGGAGGCTCAGGCTCGCCAGCGGGAGTATGAAGCGGAACAGGCACGACGCAACCAGAACAATTCAGGAGGCTATGTCACCTGTTGGCGTTCAGAGATTGATAGTTGTTACTCAGTAATTGAAAAACGCGATTACGGCAAAGGTATTCGCTACACCTTGAAGTGCCACAAGGGAATGTTTCAGGGCGAGCGAGGAATGCATTGGGATCCGAATGAGCGTCAACCGTTTTGCGCCGCAGGAAGTTGTAGTCTGCCCCGTATTGGCCACACTGACCCACACCGTGCGGCGGCGGATGCCTGCGGGTTCTTTTACAACGGGGACTAGCCTACTTGAGCGTGCAGACCAACTCCATTAGTTAGTCCCATCGGCATGCCCTCCTCCCAAAGTTCGGCAGTGTTCCAAGCAGATTCGCCCGAGCTTTTCAGCTTGGAAGCGGAGTCGCAACTGCAGGCAATTGAGCAAGAAATGCCTGGGGCCGAGCTTTGGCAACAACGCCACTTTGCTGCAGCAGAGCGCATTTACCTCCCCCTGTGGTCGGCGATGTGCTCAATTTACGAGAAGGCTTTTGCTGCAACTGATTCCGCGGACAGTATCTTGAGCGCCGTGCGGACGATGCGATGGCCAAGTTCAGTGGAGGAGCACCAGTTGGCCTTAGGACAATTGTTGCAAGAGAGCCAGCTTCGCAAAGCCTGGCGTGACTACGCCACAAGTATGGTCTCCCCAACAAACTCTCCTGCTCAACAAGAACAACTGGAGCAACGAGTGCGTGACAGTGCAGCTCCACTGCGGGAAATCCCGCTATACCAAGGTGTAATGCGGATTTCGTGCCAACAACTGGTTTGCATGCCTGAGTCCATCTGGCAATCACTCCACGAACCGAATGCAGGCTACACGCCAGCAGCAGTGGATATGGCAATTGTTGACAGCATTGCCCAACGGATTGCACGAGTCTTCAACACGCCTTGGTGGTCGTCTTCAGGTTCTCACGAGTCCGTGGATGAGGCCGAGGCGATAGTTTGGCGAACCAATGCGCAAGGACTTACCGCTCCGATTAACAGTCACGGGATTCGTGATAGGTGGGATTCAGAGTCACGCGGCATAGGCGTCAAGCAGTCTTCCACCAAAATCGCCTTCCCTCATTGGCGCTATGAAGGTTTCTATGGCGAGTTCAGGCTTGGACTTTCCCATGGAGAACCGTGGAGAGTGGCAGTACTGGCACCGCTACATTTCGTACGCCGGCTGGCTATTTACACCCAGTAGGTATTTTGGAGGCGATCTAGATGTGTCGTCGATTGAGCGCCTACCTGGTATGTCAGTTGTGAGCTCAATACTCATCAACTAACACCTTAGCCACACCGTAGCGTCGCCCTTGCACCGGGGGCTCTGTTGACTCACCAGCACCCAACGACTTTCCCGGGGAACGGCGACATTGCCCAGAGTCTGATCCGAAAGAAGCACACGGGGTACTAGAAGATTGTGCAAGCCGCTGACTTAACCATTCCGTCGCCGGTTGAGAGGCTCCCTGCAAATACTCGTGCAAGTCTGGCCACGGCTGCTCAGAAACTATCGCCAGTATCGTGTCCTGCTCTGGAGCCCCGTTATTTCCCTGGGCTGGCCAACGACGATGAATGGTTAACGGCGTTTGATTGGCACGGACGAAAGAGTCTTGGCGATCAGTGGGATACAACAAGGCAAATTGATTGCTGTCCCGAGAGGCGTAGACTAAGTACAGGTAGCCATCCCTTGGTGTGAGCACCGAAAGCTGCAAACGCTCATTGCTACCAATCCGAATTCGTGCTTTGTTTGCCCATTGAAATGGTTTGCTCACATCCTCGCGCCGAACTTGACCAACATAGGGCTCGGCACGCACTTGCCAGCTAGGGTCACTGTTACCTGCCAGCGCTTCAAGCGTGCTTGCTGCGCTAGAAGTTCCTGAGCTGGTGGCTGTTGGCGCGGCAATCAGCGGTGCAGTCGATTGACCACTGGCAACTAGGTGTTGGCGCTGTTGCACCGGAAACTCAATATCAATGCGTCTCTGTGCACATTGGCGCAATGCCTCGGTCGATAAGAATCCATTGCCTTCAAGGGAGGCTAGCTTACCGTCGTCCAAGCAGCGTAAGACTGCATCCGTAGCAGCCCCCCCTCGCTCCCCATCCCAAGCAACCTCATTGTCCTTGGCGGCCGAAAGAAGTACGAATTGACTTGAGAGAGCCTCATTCTGCGTACCCTTGGCCAGGCGAGCAGATTTATCTACGCGTTCAAATCCTTCTTTCACAAAATTGACCGGTGCATTGCACTGTGCCATGGTGTCAGACTTTGCTTGTCGAAACTTGGCACGAATTGAAGTTGCGCCTTTTGCAACGTTTGCAAACTGTCCTGAATGACAAGCATCCAGCATTACGAACATCCGTTTGGGCAGTTGCATTCGCACTTTTGCCAATCGCTCAAAAAACTCCTCTGAAAGAAGATCTTCGTTGTTATACGTAACTAGAGACGACTGACATGTCCCTGCCTGAAGTTTTGTTCCACCGTGCCCAGAGTAATATACAAACACTTGGTCATTTGCCTGAACCTTCTTAGCAAGGTTCTCCAATGCAATCCGTATACCAGAGAGCGTCGCCTGCTCATTCTTGATATCGACAACTTGGCTCGTTGATATCCCAAGTCGTGAAGCTATCTGCAATGCACTGCGACGGTCGACCGGTACTCCATCTAGCTGCGAAAGCCCTGAGGCAGGGTCATAGTGGTCCAAAGTTATTAGAAGCACATGATCTGCAGCTTGTACCGAGAGCGCCTGCAGACAGACAATCGCAAATGCAGAGAATTTGATGTACCAGTTCATACTCTTATCAGACTACAACTGACCGGAAACGCTCTGCTGCTGAACCTGAGGTGTAGCTTGCCACTGTTGGTTTGATTGCCCACCTGCAGGAACATGATTGATTGTGAAAGTAGTGGTGGTGACATCACCCTTTTCGTAAGGTGCGGCTGAAAGTACAACATTGCGGGTACCGTCAGGCTGTTGCATTACTTCGTTGTAAGTTCCTTTTGCTCGTCGTCCTTTTTGCGCATACAGAACATTCTGTTCTGCCTGCGAAGTGCTTCCGCAATCAGGAATCTGACCACGCAATGCTGCCACATCGGGTTGGTTCAGCATCTGCGTGGGAAGGCAGGCCATAAATAGCATCTGATACGTTTCAAGGCCCGTGATGTCATCTAAGACCATGCCTTTGTCTCGTTGCTGAGGGAATCGCATCTCAGCACCTGGCTGTACAACGAAGGTCCCCAGGTAACTTGTCTTTTGAATTGAATCAACATTCATGATGACCACAACACCAGGCAAGTTACTTGTGTATCGGATAGCAAATTTTTCACGTGACTGGAATACCGGTGAGACACCCAATTGCGGGATGATGGTTTCTCTAACGCTGTAATCAGGGCCCAACCTATCGATTGCATACATGACACCAGTAACCATGCCGACCTGACTAGGAACGGGAGGTGGAGGAGGTATGTACACCGCATTAGTTGCCTGAACAGCATTTGCAGGCAAGTTGTATTGCGGTGGGGCCTGGACCGCAGATGGGTTAGCCCCTTGTTCCAACCTATTAGTGACCGCAGAAATAAGTTTGCTACCAACTGCGACAATCAAATTTCCAAAAATTCCACCTACGCCAGCACCCACTGCGGGGAGGATATACCGTTCAAAAAAAGAAGGCTGAGGGGTCTGATACATCTCCCACTGTGCATGGGTTGTGCCGGCAACAAGTGCACCAGCAACTACGGCAACTCCAACTTTACGAACTACAGCAGAATTAATGCTAGGCATGATTTGATCCTATGGGGGTGATATCGTTTGCGGAAGATTGGCTTATCTAACGAAAGGGACAGAAGTCTCAGTGGAGGCCTTTCCTGCAGCATCAAACGCTTGGACAACCGCAACAAAATTTCCTTTGAGGCTTGGCGGCCACGCTCCTGTGGTTTGGCAAACTACTCTTGTTCCTGTGGAACAGTTGAATTGGAATGTCCTTCCCTTCACTGATGCAGTAGCTCTTGCAGCATTTGGTTGCACATCAAAAGAAATGATGGGCTTACCAGCGGGATTGACCGTGGCATTTGAAATCCGCGGAGGCATCGTTTGCGGTGCTGCGACATTGACATTTCCAACATTGCGCAGCGAGTCATTGGCGTTTACCTTCCAACCCGCAGGCTGTGGTCCAGCCACCCTGGGGGTACAACGATGCTGGATCTGGTTGTTCCCGACCAACTGGCTTTGTGGGTTATCGCAGTTGGACACTGTCACTCGCACTTCCGGTGTCAGGTTTTGACCCTGGAACACGAACATCGCAGGTGAGTTGAGTGTGACTGTGCCCTGCTGCTGAACACCCGTTATCTGTGCTGGTAAGACCGGTGCAGCAACGTTGATGGTCCCCACGTTGCGCATTGCGTCATTCGCGTCTGCCTTCCAACCCGCAGGCTGTGGTCCAGCCACCCTGGGGGTACAGCGATGCTGAATCTGGTTGTTCCCGACCAACTGGCTTTGTGGGTTATCACAGTTGGACACTGTCACTCGCACTTCCGGTGTCAGGTTTTGACCCTGGAACACGAACATCGCTGGTGTGTTGAGTGTGACTGCTCCCTGCGGCTGAACACCCGTTATTTGTGCTGGTACGACCGGTGCCGCAACGTTGATGGTCCCCACGTTACGCATTGCGTCATTGGTATTTGCCTTCCAACCCGCAGGCTGTGGCCCAGCCACCCTGGGGGTACAGCGATGCTGAATCTGGTTGTTCCCGACCAACTGGCTTTGTGGGTTATCACAGTTGGACACTGTCACTCGCACTTCCGGTGTCAGGTTTTGACCCTGGAACACGAACATCGCTGGTGTGTTGAGTGTGACTGCTCCCTGCGGCTGCACACCCGTTATTTGTGCTGGTACGACCGGTGGTGTCGCGGCTTGTGACAGCTTTGAATTAAGGTCGCTAGCCGCTCTAGCAATCATGATTTCAGCTTCGGAGCGAGAAAGTTGTCTCAGAGGAAAAAAGTTAAGCCCTCCTGCCAACTCGTTGGACTGGCCCTTAACAATATCTCGAGAAGACAATTCACCCAGCATTTGGGCCATCTCGCCGCCACCAGCATCATTGAAACTTAACGGCGCATGCGTAGCCGCCGGCAATTGAGGGGGCAGCGAAACCAATGCGCGTCCCAGGAACAAAGCAGCCTCACCGCGAGTTATCGCCCGAAGTGGCTCTGTCAATGGATTGGCAAAGCTAGCTGATAACTTCGGATCTCGAATTTGAGCCTTAAGCAAAGCAACGAAGTCTTGTCGAGTAACTCGCTGCGGTGCTGCAATTACGTTCGGATCAAGTGTTACAGCGCCACTTCCTGGTGCATAGAACCCTGCGTATGGAGCGCGCGCAGCCAGGCTCGAGTTCGCCATCTTTGTTATCGGAGGACAGCTACTAGTAAAGGCCAATTCATTACCGTGACCTGCAACTTCAGTTGCGGAAACTTTGACGGCGACATGGCCATATGTACCAATGCGATAGAAAATCAACGACCCAACCGGTGCCGACTCAAATCCAGAGGTACTCGCACGACCTTGGTCTAACAACGCTTCAAAAGCATCAATTGCTGAACCCATTGGAGCCAAGCCTACTGCCTGGCGAGCGAATCGATAGCAAAAAGTACCTTTGCGACCACTACCGGCATCCCAGCATTCGGTCCATTTTTGTCGACCATCCAGGTATGGTGATACGAAATTCAGGGCTGCCTGTTGCCAAGGTTGTAACACTGGGCCTGCAACCGCAGCCGGTTTGACAACAAGTGAGCCTGACAAATGTTCATCGCTTAGCTGATTGTTGCTGTCATACACCCTGATTCTCCAAGGTCGTGTGCCGGCAGTATTGATGTCCCTATCGAAAGAGAAGTTAACGCCATTCCCATTCAATGGCGCCTCAGCATCGGGATTCTGAAAAACAATTGTGACTTTCGAGGCAGGCTTGTCCGTCATCACATTGAAGACCAACCGGCTGTTCTGCTCAATGGCGGCTGGAATGTTTGAAACATTAACTGCTTTGGGGCCAGCAACTGGGGCAGGTGTCGTCGCATTACCTAGAACAGCGCGAGACCTATCAACGAGGGTAGCTTGCTCTGCACGGGAGAGTTGTCTTGCTGGCTCCAACTCGTAGATTGTTCCGTTCTGTACGCCGGAAAAAATCCCAAGAGCTGCCAAAGCATTCGACTGATTTCGGAGCTCGGCATCGTCATCTAGGTCTCCATCGAGATTGAACCGATCCTGAGGTTTTCCCGCCAGCTTCTGTGGAAGATTCACCTGTCCGTTGAGGAACCTATAGGTCATGCGTACAGCATCACTTCGAATGATGGGGTCAGCACCTCTATATTCAGATTGAATCAGTCCAGCACTTCGCAACCTCTGCTCTGGGCTACCTTGATACCGTTGTCCGACTGCAGGAACAGCGTCGAGCAGGCTAATTCCAAATTGCTCTCTTGAAACGCGTTCATTGGCTGGAATCAAATAGGGATCTACCTTGGTATCGCTAAACCCTGGTTTACCTTTAAGAAACTCCAAAGGGTCCAACCAACCGGCGGCCAACATTGCTTGCCTAGTCGTACCAAGAGGCGCTCGTCCCCAACCACGACTAAGAAGACTCGAATTGATGCCAAAGTGAAGGTGGTGATTGTTACTACCGTACTGCCGAACGTTACCAACCACTTGTCCTGCAACCACCTTGCTACCAGATGCTAGTGAGCTACTGATGTGTCCATAGTAGCCATAAACCTGTTGATTCCCGCAGCTGTGCTTAACTATGAGAAAAGCATTTACTACATCTTTGCCAGTGTAATTTCCAGCGACGACGCCATCGCACATCGACTTCACTTCAGTGCCAACTGGAGCCATCAAGTCCAATCCTGTGTGCTCTGACTTAAAGACATACCCGTAACCCGGATCAGCGAGAACTCGTGCAATCTGTCGATTCGGTAAAGGGTGCGCTACTGAAGAAGGCGAGTTTTGGTCTACGACTAAGACCACCCCGTTGCGCTGGTCGCTTGGAGTATTTTGAGCTGCCCCGTAGCTTCGCACTACGAATTCCCGTTTGCCCGGTTGAGTGAGAGCTTTTTCCCACATCCAAGTTGTTCTTGCAACGTCCGGAGTCAACTCAAAAACCAGCCCAGGTCCAAAATCAATGCTAACTCTATTTGCACTCGTAGTTGTCCGTACCCGGAGCTTCATCTCTTCATTCACATTGATAGTCGCAGGCGCCTCCACTGGTCCAACAATCATTGGGACTGCGGGTACTGGCACCGGCACCGTGCGATTGCTGGTGCCAGTTCCTGGCGCTGGAATGGGAGCTGGTCCAGCAACTACCTCCAGCGTGCCCCGGATACGGTCGTCACTAACCTTCCCCCCGGTCATCACACTTATCGTCCAAGGGCGGCTACCTGGGGTCTCAATGGCTTTATCAAATGTCCAACTTGTACCTGCACCAGCCAAGGTCACCTCTGCAGATGGATTCTGAAAGCTAATTCGAACTTGATCAGCAGGCTTGTCGGTCTTGACCGCAAAAGTCAAACGCGCTCCCTTTGAAAGTTGTGCCGGGATGGCGGGCTGATTGACTACTTTTGCCCCATCCGAAACTGAGGGAGATCCAAAAAGCTTAGTGTTCTTGAGGTTCCCTGGAAACTCTTCAAGAAACTTCTGAATTTGCACTGGACCGACATCCTGAAAATCGTCCACATGTCCCCAGCCTCCGGGGGTGAGTGAATAGCGTTTTCCCGCAATCGCATTCATCCGCTGTGCGTAATTCTGATAAATCGCCGCAACCTTCTGTCCTGCAGCGGGGTCGCTGGAATAGCTCTTTATGGCTTGTGCGCTAGTTGCATAAGACTTCCGCCACAAAGCGCCAAATTGGTAGGAGGCTGCCACCAATTGCGGGTAAAAGCCTGTCCATTTGGTGTGTTCCGGGTCACTGTCGAATATCCCAAAACCGGCCGCTCTGTCCAAACGTCGTTGAAGACTGATTGGGTCGGACGACGGACTGGCTAACAACCCTTGCTCATGCTGGAGCTTTACTAGAAGCAACACAGGATTGACCTTGTTCTCAACTCCCGCGTAATAAATGATCTCCGCTGGTGTGAGACGAAAGACATTCCCATCTCGCAGCTGAGGTGTCATCACAGTCGCATCCCCGGCGTTTTGCCAGGTTTTCCATCTCTCAGTGGGGTCGGGATTGAGATTTTGCTGAGCGAATGTTGTCGTTGCTCCGACTGCAAAGATTAATCCCAGTGCCCAGTTCCGCTGTGTCAGCTTCAATACCTGGAATGGTTTATTGATGATTTTTGTCAGTCTGCTCAAAAGGCAGCCCTCAGTAGCTATTGTCATGTCCATGGTGTGATGTTCTATCAATGCCTTGTTTGCAAGGTCAACACTGCATCTCTTCCGAAATGCTGGATAACTGGATTCGCCGGAACAATGCCGGGGTATGTTTTGCGGGAAGTTTCAGGTGTTCGCCGTTTAGCAAAGCTACCGAGCTCCATCACGCTGATGGCACCGTCCGCGTTACGGTCTAGTGCCTGGCCTGACATACCCTCAAGCAGACTGGCGGTAAAAAGGCTATTACGAGTTGAATCCAAGCCGTCAAGAGCGACCTCAGTTGCTGTAGCCGCGGCATATAAATGAAGGCCCATGTTCTTGGCCAATCCAGACATTCGAGCGTCATAGAGTCCACTCAACTTGCTGTCCAACCCACCTGCATGGCAAGTATCCAAAATCACCAATTGCTTCATTGCCTTGATGGACTTACTTTTTTCCAAAATGTCGTTGGAACTTATTAGTCCACTGGCACCACTACTGAATCGCCCCGGGAATTGAGGAGGCTCCATTACCTGAGAGAATGGAGCCATGAACAAGTCAAACAAGTATTCACCGGAAGTCAAAGAGCGCGCGGTCCGGCTGGTGCAAGAAGCGCGCAAGGATTACC
>SSFF01000044.1 GCA_008015235.1 Rhodoferax sp. | reverse complement strand
CCTCAATAGCTCAGTCGGTAGAGCGCCGGACTCTTAATCCGTAGGTCCCTGGTTCGAGCCCAGGTTGAGGAGCCAAAAATACGAAAAGCCCCGCTATATTCTTTATAGTGGGGTTTTTTCTTTTCCCCGTCGCACTACGAGCCATATCGCAGGATAGCCGCACCCATGAGCGATCACTACGCCGCATTGGGCCTGAGCCCCAGCGCCTCCGCTGCCGACATCAAAAAAGCCTTTCGTCAGCTGGCGGCCCAGTACCACCCGGACCGGAACCCCGACCCGAAGGCGCCCGCACTGTTTCGCAAGGTGCAGGAAGCGTATGCTGTGCTGTCCGACAGCGACAAGCGCCAGTTGTACGATGAAAATCGCCGCCGCAATCTGCTCGATGACCCCTTGGCCACCGCGCGCGAAATCTGGCAGGCTTACTTCTCCACCTTAGGTTAATCCTCAGGAGATCACACCATGTACGTTTCTTCTTTTTTCCGCGATCTGCTCAGCAGCTACCAGGCCGAAATCGATGACCTCAGCTTCGACTCCGAAGGCAAGAACGTCTTTGCCAAGCACCGCAAGGAGCGCGCCAAGGAACTGGGCTTTCTGCTGCAGCTGATCGACACCAACCCGGAAATGCTCTCGGCCCTGTTCCACGGCAGCTTCCAGTTCAAGCAGACTTCGGTCATGGCCCAGCTGGTAGGGCGCGACCCGGAAGAGCTGCCACTGTGGGATGAACTCCAAAACGCAGTGACGCTCAAGGCCGATGCCCAAGCCATAGCCGACCAGGTGTTGGCCGCCGACAAGGGCGACTGGCTGCTGAGCGTAGCGGCCGGCCTTGAATTTCTGCACGCCAAAGGCATCCGTGGCGCGGCCCAGGACAGCGAGGAAGAAGAGGACGACGAAGACGCTCCAGAGACCGAAGCCGAGGAAGACCACGCGGACCACCTCTCCAGCGACGACGAAGGTACGGGCCGTTCGATTGATGCCGGTGCCGAATGGCTGGAAGGCCAAGGCTTCGAACACAAGGACGGCGAGGCCTGATCCAAACTCCAACACTTTCACTACCGACAACACGCACAAGGGACTCAGCAGCATGGGCAATCATTTGGCCGTTATCGAGCAGACACGCAGCCTCATCGCCGCCGGCGATATCGTGGGCGCCGAAGCCGCATTGGGGGAACTGGCCGACACCGAGGGCGATGGCGCCCTGATGGTGGTGCTGGAGCAGCTGGCGCCGAAGGATGTGTTGGCCGTGATCCGCGAGTTCGACCATTCCAAGGCCTCGGTGGTGAACCTGCTGGTCAGCCCGGAGCAGTTTGCCCGCGCCGTGGTCATCGAGAAGCAGTACAAGGACCTGAGCCGCACCCACCTGCGCGGTATGATGAATTCGGTCATCTTCCGCGAAGACGCCGACCCCATCGAATTCCTCACCGCCATCGGTGACCTCGAAGGGGGGGCCGAGGCCCTGGCCGACTATTTCAGCGAAAAGTGGAGCCGTGTCGAAGCCTTTGCGCGCTCGGGTGTGTTTGATGCCGTCGAAGACTATGGCGACGCCTTGACCGACGACGAGCTCTATGCCCAGGCCTATGCCCACCCCAAGCTCGAACACGATGAGGTGACCGACAACGACTGGATGGAGCTGGCCTGGCTACTGCGCTACAAGTGCCCCGACCTGTTCATCGAAATGCTGCTCACGCTGCGCGCCAAGGCACGCGCTTTCGAGCTTTCTGGCGACGAAGGCAGCTTCGGCGAAGACGACGACTACCGCGTGGAAACCCGCGACACTGACCGCGGCAAAGCCACACCGGCGGCGCTGGAATCCGAAGACGACGAATCCGCCATCTGAGGTTGCACTGTGACCCTGGCCCATTACGACAACCGTTTTTTCTTTGAAAAGGTTCTGGCCTATGGCCGCGCCCACGGCATCCTGAATCAGGCACGTCTGGACAAGCTGTGCGAGGAAGCACCTAAAGGCATGGTGCAGCTGGCGCGCTACTTCGGCACCGAATACCTGCGCCCCGATCTGGAAAAGGCGCGGCTACGCATCATCAGTCTGGTGAGCCTGAGCCTGGAAGTCCACAACGACGGCGACCTGCGCCGCGCGGCCGAAAGCCTGCGTGACAACTCCCTGCTCTCGCGCTCCAAGGCCGGTGCCGACATGCTCAAGGCCCTGCTGGTCATGCCCCAGAGCAGCCATTTCGGCATGAACGAGTCGGCCGTATTCAACGACGCGTTGATCCCCAAGCTGGACGAATGGTGCTTCAAGCCGGTCCCTGCCTACCGTGCCGAACTGGAGCGACGCTCGGCCTTCATCGGCCAGATCGAAGCCGCCAAATGGTTTGCGGCCCAGCTGGAACTGGATGAAGACGAACTGCACGAATCCGGCCACGACGCCGATTCCATCGTCCGCACCGGTCTGCTGGCACTGAACACCAAGCGCACCGAATTTCCCGAATGGAAAATGTTCGAGAAACTGGTGGCCTACTGGAGCCAGCAACTGACGCTGGAAGACGGCCGCCGCCTGGCCTTACCAAAAAATCTGCCGCCATTCCTTGTGGATATTGCACAAAAAGCTATGGATTCTGTAGCAAGCGATTTGCGCAAAGTCAGTGGCGGCGCGGCTGGCATCCGCAAACTGTTCCAGCAGACCCCGGCCTTCATGGGTCGCTATTTCTGGCTTGAAGACAGCATGGCTGCCGTGGTCAACTACGACCGCGCCGTGTCCAAGGAGTGGGCCAAGGCCACCGAAGGCAGCGAGGAAGAAAGCGCCCTGCTCACCCTGTTCCTTTGCATTGCTGTCGGCTCTCCAAAGAAAACCGTGCTCACGGAAAAGAGTGCTGCCACGCTGATCCGCAAGTTGCGCAAGAGCGGCTGGCAACCCGAATTGGCCACCGAGTTCATCCGCCAGAACGCCCCCTTTGCCTTTGCACAGGACTACCTGGCGCTGTGGGAGCAGTTTGTGCAGGAATCCGGCAAGACCCTGCTCAGCGACATGGACTATGCCCTGAACGACGCCATGGCCCTGCTGCGGCGCGAGTGCCAGGTCAAAAAATAGGGCTGCAAGGCTTTCACCTCGCAGCCCGGATGGCGCCGTAGCGCGCCTGGGTGTCGTTTTTACTGCGCTTAGAACTTATGCGGCTTTGGCCACGGCTTTCTTGGCTGCGGGCTTTTTGGCAGCCACAGCCTTCTTCACTGGCGCCTTCTTTGCTACCGGTGCTGCCACCTTGGCCTCAGCAGGCTTGACCGTTTTGGTTGCGGCCTTTTTGGGTACTGCTTTCTTGGCCGCTACGGCCTTCACGGGTGCAGCGGCCTTGGGGGCTGCTTTGGGCTTGGCATCGCTGACATCGGCGCTGCCACCGTTCCAGGTCTTGCGCGCTTTCTTGGCCAGTGCCACCACCTTGGCAATGTCTTCGTCCGTGTGCACGCCTTTCACGCCGGAAATGGCGGCTAGCTTCATGCCGTGCTTGAGGCCCAGGCGGTAGATTTCCTTGACCTTGGGCCATTCGGTATCGCGGCCGATGGTGAACACCTCGAAACGGCCTTCGAGCGCCAGCACAATGGTCTCTGCCAGGCAGGCGTAGATCACATTCGGTGGCAGGCCAATGCTCTTCATGCCTTTGACCTTGGTCGGCAATTCGATTTCGCCCGATTCGATGACCAGCACATCGGGGCGCTTGGCCACTTCGCTGGGGGGCAGGTCCAGCGGACGCGCCACGTCGGTGATGACGCAGCCGGGCTTGACCTTGGTGATGTCCAGAATCTTCTTGCCGGCGCCGGAAGTGGAGGTCACGATCATGTCCATCTCACCCAACAGGTCGTCGTAGGTGTTGGAACAGGTCACCTTGGCATCGGGCGTGTCCAGCAGGATCGAGGCCTTGAGCTCTTCCAGCTTGTTCAGGTCGCGTCCGGCCAGCACCACTTCATCAAATGCCATGGCCAGCAGGCGGGCGCTGACGGAGCCGATGGAGCCGGTGGCACCGATCACCATGGTCTTGGCCGGTACTTTCTTGGACTTGGCGTCCAGCTTGATCAGCCCCATGCGGCGCATGGCATCGGCCGCCGCCCACAGGGCCCCCGATGCGGAGTAGCTGTTGCCGGTGGTAATGGGCAAGGGCGCACGGCGTGCCACGGTGATACCGGCATCGCCTACCACCTTGGTGAAAGCCCCCAGGCCCATGATCTGGGCACCGAGCTTCTCGGCCATGGCTGCGGCCTGCAAAAGTCGGCGGTAGGTGAACTCGGGGCTGCGTGCCAGCATTTCCTTCGGTGTACCGCCCACGGAAATGAGCCAGCCCTCGGCCTCGGCCCCGGTGGGGGAGATGATGTTTTCCATCTTGCAGTACACCATGGGCGGCATGTGCGCGGCCAGCGTTTCCACCTGGTCCATGATGAACTTGGGCGTGCCCTTGGGGATGGGGAAGCCCTTGCGGATGAACTCCTGGCTCAGCGGGTGGATCACGAAGGCAAAGCGGCGGATGTTGCGGAACTTGCCTGTGGGGTGCAGCAAACGCGGCTTCAGATCGAGCTCGTTGAGGATTTCCTCGAAGTCGTCGTCCGACACCTCTTCGGAGGGTTTTTCCAGCGTAGCCAGGATCATGGCTTCGATGGCGTTGATACCCACCACCTTGTCAAAGATCTTGGGCGACACGTCGATCACCAGGTTGACCTTCTGCGCCTTGAAGAACTCCATGCGCTCGTCGGTCACAGCCGAGGTGATCAGCGTCTTGCCTTCCAGGCAGCCGTTGGAAGCAATGGCCTTGTACTCGGCAAAGGTGCCGACGATGACGTGGCAGTCGGCGGCCACGGCGGCCACGCGCTTTTGCTTCAGACCGGTGAGGGAGGTTTCCAGCAACTGGCCCGGAGCACCGCCCAGCATGAGCTTGCTACCCTTGGCAAACAACTCCAACTGCTCGATGGAGGTCAGCATCTTGGGCGCACCGGTCTGGAAGGTGGCGTCGGCAAAGAACAGATTCTTGGTGTAGTCCGACAGGGCCACGGCCATGTCGTAGTTGCGCATGCCGTTCAAAAACAGCACCAGGTTGTTGTTGAAGTAGTTGCCCAGTTCATGCTGGACCTGGCGCACGGCACGTACCTGCAGCAGGCGGCGCAGTGTGGCGCCGGTGGTCACCGGCACGCGCGTCACCACATTGAGCAAGCGCTTGGTTTCCTTGTTTTCGATGGTGCGCAGACCGACTTGCAGGTGGTCGCTGATTTCGCCCAGGCCAATCGCGTCAGCGGTAGCCTGCTGGCGGCGCATCAGCTCCCATGCCTTGCCAGTATCCATGTCGGCGCCCAGACGCTTGATGTTGAACTTGTGACCCAGAAAATCAATGGTGCGTTCGAAGTCCTGCTTGGACGACCCCAGCGAAATGGTGACTACGTTCTTCATGGAAAAACTCTCCTTAATTGCTATTTTTGAAAAGGTGCGGGGCAACAAAAACAAGGAGCCGGACGAAGCCGCCCCCGGTTCATATTCAGGCTTTTTTCTTCTTCGGAGCGGCAACCTTGGCAGCGCCGGGCAGTACTTTGCGGATCATGTCCTCGCACTGCGCCTGTGTCATGTAGCGCGGCACCGGGTAGCCGGTGTGGGCTTCGTGGCAAGCAGCACGCGCCAGGTCAGGAATGTCGGACTCCTGCAGCGCATCGAGTACCAGGGGAATGCCCAGGTCGGCGTTGAGCTGGTCGACCGCGTCGAGGAACTTCTGTGCCAGCACTTCGCTGCTTTCCTCTTCGGTGCCGACCTTGGCCCGCACGGCCAGCTGGGCCAGCTTCTCGGTGATGTTGGGCGCCGAATACTTCAGCACATGCGGCAGCATGATCGCGTTGGCCAGGCCGTGGGGCGTGTGGTACTTGCCGCCAAACTGGTGGGCGATGGCGTGCACGTAGCCGACATTGGCGCGGGTGAAGGCAAAACCGGCGTAGGTGGAGGCCAAGGCCATCTTCTCGCGTGCGGCCAGGTTCTTGCCGTCGGTATAGGCGGTGCGCAGGTTCTCGAAAATGAGGCCCACGGCCGACAAGGCCATGCCGTCGGAATACGGCGTCTTCCAGTTGCCGATGAAGGCTTCCACGGCGTGGGTCAGCGCGTCGATACCGGTGGCCGCGGTAATGTGCGGTGGCAGCCCGGTCATCAGCGAGGGATCGAGTGCTGCCATCTTGGGCACCATGCGCGGGTCCACGATCACCAGCTTGCGCTGGTTGGCCGGGTCGGAGATCACGGCAGCCACGGTCACTTCGGAGCCTGTACCGGCGGTGGTGGGCACGGCGTAAATCTTCACGGGAGCGCGCAGGCCCTTGAGGTAACCGGCCAGCGAACGCAGCGATTTGCCGGGGTTGGCCACCGACACGGCAATGGCCTTGGACGCGTCCATGCTGGAGCCACCGCCGAAAGCCACGATGGCATCGCAGTTGTTGGACTGGTAGAACTCAATCGCCGTCTCGATCAGCGGGATCGGCGCGTCGGGCGTGATTTCGTCAAACACCACGAACTGGGCACCACCTGCAGTGAGCGCATCGGTCAGCGGGGTCAGGAGGCCCAGCTTGGAGATGATGCTGTCGGTCACGATCAGGATCTTGCTGTGCCCAAAACCGGCCACGGCCTGGCCCAGCCGACCACTGGAGCCGGGGCCTACGAGCAAGGTGGGTTGTGGAATTGGGATGAAGCGGGTCACCATGCCCACACCGCGCATGACGGCGCCCAGGCCAGCGGCGCGCACGGTATCTTTGGTAGCTGCAGAGAACAAGAGAAGCTCCTTGAGAAAAACCAACAAATCTTGTCGCATCGTAAAGCTTTGCAATAGGGATTGAAACCTAGAGCGACTCACGTTTTCCCTAGGGCGGAGCCAGACCCCTCAATCCCGCAGATGCTTGTTCATCTTGGTCGCAAAGCGCTGGGCAATGGTGTAGCTGCGCGGCCCCGGCTCCAGCACGCCGGTTTGACCGGCACACAGCACGCCGCCCTCTTCCACCGCCAAGTAGAAACCGCAGCGTCCGCTTTGCGCCATGCGCTTGGCGGCCTGGGCAAAACCCATGACGGCATTGAACTTGTAGCAGGGCTCGCGCGGCTGGGTCACGCGCAACACGCAACGCGGAAAACGCAACAGGTCACCGACCCACACGTTAGCCTCCAGCAGCCCCGAAATACTCAGGTTTTCACCGACAAAGCCCATGGGCAACGCCGCCTCTGCGTTAGCCACACCGGCTGCCAGGCGCTCCTGCTGCCAGAACGGGTAATGCTCCAACGGATAGGCATACACGGCTTTGTCCAGACCGCCGTGCACGCTCAGGTCCACCTGCTCGTCGCCCACCATGCCCAACGTGGCCACCGCCACATCGCCATGGACCGGGTGTTTGCGGATGGCGCTCTGGATACTGCGCCCCTGGACCAGCAAGACACCGGCCCTGCCCAATTGGATGCTTTGCAGCTGCACTTGCATTTCAGGCCCCCAGTTCAGCCAGGCGAACCCAGCGCTCGCGCCCGCTGCGTTGCGAATACTTCACCAGGGCATCCATTTCTTCCACGCGCACGCTGGCGGCGCGGCTGCGATAGACCTCGTCGCGCAGCCAACGGCATTCCTGCGCCAGGGTCTCTTCGCCGCCCACCGTGGTACCCCACACCTTTTGCTCGGCATTCCAGCGGTAGTTGCGTGCCTTGAGCACATCCTTGGCCTCGAACGGGGCCCCCGTGGCCTGCAGCCGGTACGACGGCCCTTGCGCCTTCTGCACCAGCAAGGACAGGCCGTTGGCCCCGCCCACCTGGCTGCGCGGTTCCAGCAGCACGCGCAACAGCGCATGGCAGTCGGTCTCGGCCCGGTGGGCGTCGTAGAACAAGCCCAAGGAGAGCGCCAGGCTTTCCAGCTTGGCCGAACCTTCTTCGAGCAGCTTCCAGTCCAGGTCGGCAAATGAGCAGCCCCAGTTCAGCGTCGCGAAGCCGGGAATGCGGCGCTCGGCAAAGGGGCGGTCAAAACCGGCGTTGTGGGCAATGACCAGGTCCACACCTTGCAAAAATTCGGCCACCCGTGCCTCGTCCAGGCGTTGGCCCGCCACATCGGCATCACTGATGCCCGTGATGCGCTTGGCGTCTTCGGGAATCGGAAAACCTGGGTCTTCGAGCTGGTCGAACACTGCCACCGGCCCTTCGGGCAGACCGGTGGCCGGGTTCCAGGCAAAGCGCAGCATGGCCAGTTCGATGATGCGGTCGCGCGCCTGGTCCAGGCCGGTGGTTTCGGTGTCCAGCACCAGCAGCTGCAAGGTCTTTGCACCGGCCGTGGTGGGCCATTCCAGCCGCGGCTGCAGACGGCGCAGCACGCGGTAGTCGGGGTGTGCGGCCAGTGTGGTGGCCAGGGCTTCCATATCGCCCGTTGGGGCTGCCACAGGCGCTGCAAGCGCAGGGGCCACGGGGGCAGCTGGCGCGGGTGCCGGTGGCTGGGGCGCTGGTTTGGCTGCGGCCTTGCGCGCACGGGTGCGGGGCACCGCCGCCGAGGCGGGAACGCGCAATTCGGGGAAAAGCTCGGAGCTGAAGTGGTCCTGTTGCAATGCGGGCTCCATCAATGTCGGTCATGCCACTCGCACAAGTGCTGCAGCTGTCGCAGCGGTGGCAGGGACTCCGATTATTGCCTTTATCATGGTCTGAGCAGCCTCCCAGTGCTGGATAAACCTCAGAAAACCATGCCCGAGACAAAAGCCACTTCTTCCCGTCCCTTGCGTGCCCTGAAAGGCGTGCGCGTTGTCAGCCTTGCGCTGAACCTCCCCGGCCCGGCCGCCCTGATGCGCTGTTGCGCCATGGGCGCGACTTGCGTCAAGGTCGAACCACCGCCTCCGGCGGGTTCCGTGGCCGGCACCACCGCCGACCCCATGGGCGTTTACAACCGCGGCGCCTATGATGTCATGCACCAGGGCGTGCGTGTGGCCGTGGCCGACCTCAAGACCGATGCCGGGCAAAAAGTGCTGCACCGCGAGCTGGCCAAGGCCGATGTGCTGCTGACCTCGTTTCGCCCCTCGGCCCTGGCCAAACTGGGCCTGAAGTGGAGCGATCTGCACAAGCGCCACCCGCAGCTCTCGCTGGTCGAGATCGTCGGAGCACCGGCTGCACGGGCCGAAGAGCCCGGCCACGACCTGACCTACATGGCCGAAAGCGGCCTGGTCACCGGCACCGAACTGCCACCTACCCTGTATGCCGACATGGGTGGCTCGCTCATGGCCAGCGAAGCCGTGCTGCAGGCACGCCTGCTGCAACTGGCCAAAGGCCAGGGTGTGCGCATGGAAATTGCGCTGTCGGAAGCCGCCAACTACTTGGCCCTGCCCCGCACCTGGGGCCTGACCACGCCCGGCGCCGCCGTGGGCGGCGGCCATGCAGGTTACCGGGTGTTTGCCTGCAAGGACGGGCGCGTGGCCCTTGCGGCGCTGGAGTCGCACTTTGCCAAGGCCCTGGCGCTGGAAGCGGGCCTGGCCAAGAGCAACATCCTGGCCATGTTCCAGCCCGAAAGCCACACGGCCATTGCGGCATGGTGCGCAAAGCTGACCCGCGCCGAGCTGGAAGCCATCGGTACAGCCCGCGACATTCCGCTGTTCACCTTGGCCTGATGGCCTGCAAGTTGCTACGAAATAAATAGCTTCTCACGCAACATACATGCGGGCCAGAGGCCGAAAAGCCTCTTAAATTCGGCCTGAACGGGGCTTGCCACCCTTGCGTGTGGCAACCGGCTTGCCGCCGCCTGGCTTGCTGCCCGTCACCCGTGGCGGCAGCCCGGTGTGTTGCGTCAGCAGCTGGCCTTTTTGGGGCGTGGTGCGCTGGAATCCTGCCACGGCGATGGACTGCGTCGGTGTGCTGTTCTTGCGCCGTGCACTGTCGTAGCTGCCGTCGGTGAGCGGTTGGTAGGTGGGAATCAGGTGGTGCTTGCCGTTGCCGATGAGGTCGGCACGGCCCATGGACTTGAGCGCCTCGCGCAGCAGCGGCCAGTTGTTCGGATCGTGGTAGCGCAGGAAGGCCTTGTGCAGGCGGCGGCGCTTCTCACCGCGCACCACGTCCACGGCCTCGTCGGCGTCTTCCACCTGGCGGCGCACCTTGCGCAGCGTGTTGCGCCCGCTGTGGTACATGGCCGTGGCCGTGGCCATGGGGCTGGGGTAGAAGGTTTGCACCTGGTCGGCACGGAAGCCATTCTTCTTGAGCCAGATCGCCAGGTTCATCATGTCTTCGTCGCTGGTGCCGGGGTGTGCCGCGATGAAGTACGGGATGAGGAACTGCTTCTTGCCGGCCTCGAGCGTGAACTTCTCGAACATTGTCTTGAAGCGGTCGTAGGTGCCGATGCCCGGCTTCATCATCTTGGTCAGCGGGCCCTGCTCAGTATGCTCGGGGGCGATCTTGAGGTAGCCGCCCACGTGGTGGGTGACCAGCTCCTTCACATACTCGGGGCTTTGCACCGCTAGGTCGTAACGCAGGCCGGAGCCGATGAGGATCTTCTTCACGCCCTTCAAAGCCCGGGCGCGGCGGTACATGTGGATCAGCGGGCCATGGTCGGTGCCCAGGTTCTGGCAGATGCCGGGGTAGACGCAGCTGGGTTTGCGGCAGGCGGCTTCGATGTCGCGGCTTTTGCAGGCCAGTCGGTACATGTTGGCCGTGGGACCGCCCAGGTCGGAAATGGTGCCGGTAAAACCCTTGACCTTGTCGCGGATTTCCTCGATTTCCTTGATGACCGAATCTTCCGATCGACTCTGGATGATGCGGCCCTCGTGCTCGGTGATGGAGCAGAAGGTGCAGCCGCCAAAGCAGCCGCGCATGATGTTGATCGAGAAGCGGATCATCTCCCAGGCCGGAATCTTGGTCGCGCCATCATGGCTGCCATTCTCGTCGGCGTAGCTCGGATGCGGACTGCGCGCATACGGCAGGTCAAAAACGTAGTCCATTTCTGCCGTGGTCAACGGTATTGGCGGCGGGTTCACCCACACGTCGCGGGCGGTATGGCCCTCGCCATGGGCCTGCACCAGCGCGCGGGCGTTGCCGGGGTTGGTTTCGAGGTGCAGTACGCGGTTGGCATGGGCGTAGAGCACGAGGTCGCTTTTGACCTGCTCGTAGCTTGGCAGGCGGATGACCGACTTTTCGCGCGGCGCCACCTTGACCGAACCCTTTCCGTACAGCGATGGCACGATGACGATGGGTTTGGCCCCATTTTCAAGGTCTTTTTGGCCTGTGGCCCGCGTCGAATCAGCGTGTTCAGCTACGGAATTGCTAGCACCTGCATCATCCTTGGCGCAGCTGCCACCTTGCTGGGCGGCGGTTTCGGCGGTGGTGGCATAGGGGTTGATGTGGCTTTCCACGCGCCCGGGCTCGTCCACGCTGCTGGAATCGATCTCGTACCAGCCCTGGGCGGTTTCGTCGTCGCTGCGGCGCACAAAGGCGGTACCGCGCACGTCGGTGATGTGCGCCACCGGCTCGCGCGCGGCCAGGCGGTGGGCGATCTCGACCACGGCGCGGTCGGCATTGCCGTAGAGCAGCAGGTCGCACTTGGCGTCCACCACGATGCTGCGGCGCACCTTGTCGCTCCAGTAGTCGTAGTGGGCAATGCGGCGCAGGCTACCTTCGATACCGCCCAGGATGATGGGCACATCCTTGTAGGCTTCACGGCAGCGCTGGCTGTAGACGATGGCGGCGCGGTCGGGGCGCTTGCCGCCCACGTCACCTGGGGTGTAGGCGTCGTCACTGCGGATCTTGCGGTCGGCGGTGTAGCGGTTGATCATGGAATCCATGTTGCCCGCGGTCACGGCCCAGAACAGGTTGGGCTTGCCCAGTGCCTTGAACGGTTCTGCACTGTTCCAGTCGGGCTGGGCAATGATGCCGACACGGAAACCCTGGGCTTCGAGCAGGCGGCCAATGACCGACATGCCGAAGCTGGGGTGGTCCACATAGGCGTCGCCCGTGACCAGCACGATGTCGCAGCTGTCCCAGCCAAGTTTGTCCATCTCCGCGCGGCTCATGGGCAGGAACGGTGCCACGCCAAAGCGTGCCGCCCAGTACTTGCGGTAACTGGTAATGGGCTTGGCCGTCCGCAAGGCGGGCGGCAACATGGCAGACGTGGTGGACATGGTATGTGGGCGCGAGGAGAAGGCCGCGCAGTGTACGGGTTTCTACTAGGGATTACACCCCATAGGGCTACTGGTTATCGGGTCTTTCAGTCCTGGGATGCGACCACCGGCACAAAGGCCCCGCGCCGGAAACTCGCCTCACCCAGGGTAAGGATTTGCATGGCGCGCTCCACATCGACCGGGCCCACCGGCATCGGCGCCCTGCCCTGCACTGCATCGCTGACCGCAGCGTAGTAGGCCGGGTAGTTGCCGTGGGGCATGGCCAAGGTGTGCGTCGCCAGTTGGTCACTGCTTTGCACGGTGAGCTGGGCCGCCACCGGGTCTTGGCCCCAGGCAGCATCGCCCCACTGCGGCCGGGCACCGGTCTTGAGCGTGTCTTCCTGGGAATCGAGCCCGAACTTGACAAAGCTGCCTTGCGTGCCGTGCACGGCAAAACGCGGGCCCAGCCCGGCGACCAGGGTGCTGCCGTGCAGCACCACGCGCAGGTCCTGCAAGTGCGGGTAGCGCAGGATGGCATGGAAATAGTCGTTTACCTGGGCGCCGTCGCGCTGGGTGCCCAAGTCCAGCAGCAGATCGTGCGGCAGGCCGAACAAGGCCAGCGCCTGGTCCACCAGGTGCGCGCCCAGGTCGAACCACAGGCCCGAACCTGGCAGGTCTTTCTCGCGCCAGCGGTCGGGCACATGGGGGCGGAAACGGTCGAAATGGGACTCGAAATGGGTGATGCGGCCCAGGGAACCTTGGGCCAGCACCTGTTGCAGGCCCAGGAAGTCAGCGTCCCAGCGCCGGTTCTGGAACACGGTGAGGATGCGGTTGTGCGCGCGAGCCAGCGCCAGCAGGGTCTGGGTCTGGGCCAGCGTCACGGTGCAAGGCTTGTCCACCACCACGTGCTTGCCCGCCGCCAAGGCCGCGTGGGCGATGTCAAAGTGGCTGTCGTTGCCGGTGGCCACCACCACCAGTTCAATGGCAGGGTTGGCCAGCGCCGCTTCCAGTGTCGGCATCACCTGGACGTCAGGCCACTCGGCGTTCACAGCGGCGGGCTTGCTGGACACTACGGTGTGCAGCTGCAAACCCGGCACCGACTGGATCAGGGGTGCATGAAAAATGCGCCCGGCGTTGCCGTAGCCCACCAGCGCCACGGGCGTCTTCAACGGGAAACGTGTGTTGTGTGATGGCTGTGTCATGGTATGAAGCAGGAAAAGAGTCGAGAGCTGTGCATGTCCGCACTGCAACAGGAAATACCCCTGTATGTAATGCGCTATGCTGCGAAACTGTTGGAGACAAGCCCGCCATAGAGGAGCAAACAAATGAACCAGCTGAAAATTTCCACCCGCTTGAGTGTGCTGCTGGGGGTGATGTCTGCGTTGCTGGTAATTATCGGCGGTATCGGTTTGTACGGCATCGGCAAGGGAGATGAATCACTTCACAGTGTCTATGCCGACCACACCATTCCGATCACCCAGATCTCGGAAATACAGTACCTGCAACTGCGCAGCCTCTTGTCGGTGGTGACGGCGCAGCGCATTGCCACCAACGACCGCGTGGCCCAGTCGGTGGCGGAGGTCAAGGCCAATACCGAGAAAGCCCAACAACTCTGGGTCGCCTACCAAAGCGCCAGCCTTTCGGCGGAAGAAAGCAGCCAGGCCAGCGAATACGCAGCCCTGCAGCAAAAATACCTCAGTGAAGGCCTGCAACCCGCTTTGCAGGCGCTACAGGACAACGACTTGCACAGCGCAGGCCTGCTGATGGACGATAAAGTCGGCCCCTCCTTCGAGGCCATGCGCGAACAGTCGGGCAAGCTCATGGCAACACTGGTTGAGGGCACCAAGGCCGCCTATGAAAGTTCAGTAGCGCGCGTCACGGTAATCCGCACCGTGTCGATTGCGTCCATCCTGGTGGGACTGGCATTTGCCAGCGTGTTCGGCCTGAGCCTGGTACGTGGCATCACCAAACCGCTGAACCAGGCCGTGCGCATTTCCAATGCGGTGGCGGCCGGCAGCTTGAATGAAGACATACCGGTGGATGGTGGCAAGGACGAAATTTCCGAACTGCTGCGCGCCCTGGCCGCCATGCAGGCCAGCCTGGTGCAAGTGGTGTCCACGGTACGCGGCAATGCCGAAGGGGTGGCCAATGCCTGCAACGAAATTGCCCATGGCAACCACGACCTCAGCGCCCGTACCGAGCGCCAGGCCAGCACCCTGGAAGAAACCGCGGCGTCGATGGAGGAGCTCAGCGATGCGGTCCACCACAACTCCGAAGCTGCGCGCCAGGCAAACCAGCTGGCACAGAATGCCTCATCCGTGGCCTTGCGCGGTGGCGAAGTGGTCTCCCAGGTGGTGGACACCATGCATGCCATCAACAGCGCATCGAACCGCATTGCCGACATCATTGGCGTCATTGATGGCATTGCCTTCCAGACCAATATCCTTGCACTCAATGCCGCGGTGGAGGCGGCGCGTGCCGGCGAGCAGGGGCGCGGTTTTGCCGTCGTGGCCAGTGAGGTGCGCTCGCTGGCAGGCCGATCGGCCGAGGCAGCCAAGGAAATCAAGGGCCTGATCCAGGCCAGCGTGGACACGGTGGAGCGCGGCAGCCACCTGGTGGACCAGGCTGGCACCACCATGGCCGAAGTGGTGGACTCGATCCGCAAGGTGACCGACATCATGGGCAACATCAGCGCCGCCAGCGCCGAGCAAAGCCAGGGTGTTTCGCAGGTAGGCCAGGCTGTGGGGCAGATGGACCAGGTGACGCAACAGAATGCGGCCCTGGTGGAGCAAATGGCCGCCGCTGCCAGCAGCCTCAACGACCAGGCCCGCGATCTGGTGGGGGCCGTTGCCGTGTTCCAGCTGGGCAACGGCCACGAAGTAACGGCTTCCATTAATTCCGTACAAACCCCTACAGCAGGGGTGTCAACTCAGAGAAAAATGCTGCGTTGAAGCCCGTAGAATTGCAATTTCGCAATATCAACCAGCTGCCATCCAAAGGCAGCGTAACCGAGGAACATCCATGAAGAAAGTCTTGCTGGCAGTCGCTTTGGGCGCCATCTGCACCGTGTCTTTTGCCCAGGGCAAAGACCTGAAGGTTGCAATTGATCCCACCTATGAACCCTTCACTTTCAAGACTGCCGACGGCAAGCCCACCGGTTTTGACGTGGACATCGCCAACGCCCTGTGCGAACAGATCAAGCGCAAGTGCGTGTTCGTGGAACAGGTGTGGGACTCCATGATCCCCGGCCTGCAAGCCAAGAAGTACGACGTGATCATCTCGTCCATGTCGATCACCGAAGACCGCCTCAAGGCCATCGACTTCACCGACAAGTACTACAACACCCCCAGCCGCGTGGTGGTCAAGAAGGGTGTGAACTACACCGGCCCCGCTTCCATCAAGGGTAAGAAGATCGGCGTGTTGAAGGGTTCCACCCAAGAGAAGTACGCCATGGGTGAACTCAAGACCGTGGGCGTGGAAGTGATCCCCTACGAAGCCCAGGACCAGGTTTACCTGGACATCAAGGCTGGCCGTCTGGATGGTACCGTGGCCGACTTCGTCGAAGTGACCGGTGGTTTCCTGTCCAAGCCCGAAGGCAAGGACTACCAGCTGGTGGGCCCCGAGCTGTACATCGAGAAATACTTCGGTGTCGGCGCTGGCATCGGTCTGCGCAAGGGCGAAGCCGCTCTGAAGACTGATCTGAATGCCGCCATCAAGGCCATCCGCGGCAACGGCGTCTACAAGAAGATCAACGACAAGTACTTCAAGTTCGACGTTTACGGCAAATAAACCGAGCTGAAGCTGTCTGAATTGGCGGCGCACATGCAACCCATGTGCGCCGTCGCTTTTTGTACCCGGAACATTGTCAAGCCGCATGAGTGACTACTACACCTCGATCTTGCAAGGCTCGCTGCTCACCGTGGGTGTGTCACTGAGTGCCTTGCTGGTCTCCATCCTCCTGGGCCTGTTGGGCGCGGCTGCCAAGCTTTCCGCGCACCGGACGCTGGTCGGCATTGCCACCGTCTATACCACCATCATCCGTGGCATCCCTGAACTGGTGTTGATGCTGCTGATTTTCTACGGCGGCACCATCGGCGCCAACAACCTGCTCGAATGGATGGGCAGCGAGGCCACGCTCGACATCAACCCCTTCATGGCCGGTGTACTGACCATTGGCTTCATCTATGGCGCCTACATGACGGAAACCTTCCGTGGTGCCATTCTTTCGATTCCCAAGGGACAAATGGAAGCGGCCGTCGCCTTTGGCATGGGCCCGGTACAAGCCTTTGTGCGCATCACCCTGCCGCAAATGGTGCGCTACGCCCTGCCCGGCTTCACCAACAACTGGCTGGTGCTGATCAAAGCCACGGCCTTGGTGAGTCTGATCGGCCTGAAGGAAATGACCTACCTGGCCAAGCAGGCCAGTGCCGCCACACGCTCTCCGTTCGCTTTCTTCCTGTTCACGGCTGCGCTCTTTCTTATTTACACCTCCGTGTCCCTGTACGCATTGCGCAAGCTCAATGACCGCTACAGCCTCGGTACCAAGCGGGGGAGCCTGTAATGAACTTTGCCGTCATCTTTGAAGCCAAGAACCTCGCCATGTACGGCGAAGGCATCCTCACGACGCTGGCCTTGTTGTTCTCCTCACTCGGAGTCGGCGCAGTCCTGGCCCTGGTTTTCGCCTTGCTGCTGACTGGGCCTTGGCGCACGGCACGTTGGCTCGTTGGTGTCTACACCTACGTCATCCGCGGCACACCGCTGCTGATCCAGGTCTACCTGATCTACTACGGACTCGGGCAACTCGAATGGATCCAGGCACGCTGGGACTCGGTCTGGCCCTGGACCCACTTCAAGGACCCGTTTTTCTGCGCCCTGCTGGCCTTCAGCCTGAACACGGCAGGTTACACCGCCGAAATGCTGGCTGGCGCCATCCGCGAGACCAACGCTGGGGAAATCGAGGCGGCCCAGGCCTACGGCATGAGCCGGGTCCAGGTCATGGTGCGTGTAGTGCTGCCCAGTGCCATGCGCCGCACGCTACCGGCCTACAGCAACGAAGTGGTGATGATGCTGCAAAGCACCAGCCTGGCCAGCGCCGTGCCCAGCCTCATGGACGTGACGGGTGCAGCCAGCCGCGTGTACTCGGACTACTACCTGCCGTTCGAAGCTTTCTTGACCGCGGCCGGCATTTACCTGATCGCCACCTTCGCCCTGATTGGTTTCTTCAAGTTCGCTGAAAGCCGTCTGCTGGCCTACCTGGCCCCCCGCAAACATTAATTTCCTATGCGTCGCGTTGACCATCCTTTGCTGTCCCCCAGTCTGGGGGTTCAGAAGACCCTGAGCAGCTTCCATTACGGACACGCCGGTAAGGGCCTGAAAATCTACATCCAGGCCAGCCTGCATGCCGAAGAGCTGCCTGGCATGTTGGTGGCGCACCACCTGCGCCCGCTGCTGGAGGCTGCCGAAGCCGCCGGGCAGGTGGTATCCGACATCGTGCTAGTTCCCATGGCCAACCCCATCGGGCTGGCACAGCGCGTGGACCACAAACCGATGGGACGGTTTGAACTGGACACTTCCGAGAACTTCAATCGCCACTACCCCGACTTGGCCAAGGCGGTCTTTTCAACGGTGCGAAGTCAACTGGGTCAGGACGCGCAATCCAATGTGCGCGTGGTGCGGCAGGCCATGTCGGCCTACCTACAGGCCTGGACGCCCAAGACCGAACTGGAAAGCCTGCGCCGCACCCTGCTGCTTTTGTCCCACGATGCCGATGTGGTGCTGGATCTGCATTGCGATTGCCAAGGCGTCATGCACTTCTATACCGAAGAGACATGCTGGCCCCAACTGGAGCCCGTGGCGCGCTTGATCGGCAGCCGGGCTACCTTGTTGGCAAAAGCCTCCGGCAATGCACCCTTTGACGAATGCCTTTCGGGGGTCTGGTGGAAACTCGCCGATGCATTGAAAGCCGATGGACTTGATGTGCCTCTGCCGCAGGGATGCTGCAGTACCACCATCGAACTGCGTGGCGAAGCCGATGTCCACGACCGTTGGGCCCAACCTGATGCCCAAGGCATCTTCAGCTACTTACAGTACTGCGGTGCCATTGCCTGCAGCGAAAAACCGGTCCTGCCTGTTGCTCTGTGTGCACCTACACCCTTGGCCGGCTCCGAGACGCTGTATGCCCCCTGCCCTGGCGTCGTGGTGTTCAACCATGAAGCTGGTGAGACAGTACGCAAAGGCGAGTTGATGGTGGAAATCATCGATCCGATCGCCAACACACGCACACCTCTCCATGCCGGTGTGGACGGTGTGTTTTACGCCCACATCCGCGACCGCTATGTCACTACCGGCTGTGAACTCGGCAAGATCGCCGGCAGCATCCCTTTTCGCACCGGCGACTTGCTGGGCAACTGAATATTTAGACGATTGGAACGGAGCGCGCCATGAACGCCAAGACCATCAAACTCCAGGTAGAAAACATCCACAAGCGCTTCGGCTCCAACGAAGTGCTCAAAGGCGTTTCGCTGACCGCCCATGCCGGCGATGTCATCAGCATCATCGGCAGCTCCGGCTCGGGCAAGAGCACTTTCCTGCGCTGCATCAACATGCTGGAAAAACCGCACGAAGGCCGCATCATCGTCGCCGGTGAAGAGCTGCGCATGGCGCCTGCAGCCAACGGCGAGCTGAATGCTGTTGACCAGAAACAGCTGCAGCGCATCCGCTGCGAACTGGCCATGGTGTTCCAGCACTTCAACCTGTGGGCGCACATGACGGTGCTGGAGAACATCATTGAGGCCCCTGTGCATGTGTTGGGAAAACCCAAGGACGAAGCGATTGCCACGGCCCGCAAATACCTGGCCAAGGTGGGCCTTGAAGGCAAGGAAGACGCCTATCCGGCGCACCTCAGCGGAGGCCAGCAACAGCGTGTGGCCATTGCCCGCGCCCTGGCCATGGAGCCCGAGGTGATGCTGTTCGACGAACCCACCAGCGCGCTCGACCCCGAGTTGGTATCCGAAGTGCTCAAGGTCATGAAAACACTGGCCCAGGAAGGCCGCACCATGGTGGTCGTGACCCACGAAATGGGCTTTGCACGCGAAGTTTCCAACCACCTGATCTTTCTGCACAAGGGGCGCATCGAAGAGGAAGGTGTACCAGCACAGGTACTGGCCAACCCCAAGAGCGAACGGTTGGCCCAGTTTCTCAGCGGCAGCCTGAAATAAGCTGTGAGCGACGAGCTCTCTTCACTGTTTGAGCTCTTACCCATCGGCGCCTACCGCGCTGCGCCAGATGGGTGCCTGACGCATGCGAACGCCGCGCTGGTGCGCATGTTCCGTACCCGCTCGGCAGAGGATTTGCAGCAGTATTTTTCGCATCCATCGGTTTCGCCGTACGTGAATCCCAACCGGCGCCAGGAGTTTTTGGCACTCCTGCACCAACAGGGCTACGTGGTCGACTTCCAATCGGAAATGCGTACCGTCGATGGCCACGGTACCTTGTGGGTGCGCGAGCACGCCCATCTGAAGCGTGATGTCCAGGGACAGGTGCTGTACCACGAGGGCACCATAGAGGACATTTCTGACCAGCGTGAAGCCCAGAAAAAACTGGAGGAGCGCGAGAACCTGCTGCAAAACCTTCTTCAGACCATCCCCGACCGCGTGTGGCTCAAAGACACGGAGGGCGTTTACCTCACCTGCAACAATGCCTTTGCACACAACCTGGGGGCGACCCAATCCCAGGTGGTTGGAACAAGCGATGTCGATTGGGTCGGTCCTGAGAATGCGGCCGCCTTTGCGGCCACGGATCAGATGGCCAGCCGCGCTGGCACCACAGTCACGCTCGAAGAGGGCATGCCCAGTCCGCTCAACGACGACGCAGGTTTGTGGGAGATTGTCAAAACTCCCATGCACGATGCCCATGGGCGGCTCATCGGTGTATTGGGTATGGCGCGGGACATTCGTGCCCGCAAGAAGGCGGAAGCCTTGCTGCGCGACACCACGGAGCAGCTTGAATTGGCCATCATGAGTGCTGACCTTGGACTGTGGTCACACGACCTGTCCGTCGAGCGCGGCTACCGCATGGACACACACACATGCCGTCTGTTGGGGCGTTCGGACGATGAAGCGCAACAGGCACGGCCCTGGGGCCATCTGGTACACCCGGACGACTTGGGACACACCTTGCAGGCTATGCGCGCTCATCTGGAGGGGCGCACCGCGGCCTACGAAGCCGACTACCGCGCCCGCCATACCGATGGCCGTTGGATCTGGCTCAGCAGCCGCGGCAAGGTGGTCCAAACTACACGCGATGGCACCCCGCAACGCATGGTGGGGACCGTGATGGACATCACTGCGCGCAAGGGTACCGAGGCACAGCTGCAGGCCACCCAGGCCGAATTGCAAGCCACGCTCGGGGCACTGCCCGACCTGCTCATCGAGTTCAGTGCCGATGGCTACTACCGCGCCATACACAGTCACAACGGATTCGACCTGGTCGCGCCACCGGACAAGCTCCTGGGGCGACGCATCGATGAAATGGTGACCAAAGACGCAGCCAACATTACCCTTGCGGCCCTGGCCGAGGCCGCGCAGTATGGACGCTCCAGCGGCAAGCAATACAGCCTGGAGTTGCCCACGGGTAAGCACTGGTTCGAGCTCTCGATGGTGCGCAAGCCCACCGCCCCTGGCGAGGAAGAGCGATTCATTGCCATTGCCCGCGACATAACCGAAAGCAAGCTATCCCAGGAGGCCATTGCCCACCTGGCCTTCCACGACAGCCTGACAGGACTGCCGAACCGGCGCCTGATGGTCGAGCGCCTGCAAAGCGCCATGGCCCACAGCAAACGCCAGCAGCAGTACGGTGCGGTCATGTTCCTGGACCTGGACCGATTCAAGCAACTGAATGACCGCCACGGTCACGACACCGGCGACCTGTTACTGCAGGAGGTGGCACGCCGCCTGCAGCAGAGCGTGCGTGCGGTGGATACCGTAGCACGCCTGGGTGGTGACGAATTCATCGTGTTGTTGCAGGCGCTGAGCAACTCCCCTGCCGATGCACAGATGCATGCCACTGCCGTGGGTTACAAAATACTCTCGGCACTTGGAGAGGCCTATCTGCTTAACGAAGTAACACACCACACCACGCCCAGCATTGGCATTGCCTTGTTCATGGGCGAGGAACTCTCCCACCAGGAAATCATCCGTCGGGCCGACGCTGCCATGTACCAAGCCAAAGCCCAGGGTCGCAACTCGCTTGCATTCTTTGCATAAAATTGCAGCCAAGCCCTTTAGGGAATTGCGCAAGGCGCTATATTTTTACTAGCAACTCATGCTCCACTTCCTTCCCTCTTTTCTGCGTGCGACGATCTCCATTGGCCTGCTGATCGTGAACATCCTGTTCTGGGAACCGATACTGCTGGCGTTTGCACTGGTTCGCCTGCTGCTGCCTTTCAAGGAAGTTCGGTTGCTGGTCGATCCGATTACGCTGGTGGTGGCGGAAAGCTGGATCAGCTGCAACAGCGGCTGGATGCGCTTGACGCAGAAGCTGGATTGGGACGTGCAGGGGGCGGAAGGCCTGGACCCCAAGAGCTGGTACCTGGTCAACAGCAACCACCAATCCTGGGTGGACATCTTCGTGCTGCAACACCTGCTCAACCGCAAGATTCCACTGCTCAAGTTCTTCATCAAGCAGGAACTGATCTGGGTGCCCATCATGGGTCTGGCTTGGTGGGCACTGGACTTCCCCTTCATGCGCCGCCACAGCGAAGAGTACTTGCGCAAGCACCCCGAAATGCGCGGCAAAGACCAGGAAACCACGCGCAAGGCCTGCGAAAAATTTGCACTCATCCCCACCAGTGTGATGAACTTCCTGGAAGGCACACGCTTCACCCAGGCCAAACATGCCAAGCAGCAATCCCCGTATCGCTACCTGCTGAAGCCCAAAGCCGGTGGCATCGCTTTGGCACTCGATGCGCTGGGTGCCAAGTTCGATTCGATTTTGGACGTGACCATCGTCTATCCACAGGGCATTCCCACCTTCATGGACTTCATGGCAGGTCGGGTCGAACGTGTCATTGTGCGCGTGCGCAAGGTACCTGTGCCACGCCATTTGGTCGGGGGGGACTATGGGCAGGACCCCGAGTTCCGCAAGGCCTTTGCGGAATGGGTACAGCTGCTTTGGCAGCAAAAGGATGCCCAGATAGAAGCGCTGCTGCTCGATTACAACGTACAGCGCTGACTGCAATAGCCCCGCAGGACGATGGCTATCACTGAGCTTGCCAAGCAAGTGCTCCAGCGTCCTGCCGTACAGGTCGCACTGATCACACTGGCCTATTTGTTGCTGGGCTACAAGGCCGGTCTTTTCGTATTTGTGTTTGTACTGCCGTTTTATGCAGCACTGGTGACCTTGCCCACCATTGCATTGCTGAGGGAATGGCGCCACGGCATGCGCAGGGTAGTCTGGCAGGAGGCGCAGGGGCAGTACTATGCCTACCGCGATGTGAGGGTCCATGTGCTGGAAGACGAAAGCCACTGCCGTTGGGTCCGCGCAGCGGACATTCGCCGCATCTACCCCCCGTTGGTGTCTGACCGACAGTTACGCAGCCAGTACCCTGACACCAGCCAGCAGATAGGTAAAACGCCGCAGCTGTACCTGCGCGACGATGTGCTCGTGCAGCACCTGCGACAGATCAACGAGCAGCTGGCACTACGCCTGGGAACCTGGGTGGATAGGTCGATCTTCTTTCCGGGAAGCAAGCTGCGACAGCGCTATGGCATACGCCTCGAAGACAAATAGGCGCTAGCTCTGGAGCAATCTCATGCCAAGGCCATGCGCACGGACGCTGGCATGCGCTGCGGGCGTAGCGTGCACGCATCAACGCAACCAACACGGATCTGCCCCTCGCACAACAACGCCTCTCCGCGCCAAGCTTGCTGTGTCAGAACCATCGACGCGGCACCAGACTCCACCACCCGCACCGTGACACGCAAGGCATCATCGAGCTTGGCGCTGGAGAGGTAACGCAGCTGCACATCGGCCACCACGAAGATGACGCCCGTTGCTTCACGCAACGCGCCCTGCTCTATCCCCAGCGCGCGCAACCATTCGGTCCGGGCACGCTCAAAAAACTTGAGGTAATTGGCGTAAAACACCACACCACCGGCATCGGTGTCTTCCCAGTACACACGAACCGGCCAGGAAAACTCAGAGTGTTCGATCATTTGCTGACATTGTCACAAGGGGGGTAGTGCGCTGTGCACCGCACGGGAGGCCACTTTCTGTGGGTAACATGCATTTTCCTCAGTTCAACATGCCATGCTCCACTGCATACCGCACCAGCTCGGCCGTGCTTCTGGCCCCCAGCTTGTCCATCATGCGTGCCTTGTGGGTACTGACGGTCTTGTTGCTGATGTGGAACTTGTCAGCGATGTCGTTCACGCTGCGTCCAGCCACCAATTCGAGAAAAACGCTCATCTCCCGGTCTGACAGGCTGTCATGCGGGCGTCCGGCTGCCACGCTGGAGGAATACAAGGCAATGGACTGGGCCATCTGGGGCGCAATGTAGCGCCCCCCTGCCGCGACTTTACGGATGGCTTCAATCAATATGGTGGGTTCACTGTCCTTGGTCACATAGCCATTGGCTCCAGCCTTGATGGCCGCGATGCCGATTTGGGCGGTGTCGTGCATGCTCAGAATCAGAATGGGCAGTGTGGGCCGCTTGGCTCTTACACGGGCAATGAGGTCGTTGCCACTCAGGCCCGGCATGTTCAGGTCCAAAAGCAGGACATCGATGTCATGGCGCTCGCACAAGGCAATGACTTCCGATCCGTTGACCGCCTCCGCAACCACCACCAGGTCGCCGACCAACGCAAACATCTGCCGCAGTCCGCTGCGGACAATGGCGTGGTCTTCGGATATGGCCAGTTTAATCATGCGCCACCTCTTCCACTCGGTTCCATGGGAAGCGGGCATGCACATGGGTTCCCTGCCATGGCGCACTTTCCACGACCAAATCACCACCGATGCTCAATGCACGCTCGTGCATCCCCAGAAGCCCGAAAGACCGCTGCGAAGACACTGCCTGTCGGTCAAAGCCCACGCCATCGTCGCGTATGCTCAGTACTAGGCTGCCATCCTTGTCCAAACGTAAGAGCACATCTACGGATTGAGCCTGCGCATACTTCGCAATGTTGTTCAGTGACTCCTGGACGATGCGGTACACGGTCATGGCACGGTCGTCCTGCAGACCTTGCGACAAGCCTTCCAAGTTGAGGTTCACCTCGATCTGACCCAAGCGCTTGAGTTCCGACACCTGCCATTCAACGGCCGCGCCCAACCCCATGTCGAGCGCCGGTGGGCGCAAGTTGCTTGCAATGTGCCGTACGCCCGAAATGGCACGGTCCACCAAGGTTTTCATGGACTGCACCTTGCCTCGCAGCTTGGGCAACTCTTCACCGTGCAGCATGTCCAACATGGACAGGTCCATTCGCAACGCAGTCATGACCTGCCCCAGTTCATCATGCACCTCGCGTGCAATGCGCTTGCGTTCGTTTTCGCGCGCCAGTTCGTTGATGGCGCCAAGCTCCCGCAAACGACTTTGCGAATCGTGCAGCTCTTTCATGACACGGTGCCGTTGTTCGATATTGCGCACAATGAAAAGGTCCATGGGCCGTTGGGTTCCGCGCAAGTTGCCAACGATGATGTCGGCCGGGAAACGTGAGCCGTCGGCACGGCAACATTCCAGCTCGAACTGCCCCGCATGCACGGGCGTGGGGCCCAACTGAATATGGCTGGTGATGGATGGAATCCAGCGGCTGAGAGGAGAGTCGATCAATTCGCTGCGCGATGCACCAAAGCAGGACAAGGCCAAAGCGTTGGTCGTCATGATCTGCCCGGAAAGGTCGGTGATCAGAAAGACCACCGGTGCGTATTCGATGACATCCCGGAACATGCCCTCGAGTCGCCTTCGTTCGGCGGAAATAGCGATCTGATTCCTGACTCTTGCCAATAAGGTGGCCGCTGCAAATGGTTTGCGGACAAAATCGGCCCCTCCCACTTCAAAACAACGCGATTCACTCTCCAGGTCATCGCTGGCAGTCACAAACACGACGGGAATACCACTGGTCGAATGGTGCGCCTTGATCGCTTCACAGGCGGCATAGCCACCCATACCGGGCATCACCACATCCATCAGGATCACCAAGGGGTGAAGCTGCCGTGCCTGCGTAATGGCATCCTCTCCAGTCGCAGCCGAAGCATGGGAGATACCTGCCTTGTCAAGTATCAACCCAACTAGCCGCTGATTGATCGGATCATCGTCAACGATCAGTACATTGCAGTTGCTGGTCAAGTTCGTGCTCCCTGGAAAGCGTGCAGACACGCCGGTCAAATGCATTGTAGTGGCCTGTTTTCAAGCGGTCTGTCAGGCGATCCCTACACGCAAATCAGCCCCGTCTGATGGTCTGAAAGCCGGAACAACGCGAAGATTAGGGACATGAAAACCATCATCCATGTCGAAGATTCCGAGCTGATCCTGTTGCGCCTTGCAGAATGGGTCGTGGAAATAGATCCCAGCTTCAACATACTGCCTGCCACCAGTTTGGTTGAGGCCGAGACATTGCTGCGATCCCATAACCCGGACTTCATGGTCCTGGACGTCAACCTTCCCGATGGGAATGCCTTGAACCGCTTGAAGGATTTTAAGAGACTGTGTCCGCACATGCAGGTGGCCATCCTCACCAACAGCAACGATACGTTCACCCGATTGAAGTGCAAGGAGCTGGGGGCCGACTGGGTGTTCGACAAGGCCACGGACATTCCGAAATTGGTGGAACTCATGTCCGACACCGTCACACAGCACGGCACGCTCTGAACACAAAGCCATTACCCCGAAAGAACAGCAAGCATGGCGACCCTGACACGCGAAGAAGCCTTTGCCCGGCTTGGGAGCATTACCCGTGAAATGCACGAAGCCTTCACCATCCTCGGAGGCAGTACCGAACTGCACCAGATTGTCGAGGAGTTCCCCAATGCACGCGACCGACTATCGCACGTGGGGAAGATGACGGAGAACGCAGCAAACAAGGTCCTGAACCTCGTCGACGCGGCCAAACCCGATTGCGATGACCTGTGCCGTCGCGGCGACGAACTGGAGCAGTCGCTCGCCCGAATGGCAGCATCCGAAGACATGTCGATGGAGCGTGCGCGCGCCCTTCTCGGTGTGTGCGGAAAATTCGCCGGCAGCATGTCGAGTTTTGCCGAGCGCCAGGGTGAAATCCTCAGCGACATCATGATGGCGCAGGATTTTCAGGACCTTTCAGGCCAGGTCATCAAGAAGGTTATCGACATCATCAATCGCACCGAGTTGCAGTTGGTGCAGTTGCTGATAGACAGCGCACCCGCAACCGCAGACTGCGTTGCAGTGAAGGCAGAGGACTACACCGGTGAAACGCACCAGCTCCATGGCCCGCAATCTGCCTCCAAAGCCCTGCAGCAAGAGGACGTGGATGACCTGCTGGCATCCATGGGCTTTTGAATGCCCTGTGGATGTGTACCCCCTGTACCACGACGAACCACCAAAGGCTATAAATGAACGACAAGCTTCGATTTCTGGTCGTGGATGACTTTTCCACCATGCGCCGGATCATCTGCAACTTGCTCAAGGACAGCGGTTTTTCCAATACATCGGAGGCCGAAGATGGCGCCATCGCATTGCACAAGCTGCGCGCGCAATCTTTTGACTTTGTGGTGTGCGACATCAACATGCCCAACCTCAACGGCTTTCAGTTGCTGGAAGCGGTCAAGGCGGACGAGGGGCTGAAGCACATTCCGTTCCTAATGGTGACCGCCGAAGCCCGCAAGGAAGATATCGTCCTGGCCGCGCAAAAAGGCGCAGCTGGTTACATCGTCAAGCCCTTTAGCAAGTCTGTGCTGGAAGACAAGGTCATCAACATTTGCAAGCGCCTGGCGCTGGCATAGCAGCCTGGGCTACCTCGTTGGCAGCCCAGCTTCCCACGTTCATTCAGCCTATTTGCCGCCCAGCCCCATGGAACGGGTGATGACCTCTTTCATGATCTCGTTGGTGCCGCCGTAGATGCGCTGCACGCGGGCGTCGGCATAGGCGCGGGCAATGGGGTATTCCCACATGTAGCCGTAGCCCCCGAACAGCTGCACGCATTCGTCCATGACCTTGCACTGCAGGTCGGTGGTCCAGTACTTGGCCATGCTGGCGGTGGCGGTGTCGAGCTGGTCCTTGCAGATCAGCTCGCAGCACTTGTCCACGAACACGCGCGCGACCTGAACCTCGGTCTGCATCTCGGCGAGCTTGTAGCGGGTGTTCTGAAATGCGGCCACAGGCTGGCCAAACACCTTGCGTTCTTTCACATATTCCACCGTGCCGTCGATGGCCGCTTGGCTTGACGCCACGGCACCGATGGCGATTTGCAGACGCTCCCAGGGCAGCTCCTGCATGAGGCAGATGAAACCCTTGTTCTTCCAGGCTTCGCCACCCAACACGTGCTCGGGGCCGAGCTTCACGTTGTCGAAGAACAGCTCGGACGTGTCCTGCGCCTTCATGCCCACTTTCTTCAGACGCTTGCCCACCGAGAAGCCGGGCATGCCGCGCTCCACCAGCATCAGGCTGGTGCCCTTGCCGCCGGCGGCGGGGTTGGTCTTTGCCACCACGATGACCAGGTCGGCATGCCAGCCGTTGGTGATGAAGGTCTTGCTGCCGTTGAGCAGGTAGCTGCCGTCGGCTTGCTCGATGGCGGTTGTCTTCACACCCTGCAGGTCGGAGCCGGCGGCGGGTTCGCTCATGGCGATGGCACCCACCATTTCGCCCGAAGCCAGCTTGGGTAGGTACTTGGCCTTCTGTTCTTCGGTACCGTAGTGCAGGATGTACGGCGCCACGATTTCGCTGTGCAGCCCGAAGCCGATGCCGGAGAAACCACCCCGGGCCAGCTCTTCCATCTGAATCACCGAGTACAGCTTGTCGGCCTCGGAGCCGCCGTACTGCTCGGGCATGGTCATGCACAGGTAACCGTTTTCACCGGCCTTGTTCCAGACCTCGCGGGCCACATAGCCCTGCTCTTCCCATTCGGCGTGGAAGGGCGCAATCTCTTTGTCCATGAACTTGCGAAAACTGTCGCGAAAGGATTCGTGGTCGGAGCTGAACAAGGTGCGTTCGATCATGGTGGTACCTCTGTTTGGAATGGTCGTGAAGGAAATTATTTATGCAAAGCAGATGCTTGGTAAAAAGAACTATACTCCAAATTGAACGGTCGTTCGGTTTGCGTCTGCGCGCGTGCCTTTGACCATCCCATCAGCCAACCTAGGAGCCCCCATGACCGAAGCATTTGTGTTTGACGCCATCCGCACGCCGCGCGGCAAAGGCAAGAAAGACGGCAGCCTGCACGAGGTCAAACCTGTGAACCTGCTGGCGGGTCTGCTGAACGACCTGCAGCAACGCAATGGCTTCGACACCGCCCGCGTGGACGACGTCGTCATGGGCATCGTCTCGCCCGTGGGCGACCAGGGGGCTGTGTTGCCCAAAGTGGCCGCACTCAAGGCCGGCTGGGACTTCCAGGCTGCCGGCGTGCAGGTCAACCGCTTCTGTGCTTCGGGTCTGGAAGCCGTGAACATGGCGGCACAGAAGGTGCGCTCGGGTTGGGAAGACCTGGTGGTGGCCGGTGGTGTGGAAAGCATGAGCCGGGTACCGATCGGCTCCGACGGCGGCGCCTGGGCCATGGACCCCGAAACCAACTCGCAGACCGCCTTTGTGCCGCAGGGCATCGGTGCCGACCTGATTGCCACCCTGGAAGGCTTTACCCGCCAGGACGTGGACGCCTTCGCGCTGGAATCCCAACGCCGCGCCACCAAGGCCCAGGCCGCAGGCTACTTTGACCGCTCCGTAGTACCCGTGAAAGACTTCCTGGGCCAGAGCATTTTGGCCAAAGACGAGTTCATCAAGCCCAACACCACGCTCGAAGGCCTCGCGACCCTCAAGCCCGCATTCGAACAGATGGGCGCGATGGGCTTTGATGCCGTGGCCCTGACGCGCTACCCTCAGGTAGAGCGCATCCACCATGTGCACCACGCCGGCAACTCCTCGGGCATCGTTGATGGCGCCGCCGCTGTGCTCATTGGCAACGAGGCCGCTGCCAAGGCACACAACCTGCAGCCGCGCGCCCGCATCGTGGCCACCGCGCTGTCCGGTGCCGACCCCACCATCATGCTCACCGGTCCCATGCCCTCGGCCCGCAAGGCGCTGGCCAAGGCGGGACTGACTATTGACCAGATTGACCTGTTTGAAGTGAATGAGGCCTTTGCCTCGGTGGTCATGCGCTTCATGAAGGAAATGAAAGTGCCGCACGACAAGGTGAACGTGAACGGCGGCGCCATTGCCATGGGCCACCCGCTGGGCGCTACCGGCGCCATGATCCTGGGCACGTTGATTGACGAGCTGCACCGCCGAGGCCTGCGCTACGGCCTGGCCACGCTGTGCGTGGGTGGTGGCATGGGCATTGCCACCATCGTCGAACGCCTGTAAGCGGCGTGTACATGCCAAATTGCCATCTAGCCCGCTTATTCATTGTGCAAGCAGCTACCAAATCCATAGCATCATGAAAACAATTCAATACTCCCTGGTCGACGGTATTGCCACCATCACCTTCGACGAACCCAACTCGCCCGTGAATACCATGTGTCTGCAGTGGCAGGACGACATGAGCGAGGTGGCAGCACAGGTCATCAAGGACAAGGACGCCATCCGCGGCATCCTCCTGGCCTCCGCCAAGAGCACCTTCTTTGCCGGTGCCGACCTGAAAGGCGCCATGCGCCTGCAGCCCAGCGACGCACCGAAGATTTTTGAAGAGATCGAGCGCGTCAAGCGCAACTTCCGCACCATCGAAACCCTGGGCAAACCGGTGGTCAGCCTGCTCAACGGCACTGCGCTGGGCGGCGGTTGGGAAGTGGCGCTGGTGGGCCACCACCGCATCGCCATCGACGACAAGAAGACCCAGTTCGGTCTGCCCGAAGTGACCCTGGGCCTGCTGCCCGGCGCCAGCGGCGTGACCAAGATGACGCGCCACCTGGGCCTTATGGGTGCGCAGCCTTACCTGGTGGAGGGCAAGACCTTCAACCCTTCCGAGGCGAAAGGCCTGGGCCTGGTGCACGACCTGGTTGCCCCTGGCGAGAACGCAGCTTCTGAGATGCGCGCCAAGGCCCTGGCCTGGATTGCCGCCAACCCAAGCGCCCAGCACCCCTGGGAAGCCAAGGGCTACAAGGTGCCCGGTGGCCTGCCATCGAACCCGGCCGTGGCCCAGATGCTGCCCGTGGCCCCAGCCGTCATCAAGAAAAATACGCGCGGCCTGTACCCGGCGCCAGAAGCCATCATGGCTTGCATGGTCGAAGGTCTGCAGGTGGACATCGAGACCGCGCTGCGCATCGAGAGCCGCCACCTGGCCAAGCTCATGACTGGCATCAATGCCAAGGCCATGATCAACACCTTCTTCTTCAACCTCAACGCCATCAAGAGCGGCCAAAGCCGCCCAGCCGGTGTGCCCCGCTTCAAGCCTGCCAAGGTGGGCCTGCTGGGTGCGGGCATGATGGGCGCGGGCATTGCCTACGCTCAGGCCAGCAAAGGCATTGCCTCGGTGCTCAAGGACGTGAGCCAGGAAAAGGCCGAACAGGGCAAGGCCTACAGCGCCAAGATTACCCAGGGCCGTGTGGACAAAGGCCGCATGACGGTGGAAGCCCAGCAGAAGATCCTGGGCCTGATCCAGCCCACCGCGTCTGCCGCCGACTTGCAAGGCTGCGATCTGATCATCGAAGCCGTGTTCGAAAACCGCGAACTCAAGGCCAGGGTCACCCAGGAAGCCGAACCCATGCTGGCCCCCGGCGGCTTCTTCGCCTCCAACACCTCCACCCTGCCCATCAGCGGCCTGGCCAGGGCCAGCACGGATGCCAAGAAGTTCATCGGCATCCACTTCTTCAGCCCGGTGGACAAGATGAAGCTGGTGGAAATCATCCGGGGTGCCGAGACCGACGACGAAACCGTGGCCCGCGCCTACGACTATGTGCAGGCCCTGGGCAAGTTTCCCATTGTGGTCAACGACTCGCGTGGCTTCTTCACCAGCCGTGTGTTCGGTACCTTTGTCATGGAAGGTGCCGCAATGTTGGGTGAAGGCATTCCGGCCGCTGCCATCGAGAACGCCGGCATGCAGGCCGGCATGCCCGTGGGCCCGCTGGCGGTGCTGGACGAAACCGCCCTCACCCTGTCCCTGCACGTCATGGAGCAGACCAAGGCCGACTTTGCGGCCGAGGGCAAGACCTACGAGGTCACACCCGGTGAGCGTGTGGTGGAAAAGATGGTCAAGGAGCACAGCCGCCCCGGCCGTGCGGGAGGTGGCGGCTTCTACGAATACCCGGCCGAGAAAGGCGCGAAGAAATTCCTCTGGCCCCAGCTCAAGCCTCTGTTCGAAAAGGCCGATGCCGCATGGGACATCACCGACCTCAAGGACCGCCTGCTCTACCGCCAGGCGGTGGAGACGGCGCGCTGCCTGAGCGAGAACGTGCTAACCAGCGTGCACGACGCCAACATCGGCTCCATCTTCGGCATTGGCTTTCCGGCCTGGACCGGCGGCGCCATGCAGTTCATCTACGGCATGGGGGTCGAGGCGTTCGAAGCCCGCGCTGCCGAATTGGCTGCCAAGTACGGCAAGGGCTTTGCCCTGGGCGATGACGTGAAGGCCGCCATCCGCAAGTACCAGCCGAAGTACTGAATCTGAATACGCACAGGATGCATGGCGTATCCCACCATGCATTCCTGGGTCATATCAACGACCTAACCCATTGTTTTTATTGAATAATTTTCTCGATTAGCCCACCCCTACCCCAGAGCCAAAAATCTGAAACACGTAACTGAACCTTTTTCATAAACTCGTCCTATTCCGACGCACAAGAGACAAGCGGTTCATGAAACGTCTGCACAAGATCCTGCTGGCCCTATTGGTCGCTGCGCTGCTCATCGGTGCGGTGCTCGTGGTGTTCCAGCGCCAGATTGCCACCGCAGCCCTGCAGCAGGTAGCGCACCGCAATGTGGGGCGCAATGTCATTCCCGACCTGCCCGATGGCTTGCACGTGGGCCTGTGCGGTACCGGTTCACCCTTCCCCGACCCCACGCGCGCCGGTCCATGCACGGCGGTCATCGCGGGCGATCGCTTGTTTGTGGTCGACACCGGTGAAGGCAGCGCCCGTAACCTGGGCTACATGGGCCTGCCGGCATCCAAGATCGAAGCGATCCTGCTCACCCACTTCCATTCCGATCACATCGACGGCATGGGCCCCTTCCTGCTGCAGCGCTGGGGCCTGGGCACCTTCCAGACACCGACGCCGGTCTACGGCCCACCGGGCGTGGAAACCGTGGTCGATGGATTCCGCGCTGCCTATGTGCTGGACTTCGGCTACCGCGTGGCCCACCATAGCCCGAAGATCATGCCTCCGGGTGGCAGTGGCGGCAAAGGCATGCCCTTTGTTCTGGGGCCCAAGGACAAAGCGGACGCCATCGTGGTCCTGGACGACAAGGGCGTGAAGATCACCGCCTTCCGTGTCGACCACTCGCCGGTGGACCCGGCCGTGGGTTACCGCTTCGACTACAAGGGGCGCTCGGTGGTCATCACCGGCGACACCAAGAAGACGCCCGCAGTGGCGGCCAACGCTAGGGGTGCCGACCTGCTCATCCACGAAGCCTTGCAGCCCAAACTGGTGAAAGTGCTCGAAGAAGAGTTTACGCAGAAGAACATCACCAACACGGCCCAGATCATGCGCGACATCCTGAATTACCACACCACCCCCGAGGAAGCCGCCGCCGTGGCCACCGATGCCGGCGTGAAGGAACTCGTGTTCAACCATGTGGTCCCACCGCTTCCGTTCCGCTTTGCCTATCCGGCCTTCATCGGCGATGCGGGCCAGCATTTCAAGGGACCCATGACGGTGGGAGAGGACGGCATGCTGTTCAGTTTGCCGGCCGGTGGCTCCACCATCCAGAAGTCCCGTTTGTACTGACCGCGCTGCTACCGACCATGTATTCCATCGCCAACCCTCCTCCCGCCCCGGCACTTCCCATGGTGGACACACGCATTGTCGTACGCACCCCCGAAACGCGGTTTGCCGGCCTACCGGATTTCCCGTTCGAGCCGAAATACGTCGAAGTTGGTGGCCTGCGCATCGCCTACCTTGACGAAGGCCCGCGCAACGCTGCCCCTGTGCTGCTGATGCATGGCGAGCCTACCTGGTCGTACCTGTACCGCAAAATGATCCCGGGCCTGGTCGCGGCGGGCCACCGCGTCATTGCGCCGGACCTGGTGGGTTTTGGCCGTTCGGACAAGCCCACAAGGACTCAGGACTATTCCTACAGCCACCATGTCGCCTGGATGTGCGGCTGGATGCAGGCCATCGACCTGCAGCACGCCACCTTGTTCTGCCAGGACTGGGGCTCGCTTATCGGCCTGCGCATGGCCACCCATGCACCGGAGCGCTTCGACCGCATCGTCTTGGCCAATGGGGGCCTGCCCACCGGAACCGCCTTTACCCCCAAGGCCTTCAAGTACTGGCGTGCGTTCGCGCGGTTCAGCCCCTGGTTCCCGATTGGAAAGATCGTCAACTCCGGCTGCGCCCAAAAGCTGTCCCCCGCGGAGATTGCTGCCTACGACGCGCCTTTTCCGTCGACACGCCACACCAGGGCCGCGCGTCTGTTCCCCACCTTCGTGCCCACCACGCCCGACAACCCGGAGCGCGCCGCCAACGAAGCGGCCTGGGAGGTGCTGAAGACCTGGCACAAGCCCTTCCTCACCCTGTTCAGCAGCCGGGACCCGATCACCCGTGGCGGCGACAAGATCTTCCTGAAGCTGGTGCCCGGAGCGGCCCACCAGCCCCATGCGGTGACGCGCGGGGCCGGTCACTTCCTGCAGGAAGACAAGGGGCCGGAACTGGCCCAGCAGATTCACCATTTCATCCAATCCACCCCTGCCCCATGAACCGTTTCCTGAAACTGAACCTGCTCGGGCTCTATGTCCTGGCCCTGGTGAGCCTGCTGATGCCCATGCCCTGGGACAGCAACGCGCTGCTGCAACGCCTGTCGCTCATCCTGCTGGGCGTGCATGTGCTGGAGACCATCGTGATGTTCAAACACGTCAAGGCCTATCAAGGTCCGCTTTGGAAAAGCGTATGCCTTTCCCTGCTGTTTGGCTTGTTGCACTGGTTGCCCCTGGCCCGCAAGAATCGCCCCACCCCATGAGCAAACAAAAGCAATTGTCCCGCGCCCGCCGTGTCGCGGTGGCCACCCTCCTCTACCTGGGCGCAGTGGCCATGGGCTTGGGTTCGGCTTGGTGGGTGCTGAAAAAAGCCCCTTGGCTTAACCAATCGCTGCAAGTAGGCGCCTGGAAGACCAATTTGCGCGCCGGCAGTGCGGACGCCGACCTCTACATCCGCGCCAGCATCGCCGTCAACGCCCTCCTGGCACTGGACCGCTCCGAAACCATGTACTTCGTCGCCGGCACGGACGACGATGGCCGTGCGTTGCGCAGCAGTTGCACCTACCGCGTCAGTGGCACCCCACCCAAGGCCCGCTGGTGGAGTATCACGGCCTACGCCGATGACATGTTCCTTTTCGACGCGCCCAACCAGCACTACAGCCTCAATGGCAGTACCGCCAAGCTCGATGACCAAGGTCGCTTTGTATTTGTCCTGGGTCCGTCCGCGCCCACCGACCGGACCTACTGGGTCCCTACAGTGGGGCGTGGCGGTGCGGTGCTGACCTTGCGGCTGTACAACCCCAATCCCGAGTTGCAGGCCAATCCCGCCAGTCTGGTTCCGGTACGCATTGAACGCCAGGGGGACTGTGTATGAAACCACTCACCGACAACCAACGCCTGTGGTTCTACCGCAGCCTCACCTTGCTCACCACGGCCATCCTGGTGCACCTGGCGGCGGTGTGGGCCGCGCCGCGCCTGATCATGCATGTGCTCATGAATGGCCCGATGGCAAAGACCATGAACATGCACAACCAGGCGGCCTACCCGGCCCCAGTGGATGCCAGTGCCCGCAGCGTGGTGATGCCCAGCCCCGACATGCTGTACTCGGTGTGTGCCTTTGACGTGCGCCAAGGCCCCGTGCGCATCACTGCCAACCCCCAACTGCCGTCCTACTGGTCGATTGCCTTGTATGCGGCCAACAGCGACAACTTCTACGTGGTCAACGACCGCAAGGCTGCCCAACAAGCGGTGAACCTGTGGCTGGTGTCCGAAGGCGCCAACCTAGGGGGGCTGCAACCGCCGACCGGTGCCGAGGTGGTGGTCAGCCCATCCCCTACCGGCTTCTTGCTCATGCGCGTGCTCACGGGCGACTATGCTGCCGAGAAAGCGGTGCTGGAACCTGCACGGCGCACGCTGCAGTGCTCCCCTGCTTGACGAGGTATTTGAACGATGTTGGCCCGACTCCTTCGACGCGCCTTGCTGGTGCAATACGCATCCAGTGCGGCACTGGCATGGCTGCTGTACCGCCAAGGGGCAGTGGGTGTACTGGCTGCGTGCCTGCTGACCATGGCGCTACCGTTTGCTTTGACGGCCCTGGCCATCCTCTATACCGGTGTAGTTTCCCGCGCCGGTGAATCCGCCACGGCCTGGTGCAAATCGGTGCTGGGCGAGGCCTGGGCCAGCTGCGTGGTGTTCATGCTGCGCCAACCCTGGACCTTGGCTCCACCTGCCCTGCAGCCAGCCCTTGCAGGGGTTTCCCAGCGCTTGCCGGTGGTGCTGGTGCATGGCTACCTGTGCAACCACCGGCTCTGGGACACCATTGCACCGACACTGACCGCGCGCGGCCATGCCGTGCAGGCCGTGAACCTGGAGCCTTTGTTTACTTCCATTGACGATTACGCCGTCATCATCGAAGACGCCGTGCAGAAACTGCTGGCGCACACGGGGCAGCAGCAGGTGGTGCTGGTGGGCCACAGCATGGGTGGCCTGGCCATTCGCGCTTGGCTGCGCCTGTATGGCCCAGCCAGGGTGGCCAAGGTCATTACCCTGGGCACACCACATACAGGTACCCAGGTGCCCCAGCACCTGGCCACGCCCAACGGGCGTCAGATGGCATGGCAAAGCCCCTGGTTGGCCGAGTTGGAGGCCAATGAGTCAGCCAGCCTGCGCAGCCTGTTCGAGATTGCACTGACCCCGCAGGACAACATCGTCTACCCACAGCGTGCCCAGGTCATGCCCGGTGTGCCGGTCACGGTGTTTGAGGGCATCGGCCACCTGCAGATGTGCCTGCACCCGCCGGTCATTGCCTGGCTGCTGCAGAAGCTTGACGGGGTGGCTGCACGTGCGTGATGCAGCTATCAATTCAGCGCGTGCCGGACGGGCCTGCCTCACGCGTTCGACGCACCAGTTGCCAGGTGTAGCCATCGACCAAGTCGGTCAGCGATTGCACAAAAGCGGGCGCTGTGGCGTCGGCCTCTTCGTTCCAGATCGCCGTGCGCAAGGCGCCCAGAAAGGCGCGCGACAACACGAACATTTCCGTGGCATCCAGCATGCGCCCCAGCTCCAGCCCTTGCGAGCGCAGCGACACACTGGCGAGCATCTGGCCCAGAAACGTGTTCCGGCCTTCGAGCATGCGCACGTCTCGGCGAGACAACGCCCACTCGATGATGGCTTTGTGCGCCGCACGCCGTTCGCTGAATGCTGCCACCATCAGCTCGACCAGGTCGCGCGTGGTCTGCGTGACACCGCTGGCCGCGCGCTCGCTGAAGCGTGCAATCAGCGACTGGCGCTGGCGTTCGGCCACCAGCTCCACCAAGGCCAGCATGACGGCGTCGATGTTGGAAAAGTACTGGTACAGCGTGCCCACGCCGTAGCCAGAGCGTTCGGCCAGGGTGGCAACCTTGAAGCCTTGCAGCCCTTCAGTCTCCAAAATCTGAACCGCACTCTCCAGAATGGCTTCCACCGTCTGCCGCGCACGGTCCTGCTGGGGCGAGCGGACAATGGTTTTGATCGACTTCTCCTTACCCGACCGAGCCATACGCGAGTCCTTTGAATCTGAACGCAATTCACAAACTATAGCCCCTAAGCCGCCCTGCATGACCCACCTACTTGCTATCACCACCCCACTGCTCCTTCTCTACCTGGCTTTCTGGTTCTGGTGGGGCGGCAAGGGCAAACCCATGACGCAGCAGGAGATCGACGAGGGATTGGCCGCCCTGCAGGCCAGCGACACCAGCGAGCACGGGCGTGAAGCCGTGCAACAGGTGCGTGAACTCCTGGCCAGCGACGACGGTGAGGAGTTCATCATGCTGAACCTGGTGCGCCACCGGCCCAAAGCCCTGTACCCTCCGGGCCTGGACTATGGCGACGACCCGCGTGCAGCCGACCGCCGCTACGGCAAGTCCATCTTCTGGGACCTGCTGCGCAACGGCAACTTCATGCTGCTCATCGCCCGGCGCAGCGGCAATTTCATCGCACCGCCGGGAGCCGAGTCATGGCACTACATCGCCATGGTGCGTTACCGCAGCCGGCGCGATTTCCTGCGTTTCGCCCAGCAAAGCAGCCGCGCCGACAAGTTCATCCACAAGTGGGCGGCGATTGAAAAAACGCATATCTTTCCGGTCAAGCCACTGGTGAGCCTGATCATGGTGCGCACCTTGGTGGCCCTGGTGCTGACGGTGGTGGGCGGCCTGCTGTATGCCGTAACCTGAAACATACGCTTTCGAGGAGCCCCCTGTGACACGCCAGAAAAAACTGCTCACCGCCCTGCTCTGTACCATGGTGCTGCTGGGCCTCCTGTATGCCAACCGCCTCTATGTGCTGCAGTATTCGTTGGGCTGGTACACCGACATCATGTACCCGCGCGCAGCCAACCACCCGGTGGCCTGGGACAAGGGGCCCGACACCCCAGCGGCACCTGTGGCCCAGCGTCCGCCCAATGTCATCGTCATCCTGGCCGATGACCTGGGCATCAACGACGTGAGCACGCACGGCGGGGGGTACGCAGCAGAAAAGGTGGGTACCCCCAACATCGATGACCTGGCCAACCAGGGTGTGCGTTTTGACCGCGGCTACTCGGCCGCTGCCGTGTGCACGGTGGCACGCGCCGCCATGCTGACCGGTCGTTACCCCTGGCGAGCTGGGGTGGAATTTACGCCCACACCCGGCGCCATGGCCCGGGTGGCAGGCCAACTCTACGCACAGAATTCGGACCGTCCTCCCATTTTTGTGGACCAGGAAAAAGCAAAGAGTGCCAAGGATTTCAACGACTTGGGGCTCCCCGCCAGCGAATTTACCCTGGCCGAGGCGCTGAAGGCCCGTGGCTACCACACCGTGCACATTGGTAAATGGCACCTGGGCAGCACCCCCGACATGCGGCCCAACAACCAAGGCTTTGACGAGACCCTGTTCATGGAAAGCGGCCTGCACCTGCCGGAGCAATCACCCGATGTGGTGAACTCCAAGCAGGACTTCGACCCCATCGACAAGTTCCTGTGGCCCAACATGCGTTTTGGCGTCAGCTACAACGGTGGCAAGTGGTTCGAGCCGGCCAAATACCTGGCCGACTACTACACCGACGAAGCCATCCAGGTCATCGAGAACAACAAGAACCGTCCTTTCTTCCTGTACCTGGCGCACTGGGGCGTCCACACCCCGCTACAGGCCAGCAAGGCCGATTACGACGCACTGGCACATATCACCGACCACCGCCGTCGTGTCTACCTGGCCATGATCCGCTCCATCGACCGCAGCGTCGGCCGGGTGATGGAAGCCTTGCGCAAGAATGGTCTCGACCAGAATACGCTGGTCGTGTTCACCAGCGACAACGGCGCGCCGGGCTACATCGGTATCCCCGACGTGAATGCCCCCTACCGCGGCTGGAAACTGACCCACTTTGAAGGTGGCCTGCGCGTGCCCTTCGTGGCCAGCTGGCCGGGGCGCATTGCTGCCAACTCGCACTTTGGCTCGGCCGTGTCGAACATCGACATTTTCCCGACCGTACTGGCGGCCACCGGCGCCCAAGGTGCCAAAGGCGTGGACATCGATGGTGTGAATCTGCTGCCCCACCTGAGCACAGCCAGCCAGCCCTTGGCCTCACGCCCCCTGTTCTGGCGCGATGGCCCGCTGCGCGCCGTGCAGCAGGATGGTTGGAAACTCATCGTGGCCGGCAAGCCCAACAAGCAGTGGCTGTTCAACCTCACAACCGATCCCACGGAAAAAAACAACCTGCTGGCCACCGAACCGGCCAAGGCGGCGCAGCTGCTGGCACTGATGCAGACGCACCATGCCACGATGCCGCCCCCGCGCTGGGACAGCTTCATCGAACTGCCCGTGACCATCGACAAGACCCTGGATCAGCCCTATCGCGAAGGTGACGAATACACCTACTGGAGCAACTGATCGAGAGGCCTGGTCTGCGTCACAATGTGCGGGTTACATCCCTTCACGAGGAATACTGACCATGCGCGCCCTCAGCCCCACCGACTCCGGTTTTCTCTGGTTGGAGACCCGCAACCAGCCCATGCACGTAGCCGGTTTGAACATCTACACACCACCGGCCGGCGCTGGGCCGGAGTTTGTGCAGGACATGCTGCAGAAGTGGGGCACCCACCTGCAAGCCTTGGCGCCCTTCAACCTGCGCCCGGTGCTGCGCATGGGGCTGTGGTACTGGGAGGAAGACAAGGAGTTCGAGCTCGACTACCACTTGCGCCATGTGGCCCTGCCGCAGCCCGGACGCATCCGCGAACTGCTGGCCATGGTCTCGCGCGTGCATGGCAACCTGATGGACCGCAACCGTCCGCTGTGGGAGTGCTATGTCATCGAAGGCTTGCCCGGCGGACGCTTTGCCACCTACACCAAGATCCACCACGCGCTCATTGACGGCATTACCGGCGCCAAGATGATGGCCAGTGCGCTGGCCCCCACGCCCGACGAGGACAAGCCGCCGCTGTGGGCCCAGAACTACCAGCGCAGCCACCCCACAGCGCGCAAAGAGCGCCAGGCCCCAGGCCTGCTGGAACAGATCAGCGCCCTGGCCAAGGCCGGACGCGAGATGCTGCCCGGCGTGGGCAGCGGCATCGCCGATATGTTGCGCTCCGGCATGGAAGAAACCGCCGCCGCCATGCCGTTCCAGGCACCACCGAGTGCCTTCAACGTCGAAATATCGGGCTCGCGCCGCTTTGCCTCGCAGTCGTATTCGCTGGCACGGCTCAAGCGCATTGGCGACGCCGCCGGGGCCACCGTGAATGATGTGACGCTGGCGATCTGCGCCAGTGCCTTGCGCGCCCACCTCTTGCGCGAAAACAAGCTGCCGAAAAAGCCGCTGGTCGCCATGGTGCCAGTGTCCTTACACGGAGAAACCACAGAGGGCGGCAACCAGGTGTCGCTGCTGCTGGCCAACCTGGCCACCCACATTGCCGATCCGTTGCAGCGTCTGCAGCGCATCGTGGAAGGCACCAGCGAGGCCAAGAAGAAACTCTCCGCCATGCCGCGCCTGCAGAAAATGGCGCATGGCATAACCTCGATTTCCCCCATGGGGGTGGGCATGGTGGCGGGCACGGCCAAGACGCACCCGCAGTTCAATGTGGTGATTTCCAACGTACCCGGCCCACGCGAGACCCTGTACCTCAATGGGGCCCGCCTCGACGAGGTGTATCCGGTGTCGATTGCCACGCACTACCTGGCACTCAACATCACCATCCAGGGCTATGGCGACAACCTGGGCTTTGGCTACACCGCCTGCCGCCGTTCGGTACCGGCCCTGCAACGTATGCTGGACTACACCCAGACCGGCATTGAAGAGCTGGAGCAGGCACTGGGTCTGTCGGAACAGGCCCCCACACCACCCCCACCAGTCAAGGCCAAACGCCCCGCGCGAAAAACTGTAACAAAGACTGCCGCCAAGGTATCCAAGCCTGCCACTGCAACCAAGCAGAAAGCATCCGCCGCATGAGTGAACCACTGCCCTTGGCACCTGCACCTGCATCGGTTGTCCAGGTCGGGCAGCCCGCCAGTGGCAAATACACAGGCTGCATCCCCCGAGTGGATTGGCACGGATTGTCGGGGGCGTTTGCGCGCTCGGCCCTGTGGAAACGCCTGCACCACAAGCGCTGGCACTATGTAGGCTTGGGCAATGCCCAGTGCTTCGTCGGCCTCGCCATGGTCGATGTGGGTTGGACCAACACTGCCTTTGTCTATGTGTTCGACCGGCAAAGCCGCACCCTGCTGGTCGACGCCACGCAAGACGGTCTGCCAGGACTTACGGCCCAGCTCAGCGACCGCCCCCTGGAAGGGGCCACGAGCTGGTTCCGCTTTGCTGGTATGGACTTGCATCTGGAAAACACCGCCCCCAACACGCTGGCAGTGCGTGCACGGGTGGGCTCCAAGCTGCGCCTGGACGCGGAACTGACCCTGCCGCAAGGTAGCGGATGCCTCACCGCCATCGGCCCCATTGGCGACGGTGGCTGCGCCCATGCCACGGTGAAGTCCAGTGCGCTGGAAACCCGTGGCACTCTGGAAGCCGCAGGCCGCAGCATTACGCTAGACGATGCCTGGGCCAGCTTCGACTACTCCAACGGCCTGCTGGCACGCACCACCGCCTGGCGCTGGGCCAGTGCCCATTCGCCGACAGTCGGTTTCAACCTGCAGCAGGGCTATTTCGGCACCCAGGAAAACGTGCTCTGGCTGGATGGAAAACCCTGGCCCCTGGGCGCTGCCCGCTTCGACTTTGACCCGCTGCTACCCTTGAAACCCTGGCACATCCACACCGAAGACGGCCTGCTGGACCTGCAGTTCAGCCCCGAAGGCGCGCGCCAGGAAAGCAAGAACCTGCTGGTGGCCGCCAGTTATTACATCCAACCCATCGGCACCTTCCACGGCACCGTGCGCGCCCATGCGGGTGCAGCACCTGTGGCCGTAGAGCAGCTGCTGGGGGTTACCGAAGACCACCGTTCGAAATGGTAGACACCGACACCACCCCGCCAACATCGGCAACCGCGCGGCCGCGTCCACAATCACTAGCCGACCTGTTCTGGTCTTTCACCAAGCTGGCGCTGCAGGGTTTTGGTGGCGTGGTGGCCATCGTGCAGCGCGAGCTGGTGGATAAAAAGCAATGGCTTACGCGTGAAGAATTCGTGGAAGACTGGGCCGTGGCCCAGATCATGCCGGGGCCCAATGTGGTGAACCTGTCACTCATGATCGGCGACCGCTACTTCGGCTGGCGTGGCGGGCTGGTGGCGCTGGCTGGCATGCTGACCTTTCCGCTGCTGATCCTGCTGGTGGTAACGGCCCTGTTTGGCGGCATGTCGGAGTTGCCGCAAAGCCAGAATGCACTGCGCGGCATGGGGGCGGTGGCCGCCGGCATGATCATGGCTGCCGGCCTGCGCCTGGCCCCAACATTGATGTCAAATTCTATGGGAGCCAGCGTATCCATTGCTCTTGCTGCTACTACATTAATAGCAACCGCATGGCTCCGTGTACCCTTGCTGTACGTGTTGCTGGGCCTGGGCGGCCTGGCCTGCCTGTGGTGCTACCGCTGCCTGGGCCGCATTGACGCGCGCAAGGAGACTGCCCAATGACCCCGCAGGTACTGGGCCACATCCAGGGTGGCGACTGGTGGTTGCTGCTCTTGCACTTCCTGTCCTTGTCGCTGCTGGCCATTGGCGGCGCCATCACCACGGCACCCGAAATGCAGCGCTACATGGTGCAGGACCAGCACTGGCTGACGGACGCCGAATTCAACTCCAGCATTGCCCTGGCGCAGGCCGCCCCTGGCCCCAACGTGCTGTTCATTGCCGTGCTGGGCTGGAATTTCGGTCTCAATGCCGCCGCCACAGCCGCCCCCTTGTGGTTGCAGTGGACCTGGGGCCTGGCTGGCGTGACCGTGGCCATGGTGGGTATTCTGGTGCCTAGCACCACCCTCACCTTTGCACTGGCGCGCTGGGGCCACCGCAACCGTAATCTGCGCGCCGTGCGCGCCTTCAAGCAAGGCATGGCGCCCATTGTGGTGGCGCTGCTGGTGGCCACGGGCTGGCTCATGACCATGGGCCATGGCGACCTGGTGCAGAACTGGAAGCTGGCGGTGCTGACCCTGGTGATCGCACTGGTGGTCTGGCGCACCAAGATCCACCTGCTGTGGTTGCTGGCCGGTGGCGCTTTGCTGGGCTGGCTGGGTTGGGTCTGAAAGAATTGAACAGGAGCAGATGCACATGAAAACACGCATTGCATTGGGCAAGGAACGCCAGATGGAGCAAGCCCCCGACTACGAGGCGTGGCGCATCCATGCGCTCGACCTGGACACCATGAATGGCATGGACGTGTGGAAGGCCGACCCGGCCTCACCCCACTACCAGTACAATCTGATCCAGCAGCGTCTGATCAACCTGCGCCAATGGCGCAAGAGCGGCGACTGGGCACAGGTGGTGTTCGCCCTGCGCGAGGGCCTGCAGCGCAACCTGGGCAACCTGACCAACCCCGAACTCTACAAGCACACCCGCGTCGGCACCAAGTACCTGATTGACGAGTACCTCAATGAGGTGGTGTCCACACTGAACTACCTGTGCGACAACGAGATTCCCGACTTTCCGTACGCGCAGAAGCTGTTGTTCTTCCGCCATACCGGGCAAAGCTTCGGCCGCTCCTCGCTCATGTTGTCCGGCGGCGCCAACATGGGCATGTTCCATGTGGGGGTCATCAAGGCCCTGTTTGAACAGAACCTGCTGCCGCGCGTGGTGTCAGGCTCCAGCGCCGGTTCTGTGGTGGCTGCCTTCATCGGCACGCGCAAGGACAACGAGCTCGACGGCCTGTTCACCGGCGAGGCCATGGACCTCAAGCTCTGGCGCCGACTGGGCCTGCGCGAAGTGGTGCGCCAGAAGTCGCTGATGGATGGGCAGGAAATCGAACGTTTCCTGCGCAAGCACATTGGCGAACTCACGTTCGAGGAAGCCTTCAAGCGCACCGGGCGCATCATCAACATCACCGTGTCACCGGTGGACAAGCACCAGAAACCGCGCCTGCTGAACTACCTGACGGCCCCGCACGTGCTGGTGTGGAGCGCAGTGCTGGCCTCGTGCGCGGTGCCGGGCCTGTTTCCGGCCGTCACGCTCATGAGCAAGGACCGGCTGGGGCACGAAAAACCCTACCTGGCATCCACACGCTGGGTCGATGGCGCCATCCAGAGCGACCTGCCGGCGCAGCGGCTGGCCGAGCTCTACAACGTGAACCACCATATCGTCAGCCAGACCAACCCGCACGTGCTGCCCTTCATCACCAACCAGAGCCGCAAGGACGACTGGACACGCTTCCTGACCAACCTGGTCAAGGACGAATTCAAGTTCCGCAGCCGCCAGATGCTGCAGCTGGCGTCCTACGGCATCGACCGGGGCATTGTGAAAAACCTGCTCGAAGGTGCAGTGTCCATTGTGGAGCAGCGCTACTACGGCGACATCACGGTCCACCCCCAGGTGCACATGCGCGACTACCAGCGCATTCTGGGCAACCTGACCCGGGCCGAGTTCCAGGAATGGGTGCACGAAGGCGAACTGGCCACCTGGCCCAAGATCACCATGATCCGCGACCAGACCATCATCGGCCAGACTTTGGAAGACTGCATCATCCGCCTGAAGAAGCAGCGCAGCAGCCCGGCTGTGCCCAAACGCAGTGGCCCGGCCCGCAGCAAGCGACTGCACGCCCCCGAATCGGCTGCCGTGGCCTCCTAAGCCACTGCTGCGCGTGAACCGTCAGTTGCGCTGGCGCAAACTCCAGCCGCGCCACACGGCCACGAGCAGGAAAAACATAATCAGCGCCGACTTGAGCGTCGCACTGAAACCCGCCGTCAGGTAGCACCAGGCTTGCGGCTGCGCATGCGGCGCCGTGATGGCCAGATGCAGGCTGTTTTCCACCACATCGGCCAAAGCCGCCAGCGGCATGAGGGCGTACCAGAAGATGGGTGGGACATAGCGCATGTGGAACAGGCGCGTACGCTGCACCGTGAATACGCCGTACAGGGCATAGCAGACCATCAAGCCGAAATCCGGGTAAAGGTGGCTGCGAAACAGCGCCAAACCTTGCGGCCCCCACTGGGCCGTGACCGCCTCAAAGGCCTGCTGGCTGAAGGTGAACTGCAGCGCCAACATCGGGGGATGCAGCGGCGCCAGGTAGAACGCCAAGCCCAGCAGCAAGGCCAGGGAGGAAAAACCCAAAAACCAGACTGATTTCATGCAAAGCACCGAAGCAAGGCCTCAGTGGGGATTCTCAAAAAAGAGGTAGTTGGTGCCAAAGTCGCTGATCTCGAAGTACACCTTCTTCTCATTCTGGTCGACCTGGAAGTTGAGGTTCTCGTCGAGCACACCGTAACCATAGCGGTAGCTGCGCGGCTTGCCATCTTCGGTGCCCATGGCAGTGCTGATTTTGTCGACCTTGAGGAAGCGGCGCACCAGTTTGTCACCAGCATAGAACTCCAGCACGCCGTTGGTGCCGGTCCAATTCTGGATGTCGCGGTTGATCTTGTTCTGCTGCTCCTGGGTGCAGGCTTGCAAACCAAATAGGGTCATAGCCCCCGCAAATATTGCGCAAGTAGCTCTCAGTTTCATAGCAACTCCAAACTGGAAAAATCAGGCGGAACGGCGCTGGCGCAGCGCCTCGTACAAGCACACGCCGCTGGCCACCGACACGTTGAGGCTCTCCACCGCACCCTGCATGGGAATGCTGACCAGCTGGTCGCAGGTCTTGGCGGTGAGCTGGCGCATGCCATCGCCTTCGGCCCCCAGCACCAGGGCCACCGGGCCTTTGAGGTCAACCTGGTAGAGGTTCTTGTCGGCGCGGTCACTGGTGCCGATGATCCAGATGTTGCGCTCCTTGAGCTCATTCAAGGTACGTGCCAGGTTGGTCACCATGAAGTAAGGCACGGTCTCCGCCGCGCCGCTGGCCACCTTGGCCACCGTGGCATTGATGCCTGCGGCGTGGTCCTTGGGAGCAATGACGCAATGCGCACCGGCGCCATCAGCCACACGCAGGCAGGCGCCTAGGTTGTGCGGGTCGGTCACGCCATCGAGCACCAGGATCAGGGGCGGATTGCGCTGCTCGGGTGGCAGGGCCTCGTTGGCGGCTTCGAGGTTTTCCAGCAACTCGTCCAGCGAGTGCACCTGCTGCATGGCCTGCACACGGGCTGCCACCCCCTGGTGACCGTGGCTACCAGCCAGCTTGGCCAGGCGCACACCATCGGCCTCGATCAAGCGCACACCGGACTCCTGCACCTTCTCCACGAACTGGCGCATGCGCGCATCGCGCCGAGTTGGGTCGAAGTAGATTTCAACAATCGATTGCGGCGCGGTTTTCAGGCGCACGCCCACGGCATGGAAGCCGAACAGAACTTTGGGGGAAGACATAGTCAGCAATTATGCGGTGCTTGCAGCAGTCCCAGAGAGTTCTGCCTGCAGTATTCACCGCAAGCAAAGCCATCATGCTCATTGGCGATGGGGAAAAGCAGCTCAAAGTTGCTTTCAAGCCGCAGTCGCCATGTTGAAGCCGGGACACAACCCATCTGCAATGAAAAAACCCCGCCACACAAAATGCAGCGGGGTTCCATACTGTATGGTGGGTTCTGACAGGCTCGAACTGTCGACCTACGGATTAAGAGTCCGCTGCTCTACCAACTGAGCTAAGAACCCTGCAGATGGCTGGTGGGTCGTGCGTGACTCGAACACGCGACCAACGGATTAAAAGTCCGCTGCTCTACCGACTGAGCTAACGACCCGCCTCATTAACAACCCAGTGAGTCGTTAACTACCAAGCCTCAAATTATAGTGCCATTTTCTGCAATCTGTCATCCCTTGGATAACTTTTCCATCACCCAGCCTGCTGCCACCATACCGAACACCGCAGTCACAGAGACCACGGAACCGTAACCATGGCAATTGAGCGAACCATCGCCGGTCACATCGCACTGTTGAAGTGATTTCTGTACAGCTTCACGACTGAAAACACAGTGGATGTTCATTCTCCGAGCATTCGAAGCAACCAACTTCTCGCGCCGCAATCGGTAACGCAATTTGGCAAGCAAAGGATCATGGGTCACATCTGCCAGATCCTGCACCTCCACTGCATGGGGCACCCGTTTGCCGCCAGCGGCCCCCACAGTCACAAAGGGAATTCGATGGCGCAATGACCACTGCAGCATCGCATACTTGGCACCCAGCTGATCACACGCATCGATCACTGCGTCAACCTCCTCAGGCAATATGCCGGGCCAGTTTTCCTGGGTGACAAAATCATCTACCAAATTCAGGTGCGCATGTGGATTGATTTGGGCGATCCGCTGGGCCATGGCTTCCACCTTGGACATGCCTACAGTAGCACTGAGCGCGTGAACCTGCCGATTGATATTGGACTCCGCAACATGGTCCATGTCGATCATGGTGATGCGGGATACACCGCTGCGGGCAAGCGCTTCCACGGCCCATGACCCGACGCCACCCACCCCCACAACAGCGACATGGGCGGATCTCAGTCTTTCTGCTGGGCCAGCACCATAAAGACGCTCCAAGCCGCCAAACCGCCGACCGGGATCAACCTCATCCGTCAGTAGCATTACTTCAAACGAGCCAAGCGCTCTTTGGCAGCCATACCAGCCTCACTGGAAGGGAAGGCTTTGACCAACTCTTCCAATGTCTTGCGGGCTGACTTGCTGTCCTTCATCTCTAATTGGCAATTCGAGATCGCCAACATAGCTTCCGGTGAACGAACATGGTCAGGAGCGGCGGCAATCAGCGCTCGAAAATTGGTTACCGCTTCCTTGTAGTTCTTCAATGCGTACTGGGCGTTGCCCAACCAAAACAAGGCCGGCACTCGATAACCAGAATTTGCACCATAGCGTGTCAGGAAATCGACCAACGCAACCTGCGCGTGCTCAAAATCACCTTTGCGGAAAATGCCCAGCGCCATCTCATAGTCGCGCCGCTCGGCAGGTTCGGCCATAAACTCCTTGCCATCCACCGTAACCTTGGCAGGCTCTAATTTTCGCAAACGATCATCGGCAGCCTGAAAATCGTCTTTTTGCTTGCGTTGTACATCAGCCAAGTCGCGTACCAGTACTTCGTTTTGTCCGCGCAGCTTGGCCAAATCGCTACGCAGCAATTCAAGTTGATTTTGCGTCTCCAGCAATGCCTTGCGCAACTGTGCATTTTCTTCAGCGGCCTTGCGGACCTCCTCTTGCACTACTTGGCGGTTGGCGTCCACTTGCGAGCGAAGTTCAGTATGGGTTTGTCGCAATTCGAGAATGGCCTTGCGTGCCTCATCGTCCTCAAACAAACCGGCGTGCGCTCCGGGGCTGCAAACGAATGCAATGAGACAAAGGAATACTCGCAAGCGCATAGAAAATGGTGAAACTTGTGGCATTGTCTTCAGCGGTAGCTGATCTCAGTACGCCGGTTTTTTGCCATTGCGTCTTCGGTGCCACCCATAGCCGCAGGCTTCTCCTTGCCGAAACTGACGGCTTCCATCTGATTGTCGGAGACACCCAGCAGAGCCAAAGCGCGACGTACTGCTTCTGCACGCTTCTGTCCCAAGGCCAGGTTGTACTCACGCCCACCACGCTCATCGGTATGGCCTTCCAATGCGACCTTGCGGCCGGGGTTGGCCTTCAGAAACTTGGCATGCGCCTCCACTACTGGCTGGAACTCCTCGCGAATGACAAAGCTATCGTAATCAAAGTAGACGATTCGGGTGGCTGACTTCAAGAAAGCCTCTTGCGAGGAAGACCCCAAATCCACGGATTTGACACCACTGCCAGCAACACCGGTTGCACTTCCAGCCTGGCCGTCTGTCCCCGCAGCGCTGCCGACTGCAGTGCCACTGCGATCCTCGACAGGTGGGTTATCCAACTTGACCGACGACCCGCATGCCGCCAGAACGGCGCACAGCACCACAACACTCAATGAACGTAACATCAATTCAACACTCCTTGGCTACAGAATTTACTTGTGCAACGGGCCCCAGTCAGGCTCACGGATATCTCCGGTTTGTCCGGCCAGACGGGTTTTGATTTTTCCATCCAAGGTGGTGGTCATCAATGCCTCACGCCCGTTTTGCTGGGTTGCATACATGACCAAGCGTCCGTTGGGTGCAAAACTGGGGCTTTCATCGGCGGAAGAGTCGGTCACAGCCATTACATTGCCGGATACCAAATCCATGACATGCAGCTTGAAGGCCCCGCTGACACGCGAAATGAAGGCCAACCATCGCCCATCGGGACTAAGGCTTGGTGAAATGTTGTAGGTCCCGGAGAAGGTGACTCGTTCAGCATTGCCACCTGCTGCGGGCATGCGGTAGACCTGTGGACTGCCCCCGCGGTCACTCACAAAATAGATCCATCGCCCGTCAGCGCTGAAAACGGGTTCAGTATCGATGGAGCTGGACTGGGAAATACGCTTGGCCTCCCCTCCCCCGGCATCCATGACGTACAACTGGGACCCACCGTCACGGCTGAGGGTAACTGCCAACGTGCGACCATCGGGCGACCACGCCGGTGCGCTGTTGGAGCCCTTGAAGTTGGCCAAGAGCCTGCGCTTACCAGTAGCTATGTCATGGACATAAATGACCGGCTTGCGTGACTCGAACGAAACATAAGCCAATTGGGTACCGTTTGGATTCCAGGCCGGTGAAATAATGGGTTCGGGACTCGCCAGCGCGCTCTGTGCCCCCTCACCATCACTGTCTGCGATCCACAAATTGAAATTCTGCCCAGCCTTGGTGACATACGCGATACGTGTAGAGAACACACCGCGGTCACCAGTGACCTTCTCATACACATAGTCGGAAATACGATGGGCGGCCAACCGCAACTCTGTAGGCGCTACAGCAAAACTCTGCCCACCTAAATCTTGCGACTTGACCACATCCCACAATCTAAAACGGACATCAAAACGTCCATCCGCCAACTTGCTGACACTGCCCGAGACCACTGCGTCCAAGCTTTTAAGGCGCAAAGCTGAAAAATCGGGACGGCTGTTCTCATCCATGCGTGATGAGCCGACATCCGACAGTGCAAATTGGCCGCTGCGCTCCAAATCAGCCGAAACAATTGCACTGAGTTTCTGGGGAGAAGCCTCTTCACCGCGGAATCCCGCAATGGCAATCGGTACCTGGGTAAGGCCGACACCGGAGACTTCTACACGAAACTGGGCCTGTGCGGAGAGGCACACCGCAGCCAGCACAAAATACATCAATACTTTTTTCATCACTGTCTATTATCCCAGCCTGCGTACGATGACTTCAGGACCATTGCAACTATTCGTAAAGCCCTCTTGGGGCAAAGTCTGTCCCGATTGCATGCGCGCGCGGACAGTTGCGGCGTTGACTGACTCCTGCGAACGGCTGTACTCCTTGTGCCAGAGGTGATAGACCTCGGTCGCACAAAATCCGTTCTTGCGCTGGAGCCCAGCATTGTGTAAACGCAATACAAAGTCAGCATCCTCATGGCCCCATCCCACAAAGGATTCGTCAAAGCCATTCACAACATCGAAGTCCGAGCGCCAAACGCCCATATTGCAACTGCGAATCCCTTTCCATTTGAAATCACGCTGATCACGATAAGCCCCATCTGGCAAACGCAACAGCCCCGTCAATTTGCTGGCATCTCCACGCAAGCGCCAAATCAACCAACGCCACCACGGTTTGGCACAGAGTGTGTGATGCTGTTGAAGAACAGATTGTGTCAAGGCCTCCGACAGCATGACCCGGCTGCCATTGACAAAAAATCCGGGCTGCGCGAGTTGACGGTGCTTCCGGATGAAATCCACCTCAGGCACACAATCCCCATCCATGAAGACGAGGTATTCCCCTGATGAGGCGCACACACCGCGATTTCGGACACGCGATGCGGTGAAGCCCACATCGGGATGCCACACATGGACCAGCTTTAACTTCTGGGCAGCTTGGGAGTCCAGGACAACCTGAACATGCTCAGGCCGGGATCCATCATCGGCGACAACCACCTCAAAATCACCGTCATCCTGTAGGCACAGGGCGCCCAGTACTTGAAGCAGTGCGTCGGAACGGTTGTAGGTCGTAATGACCACTGAAATTCGCTGGGGATGATGCATTTTCAACTAGACTACGCGACCTGCCTGATCGTACCACCGCATGTCCAAAGTCTCCGTCTACATCATTGCCTACAACGAAGCCGAAAAAGTACGTACCACATTGGAAAGTGTGGCCTGGGCTGACGAGGTAATCGTTGTCGATTCCCATAGCACTGATGGCACTCAAGACATTGCCCAATCCATGGGGGCGCGGGTGGTTCAGGTGGACTTCAAAGGGTTTGGAGACCTGCGCAACAAGGCAATTGAAGCCTGCACCCACGAATGGATTCTGAGCATCGATGCGGACGAGCGTTGCACGCCCGAAGTGGCCGAAGAAGTGCGCAGCATTGTCAATGCACCATCTTCAACCGATGTATGGCTTGTTCCTCGGAGGAACTTTTTCATGGGCCGTTGGATTCGTCATTCCGGGTGGTATCCAAACTTTCGCCAACCGCAACTGTTTCGCCGCGGCAGCATGACATACGACCTCAAGCCGGTGCATGAAGGCTATGTCTTGCATACGAAAAAAGCCATCGGAACCCTGCATAACGCCATCTGGCAGTTTCCCTTCAAAAATATGGCCGAAGTCATGCACAAGGCCAATCGCTATTCCAGTCTGGGGGCCGAAAAAATCGTCCACAAGAAGATCACGATGGGATCGGCATTGCTCCATGGCGTCTGGAGCTTTGTGAAGCATTATGTTTTCAAGCGCGGCTTTCTGGATGGGTGGCCCGGCTTCGTCATTGCGCTGGGGAATTTTGAAGGTACGTTTTATAGGTACGTAAAGGCACTGGAAATGCAGAAAGGCGCGGCTTGGCGTGCGCCTGCCAAGACCGCATTACCCCAGCATGACTAAAGCCGACCGTACGCTCTACATTCGGCTTCTGGGTTTCTTGCAGCCCTACTGGAGAGCGTTCTCAATTGCAGTCATCTGCATGGTATGCACCGCGGCGACAGAGCCCGTGTTTCCTGCCATCATGAAACACCTGCTGGACAGCGGATTCAAAACCACTGACGCACGCATGGTATGGATCATCCCTGCCAGCATTGTCTTGCTGTTCTTGACACGGGGCGTTTTGTCTTTTTTGACCAATTACCTGATGACATGGGTATCTACACGTTTGGTCGTGGATTTGCGCCGTGCCATGTTTGATCGTCTGGTAGGTTCACCAACGCAAACTTTCCATACGCAGCCTGCATCGCAATGGATATCGCGGCTGCTTTATGACGTCGACAACATCAACCAAGCTGCCACCAACGTACTAGTGACGGCAATCCGTGAGTCGCTGACCGCTATTGCCCTACTGTCATATCTGGTTTATCTGGACTGGAGACTGACCCTGATCACGCTCACCGTGGGCCCCGTGATTGCAGCACTGATCCAGAGCTTCGGTCGCCGGATCCGAAAGGCCAGCAAGGCCAGCCTTGATTCTTTGCGTGCCATCGCACATACCGTGGAAGAAACCACGGCAGCCAACAAAGTCATCAAAATCTATGGTGGGCAGGAACAGCTAAAGGAACGCTTTCATGCTGTCACAGAAAGCTTTCGCCGCAGCATGATGAAGGAAGCGGTACCGGCGTCAGCCTTGACGCCCATTACGCACATGACCGCATCTGTCGCCATTGCTTTTATCATTTTCATGGCCTTAAGTCGCTCCATGGGCCAGGCAGGTGATACGGCAGGGGGATTTGTGTCATTTATCACTGCTATGTTGCTGCTGATTTCCCCCATCAAGCAACTCACCACAATCAGCCCTATCCTGCAGCGTGGTCTGGCGGCCTGCGAAAGCGTTTTCGGCGTACTCGATGCTCCCATGGAAGTCGACACAGGGCGTGCCCGCCTTGCCGAATGCCGCGGAGAAATCCGTTTCGAGAATGTGTGCTTCCGGTATACCGGCAGCGATAAACGAGCCCTCAATACGATCAATCTGGATGTAAAGCCGGGGCAAACCATTGCATTGGTTGGCGCGTCTGGCGGTGGTAAAAGCACACTGGCGGCCTTAATCCCACGCTTCTACACCCCAGAGTCTGGCCGCATCACCATTGATGGCATTGACATCAATACCCTGGCACTTTCAAGCCTTCGTGAACATATCGCTCTGGTCAGTCAGGATATTGTTTTATTGAACGACAGCATCCGCGCCAATATTGCGTTCGGCCTGTCACGAAATGCCAGTGAAGCGCAAGTACGGGAAGCAGCTATGGCCGCCCATGCCTGGGAATTCATTTCCAAAATGCCGCGTGGACTCGATACGCTCACGGGAGAAAATGGAGCCGTCCTGTCCGGCGGACAGCGCCAACGCATTGCCATTGCCCGTGCATTGCTCAAAAATGCCCCCATCCTGATACTGGATGAAGCCACATCCGCCTTGGATACGGAATCAGAGCGCGTGGTGCAAGACGCATTGGCCACACTCATGCGTAATCGAACAACCTTGGTGATTGCCCACCGTCTAAGCACCATTGAGCGAGCCGACCTGATCGTCGTGCTGGATCAGGGCCGCATCGTGGAATCTGGCAACCACTCATCCTTGCTTGAGCGCAATGGTTATTACGCCAGCCTACAACGCTTGCAGACATGAAGATACCCATACTGATGTACCACCAGATTGACGAGCCGCCACCGCGTGGCACGGCACTGCGTGGACTGATCGTTGCACCCTCCTCCTTTGCATGGCAAATGCGCATGCTCCGCTTGCTCGGCTATCGTGGAATGTCCATGCGGGATCTGGAGCCTTATTTGCGTGGAGAACGCATAGGCAAAGTCGTGGGGATCACCTTTGACGATGGATTTCAGAACAATCTTCACAATGCACTGCCAAGTCTGCTGACGAACGGATTCACAGCGACCTGCTACGGCGTCAGCAGCTTGGTTGGTGGTTCTAATATTTGGGACACCGGAAAGGTGGCAGAAAAGCCGCTGATGACAAGACAAGATTGGCTGGCTTGGCACGATGCAGGTATGGATGTAGGCTCCCATACCCAAACACATGCCAATTTGACAAAGCTAACCGCAGAGCAGGCGCACTCACAGATTTTTGCCTCGAAAGAGGAGCTTCAGCAGCTCATCAGCGCAGAGGTCCGGCACTTCTGCTACCCCTATGGATGGTTCAATCCAGAGCACCAAGACATGGTGCGTTCGGCCGGCTATGTCACCGCAACCAGCACACGAAGAGGAAGAGCCCAGCCTCATGACAATCCCTACGCATTGAACCGTATCATGGTGGCAAGGGCTACGCATCCTTTGCAGTTCTTTATGAAGGTGGCCACCAAGTATGAGGACCGCCGCGCATGACGGCGCTTGCCCTGTACTGCAAAAGCTACCGTACCGATCTTCGGCGCGTGGTGCGTCTTGTGCAGTCCATTGAGCAATTCAATGAAGAAAAAATCCCGGCATACGTTTCCGTACCGGATGCCGACCTCTTACTTTTTCAAGAACACATCGGACAGACCTCCGTCAAATTAGTCTCCGATGAAAGCATCCTGAAAGCATCGCCGCGTCTTGATTTAGCCATGGTGGCAGGTATGCATGGGGCAGTTGCCCAACAAGTGGTCAAATCAGAGTTCTGGCGACTCGGGCTGGCAGATGCGTATGTGTGTCTGGATTCAGATGCCGTCTTCATCCGGTCCTTTTCTGCACGTGATTTTCTCTCTCCAGACGGGTACCCTTATACGGTACTGGATGAGGCGCATGATCTACTTGAAGATGCAATGCAACATGGCCGCCATCGCATCGTCGATGCCTTTGTACGTGAGGCCGATCTGGTGCAACAAAAATTTGGCCGCCCAGGACGTCGCTACAGCTTTGGTCCTTTTCCCTTGGTCTGGCACCGCGATGTCTGGGAGTCGCTGGACAAAAACTACCTTCAACCCCACGCCATGAGCTTTGTCGATGCCATCCTGATGGCGCCGATTGAGTCGCGTTGGTATGGTGAGGCACTTCTAGCCTATGGTGCTATTCCACTGCATCCATGCCAAGCTCTTTTCAAGGTCTATCACTACGCATGGCAGCTAGACCACGAAATGCGCCAAGGGGTCACATCGGAGCAACTTGCCAAGCTTTACTGTGGCGTGATTTACCAATCAGCCTGGGAGCGTGAGATGGACTGGCCTTGCGAAGGTGGCGGACTCCTGTCACGCATGGGCCGTCAACTTCGCCGTAAGCTTGGCAGAATATGACACTTCAAACAGACATCCACCGCATTCCAATCCTCCTTACATCCAGTGTGGTAGCGCACGACAAGGGAGTGCGTTTGCAAGATCCCAAAGAGCGGGCTCGGCTGGCTATGGAATCAATCCTGAAATGGCGTGCTATTGTCCCCATGAATCCCCTGGTGCTGTGCGATGGCTCTGATTTTGACTTTCAGTCTTCAGTGTCTACGTTACCAGGGAGCGGTAGTGTGGAATGTCTCCATTTTCCCAATAATGTGGACTTGATCCAGCAACATGGTCGTGGCTACGGAGAAGGGGAAATCGTACGCTATGCCTTAGCACACTCGCAATTGATTCAGTCCGCTGGATGCTTTGCCAAATGCACCTCCAAACTCTGGGTTGAAAATTTCAATGAATGCATTCAACAGTGGAATGGAAAGGCCCTGCTAAAAGGAGTTTTTGACAACGTTTTTTCGCCCCGAAGCACGACAAAATTGGCCTATATCGACACCCGTTTTTATGCCATGGGCATTGATGTGTACCAACAGTTTTTTCTGCATGCCCACCATGCCATTCGCACCAATGACGGGTACGGCCTGGAAGAAAGCTTTCGTGACATATTTCTGGCAAACAGGCTTAAAGGCTGCCTGATGTGCCCGCCCCCCATTATTTGCGGTGTCGGGGGTGGAACCGGTGTTTATTACAAGAATACTGCACTGCGCACATTCAAGGAAAAGTGGCGTTACGCGTTGACGAAGCGCAATCCGCTATTTTCTAGTTGGTTTTCCTGATCGGATCCGCAATACAAGCAGTAACGGATAAAAAGCTTGCATCTGCAAATAATGCTCCTGGTACACGGCATCCACCATGCCTCGCAATAACCAAAAAATCGACAGAAGAAGGAGCGCCAAAGCCGAAGGCCATTCATGCCCATTATTCAGTGTATTCCAACCCATTTTGGAAAAACTGCAGAACACCCACGCATACAGGATGGCAGCCATCCATCCCAGCGAAAGAATCAAATTCACCCATGCATTGTGAGCATGCGAAAACTTCATCGCAGGTTCATGGCCGCAAAGTTGTTCAATGCGATATTCATATGCGTCGCGCCCACCGTTCCATCCCCATGGGTGACTGACGCTAAGCTCTGCGCCAACGCGTGCCAGTAACACGCGACCACCATCCCCCCGCAACCCATCGGTCAAGGCATCGGTATATGCACTGTCTTTGCCAGGATATTTCTGCCGAACAAAATCATGCGTCGTCGGTGTAAACCCGTCACACAGCAAGTCTTTGGGACTTTCAATCTGAAAGCCAATTGCCATCTTGTCCCACATGGAGTACCAGACTTGGTTTTGTGATGCCACTTTCCAGAAGAAGACAAGGCACACCAGCCCAATACTCAGCATCAACACCCCGGCACTCCGCGCGATACTGGATTGAGCACCCATTGCCTGTTGACGGCAGTTGCGCTGATAAATGCCATAAGCCATAAAGGAAAGGACGAGAATCAGCAAGCCAAAATAGGTAGCTGCCCGCGACTGCGCAATCACAACGCTGACGAAACAAAGCACCACCAATAGCCCAGATTTGGCCATACTCCAGTGATCAGTCCGATGCCATGCTGCAAACATAACCGCTAACCCTAGGCACATGGTTTGTGAGGCTGGATACCCCAGATTTCCATGCATCGGTTCAATGCCCCGAAACCCCATGGGAAAAACCTGAAATGCACCCCGAACTTGGGATGAATCAGTTAATGCAGTCCACACGGACTGCACCGCCTGTTGTAACGAGGGATCTTCATAAAACGCCGGCTGCAAGACACCCGCCCACGCCAGCATGGTCAAGAACAAATGGATATAAACCGGTACAGCACTGACAAGTGCAAGCCGCCACAAACTCAGGCGCACTGCCCCCAAAACCCCAAAAGCACCCCAGGCAAGAATCCAGGTAAGCACGGATTCCCCCCACATCCCATTTCCCAGCAGATTGGCCAAAGCACCGACACTATCCGGAGCAACCAAAGGAAATACCAGAAGATAGGTACACCATAACCAAACGGGCAACGGCACAATACTGACAAGTTGTGCAATGGATTGCCCCTCCCAACGCCATGTCAACAGTATGTAGCCCAGCAACAGCACCAGCAGGAGCACATGCAATACGTTGCGCAATGCAATCGTTCCAGAAACCGACAATACCCCGGCGAATACCAGAAGCAGACACAGGTATACCGACTGGAATGTGTTCGATTTCATGTATTTCTCAACGATTCGCAAACTCAAGACTGTGACTCAATAACATCGAACCGGCGTGCGACAAGTGATTCTCATCCTTGAACATGCTGTGCCCATCCTGAATGATGGGGCAACGACCGTCACGACAGAGTACAGCATTGGGGTCTACCACCCGAACCATGGGCCATTGCGCCAACACCTGCACTGCACTGGTACGTACAGCCTCAGACTTCTGGTCATCCGACAGCTTGTCAATCACACATGAGTAAGGGGGCTTGCGGCCCAGCGGCAATGAGCCCAGGCATAAACGCGGATCGAACCCGGGTTCCACCACCGGCAAAAAGTAATACACCTGTTTTCCTGAGGATTGCAACAACTTGAAAGTGGCCGCTAGTTTGCTCTCGAAAGCACTGTGATCTTCTGGCTTCGATTGCTTCGTCAAGTAACGTCCCCGGAAAACCAACGCCACAGCACGCACTTGCGGGTCAGCAGCAATATCCCGCAAAGTGCTTTCCATATGGCGCTCGCACTCCGACGTATCCACGCCAAGTTTAGCTGCCATCACCGGAATACATGCACCTTTGCCACGCACAGCCAAATTCAGCCCTTCTCTGTCAAATGCCTGTGCCAGCCCCCAGTAGGCATGCACGGCATGACTATCCCCCAAAACAACCGCACTTACAGGCCTCTCCTGGTGGGCCAGCAAACAGACATCGCGCTCAGGAAATTTGAAAGGTTTGTCGCACTTTCTCTCGGTAATCAGTCCCTGCTTCTCAAAATCCAGAAAATCCTGGCTGGCAACTTGGTCTACCTGTATCAGGTTCTTATGGCGTATCCGCTCCAAGCCATGCCGATCATGGATATT
>SSFF01000016.1 GCA_008015235.1 Rhodoferax sp. | reverse complement strand
GCCTCGCGCACCACTGGCAGCGCCTGCTGGACGAAGGACGGTTCAGTTCGATGACCGAGATCGCGGCGGCCGAAGGCATCGACCTTGGCCAAGCGAGCAAGATGAGCCGACTGGCGCAGCTGGCCCCCGACCTGATCGAAGCCATCGCCCTGGGACGCCTCGAGGTGGGCGTCAGCCAGTTGCTGCGCGGCAAGTTGCCGACGTCCTGGCTGGCGCAACGCGAGGCGCTGGTGGCAGGCTCGCGCTGACATCCGTGCCGCAGCGACACGCCGCCGCAAGGCGGTTTTTTTGTGCCTTTCGCTGTCTCGGTCGCGCCCGCCAGAGCAAGCGAAGAAGCAAACCGATGGCCCGCAAACCCGCGCCAACACACGACTTCGGGCCTTGAATGCTCAAGAGGGCAGCAGAGAACAGAGAGAGAGAAACGACGGAAAGCGCGCCTGGAACGGCGACTTCCGGAGGGGCGTGCTCAAGAGGCCGAGGCGCGAAACCGCGCCAACACAGGGGGAACGGGCAAAAAAAATCCCAACCGGATAAGGGTTGGGATTTCACATTATGGTGGAACTGGGGGGATTTGAACCCCCGTCCGAAAGCCATCTTCGAGCAGATCTACATGTTTAGCGGTCTGATTTGGATCTCGCCACGGGTGTCGCGCAGTCGCACGCTACACACGCCGCCAGTACCCTCTTTTCTCACCTGCCACCAAGGTACCCGGTGTCAAGCCAGCCGATGTAAATGACCTTACAGCCTGGACAGCTTGCGCCACCCTTGCCCGGCCCATCGGCCTGCCGTTGTAAGGCTCACTGGTTATTAAGCAGCGAGTGCGAAACGTTCGTCGTTTGCAGTTAGTTTTTTTGAATCAGTTTTACGAGCACATTCAGCTCGACATGCACCACGTCGATTCCGCACCCTCGTCGAAACCAGTGCAGTCCCGTGATAAGTGCCATTTTAGGCGGATACGAAGAATTGCAATAGTTGCTCCGGACTATTTATTTCGGCATCGGCTGCCCACCGGGAAGTGTCAGTCTGGCTACCCAGGTAGCCGTAAGTAGCCGCTACCGTGGCCATTCCAGCCGCCTTGCCGGCCTGAATGTCTCGTTCATCGTCCCCGACGTACAGGCACTGCTCAGGCAGTACACCCAGGCTGCGGGCCGCAAACAGCAAGGGCTCGGGATGGGGCTTGGAATGGGGCGTGGTGTCCCCACTGACCACCACCTCGGCAGAGGCAAAATCGGCGATGGAGGCCACCAGCGGGTTGGTAAAGCGCTTGGACTTGTTGGTCACAATCCCCCAGCGCAATCCACGCTGCTGCAGGCCCGCCACCAAGTGCACGACACCATCGAATACGATGGTTGAGCGCGTCATCCGTGCTTCGTAATTGCAGAAGAACTCTTCGCGCAAGGTGGCGAATTCGGGCGCTTCCGGCGTCAAGCCAAATGCCACACCCAGCATGCCACGGGCACCGGCACCGGCCATGGGCCGGTACAGATCCAAGGGAAGGCTGGGCATACCGCGCGCTGTGCGCATGGCATCGGCAGCTGCCCCCAGGTCCGGGGCACTGTCGATCAGGGTTCCGTCCAGGTCGAACAGAACCGCCTGAATGCTTTGGGTATCCCAGCGGCTCATACCGTCTTTTGCACCGCAAGCATGTAGTTGACGCCAGTGTCCTGGGTCAAGCGGTAGCGCCGGGTCAGCGGGTTGTATTCCAAACCACTGGTGTGACGAACCGACAAGCCCGCCTGGCGACAGTAGTAGGCAAGTTCACTGGGTTTGATCATCTTGGCGTACTCGTGGGTTCCACGGGGAATCATGTTCAGCAGGTATTCAGCCCCGACAATGGCCAGTGCAAACGACTTGGCATTGCGGTTGATGGTGGACAGAAATACCCAGCCGCCCGGTTTGACCAACTGGGCACAGGCATCGACCACCGACTGGGGATTGGGTACATGTTCCAGCATTTCCATGCAGGTCACCATATCGAACTGTGCCGGCCGATCGGCGGCCAAGGCTTCTGCACTGATCTCCTGATACTGGACGTTGGGGGTTTGGGCTTCCAGTGCATGCAATTGCGCCACCCGCAAAGCCTTGGTAGCCAGATCAATGCCCAAGACCTTGGCACCCTTGCGTGCCATGGAATCGGCCAATATGCCGCCACCACAGCCAATATCGACCACATTGGCATCCGCGAGCGGGAAAATCGAGTGAATCCACTCCAAGCGCAGAGGATTGATGTCGTGCAGGGGCCGGAATTCACTCTCCATATCCCACCATCGGTGTGCCAGTTCCGAGAATTTGGCCAGTTCGGCCGGGTCAGCATTGACTTGGGTATTCATGGGTAAATTATCGTGCGAGACAGGCCAGGACCATGGGCGTTGTGACGCGCAGAAAACAAAAAACCCGCCGAAGCGGGTTTCTGGACAGCGCAAGGCTGAATTACTTGGCGCGGGTGCCGACCACTTCGATTTCGACGCGGCGGTTCTTGGCACGGCCTTCCACGGTCTTGTTGTCAGCAACAGGTTGCTTTTCACCCTTGCCTTCGGTGTAGACGCGGTTCTTTTCGATGCCCTTGGACACCAAATAGGCCTTCACGGCTTCGGAACGCTTGACCGACAGCTTTTGGTTGTAAGCATCGCCACCGACAGCGTCAGTGTGGCCGACAGCAATGATCACTTCCAGGTTGATGCCCTTGACCTTGGAGACCAGGTCGTCCAACTTGGCTTTGCCTTCGGGCTTCAGAACAGCCTTGTCAAAGTCAAAGAAGGCGTCGGCAGCGTAGGTAACCTTGGCGGGAGCGGCAGCTTGAGCGGCAGCGGCGGCGGCAGCTGCAGCGGGGGTAGCAGCTGCGGCAGAAGCGGCAGCAGCTGCAGCGGGAGCAGCAGCCAAAGCACCATCGCAGCCAGGGGCTGCAGTAGCGGGTGTCCAGCTGGCATCACGCCAGCATTGGCCGTCCACGTTCTTCCAAACGTCGCCAGCGGCACTGCGCCAGTTGTGGATTTCTTGTGCGCCAGCAACGGTTGCAAGGGCGGCAGCGGCAATAGCGATGGCTACTTTATTCATATGCTTCATGGTTTTCCTTCGAACTGAACAAACTGCAGCTGCGCTGCAAACAATCTGAGCGATCCTACCAAAAGGATAGCGGCTTGGGTATTCCGATTGTGCCACAGGGCAACGAGAGCTTAGCGAGGCATTTCGAAATCAGGGCCAGGAAAGGGGCCATAACGTGAATTATTTGTTGCGAGAGGACGACAAAGCCCTGCCGTGGCGCAGCGCCTTAGAATGTGAGGTTGTCCACGCCAACGGCCTACGCAATCCATGACCCAGTTCGCCAAAGAAACGCTCCCCACCAGCCTCGAAGAAGAAATGCGGCGCAGCTACCTCGATTACGCCATGAGCGTGATCGTGGGCCGTGCACTGCCCGACGCCCGGGACGGCTTGAAGCCCGTGCACCGGCGCGTGCTGTTTGCCATGCACGAGCTCAACAACGACTGGAACCGGCCCTACAAGAAGTCGGCGCGTATCGTCGGTGACGTCATCGGTAAATACCACCCGCACGGCGACCAATCGGTGTACGACACCATCGTTCGCATGGCGCAGGACTTTTCCATGCGCCACATGCTGGTCGATGGCCAGGGCAACTTCGGCTCGGTCGACGGCGACAACGCCGCAGCGATGCGTTACACCGAAATCCGTCTGGCCAAGGTGGCGCACGAACTGCTGGCCGACCTGGACAAGGAAACGGTGGATTTCGGCCCGAACTACGACGGCTCGGAAAAGGAACCCCTGGTCCTGCCGACACGCATTCCCAACCTGCTGGTCAACGGCTCGGGCGGCATTGCGGTGGGTATGGCCACGAACATTCCGCCGCACAACCTCAATGAGGTGGTGGACGCCTGCCTGCACCTGCTCAAGAACCCCGAAGCCACGGTGGATGACCTGATGGAAATCATCCCGGCACCGGACTTCCCTACCGCCGGCATCATCTACGGCATCAATGGTGTCAAGGACGGCTACCGCACCGGACGCGGCAAGGTGGTGATGCGCGCGCGCTGCCACTTCGAGGACATCGACAAGGGCCAGCGCCAGGCCATCATCGTCGACGAGCTGCCCTACCAGGTCAACAAGAAGACGCTGCAGGAACGCATGGCCGAGCTGGTGCACGAGAAGAAGATCGAAGGCATCAGCCACATTCAGGACGAGTCCGACAAGTCGGGCATGCGCCTGGTGATCGAGCTCAAGCGAGGTGAAGTGCCCGAGGTGGTGCTCAACAACCTGTACAAGCAAACCCAGCTGCAGGACACCTTCGGCATGAACATGGTGGCCCTGGTCAACGGCCAGCCCAAGCTGTGCAATCTGAAAGACCTGATTCAGGTGTTCCTGCAGCACCGCCGCGAAGTGGTGACCCGACGCACGGTGTTCAACCTGCGCAAGGCGCGCGAACGCGGCCACGTGCTCGAAGGCCTGGCAGTTGCTTTGGCCAACATCGACGATTTCATCGCGATCATCCGCAACGCCCCGACCCCGCCCGTGGCCAAGGCCGAGCTGATGAGCCGCCCCTGGGACAGCAAGCTGGTGCGGGAAATGCTCACCCGCACCCGCGAAGACGGTGGCACCATCAATGCCGACGACTACCGCCCCGAGGGACTGGAAAAAGAATTTGGCATGGGCAGCGACGGTCTGTACCGTCTGTCCGACACCCAGGCCCAAGAAATCCTGCAAATGCGCCTGCAGCGCCTGACCGGGCTGGAGCAGGACAAGATCGTGGCCGAGTACAAGGGTGTGATGGCCGAGATCGACGATTTCCTGGACATTCTGGCCAAGCCCGCACGCGTTTCGACCATCATTGGCGAAGAGCTGACCGTCATCAAGACCGAGTTCGGCCAAACCAAGATCGGCGCCCGCCGTAGCCAAGTCGAGCACTCCTCCTACGACCTTTCCACCGAAGACCTGATCACGCCCACCGACATGGTGGTGACGCTTTCACACAGTGGCTACATCAAGAGCCAACCATTGGGTGAGTACCGGGCGCAAAAACGTGGCGGACGCGGCAAGCAAGCCACCGCCACCAAAGAAGACGATTGGGTCGACCAGCTATTCATCGCCAACACTCACGACTACATCCTGTGCTTCTCCAACCGCGGCCGCCTGTACTGGCTCAAGGTCTGGGAAGTGCCACAGGGCTCGCGCGGCTCGCGCGGTCGCCCCATCGTCAACATGTTCCCCTTGCAGGACGGCGAAAAGATCACTGTGGTGCTGCCGCTGACGGGCGAAGCCCGCACCTTCCCTGCAGACCGCTTCGTCTTCATGGGCACCTCCATGGGCACGGTCAAGAAGACCGCGCTGGACGAGTTCTCCAACCCACGCAAGGGCGGCATCATTGCCGTGAACCTGGACGAGGGTGACTACCTGATTGGCGCAGCGCTGACCGACGGCCAGCACGACGTGATGCTGTTCAGCGACGGCGGCAAGGCCGTGCGCTTTGACGAAAACGACGTGCGCCCGCTGGGCCGTGCCGCCCGCGGCGTGCGCGGCATGATGCTCGAAGAGGGCCAGAGCGTGATCGCCATGCTGGTGGCAGAAGACGAAGAGCAAAGCGTGCTGACCGCCACCGAGAACGGCTACGGCAAGCGCACCAGCATCATCGAATACACCCGCCATGGCCGTGGCACTAAGGGCATGATCGCCATCCAGCAAAGTGAGCGCAACGGCAAGGTCGTGGCCGCGACGCTGGTCCATGCGCAAGACGAGATCATGCTCATCACCGACAAGGGCGTACTGGTGCGCACCCGCGTGGCCGAAATCCGCGAACTGGGCCGTGCCACACAAGGCGTGACGCTGATCAACCTGGACGAAGGCTCCAAGCTCAGCGGACTGCAACGCATTGTCGAGAACGACGCCAACAGCACCGACGGCGATGCCGCCGAAGGTGGCGAGGGCGAGGCTGCCGGGGCCTGAAAACCCCGTGAGAGCGCGCAAGCCGCTACAAAATGAGTAGCTGCTTGCGCAATGTTGACGCGGTCCAAGGCCCATTTTGACCATTAATTCCAGCCATGCAACGCCCCTATAACTTTTCCGCCGGCCCCGCCGCCATGCCTGCCGAAGTGCTGGCCCAGGCGGCCGATGAAATGCTCGACTGGCCGGACGCCAACGGTGTGCGTTGCGGCATGGGCGTGATGGAGATGAGCCACCGCGGCAAGGAGTTCCAGGCCATCTACACCCAGGCCGAAAGCGACCTGCGTGAGCTGCTGGCAGTGCCTGCGAACTACAAAATCCTGTTCATGCAAGGCGGCGGCCTGGCCGAAAACGCCATCGTCCCGCTGAATCTGGCGGCACGCCGCAGCGCCCAGGGCCAGGCGGCAGCGGCCGACTTTGTGGTGACCGGCAGCTGGAGCGACAAATCGCAAAAGGAAGCCCGCCGTTACTGCGACGTGCACATCGCCGCTTCCAACAAGGACGACGGCCACACCCACATTCCCGCCCCGAGCAGCTGGCAGCTGCGCACAGGCGCCAGCTACGTGCACCTGTGCACCAACGAGACCATCAACGGGCTTGAATACCACGAACTGCCCGACCTCCAGGCGCTGGGCAGCGATGCCGAACTGGTGATCGACTTTTCATCGCACGTGGCCTCGCGCCCCGTGGACTGGAGCAAGGTGGGTTTGGCCTTTGGCGGCGCCCAGAAAAATCTCGGGCCAGCCGGCCTGACCCTGGTGGTGGTGCGCGAAGACCTGCTGGGCCATGCCATGGCGCACTGCCCCAGTGCCTTCGACTACAAGCTGGTGGCCGACAACGGCTCCATGTACAACACCCCACCCACCTACGCCATCTACATGGCCGGACTCACCTTCCAGTGGCTCAAGCGTCAGGGTGGTGTAGCCGCCATGGAGCAGCGCAACATCGCCAAGGCCGAACTGCTGTACCGCACCATCGACGCCTCCAGCCTCTATGAAAACCGTGTCGCCGCCGAATGTCGGTCGCGCATGAACATCCCCTTCTTCCTGCGCAACGAAGCGCTGAACGACGCCTTCCTGGCCGGTGCCAAAGAGGCCGGACTGCTGCAGCTCAAGGGCCACAAGTCGGTGGGCGGCATGCGCGCCAGCATCTACAACGCCATGCCCATCGAGGGCGTGCAGGCCCTGTGCAGCTACCTGCAGGAATTTGAACGCACCCACGGATAAGCCCCATGGCACGCACACTCCCCGAACTCCGCACCCTGATCGACGCTGTCGACCTGGAACTGCTGCAACTGCTCAACAAGCGCGCCGGCTACGCCCACGAAGTGGGTGAAATCAAGCGCCTGGAAGGCTCGGTGGTATTCCGCCCCGAACGCGAAGCCCAGGTCATCAGCACCTTGCAACACGCCAACGAAGGCGCACTGAAGGACGACAACATTGCCGTCATCTGGCGCGAAATCATGTCGGCCTGCCGTGCGCTGGAGGCCCCACAACGGGTTTCCTACCTGGGCCCGGCCGGCACCTTCAGTGAGGAAGCCGCCCTGCGTTTCTTTGGCTCCAGCATCCACAAGATTCCCTGTAACTCCTTCGATGAGGTTTTCCATGCCGCCACCTGCGGCAACGCCCAGTACGGCGTGGTGGCGCTGGAAAACAGCACCGAGGGCGTGGTCACCCGCACGCTGGACCTGCTGCTGCATTCGCCCTTGCACATCGTCGGAGAAATCAGCCTGCTAATCCGCCACCACCTGCTGCGCAGCACCAATACGCTTGATGGCGTGGAAGTGGTGCTGGCCCACCCGCAGGCCCTGGCCCAGTGCCAGGAATGGCTCAACACCCACCTGCCCCACGCAGAGCGCCGCGCCGTGTCCAGCAACGCCGAAGGTGCGCGCCTGGCCGCCACCAACCCGGCCTGGGCCGGCATTGCCAGCGAACGCGCCGGCGCCGAATTCGGCCTGCACATTGCCGCCCACGCCATCCAGGACGACGCCTTCAACCGCACCCGCTTCGCCGTCATCTGCCTGCCCTCCACCCTGCCCGCCCCTCAGGCCACAGGCCGCGACTGCACCAGCCTGGTGGTGTCGGTGCCGAATCGCCCCGGCGCCGTGCACGACATGCTGGTACCGCTGAAGAAACACGGCGTGTCCATGACGCGCTTTGAATCGCGCCCGGCGCGTTCGGGCCAGTGGGAATACCATTTCTTCATCGACCTGCAAGGTCACCCGTCCGAACCCCATGTGGCAGCGGCCCTGGCCGACCTACAGAACCTGTGCGCGTTCTACAAGATTCTGGGCGCCTACCCGCTGGCGGATTAAAGGCAAGGACAGACCATGTTTGAACAACTGGGACTCATCGGCTGCGGCCTCATGGGCGGCTCCTTTGCCCTGGCGCTCAAGCGCGCCGGACTGGTCAAGCGCGTGGTGGGCTACAGCAAGTCGCCCAGCACCACCGAGCGTGCCCGCGCCATGGGCGTGATCGACGTCGAAGCGCCTTCGGCCCTGCTGGCGGTGTCTGGGGCTGACATCGTGCTGATCGCCGTGCCGGTAGCGGCCACGGAATCCACCTTCAAGGCCATCAAGCACCTGGTCTCGCCCGATATGCTGATCATGGACGTGGGTTCGACCAAGACCGACGTGATTCAGGCTGCCAACCGGGCCCTGCGCCAGCAGGTGCGCTCGTTTGTGCCGGCCCACCCGATTGCGGGCAAAGAGTTGGCCGGTGTGGAAAACGCCGACCCCGAGCTCTACAAGGGGCGCCAGGTCATCCTCACACCCACCGACCAGACCGGCACGACACAAACCCAAAAGGCCATTGATGTCTGGACCCGGCTGGGCTGCCGCGTGCTACAAATGAGCCCCGAGCAACACGACGCCGCCTATGCCGCCGTGAGCCACCTGCCACACCTGCTGGCCTTTGCCATGATGAATGCTGTCAACAGCCAGCCCCAGGCCAAGGACTACCTGTCCCTGGCGGGACCAGGCTTTCGAGACTTCACCCGCATTGCTGCTGGCGACCCCAAAATCTGGCGCGACATCCTGCTCGCCAACCGCGACGAAGTGCTCAAGCAAAGCCAGATTTTCCAGCGCAACCTGCAAGCGCTGGAGTTGATCATCTCCAGCGGCAATGCCCAGGCCCTGGAAGGCCTGCTGGAGCAGGCCAGCACTTCCCGCGCACAGTGGACCCTGCCCCAGCACAGCAACAACTGATGTTCACCACCGAATTCCTCGACCTGCCTCCACTGGCCGCTGCCAGTGGCACCATCACCCTGCCGGGTTCCAAGAGCATTTCCAACCGCGTGCTGCTGCTGGCCGCACTGTGCGAAGGCAGCACCGCCATCCATGATCTGCTCGATTCGGACGACACCCGCGTCATGCTGGCCGCCCTGCGCCAGCTGGGCTGCCAGATTGATCAAAGTGGCGCCACGGTGCATATCACCGGCCTGGGCGGACGCATCAACCCGGCCCATGCCAGTGCCGACCTGTTCCTTGGCAATGCCGGCACCGCCATGCGACCACTCACCGCCGCGCTGTCGGTTCTTGGCGGTGATTTCCAGCTGCGTGGCATCCCGCGCATGCACGAGCGCCCCATCGGCGACCTGGTGGACGCGCTGCGCCAGTTGGGCTGCGATGTGCGCTACCTCGGCAATGAAGGCTACCCGCCGCTGCACATCGGCCAGGCTCGCATTGCCATCGACGCGCCGATCCGCGTGCGTGGCGACGTCTCCAGCCAGTTTTTGACCGCGCTGCTGTTGGCGCTGCCGCTGGTGGCAAAGACCCAGAGCATCACCATCGAGGTTGTGGGTGAACTCATTTCCAAACCCTACATCGAGATCACCCTGCAACTGCTGGCACGCTTTGGCGTGCAGGTGCAACGCAATGGCTGGCAGGGTTTCACCATCCCCGCGGGTGCACAGTACACCAGCCCGGGCAGCCTGTACGTCGAAGCCGACGCCTCTTCCGCTAGCTATTTCATAGCGCTTGGTGCAATTGCTACGCGGGCGAAAGGCCAAAATGCCATAAAAATTCAGGGTGTCGGCGCTGACAGCATTCAGGGCGACATCCGCTTTGTCGAGGCCGCACGTGCCATGGGCGCGCACATCGAAAGCGGCCCCAACTGGCTCCAGGTGTCGCGCGGCAGCTGGCCCCTGAAGGCCATTGACCTGGACTGCAACCACATTCCCGACGCCGCCATGACCCTGGCCGTGATGGCGCTGTACGCCACCGGCACTACCACGCTGCGCAACATCGCCAGCTGGCGCGTCAAGGAAACCGACCGCATCGCCGCCATGGCCTGCGAGCTGCGCAAGCTCGGCGCCACCGTGGTCGAAGGCGAAGACTTTATCCAGGTCACGCCGCCAGCTGGTATCGACGCCTGGAAAGCCGCGTCGATCCACACCTACGACGACCACCGCGTCGCCATGTGCTTCTCACTGGCCGCCTTCAACCCGGCCAGCCTGCCGGTGCGCATTGAAGACCCAAAGTGCGTGGCCAAGACCTTCCCCGACTACTTTGAGGCCCTGTTCGCGCTGGCCCAACCGGCGCCCGGCACGGTGCCGGTGCTGTGCGTCGATGGCCCCACAGCCTCGGGCAAGGGCACACTGGCCACGGTGCTGGCCGAACGCCTGGGTTACCACCTGCTCGACTCCGGCTCGCTCTACCGCATCACCGGGCTGGCTGCCATCCGGCGCGGCATGGACATCTCCGAAGCCAACGCCCAGGCGCTGGCCGACATGGTAGGCACGCTCGACATCCGCTTTGAGGGCATGACCGTGTTTCTGGATGGCGACGACGTCACCCAGGCCATCCGCACCGAGGAAGCCGGCATGAACGCCTCGCGCGTGGCGGCCCTGCCCCCGGTTCGCACGGCCATGACGGCGTTCCAGCACAGTTTTGCCCGCCTGCCCGGCCTAGTGGCCGACGGCCGCGACATGGGCACGGTGATCTTCCCCAACGCACCGCTCAAGGTTTTCCTCACCGCCAGCGCCCAGAAACGCGCCGAGCGCCGCCATAAGCAGTTGATTTCAAAAGGAATTCCAGCTACACTTGACAGTCTTCGCTCCGACTTGGAAGAGCGTGACGCCCGCGACATGAATCGCAGCGTCGCCCCTTTGAGGCCTGCGCAGGATGCCCAGTTGCTGGACAACTCCGAACTTTCGATCGAGGAATCGGTCGTACAGGTGTTGGACTGGTGGCAAGGCAAGCAGCCGTTTTCTGAAAAGTAAAGCAGCTGGCGACAGCAAAAAGTCGTGCATCCATCGGCTGCACGCAACCCGGGCCCGTACAGCTCCTCTCGCGCGCCAGCGCACTGGCTGTACGGTTCTACAACCTAACCCACGGTGTACGCCGTGAGCAACTTGCGGTTCACCCCGCACAACAACATGTCTGAATCTTTCGCAGCCCTCTTTGAAGAGTCCCTCAAGCGTTCCGAAACCAAGATTGGTGAAGTCGTTACCGCCGAAGTCGTTCGCATCGAACACAACTTCGTCGTCGTCAACGCTGGCCTGAAATCGGAAGCCTATGTGCCTCTGTCCGAGTTCAAGAACGACCAAGGTGAACTCGAAGTTCAAGTGGGCGAGTTCATTTCCGTGGCCATCGTCGCCATGGAAAACGGTTACGGCGACACCATCGTCAGCCGCGACACCGCCAAGCGCCTGGCTTCCTGGATGAGCCTGGAAAAGGCCCTGGAATCCGGCGAATTCGTCACCGGCACCACCTCCGGCAAGGTCAAAGGCGGCCTGACCGTTCTGGTCAATGGCATCCGCGCCTTCCTGCCCGGCTCCCTGGTCGATACACGTCCCACCAAGGACCTGTCTCCCTGGGAAAACAAGACCATGGAATTCAAGGTCATCAAGCTGGACCGCAAGCGCAACAACGTGGTGCTGAGCCGCCGCGCCGTGGTGGAAGCCTCCATGGGCGAAGAGCGCGCCAAGCTGATGCAAAACCTCAAGGAAGGTTCCATCGTTCAAGGTACCGTCAAGAACATCACCGAATACGGTGCTTTCGTGGACCTGGGCGGCATCGACGGCCTGCTGCACATCACCGACATGGCATGGCGCCGTGTTCGCCACCCCTCCGAAGTGGTGCAAGCCGGTCAAGAGATCACTGCCAAGATCCTCAAGTTCGACACCGAGAAGAATCGCGTGTCCTTGGGCCTCAAGCAAATGGGCGACGATCCTTGGATGGGCGTCAACCGCCGCTACCCCTCCGGCACCCGCATGTTCGGCAAGATCACCAACATCGCCGACTACGGCGCGTTTGTGGAACTCGAACCCGGTATCGAAGGTCTGGTGCACGTCTCTGAAATGGACTGGACCAACAAGAACGTGGCTCCCTCCAAGATCGTGTCCCTGGGCGACGAAGTCGAAGTCATGGTTCTGGAAATCGACGAAGACAAGCGCCGCATCTCCCTGGGCATGAAGCAATGCAAGGCCAACCCCTGGCAAGAATTCGCCCAAAACACCAAGCGCGGTGACCGCGTCAAGGGCCCCATCAAGTCGATCACCGACTTCGGCGTGTTCGTGGGTCTGGCTGCCGGTATCGACGGCCTGGTGCACCTGTCCGACCTGTCCTGGAACGAGTCCGGCGAAACCGCCGTACGCGAATACAAGAAGGGCCAGGAAGTCGAAGCCATCGTGTTGGCCGTGGACGTGGAGCGCGAGCGCATTTCCCTGGGCATCAAGCAGCTGGATTCCGACCCCTTCACCACCTTCGTGTCGATCAACGACAAGGGCGCTACCGTGACCGGCAAGGTCAAGACCGTGGACGCCAAGGGCGCTGAAATCGACCTGGGTGACGACATCATCGGCTACCTGCGCGCCTCTGAAATCAGCCGCGACCGCGTGGAAGATGCACGCAACGTGCTGAAAGAAGGCGACGAAGTGACCGCTGTGGTTGTCAATGTGGATCGCAAGACCCGCAACATCCAGCTGTCCATCAAGGCCAAGGACGTGGCAGACCAGAACGAAGCCATGGCTTCCCTGAGCCAAAACTCCGGCAACGCCGGCACCACCAGCCTGGGCGCCCTGCTGCGCGCCAAGCTGGACAACAACAACTAATCAGCTGTTGTAAAACCTGATCAAACGGCCGGTTGCCCCAAGACCAATTTGGGCGTCCGGCCGTTTTTTCTTTTTCCTGAGTACACCGCCATGACCCGCTCTGACCTTGTTGAAGAACTGGCCAACCGTTTTGTCCAGCTGAATCACCGCGACTCCGAATTCGCCGTGAAAGCCATTCTGGACGCCATGAACGATGCCCTGGTGCGTGGTCACCGCATCGAAATCCGCGGTTTCGGCAGTTTCTCCATCAACCGGCGCCCGCCCCGCATGGGCCGCAACCCCCGCAGTGGCGAAAGCGTGGCCATTCCGGAAAAGCGCGTCCCCCATTTCAAACCCGGCAAGGCCCTGCGCGAAGCCGTGGACAAACGCACCGCCGAGTTGCAGTCCAAGGCCTAAGAGGCTGGACCACGGCGCTAGAATCACCTCGCCTGCGAGGAGATCCATGAAACACCTGGCCTGGCTCTTTCGCACCCTGCTGAAAGCGGCCATTTTCTTTACCCTGTTCGCCTTTACCCTGAATAACCAGGGCGACGTCACGGTCCACTTCTTCTTCGGTCGCCAATGGACGGGACCGCTGATTCTGGTAGTGCTGGGCGCCTTCTGCATCGGCGTGATGCTGGGCATTGTGGCCATGGTGCCGCGCTGGTGGCGCCATCGACGTGATGCAGCCAAGGCGCGCCAAGGCCTGCCAACTGCCGTGCAGACACCGACCGAACTGAGACTGCCTCCCGATGGAATTTGAACTGAGCACCCTGCTGCTGGGCCTGCCGCTGGCCTTTGGCCTGGGCTGGCTGGCTTCGCGCATGGACATCCGCCAGCTCAAGCTGGAAAACCAGCAAGCCCCGAAAGCCTACTTCAAAGGCCTCAACTTCCTGCTTAATGAACAGCAGGACCAGGCCATTGACGCCTTCATCGAAGCGGTACAGAACGATCCCGACACATCGGAGCTGCACTTCGCGCTGGGCAATCTGTTCCGCCGCCGTGGCGAGTACGAGCGTGCCGTGCGCGTGCACCAGCACCTGCTCTCACGCGCCGACCTGAGCTTGGATGACCGGCACCGCGCCCAGCACGCGCTGGCACTGGACTACCTCAAAGCTGGCCTGCTCGACCGTGCCGAAGAGGCCCTGCTCAAGCTCGAAGGCACCCGTTTTGAAGAACAGGCCCGCCTGGCCCTGCTGGCCAACTACGAGCGCAGCCGCGACTGGGCCCAGGCCGCTGGCGTGGCCCAGCGCCTGCAGGCCAGCGGCCAGGGCGACTTCGGCACCCGTCTGGCCCACTACCTGTGTGAGCAGGCCCAGACGCTGCAGCAACAGGGACACACCGAACAGGCTCTGGACTTGTACGCACAAGCCATCCAAACCGCCCCGCAGTCGGCACGCGCCCGCATGGAGCAAGCCAAGTTGCTGCACGGCCAAGGGGAAACCCATGCAGCTTTTGCAGTGCTGATGGAAGCGCTGGACCAGGCGCCGCAGGCCAGCCCGTTAATCGCCCCGCTGCTGGCCCAGTACGCCCAGGCCTGCGGACAGCAGGCCCCGGCGCTGGACAAGCTGCTGGCCATCTACCGCGGTCCGCAGCCCTCACTGGACGTGCTCGATGCCATCGTGTTGCTGCAAGGCGCCGACGCCACCGAATGCGCACGCGACTGGTACGTGCAGCACCTGGAAAAGGAGCCATCCCTGGTCGCCGCGGCCAAATGGATCGCGGGGGAAAAGCTGGAGCATGAGCAGTTTCACCCCCAGGTCCAGCGCGCACTGGACCACGCCGTCAAGCCCCTCACGCGCTACCGCTGCGCCGCCTGTGGCTTTGAAGCCAAGCAACATTTCTGGCAGTGTCCCGGTTGCCAAACCTGGGACAGTTACCCGGCACGCCGTGTCGAAGAGCTCTGATGACAGACCGCATGAACCTCAACAAGACAACCCTCTCTGCAGCACGCGTCCTGGTCGTGGGCGACGTCATGCTGGACCGTTACTGGTACGGCGCGGTGGACCGCATCAGCCCCGAAGCCCCGGTGCCCGTGGTGCGCATCACGCGCGAAGAAGAACGCTGTGGCGGTGCCGCCAACGTAGCCTTCAATGCTGCCTCACTCGGTGCCCAGGCTTCGCTGCTGACCGTGGTCGGTGACGACGAAGCCAGCCACAAGCTCGAAGGCATCGTCGCCAAGACCGGCATCCGCACCCATTTCGGCCGCGATGCCGACCTGCAGACCACTGTCAAGCTGCGCGTCATCGGGCGCCAGCAGCAGCTGATCCGCCTCGACTTCGAGAACGTCCCCAAGACCGAGGTGCTGGCCACACAGACCGAAACCTTTGCCCGCCTGCTGGCCGACCACGACGCAGTGCTGTTCTCGGACTACTGCAAAGGCGGTCTGGCCCACGTGAGCGACATGATTGCCCGCGCCCGTGCGGCCGGCAAACCGGTACTGATCGACCCCAAGGGCGCCGACTACTCGCGCTACCGCGGCGCCACTGTCATCACCCCCAACCGGGCCGAACTGCAGCAGGTGGTGGGCCACTGGGGCAGCGAAGCCGAATTGCGCGCCAAGGCGCACCAGCTGCGCGCTGACCTGCAGCTCGACGCCGTGCTGCTGACCCGCAGCGAAGAAGGCATGACCCTGTTCGACGCCGCGGGTGAACTGAATGTGAGCGCCCAGGCGCGCGAAGTGTTCGACGTGACCGGTGCCGGGGACACCGTCATTGCCACCATGGCCGCCCTGGTGGGTGCCGGCATGCCCTTGCGCGACGCCGTGCCCCATGCCAACCGCGCCGGGGGCATCGTGGTCGGCAAGTTCGGCACCGCCGCCGTATCGTTTGAGGAGCTTTTTGCATGACACGCATCGTCGTCACCGGAGCTGCCGGGTTCATAGGCAGCAACATCATTGCCGGGCTCAACGCCCGCGGTCTCACCGACATCATTGCGGTGGACGATCTCAAGCAGGGCGACAAGTTCCGCAACCTGGCCGACCTGCAGATTGCCGACTACGTGGACGCCGACAGCTTCTACGACGAGTTTGCCGCCGGCCACTACGGCCAGATCGAAGCCGTGTTCCACGAAGGCGCCTGCAGCGACACCATGGAAAGCGATGGCAAGTACATGATGGCCAACAACTACACGCTGTCCTGGCATTTGTTCCAGGCGTGCCAGAAGCGTGGTGCACGCCTGCTGTACGCATCCAGCGCTGCCACCTACGGTGGTTCGGACACTTTCCGCGAAGACCCGGCCTTTGAAGCCCCGCTCAACGTCTACGGCTACTCCAAGCTGCTGTTCGACCAGCGCATGCGCCGCGAGTGCGGCAACCAGTTCGAGCGCACCAAGGCCGGACGCACCCACCAGGTGGTGGGTTTCCGCTACTTCAATGTCTACGGCCCCCGCGAGCAGCACAAGGGCCGCATGGCCAGCGTCGCCTTCCACCAGTACCACCAGTTCCAGGCCGAAGGCAAGGTCAAGCTGTTTGGCGAGTACGGCGGCTACGCCGCAGGTGGCCAGATGCGCGACTTCGTGTTCATTGACGACGTGGTCGCCGTGAACCTGTGGTTCTTCGACAACCCGTCCCAGGTCGGCATCTTCAACCTCGGCTCGGGCCGGGCCCAGCCCTTCAACGACGTGGCCAGCTCGGTGGTCAACGCCATGCGCAGCCTGCGCGGCGAAGCCGCCCTGCCCCTGGCCGACATTGCGGCCCAAGGCCTAGTGGAATACGTGCCCTTCCCCGACGCGCTGCGCGGCAAGTACCAGTGCTACACCCAGGCCGACCTCACGGCCCTGCGTGCCACCGGCTGCGACCACCAGTTCGTGGACGTGCAAACCGGTGTGAGCAAATACGTGCAGTGGCTGCACGCGCGTGGCTGACACAGGTCCGGTCATGCCCACGCTGCACCGCCTACTGCGCGCCCTGGCACTGCTGGCAGCCCTGGCCGGATCGGCCACTGCCGGTGCCGTCGACGTGAACACTGCCACCGAAGCCGAGCTCGACGGCGTGAAGGGACTGGGGCCGAGCCAGACTGCCCGCATCCTGCAGGCGCGTGAAAAAGGCCTGTTCAAGGACTGGGCCGATTTCATGGCACGGGTCAAGGGCATCAAACCCGCCACCGCCACACGCCTGTCGACCAATGGTCTCACCGTTGGCGACCAGCCCTACACACCTCCCTCGTCCCAGAAATGATGCTCCAGGTACTGGCCATCTGCTTGGGTGCCAGCGCCGGTGCGCTGGCACGCTGGCAGCTGGGCTTGTGGCTCAACCCCAGCGGCGTGGTGGTCGGCAGCAGCCTGCCCCTGGGCACGCTGGCAGCCAACCTGATTGGCGGCTATCTGATTGGCGTGTGTGTGGCCGTGTTCCAGGCACTGCCCGAACTGCACCCGGCCTGGCGCCTGGCGCTGGTGACCGGCTTTCTGGGTGCACTGACCACCTTTTCCAGCTTCTCGGCCGAAGTGGTGGCCATGCTGGGCCAGCAACGCTACGCCCTGGCCCTGGGCACTGCCAGCATGCACCTGCTGGGTTCGTTGCTGCTGACCATTGCCGGCATCCGATCTGCTACGTATTTCATAGCTACCCGCGCTTAGTTTATGCGGGCTACATGCCAATTTGGCATGTAAATACCAGTGCACCACGGCCACAGCCCTCGAACCAGTCTAGGGGTTTTCCCGCAATCGCTATGGGTTTCACCGCCTTGTCGGTGCACCGTCAGCCTTTATTCAGCCCACAAGGCACCGACTCCCCTTAGACTCCCGCCTGTTCCTGCGGATTTCCGTGCGCGCACGGTATGTCCGTCCCATAACAAACGGAGACGACAATGGCACCATTGCTCTCGCTGTCCAGGCTGATCGACAAGCTCAGCACTCTGGTCGGCAAACTCACCATGTGGCTCATTCTGGCCACCACCCTCATCAGTGCCGGCAACGCACTGGTCCGCAAGTTTTTCAACAGCAGCTCCAACGGCCTGCTGGAAATCCAGTGGTACCTGTTTGCCGGCGTGTTCATGCTGGGGGCCAGCTACGGTTTCCTGAAGAACTCCCATGTGCGCATTGACTTCATCTCCAGCAAGCTGTCCGACCGCGGACGCAACTGGGTGGACGTGGTCGGCATCGTGGCCGTGCTGTTTCCGTTCTGCATCATCGGCATCTCCTTGGGTTGGCCCTTCTTCCTGCAGGCCTTCACCAGCGGTGAAATGTCGCAGAACGCCGGCGGCCTGATCCGCTGGCCCGCCTACCTGCTCATCCCCGTGGGCTTTGCCTTGCTGATGCTGCAGGGCGTGTCCGAACTCATCAAGCGCCTGGCCTTCCTCACCGGCAAGGGCCCCGACGTGCTGAACAGCGAAGACACCAAGTCCGACGAACAAAAGCACCTGGAGCAACTTGAAGCCCAGGCCGCAGCCCAGCTCGGAGGTACCAAGTAATGCAAGAAACCTTCCTGGCACAACAGTTTGTGCCCATCATGTTCATCACCCTGTTTGCCGTGTTGCTGACAGGCTTTCCCGTCGCTTTCGGTCTGGCTGCCACCGGCCTGGGGCTGGGCTTTGTCGGCATCCAGGCCGGCATCTTCCCCGCGGCCATGTTCCAGGCGCTGCCCTTGCGCATCTTCGGCATCATGCAGAACGACACCCTGCTGGCCATTCCGTTCTTCACCTTCATGGGCATCATCCTGGAGCGAAGCGGCATGGCCGAAGACCTGCTGGAAACGGTAGGCCAGGTGTTCGGCCCCGTGCGCGGTGGCGTGGCCATCGCTGTCATCCTGGTGGGCGCCCTGCTGGCCGCTACCACAGGCGTGGTGGCTGCTGCCGTTATTTCCATGGGACTCATCTCCCTGCCCGTGATGCTGCGCTACGGCTACAGCCGCACCATTGCCACCGGCGCCATCACCGCCTCGGGCACGCTGGCGCAGGCCATTCCGCCTTCGCTGGTGCTGATCGTGCTGGCCGACCAGTTGGGCCGCTCGGTGGGTGACATGTATTCCGGCGCCCTGATTCCTGGCTTGCTGCTGGTGGGCCTGTACATCGCCTTCATCGTGGCCGTGGCCATCTTCAAGCCCGCCATGGTGCCAGCCCTGCCACCCGAGGCCTTGCTGTACAAGGAAGACAACGGTGCATCGGGCCACAAGTCGCTGCTGGCACTGGTGCTCATCTGTGCCGGCGTGGGCTACGGCTGGGCCCAGGTGCACGACGGCCTGATGACCCAATGGCTGGAACGCGCCACCAAGTCGCCGGGCGATGAAATCGTGATCATGTCCTTGACACTGGCCTCGCTCACCGGCCTGGCCCTGGCCATCGTCAACAAGCTCACCGGTCTGAAATTGCTCTCGCGCCTGGCCGAGCAAGTGACCTTTGTGCTGATGCCACCGCTGATCCTGATCTTCCTGGTGCTGGGCACCATCTTCCTGGGTGTGGCCACCCCCACCGAGGGCGGCGCCATGGGCGCGCTGGGTGCATTGATCCTGGCCATTGGCAAGAAGCGCCTGTCCGCCAGCCTGATGAAGCAGGCGCTGGAAAACACCGCCAAGCTGGCCAGCTTCGTGCTGTTCATCCTGATCGGTTCCACCGTGTTCAGCTTCACCTTCAACGCGGCCGACGGCCACATCTGGGTCGAGCACCTGTTCGCCAGCATGCCCGGTGGTGCCTGGGGCTTCCTGATCGTGGTGAACATTCTGGTGTTCATCCTCGGTTGCTTCATCGACTTCTTCGAGATCGCCTTCATCGTGATCCCGCTACTGGCCCCCGTGGCCGAGAAGCTGCTGCCCGGCATCGTTCCCGGCATGACCCCAGACCAGGCCATGATCTGGTTCGGCGTGATAATCGCCATGAACCTGCAGACCTCGTTCCTGACCCCGCCCTTTGGCTTTGCGTTGTTCTACCTGCGCAGCGTGGCCGCCAAGTTCGACTACAAGGACCGCGTCACCGGCAAGCTGATTCCTTCGGTCAAGACCGTGGAAATCTACAAGGGCTCCATCGCCTTCATCGTTCTGCAATTGATCATGCTCGTGCTGGTCATGACGTTCCCAGTGCTGGTCACCGGCGGTATCGAGAAGACCGAGACGCTCAATGCCGACCAAATCATGGAGCAGCTGGAAATGCCCGGTGCCGAGGGCGAACCCGACCCAGCAGCAGCCCTGGAAGGCGCGACCGATGGAGATGCCAAGGAAGGCGAAATGCCCGACCCAGGGACTGCCACCGATGCCGCCAAGGAAGACGACCCCATGAAGGCCATGCTGGAAGAGGCGGAAAAAGACGCCAAGAAAAAGCCCTGACACGGTCCGACACAGCAAGGGGCCCTGCGGGGCCCCTTTTTCCATACCCCCCAAGGAGACGGCATGCTGACCACCCTTGTCATCATCTTTGTGCTGGCCTACGCCGCCATTGCACTTGAACACCCGCTGCACATCAACAAATCGGCCAGCGCCCTGCTGGGCGCCGGGCTGCTGTGGACGGTCTATGCCCTGGGCCAGGGCGATGCCCACCTGGTCGGTGAGCACCTCAACGAATCGCTCATGGGCACGGCACAAATCGTGTTCTTCCTCATGGGTGCCATGACTATCGTCGAAGTAGTGGACGCACACAATGGATTCGAGGTCATTACCTCACGCATCAAGACAAAGAAGCTCTCCAGCCTGATGTGGATGGTTGGCTTCGTTGCCTTCTTCCTCAGTGCCATCCTCGACAACCTGACGACCACCATCGTCATGGTGTCGCTGATGAAGAAGCTGCTCGACAAGCGCGAAGACCGCCTGTTCTTTGCCGGCATCATCATCATTGCGGCCAATGCCGGGGGTGCCTGGTCACCGATTGGCGACGTCACCACCACCATGCTGTGGATCGGGGGGCAGATCACGGCTGTAGAAATCATGAAAGGCCTGTTCCTGCCTTCACTGGTCAACCTGTTGGTGCCTTTGATGGTAACCGCCATGGTACTTGGCAAGCGTCCTGTCATCGCTGCCCAACGCAACCTAGATGAAGAGCCCTTCGAAACCAGTGCTTTCGAGCGCAACCTCATGTTCTTCATGGGTTTGTCGATTTTGGTGCTTGTCCCGGTCTTCAAGACCATCACTCACTTGCCACCCTTCATGGGCATTTTGCTGGGCTTGGGTGCCTTGTGGCTGGTGGGCGACCTGGTACACCGCAAGACCGAAGACCTGAAGAAACAGCGCCTCACCCTGGCACGGGCGCTCACCCGCATCGACATGAGCTCCATCGTGTTCTTCATCGGCATCCTGCTGAGCGTGGCTGTGCTGGAGCACACCCACATCCTGTCTGACATTGCCAAGTGGCTTGACACCACTGTGGGGCGGCAAGACATTATTGTGTTATTGATTGGAATGGTCAGTGCCATAGTCGACAACGTGCCCCTGGTTGCCGCCAGTATGGGCATGTACAGCCTGGAGCAGTACCCCACCGACAGCTTCCTGTGGGAATTCATGGCCTACTGTGCTGGCACAGGTGGCTCACTATTAATCATTGGATCTGCGGCAGGCGTGGCAGCCATGGGTTTGGAAAAGATTGACTTCTTTTGGTATGTCAAACGCATTAGCTGGCTTGCGCTTATCGGCTATGCGTGCGGTGCGCTTACTTACATTGTGCAGTACGGTCTGACGCATGGATAGTCACTTGCAACCTCCTCGGCACAGCCGGGGATAGTGAACAGCTAGATTTGAAGAATCTGCTAGCTGGTTGAACTTTGCCAATTGAGTCGAATTTTTTTCTCAATCTCAACCATGGCGAATAATGCAACTCCAACTGCCAATACCAGCATCCCATCCAAGATGGGAACAGACTCAGTTTCAAAGATGCCCTGCAATGGTGGTGCGTACGTGATAGCCAACTGGGCGACGGTGACTGTGGCTACAACACCCCAGATCACAGGCGTGCCGCGCACGGCCTTCCAGTTCAGGGATGTACTGTAAAAATTGCGCACGAAAAACAGGTGGAATATTTCCATGACCACCAGGGTATTGACCGCCAAGGTACGGGCAAGCTCCAGCGAATAGCCACGGCCCATGGCATAGGCGTATATGCCGTACACACCGCACAGGAACAGTATGGAGACCAGCAGGATGTGCCATACCAGTTCGCCGTTGAGCAGCGACTCCCCCCTTTCCCTGGGAGGCCGAAGCATGGTGTTGCGCTCTGTTGGCTCAAAGGCCAAAGCAATTCCGAGCGTAACGGCTGTGATCAGGTTGATCCAGAGTATTTGCACTGGCGTCACCGGTAGCGTCAGGCCAAACAACAGTGCCACGATCACAGTCATGGCCTCACCCGCGTTGGTGGGTAGTGTCCAGCTGATGACCTTGCGGATGTTGTCATAGACCGTACGCCCTTCGCGTACAGCAGAGACTATGGACGCGAAATTGTCGTCGGCCAGCACAAGTTCAGCAGCCTCCTTCGCGGCCTCGGAACCTTTTTTTCCCATGGCGATACCGGCGTCTGCCCGCCGCAGCGCGGGGGCATCGTTCACCCCGTCTCCCGTCATGGCCACAGTCATCCCGTGGGACTGCAAGGCGGTCACGAGTCGCAGCTTGTGCTCCGGACTGGTGCGTGCAAAAACATCACACGCGAGCACTGCGTGCCTCAACTGTGCTTCGTCCATGGCATCTAGGTCAGCGCCAGACAGTACCAGCGACGTGTTGGCAAGTCCAATCTGCCGGGCTATGGCTTGCGCCGTTTGCGCATGGTCTCCGGTAATCATCTTCACACCGATACCTGCCGAGTGGCATTCCCGAATGGCAACAATGGCTTCCGAGCGGGGCGGATCGATCATGCCAACCATGCCCAGCAAGGTCAGCGAACCGTCGATGTCGGCATGTTCCAAAACGGTATGCGACGGGACAAGCGAACGAACACCAATCGCCAGAATGCGTTGCCCTTGCGCAGCCAGAATGCCTGCCTGTGCAGTCCAATACCCCACATCCAACGGCACAGTAGCTCCGTCCACAGTGCGCTGATGGCGACACATTTCCAGCAGGCGTTCTGGGGCACCCTTGACGAATGCGAACGCGTGCTGGTCGTGGTCGTGGTGCAGGGTTGCCATGAACCGGTGCTTGGCATCGAAAGGAATAACGTCCGTGCGCGTCCACGCCGAAGCGGTCTGGCACAGCATAGGTTCAATCTTCCCTGCAAAAGCCAGCAGCGCCCCTTCCATAGGATCGCCTTCCACACGCCAAACGCCGTCTTTCTGTCCAAGTTGTGCGTCATTGCACAGTGCAGTTGCCCGTGCAATTTCGATCAAAACACCATGCTCCTTTGCCGAAACCTTGACATCCTTCAGGTGCAAATCTCCCTCTGGCATGTAGCCATCGCCATCCAATGCGAAGCAGTGCTGGTGGGTCAGCACTGAAACCACCATCATTTCGTTGCGTGTCAAGGTCCCCGTTTTGTCGGTGCATATCACCGATACAGAGCCAATGGTTTCGATGGCAGGCAAGCGCCGAACAATCGCGTGGCGGCGCGCCATGGACTGCACCCCCACAGCCAGCGTGATGGTCAGTACCGCCGGAAGCCCCTCCGGTATTGCGGCAACCGACAAACCAACAACTGCCATGAACAGCTCGGTAAAGGGGTGATGACCCACGAAATAGCCATAGGCCAGCAACAGGCCCGCAACCAATAGTATGAAGACCGTCAGCCACCTGGAAAACTCTCCCATTTGCCTGACCAACGGCGTCGTGAGCGTCTCCACAGAGGCGAGCATTCCGCTAATGCGCCCAATTTCAGTCAGCGCCCCTGTGGCCACCACCACACCTTGCCCCTGACCGGCCGCGATCAAGGTGCCGGAAAAAAGCATGCTCGTGCGATCACCCAGCGGTGCGTCTTCAGACACTGCTTCAGACTGCTTGAGTGCAGGCACTGATTCACCTGTCAGGATGGCCTCCTGCACGGTAAGTCCATGGGCCTGCAACAAGCGCAAATCAGCGGGCACCTTGTCACCCGCCTCCAACATGACGATGTCCCCAGGGACAAGGGACTCTCCAGGAACAGTCCTGCGCGCCCCCTCGCGCAGCACGTTGGCGCTGGGTGCAAGCATGTGACGTATGGCATCCATGGCCTTCTCAGCTTTTCCCTCCTGAACAAAGCCGATGACCGCATTGACCAATACCACTGCCAATATGACGCCTGTATCTACCCAATGGCCCAGAATGGCTGTGGTGCCTGCACAGACCAACAAAACGTATATCAATACGTTGTGAAACTGCAGGAGAAATCGTTGCCAGCCCTTTTTTTGCCGCGCACTCGGCAAGCGATTCGGCCCATGCTGCAGCAAGCGCCTCTGCGCCTCTGAACCATTCAAGCCCTTAGCACCAACGTCCAGCGTACTGAGAACTTGCTCACCAGTAAGTGCATGCCAGAACGGAGCTATTTTTTCAGATGGCAACTGTGCAGTCATGGCAACCTTTACTACGGTTGTGGCAGCCAAGTAGGCTGCCATTTCATTGGACAGTCATTCTGACCCGGCACTCTCCATCCACAACGAGCGTACGGTACAAAACCACCGTCAACCGCTTCACATGCCAAAGGGCTGCTTGCTGCCACACTCCAGAGACCATTGTCGGCGCATAGACCATGGGTGCAGCGTCCAATGCCTCACGCAGCTCCAAACCGACAGGCCCCCAATCCGAGGATTCGGCGCAAAACTGCTGCGGCGCGACTGCCTCCTGCAGCATACGCTTCACCCGACCGTCTACGACATGGAAAGTGGTCGTGGCATTCCAGTCACCGATCCGGAACTGCTGGGACTCCCATGTGGTGGTGCGCTTGCTGTTGGGCTGTCCCACCGCTGCGGTCTCTACCTCAAGCAGGTCTGCAATGTGCGCATGGAGACGCCGTTCGGGCTCCCCCAACCATTCGATCGCAGTCATTGACTGCCCAAGGTTGGCCTGGGCGAAGGCATTCGTTGCCATGACGAGCCAGGCTAGCACCATGCCCAAAGGCCGCAGGATTCGCGATCCATGAAACGCAGTAATTTTTTTCAAACTAATCATTTGTACAAATATAATTGCATGCACCGCGAGTTCGACGCGGTCTGATCCAAGTGAGTCGTTTTGAGGCCCTGCCGGGGCCTCATTTTTTTAGTCGTTCAACTCGCGGGCCCGCCGCTCGCGCAACTCGATGCGCCGCAAGCGCGCATGCAAGCCCGCAGGACCAGTGGTCATGCGCCCACTGCGCTGGGTGTCTTCTGTGCAGAACAAAACCGGCACCTTGGACAAGGCAAGGAGTTCTGCATTCAGTGACTTGCCGCACAAGCGCTGCCACAGGCTGTCACTGTGCACCGCGACCAAAATCCATTCGCATCCATGGGTCCACGCCTGGTGCGTGATTTCCTTGGCAGGACTCGGATGCTCCAACCGACGCACACGCGCATGCACACCAGCGCTTTCAGCCATCGCACGCACCTTCTCCAACGCATTGATACCGGGGGCTCCTTCGCCAGAGCCGGGGGGTTCTGGCACTACGACGATCCCTGCATCCGTTGGGATGACTTCGCCCAGTGGTACAGGCGGAGGGCATACATAGAGTACGCGCAGGTCCGCGCGTCGTTCACGCGCCAACACGATAGCCCGCGAGGCTACATGCATGTCCAATGGCCCGCCATCCAAAACCACCAACAGCTTCTTCTGCATTCCTGTCTCCATCCACTGTCACTTATTGCATTTGTACAAATGTGTTTGAGTGGATTCTAATACCTGGAAACACGGCGCCCACGGTGGTTGCCGTCAATGGACAGGAGTCAGGTTACGTGACGCGCCGTACTGAAAGCCTAGCAGAGACTGGACTAGGCCAGCGCGCAGGCGCAACGCAGCTGGCCAGAACATGGGCAGCAAGTGGTCTGCGACACACAAGCTCGCATCAGTGCAAGCACCAGCGCAGCGCAGCGCAGAGAAAATCTAAGGCATCCTTTACGGAGCGCTTGCCTTGAATTACAGGTGTGCTAGGGGAATACTGCCGGCATCCTCGTCGGCCGCCAGCACTTTCACCAACTTTTCCAAGTCGTGGTGAAGACTGGCCAATGTGGCTTCATCGAGCTGGCGCAAGGCATCCGGCAACACACCTTCAAATGGACCGGGAATCGTCTTGAGCGCCGCCTTGCCTGTTGTGGTTACACGCAACTCCACCACGCGCTTGTCTACTGCAGACTTGGTCATGGAGATCAGCTCCTTCTTCAGCAGAACTTTGACCAAGTTGCTGGCCGTGGACTGGTGGATTTCCATGCCCAGGGCAATGTCCCCAACCCCAATACCGGGTGTTCTGTGCACCAGGCTCAGCGCCCATACCTGTGCACCACCCAGCCCTGTATCTTTCTCCATTTGGCGAAAATGCGTCCGTACCGCATTGAAAACCACCCGGAACTGACGCAATACCACCGTAGCGGTGTCAGGAGATTTGGCGGATGGCGATGATTTTTTCATGGGCGCGACAAAAACTCGGAAGGACCAAATCATACGGTGCCTCCGCGCGCCAGTCGGCTGGTGCGGCTATGGCTGCATAAGCTGTGCGCGTACGCGTTTCATCAGCAGGTCATCAAACGTATAGAACCCGTTGGCGCAGTGGCGCAGTTCGTTCAAGGCAAAGGCAGCTCCCGTGCCAAATGCCTCACGCCTGATGGAATCGTGTATCAGCCGCACTGTCTGGTATGGGAAGCCAAAGATGACTTCATGGTGTCCCACGATTCCACCCAGGCGCATGGAAGTGATTTTTTCACCACCAACATCCAGGTGTTCGGCAATCTTCTTGGCAGTGCCCGACACCTCGGGCTTTTCACGGAAGTGCTGCTCCAGAATTTCCACGTCTGCAAATGGTGCAATCTCTCGCAACAGCCGTGCCGCCATGATCAGGAAGTTGATGCCGACAGTGATGTTGGGGGAACACAGCACCTTGGCATGCTCCCCCATGGCGCGAATTTCCGCCAATTGCTCCTCGTCATACGACGAAATCGCGGTGACCAAGGTCAGGCCCCTGCGCATGACTTCCGTGCTGTAAACGGCCGCGGCGCCTGCATTCGAAAAATCCACCAATGCGTCCACTGGGTGGAGGTCCAGCCAGTCGGCCAAGGTTTCTCGATCCAATGCCGTCACCGGGATGCTGGCTCCTCCGAGCTCCACCGAACTCGGGCTACCGCTGCGCGTGGCAATCCACTCCAATGAATAACGCGGATCCTCATTCAATACATGGGCAACTGCACTACCTGCCTTCCCAAAGCCGATCAGTCCAACTTTCATGCCGGTCTCCTTCTTCTGTGTTGCTTCATCGATACACCGCTACAAATATAGCAAATTACATTTGTACCAATATATGATTCACCCAGTGATGACTGGAGCGACAAGGAAATGCGGCAGCACCCCCATATTTATTCCACGTTCAGGAATGAGCTGTATGACACCCACCTCTGGCGAGGGCGCGCGCTGTTCATTGCATTTGCCGCCCTGGCGGGGCTGACCGTCGTCTGTTTCACCTGGCTCACCGAGCATGCGCTGGCTTTGTTTTTCCAACTGCAGGCTGCCCACTGGTGGGCCCCCTTGCTGTGGACACCGGCCACAGCCGCGGCAATCGTCTGGGTAACCCGGCGGTATTTCCCGGGAGCTGCTGGCTCGGGAATTCCACAAACAATGGCGGCACAAGACCCCGCGGTGACCGATGAAACGCGGGGCCTTTTCGTGTCTTTGCGACTCTCCTTGGCCAAGATGCTTCTCACCGCCTGGGGACTCTTGGGTGGCCTGTCGCTGGGTCGTGAGGGCCCCTCGGTGCAAATCGCCGCCGGCGTCATGCACAGTGTGCGCCGCTGGTTACCCAAGCGATCCCAGATCAGTGAACACAGCCTTCTGGTGGCCGGTGGTTCGGCGGGCATAGCCGCCGCCTTCAACACACCGCTGGGCGGGGTCATGTTCGCGATTGAAGAACTCACACGCAAGCCAGAGCACCGTAACCACAGCCTGACCATCGCCGCCATCGTGCTGGCCGGCCTCATGGGCGTATCGGTGTATGGCAATGGCAGCTACTTCGGCATCATTCACGTGGAGGGCTTTGGCTGGAGTGCACTGCTTCCGGGCATCCTGGTGTCCGTGGCATGCGGCATCCTGGGTGGCATGTTTTCCCGCTTGCTGGTTGTATCGCTGGCGGGACGTTCACCGGATTGGTTCAGCGCGCAACGGGCGGCGCGGCCCGTGGTCTTCGCTGCAGCGTGTGGAATGGGTATTGCCATCATCGGCGTAGTCACGGCAGGCGCAACGTTCGGAAGTGGTTATGCGCACACCAAGGCAGCGCTGGAAAACACGGGCGACACCAATGCACTGTATGTGGTGCTCAAATTCGTTACGACATGGCTTACTGCCTGGGCGGGTGTGCCCGGAGGCATCTTTGCGCCATCGCTCGCCATCGGTGGTGCCATGGGCGGTGACGTGGCGCAGTGGACTTCCTATGCCAATCCACCCACCTTGATAGCCCTTGGCATGGCGGCCTTCCTGGCCGCTGTGACGCAAGCCCCCCTCACGGCTTTCATCATCGTCATGGAAATGGTGGATGGGCATGCCCTGGTATTGAGCCTGATGGCAAGTGCTTTGCTGGCCAGTGCCATCTCGCGTCTCATCAGCACACCTTTGTACGCGTCACTGGCGGAGCTTCAACTCCTGCTCCTGCCCAAAGCTTGAGGAGCCTGGTGCATGCCCCTGAAGAACCGTGTTACTCGTGTGGTCGCTCGGCAACGTCCTTCTTGCCTAACAAGATGGAAAAAAAAGCGCGCACAGGGCCTGCTGGATAGGTCGCAGCCAGAACAGCCGAAAGAACGATGCTGACCAGAATCACCATGTACGTGACATCGCGGATAACGTCAGCGCCTTCAATGCCGTGCTGTGCGGGCACGGTGGCCAATACCGCCGCAGCCAAGCCTTTGGGGGCCAGAAACGACGCGTAGGATGCGTCGCGCAGACGGTACTCATGGGCAGAGAACACGCGCCGTACCAGAATGATGCGCAGGACATAGATCATCAGGACCATGACCAGCGCAATGGCAACAAATTCCCAGCCCTTGAACTGAATGGATATCCCCAAGTACACAAAGAAGTAGGTTTTCAGCAGAAAGACTGCCTCCTGGAAAAAAGCCAGGTCTGCGGGCGTCAATGGTTCTACTTCCCGTCGCAGAAGACGCAGTTGGCTCAACCCCATGCGCTCGTAGTTGGTCAGCGTAACACCCAGGGCCATTGCCGCTACCGCACCCGAGAAGCCAAAGAACTCGGTGCATCCGTAGACGATGAATGCATAGGCAATGGTGGAGGAAATGGTGTTGGGAAAGTCGCGGACCTTACCCAGAATCAACAACCAGCCAACCCCACCCAGCACACCCAGGAGCACGGCAAAAAGCAGGGACGCCAATACACCCCCGACAATCCGACCAGGCTCTACCTGTGCGCCAGACAACGCCTGCAGCATGGCCACCACCCCCAGAATGCACAGCACGTCGGTCAATGCAGACTCCAGCACCAGCACAGCCGAAGTCTTGTTTCCAAGACGCAAGGTCTGCACCATGGGAATCACCACCGCCGAAGAGGTGCCACCCAATATCACCCCCAGAAGCAATGCGGAGGCCACTGGCAAGCTGAACCATCCCCAACCGACAATCGCCACTACCGCTATGGTCAGCACGAAGCAACCAATCGTGATTTTTGCAGTGGTTCCCAATGAACGGGCTATGACCTCCAGTCGCAGTGAGGTTCCGCTTTCAAAAAGAATCACCACCAAAGCAATGGTGGCAAGGATAGGACCGATCTTTCCGAAATCCTGGGCAGACACCACGCCAAGGACCGGCCCCAACAACAGGCCCAGGCACATCAGGACCAATACATCCGGGATCTGCGTCTTCCGGAAGGTCAACGACAGGAAATGCGACAGAAATACGATGATGCCAATGGCCAACAAAGTGGTGTACATGGGACCATGATAGCCATTCAGCCTCTTCACAGAGTACTGCACCGTTTGGTGCATGGGCAAAAAAAACCGGGCACATAGCCCGGTTCTTTTATTCCTTTGGTGTGGGACCGCCTGAGCGGCCCACGCACTCAGACTACAGCTTCTGTGCCTGCATGAAGCTGTCGAAACGCGCTTCGGTGAAGCGGAACCACAGGTTTTGGTCCTTGCGGAACGCGGCCATGTCTTCGTAGACCTTCTTCCAGTTTTCGTTCTTGGCGCTCAGTTCGGCATAGATGGCCATCGATTCCTTGAAGGCCAGGTCCATCACGTCCTTGGGGAAGGGCAGAACCTTGACCTTCTGGCCGACCAACTGCTTGAGCGCAGCGGGGTTCTTGGCGTCGTACTTGGCCTGCATTTCGGTGTGGGCATAGGCCGCAGCCGCTTCTACGATGGCCTTGTTCTCGGCACTCAAGCCTTCATAAGCAGCCTTGTTGATGTACAGGTCCAGCTGCGGGCCACCTTCCCACCAGCCGGGGTAGTAGTAGAAAGGCGCAACCTTGTTGAAGCCCAACTTCTGGTCATCGTACGGCCCCACCCACTCGGCGGCGTCGATGGTGCCCTTTTCCAGCGCGGTGTAGATTTCGCCACCGGGAATGTTTTGGGGCACGCCACCCATGCGTTCCAGCACGCGGCCGGCAAAGCCACCAATACGCATCTTCATGCCCTTGATGTCCTTGACCGACTTGATTTCCTTGCGGTACCAGCCGCCCATCTGCGCACCGGTGTTGCCCATGGGGAAACTGACGATGTTGTACTTGGCGTAGAACTCGCGCATGAGCTTGAGGCCGTTGCCCTGGTACTGCCAGGCAGTCATCTGGCGGCTGTTCAGGCCGAAGGGAATGGCGCAACCCAGGGCAAAGGTTTCGTCCTTGCCGAAGAAGTAGTAGGGGGCGGTGTGGGCCATTTCCACGGTACCGTTCTGCACGCCGTCGACCACGCCGAAGGGAGGCATCAGCTCGCCACCGGGGTGCACGGTGATGACAAACTTGCCGCCTGACATTTCGCCCACTTTCTTGGCGAAGGTTTCGGCCGCACCAAAAATGGTGTCCAGCGCCTTGGGGAAGCTGGACGCCAGGCGCCAGCGAATGCTGGCCGATTGGGCTTGAACGGCGGGTGCGGCACCGGCAGCAATAACGCCAGCAACGCCAGCGTTTTTAAGTGCGGAACGACGATCCATGTGTTTGACTCCTAGGGTGGTTAAAACGTTCTTGGCAGCCAAGGCTGCAAGACAGACTGGTAATTAGTCAAACCGCATTGTAGGAACGCCAAACGACGTCACGCCGCGGGTTTTCCCTTGAAATTCACATGCAATCGCGCGGCTTTCAGCTTTCTGCAAGCGAAGGGCCTGCACAGCTGAAAGTTTGGTGTCAGCTCAGGCCGCTTTGGCCACCGCGGCAGTGGGCAACTCGGCGGCAAAGCGGGCCCGCACCGACGCTTCGATGCCCGCGGCGTCCAAGCCTTGCAAGGCAAGCAATTTGGCCGGATCACCGTGTTCAATGAACTCGTCACGCAGACCCAGCTGCAACACCGGGCGCAGTACGCCTGCGGTGTTCAGGGCTTCGAGCACGGCACTGCCGGCACCGCCCATGATTGCGCCCTCTTCCACCGTGACCAGCGCACTGTGCTGGGCCGCCACCTGCAGCAGCAGCTTAGTGTCCAGTGGTTTGGCCCAACGCATGTTGACCACGGTGGCACCCAAGGCCTGTGCGGCTTCGAGCGCCGGGTACAGCAAGGTGCCGAAAGCCAGAATGGCCACGCCCTGGCCTTGCTGGCGCACTTCACCCTTGCCGTAAGGCAGGCCGTCGAGGTCGGCGCGAGGGACCACCCCGGCACCGCTGCCGCGCGGGTAGCGCACCGCCACCGGGTGGTTCTGCGCATAGGCGGTGCTCAGCAGCTGGCGGCACTCGGCTTCATCGGCCGGACAGGCCACGGCCATATTGGGAATGCATCGCAGGTAGGCAATGTCGTAGGCACCGGCGTGGGTCGCGCCGTCGGCCCCCACCAAGCCAGCGCGGTCGAGCGCAAACACCACCGGCAAGTTCTGCAGTGCCACGTCGTGGATCAGCTGGTCGTAGCCGCGTTGCAGGAAGGTGGAGTAGATCGCCACCACGGGCTTGAGGCCTTCGCAGGCCAGACCAGCGGCAAAGGTCACCGCATGCTGCTCGGCAATGCCCACGTCGTAGTAGCGGTCGGGAAAGCGCTTGTGGAACTCGACCATGCCCGAACCTTCGCGCATGGCCGGGGTGATGCCCACCAGGCGCTGGTCCTTGTCGGCCATGTCGCACAGCCACTGGCCGAACACCTGGGTGAAGGTGGTCTTGGGCGGCGTGGCCGGTTTCTGCAGGCCCACGGCGGGGTCAAACTTGCCCGGGCCATGGTAGGAAATGGGGTCGGCCTCGGCCAGCTTGTAGCCCTGGCCTTTCTTGGTGACCACGTGCAGGAACTGCGGCCCCTGCAGGTGGCGGATGTTTTCCAGCGTGGGAATCAGGGAATCGAGGTCGTGGCCGTCGATGGGGCCGATGTAGTTGAAGCCAAACTTCTCGAACAAGGTAGCCGGCACCACCATGCCCTTGGCATGTTCCTCGATGCGCTTGGCCAGCTCGAACAAGGGCGGTGCGCCCTTGAGCACGGTCTTGCCCACGTTCTTGGCAGCGGCATAGAACTGCCCGCTCATGAGCTGGGCCAGGTAGCGGTTGAGCGCGCCCACCGGTGGGCTGATGCTCATGTCGTTGTCATTGAGGATGACCAGCAGCTTGCAGTCTTCCACGCCACCATGGTTCAGGGCCTCGAAGGCCATGCCCGCGGTCATGGCACCGTCGCCGATCACCGCAATGGCGTGGCGGTTTTCACCCTTCTGCCGGGCCGCCAGCGCCATGCCCAATGCAGCGGAGATGGAGGTGCTGGAATGGGCGGTACCAAAGGTGTCGTATTCGCTCTCGGCGCGCTGCGGAAAGCCCGACAGGCCGCCGAGCTGGCGCAGGGTGTGCATGCGGTCGCGCCGGCCGGTGAGTATCTTATGCGGGTAGGTCTGGTGGCCCACGTCCCAGACGATGCGGTCTTCGGGCGTGTTGAAAACGTAGTGCAGGGCCACGGTCATTTCCACCGTGCCCAGGTTGGAGCTCAGGTGCCCGCCGGTCTTGGAAACCGAGTCCAACAGGTAAGCACGCAGTTCATCGGCCAGGGCGCGCAGTTGCGGGCGCGGTACCAGGCGCAGGTCGGCGGGGGACTGGATGGAGCTCAGCGGTACGGAGGGCGTATGCGGCATGGGTTTTACTACTGTTTTTATAGCTGGTTGCGCTTATTCTTTGCGGGCTGGAGGCCTATTTGGCATGCAAATCAGCTCGAACGCTCGACCACCATGCGGGCCAGGGCCTGCAGGGCGCGGGTGTCGGGCAGGCCGCTGCTGGCCAGCGCCTGCAATGCCTCATGCAGCAGCGTGGCAGCGTAGGCGCGGCTGGCGTCCAGCCCCATGACCGAGACGTAGGTGGGCTTGTCGTTGTCGGCGTCCTTGCCAGCGGTCTTGCCCAGGGTGGCCGAGTCGGCGGTCACGTCCAGTATGTCGTCCACCACCTGGAAGGCCAGGCCAATGGCGGCGCCGTAGGCCTTGAGGGCCTGCATCTGTGCGGTGCTGGCACCGGCGCATTCGGCCCCCATGACCACGCTGGCCTGCAGCAAGGCACCGGTTTTCAGTTCGTGCATGGTACGCAGCTGCGGCAGCGTCAGTGGCTGCCCCACACTGGCCAGGTCGATGGCCTGGCCACCGGCCATGCCGGCATTGCCCGAGGCACGCGACAGCACGGCGCACAAGCGCGCCTGCACGCTCGGTGGCACCGATCCGTCCTGCGGTGTCAGCAACTCGAAGGCCAGGGCCTGCAGGGCATCGCCGGCCAGCAAGGCACTGGCCTCACCAAACTGCACATGCACGGTGGGCTTGCCACGGCGCAGCACGTCGTTGTCCATGCAGGGCATGTCGTCGTGCACCAGCGAATAGGCATGGATAAGCTCCACGGCACAGGCCGCGCGCAAGGCTGCGTTATCGGCAGGCGACTGGTTCGCCGAGGCCACTGCCTCGTGTGCTGCCAGCACCAGCAGGGGGCGCAGGCGCTTGCCGCCGTCGAGCACGGCGTAGCGCATGGCATCCACCAGGGCGGCGGGTGCATGGTGGTCGGCGGCGCCGTCGTCACCTTGGGTGCTGACCCAGCTTTCCAGGGCCCGCTCCACGCGCTGCAGACGTGCGGTCATCCAGGGGGACAAATCAAAATCGGTCATGGCAATCAGGACGCGCGCTTGGGCTTGAACACGGTGCCGTCGATGAGCTTGACCTGTTCTTCCACCGCCTGCAGCTTGGCACGGCAGAAGGTCAGCAGTTCGGCACCGCGCTGGTAGCTGCTCAGCATTTCCTCCAGCGGCAGGCTACCGGTTTCCAGGGCGTCCACAATGCGCTCCAACTCGGCCATGGCAGCTTCGTAGCTGGCAGCGGCATTCGGTGCGGTGGGATGAGTGTTGGCAGCCTTGGGCATGGGTGTGCGCGCGAACGCGAAGCAAAAGCAGCGATTTTAGGCCTATGGAACCCGGTCACAGCGCGGCCGGTGGGCAAGCACCCTACCGTGGGCAGGGATGCTGTGGGGGTGGGGGTACAATCGGCCCCCTAAATGCGGCGCAGGGCACTTCTCAAGCAGGGGGCTTTGCGCTTTTTGTTTCACCCGCTCGCCCTTTCATCCGTTTGGGACGCAGCACCCCCCTGTGGGGAGTCTTTAGGTCAGGTCACCCATGTCTGATTTAAGTCTTCAACTGCAGCCGGCTGTCAGCCAACTACCAGTTTCAAGCTATTTCGATCCAGCCCTTTACGCGCTGGAAATGCATCAACTTTTCCGCGAGGGCCCCCGTTACGTCGGGCACAGCCTGGCCGTGCCGGAGGTGGGCGACTACTACGCCCTGCCGCAGGAAAAGGGGGGCCGTGCGCTGATCCGCAGCCCCAAGGGCGTGGAGCTGCTCTCCAACGTCTGCCGCCACCGCCAGGCCATCATGCTCAAGGGCCGTGGCAGCCTGCAGGGCGGGGGCAACATCGTCTGCCCCATTCACCACTGGACTTACAGCGGCAAGGCAAGCCCCACCAGTGCGACCGGTACGCTCATTGGCGCCCCCCATTTTGACCACGACCCCTGCCTGAACCTGGCCAACTACCGCTTACGCGAATGGAACGGCATGCTGTTCGAGGACAACGGCCGCGACATCGAAGCCGACCTGGCCGGCATGGGTCCGCGCGCTGCGCTGAGCTTTGACGGCTTCGTGCTCGACCACGTGGAGATGCACGAGTGCAACTACAACTGGAAGACCTTCATCGAGGTCTATCTGGAGGACTACCACGTGGCCCCCTTCCACCCGGGCCTGGGCGGCTTCGTCACCTGCGACGACCTGCAGTGGGAGTTCAAGAAAGAATATTCGGTACAGACCGTGGGCGTGGCCAAGGGCCTGGCCGCGGCGCAGGCCGGCGGCGGCTCCGAGGTCTACAAGCGCTGGCAGAAGGCACTGCTGGACTACCGTGGCGGCAAGGCCCCGGATTTCGGCGCCATCTGGCTCACCTACTACCCGCACATCATGGTCGAGTCCTACCCGCACGTGCTCACGGTGTCGACCCTGCACCCGATGGGGCCGGACAAGACCATGAACATGGTGGAGTTCTACTACCCCGAGGAAATTGCCGCCTTCGAGCGCGAGTTCGTGGAGGCGCAGCGCGCTGCCTACATGGAAACCTGCATCGAGGACGACGAGATCGGCGAGCGCATGGACGAAGGCCGCCGGGCTTTGCTGGCTCGCGGCGACAACGAAGTCGGCCCCTACCAGAGCCCCATGGAAGACGGCATGCAGCACTTCCACGAGTGGTACCGCCAGCGCATGGGTGCGCAGGCCCTTGGTGCCTGAAACCCTGCGCAGCTTGCAATTGCTACGTTTTCAATAGCTATTGCCGCAAGTTCCAAGCGGGCTTGCGGCATTTTTCATGGGCAATCACGATGCAGGCTTCCTGGATGGTGCTCGGCGCCTTCTTCTTCTCGCTGATGGCCGTGGGCATCAAGTACGCGGCCCACAGCTTCGGCACCATGGAGATCCTGTTCTACCGCGGCTTGGTGGCCCTGGTGTTCATGGGCACGGTGCTGCGCCTGCGGCGCATCGACTGGCGCACTCCGGTGCCCATGCTGCATGTCTCGCGCAGCGCTGCCGGTGTGTTTGCCATGGGCACCTGGTTCTACGCCATCGCCCATCTGCCGCTGGCCACGGCCATGACACTGAACTACACCAGCAGCATGTGGATTGCGGCCTTCATCGTCGGCGGCGGCCTACTGTACGGCAATGCGCCCCAGCGCCAGGGGCCGCTGCTGGCGGCGGTGCTGCTGGGCTTTGTCGGCGTGCTCATGGCCCTGCGCCCGACCATCGACCACACCCAGCTGTTTGCCGGCCTGGTGGGCATGATGTCGGGCATGGGCGCGGCCCTGGCCTACATGCAGGTCACGGCACTGGGCAAGGCCGGGGAGCCCGAGGAACGTATCGTTTTCTACTTTTCGGTCGGTACCACCCTGATCGGACTGCTGGGCATGCTCATCACCGGCACCACGCCCTGGAGCGACGTGCGCTGGCAAGATGCAGCCTGGCTCATCCCCATCGGCGTGCTGGCCTCGTTGGGCCAGTGGAGCCTGACGCGCGCCTACCGACAGGGCGCCACGCTGGTGGTGGCGAACCTGCAGTATTCGGGCATCGTGTTCGCATCCCTCTTCAGCGTCACCCTGTTTGACGAACAGATTCCGCCGCTGGGCTGGTGGGGCATTGTGCTCATCGTCATCAGCGGCATACTGGCCACCGTGCTGCGCACCCGCGCCCTCCCCCAAACCCCTGCCGAGGACCACTGAAGCCATGACCTACTCCACCCTCATCACCGTCGAACAACTCCAGGCCCTGCAAAAGAACGGCGCGCCGCTGGTCGTCTTTGACTGCAGCTTCGAGCTGACCAACCCGGCGGCCGGCCCGGCACAGTTTGCGGAAACGCACATTGCCGGCGCCCGCTACGCCCACCTGGACGAGCACCTGAGTGCCAAGGGTGGCAAGCCTGCGGTCAACGGCGGTCGCCACCCCCTGCCCACGCGCGAAGCCTTCGCCCAGTGGATTGCCAGCCAGGGCGTGGACAACGCCACCCAGGTGGTGGTGTACGACCGCCAGGGCGTGAACTACTGCGGCCGCCTGTGGTGGATGCTGCAGTGGCTGGGCCACAGCGCCGTGGCCGTGCTGGACGGCGGGCTGCAGGCCTGGGTCGGCGCCGGTGGCGCGGTGGAATCGGGTGCAGCGGCGCAGGCCACACCGGCAGCGTTCAGCTTGGGTGCGCCGCTGGTAACGCTACTGGACGTGGACACGGTCCATGCCAAGCTGGGCAAGCCCACACAGCACATTGTGGACGCCCGCGGTGCGCCCCGCTACCGCGGCGAAGTGGAACCCTTGGACCCGAAGGCCGGGCACATTCCCGGCGCCCTGAACCGCCCCTTCACCAGCAACTTCACGGCCGACGGCCGCTTCAAGCCGGTCGATGTGCTGCGTGCGGAATTCGATGCCCTGCTGGGCACACGCACAGCCGAGCAGGTGGTGCACCACTGTGGCAGCGGCGTCAGTGCCGTGCCCAACGTGCTGGCCATGGTGATCGCTGGCTATGCCCCCACCGCCCTGTTTGCCGGCAGCTGGAGCGAATGGTGCGCCGACCCCAGCCGCCCCGTCGCCCAGGGCTGAAACCTGGCGCCTACTTGATCAGGCGCCCCTGGGTTCCGATGAGCGTGAGCTCGACGAACTTCGAGGCGCTGACACCCCCCTGCCCGAAGCTCGCGGTGATACCCCCAAGGTTGTAGCCCCGCATCTCGTCCAAGGCGGCGACAAAGCTGGACCGGGTGATCGTCTTGCCGGCCCGGCGCAGGCCTTCGGCCACCAGCTTGGCATTGGCGAAACCTTCCAGGCTCTGGTGGGAATACTCGCTGACCCCGGCCGCCGTCATGGCCTGCTGGTACTCACGCACCAGCGGCAAGGAAGCGTTGGACGGAAACGGCATCACCTGGGTGATGGCCACCCCGGTTCCGGCGCTGCCCAGGGCCTTGATATTGGCCGCAGTGCCCAGCACCGACAGTCCGTACATGGTCAGGCCACGGCGACGCTGACTGATGCCCTTGATGGTTTCGATGGCGGGCTTGCCCGCCAGCCCCAGCAACACTGCTTCGGCGCTGCTGGTGGCAGCCTTATCGGCTGCGGCCGCCACGTCCGAGGCGTCGTTTTCGACCGAGGCCACCAACACCGGCTTGAGGCCACGCTTTTCCATGGCAGTCATCGCCGCCGCCAGGAATTCCTTGCCGAACGCGTTGTTCTGGTGCAGCACCGCAATGCGCACGATTCCCACCGTGGCCAGGTGCTCCACCGAACGCTCGGCCTCGTCGGCATAGCTGGCGCGCAGGTTGAAGATGCCCGAGAAGTTCTTCGAGCGCACCGAGTTTGCACCGGTGTAGGGCATGAGCACCGGCATGCCCGCGGCCTGGGCCAGCGGAATCAGGGCTTCGTTGTTGGGTGTACCAAAGGTACCGAAGAAGGCAAAGGCGTTGTTCGATGCAATCACACCCTGGGCAATCTCCACGGTCTTCTTGGGATCGTAGGCATCGTCATGGACCACCAGCTTGACGTTGCGCCCACCTATACCGCCACGGGCATTGAGCGCATCGAAATACGCCCTCGCCCCCTTGCTGAACTCCTGCCCCAGGTCGCCCAGCGGTCCAGTCAGGGCTGCGGTCTGCACCAGAACGATGGGGTCCTGGCTTTGGGCATGGACCAGGGGGGCCAAGCCAAAGGCGCAAAGGCCTACTGCGCCGCCCAGAACCTGGCGGCGGGAAAGGAAAGAAGAAGCGTTCATGGTCATATGCACTGGCAGTTGCGCCGTCTCCAACGCGGAGGACGCCACATTGGAATCCTGCGGCATGACGGGGGGCTGACGCCAGCCTGACCCGAAAACTGCAATTAGCGCACCTTGTGCATGCCAATTGGAGGTTTTTGCGCTAAGTGCTTGATTTTATTGAAATTCACTTCCTATTCAGATTTCCTGTGGATAACTTTGTTGATATCCCACCGTGGACCACGCCAAACCCGCATGAATACGTGCTTTGATCGGATTGCACGAATTTGCAGCACCGAAATCAAACCCTTATGAATCAACAACTTACAAGCGCTATTGCATTGATAGCGGAAAAACACGCTGTTATGGCAGGCTTGCACTTTGTTGCCAAAAAATGTGCATAAGTGGGGCCGTGCAGCATGAAAAATTGGCACTTTTCTGTGGTAAGGCGCCATTCACCCACGCCATTACGCCCCGAGGTTTACCCGCACAGACAAGCCCTGGCGCTTGCGCTAAGGTGCGCGCAACTGTCTTCCTTCCATTTCCCATGCGCGTTCTCCGTTTCGTTCTTGTCGCATTGGCGGCCTGCTGGGCGGCATGGTTCCTGTGGGCCATTGCGGGCCGTCCGACCGATACCGCCCCGTCCCCGGACCCTGCACCGCTGCAAATGCACAGCCTGGGCAGCCCGCAAGGACGGGGCAACCTGTTGGCCCTGCAACCCTGGCTCACGGCCCAGGACTACGCCAGCGCCACCACCCTGGAGCGCAAGCTGGCCAGCTACCTCCAGGCCGCCTTCGATGCCGGCTGGCTGCAAGGCCCCAAGACCATTGCCGTGTTTCCCGAGTACACCGGCACCTGGCTGGTGGCCGAAGGCGAAAAACGCAGTGCCATCGATGCCGCCGACGTCGGCACGGCCATGACCACCGTGGCGCTGACGCACCTACCCAGCTTCCTATACCGCATGGCCACGGCCCCGGCGGTAGCGGCGCCGGACAAATGGGCGCTGTTCACGCTCAAGGCCGAATCCATGGCTGCTTCGTACGAAGCCGTTTTCGGCAACCTGTCCAGGCGCTTCGGCGTGCACGTGGTGGCTGGCTCCATCGTGCTGCCGCAGCCCGAACTGGTGGACGGCCACCTGCGCGTGCACCCCGGCGCACCGCTGGTCAACATGAGTGCCCTGTTCGGACCCGATGGCCGCATCGTGCCGCCCCTGGTCATCAAGGCCTTCCCCATCGACGACGAAAAGACCTTCACAAACGCAGGTGCGACCGGACAGCTGCCGGTGTTCAACACCCCGGCCGGCACCCTGGCGCTGCTGATCTGCGCCGACGCCTGGTATCCGCAGGCCTATGCCAACGCACGCCAGGCCGGGGCCACGCTCATGGCCGTGCCCTCGTTCTCGGCCGGAGACCGCGCCTGGCAGGTGCCCTGGGGCGGCTACAACGGTGCGCCCAATGCGGCCGATGTCGACACCCGTGACATTGGTCGCCTGACCGAGGCCCAGGCCTGGCAGAAATACGCCATGGTGGCGCGCGCCCCGCGCCAGGGCGTGCACACTGGCGTCAATGTATTTCTGCGCGGCCAGCTCTGGGACCTGGGTTCGGACGGTGCCACGCTTGCCGTGCACGCGGGCCAGGCCGTAGCGCAGCCGGTGCGGGCCAGCGCCACTATCACCAACGTCTGGATTCCCTGAGAACACCCCATGCATGCCCCCCACTCCCCCGCTTCCCTGAACTGGCACGGCCTGGGCCGGCGCCGTTTTTTGCGCCTGATCAGTGCGCTGGGAACTGCCAGTGCCACCGGCCCCCTGCTGACCGCCTGCTCCGACACGGATGCACCGCCCGCCCGGTTGCTGGTGCTCTCAGCCAGCCAAGGAGTAACGATGGCCGCGCTGGCCGCCGCCGTTGTCCCCACGCAGAAGGGCTTCCCTACCGTCGGTGAAGCCCAGGTGGTGCAACGACTGGACGAGGAGCTGTGGCTGTCCGACACCTCCATCCAGGACGACATGCGCGCCGCCCTGGACGTGGCGGAGTGGCTTCCCTTGCTGTATGGCCACTTCAGCCGTTTTTCCCGCCTGGAGCGCACAGCGCAGCAGGCCCTGCTGCAGCGCTGGATGGAATCCGGCGTGGAAACCATCCGCGCCATCGGCACCAACCTCAAGCTGGTGTCCCACTTCATGTACTTCGGCCACCCCAGCAGCTGGGCCGCCATCGGCTACGACGGCCCGTTCCAGAAGCGTCCACCCATCCTCAGCGAACAGCGCAAGGCCTATGCCCTGCGCGTGCAGCAGGGAGCCGGGAAATGAGCGGACGCATCTGGCAAGGCACGGACATCGCTACCGACACCACGGTCGAGGCCGATGTCTGCATCATCGGCTCGGGCTGTGGAGGTGCCACACTGGCCAAAGCCTTGGCGCTGGCCGGGCGCAAGGTGGTGGTGCTGGAGCGTGGCGGCTACTACACCGAGGCCGACTTCGACCAGGACGAGCTCAACATGAACGGCAAGCTCTCGGCCAACCGCAGCCTCAAGAGCTCCACCGACGGCGGCACGCTGCTGCTGTCGGGCAACAACGTCGGCGGTGCCTCGGTGCACTACTGGGCCGACACCTACCGCACACCCCAGGACCGCCTGGACCATTGGGCGCAGCGCTACGGCCTCACCGGCCACGGCGGCGCCGAACTCGGCCCCGTGTGGGACGCACTCGACAAGGTGCTCAACGTGCACCGTGCCGACGAAGAGCACCACAACCGCATGAACCAGCTGCTGCGCGAAGGCGCCAAGAAACTGGGCTGGGAAGGCAACGCCGTGCCGCAGGCACGCAAGGGCTGTGTCAAGAGCGGGCACTGCATGCAAGGCTGCCTGTACGCGGCCAAGCAAAGCCAGCTGGTCACGCACATCCCGCAGGCGGTGGCAGCAGGGGCCCACGTGTACGCAGACATCCTGGCCGACAAACTCACACACGCCAACGGCAAGGTGAGCAGCCTGGCTTGCCGGGTCATGGACCGCGCCACCAACCGCCCGTCCGGCCGCACGCTGACCGTGCACGCGAAGCAGTTTGCCGTGGCTGCCGGGGGCTACTACAGCGCGCCCTTCCTCATTGCGAACGGTCTGCAAAGCCAGTTGCCCGCATTGGGGAAGCACTTCGGCATGAACCCCACCGCCTGGGCCTTTGGCCTGTACGACGAGGACATCACGCTGTGGCGCAACATCCCGGCCGCGTTCGGTGTGGAAGAGTTCCGCCTGGCCCGCTTCGATGCGCAAAAGCGCTACCTGGAAGGCGGCTACTTGCTCATGGCCAACCAGGTGCAGCCGGGCACACTGGCCGGCACCATGCCGCTCATGGGTGACGAGATCGGCGAGTGGATGGGCCAGGCCCACAAGATCGGCAGCACCATCGTCTGGCTCGACGACTATGAGGAAGAGTTGGGCACCATTGGCGTGAATGCCGATGGCTCGCCCAAGGTGGACTACCCCTATGGCCCGGTGACCACGGCCATGCTGCGCGACTCGCTGAAGAAACAGGTGCAGGTGATGTTTGCCACCGGTGCGCGCAAGGTGCTGCTGGGCAGCGGGCGGCGCGTCATGCTGGACAGCGCCGAAGACCTGTCAGCCATCGACCAGCTGGCCATCACCGGCGGAGGCCTGTTCATGGCCGCACCCCACCCCTTTGGCGGCTGTCGCATGGGCTCCGATCCGAAGACTTCGGTAGTGGGCATGGACCACCGCGTCCATGGCTTCCAGAATCTTTTCGTCACCGATCCCTCGGTGTTTCCCACCGGCCCTTCCGTGGACCCGAGCTTTACCATCATGGCCTTCAGCACCATCGCCGCCAGGCACATGCTGGCCGCCTGATTACGCCTCAATTTTTCAGCCAAATTGGCATGTAGCCCGCGTATATATTGCGCTAACAGCTACATTTTTCGTAGCAAATCAAACAAAGCGCTGGCCTGCTGCCGCCTGCTCACGCACCGCGGCCTGACGCCACCAGCGCCCCAGCAGGCCGCGCCCGCGCCACGCGCCCTGGGCAGCACGTTCCGTCCACAGCTGCCGCCACTGTGCCGCTTGCTGGGCCAGTGCGGTCCAATCCACCGGCTGCGCCGACGCCAGGGCTTGCCAGAACGCCGCTTCCAGGACATCGCGCGTGCTGCGGAGTTCGCTGCGGAAAGCGGCGTCGAACAAGGCGCGCTGGTGCACCGGCTCCCAGCGTGCCCAGGCACTGGCAGCCACCAGGCTTTGGGGCATCGCCCGCAACGCCGAAGCACTGCCCTGCGCAGTCAGTTCCATGGGTTCAAACAACGACAGGCATGGTGCCGAGCTACCGGTGGCGGCGATCTGCGGGGCCTTCCCCGATGCCAGCCGGGCAATCAGCGAGGCCGTGGTCTGCGAGGGACGCCAGAAACTGGCTGCGTGCAGACAGACCTGGCGGTTGTCGTGCCGGGCAAAGTCGTCGCCATGTTGCCCGTGGTCGCGCAGACGCGCAGCAAGGCTCGCCCATGAAGGTTCCAAGCCGCAAGCCAGGGCTTCGGCATTGAGGGCGCGGCGTCGGTGGGCACCGCCAACCCAGGCATACAGGCGGGTATCAAAAGCCTTGGCGAAATGGAACGGTGCTTGGCCATCCCACAGCCCGCGCTGGCGTGCTGTGTCCTGCAAGCCCGGGCTGCACAGGTCGAAGTCTTCACCGAGGGAGTAGCAGTTGGAAATGGCCCAAGCCTGCACGCGCTTGGCCGCCCAGAGGCGCCCTGCCGTTTCCAGCACCCAGGACTCGTCGGCATCGGCAATCAGAAAACTGTTGTCGTAGCGGAACGCCTTGTCGCGGTAACCCGCGGGGCCGCCCTGCCCGTGCGCCTGCAGCAGGCCCGTGATGACGTCCAGCGCTTCGCGCGCCGTGGCTGCGCGCTCCAGCCCTAGGCGCAACAGGTCCATGCCCAGCAGGGCCTGGCCCGTCCGATCCACCAGCTTGCTGAACACGGCTTCGTTGCCGATGGCCACGCCCTGGTCATTGACGCCAATCTCGCCACCCCACAGCCAACTGGGCTGGGACAGCAGTACGCCGTGGCGCCGTGCGACCTGGGGTACATCGATGTAGGTACAGCGCACCGACGCCGCCGCATCGCCCGCCACAGCAGCACGCCAGACCAGGGCCTGCGGTTCGTCGGGTTCGCGGTCACTGTTCTTGGCCAGCCAACCCACGCCATCGCGGCGGATGTACACGGTGTCACACATGCGTTCAAGCTCCCTGCGCTGTCGGGCCCGTCCGGGCCCCCTCAGCCCATTGTGGTGCAGCCCAAGGGCCTGGCACCAGCGCACTAACCCTGAAGGAGCAATCGAACCCTTGAACCTGATTTACATCAAGAATATTCGCTAAGTGCTTGATTTTTATAAGGTCTTCCCGAAAACCCCAAATCCTGTGGATAACTTTGTTGATATCCCCCCCCGACAGGCGCCAAACCCGCATGTTTCAAGGCTTTTCTTGCAATGCCTCAAAAATCAGCAAATCCTGTAAACCCTTATGAATCAATGACTTACGAACGCTACAAGCTTGATAGCGGGAGGAGCCGGGCTTATGCGCTACGTGGTGGCACTTATCTTTTTTTTGTGCATAACAGAAACAAAATGGGCCCCGAAGGGCCCCATTTTTGTGCTAAGCGCCGGTGCTCGCCTGCGCACTCAGAACACCAGCCAACCCGATTTCCAGGTCCAGTACAGCCCCGCCGCCAGCAAGGCGGCCAGCACGGCATACAGGCCCCAGGGCGTTTCCTTCTCGGCATAGGGGTCGGTCAGGGCGCGCTCGGCGTTGGCCGGCAACTGCGCCACCTGGGTCAGCGAGGTGCCGAATGGAATATTGATGCGGGCGCGGGCGTTGATGGCCCAGCCATTGGCATCCAGAATGGGGCCCAGGTTGCGGCTGCGCAGCTTGAACCAGGCCAGCACCACCGCCGGACCAGAGACCAGGAGCAGCATGCCAACCAAGGCGATGGGAAGCTGCCACCACTTGAGCGCAAGCAATCCCGTCAGCACCGAGGCCAGGGCCGTGCCCAGGGCGCCCACGGCCAGACCGATGGCGGCAAAGATACCAGCGAACTTGCCCACATCGAACGCTGTCGGTGCGGGCGCCGGGGCCTTGGCCGCAGGTGCCGGGGCCGCTGCGGGAGCCGCGCCCTTCTTGGCGGCTTCCACGGCCAGCAAGGCCATGCGGTCGTCGGCCTCCTTGGCCTTGTTGGCGGCCATCTTCTGCAGCTGCTCGCTCACCAGGCGGGCCAGGCGCTTGTAGGGTGCCCAAAAGGCCTGGCGCAGGCTGATGGGGTGGTCCACGATTTTGGTGATGGTGGCGTTCCAGTCCCGGCCCTGGCGGTCATAGAACACGCCATTGCGCCCCACGACCAGCTGGTCCGAGTCGCCCGCGGTAAAGGCCGCCGCCACACTCAATTTCTCGGCACCGCGCACGCAGTCCACGTAGACCAGGCAGATGCGCGCCAGCGTGGCCAGCGACGCGTGCTTGCCGGCATCGTTCACCGCCACGCAAAGCTCGGCCGAGCGGCCGTCGAGGTACAGGGTGCCGACCTGGAAGGTGGCGCGGCCCTGGCGCGCATAGAAGTCCTTGAAGGCCACGAAGTTGTTGGCCAGCAGCATCAGGTCGCGCACGAAGCGGGCCAGCTTCTCTAGGTCCCGGACGCCGTCGCCCTGGGCATCGGGGTCGGGCTTGGCCGCCAACCAGGCACCATAGGGCGCCAATGCCGTCTTCACCTGCTGCCACTGCACAGTCGTCAGTTCGCTCGGGGCACCGAGCAAGGGCGTTAGCACCGCATCATTCAGTGCCTGCACGCGCACAGCCCAGGCCGGATTGATACCGGAACCCAGTGGCAACGCCGCGCCCGGCTGCACGCGGGCCAAGGGCAAGGCGGCAATACCTTCGCTGTCGCTGTGCAAGGCCGTAGCACCCAAAGCCGTGAGCGCGTCGCCGGACGCATTGAGGGCATCGGCTGCGCGTCCATCGAAGGCCGCCAATTCGCAGCGCACGAACCAGTCATCCACCTTGGCCACCACGGCCTGCAGGGCCGCATGGGCAGCCTCGGTGGCATCGCCCAACACCTTGGCTTCGGCGCCTGCGGCCTCCCAGGCCAGCTGGGCCTGCTTGGCAAAATGGGCCTGGGCGGCGGCAGCGGCCGCCACCGTGACCAGTTCACCGGCCGCATCACCTTGTGCCGACAGCACTTCACGGGCTGCAGCGAGGATGTGCTGGCCGGTTTCATCATCGGCGCGGATCGCCGACACAGGTACACCGTCGAGCTTTTGTGCCAGCACTTCGGGCTGCGCCAGGCGCTCACCAGCCCACTGCACGGCTGCAATCAGGTCCGGGGCGCGCACATGACCGTCGGCATCGGTGTCGATGAAAGACAGGGTGCGGGTGTCGAATTCGATGCCCTTGACCGGACAGGACAGGGCCACCCACAGTTTCTGGTCGAGGTCGCCAATCGACAACAGTTCTTGGGCCGTCTCCAGTCGGACCTGGTCAAAGCCGCCTGCGCGGAAAAAACGCCATTTGGTCAAAGGTGTGTGCATGGTGCTAGCGTGGTTGACGAAGAATGGAACAAATGTAGCAGCGCTGCGCGCCCGGTCCGTGCGCGCAGCGGATCAATCCGTGACGGATTGCGCAGTCGGTCGCTGTACGGCCTGGGCGATTCCAACTCAGGGCGCCATGCCGTAGGCGGCCCAGAGCTTGCCCAGCACACCTTCCGCCTCCATCTGCGTGAACAAGCGGTTGAGCTCCTGAGCGCTGGGGTGCGCCCCCTTGGCCACCAGGGCGGTGTGGGCATAGGCCTGGTCCATGCGCTGCGAGATCAGCAGCAGACCGCGGTCTTTCGGCTGCTCGACCAGGTAGCGGTTCAGGTAGGACTTGGTCAGCACGGCCACATCCCCTCGCCCGGCCAACAAATTGCGCAGGATGACCGCGTTGTCGGTGCTGAAGGTGATGGAAAAGTGCTTGCGCAGCAGATCGGGGTCGGCCTCAAAGTCGGCAAAGGCATAGCGGTAGCCAAGTACGGCCAGTATGTCCTTGTCGGCCAAGGTCTGGAAGTACTCCTGGCCGCGCCCGCGCTGGGCCCGGGCCACGAACACTTCGCCGTCCCCCTTGAGGTAAACCTTGCTGGTGTCCACCTGGTCCGGCTGCCAGCCCCACTTGACGCTTTCGAAAAAGATATGGGAATAGACGCCATCGGCCATGTCGCGGTAACGCCGGTTGGCCGAGGTTGGCACGGTCTCGAAGCGGTATTCCGACTGGAAAGCGTTGAGGGCCTGGACCAGCTCGTGCGTCAGTCCGGTGCGGCCATCGGAGAACGGAAGGAAGGGATAAACCCCTACCTTGACCACCGTCGGGGACTGGGCCCAGAGCGCGCTGGCCCCCAAGGCCAGCAGCCATATCAGTACCCACCGTTTTACTGCGCTACAGGTCATACCCCATAGCGTACTACGGAGCGCTTACAAAGTGTTGCTTTCAAGGGCCAGCAGTTCAGCCACGGTCTGCTTGCGCCGGATCAGGCGCACCGCACTGCCATCGACCAGTACCTCGGGAATCAGGGGGCGCGTGTTGTAGTTGGACGACATGGAGGCCCCATAGGCCCCGGTGTCGTGCAGCACCAGCCAGTCACCGATCTGGGCCGCAGGCAAGTCGCGCAGCAGCACTACGCCGCCCTCGCCTTGCGTGAACACGTCGCCCGATTCGCACAGGGGCCCTGCGACCACCGTGGGACGCAGGGCTCCCGCGGCCGGTGTGCCGTCGGCGCGCAGCAGCTCCATGCCGTGGTGGGCACCGTACATGGCCGGGCGCATGAGGTCGGAAAAACCGGCATCGACCAGCACAAAGTGCTGGCTGCCCTGGTGCTTGCTGGCGCGCACTTCGGCCACCAGCACGCCCGATTCGGCCACCAGGTAGCGACCCGGTTCAATCTCCAGCGCCACGTCGTGGCCCAGCAGGGTCTGCACCTGCTGGCGTGCGGCATCCCAGAGCGAGAAGTAGTGCGCGGTGTCGATCACCGGCTCGCCTGCGCGGTAGGGAATGGACAGCCCGCCACCGGCGGAGATGGCATGCAGGTCCAGTCCCTGGGCCTTCACCGTTTTCACCAATTCGACCATGGCGCCGCACACTTCCTGCAGGTGGGTGTAGTCCACGCCCGAGCCGATGTGCATGTGCAGGCCCTGCAGCTGCAGGCCGCGGGATTTCACGGCATTCAAGGCCTGCACCAGCTCGCTGTGCCAAATGCCGTGCTTGCTGTGTTCGCCACCGGTATTGGTCTTGTTCGAATGGCCGTGGCCAAAGCCAGGGTTGATGCGCAGCCACACCGGGTGGCCGGGGCTGGCGCTGCCCAGCTGGTCGAGCATGTCGATGGAGCCGCAGTTCACCGGCACGCCGAGTTCGGCCACGCGCGCCAAAGTGGCGCGGTCCAGGATGTCGGCCGTGAACACGATGTCGGCATGGCCGTCGGCACGCAGTCCCGGTGTGAAGCCTGCGGCCAAGGCGCGTTCTATCTCGCCCAGCGACACCGAATCCACAACCACCCCCTGTTCCTTCATGAGGCGCAGGATGTGGGTGTTGGAGTTGGCCTTCTGGGCAAAACGCACCACGTCAAAGGCTTGGAGTGCCGCAATGCGGCTGCGGATGGTGGGCGCGTCGTACACCCACACCGGGGTGCCGTACTGATGGGCGATGGAGGCGAGCTGAGAGGGTGCAAAAGGATTCATGGGCGCATGGTGCCCCAGGCACTCAATTCAATCAATGCCATTTTTGTTGCCAATATATTCATTTCAGATATGCTTTTGCCCATGCGCAACTCCGCCCCGCCCCCACTGACCCACCGCCAGTTGGCGCTGTTCCGTGCCGTCATGCTGCATGGAAACCTGAGCCGTGCGGCCGAAGTGAACAACTCGTCCCAGCCCACGCTCAGTCGGGAACTGGCCCGCCTGGAGCAGCTGCTGGGCTACGCCCTGTTCGACCGCGTGCGCGGGCGCCTGCGCCCCACGGTGCGCGCCCAGGCCCTGATGCAGGAGGTGGAACGCAGTTTTGTCGGGTTGGAACAGGTGGCGCAGCGGGCGCTGGAGCTGCGCACCCACTCCAGTACGCGGCTGCAGCTGGCCTGCCTGCCCGCCCTGGCCCATGCGCTGGTGCCCCAGGCGCTGGCGCGCTTGAGCGCGGCCCACCCCGACGTCCAGGTGAGCGTGGTGCCGCTCGAATCGCCCTGGCTGGAGCAGGCAGTGGGCGAACAGCGTTTCGACCTGGCCTTAAGCGAAAGTAGCGAGCCGCCCACCGGCACCACACGCCAGGTGCTGCTGCAGGCCAACGAGGTGGCGGTGCTGCCCGCCGGGCATGCGCTGTGCCGCAAAAAGCGTCTGCAAGCCAGCGACTTTGCCCTGCTGCCCTTCATCAGCCTAGCCGTGGACGACCCCTACCGCCGTGCAATCGACGCCTGGTTTGCCCAGGCCAGCGTGGCGCGCGACACGCGCCTGGAGGCCGCCAGCGCCGTGGCCGTGTGCGCCATGGTGGCGCAGGGCCTGGGTGTGGCCATCGTCAACCCGCTCACGGCCGCGGCCATGGCCGGGCCCCAACTGGTGATGCGGCCCATCGGCACGGACATCCCCTTCACCGTCTCGGCCCTGCTGCCGCAGGTGGTGGCGGAACACCCACTGCGTGCCCCCCTTCTGATTGCACTGCAGAACGTCGTCAAATTGCTATCACTTCAATAGCGAACTATGCAATATCTTTGCGGGCTGGAGCCTAAAATCTTGCTCAAAGCCAGCAAACCCTTCTACAGCCCACGACACAAGTTCAAGAAAACGGCCCTGTGAGCCGATATCCATGAGAAGCACTCAAGGATTTCGCCATGGACATATCCCCTACCGCACTGGTCAATGCATTCACCCAAGTGCAGCAACAACAGGTCGCACAGACCGCCCAGGTGCTGGTTCTGAAGAAGGCCATGGACGTCCAGGCCGCTGGCGCCCTTGCGCTGTTGCAGGCCCTACCTTTGGCCACCAGTGGCACGTTGGGAACACAGGTCAACGCCTTGGCCTAGCCCGCAGACACCTGCTGGGACTGAAGACCCAGCGGCGCTGCCAGGGTGCACCACGCCGTGCTGGAACGATGCATCCACACAACACCCTCACCCTCGGCCTGCGCGCATTGACCCCGTTCCCTAGAGGGGGTATTGGCACTCCATCGGTGCGCAATGGAACACCGTCCGTGCATGGGTCAGGCATTTGCAGGTACCACTCGAAGCGTTTTCCGCGGCTTCTTGCACCCCTGCCATCCTAGGCACTGCCATGGGGCAGCATGCACCGCCCACACACAGCGCCGTGACACCGGCATGACAGAGCGCGCTCTCTAAATTTTCAACAGTGGTGAGGCTGCAATGACTGCAGGGCACTGTGCCCGCAACAGGAAGGACACCATGACACCACTGCACACCACCATGGGCCGCCTCGCCACGGCGGCATTTGTTTTGGCAACCCTGGCATTTTTGCCCCAGGCATCAAGAGCCGTCGAAGTGGCTGGCGTGAACTACGCTGCACAGCTGCAGAACGGCCCCCATACCCTGCTACTCAACGGAGCCGGCATCCGCCGAAAAGCCAGCAGCAACCTGTACTCGGCCGCCCTTTACCTGAGCCAACCCGCTCGCAGCCCCGAGGAAGTGTTGTCAAGCACCGGGCCCAAGCAGCTGCGCGTGTTCATGCTCCAAGACGTGAACAGCCGCGACATGGGCGACATGCTTGCACGCGGACTGGCCACCAACAACCGCGACGACGACCTTGCCGCCATCGTGCCGGAAATGCTGGACCTGGGTTCGTTCATCGCCGACCGCGGCAAGCTGCGCACGGGCGATGGCTTCCAGATCGACTGGGACCCTGCGGTGGGCACCACCATCACGGTGTTCCAACGCGAAGAGGGCAAACCGGTTCGCCAGGTGTTCGAGAAGAAAGACCTCATCGCACCCATGATGCGCATCTGGCTGGGCACCAAACCGGCCGATCCCCAGCTCAAGGCAGCGCTCCTGGGGCAACGGACTTGATCCAATTGCTACGTATTCAATAGCTACCAATGCAATGAATATGCGGGCCAATGCCCTATAGCAGCCTAGCCTACGGAGTCGTTTCAACGATGACAGCTGGGTCTGCTCAGTCCGCCAGGCGCACCCCCAGGGCCTCCAGCTTCTTGGCATAAGCGTCGCGGCGCTTGGCGGCCTTGGCAGCGGCGTCTACGGCGGCCTGGATCGCCTTCGGGCCCTTCGGGGCGGCAACCTGAATCAAGCCGAACTTGTGGGTTGCATCTTTCTCTGCCCGCTTGAACGTGGCGATGAGGTCGGCATGGGATGGGTTCACAGGTGCCCTTACAGCTTGACGTTGGTACGCAACAAGGCGGTTCGCAATTCGCGGTTGGCCGGTTTGGCCACGTCCACGCCTTGCACCGCCAGGTCGAACGCTGAGCCGGGCCGGATGCTGGTAGGCAGTATCTTCTTTACCGGATTCGCAGCGGGATACTGGCCCTGGCCCGGACACATGCGCACGCCAAACCCGAATTCGTCCAGCACCCCTTTCGCGTACAGCTCGGCCAGTTGCGCAAACGACACGAAGGTGGAGCGTTTCACCTCTTTGCCCCCGGGTTCACGGACGTCACGCACGATCTCGAATTTCCCCAGCGAATCGCGCTGCGTATCGGTAAACGGGTGCAGCAGATAAGTCTGGCGAACCCCATCCTTCTTGGACACGCGCGTGTGCTCGACGGCGATATCAGTCAACAGCATCTTGTTTTCCTTTTGATTCAGTAAGCCACAGCGGAGCCCTCACCCCAGCGCCTTCCAACTGCCCGGGGCAAGACCTTCCAGACTGTACGGCCCAATGGCGGCGCGCACCAGGCGCAGCGTGGGGTTGCCCACAGCAGCGGTCATGCGGCGTACCTGGCGGTTGCGGCCCTCACTGATGACCAGCTCGATCCAGCTGGTGGGAATGGACTGGCGAAAGCGCACCGGCGGGTCGCGCTCCCACAGGCCTGCGGGGGCGTCCATGCGCCGGGCGCGGGCCGGGCGAGTCGGGCCGTCGTTCAGCACCACGCCCTGGCGCAGGCGTTCCAGCGCCGCATCGTCGGGTTCGCCTTCCACCTGCGCCCAGTAGGTCTTCTCCATCTTGTGGCGCGGGTCGCTGATGCGGGCCTGCAGCTTGCCGTCGCTGGTGAGCAGCAGCAGGCCTTCGCTGTCGGCATCGAGCCGCCCGGCCACATAGACACCGGGCAGGTCGATGAAATCCTTGAGGCCACGCCAGCGCCCCTCGGGCGTGAACTGGCTAAGCACACCGTAGGGTTTGTTGAAGCCGATCAGCGACGGCATCAGGCCGCTTTGCGCTGTGGCAGCAACCCCATCACCCAGGCCTTGCCACGTGCAACAAAGTGTTCGATGTCGTCGACGATGGTAAAGAAGCTGGGTGTGACCAGTAGGCTCAGCACCGTGGAGGTGATGAGCCCGCCGATCACCGCAGCCGCCATCGGCGCGCGGAAGCTGTTGTCGGCCTGTCCCAGACCAATGACCAGCGGCAGCATGCCGGCCACCATGGCAATGGTGGTCATGATGATGGGACGCGCACGCTTGTGGCAGGCGTCGATCAGGGCCTCGAAGCGGCTCATGCCGAATTCACGCTGCGCCATGATGGCGTACTCCACCAGCAGGATGGAGTTCTTGGTGGACACGCCAATGAGCATGACCAGCCCGATGAAAGACGGCATGGACAGCATCTTGCCCGTCACCAGCAGACCCATGAAGGCGCCGCCGAACGACAGGATGACCGCCGGCATGATGGTGATGGGGTGCAGGAAGTCCTTGAACAGCAGCACCAGGACGATGTAGATACACAGCACCCCGGTCATCATGGCCATGCCGAAACCGGCCACCATTTCGGCCTGCACTTCGGCATCGCCCACTTCCACTTGCTGCACACCGGAGGGCAGGTTGCGGATGCTGGGCAGCTTGGCCACGGCTTCGGTCAGCTCGCCCAGGGGCACACCCGACAGCTCAACCTCGAAGTTGACGTTGCGCACCCGGTTCATGCGGCTCACCACGGCAGGCCCCCCGGACATTTCCAGCGTAGCCACCTGGCTCAGCATGACCGGGCCCTTGCTTCCGGGCACCGTCAGGCGGCCCAGCAGCTCCAGGTCCTGGCGCGCAGCGGTGTCGAGCTTGACCACGATGGGCACCTGGCGCTGGCTCAGGTTGAGCTTGGGCAACTGGGCGTCGTAGTCACCCACGGTGGCCACACGCAGGGTCTCGCCGATGGCGGCACTGGTGACCCCCAGGTCGGCCGCCTTGGCAAAGTCGGGGCGGATGCTCACTTCAGCACGGGTCAGGCTGGCGCTGGACGAGATATTGCCCAGACCGGGAATGGTGCGCAGGTCGCGCTCCACCGCAGCAGCGGCTTGTGACAGCGCCAGCGGGTCATCGCTCTTGAGCACCAGTTGGTACTTCTCGCCGTTGCCACCCAGGCCCACCTTGAAGCGGGCGCCCGGCAAGTTGGACAGGGCTGTGCGCATGTCACGCTCGATGGCCTGCTTGCGTGGACGTTCGCCGCGCGCATCCAGCGTGATGGTCAGGGTGGCCTTGCGCACCTCGGGCACGCCACCGGCCATGGGGTCGGTGCCGGCCGTGCCACCGCCGATGGTGGTGTAGATGCTGGCAATGTGCTTCACATCGCTCAGCAGAACCCGCGCCTGCTCGGCAGCCTCGCCAGTCTGCTTCAGGGTACTACCCGGCGGCAGTTCCAGGTAGACCTGGGTCTGTGAGTTGTCGTCGGGCGGAATGAAGCCCGACGGAATGAGCGGCACCAGGAACAGCGAGCCCACAAAGAAGGCAATGGCCAGGCCCATGGTGGTCCAGCGGTGGTGCAGGGTCCAGCGCGTAATGCGCAGGTACAGCGGCATCCACACCGGCTCCTCGTGCACATGGGTGGAGGGCTTGAGGATGTAGGCGGCCATCATGGGCGTGAGCAGGCGCGCCACCAAGAGCGAGGCGAAGATGGCAAACACCGCGGTCCAGCCGAACTGCTTGAAGAACTTGCCGACGATGCCGTCCATGAAGGCCGTGGGCAGGAACACTGCAATCAGCGCCATGGTGGTGGCGATCACCGCCAGACCAATTTCGTCGGCCGCTTCCATGGCCGCCTGGTAAGGCGTCTTGCCCATGCGCAGGTGGCGCTCGATGTTTTCCACTTCCACGATGGCATCGTCCACCAGGATACCGATGACCAGCGAGAGCGCCAGCAGCGTCACGATGTTGGTGGTGAAACCCATGTAGTGCATGCCGATGAAGGCCGGAATGGCCGACAGCGGCAAGGCCACCGCAGACACCAGCGTGGCACGCCAGCTGCGCAGGAAGAACCACACCACCACCACCGCCAGCAGGGCACCTTCGTAGAGCATGGTCATGGAGGCGTCGAACTCCTCCTGCACCGGGGTCACGAAGTCGAAGGCCTGGGTCAGCTCCAGGTCGGGGTGCGTTTCCTTGAGCGCGGCCAGCGCCTTCTGCACACCGGCACCGACCTCGATTTCGCTGGCACCCTTGCTGCGGCTCACTTCAAAGCCGACCACGCGCTTGCCATTGAGCATGGCCACGCTGCGCGGCTCGGCCACGGTGTCGGTGACCGTGGCCACTTCGTTCAGGCGCACGCGCTTGCCCGAAGGCAGGCTCAATTCAATCTGGCTCAGTTCCCCCACGGTACCCACAGTGGCGAGCGTGCGCATGGGCTGCTCGCTGCCGCCCAGGTCGGCACGGCCACCGGCGCTCTCGGTCTGCACCTGGCGCAGCTGGCGCGAGATGTCGGCCGCAGTGGCACCCAGGCTTTGCAGCTTGATCGGGTCCAGCGCCACCTGCACTTCGCGGTTGACACCGCCCACGCGTGCCACCGCCCCCACGCCCTTCACACCCAGCAGGGTACGGGCAATGGTGTTGTCCACGAACCAGCTCAGGGCCTCCTCGTCCATCTGGGCCGAGTTCACGGTGAAGGCCATGACCGGCTGGGCCGAGAAACTGATCTTGCCGACGATGGGATCGCGCAGGTCGCTGGGCAGGTCGCTGCGCACCTGCTGCACGGCGCTGCGCACATCGTCCACAGCTTCCTGCGTCGGTTTTTCCAGGCGGAATTCGACGGTGATGCTTACCAGACCATCGGACACATTGGTGTAGATGTTTTTCAGGCCCTGCAGCGGCGCAATGGCGTTTTCCAGCTTGCGCGCCACTTCGGTTTCCAGCTGGGCTGGCGCTGCGCCCGGCAGCGCGGCCGAGACCGTGACCATGGGCATTTCCAGGTCCGGGAACTGCTGGATCTTCATGGACTTGAAGGACACCAGGCCGGCCACGGTCAGCAGCACAAACAGCATGATGGCCGGGATCGGGTTCTTGATCGACCAGGCGGAGAAATTCATGGTTTACCTCCGGCCCGAGCCAGATTTTTGGAGCGGTTGTTCATCGCAAATCGCTCCTTATTTCGTAGCTGCTTGCGCAGCATTTGCGGGGGATGGAGCTTGTTTTGATGCTGCATCCACCACCTTCACCAGATCGCCGTCGCTCAGGAAGCTGCCGCCGCTGGCCACCAGCTTGTCCTGGGCCTGCACACCGCTGAGCACTTCGAGCTGGTCACCGGCCACACGACCGGTCTGCACCTTGAGCTGCTTGACTTTGCTGTCGGCGCCCACGCGGTAGACGTAGCTGAAGCCGTCGCGCACCACCACGGCGCTTTGCGGCACGGTCAGCGCGCTCGATGCACCCAGAGCGAACTCGCCGCGCGCGAACATGCCAGGTTTGAAACCTTTGGCACCCGGCAGGTCCACGTACACCATGCCATTGCGCGTCTGTGCGTCCACCGTGGGGGCCACGGTGCGCACGCGCCCCTTCACCTGCGCGCCACCGGCGGCGGTGACCTGCACGGTCGTACCCGGTGCCACGCGGGCCAGCTCGGCGGCGGTGACTTCACCGCGCCACTCCAGGCGGCCTTGGCGGATCAGTCGATACAGCTCGGTCCCAGCGCCCACCACGGCGCCAACCGTGGCGTTACGGGCCGAAATGATGCCGCTATCGGGCGCGTGCACTTGGGTGTTTTTCAGGCGCAGCAGCTGGGCATCGAGCTGGGCCTGGGCCGATGCGACCCGGGCCTTGGCACTGAGTTCGGCCGTCAGGTACTGGCTGACCTGCTGGGCACTAAGCGCACCGCTGTCCTTGACGGCGCGGGCACGGTCGGCATTGGCCTGCGATTCGGCCGCCATGGCCTGGGCTTCGGCCAGCGCAGCGCGGGCCAGGGCCACGTCGGCCTGCACACCCTCGGCAGCAAAGCTCACCAGCAGCTGGCCTTTTTGCACCTTGTCCCCGACGGCGGCGTGCAGTTCGGCCACACGCAGGCCATTGGCTTCCGAGCCCACGCTGGCTTCCTGCCAGGCGGCGATGCTGCCGTTGGCCGCCAGCGCCACGGTGAGCTGGGTGCTTTGCGGCTGGACCGTGGACACGGTCAAGGCGGCCTTGGGTGCCACGGCGGGTTTGGCCGGATCGGCGGCCTGCGAGTTGACGGCCCACAGGCCCAGGGCGGCAGCGACGGCGATGGTGCTGGCCAGTACGCGCACGGTGGTCGGTTGGAGGGCAAAACGTTGCATGGTGGTATTCCTATCCATTCAGGGAAATGTGGGTCGGCATGTCGGCGGTTCAGGATTTTTCGGGGACGAAACCGCCGCCCGAAGCGCGGTACAGGGCAATCCAGGCGCGCCAGCGTTCCAATTCGAGTGCGCGCTGGGCCGACTGCGTGGCCAGTGCCTGGCGGCGTGCGTCTTCAAGCTCGACCAGGCTGGCCAGACCCTGGTCAAAGCGTGTCTGCGTGGCCTGCAGGGACTGGGCAAAGCCGGCGGCGGCGGTGTCCACGTCGGCCTGGCGTGCGGCCACGCTCTGCAGCGTGAGCAGGGCCTCTTCGACCTCACGCACGGCATTGCGCACCCGGGCCTTGTAGACCGACACAGCCTGGGTGTAGTTGGCCTGGGCGGCGTTGACGTTGGCCACGCGCTGGCCACCGTCAAAGATGGGCAGCGTCAGGGCCAATGGGCCGAAGCTCCAGGTGTCGAGGTTGGTTTCCACCCCGTAGCTGGTGGTGCGCAGGGCACCGATGGAGCCGGCCAGGGTCAGGCGCGGGAAGCGCTGGGCCTTGGCAGCACCCACCTGCGCGCTGGCAACCGCCACGTCGCGCTCGGCGGCGAACACATCGGGGCGCTGGGCCACTGTCTGGGCAGGTACGCTTGCTATGGAAAAAGGAGCTGACTGCGCAGGTTTTGCGAGGGCGGCATCCATTTTTTGCTTCAAAACCGGTTCGCTCCAGGCGGTCAGTGCCACGAGCGCCTTGGTATTCATGTCGCAGGCCGTTGCCTGCTGGGTGGTACGCGCTGCGGCATCGGCCGCACTGGCCTTGGCCAGCGCGGCGTCGCCCGGCGACACAAACCCGGCCTGGGCGCTGATGGCCACCAGGCGGGCGGTCTGGGCGCGCGAGGCGGCGTCCTGGCGTTGTAGCGCCAGCTGGGCCTGGCAGTGGCGCTGGGCGTAGTACACGTTGGCCACTTCGGCGGCCACCGACACCCGGGCGTCGTGCCACAGCGCCTGGCTGCCCTGCACCTGGGCGCTGGCAGCCTTGTTCACGGCGCGGTTGGCACCCACCAGGTCCAGCTCCCACGCGGCCTGTAGGCCTCCCGTGAGCGTAGTGGCCAAGGGCACGCCGGGGGTGCTGATGCCACGCTGGGCCGCCACTTGGGCACTCACCTGCGGCAGCAGGGCGCCACCGGCCTGGGCCTGGTTGGCACGGGCCGACTCGATGCGGGCCAGTGCCTGGGCCACGCTCGGACTCACGGCCTGGGCGGCCTCGATCAGCTCCACCAGGGTGGGGTCGCCGTGCGACTGCCACCACTGCGACAGATCACCGACCGCCCCCGCATGGGGCAAAGGTGCCTGCCACTGGGCACTGGCATCGGATTCGACCTGGGCCGGCGGCATGGTCAGAAAGGCGCAGCCACCGAGCACGGTGGTGAGCGCCAGCAGCGTGGCGCTGCGGGTCAGGGTAAGGACGTGTGGTTTCATGGGGTGTGGCCGCGCAGGCGGCGTTGGCGTTCGTCTTCGACCATGGCCAGGGCAAAGTCGGTCAGACGCTGGTGGGTGCTGTCAATGGCAGCGGGGGTATCGGCCAGGGCGGGACGGATGACGCGGGTGATGTCGGCCCCGACGAACATCTGGATGCCCAGAGCCGTGATGCTGAAAGCCAGCCGGTGCAGGTCGTCGTCGGCCTGGGCCAGGCCCAGGGCGCGCGCCAGCACTTCGACCAGGCCCTGGTGCATGGGGGCAATCTGGGTCTCGATGTGTTCCTGCCACAGGCCGGTGGGCTCCAGCATTTCGCGGAAATGCAGCTGCATGAGCTGCTGTGCCAGATCGCCTTGCTTCAGTGGCTCGGTAAAACCCTGCAGGTACAGCTGCAAGGCCTCACGCAAGTCAAGCTCGGGGGCGGCGAAGTTGGCGTAGGCCTGGGCACCGCAGTCCAGCGGATCGTTGTAGACCGCGCGGTAAAGCCCGGCCTTGTCGCCAAAGTAGTAGCTGATTGCGGCCAGATTGACCCCGGCGGCGGCGGCGATTTCACGGATGGAGGTTTTGGCAAAGCCCTTGGCGGCAAACAGCGGCAAGGCGGTACGCAGCAGGCGGTTGCGGGCCTCCAACCCGTCGCTGCGCAGCGGGGTGCCCGTGGGCGTGCAGGGCCCGGCGGGGGTCGGGTAGACAAAATCTGCAGTCATGCCGCAGATTGTATCTAGTTAAACCAAACGTTTGATTTAACTAACCCTGGACTCCACAGGGTTATCCGCCAGCGCGTTCAACTTGGCGCAGTGTTCGCGGTAAACCCCCAGCACCGACCACAGGTTACGCGCCAGCCAGGCCTGCGACCCCAGCAAGGCCAGGCCTGCCGGGTAGGCCAGGCCCTGGGGCCAGCACACGGCCCCCACAAGCAGCACCAGGCTCGCCCAGTGGGCGCGTGTCTGCAGGTCAATACCGCGTTGGGGCAAGACCTTCTTGATATTGGGCGGCAGCAGGCGCCCCGCACTCAGGTTCTGCAGGTGCATCCACACCAGGAAGGGCACGATCTTGTAGAGCATGCCGGTCATGACCGACAGGAAACCGCCGAACAGTGCCAGCGTACCCACCATGAGCGGCCATTGGTTCCAGGGCTGCCACTGCGGGATCATGCGCCCCATGGCCCAGAAAGTGGCAGCCAGCAGGGTACTGGCCATGGCCACGTACCAGAGTTGACCAATGGCGTCGGTGCTGGCCTTGCGGCTCTGGCGCTGCAGGCTGAAGGTGACCAGGGCCAGGCACACTGCGGCCGTGGCCACCGCCACGCTCAGCACGTCGGCCAGCACCGGCCAAGCCCGCCATTCGGCCACGGTCCAGGCCCCCACCAAGCCCAGCGCGGCCGCGGCAAACCAGCGCCCGAACCAGCGCGGGTATTCGGGTGTCATCTGGAACATGGGCACCACCACCAGCGCCACCGCCCCCAAAAGGGCGCAGCCCCAACCGACAAAGCCCCAGCCCAGGTGGATGTTGACCAGACGCGTCAGGGGCACCGACAGGGATTCAAGCCCGGCCAGGGTCAGGGCCATGACCACACCCAGGCCCACCGTGAGCACCAGCCCGACCAGTGACAGCTGCATGCCACGGGCCGAAAGGCTGGTTGAAGGCGCTTTCGACAGGGCGCGGGCGCAGGCCAGCACAAAGACCCCCACCCCCAAGCCCAGCAGCAAGGCAGCACCGGCAAAGCCCCAGGAATATCCCCTGAGGAACCCGGACACCAGCAGCAGTAAACCGGCCGTGATGCAGCCGTGGGTGACGCGCGCCACACCCAGCGGGTGGGCAATGGGCGCACCGACGACGATGGGCAGCAACTGCTGCAAGGCACCGAGCATGACCTGGAGCATGAAGCCCACGGTCATCAGGTGGGTCACGGCCAATGCACCCGGTGTCCAGCGGCTTTCCCACAAGGCCGGTCCCAGCACCAGCATCAGCGCGCCTGCGAGCAGGGACAGCAGCGGCGCCGTCAGGAAGAAGCGCAGCGGCGCCCCCAGGGGTGGTGCCTGGTCGAAGGACACCATGGATGACATTACAGACCCTCGCGCCAGATCAGGATTTCAAACACGCCCTCGGGAGTGAATTCGGCCTCGTAACGATAGCCCTGCTTGAGCAGGGCCCGGTACAGCGGGTGCGGCTCGCGCGACAGGATCAGCAGCAGGCGCTCGTTGGGCGCCATCACGGCCAAGGTGTCCATGGTGGCAACAAAGGGCTCGGGCGGCTCCCAGTCGCGGGCATCAATGACGTGGTCGGCACGGGCGTTGGGCTGGGGTTCACTCATGGCTTACTCGCTGGTGGGTGGAATGCGGGCCTGCAACTGCCCCAGCACCGCCGCACTGCCCTGCCCCAGGCGCTGGTCGCACAGGGGGTAGAGCACGTTTTCTTCCTTGGCGTTGTGCTGCTGCATCAGCATGAACTGGGTCTCAGAATGGCCGCTGTATTCGTCGGCGTCGCGCGCCTTGAGGCTATCGAGCGCGGCCTGCATCAGGGCGCGCATCTGCTGGTGCTCCTGGCGCATCACTTGGGTCGGGCCCTGGGTCATGCCGGTGGCTTCTTCGAAGGCCGGAAACAGCACGTGCTCTTCGGCACAGAAATGCTGCTGCACCAGCTCCACAAACTTGGCGTAGGCCTGCTGGGCCTGCTCCCATTGCCCACGCTCGACCGCTGTGTGGGCCTGGGCATAAAAACTGTCGCAGAAGCGGTGGTCACCCGCCATGAATTCCTGAATCAACATCGCACCCCGTCCTGTCGCAACGAGCCCACCATGGTTCCTGCAGGGTCCTTGGAGAAACTCCCGACAGGCTCTGGCGCCTAGTGTGCCTGTCTGCAGGCAGGTGCGTCTTGCCTCAAATCAATTTTGATGCAATCCATGCCAGTGGCGTCAATGCCCATGACCCAAACCGCTGACCGTGGCCACCAGCACAATGCCCAGCGCCAACGAGGCCACCTGCACCAATGTCTGGCGCGTGCTCAGGCGTTTCTGCAGCTGAGGGATCAGATCGGCCAGCGCCACATAGATGAAACTGCTGGAGGCAATGACCAGAAAGTACGGCAGATAGTCCTGTAGCCGGTCCACCAGCCAGTAACCCATGACGCCCCCCAAGGCGGTGATGGCCCCGGCCAGCGAGACCTTGACCAAGGCCATGCGGCGGTTGCCGCTGCCCTCGCGCAGCACCACCAGGTCGCCCATGTGGTGTGGCACTTCGTGGGCCAGCACCGCCAGCGCGGCGATGGCGCCCAGGCGCATGTCGGCCATGAAGGCGGAAGCAATCAGCACCCCGTCGCCAAAGCAGTGCACGCTGTCGCCGGTCAGCACCGACCAGGCCCCCGGCATGCGCGGCGCAGTGTGGGGATGGCCATGCCCGTGGTCATGCCCATGGCTGTGGTGTTCATGCAGGTGCACATGGTGGTCATGCCCGCTTTCGGCATGGTGGTGGTGTTCGTGCCCATGGTGCCAAAGCTCGGCCTTGTCCAGCAAGAAGAAGAACAGCACCCCGATGAGCAGGGTCAGAAACAGATCGTGGGCGCCGGCCTCGCTTTCAAACGCCTCCGGGAGCAGATGCAGCAGAGCGGTCGACAGAAGGGCGCCAGCGGCCATGCTCAGCATGTGCTGGGTGTAGCGCGACAAGGCACCGAAGCTCAAGGCCGCCGCCACCCACACACTGCCAATCCCCGCCAACAGGGTCCCTACCAGGATTGCTACCAAAATCATAGCTATCTACACAATAAACAAGCGGGCCATAGCCCTATTTCATTCACAAAACCTGCACCAACGAAAAGGCCGCCCGCAGGCGGCCCGTGGCAACATTGTGCCTGATGGGCGTTATACGCCCTGCGCCTTGAACCACGCCAAGGCCCGGGCCCAGCCTTCCTGGGCGGCATCCTTGCGGTAGCTGGGGCGGTAATCGGCATGGAACGCATGGGGCGCATCGCGGAACACCACGAACTCGCTGGCGGCTGCCGCCCGGTTTCCGCTGGCTCCTGCAGCGGCCAGGGCATCCTTCATTTCGTTCACGGTGGTCAATGGAATGCCGCCATCCTGCCCACCGTACAGGCCCAGCACCGGTGCTTTCAGGTCGGCAGCCAATGCCACCGGGTGCTTGGGCGTCAGCGCAGAAGCGGTGCCCACCAGGCGCCCGTACCAGGCCACCCCGGCTTTGACCGACTTGTTGTGGGCGGCATAGAGCCAGGTGATGCGACCACCCCAGCAAAAACCGGTAATCCCCAGGCGTTTGGTATTGCCCCCATTGGCCTGCGCCCAGGCCACCATGGCGTCCAGGTCACCCATGACCTGGGCATCGGGCACCTTGGAGACAATGTCGGCCTGCAGCTTCGGAATGTCGGTGTAGGTGCTGGGATCGCCTTGGCGGGCATAGAGCTCGGGCGCAATGGCCAGGTAACCCGCCTGGGCGAAGCGGCGGCAAACATCGGCGATGTGCTCATGCACACCAAAGATTTCCTGCACCACCAGAATCACGGGCAAGTTCTTCTTGTCGGCTGGTTTGGCATAGTAAAAAGGAAGCGTCGCGCCTTCCACATCAACGATCTCGGTACCCGCCAGCAAGCCGTCGGTCGGTGTTTTGACCACGGTCTGGGCCGTGACCGGCAGCACCGAGGCGGCAAATCCGACCCCCAGCGCCATCTTGAGCGCCGCGCGCCGTGAGGTTTGGGAACTGTGTGCCGTACCGGGCAACAGAGAGTCAATCTCGCGTTCAAATTCTTCCAGCATGTCGCAGGTCTCCTCGGTGAATGGTTGGATGCGCTATAGCAGGCGCGCCAGTAAGTTGGCGCACACCGCAATTTAGCCCGGCGGGCAAAGCCCTGCCGTTTTGGCAGGGTTTGTCAGCGATGCCGCAGACGCCTCAGCTGCGCCCGAGCTGCAGTGGCGCAGACTGGGCCACCACCTTGAATACGGCCACCGACTGCTTCAGGCGCTCAGCCTGCTCGCGCAGGCTCTGCGCCGCTGCCGCACTCTCCTCCACCAGGGCCGCGTTCTGCTGCGTCATCTGGTCCAGGTCACCAATGGACTGGTTGACCCCGGCAATCCCGCTGCTTTGCTCCGTGGCCGCCGCCGTGATCTCGCCAATGACGTCGGCCACCCGGCGCACCGATTGGACGATTTCTTGCATGGTGCTGCCAGCGTCCGTGACCAGTTGGGTGCCGGTTTCGACTTTCTCGACCGAAGTCACG
>SSFF01000032.1 GCA_008015235.1 Rhodoferax sp. | reverse complement strand
GTCTCGACCACGCGGCCAACGACTTCGCCACCCTGTACCGCCACGCTCGACGCCGTGGTGGCCAATTGGTTGGCCTGGCGGGCGGAGTCGGCGTTCTGGGTTACCGTACCACCGAGCTCGCGCATGGAGGCGTTGGTCTGTTCGATGGCGGCGGCCTGCTGTTCGGTGCGGGCCGAGAGGTCGTTGTTGCCCTGGGCAATTTCGGCGCTGGCCATGGAAACGTTTTCGGCGCTGGTGCGGACATGGGCCAGCACGTCCTGCATTTTTTCCACGAACTGGTTGTAGCCCACGGCGATGGCGGCGAGCTCGTCATTGCCTTCGGTGGACAGGCGCTTGGACAGGTCACCATGCCCGGAGCCGATGTCCAGCATGGCATTGCGCAAGGCCACCATGCGCCCCAGCAAGCGTGTGAGCAGACCGCCGACCAGCAGCACCGCCACGAAGGCAATGACCACGCTGCTGATGAGCGAGTTGACGGTCATGGCCGAAATGCCGGCCAGGGCCTCGCCCTTGTGCAGGGCCACCACCAGGTACCAGTCCGTTCCCTTGACGGGTTCGACGTGCACCAGGCGGTCCACCCCGCCAATGCGCATTTCGGTCAGGCCATTGAGCGCCAGGGTGGCCACACCGTTGGCAAACCCGTCGGCCACGGTACCGGCGGGCTTGAGCACCAGCGACACGTCCTCGTGCACCATGATCTGGCCGTTCTGGTTGGCCAGGAAGCCAAAGGTCGAGGGCGTAGGCCGGATCGAGGCCACGTTGGCGGCAATGCCGTCCATGAACACGTCCAGCGCGGCCACGGCCTTGAGGTTACCGCCGTCCTTGATGGCGTTGGCAAAGGTGATGACGAGCTTCTTGCTGGCTGCATCCACATAGGGCGCCGTCAACACCATGCCGCCAGCTGCCGCGGCCTGCTGGTACCAGGGCCGTGCGGTGGGGTCGTAGTCGGGTGGGAGGTCCTGCTTCTCAGAAAAGAAGATGCGCTTGTCGGGAAAGCCGATGTAGGCGGTATCGACCCCACCCGCGATCTTGGCCTGGGCCAGCATGGGCACCGGGTCGGCAGCATCGGCGGCAGCCGTGAAGCTGCGCACCACGGCCTGGCGGGCGCCAATCCAGGAACCTATGCTTTCCCCATGGGCCCGAGCCAGCGCACGGGTCTGCTGCGCCAGCTCGTCCATGGCGTGGCCTTTGCCAATCCACAGGTTGGTGCCGCTTTGCAGCAGCAAGCCCAGCAGAACCAGCACACCGACCACCGCAATGACCTTGTTGCGCAGACTGGAAAGGGAAAGGTTGGGCATGGAAGTGCTCCTGGTGGTGGTTGTGCGCACCCACGGACTCAGGCCGCGCGGTACGTCCGACGATCAGCCCCACTCTAAAGACGGGTATAGGCTTTTAGAAGCGGGTTAACCCGGAGCCTGCGCCCGGGCAACGGACCTGGCTGCGCCCATAATTTGCCCAGCCACGGACACTTCTTCCCCCAAAGGACACGACCATGCACGGATTTGAAGGCTTCACGGAACACACCATCGACCTGAACGGCATCCCCATCCACTTGCGCATGGACACCGGGCCACGCGACGGCCGCCCGGCCCTGGTGCTGCTGCATGGCTTCCCCCAGACCCATGTGATGTGGCGGCGCGTGGCCCAGGCCCTGCGCCGGGACTTCTTTCTGGTGCTGCCCGACCTGCGTGGCTACGGCGAATCGGGCAAGCCCGCGGCCACCCCCGACCACAGCAGCTACGCCAAGCGCAGCATGGCGGCCGACATGGCGGCACTGATGGCGCACCTGGGCATTGACCAATACCTGGTGTGTGGCCACGACCGCGGCGGTCGGGTTGCCCACCGCTGGGCCTTGGACGCCCCCGAACACGTGCAGGCGCTGTGCGTGATCGACATCGTGCCTACGTTCGACATCTACGCCGCCACCAACTTCGAACTGGCCCAGGCCTACTACCACTGGTTCCACCTCACCCAGCCGGCGCCGCTGCCCGAAACCATGATTGGCGGCGCCCCGCTGCCCTACCTGCACCACAAGCTCGGTGGCTGGGGTAGCGGTGGCATGGGCCACGTGGAGCCCGAGGCCCTGCACGAATACGAACGCTGCTTCCTGCTGCCCGGCACCATTCCCGCCATTTGCGAGGACTACCGCGCCGGTGCCAGCATCGACCTGGAACACGACGGCGCCAGCCGCGCGCAAGGTCAGAAGATCGCCTGCGACACCCTGGTGCTGTGGGGTGCACGCGGCGTCATTGCGCGCCTGTTCGATCCGCTGGCGCTGTGGCAGGCCCAGTGCAAGGGCCGGGTCAGCGGCTCGGCCCTGCCTGCCGGGCACTTCATACCCGAAGAACTGCCACTGCAGACGGCCGATGCGCTGCGCAGCTTCTTCGGAAGTACTTGACCTGAACGCCTAATTGCTATCGATTCAGTAGCGAACTACGGATAATTTGTGCGGGTCACAGGCCAAAATAGCCTAAAAGCCCGCCCAAACTCGACTCAGAAGGTTTCCCAGTCGTCGTCGGCCGTCGAGGCGGCCTTGGGGGCCGGTGCCGGCTTGGCCGCTGCAATCTGCGCCGGTGCTGCGGGCTTGGCTGCAGGCTTGGGTGCGGCTGCCTTGGGCGCCGTGTGGCCACGGGCTGCTGCGCCTTGGGCGGTACCACTGGCCCGGCGGTCTTGCCCCGCAAAGGGCTTGCTGCTGGAGTGCGGGGCACGCACCTGCATCTTGCTCGGGGTCTGGTGGCCGTCGGCCAGCTTGAACACGGCCACCACCTGCACCAGTTCCTGCGCCTGCTGCTTGAGGCTGGAGGCCGCTGCCGCCATTTCTTCCACCAGGGCCGCATTCTGCTGCGTGGTCTGGTCGATGGAACCAATGGCTTCTCCCACCTGACTCACACCCAAGGACTGTTCGTTCGATGCCGCACTGATCTCGCCCATGATGTCGGTGACGCGGCGAATGCTGTTAACAACTTCAGTCATGGTGGTGCCCGCCTGGTCCACCAAGTTGGTGCCCTGTTCGACCTTCTCCACGCTGGCGGTGATGAGGGTCTTGATTTCCTTGGCGGCTTCGGCCGAACGTCCGGCCAAAGCACGCACTTCCGAGGCGACGACGGCAAAGCCGCGTCCCTGTTCTCCGGCACGGGCGGCTTCCACCGCCGCGTTCAGGGCCAGGATGTTGGTCTGGAAGGCAATGCCGTCGATGACGGAGATGATGTCGGCGATCTTCTGGCTGGAGGCGTTGATGTCCTTCATGGTCTCGACCACGCGGCCAACGACTTCGCCACCCTGTACCGCCACGCTCGACGCCGTGGTGGCCAATTGGTTGGCCTGGCGGGCGGAGTCGGCGTTCTGGGTTACCGTACCACCGAGCTCGCGCATGGAGGCGTTGGTCTGTTCGATGGCGGCGGCCTGCTGTTCGGTGCGGGCCGAGAGGTCGTTGTTGCCCTGGGCAATTTCGGCGCTGGCCATGGCCACGGACTCGCTGCCCTGGCGCACATTGGCGACCAGGACCGAGAGCTTGTTCTGCATGGTCTTCAGTGACTCCAGCAACAGCCCGATTTCGTCACGACCACGGGCGTCAATCGGCTGGCTCAGGTCGCCATGGGCGACGGTATTGGCCACCTGCACGGCCGACTCCAAGGGGGCGACGATTTGGCGGCTGAGCCAGATGCCGCCCACAATGCCCAGTGCCGTGATGCAGACCATGAGCACCAAGGCCAGCTTGCGCGCCTGTGCGGCCCCGGCCACGGCATCGGTGGTGGCTTGGACCTCTTCCTGGGAGAGTTGCTCGCGCAGGGCCTGCAATGTGGCGATGGCTTCCCGGTCCTTGCCGCGTGCGGCCTTGTCCCCTGCCTGGTAGTCGGAATCGGCGGCCTTGAAGGCTTCGAAGGCCTGGGCGTAACCGCTGGCGGCAGAGCCCATGGCAGCGGTGAGCTTCTGGACGGTGGCTTTGGCGGCGCCATCGCCGACCAGGAGCGTGAGTTCCTGCAGGCGGTCTTGGGCCTTTTTCATTTCCTTGAGATGGGCGGTCCAGTACTTTTCCTGTTCCTTGGGGTCCTTGCCACGCAAAAGCACGTTCTTCCATTCCTGGATCGCAATGGCAAAGTCGTTGTTGAGCTCTGCCGCTTTCTTGTGCGTGGCCACGGTGTGCAGTACCTTTTCCTCGAATACCTCGATCGATGCCGACAAGCGGGAAATACCGAAAAGGCCGGCCAGAAAAAGCAGGCCCATGGCCAGGGCGAAAGCCAGAGGCAGTTTGACTTTGAGTTTCACAAAGGACTCCCGGTTCGGTGATGGCGACAGGGCGCTAATTTAGTCCGTACAGTCGTGTTTGTCTTGTGTTTTTTTGTACTCGGTTCTCTCGCCGAGGTATTGCCTTCGCACGGCGAAAAAAAAACCTGCCGGTTGGCAGGTTGGGTGGTTCGTTGGCTGTTACTTGATGCCCAGCATGGCGTCCTTCAGTTTCCAATCGGCCGGATTCTGCCCGAACCAGATGGACATCAAGGCCCGGAAGAAGGCCGGATCCTGGAAGGGTTCGGCCTGGATTTTTCCCTTGGCCCAGATGGTCAGACCCTTGGCAGGGTCCCATTCCAGTATGCAGACATCGCCAGGGACGAATGCCTTGTTGGCCGCAAAGATGTCACCCATCTTGATCATGCCGGGCACGATCTTGGACATTTCCGTGCGGCTGGTGTTGTCCTCGATGCCACGGGTAAGGAGTTTGCCGAAATCAGCCGAATTGATTTCGCGCAGGAAGGTCATGGACAGGCGCTTGGGGCCGGGCGCAGCGATCAGCTCTTCGAGATTGCTGACCTTCTTGGTGGTATAGAGGTCGCCAACATACACCTTGAACGGGCCTTTGTAGCGGATTCCCGCGCCATTGAGCTGCAGCTTGGTGCCTCCCACCGTGACCGTGTCTTCGAGCTTGACACCTGCAATTTCGATGGCCGCGTGGGCGGCCAGAGCGAGCCCCATCGCAGTGGCGACAAGCAGGGCACGTGCGGTGCGTTTCATGTTCATGGTGGTGATCCTTTGTCTGTAGATGATTGGGTTGCGCAGCGGTGCTGCATCGAGTGTGTATCGCCGGCCGGTCAACCTATTTGACGCCCAGCATGGCGTCCTTGAGCTTCCAGTCCGCGGGGTTCTGCCCAAACCAGATGGACATGATGGCCTTGAAGAATTCGGGCTCCTTGAACGGCTCGCCCTGCACCTTGCCTTTGGCGGTGACGACCATGCCGCTGCCAGGCACCCAGTCGAGGGTGATGACGTCCCCTGGGTTCAGTACCTTGTTGACGGTGAAGATGTCACCCATGCGGATCATGCCCGGCACCAGCTTGGACATTTCGCTCTTGGGGACGTTGTCTTCGACACCACGGGTCAGGAGCTTGCCAAAGGGACCGGCTTCGATTTCGCGCACGAAGGTCATGGTCAGCCGTTTAGGCCCGGGGGCGGCTATCAGCTCGTCCAGCGAACGCACCTTCTGCGTGGTGTACAGGTCACCTACATAGACCTTGAATGGCCCCTTGTAACGGATACCGGCACCATTGAGCTGCAGCTTGGTGCCTGCCACTGTGGCGGTATCTTCCACCTTGACCCCGGCCAGTTCGACCGCAGCCAAGGCGGCTGTGGCCATTCCCAGACCGGTCGCCAGTGCGAACATGCGGAAAAAATAGGACATGGTTTTCATGAAAAGAACGATCGTTCGTTAATTTTCTGGATTGTGCGCCCGGGTGCCGTTTGCGGCATCAGGGTTTACGCGGAGGCAGGGTGCCGGTCGGGGCGCATGGGCGGGGTCCACTGGGGACTTGCATCCTTTGCTACACTGTGCCCCTATGTTCATCCACCACATCAGCAGACTAGGTAGCAGCGACCGGGGAGCCTGGCCCTGGCGGAGCTTGTCTGTTGTGCCTGGACGCTGAAGGCTGCAGCCTGCCCACCCTTGGGCAGTGTCCGCGCCAGTGAAAGCGTCCCGCGCGGTCAAGTGGCACGGATTCCCCTCCGATTCATTGCGCGCAACGCTCCAAGCAGCCCCTATGGGTTGCACCGTTCTTGAACATTGCATGAGAGGCGCGCACGCCATGAATGAATCGCAATTCCAGGCCCTGCAGGCGCAGGGTTACAACCGCATCCCCCTCACCGCCCAGGCTTTTGCCGACCTGGAAACCCCTTTGAGTCTGTACCTCAAGCTCGTCCGCGAGCCCGGGCAGAGCGAGCCCGCCGCCAACAGTTTCCTGCTGGAATCCGTAGTGGGGGGCGAACGCTTTGGTCGCTACAGCTTCATCGGCCTGCCGTCCCGCACTTGGGTGCGCGCCAGCGGCTTTGGCGAGCAAGCGCGCACCGAAGTGGTGACTGACGGCAAGGTGGTGGAAACCGCCAGCGGCAACCCGCTCGACTTCATTGCCGCCTACCAGCAGCGCTTCAAGGTTGCTATCGAACCCGGTATGCCGCGCTTTTGCGGCGGACTGGCCGGTTACTTTGGCTACGACGCGGTACGCTACATCGAGAAAAAGCTCGAAGCCACCTGCCCGCCGGACGAGATTGGCACGCCGGACATCCTCCTGCTGCAGTGCGAAGAGCTGGCCGTCATCGACAACCTGTCGGGCAAGCTGCACTTGATCGTCTACGCGGACCCGGCCCAGCCCGAGGCCTTTGCCAAGGGGCAGGCGCGTCTGGCGCAACTCAAGGCCCAGCTGGCGCAGGCGGTGCTTGCACCTACCATCGCACCGCAGGCGGCCACGACCGCGCAGCGCGATTACGCCAAGCAAGACTACATGGCTGCGGTGGACCGGGCCAAGGAACTGATCCGCAGCGGTGACTTCATGCAGATCGTGTTCGGCCAGCGCATCAAGAAGCCGTTCACGGCCTCGCCTCTTAGCCTCTACCGGGCACTGCGTTCGCTCAACCCCAGCCCCTACATGTACTACTACCACTTCGGTGCGGCAGCGGGGCAGGGTGATGCCTTCCATGTGGTGGGCGCTTCGCCCGAGATTCTGGTGCGGCAGGAACAGGTGGTGGTGGACGGAAAGACCGGCACCAAGGTCACGATCCGTCCCCTTGCCGGTACCCGCCCGCGCGGCGCCACGCCCGAGCTGGACAAGGCGGCCGAGGCAGAGCTGGTGGCCGACCCCAAGGAGCGTGCCGAGCACGTGATGCTGATCGACCTGGCGCGCAACGACATCGGCCGCATTGCCGAGATCGGTTCGGTCAAGGTGACCGACGCCTTCTGCGTCGAGCGCTACAGTCATGTCATGCACATCGTGAGCAATGTGGAAGGCACGCTCAAAGGCGGCCTGTCCAACATGGACGTGCTCAAGGCCACGTTCCCAGCGGGGACGCTGAGCGGAGCGCCCAAGGTGCATGCTATGGAGCTGATTGACCAGTTGGAGCCGGTCAAGCGCGGCATCTACGGCGGCGCCTGTGGCTATATCTCTTATGCCGGTGACATGGACGTGGCCATCGCCATCCGCACCGGCGTGGTGAAGAACGGCATGCTCTACGTGCAGGCGGCGGCTGGTGTCGTGGCCGACAGCGTGCCCGAACTCGAATGGAAAGAAACCGAAGCCAAGGCGCGTGCGCTGCTGCGTGCAGCCGAACTGGTGGAGGAAGGATTGCAATGATGACCGTGATGACTGAAAAACCGCAGGCGCAGCACTGCAACTCCATGGCCGAAGTCCGTGGCCACATCGACGCCCTGGACGACCGCATCGTGACCCTGCTGGTGGAGCGCACTGGCTACATGACGCAGGCCGCGCGCATCAAGGACGACGTGAACAAGGTGCGCGACCAGGCCCGCATCGACTTCATCGTCGACCGCGTGCGGGCGCGGGCTATGGCGCTGGGAGGCCAGCCCGACGTGGTCGAAGCCGCCTACCGGGCGTTGATGGACGCCTCCATCGCGTTCGAACACCGTGAATTTGTGCGCCTGCGCCAGGGGGCCGCCGTGCAGAGCCACGTCGCGCATGCCCTGGACAGCGCCGGAGGGATCGAGCCATGAAACTCCTGATGATCGACAACTACGATAGCTTCACCTACAACATCGTCCAGTACTTTGGCGAACTGGGTGCACAGGTGGATGTGTTCCGCAACGACGAAATCACGCTCGAAGGCATTGCCGCGCGCAATCCCGACCGGCTGGTGATTTCCCCGGGTCCCTGCTCGCCGGCCGAAGCCGGTATTTCGGTGGCGGCGATCCAGCATTTCCTGGGCAAGCTGCCCATTTTGGGCGTGTGCCTGGGGCACCAGAGCCTGGGGGCGGCGCTGGGCGGCAAGATCGTGCGTGCCAAGGAACTGATGCACGGCAAGGTCAGCCGCATCACGACCACGCAGGAAGGCATCTTTGCCGGGTTGCCGGCGCAGTTCGATGTCAACCGCTACCACTCGCTGGCGATCGAGCGCGCCAGCTGCCCGAAGGAGCTTTCCATCACGGCCTGGACCGACGATGGCGAGATCATGGGGGTGCGCCACAATGGCTTGCCGACGCACCTGCGCGTGGAGGGGCTGCAGTTCCACCCGGAAAGCATCCTGACCGAACACGGTCACGCCATGCTGCGCAACTTCCTGCAATGAAACCGGATGTGCGGATGCTATCAATACGGTAGCAGATTGCGCAAATTACATAAGGGCTGGAGACTGATTTGACCAAGACGATAGACCTCCGAAGCGACACCGTGACGCAACCGACGGCGGCCATGCGCGCGGCCATGATGGCCGCCCCGCTGGGCGACGACGTGTTCGGGGACGACCCCAGCATCAATGCGCTGCAAGAGAAGATTGCCGCCGCCCTGGGCTTCGAGGCGGCGCTGTTCATGCCCACGGGCACCCAGAGCAACCTGTGCGGGCTGATGGCGCATTGCGGACGCGGTGACGAGTACATCGTGGGCCAGTCGGCCCACACCTACCGCTACGAAGGCGGTGGTGCCGCAGTGCTGGGCAGCATCCAGCCACAGCCGCTGGCGCAAAACGCCAGTGGGCAGATGGAGCTCGATGAGATTGCCGCCGCCATCAAACCCGACGACTGCCACTTTGCCCGCACCCGGCTGCTGTGCCTGGAGAACACCTGGAACGGTTTCCCCATGCCCCAGTCTTACCTGGCGCAGGCCACAGCGCTGGCGCGCGACAAGGGGCTGGCGGTGCACCTGGACGGCGCCCGCCTGTTCAATGCCGCCGTGGCCACGCGCCAGGACGGCGAGGATGCGTTTGCTTCGGCACGGCGTATCACTGGCCTGTTTGACAGCGTGTCGGTGTGCTTCAGCAAGGGGCTGGGCGCGCCCGTGGGCTCGGCCCTGTGCGGCAGCAAGGACTTGATTGCCCGCGCCCACCGCGTGCGCAAGATGGCCGGTGGCGGCATGCGCCAGGCCGGCTTTCTGGCCGCTGCGGCCAGCCATGCGCTCGACCACCATGTGGCGCGCCTGGCCGACGATCACGCCCTGGCCCAGCGCTTGGCGGCAGGCCTGTCCACCATCGGTGCATTGACGGTGCGTTCGGCCCAGACCAATATCGTGTTCGTCGATGTGGCCGATGGCCAGGGCCCGGCCTTGCTGGCGCACCTCAAGGCCCAGGGCGTGTTGGCCAACGGGCTGATCGGCCTGCGCTTTGTCACCCACCTGGACGTGGACGCGGCCGGCATCGACCACACGATCGCCAGCGTGCGCGAGTTTTTCGACCAACGCGGAACGCTGTCGGCTACCGCCGCGTCCAGCGGTCCTTATTGATTTCGACCGCTACGGAGGCGCACCATGACCCTGGAATCGCTGCTGCTGTTCTGTGCCGCCGGGCTGCTGCTCAACCTGACCCCGGGGCCGGATGTGCTCTACATCGTTTCCAACGCCTTGCGCGGCGGTGTTCGTGCCGGCGTGGTGGCGGCGCTGGGCATCACCGCGGGTTGCTTCGTGCACATCGTGGCCGCCACCGTGGGCGTGAGTGCGCTGCTGGCGGCGTCCAGCATGGCGTTCACCGTGCTCAAGTGGCTGGGCGCGGCCTACCTGGTTTTTGTGGGTATCCGGCTGCTGCTCTCCAAGGCTCCAGCTGCTATTCAATTGGAAGCTGCCCACGCAATATCCACGCGGGCTACCGGCCTGAATGACTACAAGGCTATCTTCCTGCGCGGGTTCTGGACCAACGCCCTGAACCCCAAGGTGGCACTGTTCTTCCTGGCCTTTTTGCCGCAGTTCATCGCCCCCACGGTCGAACACAAGTCGCTGGCCTTTCTGGGGCTGGGGCTGCTGTTCACCTTCAATGGAATGTGGGTCAACATGGGCTGGGGGCTGGTGGCGGCCTGGCTGGCGGCGCGCGCCGACATGGTGCAGCGCGGCATGCACTGGCTGGACCGCGTGGCCGGCACCATGTTCATTGGTTTTGGTATCAAACTGGCGCTGACCGACGCGCCTTCCCCTACGTAAGGAGCTCAGCATGACCGGTACTACCGTCAAGATCACCCCGCAGGAAGCCCTGCAGCGCACCATCGAACACCGAGAGATCTTCCACGACGAGATGCTGCACCTGATGCGCCAGATCATGTCCGGCGAAGTCTCGCCCGTCATGATGGCGGCCATCATCACCGGCCTGCGCGTCAAGAAGGAAACCATTGGCGAAATCACCGCCGCGGCGCAGGTGATGCGCGAGTTTTCCACCAAGGTCGAAGTGGCCGATGCCACGAACCTGGTGGACATCGTGGGCACCGGCGGCGATGGCTCGCACACCTTCAATATCTCCACCTGCGCCATGTTCGTGGCGGCGGCGGCGGGCGCCAAGGTCAGCAAGCACGGTGGCCGCGGCGTCAGCAGCAAGAGCGGCAGCGCCGACGTGATGGAGGCGCTGGGCGTCAACATCAACCTGGCGCCAGCGGCGATTGCGCGCTGCATCCAGGAAGTGGGCGTGGGCTTCATGTTCGCCCCGAACCACCACCCGGCCATGAAGAACGTGGCACCGATCCGCCGCGAAATGGGCGTCAAGACCATTTTCAACATCCTGGGCCCGCTGACCAATCCGGCCGGTGCCCCCAACATCCTCATGGGCGTGTTCCACGCCGACCTGGTGGGTATCCAGGTGCGCGCGCTGCAGCGCCTGGGTGCACAGCACGCCGTGGTGGTCTATGGTCGTGACGGCATGGACGAAGTGTCCATGGGCGCGGCCACGCTGGTGGGTGAACTCCATCATGGTGAAATCCGCGAATACGAAATCCACCCCGAAGACTTTGGCCTGGCCATGGTCAGCAACCGCTCGCTCAAGGTTGATACCCCGCAGCAGTCCATGGCCATGCTGCAAGGCGTGCTCGACAACGTGGCGGGCCCGGCCAAGGACATTGTCACCCTCAATGCCGGCGTTGCGCTGTATGCGGCCAATGTGGCGGATTCGATGGAAGCTGGTATCGCGCTTGCGCGAGGTGCTATCGAATCGGGAGCGGCGCGAGCCAAGCTGAACGCCTTGGTGGCGCTTTCCAAGCAACTCGCAGCGTAAAAGGAGCACGGTATGAGCGATATTCTGGACAAAATCGTCGCGGTCAAACATCAGGAGGTGGCGGCTGCCAAGAAGCGTGTTTCGCTGGAGGCCATGCGCTTCGATGCCGAGTCGCGCGTGCTCACACGCGACTTCTTGGGGGCCATTCGCAGCCGCGTGGCTGCCGGTCAATCCGCCGTCATTGCCGAAGTCAAGAAGGCCAGCCCGTCCAAGGGTGTTCTGCGCGCCGACTTCATTCCGGCCGACATTGCCCAGAGCTATGCCGAGCATGGCGCGGCCTGCCTGTCGGTGCTGACCGACAAGCAGTTCTTCCAGGGCAGCGTCGACTACCTTAAGCAGGCCCGCGCCTCCTGCGACCTGCCGGTACTGCGCAAGGACTTTCTGGTGGATGCCTACCAGGTGTACGAGTCGCGCGCCATGGGTGCAGACTGCATTCTGCTGATTGCTGCCTGCCTGGACGATGCGCAGATGGCCGAATTCGAGGCCATTGCCCGCAGCCTAGACATGGCGGTGCTGGTGGAGGTGCACGACCAGGCCGAGATGGAGCGCGCCCTGAAGCTGAAAACGCCGCTGGTGGGCATCAACAACCGCAACCTCCAAACCTTCGAGGTGTCGCTGGACACCACGCTGGCACTCAAAGGCATGGTGGGGGCAGATCGCATTGTGGTCACCGAAAGTGGCATCCACACCCGTGACGATGTGCTGCGCATGCGCGAAGCCGGCGTGCATGCCTACCTCGTGGGGGAAGCCTTCATGCGCACCCAGGAACCGGGTGAGGCATTGGCCAAGCTGTTTGCCTGAGTCTGCGCATGCCCGCCGACCAACTGCAAAGCGCCAATCCGGCCGACTGGGCCGTTGCTCCGGGCTGGCAGGCCCTGGTGGAGGATTTCTTTGCCAGCGCCACGGGACAGAAGCTACAGGCGTTCCTGCAGCAGCGCTTGCAAGCCGGTGCTGTCATCTTTCCGCCACAGCCGCTGCGTGCGCTGGAGCTGACTTCGCCCGACGCCGTGCGCGTGGTCATTCTGGGGCAGGACCCCTACCACGGGCGGGGGCAGGCCGAGGGTCTGGCGTTCTCGGTACAGCCCGGCGTGGCCTTGCCGCCCTCGCTGCGCAATATCTTCAAAGAGCTGCAGCGTGACTTGGGCGCTGCACCCCCGCCGTTTCCACAGCCGGGCGGCAGCCTGCGCAAGTGGGCGCAAAACGGTGTCCTGCTGCTCAATACCTGCCTGACGGTGGAAGAGGCGCAGCCCGCCAGCCATTCCGGCAAGGGCTGGGAGCTGCTGACAGATGCCATCATTCGCCATGTGTCGCAGCACGCCCAACCCAGCGTCTTCATGCTGTGGGGTTCGCATGCCCAAAGCAAGCGCCCCTTGATCGATGCGCAGCGTCATCTGGTGCTCACCGCCAACCATCCGTCGCCCTTGTCGGCCCTACGTCCGCCCCAGCCGTTCATCGGTTGCGGTCATTTCTCACAGGCACGCCAATGGCGTGAAGAGCACCGCAGCACCTGAGTGCGGGAAATCTCAAAATTTTTTTGGTTTGCCGTGACTTTGAAGAAATAGCGTGGCATAATCCTGCGTTCACCGAAGGAGAGGTGGCCGAGTGGTTAATGGCAGCAGACTGTAAATCTGCCCTCTTACGAGTACGCTGGTTCGAATCCAGCCCTCTCCACCAGTGATGCATCGTTGGGTGCTTGTGCGGGGTTCGTATAGTGGTAATACCTTAGCCTTCCAAGCTAAAGCGAGGAGTTCGATTCTCCTACCCCGCTCCAGTTGCATTGCTGAACGGTTGTGACGAATAAATGCCCTTTTGGCTCAGTGGTAGAGCACTCCCTTGGTAAGGGAGAGGTCGCGGGTCCGATTCCCGCAAAGGGCACCATGTTTTCGCGGTGGTTTCTGGGTATGAAACGACTGCTCCCGAATTTTGGTTGAACTCATTACTTTTCGGAGTTTGAAAATGGCAAAAGAGAAATTCACACGTACCAAGCCCCACGTGAACGTGGGCACCATTGGCCACGTGGACCACGGCAAGACCACCCTGACAGCTGCTATCACCACCGTGTTGGCATCCAAGTTCGGCGGCCAGGCCAAAGCCTACGACCAGATTGACGCAGCGCCTGAAGAAAAGGCCCGCGGTATCACCATTAACACCGCCCACGTCGAATACG
>SSFF01000023.1 GCA_008015235.1 Rhodoferax sp. | reverse complement strand
CTGCTGCTCCACCGACTTCACCCGCACCGGGCGGATGTCGGCACAGCGTGCGGCTTCCAACAATGCGGCGGCATCGGTAGCGTCGGTCTTGTTGCGCTTGACGTAGGCACGGATGTACTGCGCGGGCAAGAGCCGCACCTCAATGCCCAGGCTGTTGAGCCAGCGTGCCCAGTGATGGGCCGAGCCGCAGGCCTCCATAATCACCAGACCCACCTCGCGGTTGACAAACCAGCGCTCGAACTGGGTACGGGTGAGACGCTGGGTTTCCACGACGCGCCAGTGTTCATCGGCTACAGCCAACTGAAAGACGGACTTTGCAAGATCAACGGCAACGGTAGTAGCATGCATGTCGGACTCCTTTCGTATGAAGACCTGATCCCCACGCCAATGAAGACCAGTGCGCCAATTTCGCGCAAAAGACGAGGGGAGTCCATCCCATCACTCGAGCGGGCGCCTGATGGTGCCGCTTATGTCAAACCTTACCCAACACCCGATGGACTTCTCCTATCCGCTAACTGCCAACCCATTTGCGCTGGTTCTTGTATTCGCGGGCGCACTCGCCTTGTCGCATGCGGTTCTGCTGCCACTTCTCGCTTTCAATGAGTTGCGTTGGCACGCGCTCGACTATCTCTGGCTCCCGATGGTTCTTCTTGGCGTGCTGGGAGGCGCGCAACAGAACCGCGTCGAAATCTCCAACGCCTTTCGTGGAGCATGGGAACACCAACTCCGAGGATCCCTCGCTGAGGCGAATCGCCTACTCAAGTACCACACAAGTGACCAGACTTACCTCTGTCAAAAGGCGACGAGGTCAGAGTACTCACCACCCCCGCAAATCTTTGAGCAAATTGAAAGGGATAGAATCGAGACGTGTAAGTGGTTTAAGGAACTTCAACAGTTCGTACCTCAATCGCCCGAATCGGTTCCGAAGGGCTTCTCGCTCAAGGAAATGCCGCGACCGCCGAGCCTCTCCGGGCACAGCGGATCGGGGCCTGAAGACGCCATTGAGAACATGCGAAGTTCCCTCAAGGGAGTTGTCGAGGCGCTTGCTGAGATCCAGACTCACACGGCTGAGAAGGAGTCGCCATTCATGATTCAGCTTGCAAAGTACTACGGCCCGCTGCTTGTTTGCTTTGCCCTGGCGATCAGAATCACCAAGGTTACTGGCGAAGCCCGAATCAAACGCCGAAAGCTCGTGAATGCGGGCTAGCCCCTCGCTCAAGCTGATCCTCTCCGGCATGCAGCGCAAGCCTCCGCGGTCAGCTTAGCTCGAACGTGAGGTCTCACGAAGCTGCAGCATGGCGCTCAAACTAGATAAGCTCACCGTAGCTAGACGGCAATTGGCAACCGCCATTGAGTTATTGTTCTCGGGGCGGGACACGGTTTCGGTCTATTCGCTGGCCACCAATTCGTGGGAGGTTATAGACGTCCTGTGCCGACGCGCCGGAGTCGAGAGCTTCTCTGTTCAGGCCCGAAAGAATGTTCCGCAGGACAAAGATCTGAGGCTCGACTACGTCAACTCCCCGTACCGAAACTTCTTCAAGCACGCGAAAAGTGATTGGCAAGAAACGCTACCACCTCTTCCGGAATCTCAGGTTGATGGTCTGGTGTTCATGGCAGTCGAGGACTATATTCGCTTCAATCAAAGATCGCCAACGCAGTTCCAAGTCTTTCAGCTTTGGTACATAGCGACGAACCCCTCAAGGCTCGATCCGACGGTCGCTACTGAGGTTCTTGTCGGAGCGGATGAGATGTTTCCTGGAATCATCCGGATGTCCAGAGTCCAGCAGCTCGCGGAAGGTGCTCGAATGCTCCAACGGGCCGCAACCGACGCCGGCGTACTCGCTGATTCGCGCACCGAGCCCGCGTTCGACTGAGGCTTACGCAGACTCTGTGAGCCCTAACGAATCCGTCGAGCGGACAAGCGTCAGCACCCTGCGCCTGGCTCCGCTTGCCGTTCATGTCGAATGTTTAAGGTCCGCTTTCTGAAGTAGCTACCGTCTGCTTTGGGTCGAAAGCAGCCTTGCCCCTAAGGCCAAGGTTGTGCCCCAAGCTGTCACGCACCTAGCACCCACTCGTTGCCCGACCTAGACGAAATGCCGACTATGGCCGGTGCACTTGAACCCTGACTACCCATCAAATCGGCCTCCAGCCCGGGTGGAATATGCGCAAAGAACTACCAATTTGATAGCACAAGGACTCGGAATAGGAGGCATCTGTTCTCGCGAGGCTTGTGCCGCGTGACAACGATAGTCACTGCATAGCTTCTGCCGCAATCTCCAGCCCCCGCAGCCGCAGCGCCGGGTCGAAGATGTCGCAGACCAGCATGAGTTCATCCGCTTCGGTGGTTTCGGCAATCTTGCGCAGTTGCTGCGCCACGGTTTGCGGGCCGCCGATCACGGCCATGGCCAGGAAGTCGGTAATGGCGGCGCGTTCCTGGGGATCCCGCGACTCCAGATAGCCCGCCAACGGCGGCTGCAGGGCGCGGCGCTCCCCGCGCACGATGCCCGACACCCGCTGGTAAATGCTGGTGGCCAGGAACTGCGCCTCTTCATCGGTCTCCGCTGCGATCAGCGGCACGCCCACCACCACGCGCGGCTTGGCCAGCACAGCGGAGGGCCTGAAGGTACTGCGGTAGATGGTGAGCGCCTGCATCAGCATGCGCGGAGCAAAGTGCGAGGCGAAGGCATAGGGCAAGCCGCGCTGGGCAGCCAGTTGGGCCGAGAACAGGCTGGACCCCAGCAGCCAGATGGGGACATGCGAGCCAGCACCGGGGGACGCCACCACCCGCTGCCCCGGTTGTGGGTCACCCAGCAACTGCTGCAGCTCGGCCACCTCCCGCGGAAAGTCTTCTTCGGTCTCGACCCGGTTGCGACGCAGCGCGCGCATGGTCAGCTGGTCGGTACCCGGTGCACGCCCCAGGCCCAAATCAATGCGGCCGGGGTACAGGGCCTCCAGGGTGCCAAAGGCTTCGGCCACCACCAGCGGTGCATGGTTGGGCAGCATGATGCCGCCCGCGCCCACACGGATGCGCTGGGTGCCAGCCGCGATATGCCCAATGAGCACAGCCGTCGACGAGCAGGCGAGGCCTGGCATGTTGTGGTGTTCGGCCAGCCAGTAGCGGCTGAAACCAAGGCGCTCAGCCTTCTGTGCCGCCTGCAAGGCGGTGGCGATGGCCTGGGAAACGGTGCTGCCCTCGCGCACTGCAACGAGGTCGAGCATGGAAAGTGTGGGTTGGGACATGTGGAGATTATCGAATCGCGCCCCATTCTGGGCTCCCCACAGGGCTATCGCGGTCGGGACACAATCGGGCCATGAGCGCCTACCACCCCTACCTCAGTGAAATCGAAGCGCCCACACGGGCCGAAGTGGACGCCCTGCCCGGACTGACCCTGCTCGAATTCGGCACCGGCTGGTGCGGCCACTGCCGCGCCGCTAAGTCGGCGGTGCAGCAGGCGCTGTCAGCGCATGCGCAGTGGCGTCACCTCAAAGTCGAAGACGGGCCTGGTCAAGCACTGGGCCGCAGCTTTCGCATAAAGCTCTGGCCCACGCTGGTGCTGTTGCGGCAAGGCCAGGAGGTCGGGCGCTTGGTGCGTCCCACCCAGGCGGCCGAGATTGCCGCCGCGCTGGACGCTGCCTGAGGCGGCGTAGCGCTTACTTTTTGGACTTCTTTCCACCCGACTTCTTGCCTTCCGGCTTTTTGTCGGAGGTTTTTGCCTTGGGGCTGCCCGCATTCAATTCGGCCTCCAAGCGCTCGCACACGGTTTTCAGGATCTTCACGCGGGCGTAGTTCTTGTCGTTGGCTTCCACCAGCGTCCAGGGCGCATTGCCGGTGCTGGTGCGTTCCACCATGTCGCAGATGGCCTGCTGGTAGGCGCCCCATTTTTCGCGGTTGCGCCAGTCTTCCTGGGTGATCTTGAAGCGCTTGAACTCGACCTGCTCGCGCTCCTTGAAACGGCGCAGCTGCTCTTCCTGCGTGATCTGTAGCCAGAACTTGACCACGATGACGCCGGACTCGATCAGCTCGTGCTCGAAGTCGTTGATCTCGGTATAAGCCCGCTGCCAGTCGGCCTGCGAGCAAAAACCCTCCACCCGCTCCACCAGCACGCGCCCGTACCAGGTGCGGTCGAAGATGGCGATGTGGCCCTTGCGCGGCAAGTGGCGCCAGAAACGCCACAAGTGCGGCTGGGCGCGCTCTTCCTCAGTCGGTGCAGCCACCGGGATCACCTGGTACTGGCGCGCGTCCATGGCCGCGGCCATGCGCCGGATGGCACCGCCCTTGCCCGCCGCATCGGCACCCTCAAAGGCACAGACCAGCGAACGACCCTTGAAGCGCGGGTCGCGCACCAGCTCCGACAGGCGACCCTGCCACTTCGCCAACTCGGCGCGGTAGACCTTGTCTTCCAGCGCGCGTGTCATGTCCAGTTCGGACAGCACATTGCGACCGTCGGGGTCGACCCGCACCATGGGGGCCACCGGGCTGTCCTGGTTGTCACCCGCGGTCAGCTTGGCCTGGATGGCGGCCAGCAGGGTTTGGCCCACGGTGAGGCTGCGGTAGCGGTCGTCGGTGCCTTCGACCACTATCCACGGTGCCCAGGGGGTGTTGGTGACGCGCAGCAAATGCTGGGACACGTCCATGAGCTTGTCGTAGGTCTTGAGCCGGTCCCAGTTCCATTGGGTGACACGCCAGGCCGTCTTCGGGTCGCTCTGCAACTCGCGCAGGCGCTTTTCCTGGCCCTCTTTGGTCAGGTGGAACCAGAACTTCAGTACCAGCGCGCCCTCGTTGACCAGCATGGCCTCGAAACGGTTGATCTGCTCGGACGTGGCGTCGAGCTCCTTCTGGCTGATTTCGCCCTCGATGCGGCGGCGGATCGGGTCCGAATACCAGGAGCCGGCAAAAATGCCGACACGCCCCTTGGGTGGCAGGCTGCGCCAGTAGCGCCACATGACCGGGCGCTCGCGCTCCTCATCGGTGGGCTCGGAAAAAGCCAGTGTCTGCAGGAAGCGCGGGTCCATCCACTCGTAGAGCACATTGATGGTTTCGCCCTTGCCCGCACCGTCCTGGCCGCTGATGAGCACGACCACGGGAATTTTCTTGCCTTCGAGCAACTGGACCTGGGCCTGCAGCAGCGCCGAGCGCAACACGGGCACCGCAGCGTTGAATGTTTTCTTGTCGATACGGTGACCGATTTCGGCTGACTGAAACACGTGAACCTCCTCTGGGAAAGACAAAATGCTCCGTCCCGGGCGCTGTGTGCCCGGGTACGCGCCCTTACACCGGCATAGTGCCGCTGGCCAGCATGCGCTTGGCGGTGGCAACGGCAATGAAGCAGTCTTGCGCTGACAGTTCGGGAAAGTGCTCCTTGACCGTGCGGTAAGCCAGGTGTTCGTGCGAATGCCCAGCCCACTGGTTTTCGCTGTCAAAATAGGGTTTGAGGACTTCAAAAACCACGACAAAACGCTGTCGAAGTTCGCTGTTGGAGCGCCGTTCGGCGGTACTTGGGTCGAGCGTCATACTTTTGCCCTTACAGTCTGGCGTATTGTGGAAACCTGCCCAGCATACGACCAAACCGATGGAAACTTCTGACACAACGCAAACTCGGCTCACTGAACTGGAGATCAAGGTCAGCTTTACCGAGCACCAGTTGGAACAGCTGGACGCGGTGGTCATCCGCCAGCAGCAGCAAATTGACGCCCTGATTGCCGAGCTGCGCCGCCTGCGTGAAGCCGGCACTTCGGAAACCCAGCCCGGTCAGCGCTCCCTGCGGGATGATTTGCCGCCCCATTACTGAAACGGGGCGGTTTGCTGCCTTTATGCCACTTCGCGCGAAGTGATCTGGTACTTGAAGTCGTCCGGCGCGTAGGAGTCCAGGCGCCCGGCGGCAGTTTCGGCCACGGGGTACATGAAAAAGCCCAGCTTGCCGCCGGTGCTGCCAGGCAGCGTCACATCGTGGGCATTGTTGTAGGCCATCCAATTGCCTTCCCAGCCGCCCATGAGGGCCTTGTTCACCGGGGCCACCACGGGGTGCGCGGTGGATTTGATCCATTCCGCCGTTTCCAGGCGCATGACCTTGGCGACATCGGCCGGGTCCATGGCCACCCAGCCGAAGCCGCTCAGGTAGACCTCGGCACGGCAGTGCTGGGCCCCCTTGAGGCTGGCCGGGTTGCCGCTCAACTCCTTGTAGCCGAAAGCGCTGGGCGCCAGGCGGATGCCGTACACGTCGCGCGCGGGCAGACCCACGGCGCGGCACAGGCCGACGAACAAGGCGTTCAGGTCGGCGCACTTGCCGCCCAGGTTGTGGGTTTCCAGCATGGTCTTGATGTCGCCTTCGCCGCAGCCGCGCACCTTGGGTTCGCGGTAGGTATTGGCCACTACCCAGTTGAAAATTGCACGGGCCTTCTCGACATCGGTTTTGGCTCCCTTGGTGGCTTCCAGCGCAGTTTCGCGCACGATGCCGTCGGTGGGCAGCAACTGCGTGGCGCGGCGCCAGAACTGCAGGTCGGACGCATCCGCCGCCGCTACCGTGCCTTTGCCGTCCAGGCTCTGGGCCCGATTCTGGGTCTGGATGCGGCTGGTCAGTTCGACAAAGGGCTTGGCCTCTGAAGCTGCAAACTCCACCATCAGCATGCGGGCGCCATACTTGCCATCTACGGCCAGTCGCGCCTGGCCATTGCTGCTGTAGCTGCTTTCCAGCGAACGCTGCCAGTCGCTGTTGATGCTGGGAATGGGCAGCCAGACCTTGGTGGCGCCCTGGGGCTTGGCGATTTCCACGCGGGTGCTCACCTCAAAGGTGCGCCAGGTGCCGGGCGTGGGGGTGAAGCTGCGCTGTGCAGGTGCTGCGGTCTGGGCCAAAGCGGTCAAAGGCAAGGCGCTGGCCGACAGCGCGGCAGCAGAAGTTTGCAGGAAAGCGCGGCGCGCGACAGCGCCGTGGCGGTCGAAAACGGTGGTCATAAAGGATCTCCGGGTATGAAAAAACGCGTACGGTGCAGCACAGGTGCCCCGAATGGCGTGGACAGCGATTATCCTTGCCCATGCACCCTTTTTCCCGCGATGCACCACCTTAATACGCAATTGCTATGTTATTTATAGCTAACTGCGCAATATACATGCGGGCCAATCCCTGATTTTTGCCCCAAAAGCGCCGTGACCGAAGCCCCGCCGCCGCCCAGCACCTACACCGTGGACGACCTTACTGCCCAGGCCTTGCAGGCCTTTGAGCAGGTCGTGGCCACGACAGCGGGATTTCGCCCGCGCCTGGGCCAGCACGAAATGGCCGAATTGGTGGCCAGCACGCTGGCCAGCGGCGACTTGGGCGAACACCCGAACCCGCTGAAATCCATCGCCGTCATCCAGGCCGGTACGGGCGTGGGCAAGTCGGCCGCCTACGCCAGCACCGCCATCACCCTGGCGCTGTTGCGCAAGACCCGCGTCATCATCTCCACCGCCACGGTGGCGCTGCAGGAGCAACTGATGCAGAAGGACCTGCCCGCCCTGTCGCGCGCCATGCCGCTGCCCTTTTCCTACGCCCTGGCCAAGGGGCGTGGCCGCTTTGTCTGCAAGATCAAGCTGGAGCGCCTGGCCGGCAACGGCAGCGCCATCGAGGAACTGTTTGACGACGCCCCTGCCATGGTCAAACCCAAATCCTTTGCCGGGCAGGAAGACCCGCTGGAGCGCCGCTTCAAGCTCTACGACACCCTGGCTGGCCTGCTGGCCGCCAATGCCTGGGACGGCGACCGCGACAACCTGGCCCTGCCGCCCGACCCCAGCGACTGGGCCACCGTGGCTGCCGAGCGCCACAGCTGCACCGTGCGCCACTGCCCGCGCTTCCGGGACTGCAGCTACTACAACGCCCGCACCAAACTGGCCGAGGCCAATGTCATCGTCGCCAACCACGACCTGGTGCTCGCCAGCCTGGGCATGAAGACCCTGCCCGAGCTGGACAACTGCCTCATCGTGTTCGACGAAGGCCACCATCTGCCGGCTGTCGCCTTGGACCAGTTCTCCAGCAGCATGGACCTGAGCAACCTGCGCTGGCTCGACAAGCTGCCCAAAACCATGCAGGAGGTGGCCACCCGCATGCACCTGCACCTGGGCGACGACGTGAACACCGTCACCACCCAGCTCAAGGGCGTGCTCACGCAGGTGGCACGCATGGCCATGGAACTGGTGTGGGACCAGACCGGGCGCGAAGCCAGCGGCGAAGGCATCGACGGTACCTTGCGCTTTGCAAACGGTGTGCTGCCCGAAGCGCTGAAGGAACCCGTCGGCCAGATCCTGGCCCAGGCCACGGGCCTGTCCAAGGCCCTTGAAACGCTCGGCACCAACGTGAAGGCCCTGGCCAAGGAAGACCCCAGCCTGGCCGTGCTGGCCTCGCAGATGTACGCGCGCCTCGGGGGCCTAGCGCCCAAGCTGGGCAGCCTGGTGTCCACGGCCACGCTGCTGCTGGAACACGGTGAGCAACCATTGGCCAAGTGGCTGCAGGCCAGCAGCGGCGGTGGTTACCTGACCATGACGGCGCACGCCTGCCCCATCGTGCCCGGCGACCTGCTGCGCCAGTTCCTGTGGAGCAAGGTGCGCGCGGCGGTGGTGACCAGTGCCTCGCTCACCAGCTGCGGTAGCTTCGACTACTTCCTGCGCGAAGCCGGGCTTTTTGGTGCCCCGCATGTGCAAGCGCGCGAGGTGGCCAGCCCCTTCGACTACGCCGCCCAAGGGCAGCTCACCGTGGTTCATACCAAAGCCGAACCCAAGGACGCCAACGCCTACACAGCCGAGATGGTGGCCCTGTTGCTCAAGGACATTACCGCTGTGAAACGCGGCGCACTGGTGCTGTTCACCTCCAAAGCACAGATGCGTGCCGCCACCGACGCCCTGCCCCCGCAGCTGATGGACCGCGTACTGGTGCAGGGCAGCCAGTCGCGCACCAAGCTGCTGGCCGCGCACACCGCGCGGGTGGAAGCCGGTAATCCTTCGGTACTGTTCGGACTGCAGTCTTTCGGCGAAGGGCTGGACCTGCCCGGCATGCTGTGCGAAACCGTGTTCATCGCCAAGCTGCCCTTCGCCCCGCCCACCGAGCCCGTGGACGAAGCCCGCGCCGAGTGGTTGCGCAGCACCGGCGTGGACCCGTTCAACGCCCTGGTGATTCCCGCCACCGGCATCAAGCTGCTGCAATGGACCGGCCGCGCCATCCGCACCGAAGACGACCAGGCCCAGGTCATCTGCTACGACAAGCGGCTCACGCAAACGGCGTATGGGCGGCGCATGCTGGCGGGGCTGCCGCCGTACCAGCTGGACAAGCGCGAAACCACCTACCTGCGCTGAAAGCAAAACAGCCTGCAACCCTCTGACAGGATGCAGGCTGTTTTCAATGATGAAACGACTTCAGCCCTTGGCGTTCGCCGCCTCAAAGTCCTTGCGCAGTTGCTGCAGCTCTTCCGGCTGCAGCCGGTTTCCGTACTGGGCCACCACGCGACCGGCACAGTCATTGGCCAGGCGCGCGGCCTGGGCGTGGCTGTAGCCTTGGGTGACGGCAAACAGGAAGGCGCCGGCAAACATGTCACCGGCACCATTGGTGTCGATGGCCTTGACCTTGGCGGCTTCGACCGTGGTGCGCTGGGCGCCTTCGATGACGATGCAACCCTTGGCGCTGCGGGTCAGGCACACGGTGGTGGCCAGGGCGCTCAGGCGTTCGCACACGGCGTCAATGTCTTGCACACCACACCAGACCTGGGCTTCTTCTTCATTGCAGAACAGGAAATCGAGCTTGCCCGCGTCTGCGCCGCCGACCATGGCTTCGAGCCCGGCACGGCAGAAGTTGATCATGCTCATGTCGGACAAGGTGGTCGCCAGCTTGACGCCAGCGGCGCGGGCAATGGCGCGGCCCTTGAGCGCAGCAGCCAAGCCACCGGTTTGGGCCGCCAGGTAGCCTTCCATGTAGTAGACCTTGGCGTTGCGGATGGCGTCTTCGCGCAACGCGCTGTCTTCCAGTTCGCTGGTAGCACCCAAAAAGGTGCTCATGCTGCGCTCGGCGTCGGGCGTGACCATGACCATGCAGGTACCGGTTTGGCCACTGCTGGCCAGGCCGTCCACCAGATTGCTCTGCACGCCATTGGCGGCCAGGTCATCGCGGTAGAAGCGGCCCAGGGAGTCGTCGGCCACACGGCAGGCGTAGAAGGCCTTGCCACCGAGCTGAGACAAAGCCACCACCGTGTTGCCGGCCGAACCGCCACCCGTGTGGCGCGAATGCTTGCCCTGCACGCCGTGTTCCAGATAGGAACGGCGCTCGGCATCGATCAGCGTCATGTGACGCTTTTCCACACCCAGGGACTGCAGCAGTTCGTCGGAGACTTCGTATTCCGAGTCCACCAATGCGTTGCCGATGGCGTAGAGGTCAATGCTTGCCATGCTTATTGCTCCACGAACGCGCGTTCGACCACGTAATCACCGGGCGTTGTGGTGGTGCCCTCCTGGAAGCCACGGGCATTGAGCAGCTCACGCATGTCCTTGTTCAAGGCCGGGCTGCCGCAGATCATGATGCGGTCGTGCGCCGGATCGAGCTTGGACAGGCCGAGGTCAGCTTCGAGCTTGCCACTGGCCATCAGGTCGGTGGCACGGCCACGGTTTTTGAAGGGCTCGCGCGTCACACTGGGGTAGTACAGCAGCTGTTCCTTGACGAAATCTCCCAGGTATTCGTGGTTGGGCAGGTCCATGGTGATGTATTCGGCATAGGCCAGTTCCTTGACCTCGCGCACACCGTGGAACAGGATGACCTTCTCGAACTTTTCGTAAGTGGCCGGATCCCGGATCAGGCACATGAACGGCGCCAGACCCGTGCCGGTGCCAATGAGGTACAGGTTCTTGCCGGGCAGCAGGTAGTCGATCAGCAGGGTACCGGTGGGCTTCTTGCCGACGATGATCTTGTCCCCCACCTGGATGTGCTGCAGGCGCGAAGTCAGCGGGCCGTCCTGCACCTTGATGCTCAGGAACTCCAGATGGTCCTCGTAATTGGCGCTCACGATGCTGTAGGCGCGCAGCAAGGGCTTGCCGTCCACGCGCAGGCCGATCATGGTGAAATGTCCGTTGGAAAAACGCAGCGCCGGGTCGCGCGTGGTTTTGAAACTGAACAGGCGATCGGTCCAGTGGTGAACTTCGGTAACCGTTTCTTCGAGGAATGCACTCATGGGAAGCCCTGCAATAATTGGCGTGAGGGAAAACCCCATAGTGTAAAACCCCGGCGCAGCTTTCTTTGAGACATCTGTCACATATGGATAGCACGCCAAAGCATATAGCCCGCCCCATGCCCGACACCGCCCCCGAAACCCCTGCCCTGGTGGCCTGCCTGTGCGCCCAGTGGTGCCTGACCTGTGGCAGCTACCGCACAGTGTTCGATGCCTTGGCAGCCGAGATACCGCAGGTACGTTTTGTCTGGGTAGACATAGAGGACGAGGCCGACCTGGTCGACCCGATCGAAGTGGAGAACTTCCCCACCCTGCTCATCGGCATGGGCTCAGACGTGCGCTTCTTCGGCACGGTGATGCCGCACGCCGACACCTTGAAGCGCATGGTGCAAGCCCAGTTGGCACCGGAAAACCGCGGCACAGTGACCGATACCGACGTGCAAACCCTGCTGCAACGGCTCCAGGCCCGCGCCTGATTTTTTAGAGGATATTCAGCGCGCAGTCCCGAGCCAGCGCTGCATCCAGGCAGCGCCTTGTTGCGCCTGCCAGTCCACCTCGCCACGCACCACAGCCTGCACTCGCCCTTGGGCGTCGATGAGCACACTGCTTGGGAAAATGCCAATACCCCAGCGCTTGGCCAGGGCCCCCTCGGGGTCGGTCACGATGGGCAAGGCCCAGCCCTGGCGCTGCACAAACGTTTCCACCGCCGGCACTGCCTCGCGGTAATTGATGGCCAACACCACCAGGCCCTGCGGGTGCGCCTGCTGTAAGGCCTGCAGCGAAGGCATCTCGGCACGGCAAGGTTCGCACCAGCTGGCCCAGAAATTGAGCAGCACAGCCTTGCCACGCAGATCGGTCAGGCGCCAGGTCCGGCCCTGCAGATCGCGCAGTGTGCTGTCGGAATGCTTCGACCCCTGCCAGGTCTGCACAAGGAAGCCATCCCCCTGCACCGAAGTCGCCGCTGCCGGAAACGCAAAACAGGCCAGCACAAAAGTCAGAACAGCGTAATTCCTGTGCATGGTGGGAATGCGATACTTGCAGCGTTGTTGGAAAAAAGACGATTAGACAATGGAATTCCAATGGATTCAGCGCCTGTGCGGTGCCACAGGCGCAGCCCTGGTGGCACTGTGTCTGCTGTTTCCCAGCCCTGCCCTCCGGGCGCAGACCACTACGGCGCTGGTACTGGGCACCCCCCGCCCCGACGGCAATTTCGCCGGTGCCTATCTGCGGCGTATCTACACCGAACTGTTTGGCCGACTGGGCACCCCCATCGAGATCCGCACCCTGCCGACCGCCCGCCTGGCCCTGGAGCTGGCCAATGGCAGCATCGACGGCGACCTGGCCCGCCCGCTGGTTTTTGCCGACTCCCAGCCCACGCTGGTGCGGGTCGATGAACCGGTGCTGGAAATCGTCTATGCCCTGTGGGCCGTCAACCCCAACATCAAACTCAACAAACTGGAACAGCTACGCCCATCGTCGTACACCGCGACCTTTACACGCGGCGTGGTGCAATGTGAAGAAGCGCTCAAGAGTGCATTGCCCGAACAGCGCGTAGTGGATGTCACCACCACAGCGAATGCACTGAACATGCTGCACTATGGCCGCAACGACCTGTACTGCGGGGTGGATATTGCGGTCTTGTCTGACGCAGGCAGCCCGGAATTTGCCAACAAGGCGCCACTGCTCAAGGTCATGAACATTGGCAAGTCCGACCTGTTGTACATGGTTCTGCAGCGCAAACATGCAGCCCTGGTGCCGCAGATCAACACCACGCTGCACAAAATGAAGACCGATGGCACGCTGGAGCGGCTGCGCAAGGAATCGCTGCGCGACTTCAATCTGAACAGCAGCCCATAAAAAAAAACCACCCACAGCCGTGGCCGGGGTGGTTTTATGTATCCAATCGGCCATCAGTCCGCATGAAAACTGCGCAAGTAGCTACTATTTTCATAGCAGCTGCAGACCGCAATTTACAGTTTGGCTTGCACCCAGGCCTGCACGCTGGCCAGGGCTGCGCCCAGCTTGGCGGGCTCAGTGCCACCGGCCATGGCCATGTCGGCCTTGCCGCCGCCCTTGCCGCCCATCTGGCCGGCCACAAAGTTGACCAGTTCGCCAGCCTTGACCTTGTCCGTGGTGTCATTGGTTACGCCCACGGCCACCTGCACCTTGTCACCCTGCACCACACCGAGCACGATGACGGCGGTCTTGAGCTTGTCCTTGAGCTTGTCCATGGTGTCGCGCAGGGTCTTCACGTCGGCACCATCGAGCTTGGCGGCCAGCAGTTTCACACCGTTGATGTCCACCGCCTGAGTCACCAGTTCATCGCCTTGGGCCGAAGCCAGCTTGCCCTTGAGGGCAGCCACTTCCTTTTCCAGCGCCTTGGTCTGCTCCAGCACCTGGGCCAGGCGTTCGCCCAGCTCGGCCACAGGGGCCTTCAGCGTGGCGGCAGCGCCTTCCACCTGGGCTTCTAGGTTTTGCAGGTAGGCCAGTGCATTGACACCGGTGATGGCTTCGATACGGCGCACGCCAGCGGCCACACCGCCTTCGGCCACCACCTTGAACAGGCCGATGTCACCGGTACGCTGCACGTGGGTGCCACCGCACAATTCACGGCTGGAACCGATGTCGAGCACGCGCACGGTCTCGCCGTACTTTTCACCGAACAGCATCATGGCGCCCGTTTTCTGGGCCGACTCGATGTCCATCACACGCGCATGCGTGGCAGCATTGGCCAGGATTTCGGCGTTGACGCGGGCTTCGATTTCGCGGATCTGCGCATCGGTGACCGGGGCATTGTGGGCAAAGTCGAAACGGGTGCGCTCGGCGTTCACCAGCGAGCCCTTCTGCTGCACATGCTCACCAAGCACTTCGCGCAAGGCCTTGTGCATCAGGTGGGTCACGGAGTGGTTGCGCATGGTGGCAGCGCGCACCGAAGCGTCCACATGGGCGGTAACGGCATCGCCCACGGCCAGAATGCCACTTTGCACCGCGCCATGGTGGCCAAACACGTCTGCCTTGATCTTCTGGGTGTCTTCCACCTGGAACAGGCCGCCGTCACAGAAGATGGCGCCCTGGTCACCCACCTGGCCGCCCGACTCGGAGTAGAACGGTGTGGTGTCCAGCACCATAACCCCGGATTGACCGGCTTTCAGGGTGGCGACCGGCGTACCGTCTGCGTAGAGCGCTACGATTTTTGCACCTTGTGTGAGCTGGTCGTAGCCCACGAAGGTGTTGCTGTTGCCCGTGTATTCCAGCGCCTTGTCCATCTTGAACTTGCCTGCGGCGCGGCCCTTGGCCTTTTGCGCTTCCATGGCGGCGTTAAAGCCCGCGCTGTCAACTTCCACGCCGCTTTCACGGCACACATCGTTGGTCAGGTCGAGCGGGAAGCCATAGGTGTCGTGCAGCTTGAAGGCCACTTCGCCGGGCAAGGTCTTGACGCCACCTTCCAAGGCTTCGTCGAGGATTTGCATCCCAGTAGCCAGGGTTTCGAAGAAGCGTTCTTCCTCTACACGCAGCACTTCGGTGATGCGTGCTTCTTGGTTGGCCAGATTCGGGTAGGCAGCGCCCATGACCTGCACCAGGTCCTTCACTAGCTTGTGGAAGAACGGGGTCTTCTGGCCCAGCTTGTAGCCGTGGCGGATGGCACGGCGCACGATGCGGCGCTGCACATAGCCCCGGCCTTCGTTGCTCGGGATGACGCCGTCGCTCACCAGGAAGGCCGTGGCGCGGATGTGGTCGGCAATCACGCGCAGGCTCTTGTTGTCCAGATCGGTGCGGCCGGTTTCACGGGCGGCGGCCTTGATGAGCGTGTCGAACAGGTCGATTTCGTAGTTGCTGTGCACGTGCTGCAGGATCGCAGCCAGGCGCTCCAGGCCCATGCCGGTGTCCACGCAGGGTGCGGGCAAGGGGGTAACGGATCCGTCCTCGTGCATGTTGAACTGCATGAACACGTTGTTCCATATCTCGATGAAGCGGTCTCCGTCCTCTTCGGGGCTGCCGGGAGGGCCGCCGGGGATGTGGTCACCATGGTCGTAGAAGATTTCGGAGCACGGGCCGCAGGGGCCGGTGTCGGCCATCATCCAGAAGTTGTCGCTCTTGTAGCGGCCGCCCTTGTTGTCGCCAATGCGGATCACGCGCTCGGGGGGCAAGCCAATTTCCTTGGTCCAGATATCGAAGGCTTCGTCGTCCTCTTCGTACACGGTGGCCAGCAGGCGCTCGGGCGGCAGCTTGTACACAGTGGTCAGCAGCTCCCAGGCCCACTTCAGGCTTTCGCGCTTGAAGTAGTCACCAAAGCTCCAGTTGCCCAGCATTTCAAAGAAAGTATGGTGGCGGGCGGTGTAGCCCACGTTTTCCAGGTCGTTGTGCTTGCCACCGGCACGCAGGCAGGCCTGCACGGAGGCTGCACGCACGTAGGAGCGCTTGTCGGTACCCAGGAACACGTCCTTGAACTGCACCATGCCCGAGTTGGTGAACATCAGCGTCGGATCGTTGCCAGGCACCAGCGGGCTGCTTGCCACCACGGTGTGGCCCTTGGAGGCAAAGAAGTCGAGGAAGGATTTGCGAATGTCGGCAACACTCATTACGGGTGTGGTCATGTCGGGCAGTCTCAGGCTAGAGGTTCAGTAAAGCCTTGGATTATCGCCTGCTCACCATGCATTGCCGAACCATCACCCGCTAAAACGGGGCCGCGTCGTTGGCAAAGCCCCACGGCGTGGCGCCAGGCAGCCATCCGATCAGCGCAAATGCCCGCCACTGGCGTTCAGATTGCTGCCCAGGGTGGGCCGCACTGCGGTCAGGAAGTTACTCAGCACTTCCGGCAGCACCGCCCCCTTGCGCCATGCCAGTCCAACTTCGAGATGCGGCAGGGGCTGGGCCAACGGCCGCGCCTCGATCCGGTCGCCCTCCAGCGACCAGGGTCGGTAGAGCATGTCCGGCAGGACCGAAACCCCCGAACCGGTGGCCACCAGGCTGCGCACAGCCTCTACCGACGAGGTTCGGATCAGCACCCGCGGATCCGTCTGGGCATGGCGCCAAAGCCCCGTCGTGGCGTCGCCCAACTCGTCGGCCTGCAGCAGGATGAGAGATTCGCGCGCCAGCGCATCGGCATCGACCACTTCGGCATCGGCCAGCCGGTGGTTGACTGGGCACCACACGCGCCAACCGGAGCGCAGGATGGTCTCCGTGTCCAATGCCCGGTAATTCTGCAGTTGGGATACCGCAATCAAGGCCACGTCCAGCTCGCCACTCACCAGCAAATGTTCCAGGTAGTCGCGCCGGTCCTCGGTGATCTGCACTTCGATGCGGGGAAACACCCGCCGGAAACGGTCCAATAGAAAGGGAAGGTAGTAACCCACCATCAAGCTGGTCACGCCAATGTTGAGACTGCCGGTGACCGTGTGCGGACGTGAAGCCAGGGCATCGCGGGCGTTGCGCATGGCCACCTCGATCTGGTGGGCATGGCGCAGGAACTGGTGTCCGGCATGGGTCAGGCGCATGCCCCGTGCCTTGCGCTCAAACAGCAAGGTCCCCAGGTCAGCCTCGATCTGGGCAATGGCCGCAGAAACCACCGACTGCGATACGCCCAATTCCTGGATGGCGGCCGAAATCGAGCCCGATTCGGCCACCGCTATGAAATACCGAATGCTCTTGAAGGAGGTGCTCATAGTTCAATATCGTGGATTCCGATGGCTCCCAGCCCCACAACCTAGCAAAAACCCTGACTCTGGCGACACAAATCACCAAGGGTTTACCCTTGGTTTGAAGATTGAGCGCCATGGTTTCTGTTTTTCCGATGGATTGTATTGGCATACGGGTATGGATGCCCATGCATCCGGCTTCTACCATTGGTTCAGCTTGGAATACGCCTTATTCGAGCCACCGCCTGCGGCACCTTGTGCCGCTATCCACCGAGACAGGAGACCACACATGAAAAGAAACCATGCACTTCTCACCGGATTGCTGGCCGTTGCCGCGGCAGCATCCAGTTTTGCCGCCCCCCCCACAGCCATTGGCAAAGGCGAAGGCCAGCTGAACGTCATTGCCTGGGCCGGCTACATCGAACGTGGCGAAACCGTCAAGGAGTACGACTGGACCACCAGCTTCGAAAAAGCTTCTGGCTGCAAGGTGAACGTCAAGACCGCGGCCACCTCGGACGAAATGGTCACTCTGATGAAAGCCGGCGGCTACGACATCGTGACCGCCTCGGGTGATGCCTCGGGCCGCCTGATCGCGTCCAAGCTGGTACAGGAAGTGAACATCAACCTGGTGCCCTCCTACAAGAACATCGACAAGCGCCTGCAGAACGCCCCCTGGCACACGGTCGACGGCAAGCACTACGGCGTCCCCTACCAATCCGGCCCCAATGTGCTGATGTACAACACCACCGTGTTCAAGAAAGCCCCCGACTCCTGGAGCGTGGTGTTTGAAGAACAGAACCTGCCCGACGGCAAGTCCAACAAGGGGCGCGTGCAGGCCTATGACGGCGCCATCTACATCGCCGACGCGGCACTGTACCTGATGAACAAGAAGCCCGAGCTGGGCATCAAGGACCCGTACGAGCTCAACGAAAAGCAATACGCTGCCGTGCTGGAGCTGCTGCGCGGTCAGAAAAAGCTCACGCACCGCTACTGGCATGACGTGACCGTTCAGATGAACGACTTCAAGAAGGAAGGCGTGGTCGCCTCCGGCTCCTGGGGCTTCATGGTCAACTCGCTCAAGGGTGAAAAGCAACCCATCGCTTCCGTGGTACCCAAGGAAGGTGCTACCGGCTGGGCCGACACCACCATGCTGCATGTGAATGCCAAGAACGTGAACTGCGCCTACCAGTGGATGGAGCACCAGCTCAGCGACAAGCTGCAAGCCCCCTTGGCCGAGTGGTTCGGCACGGTGCCAGTGACACCCCAGGCTTGCAAGGCCAAGGCTCCGGGTGGCAGCGACTTCTGCAAGACCAATGGATTTGCCGAACTCGACAAGATCAAGTTCTGGAAAACCCCCACCGCAAAGTGCGAAACACAGGGTACCTGCGTTCCCTATGCCAAGTGGGCTACCGACTACATCGCCATCATGGGCGGCAGGTAAAAAGCCACCCCCACGCTCCACCGCTGCGCGGGTCGCTGCCCCCCAAGGGGGCCGCAAGCCGCCTTGGGACGGCCCGGTGGCGGCTTCACTTCCATATTTACGCACGTTCACGGAAAAAATGTCAGTTGCCATCTCGTTTGAACAGGTCAGTCGGCACTACGGTGCGGTCAAGGCGCTCGACAGCGTCAGCTTCACTGTGCAGGAAGGTGAATTTTTCTCGATGCTGGGCCCGTCCGGCTCGGGCAAGACCACGTCGCTGCGGCTCATGGCCGGGTTCGAGCAACCCACCAGCGGCAGTCTGAAACTGATGGGCAAGGAGGCAGCTGGCACCCCCCCTTACGAACGCGATGTCAACACCGTGTTCCAGGACTACGCCCTGTTCCCGCACATGAGCGTGCTGGAAAACGTGGCGTATGGCCTGATGGTGCGCAAGGTACCGAAGGCGCAGCGCGAGGCCCAGGCCCGCGAAGCCTTGGCCATGGTGGCCCTGCCGGACCACGGGGCCCGCACCCCAGCGCAGCTCTCGGGCGGCCAACGCCAGCGCGTTGCGCTGGCGCGGGCGCTGGTCAACCGTCCACGCATCCTGCTGCTGGACGAACCGCTGGGGGCGCTTGACCTCAAACTGCGCGAGCAAATGCAGGTGGAACTCAAGGTGCTGCACCGCAAGCTCGGCATCACCTTCGTGTATGTCACCCATGACCAAGGCGAGGCCTTGTCCATGTCGGACCGCATCGCCGTTTTCAACCACGGCCGCATCGAGCAGATTGCCACACCGCGCGAGATCTACCACCACCCCAAAACCCGCTTCGTTGCCGGCTTTGTGGGCAGCGCCAACGTGGTCGAAGCAGCACTGGCGACCAAGGCCACCGGCGTGGCCCAGGCATTTTCCATCCGCCAGGAGCACATCCAGCTGGGCACCACAGGTTCACAGTCCCCGAGCGACTGGGTGCAGGTGGAAGGTGAAGTGGTGGCTGTCCAGTTCCTCGGCGCGAGCCAGCGCATAGAGGTGCAAGTCGGCGACCAGCTTTTGACCGCCCTGCACATGGAGGGCGACTCCAGCGCCGAACTGGCTGCCCATGCCCGCGCCGGCGAACGGCTGGCCCTGCGTTGGGCGAAAAAACACATGGTCATGCTGGACGCCTGAAATGAGCGCAGGCCGTACCCTTTCCAATCTGCTGTACCGCCAGCGCACGCTGACGCTGGTACTCCTGCTGACGCCACCCTTGCTGTGGTTTGGCGTGGTCTACATGGGCTCCCTGCTGTCGCTGCTGAGCCAGAGCGTCTTCGGCTTTGACGACATGTCCATGGCGGTGACCTCGGAGCTGACCTTCGCCAACTTCCGCGAACTGCTGGCACCTGCCAATCTGGACATCGTGCTGCGCACCCTGTCGATGGCCATTGCCGTGACGCTCGGGGCGGTGTTGCTGGGTTTTCCCATCGCCTATTACATGGCCCATTTCGCAAGCCCCAGGGAGAAGGCATTCTTCTACGTTGGTGTCATGCTGCCCATGTGGGCCAGCTACATCGTCAAGGCCTACGCATGGACCGTTCTGCTGGCCCAAGGTGGCGTGCTGTACTGGCTGGCCGAGTCGCTGGGCCTGAAGAACGCCCTGCTGGCACTGCTGCAGGTGCCCTATGTGGGGGGCGACACGCTGGCGACATCGCACCTGGGCCGATTCCTCGTGTTCACCTACATTTGGCTGCCTTTCATGATCCTGCCCATCCAGGCTGCCATCGAGCGCGTGCCGGGCAACCTGCTGCTGGCGTCCAGTGACCTCGGTGCGCACCCCTGGCAGACCTTCCGCAAGGTGCTGTGGCCGCTGGCGTTTCCCGGCGTGGTGGCGGGATCCATCTTCACCTTTTCACTCACACTGGGCGACTACATCATTCCCCAGCTCATCGGCCCCTCGGGTTTCTTCATCGGCAACATGGTCTACACCATGCAGGGCACCATCGGCAACATTCCCATGGCAGCGGCCTTCACGGTTGTACCCATTGTGCTGATCACCGTGTACCTGTCCATTGCCCGTCGCCTGGGAGCATTCAATGCACTCTGAACCACGCCCCAAAGTCCTGCGTGCCGTGGCCTACGGCGTGCTGGCCCTGCTGCACCTGCCCCTGCTGTTCATCGCGGTCTACGCCTTCAACAACGACGATGCCAGCTACAGCTTTCCGATCCAGGAATTCACCCTGCGCTGGTTTGTACGGGCGCTGGAGCGGGAGGACATTCGCCACGCCATCGGTCTTTCCCTTTCGGTGGCGGCACTTGCAACCGTCGTGGCCATGGTGCTGGGCACGCTCAGTGCCGCCGCACTGAACCGCGACCGTTTCTTCGGCAAGGACGCATTTACCACCATGCTGATCCTGCCCATCGCCCTGCCTGGCATCGTGACTGGCATTGCGCTGCTGTTCGCCTTCAAGACCTTCGCGCTGGAGCCAGGCTTCTGGACCATCGTGGTGGGGCATTCGACCTTCTGTGTGGTCATGGTGCACAACAACGTGTCGGCGCGCCTACGCCGTCTGCCCCAGCGTCTTTGGGAGGCGTCCATGGACCTGGGAGCCGACACCCTGACCACGCTGCGCTACATCATCGTGCCGCAATTGGCCACAGCCCTGATGGCAGGTGGCATCCTTGCCTTCGCACTGTCGGTGGACGAACTGATCGTGACCACCTTCACCGCCGGGCACGACAAGACACTGCCCATCTGGCTGCTCAACCAGCTGGGCCGCCCGCGTGAAACCGCCGTGACCAATGTGGTGGCCCTGCTGGTCATGGCACTGACTGCACCGCTGATTCTGTTGGCGTGGCGCCTGACCAAAGACACCGAGGCCAACCCCAATACCCGATAAGCGCATACGAATGCGCAACCAGGACCCGAGGACTTTTCCCTAAACCATCTGCACAAGTAAACACCATGGCAAGCACACGTTTCCCTACCCAATTGCTCATCAACGGTCAAAACGTCGCAGGCGAAGGCCGCGCCGAGAGCGTGCTCAACCCCAGTACCGGCGAGTTGCTGTGCGAAGTGCGCGAAGCCAGCAGCGACCAGTTGCGTGCTGCGGTCGATGCCGCGCAGGCTGCCTTTCCGGCCTGGGCCGGCCTCACACCCAAGGACCGCAGCGGCTACCTGCTCAAGATCGCCGACGCCATCGAGGCCAACGGCGACGAATTCGCCATGCTGGAATCGCTCAACTGCGGAAAGCCCCTGGCGGCAGCGCGCAATGACGAGATTCCGGCCATCGCCGACGTCTACCGCTTCTTTGCTGGAGCCATCCGCAACATGTCGGGCTCGCTGGCCGGGGAATACCTGCCAGGCCACACCAGCATGATTCGCCGCGACCCGCTGGGCGTGGTGGCCTCCATCGCCCCCTGGAACTACCCCTTGATGATGGCAGCCTGGAAGCTGGGGCCCGCCATTGCCATGGGCAACACCGTGGTGCTCAAGCCCTCGGAAATGACCCCGCTGACCGCCCTGCGCATGGGCGAGCTGCTGGCCGACATCCTGCCCCCGGGCGTGGTCAATATCGTCTGCGGCCGAGGCGACACCGTGGGTGCACCGCTGGTGCGCGATCCGCGCGTGCGCATGGCCTCCCTCACCGGTGACGTTTCCACCGGCAGCAAGATCATGGAATCCGCCGCCCGCGGCATCAAGCGCACCCACCTGGAACTGGGCGGCAAGGCCCCGGTCATTGTGCTGGACGACGCCGACCTCGGCGCCGTGGTCGAAGGCCTTCGCACCTTCGGCTACTACAACGCGGGCCAGGACTGCACCGCCGCCTGCCGCGTCTACGCCACGCCCAAGGTCTACGACAAGCTGGTGGCCGACCTCTCCAGTGCGGTATCCACCATCAAGACCGGAACCCAGCAGGAAAACGGTGTCGAAATGGGCCCGCTCATCTCGGCCCGCCAGCGTGACCGCGTGGCCAGCTTCGTCGACCGCGCGCGCCAGCTGCCCCATGTGGAAATCACCACCGGTGGCAGCACCACGGGCAGCAGCGGCTTCTTCTACAAACCCACCGTGGTGGCCGGTGCCTTGCAGGACGACGAGATCGTGCGCAGCGAAGTGTTCGGCCCCGTGGTGTCGGTCACCCGCGTCGCGGATGCCGAACAGGCCGTGGCCTGGGCCAACGACTCCGACTACGGATTGGCCAGCTCGGTCTGGACACAAAACGTGGGCCAGGCCATGAACATTGCCGCACGCCTGCAGTATGGCTGCACCTGGGTCAACACCCACTTCATGCTGGTGTCAGAAATGCCGCATGGTGGCATGAAGCATTCCGGCTACGGCAAAGACATGTCCATGTACGCGCTGGAAGACTACAGCTGCCCGCGCCACGTGATGGTCAAGCATGGCTGAGCGTCATTAGGCATCCGCATCCAAGGGCACTGCGGTGCCCTTCTTTGTTGGGGCGCCATCCCCTACACTCCTGCCTGTACCCCATTCACAGTCACTGGCATATTCACAAAACGTGCGCAGGAGAAACACCATGGCCTTATTCATCTGGACCAACACCCTTGCCACCGGCAACGCATTCATCGACGCCGACCACCATGAACTGGTGACGCGGGTCAATACCGTGCTGGAATGCATTGCACAGCGTGCCGACAACCTGGCCCTGTCGCAGGCACTGGACAAACTGGGCAGCTTCACCCGTGAACACTTTGCCCAGGAAGAAGCCATCATGAACAAGGTCGGCTATGCGCGCGCCCAGGAGCATGGAGCCCAGCACCACGCCCTGCTGGAGCAGATGGACCAGGTGATTGCGCAGTTGCGTGCCGGTGAGGCGATCGACCAGATGGCGCTGTACAACAGCCTGACGCGTTGGGTGGTCGACCACATCCAGCAATACGACCGCGAATTTGCCCAGACCGAAGTCGCCCAGGCGCAAATGGCCTGATACAGATTCACATTCAAACGCATAACTGCGTTGCTTCGCCTCGCCGTGCTAGTGCACTGTCTTCGGCTTTGTGCCTTGTTCTGCGCTTGAATGCAAATCTGTATGAGAGACCGGCTCTTTTATTCGCAGCTGGCCTTGCAACCGCTGCCATCGGCCGCACACGCGGAGACGTCCACCTGGCATTGCGCGCGGGTGCGGTGCGTGAACTGGAAGCCTGCGCTGTAGCTGCACACCAGGCGTGACATCTTGCCCTGCTTGAACAACTGCAGGCTTTGGGGTTTGGCGCTGCGCACCTTGGCGGCAGGCACTTCGCACGAGACATAGCCGTCGAACTTGCCGTCGCCCGACTCCCACAGCGCCACGTTCTTCATCTTGCGGTACAGCTGGTAATCGGTGCAGACGTCGGTTTCGCCGCGGTAGGCCTTGTTGTCGTCGCTGCAATAGCCGGTGAAGGTGTACTGCAGCTCTTCCTCACTGGGGCAGGCGCCCACCTGGGTGGCTTGGGTCAAGTCGGGGCAGCCCAGCGGGGACGCCAAAGTGCTGCCTACCAGGGCCGACAGGAACAGGGCCGCAACAAACCGTTTTTTCATACCAAATCCTTGATTCACACCGCCACCACGTGCAGCGGCCATGGGCACACTCTAGGCCAGGCGCGTGCGCGCTGCCTTGACCCAGGTCACGAATCGCGGCACCGGATTAGCCCGCCCAGGCAGCGGTGTCGGTACGGAAAAAGGTGTGCAGCTGGGCATACAGCTGCGGGTGCTGGGCCTGCAGGTCGCCACCGCGCTCGAAGAACACCTCGCAGGCCGAGGCAAAAAATTCGGCCGGTTCGCTCAGGGCGTAGTCATCAAACAAGGGCTGCTGCCCCTCGGCCAGGTCGTAGAAGCCGCGCCGGATGCCCTCGAACGCGGCACTCCACACCGGGCTCCAACGGCGCTGGCGCAACGCGTCGGGCGGTGCGCCGTTGGCGTGGCCGCTTTCCTGGTCGAGTTGGTGGGCAAATTCGTGGATGACCACGTTGATGCCGTCGTCAGCCACGGCTGCGCCTTCCAGGCAATCGGGCCAGCTCAGGATCACCTGCCCCTGGACCCAGGATTCCCCCGAAAGCACGTCGTTGCGGGCGTAGTGCAGCCCGGCAGCGTCCACCGCCTCGCCACGCACCCGAAACGGCCCTGGGTACAGCAGCACCTGGCGCAAGTCCACAAACTCGGCCTGCGGGCGGTTGAGCAGCAGTAGGCAGGCCTGTGCCGCCACCACCACACGCATCTCGTCCGTCACTTCCAGGCCCTGGCAGCCAATGAAGGGCACTTCGGCAATGAACACCTGCATGCGTTGTCGCAGCTGCTGCTGCAAATCGGCCGGCAGGCGCGCCACCAGCGGCACATGCTGGCGCACATGAACGCGCCACTCGGAGGGAAAAGGAGCTTGATTCAAACGGGCCCGCCGACCAGCACGCCAGCGCGGCCCCCAGGCCCAATACGCCACCAACACCGCCGCCAAGGCCAGCACCCACACCATGGAACAATCCCTTTGTTACGCGAAGTCCGCACGTGGCGCCACGGCGCGCAATTTCAAGCGATGTCGGCCCCGGCGTCCTGCAGCAAATGGCGCAGGATGGAGCGGTGGCAACGGGACTCGTCCTGGCAGTAACAGCCTACGGAGAAAGAAGACGTCTTGGACAGCGCCGCCAGCAGGTCGATCGTGCGACTGGCCTCGGGAGTGGCCATTTCGCGCCGGTAGGCTTTTTCGAAAATGGCCCATTGCGCCGGGGTTTCGGCGCCCTGCCCCAACTTCATGGTGTCCACGCTGGGCGCCAGGTTGGGGTACCACACGTCGTACCAGTTGCCGCTGGCGAACTCGGCCTTGGGCACGCCGCGGGGCGGGCGCCGCACCGTGCCGATGCGCGTGCCCTCCTGGGCAAGTCGCTCGCTACCGAGCTGGACGATGTGAACGGACATGGGGACTCCGCAGGTGGATGACGAAGCCCCAATGGTAGCCGCGCCTTCAGACGATCTTGGCCTCTTGCAGCGCGGCAATGGCCTGTGCGTCCAGGCCCAGTTCGGCCAGCACTTCGGCCGTGTGCTCACCCAAAGCCGGAGGCCCCCGGCGCACCACCGGCGGGGTATCCGCCAGGCGCAAGGGGCTGGCCACAGTCGATATGGTTTTAATAGCTGCTTGCCCACTGTCTGTGCGCGCTAGCTCGTGATTTAGCACCAAACCCCGGTGCTGCACTTGGGCGTCGGCAAAAGCCTGGCCGATGTCATTGATAGGCCCACAAGGTACAGCACGGTGCTCCAGCAAGGCAATCCAGTCGGCCGTGGTGCGGGTGCGGGTCACGGCTTCCATCAGCGGCACCAGCTCGCTGCGGTGGCGCACCCGCGAGGTGTTGGTGGTGAAGCGTGGGTCCTGTGCCCACGGCTGGCCTGCAGCCTCGCAGAAGCGCGCAAACTGGCCGTCGTTGCCCACGGCCAGCAGCATGGAGCCGTCCAAGGTGGGGAAGTCCTGGTAGGGCACCAGGCTGGGGTGGCTGTTGCCCTGGCGCTGCGGCACCTTGCCGGTGTTCAGGAAACCCGCGGCCTGGTTGGCCAGGATGGCCATGCTCACGTCGAGCAAAGCCATGTCGATGTGCTGGCCCACGCCGGTGCGGTGCCGTGCCTCGATGGCCGCCAGGATGGCGCTGCAGGCGTAGACGCCGGTGAACACGTCGATGACAGCCACGCCCACGCGCTGCGGGCCACCGCCAGGCACGTCGTCACCGCGGCCGGTAATGCTCATCATGCCGCTCATGGCCTGGACCATCAGGTCGTAGCCGGCACGTTCGGCGTACGGGCCGGTCTGGCCGAAGCCGGTGACCGAGCAGTAGATCAGGCGCGGGTTCAGCGCCTTGAGGCTGTCGTAGTCGAGCCCGTAGTGCCGGAGCCCCCCGACCTTGAAGTTTTCCACCAGCACATCGGCCTGGGCTGCCATCTGCCGGATCAGCGCCTGCCCGGCGGGCTGGGCCATGTCGATGGTGACCGAGCGCTTGTTGCGGTTGCAGGCGGTGAAGTAGGTGGCGGCATCGGTGTCGTTGCCGTGCTCGTCTTTCACGAAGGGCGGGCCCCAGTGGCGGGTGTCGTCACCGGCTCCGGGGCGCTCGACCTTGACCACGTCGGCGCCGAGGTCGGCGAGCATCTGGGTGCACCAGGGGCCGGCGAGGACACGGGACAGGTCGAGGACTTTGAGGTGGGACAGGGCGCCGTTGGTTTTGGGGTTGCTCGTTTCTTCGGTCATTTTCTTGTCACCTTATCGGCTACTGGATGCTTTGTTGGGGAACCATGGGGCAGTGCTGAGGCGCGGAGGGAATGCTTGACTCTGTTTTTTCCTCATACCCCCCTCTCGCCCCCCCGCCCTCTCTCGCCCCGCCGGGCGAAAGAGGGAGCCTGAACAGCCACATTTGGCTGTCGCGGCAAACAAGGAAAGTGCCCGTGCGACGGGTACGTGGGTGCTGTGCAGGTCGGGAGGGCGTTGCATTTGCTACCGAATTGATAGCTGCTTGCGCAATTTCTGCGCGGGCCAGAGGCCAATTTGGCGTAGAAATACGCCCCCTGCCCCAACGCCAATCGGCGCGTGCACTCCCTTCGTTTGCACACGCGGCCACATGTGGCTGTTGGGCTCCCCTTTCCGCCCTGGCGAGGGTGGAAAGGGGCGGGGGGGTATGGGGGTGGAATTGAGGAAGCCGCCTGCAAGGCAAATCCTCCGAACCAAAGCACTGCCCCATGGTTCCCCTCCCCCACAAAAAGCAGAATCAGAACGCCGCAATCCCCGTCTGCGCACGACCCAGGATGAGCGCATGGATGTCGTGCGTACCTTCGTAGGTATTCACCACTTCCAAGTTCACCAGATGCCGCGCCACGCCGAACTCGTCGGAGATGCCGTTGCCGCCCATCATGTCGCGCGCCAGGCGGGCGATGTCAAGCGCCTTGCCGCAGGAGTTGCGCTTCAAAATCGAGGTGATTTCGACGGCAGCGATGCCTTCGTCCTTCATGCGGCCAAGGCGCAGGCAGCCTTGCAGTCCCAGGGCGATTTCGGTCTGCATGTCGGCCAGCTTCTTCTGGATCAGCTGGTTGGCAGCCAGGGGCTTGCCGAACTGCTTGCGGTCCATGGTGTACTGGCGGGCACGCAGCCAGCAGTCTTCGGCGGCACCTAATGCACCCCAGGCAATGCCGTAGCGGGCACTGTTCAGGCAGGTGAACGGGCCCTTGAGGCCGCGCACTTCGGGGAAGGCGCTCTCTTCCGGCACGAACACGTCGTCCATGACGATTTCACCGGTGATGGAGGCACGCAGGCCGACCTTGGAGTGGATGGCGGGGGCGGACAGGCCCTTCATGCCCTTTTCCAGCACGAAGCCACGGATCTGGCCCACGGTGCCGTTGGTTTCCACTTCCTTGGCCCAGACCACGAACACGTCGGCGATGGGGCTGTTGGTGATCCACATCTTGCTGCCCTTGAGCTTGTAGCCGCCGTCAACCTTGTAGGCACGGGTGGCCATGGAGCCGGGGTCGGAGCCGTGGTCGGGTTCGGTCAGGCCGAAGCAGCCGATCCACTCGCCGGTGGCCAGCTTGGGCAGGTACTTCTGGCGCTGGGCTTCGGTACCGAATTCATAGATCGGCACCATCACCAGCGAGCTTTGCACGCTGGCCATGGAACGGTAGCCGCTGTCCACGCGCTCGATTTCGCGGGCGATCAGGCCATAGGCCACGTAGCTGAGGCCAGGGCCACCATATTGCTCGGGAATGGTTGGGCCCAAGAGGCCCAGTTCGCCCATTTCACGGAATACGGCCGTGTCGGTGGTGCCGTCGCGGAAGGCCTGGGTCACGCGCGGGGCCAGCTTGTCCTGGCAGTAGGCAGCGGCAGCTTCCTTGATCTGGCGCTCGTCATCGGTGAGCTGGCTGTCCAGCAGAAAGGGGTCTTGCCAATTGAATGCAGCGTGGGCCATGTGTGTTCTCCGGGTTCGGGATGTAGCGAAAGGTATGGCCGCCATGGTAGCCCAGGCAGGGCCTGTCTACAAACGATTGTTTTTCACCGAGATATGCGTTTTGGTAATTATTAAGTTCTGACTTATCAAAGGATATTTTTCAAACATCCCTTTATATTCATTGGCAAATAAGCTATCAATACAGTAGCAAATAAAGATGCTTTTTTAAGACATGACGTGTATATTTCGCACTCTATGCGCCGAAAAATTCCCTCTCTGCAAGCCCTCGCCTGCTTCGAAGCCGCCGCCCGCCACGAAAGCTACACCCGCGCCGCCCAGGAGCTGGCCCTCACCCAAGGCGCAGTGTCGCGCCAGATTTCGTCGCTGGAAGAATTCCTGGGCCAAAGCCTGTTCCGCCGCACCCGCCACGGCGTGGCCCTGACCGAACGCGGACGCGACTACTGCCAGCAGATCGCCCCGCGCCTGCAGGCCCTGGAACAGGACACGCTCGACGCCATGTCCACCCACGGCAGCGGTGGCACCCTGCACCTGGCCGCCGTACCCACCTTTGCCACGCGCTGGCTCATCCCACGCCTGCCGCAGTTCCACGCCGCGCACCCCGACATCACGGTGCACATCGACACCCGCACGCGCCCCTTCCTGTTCGCCGACAGCGGTTTCGACGCCGCCCTGTTTGCCGGCACGCCCGAGCAGATTGCCGCCTGGGCCGGCACCCTGGCCACGCGGCTCATGCCCGAGGTGGTGCTGCCAGTGTGCAGCCCAGCCTTGCTGCAGGGCGCCATTGCACTGTCGCCCACCGACATTGCCGCCCTGCCCTTGCTGCAGCAAAGCACGCGCCCCAACGCCTGGCGCCAATGGTTCGAAGCCACCGGCGTGCAGTGTGAAAACGCCCTGGCGGGCGCCCGTTTCGAGCAGTTTTCCATGACCGCCGCAGCGGCGGCCTGTGGCTTGGGCGTGGCGCTGGTGCCGCGCCTGCTGGTCGACGGCGAACTGGCACGGGGTGAACTGGTGGTGGCCTGCGAGCTACCGCTGCCTGAAGACCGCGCGGTCTACCTGCTGCAGCCGCAACGCGACGACGCCCGCCCGGCCCTGGGCGTGTTCGCCCAGTGGCTCAGCGACTGCAGCGCAAAAAGGGATTAGCGCAGCTGCGAGACGAAGAACCGGAACACTTCCGGGTCTTCGCAGAAGGACACATTGAAGCGCATCCAGCTGCTGGGCTGCATGTGGGCACTGAAGAGCGCGCCCGGCCCCAGCAGCATGTCGTGCTCGCCCGCGCGATAGGCCAGCTCGGTGGCATCGGGCAGGTCAGGGTGCCGGGCCCACAGGAAGATACCAGCCTTGGGTTCGGAAAACAGCTCGAAACCCAGGTTCACCAGCTGGTTGGCCGTGGCCTCGTGCGCCCGCGCCAGGCGCTCGCGCAGGGACTTGAGGTGGCGCCGCCAGCGGGTGTCGAGCAAGGCGCCGTAGGCCAGGCGCTCGGTGAACTCCGAAGAGGTCAGGCCCGACACCATCTTCAGCTGGGCCAGGTCTTCCAGCAGGTCCGGGTGCGTAGCCAGGTAGCCGACGCGGATATTGGGCGAAATGGTCTTGGAAAAACTGCTGATGTAGACCACCCGACGCAACTGGTCCAGGCTGGCCAGGCTGGGGCGCGTCTGCGGGTCCAGGTCGGCGTAGATGTCGTTTTCCACCACCGTGAAGTCGTACTTCTCGGCCAGCTGCATCACCCGGTGCAGGTGCGACAGCTGGGCCACCGAACCGGTGGGGCTGTGCAGGCGTGGCTGGGTAAAAAACACCTTGGGGCGATGCTCGGCCACCAGGTCTTCCAGCACCGTGAGGTCATAACCCGCCGGGGTGCGCGGCACGCCCAGCAGTTTGGCTTGCAAAAAGCGCAGCGAAAACAGCAAGTTGGGGTAACCCGGGTCGTCCACCAACACCGCGTCACCTGGCTGCACCAGGCGCCGCGCCGCCAGGTCCATGGCCTGGCTGGAGCCGTGGGTCAGCAGCACACGGTCGGAGGTGACCGCGATTTCGTGCTCGGCAAGCATGTCGCGCACCAGCTGGCGCAGGGGCAAGTAGCCTTTGGGTTCGCCATAGCCCCCCAGATCCACGTTATCTGCTGCCAACGCACGCAAACTCTTGCGAACACCATCACCAAACAGCCAATCCCCCGGCATCCAGCCACAGCCCGGTTTCAGGCGCAGGCCGCGGTTCTCGAAGATGCGGCGCAAGTACCACATCGAGTCGAAGTTGTACTGGGGTCCGACACCGGCCTGCGCCTGCAGCTGTACCGGTCGGTGGCGCACAAAAAAGCCCTGGTGGGGACGCGACACGAAGTAGCCCTGCGCCACCAAGCGGTCATAGGCATCGACCACGGTGTGCACACTGACCGAGTGCATGTTCGCGAAATGGCGGATGGAAGGCGCCTTGGCCCCCGCGCGCAGACCGCCATCGTCCACCAGCTGGCGAAAGCCGTCGACGATTTGCTGTACCAGGGGTACAGCGCCATTCACGTTCAGAGAAAACATCCGGGTTGGTTCACTGGTTACGGGCTGCATTGTGGCACCTTGCCTTGCACCACCCTTATCCGCCGCGCTCCTCACACACGTACGCGCGGCCTCTTGGCTGCCAAGCAAATCCCGGGCCATACCTAGTATTTACCCTTAGGGGTTTATCTGTACCCCTTGTCCGAACAGTACAGCCCCCCCGCCACAGCGCACTGTGTGTACCTGTCCAAGCGGACAAGTGGCACCTACAGTCCGTGCATCAATGGCACCACGCCATTTTGTTCAACCCACCTGTGAGTACACCTGCCATGCAACGCGAAAACCAACTCCACAACGCCGCCCTGATGGCCCGCCGCCGCGCCGCCCTGCCCAGCGGTCTCGGCCAGGCTTTTGAAATCTTTGTCGACCGCGCAGAAAACTCCGAAGTGTGGGACGTCGAAGGCCGCCGCTACATCGACTTCGCTGGCGGCATCGCTGTACTCAACACCGGCCACCGCCACCCGGCCCTGGTCAAGGCCATCGAAGAACAACTGGGGCGCTTCACCCACACCTGCTTCCAGGTGCTGGCGTATGAGCCCTATGTGGAACTGGCCGAAAAGCTCAATGCCCGCGCCCCCGGCAACTTTGCCAAGAAGAGCTTCTTCATGACCACCGGCGCCGAAGCCGTGGAAAACGCCATCAAGGTAGCCCGTGCCTATACCAAGCGTTCCGGCGTCATCGCTTTCGGCGGTGGCTTCCACGGCCGCACCATGATGGGCATGGCGCTGACCGGCAAGGTCGCGCCCTACAAGATTGGTTTCGGCCCCTTCCCGGCTGAGGTCTACCACGCCAAGTTCCCCTGCGCCCTGCATGGCGTGAGCGAGGACGACGCCATCGCCTCCATCGAAGCCCTGTTCAAGTACGACATCGAAGCCAGCCGTGTCGCGGCCATCATCCTGGAGCCAGTGCAAGGCGAAGGCGGTTTCTATGTGGCATCGCCCGCATTTGCCCAACGCCTGCGCTCCCTGTGCGACCAGCACGGCATCTTGCTGATTGCCGACGAAGTGCAGACCGGCGCTGGCCGTACCGGCACCTTCCTGGCGTGCGAACAATGGGGCGTGGCACCCGACATCATCACCATGGCCAAATCCTTGGCCGGTGGTATGCCGCTGTCGGCCATCATCGGCCGCGCTGAAGTCATGGACGCCCCGGCCGTCGGTGGCCTGGGTGGCACCTACGCCGGCAACCCCCTGGCCTGCGCCTCGGCCCTGGCCGTGCTCGAAGCCTTTGACAAGGAAAACCTGCTGCAACGCAGCCGCGACCTGGGCGCCCTGATGGTCGGCCGCCTGCAGACCCTGGCCCAACGCAACAAGGCGATCGCCGAAGTGCGTGGCTTGGGCTCCATGGTCGCCATTGAACTGTGCAAGAACGGTGACGCGCACCAGCCCGACGCCGACCTGACCAAGCGCCTGGTGGCCGAAGCCATCAAGCGCGGCCTGATCCTGCTGTCGTGCGGCACCTACGCCAACGTGATCCGTGTGCTGGTGCCCCTGACCGCCAGCGACGCGCTGGTCAACGAAGGCCTGGACGTACTCGAAGCCGCCCTGGCCGCAGCGCAGGCCGCCTGAAGGAACCCTACCGTGACGGACAACACCATGACTGCCGGCGCCACACCCCTGGTGACTTTCGAAAAGGTTCAGAAAACCTACGACGGTCACTCGCTGGTGGTGCGCGACCTGAACCTGGAAATCCAGCAAGGCGAATTTCTCACCCTGCTGGGCCCCTCGGGCTCGGGCAAGACCACCACGCTGATGATGCTGGCAGGTTTCGAATCGCCCACCTCGGGTGAGATCAAACTGGCCGGGCGCCCCATCACCCGCACACCGCCGCACAAGCGCAATTTCGGCATGGTGTTCCAGAACTACGCGCTGTTCCCGCACATGACCGTGGCCGAAAACGTGGCCTACCCCCTGAAAGTGCGCAATATGCTGGCCGATGAGTGCGCCGCCAAGGTCAAGCGTGCGCTCGAAATGGTGCAGATGGGTGGCATGGGTGCACGCTACCCGACCCAGATGTCGGGCGGCCAGCAGCAGCGTGTGGCCCTGGCCCGCGCGCTGGTGTTCGACCCGCAGCTGGTGCTGATGGACGAACCCCTGGGCGCACTGGACAAGCAACTGCGCGAACACATGCAGATCGAACTGAAGGAACTGCACCGTGAACTGGGCCTGACCTTCGTCTATGTGACCCACGACCAGTCCGAAGCCCTGACCATGTCCGACCGCGTGGCAGTGTTCAACGACGGCGAGATCCAGCAGATCGACGTGGTGACCAACCTGTACGAGACGCCTTCGAACCGTTTCGTCGCCAACTTCGTGGGCGACAACACGGTGTTCAACGCGACGGTGACGACCACCAATGCCCAGCATTGCGAAGTGCGTCTGCCCTGCGGCACCCTGCTGACCGGCCTGAACGTCAACGGCGTGCACACCGGCAACAAGGTGCAGGCCTGCGCCCGCCCCGAGCGCATCGTGATCCACACCGGTCAGAACAAGCCTTGCGACAACAGCATCCGCGCGGTGCTGGACGACGTGATGTATTTCGGCGACCACCTGCGCCTGCGCTGCACCGTACAGGAGCAGGAAGAAGCCACGGTCAAGATTCCCCTTTCCAGCATGACGGTTCCCAGCCCCGGACAGGCGCTGTGGCTGCACATGCCCCCCGAGCATTTGCGCATCTATCGCTGAGGCGCTTGCATTTCTCCGTTCCTTTCCAACCCATCCTTTTCAGGAGACAACCCATGAAATTGAAACCCATCGTTGCAGCTGCAGCCATGTTGGTGTCCGCGGCCGCATTTGCGCAAGCGCAAATCACCGTGGTGAACTTTGGCGGCGCCAACGGCAACGCCCAGAAGAAGGCCTATTTCGAGCCCTACGAGAAAGCCACCGGCAACAAGATCGTCGGCGTGGAATACAACGGCGAGCAGGCCAAGATCAAGGCCATGGTCGAGTCCAAGAACGTCACCTGGGACGTGGTGGAAGTGGAAAGCCCCGATGTGACCCGCGGTTGCGACGAAGGCCTGTTCGAGAAGCTGGACTACAGCAAGATCGGCAACAAGGCGGACTTCACCCCCGCTGCCGTGCACGAGTGCGGTATCGGTACCTTCGTGTGGTCCACCGTGATGGCCTACAACGCCGACAAGATCAAGAACGCCCCCACCACCTGGGCCGATTTCTGGGACGTGAAGAAGTACCCCGGCAAGCGCGGCATGCGCAAGGGCGCCCGTTACAACCTCGAATTCGCCCTGATGGCCGACGGTGTGGCACCTGCCGAAGTGTACAAGGTCCTGGCCACCAAGGACGGTGCCGAGCGTGCCTTCAAGAAGATGACCGAACTCAAGCCCAACATCCAGTGGTGGGAAGCCGGTGCCCAGCCGCCCCAGTTCCTGGTGGCCGGTGACGTGGCCCTGAGCACCGTGTACAACGGCCGTATCGACGCTGCACAACGCGAAGGCAAGAACCTGGGCATTACCTGGACCGGTGGCATCTATGACCTGGACTACTGGGTCATGCCCAAGGGTGGCAAGAACCGTGACGCTGCACTCAAGTACATCGCCATGGCCTCCAGCGCCGCCGAGCAGTCCGAGTACGCCAAGCTGATCTCCTACGGCCCAACCAACACCAAGGCCCTGGCCAAGCTGGACAAAGCCGTTCTGGACAAGCTGCCTACATCCGCTGCCAACAGCAAGACCGCACTGCAATTCAATGTGGGCTTCTGGGCTGACCAAGGTGAAGCACTGGAAATGCGCTTCGCTGCCTGGGCTGCGCAATAAAGACTGAGTAAGAGACGGGATCGAAATGACTACTATGACGACAGCCCTCCCCGCAAGCAGCGCCTTGCCGGCCGACCTGGCGGGGCAACTCAAGCGGGCCGAGCGCCGCAAGCGGCTCTTTTCGATCTCGCTCACACTCCCACTGCTGGGTTTCCTGGTCGTGATCTTCCTGGTGCCGATTGCGGCACTGCTGATGCGCGCGGTGGAAAACCCGGAAGTGGCCAACACCCTGGGGCGGACCGGTTCCGCCCTGGCCGGTTGGGATCGCAAGTCCACCCCGCCGGATGCGGCCTATGCCGCCCTCATGCAAGACCTGGCCGCTATCCAGGAACAGGCCGATGCCGGTGCCCTGGCACGGCGCCTGAACAGCGAAGTCAGTGGCGCGCGCTCACTCATCATGAGCACCTACCGCGCACTGCCCCTTCCCGAAGGCCTGTCTGACCAACAAGTCCACCAGCACATGCTGGGCATCGACGCCCGCTGGGACGACCCCAGCTACTGGCTGGCGATTGCCAAGAACAGCAACCGCTGGACCCCCGATTACCTGCTCGCTTCCATCGACCTGCAGCGCGACGCGCAGGGCAACATCGAACGCGTACCTGAAGAAGCCGCCGCGTTTGGAAAGATCCTGGTGCGCACCTTCCAGATCAGCGCCGTGGTGACACTGATCGCCCTGCTGCTGGGCTACCCGCTGGCCTACTGGCTCTCCACCCTGACTGCGCGCCAGGCGAACCTGTGCATGATTCTGGTGCTGGTGCCGTTCTGGACCTCCATCCTGGTGCGTGTGGCTGCCTGGATCGTGCTGCTGCAAAGCAATGGCCTGGTCAACCGCGGGCTCATGGGTATCGGCCTGATCGACGAGCCGCTTGCCCTGCTGTTCAACCGCCTGGGCGTCATCATCGCCATGGTGCACATCCTGCTGCCCTTCATGATTCTGCCCTTGTACAGCGTCATGAAGTCGGTGCCCCCGAGCTACCTGCGCGCTGCCGTGTCGCTGGGTTCTTCGCCCCTGGCCGCCTTCTTCAAGGTCTACGTGCCGCAAACCTACCCTGGCATCGGTGCCGGTGGCCTGCTGGTGTTCATCCTCAGTATTGGCTACTACGTCACTCCCGCGCTGCTGGGCGGTGCCGATGACCAGATGCTGAGCTACTACATCGCCCAGTACACCAACGTCAACGTCAACTGGGGCATGGCCTGCGCATTGGGCGCCGTGCTGCTCTTCACCACCCTGGCCCTCTATGGCGTGTACCGCAAAGTGGGCAAAGCCGAACTCAGCCTGGGCTAATCGACCATGATCAAAACGCTTTTCCCCGATTTCCCGGCCTACGCCACCTTCGCCGACAAGCTGGGCTGGTACGCCCTGCGCCTGGCTTGCATTGCCATTCTGCTGTTCTTGCTGCTGCCCATTCTGGTCATCATCCCGCTGTCCTTCAGCAGCAGCTCCTTCCTGGCCTACCCGATTCCGGGCTGGTCGCTGCAGTGGTACGACAACCTGTTCAACTCCGACGACTGGGCCCGCGCCACCCGCAACAGCTTCATCGTGGCCCCGCTGGCCACCTTGCTGGCCACGGTGCTGGGCACCATGGCGGCCGTGGGCCTGTCGCGCGTGAACTTCCTGGGCAAGAGCACGCTGATGAGCCTGCTGATCTCGCCCATGGTGGTGCCCATCGTGGTGGTGGGGGTGAGCACCTACCTGTTTTTTGCCAAGGTCGGCCTGTCCGACACCTACACCGGACTGATCCTGGTGCACGCCGCCCTGGGGGCACCGTTTGTGGTGACCACCGTGCTGGCCACGCTGCAGGGCTTCAACCACAACCTGGTGCGTGCTTCGCTGAGCCTGGGGGCCGGTCCGCTGGAAACCTTCTTCCGCATCACCTTGCCCATCATCGCCCCGGGCGTGATTTCGGGTGCGCTGTTCGCCTTTGCCACTTCGTTCGACGAAGTTGTGGTGACCCTGTTCATTGCCGGACCTTCGCAGGTGACCCTGCCGCGCCAGATGTTCACCGGTATCCGCGAAAACATTTCGCCCACCATTGCCGCCGTGGCCACCCTGCTGATCATCTTCACGACCACGCTGATGCTGGGACTGGAGTGGCTGCGCGGACGCCGCCGCTGAAACCCCGCGCTCGGCCAAAAGGCAGGGAATGAACGACACCCCGACAAACAACAGCACCATGTCGCCCAAGCACTGGCTGGCACGATTCAAACCCACACGCCTGCGCACCCGGCTATGGCTGGGCTTCGGCCTGTTGCTGGCCTTGCTGCTGGCCGTGGCCACCATGTCGGCGCTGCGCATGCGTTCCATGAACACGGCGCTGGACTATTACGCCAGCACCACCACGCCGGCGCTGGAGGCGGTGCGCCAGTGGCAGTCCTTGGCAACGTCCATCCGCATGCTGCAAGCCCAGCACCTGATGACCGTTTCCCTGGAGGAAATGGCGCCGCTGGAGAGCAGCATTGCACAGTCGTTCAGCGAACTGCAAAGCTCTATCCAGGCGCAAGAAGCCAATCTGCTGGACGACCAGGACCGGGAGTCGTGGAAAACACTGCAGGAAAGCACCGCTTTGGCCGCGGCCAACTGGGACAAGCTGAAGGAAGTCTCGCGCGAATCGGTGCAGGCACCAGAACGTGTTGAAGAGGCGCGGCGCCTGTTTACCGGCAAGTCCGAACGCCTGTTCCGGGCCACCCTCAAAGCCCTGGACGAGCAGTGGCAAAACAAAACCCGTTCGGCCGTGCTGCTGGCCGAGCAGGGAAACAGCACCTACACACGCTCGGTCAGCTTGTTGGCCATGGCGGGGGTGCTCGCACTGGTACTGGGCGCAGGTGCTGCCTACCTGGTGATGCGCTCTGTCACACGCCAGATCGGGGGCGAGCCGCGCGAAGTGGCCCAGCAAGCCCTGTCCATCGCCGCTGGCGACTTGCGCGCACCAGCAGACGCCGTGGCGCACATGGAGCGCACGGGCGACAGCATTGCCGCCGCCATGGACACCATGCGCACACGACTAGCACAGGTGGTAGGCGATGTGCGCGACAGCAGCGACGGCGTGGCCAGCGGCTCCGCGCAGATTGCTGCTGGCAACGCCGACCTGAGCCAACGCACTGAAAACCAGGCCCGGGACCTGCAGGAAACCGTAGGCGCCATGGAGCAACTGACCCAGACCGTCAAACGCAATACCGAGCACGCCAACGAAGCCAGCGCACTGGCGGCCACTGCCAGCCAGGTGGCCAGCAATGGGGGGAGCAGCGTGGCCCAGGTCGTGCAAACCATGCAGGAGCTGGCCAACTCTTCGGCCACCATCAGCGAGATTACAGGCGTCATCGATGGCATTGCCTTCCAGACCAACATCCTGGCGCTCAACGCTGCCGTGGAAGCGGCCCGTGCGGGCGAACAAGGGCGCGGTTTTGCCGTGGTGGCCGGTGAAGTACGCGCCCTGGCGCAACGCTCGGCGCAAGCCGCCAAGGAAATCCGCAAGCTCATCGGTGACAACGTGGACAAGGTACACGAAGCCTCGCAGCAGGTGCACGGGGCTGGCCGCGCCATTGAAGACATCGTGACCCATGTGCAGCATGTGGACGCCTTGGTACAGGAAATCCGAACTGCCACCATGCAGCAGTACGACGACATCAGCCACGTGGGCAGTGCCATTACCCGCATGGACCAGGCCACCCAGCAAAACGCCGCTTTGGTAGAAGAAATCAGCGCCGCGGCCGAGAGCCTGCGCGCCCAGGCGGCCCACCTGGCCCAGGCCATGGCCGTGTTTCAGCTGGAGAACATGCGCCACAACCCGCTTATTGCACTGAACTGAAACTGCCGTCCATGCCTACATCGCCCAATCAACCGCTTTCCGGCAACGCCATGCCGCGCTTTGGCGGCATCGCCAGCATGATGCGCCTGCCTGTGGTCACCACGGCCCAGGGGCTCAACGCCGCTTTCATCGGCATTCCGCTGGACATCGGAACCAGCCACCGCCCCGGTGCCCGCTTCGGCCCGCGCCAGATCCGTGCCGAATCCTGCCTGCTGCGCCCCTACAACATGGCCACGGGTGCGGCCCCGTTCGATGCCCTGCAGGTCGCCGACCTGGGTGACGTGCCGATCAACACCTACTCGCTGGAGAAGTCGCTGCCCATCATCACCGGCTTCTACGAGCAGGTGCTGGCCAATGACTGCATCCCACTCACGCTGGGGGGTGACCACACCATCGCCCTGCCCATCCTGCGTGCCATGGCCAAGAAGCACGGCCCAGTGGCGATGGTGCACATCGACGCCCACGCCGACGTGAACGACGACATGTTCGGCGAACGCATTGCCCACGGCACCCCGTTTCGACGCGCCGTGGAAGAAGGCCTGCTGGCCTGCGACAAGGTGTTCCAGATCGGCCTGCGCGGTACCGGCTATGCCTCCGACGACTTCGACTGGCCACGCCAGCAAGGCTTCACCATCGTGCCCGCACACGAAGTCTGGTACCAGTCGCTTGCCCCCTTGATGGAGCGAGTGCGTGCCACCATTGGCAACACGCCCTGCTACCTGAGCTTTGACATCGACGGTATCGACCCGGCCTACGCGGGCGGCACCGGCACCCCCGAAGTGGGGGGCCTGAGCGTGCCGCAAGCGCTGGAAATCGTGCGCGGCTGCTGGGGCCTGAACCTGGTGGGCGCCGACCTGGTCGAGGTATCCCCCCCCTACGACCCGTCGGGCAATACCGCCCTGTTGGGTGCCAACCTGCTGTTTGAAATGCTGTGCGTGCTGCCGGGAGTTCCCCGGCGCTGAAACCCAGCAACTCACATTAACTGGAACCACAAAACCACTCTTTAGCGGCACTGTTACAGGAACCAATTCCCGCTATCGTTGACCCGTTACTTTCTTGTTCTGACTCCAAAAATCGAGACACCATGACCTCCCCCCTGACCCAACTCAAAGACCCCAGCCTGCTCAAGACCGACGCCCTGATCAACGGCCAGTGGCTCAAAGGCGCCAGCCGCTTTGACGTCTGCAACCCCGCCACCGGCGAGAAACTGGCCGACGTGGCCAACATGACTGCTCTAGATGCCAAGGCCGCCATCGACGCCGCCAACGCCGCCTGGCCTGCCTGGAAGGCCAAGACCGCCAAGGAACGCTCCATCATCCTGCGCAAGTGGTTCGACCTGCTCATGGCCAACCAGGACGACCTGGGCCGCCTGATGACGGCCGAACAGGGCAAGCCCTTTGCCGAGGCCAAGGGTGAAGTGGCCTACGGTGCCTCCTTCGTGGAGTGGTTTGCCGAAGAAGCCAAGCGCGTCAATGGCGAAACCCTGCCCCAGTTCGACAACAACCGCCGCCTCATGGTCATCAAGCAGCCCATCGGCGTCTGCGCAGCCATCACACCCTGGAACTTCCCCCTGGCCATGATCACCCGCAAGGTGGCCCCGGCCCTGGCCGCTGGCTGCCCCGTGGTCATCAAGCCCGCCGAACTGACACCGCTGACCGCCCTGGCTGCGGCCGAGCTGGCGGTGCGTGCCGGTATCCCGGCCGGTGTGCTCAATATCCTGAGCGCCGATGCCTCCAACTCCATTGCCATCGGCAAGGAGATCTGTGCCAACGACGTGGTGCGCCACCTGAGCTTCACCGGCTCCACCGAAGTGGGCCGCATCCTGATGGCCCAGTGTGCCCCCACCATCAAGAAGCTGGCACTCGAATTGGGTGGCAATGCCCCCTTCATCGTGTTCGACGATGCCGACATCGATTCGGCCGTGGAAGGTGCCTTTGCCAGCAAGTACCGCAATGCCGGCCAGACCTGCGTGTGCTCGAACCGCCTTTACGTGCAGGAAGGCGTGTACGACGAGTTCGTGACCAAGTTCGCCGCCAAGGTGAAGACCGCCAAGGTGGGCAATGGCTTTGACGAGGGTGTGAACCAGGGTCCGCTGATCGAAACCGCGGCCGTGGAGAAGGTGCAGCGCCATGTGGACGATGCCGTGGCCAAGGGTGGCCGTGTGGTCGCCGGGGGCAAGGCCCTGGGTGGTCTGTTCTTCGAACCCACGGTGATTGCCGACGCCAGCGCCGACATGCTGTGTGCCCGCGAAGAGACCTTCGGGCCCTTCGCTCCGGTGTTCAAGTTCAAGACCGAGCAGGAGGCCATTGATGCGGCCAACAACACCGAGTTCGGTCTGGCCAGCTATTTCTACAGCCGCGACATCGGCCGCATCTACCGCGTGGGCGAGGCGCTGGAGTACGGCATGGTGGGTATCAATGTGGGCATCCTGGCCACCGAGCATGTGCCCTTCGGTGGGGTCAAGCAGTCCGGCCTGGGCCGTGAAGGCTCGCACTTCGGCATGGACGACTATGTCGAGGTGAAGTACCTCTGCATCGGGGACATCCTGAAGTAAGCT
>SSFF01000026.1 GCA_008015235.1 Rhodoferax sp. | reverse complement strand
CGTGAGCACGGCAGAGCGTGCGGGCAAGCTGCTCGACGAAATTGTTCCGAGCATCCAAAAGACCAGCGAGCTGGTGCAGGAGATAGCGGCGGCCAGCAGCGAGCAGAGTGAAAGCGTGCTGCAGATAGGCGGGGCCATGGGTCAGCTGAGCAAGGCCACGCAGCAGAATGCGAGCGCGTCGGAGGAGCTGGCGGCGACGAGTGAGGAGCTGTCGGGGCAGGCCGAGCAGCTGCAGCAGAGCATCGGCTTCTTCAACATAGGGGACGACATGCCGCCTGCGATGGCGAGCCGTCCTGACGTACCGGTGGAGCGCCGGGCAATACCGCGCCTGGGTACCGATTTCATACGCGCCACTGCACCTGTGCGCAGCAGTGCCAGCAATTTCAAACCTTATTGAGGCGACCTGCTGTCACAGGCCGTCTTACGGAAATTTCCATGAAGTCCACGCAATCCGAAATAGAAGAACGTACCCGCCTGGCCGGGAACAACAAGTTCGAGTTGCTGCTGTTTCGTCTGGGCGAAGCCCCACTGTCGGGGCAACGCGAGCTTTTTGGCATCAACGTTTTCAAGGTCCGGGAAGTGTTGGTGATGCCGCCCATCACCGAGCTGGCCAATTCCCATGAGCACATGATGGGGGTGGCCAATATCCGTGGACAGATCATTCCGGTCATCAACCTGCCTGCAGTGGTGGGTTGCAAACCGAAGAATGGGGTCGGCATCCTGATGGTGACCGAATTTGGGCGCACCGTGCAGGCGTTTGCCGTCGAGGATGTGCGCGAAATCGTGCGGCTGGAGTGGGATCAGGTGCTCCCAGCCGAGGGCAGCCATGCCGGTGCCCTGATCACCGGGTTGGCACGCTTGGATGGCGCCAAGGCCGACACCCGGCTGGCGCAGGTGCTGGACGTCGAGCAGATCCTGAAGAACGTCATGCCCGAAGCGGAAAAGATGGAGATCAACCGTGAGGCGGTTGGACCCGCATTGCGTCTGCCCGAAGGGTCCATCATTCTTGCAGCCGACGACTCCGCGGTGGCACGTTCGGTCATCGAGCTGGGCCTCCAGGCCATGGGGGTGAAGTACGAAATGGCTAAGACCGGCAAGGAAGCCTGGGAGCGCCTGCAAGCCATTCATGCACAGGCCCAGAGTCAAGGCAAGAATGTCGGTGATTATGTGGCGGTAGTACTCACCGATCTGGAAATGCCGGAGATGGATGGGTTTACCCTGACACGCCTCATCAAGCAGGACGCGCGGTTCAAGCACCTGCCGGTGGTGATCCACTCTTCTTTGACAGGCACCACCAACGAGAACCATGTCAAGAACGTGGGGGCGGATGCCTATGTTGCCAAGTTCGTGCCGCGCGAGCTGGCCAACACTATCCGCAGCGTGCTGCCGCTCCAGCACCCCTGATACATGGCTGCACTCCCATTCAGTGACCGCGAATTCAAAGTCATTGCAGACATCATGTACGAGGCTGCAGGGCTGTCGTTCAATGACTCCAAGAAATCGCTGATCCATTCACGCCTGTCCCCACGCATCCACAAGCTGGGCTTGCAGTCATTCGCCGATTACATAGAGATCCTCGGCGACGAGACCCAGGGGGCGGAATTCCAGATGGCGGTGGACCTGCTGACCACCAACGAAACCTACTTCTTTCGCGAACCCAAGCATTACGACCTGCTACAGCAGGAGTTTGCCACCTATGGCCCCAGTCGTAGTCTTCACGTCTGGAGTGCGGCTTCCTCGTTCGGTGATGAAGCCTACAGTACGGCCATGCTGATGGCCGACATGCAGATGCGCGGGCAGATCGGTGCCGGGTGGTCGATCTTGGCTACGGACATCAGTCACCGGGTGCTGCTCAGCGCCAAGGAAGGCGTCTTTCCGGAAGACCGCTTGCGTGCGGTCTCGCCCGAACGCCTGCGCCGCTACTGCCTGCGTGGCGAAGGGCCATCGCAAGGTCAGGTCCTGGTGCAGGACAAGATCCGCCAGAAGGTGCAGTTCGGACAACTCAATCTGTGCAAACCTTTCGATGGCCTGGGGCCCTTCGACGTGGTCTTCCTGCGCAATGTGCTGATTTACTTTGACCCTCCCACCAAGACCGATGTGGTGGACCGCGTGCTTGCCACCCTCAAGCCGGGCGGGTTGTTTTTCCTGGGCACGGCCGAAGGGCGGGTCCCCTGCAAGACCCCTATTACGCCCGTAATTCCCGGGGCATTCCGCAAGAACGCCTGATGCGCGTGGTCCACAATACAGGCATGGTCACGAAGCACAAGCATTTTCCGGCTCCGATTGCGCGGCAACACCAGGGAGTAGGTAGGCCGGGCCTGCAGCACAGTTCTACGGAGCTGATGCCGGGAGACGTGGCCCTGGGTTTGGCCGGTGACAGCCTGCGAACCCTGCTGGGTTCCTGTGTGAGCGTCATACTGACCGACCCGCGTCGCACCGTGGGCGCCATGTGCCACATCGTCCATGTCGGAAGCCCCAATGCAGCCAACCGGCACAACACGGCCTACGGCGAGGTGGCCATGCAGGAAATGTTCCAGCGCCTGCAGGGTGTCGGCATCCTGGCCCAACGCTGCCAAGCCTTTGTCTATGGCGGTGGCAACATGTTTCCCGGCATTGCAAGCGGGCCCCAGGTGGGGGACCGCAATGCCCAATGGGTCTGGGACTTTCTCCACGACCATGGCATAGCAGTGGTCGACTACTCACTGGGCGGAACTTCCTACCGGAAAGTGAGCTGGACGGTGGGGACCAGTGAGCCCAGCGTTGAAAATGTGTCGATCGAGCAGGGTGGATTCCAATGACGGTGAAAGTGTTTGTGGTCGACGACTCGGCCGTGGTTCGCCAGGCCTTGGCCCACATGCTGGCTGGCAACCCGGAGGTTGAACTCATTGGCAGTGCACCGAATCCTTTGCTGGCCATGGACGCCATCCGCAAGAATCCACCGGACGTGCTGCTGCTGGACATCGAAATGCCTGGCATGGATGGCCTGACATTCTTGCGTCAAACCATGGCGACCAACCCTATTCCGACGGTAATTTGCTCCACCCTTTCCACCGAAGGCAGCAAGGTTGCGCTGGAAGCCCTCGCAGCCGGCGCTGTAGCGATACTGGCTAAGCCCAAGCTCGGTTTGAAGCAGCACCTGGAAGACTCACGCCGCGAAATGATCCAGACGCTGAAAACCGCAGCACGCTCCAAACCGCGGATTCGCACCACCTTGGCAGGAATGCCTGCGGTGGCGAAAACGGTGCACACGCCCGCGTCCCAGATCAGTGCGGTGCATGCATTGGCCATGAACAAGCCGGTGGTTATTGGCAGCTCGACCGGGGGGACCCAGGCTCTGGAGACGGTACTGACCAGTCTGCCGGCCGATGCACCAGGCATTGCCATTACCCAGCACATGCCGGAGCGCTTCACGGCTATGTATGCGAGCCGGCTCGACGGCATTTGCGCCATGAAAATCCGTGAAGCCAAGGACGGTGACCGCCTGGAGCGTGGGGTGGTGCTGATAGCGCCTGGTGGCCTGCACATGCAACTGCGCAAATCCCATGGACAGTACTACGTGCATGTAGCCGACGGTCCGCCGGTCAACCGCCACAAGCCTTCCGTGGATGTACTGTTCAAGTCGGCTGCGGAGTGTGCCGGCCGTGATGTGCTGGGCATCATCATGACCGGCATGGGAGACGACGGCGCCCGGGGCATGAAGATGCTGCACGATGGCGGCGCCCGTTGCATTGCACAGAACGAGGAGACCTGCGTGGTCTTTGGCATGCCCAAGGAAGCCATCAAACTGCAGGCAGTGGATGACATTCTGCCGTTGGAGAGCATCGCCCGCGCGATTTTGCAGTTTGACTCCCGAGCTTGATTTGCTATTTAATTAATAGCTAGTTCCGCAATCTATACGCGGGCAAGAGCCCTATTTGGCTGAATTTTCGCTTGCCAGCATGGCACCGCAGACCTGGGCACGTCCGCTGTGCTTGGCGCGGTACAGCTGGGCATCGGCCTGGGCTACCAGTGCAGAAGCAAGGCCCACGACATCCTGGGGTTTGCAGCACACGCCAATGCTCACCGTTACGACCTGGGCGACGTCGGAGTTGCTGTGCGGGATTCCGAGCTGGCGGATTTGTTGCTCCAGTCCCTTGGCCATTGTGATGGCGTCCTCGAGCGGGGTCTCCGGCAGGATGCAGGCGAATTCTTCGCCACCGTAGCGCGCCACCACATCGCCGGGGCGGCGCAAGGCCTGGCGTATGGCAGCGGCCACATTGCGCAGGCAGTCGTCACCGGCCAGGTGACCGTAGGTGTCGTTGTATTTCTTGAAGAAGTCCACATCCAGCATGAGCACGCACAGGGGTGTGTTGCTGCGGTGCGAGCGTGCCAGCTCGGTCTCCAGTTGCTGGTCGAAATAGCGGCGGTTGAACACGCCGAGCAATCCGTCCAGGAAGGCCATCTTGCGCAGCAGATCGCTTTGCTGCTTGAGCGTGACGTGGGTGCGCACACGGGCCTTGACCACGGCTGGTACGACAGGTTTGGTGATGAAGTCCACCGCGCCGACCTCCAGCCCCAGGGTCTCCTGGTCGGCCTCGGTGTGGGCGGTGACAAAGATGACTGGAATGTCGCGGGTCAGCGGATCGGCCTTGAGCAGGCGGCAGACCTCATACCCATCAACCAGCGGCATCACCACATCGAGCAGCACCAAGTCCGGGGGATTGGTCTTGCACAGGTGAATCGCCTGTGGGCCGTTGGTGGCCATGAACACCTGGTACTCACCCGAAAATATCTGGTGCATGACCTGGATATTGATGGGCTGATCGTCCACCACCAACAACCGGGGTTTGGCTGCAACAGGCGGGAGGGCCGCGGCGGTGGACAGGGGCTCGGTCATGAAAGTGATGGAATTCCGATGGGGCTGGATTATGACCGGACTTGGCACGTCAGCCTACCGGGGTTTGTTCGTAGAAGGCTCTCTGCAAGACGAGATTGACGCTGCCATGTAACCCCTTCCGTGCAACAATGACCGACTGCATACAGGAGACTTTCCATGACACGTCGCGCTACCAAAATCGTTGCAACCCTGGGGCCCGCTTCCAGTGATCCCGCCCTGCTGGAGCACATGATTCGCGCCGGAGTCAATGTGGTACGGCTGAACTTCAGCCATGGCAAGGCCCAGGACCACATCGACCGTGCCAAGCTCGTGCGCGAGGCGGCCCAGCGTGCCGGGCGCGAAGTGGCCATCATGGCCGACCTGCAAGGCCCCAAGATCCGCGTCGGCAAATTCGCTGACACCAAGGTGATGCTGGAGCCTGGGCAAAAGTTCGTGCTCGATGCATCCCGCACCGAACTCGGTGACAAGGACGGCGTGGGCCTGGACTACAAATCGCTGCCGCAGGAAGTCAAGGCCGGCGACGTGCTGCTGCTCAACGACGGGCTCATTGTCATTACCGTCGATGCCGTCCGCGGCGACCAGGTGCACACCACGGTGAAGCTCGGTGGCGAACTGTCGAACAACAAGGGCATCAACAAGCAGGGTGGCGGCCTGACGGCCCCGGCCCTGACCGGCAAGGACATGGAGGACATCCGCACCGCCATGAGCTTCCAGGCCGACTACGTGGCCGTGAGCTTCCCTAAGAATGCGACCGACATGGAAATGGCGCGCCAGCTGTGCAACGTGGCGGCGGCGGAGTTCGGGCACAAGCCGGGACTCATCGCCAAGATAGAGCGTGCCGAGGCGATTCCGAAGCTCGAGGAAATCCTGCTGGCCAGCGACGGCATCATGGTCGCCCGCGGTGACCTGGCTGTGGAAGTGGGTAACGCGGCCGTACCGGCGCTGCAAAAGCGCATGATCAAGCTGGCCCGTGAGCACGACAAGGTGGTCATCACTGCCACGCAGATGATGGAGTCCATGATCACCAACCCGGTACCCACGCGCGCCGAAGTCAGTGACGTTGCCAATGCCGTGCTCGATGGAACCGACGCTGTGATGCTCTCGGCCGAAACGGCCGCCGGCAAGTACCCGCTGGAAACCGTGATCGAAATGGCGCAGATCTGCGTGGCGGCCGAAGCCGGCGAGCACGTGCGCCTAGATGCCGACTTCACCGGCAAGACCTTTACCCGCATTGACCAGTCGATTGCTATGGGGGCCTTGTTCACGGCCCACCATCTTGGCGCCAAGGCCATCGTGGCCATGACCGAAAGCGGCTCTACCGCGCTGTGGATGAGTCGTCACCTGATCCACGTACCGATCTATGCCCTGACCCCGAAGGTGGCGACCCAGCGCAAGCTCACGCTCTACCGCAATGTGCGCCCCTTGCTGATGGACACCAGCGCCGACCGTGACACGGCATTGGCCGACGCCGAAGCCCACCTCAAGAGCCGCGGCATCGTGCAAAGCGGCGATGTCTATGCCATCACCTGCGGTGAACCGATGGGGGCGCCCGGCGGTACCAACATGCTCAAGATCTGCGAGGTGAGCTGAACCCACGGCCTGGGGCGGTGCCGGTGTAAGCAATTCAGGGTTTTCCCGCAGGGTAAAATCGGCCCCAACTTTGCAGTTACCACGCGGTTACAAGCCGCCTGCACACCGGTTTACTAACTTCATCGGGGATTCCCATGGCACTCGTTTCTATGCGCGAATTGCTGGACCACGCCGCGGCCAATGGCTACGGCATTCCGGCTTTCAATGTCAACAACCTGGAGCAGGTGCAGGCCGTGATGGCGGCAGCCGACGAAGTCGGTGCCCCGGTCATCCTGCAGGCCAGCGCCGGCGCCCGCAAGTACGCCGGTGAGCCCTTCATCAAGCACCTCATCCAGGCTGCTGCCGAGATGTATCCCCACATCCCCCTGGTGATGCACCAGGACCATGGCACCAGTCCCAAGGTGTGCGCTGGCGCCATCGACCTCGGCTTTGGCTCGGTCATGATGGATGGCTCGCTGATGGAAGATGGCAAGACCCCTTCCAGCTTTGACTACAACGTCGACGTGACCCGCCGCGTGGTCGAAATGGCGCACAAGGTTGGCGTGACCGTGGAAGGCGAACTCGGCTGCCTAGGCAACTTGGAAACCGGCGACGCGGGCGAAGAGGATGGCATTGGCGCCGAAGGCAAGCTCGACCACAGCCAGATGCTGACCGACCCCGAAGAAGCGGCCCAGTTCGTGAAGGCCACCCAGCTCGACGCGCTGGCCATCGCCATCGGCACCAGCCACGGTGCCTACAAGTTCAGCCGTCCACCCACGGGGGACATCCTGGCCATCAGCCGCGTGAAGGAAATTCACGCCCGTATCCCCAATACCCACCTGGTGATGCACGGTTCGAGCTCGGTGCCCCAAGACTTGCTGGCCATCATCAACCAATATGGCGGCAAGATGAAGGAAACCTATGGCGTACCGGTCAAGGAAATTCAGGAAGCCATCAAGTACGGCGTGCGCAAGATCAACATCGACACCGACATCCGCCTGGCCATGACTGGCGCTGCGCGCAAGTTCCTCGCCGAGAACCCGGACAAGTTCGACGCCCGCGAGTGGCTCAAGCCCGCCCGCGCTGCGGCCCAGGCCATCTGCAAGCAGCGTTACCTGGAGTTCGGCTGCGAAGGCCAGGGTTCCAAGATCAAGGGTGACAGCCTGTCCATCATGGCCGGCAAGTACGCCAGCGGCGTGCTGGCACAAGTCGTCCAGTAATCCAGAAGCGACTGGATTGGCGATAATCCAAGGCTCTGCTCCGCACACGCGGGGCAGGGCCTTTTTTCCGTGAGACCTCCCCATGAGCACCGCACTGCACACTTCCGCCCTTTCCCTCCCCCTGCTGGCCCGCGGCAAAGTCCGTGACAACTACGCGGTGGGCGATGATCGCATCCTCATGGTGGCCAGCGACCGCCTCAGTGCCTTTGACGTCATCATGGGCGAACCGATCCCCGGTAAGGGCGCACTGCTGACCCAGATGGCCTTGTTCTGGTTCGACAAGCTCGGCCCTAAGGGCGCGAATATTTGCCCCATCCACCTCACCGGTGACGCGCCCGAAAGTGTGGTGCAGCCGCAGGAAGTGGCGCAGGTGGCGGGCCGCTCCATGCTGGTCAAGCGCCTCAAGCCCATCCCTGTGGAAGCGGTGGTGCGTGGCTACCTGGCTGGCAGTGGCTGGAAGGAATACCAGGAAAGCAGTTCGGTGTGCGGCGTGCCGCTGCCGGCGGGCTTGAAGAACGCCAGCAAGCTGCCCGAGCCCATCTATACCCCGGCGGCCAAGGCCGCGGTGGGCGACCACGACGAGAACATCACCTTCGAGAAAACCGTGGAAATGATCGGCCTGGACCTGGCTACCCGCATCCGCGACATCAGCATCGCCATCTATAAGACCGCGGCCGAGTTTGCGTTGACCAAGGGCATCATCATTGCCGACACCAAGTTCGAGTTCGGGCTGGACAAGGACGGTACGCTGACGCTGATGGACGAAGTGCTCACGCCTGACTCCTCGCGCTACTGGCCGGTGGAAAGCTATGTCGAAGGTAGCAACCCGCCCTCGTACGACAAGCAGTTTGTGCGCGACTGGCTGGAGCAGGCCAAGATCGATGGCCGCCCCTGGGACAAGACTCCGCCGGCACCGCGCGTGCCAAACGACGTCATCGCCAAGACCGCGGCCAAGTACCAGGAAGCATTGCAGCGTTTGACGGCTTGAGGTACAGGGTGTTTTCACCCCGTGCAGAGTGTGGGTTGTTTGCTATTGACTTTGTAGCAATCCATGCGGATACTCCAGCACAACCGAAGAACTGACGTATGGCTGAACCTTCCGTCCCTGCAAGCCCTGCTTTCCTGACCGAGCCACTGCCGGATCTGGCTGCCTGGACGCGGCATTTCCAGCAAACCGAAATCCCCATCCTGGAGGCCTCGGCGGCCCGTCTTGAAGAGTTGCGGGTGCTGGAAGAAGAGGACAAGGTCGATGCCGGCATGCTGGCCAGCCTCATCGAGTCCGATCCCTTCTTCACTGTCAAGGTCATGGCCTATGTGGCCACCAAGCGCCGCCATTCGGACTCCACCGAGACCGAAACCGTGACCAGCGCCCTGGTCATGATCGGTGTGTCGCCTTTCTTTCGCAGCTTCGGGCCGCAGCCTACAGTCGAGCACCTGCTGCGAGAGCAGCCCGAGGCATTGGCGGGCGTGCGGCGCCTGCTGTTGCGTGCCGAGCGTGCGGCGCACTTTGCCACGGCGTTTGCCATCCACCGTCGTGACCACGATGTGGCCGTCATCAAGCAGGCAGCCTTCATCCACGACTTTGCCGAACTGCTGATGTGGTGCCATGCGCCGGCGCTGGAGCTCGACATCCACGCCAAGCAAAAGGAAAACGCAGCCTTGCGTTCGGCACCCTTGCAGCGCTTTGTGTTCAACATCGAGCTGCATGACCTGCGCCATGCGCTGATGAAGCTGTGGCGCCTGCCTGAGCTGCTGGTGCGCATCAGCGATGAAAAGCACGCTGACCATCCCATGGTGCGCAACGTGGTACTGGCCGTTCGCATTGCCCGGCACACGCAGAATGGCTGGGACAATGCGGCCCTACCCGACGATTTCCGCGACATTGCGGGGCTGCTCAACGTGTCGGAACGTGCGGCCCGCGGGTTTGTTTACAAGATCGACCAGGGCCGCCTGCAAGGCGACCCTCTATAAGCCCTTCAAGCTAGTTCAGCGCCATGCTGAGCTTGCGTCGGTAGCTCGACACCAGCTGAGCTTGCGGATCTTCGCTGGCAGCCACCTTGCCGGTGAGCTCAATGCCGCTGGCGCTCTTGCCCGTATCGGCTGCTGTGGCCTTGGGCTTCGGGGGAGTGAGCAGTTCCAGGATGGCCACAAAGGTCTTGCGCGGCAGCTCGTTGTTCCAGGTCTTGTCGCGCATGATGATTTCCAGCAGCTCGTCCATGGCTTGGTTCCAGTGCCCGGCCACCAGCAGCACACGGGCCTTGCCAAAGCGCGCATCGAAGTCACGTTTGTTGGCCGCAATCAATTCGTCAAATTGGGCGGGCGTCCAGCCACCGCGAGCGTCGGTAGCAACGAATTGGATAGCGCCCAGGAAATGGCTGAGTGCCTCGAAACGCAGCTGCCGCGGAATCTGGGCAAGGGCCGGCTCCAGTGCGGCCTGGGCTTCGTCGAGCATGTTGTTCTCGATGAGCAGCTTGACGTAGTCGTAACGGGCGTCGTCGTTGCCGGGGTTCAGCGTCAGCGCCTCGTGCAGCTTGTTGAGTGCGGCCTGCGGGTCCCCGGCGGCGACCAGGGCCTGGGCGTCTTCGGCCTCGGCTTCGGCTTCCAGCTCGGCCTCGGACGGCAGGTGCTTGTCCAGGAAGGCCTTGATCTGGCTTTCCGGCACGGCCCCCATGAAGCCGTCCACCGGCTTGCCGCCGACCATCAGCACGCAGGTCGGGATGGAACGGATGCCGAAGGCCTGCGCCAGTTGCTGTTCCTGGTCGGAGTCGATCTTGGCCAGGATGAAGCGTCCGCCGTAGGCTTCTTCCACCTTTTCCAGCAGCGGGCCCAGGGTCTTGCAGGGGCCGCACCAGGGCGCCCAGAAGTCCACCAGCACGGGGGTGGTGAACGAAGCCTCGACGACTTCGGCTTCAAAGTTTTGGATGGTGACATTGATCATGCGCAGCTACCTGACGGTAAAAAAGTAAAATTCAAGGCTCAACTCTCTGGCCTGGGGCAGCACATCGGGTGGCTGCTACGCAAAGGCCTTACTCACAGCTATGAGCAATATTCAAGTCGGCGTGGTCATGGGCTCCAACTCGGACTGGGACACCATGCAGCACGCAGTGCAGATTCTCCAACAGTTTGGCATCCGTTTCGAAGCCAAGGTGGTCTCGGCCCACCGCATGCCCGACGACATGTTTGCCTACGCCGAACTCGCGGCCGAGCGTGGCCTCAAGGCCATCATCGCCGGCGCAGGGGGGGCCGCCCACCTGCCGGGCATGATCGCTGCCAAGACCACGGTCCCGGTACTCGGTGTGCCGGTGGCCAGCAAGCACCTGCAAGGCGTGGATTCGCTGCACAGCATCGTGCAGATGCCCAAGGGCATTCCGGTCGCCACCTTTGCCATCGGCAATGCCGGTGCCGCCAATGCGGCCCTGTTTGCCGTGGCATTGCTGGCCAATGAAAATCCGGACCTGCGACTGGAGCTCGACGCCTTCCGCCGCGACCAGACACAGGCCGCGCGCAACATGACCCTGCCCGTGACCGGAAGCCCGCTGTGAGCGACGCCAAGACCTTGGTCCCCTCCACCCGCGAAGTTACCCTGGGTGTGATGGGCGGCGGCCAACTGGGCCGCATGTTCGTGCACGCGGCCCAACGCCTGGGCTTCTTCACCGCCGTGCTCGACGCCGACCCGGTGAGCCCCGCCGGGCGTGTGAGCCACCACCATATCCGCACCAGCTACACCGACTCCGAGGGTCTGGCGCAACTGGCGCAGGTGTCCAGCGCCATCACCACCGAATTCGAGAACGTGCCTGCAGCCGCCTTGGCGAAACTGGCTGAAACCCGCCCGGTGGCGCCAGCAGCATCGGCCGTGGCCATTGCCCAGGACCGCGCCCAGGAGAAGGCCCACTTTGTGCGCTGCGGCGTTCCGGTGGCACCGCATGCGGTCATCGAAACCGAAACGCAGCTGGCCGCCATGGCCGACGATTTGTTGCCCGGCATCTTGAAAACCGCGCGCATGGGCTATGACGGCAAGGGCCAGGTGCGTGTCAGCACCCGGGCCGAGCTGGCTGCTGCCTGGGCCGATTTGCAACGCGTGCCCTGCGTGCTGGAGAAGATGTTGCCGCTGGCGCTGGAATGTTCGGTCATCGTCGCTCGCGGTCAAGATGGCACCTGCGTCAACCTGCCGGTGCAGCGCAATCTGCACCGTGGCGGCATCCTGGCCGTGACCGAGGTTTTTGAAGAAAATATCGATCCAGCCCTTGCAGAACGTGCGGTGGCGGCTACCAAATCGGTAGCAGATGGCCTGAATTACGTCGGTGTGCTGTGCGTGGAGTTCTTCGTGCTGGAGCCGTCCTCACCCGAAGCAAAAGCCCTGGGCGGACTGGTGGTGAACGAAATGGCGCCGCGCCCGCACAACAGTGGCCACTACAGCATCGAAGCCTGCGACGTGTCGCAGTTCGAACTGCAGGTGCGCACCATGGCCGGCCTGCCGCTGACGCAACCGCGCCAGCACAGCCCGTCCGTCATGCTCAACCTGCTCGGTGACCTGTGGCCTGCCCACGGTGAGCCCGACTGGGCCGCCGTGCTGGCCCTGCCCGGCACCCACCTGCACCTGTATGGCAAGGCCAAGGCCGCGCCGGGGCGCAAGATGGGGCACCTGACCATCACCGCCGCCACCGCAGACGCTGCCCGCGCCATCGCCTTGCAGGCCTGCGCCGTGCTGGGCATCGCGCCGTTCTGATCGCGCAAGGCCTTCCATGATTCTGCCCACCGGTGATGCCGCAGTTGCTATGCAATCAATAGCTGCTTGCGCAGCATTGGTGCGGGCTGGATCTCTATTTGGCTTGCCAACCGAGACCGTGTATGGCTTGGCAGCCGATGCCGACAACGCAGCCGCCGTGGCGCAGATTTTCGCCACCAAGGGCCGCCCCGCCGACCACCCGCTGATCGTGCACCTGGCCGCCCGCGGAAGCGACGACGGTGCCCACGCGGACACCACCCTACAGGACGGCGTAGACCACTACTGCCCGGCGGTGCCCGACTTCGCGCGTGCGCTCATGACGGCGTTTTGGCCCGGGCCGCTTACCCTGATCGTGCCGCGCCGCGAAGGTGTGGGCGCGGCCGCGGCCGGCGGGCAGGACAGCATCGGCCTGCGCTGCCCGGCGCACCCACTGGCCCAAGCCGTGCTCTCGGCCCTGCGCACGCCCCCAGCGGGCGAGTCCGTGGTCTGGGGTCTTGCGGCGCCCAGCGCCAACAAGTTCGGCCGCGTCAGCCCGACGCTGGCGGTGCACGTGGAAGAAGAGTTCGAAGGTGCCATCACCGTGCTCGACGGCGGCGCCTGCGATGTCGGTATCGAGTCCACCATCATCGACTGCACCCGCGGTGAACCTGTGCTGCTGCGCCCCGGCGCCATCACCGCACAGCAGGTGTGGGTCGCTTGCGGCCGCAAGCTGCTATCGAAAGAAGAGCTGCCTGCACAGTTGCAGCAGGGCCCTCGGGCCTCTGGAACCCTGGAATCGCACTACGCCCCCAGTGCCCGCGTGCGCCTCATGGATGCACACGCGCTGCAGGCCGCACTCGATGGTGAGAGCTCGAAAACGGTCGCGGTCTATGCACGCAGTGCTGTGCATGCTGTGTCCAGCGTGTTTGTGCAGCCCATGCCCGAGGCTGCTGCCGCTGCTGCCCACGAACTCTTTGCCATGCTGCGCGCCCTCGACGCGCGTGGCGTGCAGGAAATCTGGGTCGAAACGCCCCCGGTGGACAGTGGTTGGGACGGCGTGCGTGACCGGCTGCAGCGCGCGGCAGCTTGAATCGCACCATTCCCCCCATTCAGTTTCCTGGTGAGGCCACCTGCCAGTTGCATGGCGGTCAATTTTTTCGCACAATTTTTCATCGATTCGGGAGGGCTCGACGATGGACGTCTTTGAAACCATTCACCAGCAGTCGCAGGTCGTGGGCCTGCCTTTGTGGGCAGTGAGTCTCACGGCTATACCTTGCCCCAATACGCCGGTGTTGCTGACCCTGCACTGGCATGGGTTTGCGCCAACGGGTTCCTCGGTCGACCGGCTGGGTACACCTGTTCCAGGGTCTGCGCTGCAGCTGAGCGACCCGTGGACCAGCATGGGGCAGCTCGACAACCAGATGCTCGACGCGGCGTGGCGCTTCGGTGCCTGGGACCTGGTACGCGAGGAACGGCGCGCTTGCAGCACCGCCGGAGCGTCGGAGCGCGAGGCGCTGGACTGCCGCCAGGCCTTTGCCGACGAGGACTTGCACGACCAGCCTGATGCGCTGGTGGTCAGCGAGGCCCCCGATCGCGATGAGCTGATGCACCTGGGTGAACGCGTGGGCTATGTGCGGTGGGTATTCCGCCCTGTGCATGCAGGGGTGTGGCGCATGGTCGCCAGTGACGAAACCCTGGGGGCCGATGGCAGCCGTGAACCCCCGTGCCCGGTGTCGGCACGCCCGGCAGTCGGAACGCGACTGCGTGAAACGCGCTACCGGCTGGGTCGCCAAACCCGCATCTTTGTGGGCTAGCGGCCGCAGTCGCTGGATGGCCGGCGGATGAGCCAGCCTGCGCGCTGGTCAGGCCCTTGAAATTTTTTCGGGCGCTCCTATTTCACCGAACGTCGGCCCGCCAAGGGCTGGCGCAACTTATCTTTAATCTGATTTTGAACAGGAGATTTCTCTATGGAAATTCGTCCCCTTTACGACCGGATTATCGTTAAGCGGGTGGACAGCCAGCGTCAAACGGCATCCGGCATCGTCATTCCAGACTCCGCCGCTGAAAAGCCCGAGCAAGGCGATGTGATCGCCGTCGGTACCGGGCGCTTGTTGCAGGACGGATCGGTGCGGCCCTTGCAGGTGCAGAAAGGTGAGCGAGTGCTCTTTGGCAAGTACGCTGGGCAAGTGGTCAAAGTCGATGACCAGGAGCTGCTGGTGCTGAAGGAAGAGGATGTGCTGGGCGTGATCGAGGGCGCCAACGTCAGCAACCTCAAGAAAGCCGCGTGAGTTCGGCAAGACACTGATTCAGGAGATATAGAACATGGCAGTCAAAGAAGTCCAATTCCATGATTCCGCACGCGCCCGCATCCTCAAGGGCGTGAATGTGCTGGCCGATGCGGTCAAGGTCACACTCGGCCCCAAGGGGCGCAATGTCGTCATCGAGAAAAGTTTCGGCTCGCCCGTCATCACCAAGGACGGTGTGAGCGTGGCCAAGGAAATCGAGCTGGCCGACAAGTTCGAGAACATGGGCGCACAGATGGTCAAGCAGGTGGCGTCCAAGACCGCGGACATTGCAGGCGATGGCACCACCACGGCGACCGTGCTGGCCCAGGCCATCGTGAAGGAGGGCATGAAGTACGTCACGGCTGGCATGAACCCGATGGACCTGAAGCGCGGTATCGACCAGGCCACCGAGGCGGTGGTGGCGGAGCTGAAAAAGCTTTCCAAGCCCTGTGCCACCAACAAGGAAATCGCCCAGGTGGCCGCGCTATCGGCCAACTCGGACACCGCCATCGGCGACATCATTGCCCAGGCCATGGCCAAGGTGGGCAAGGAAGGCGTCATCACGGTGGAAGACGGCAAGTCGCTCAGCAACGAGCTGGACGTGGTTGAAGGCATGCAGTTCGACCGCGGCTACATCAGCCCCTATTTCATCAACACGCCCTCCAAGCAGAGCTGCGTGCTCGACGATCCCTTGATCCTGTTGCACGACAAGAAGATCTCGAACATTCGTGACCTCTTGCCTGTGCTGGAGGAAGTGGCCAAGGCTGGCAAGCCCTTGCTGATCGTGGCCGAGGACCTGGAAGGTGAGGCGCTGGCGACCCTGGTGGTCAACAGCATGCGCGGCATCCTCAAGGTAGCGGCGGTCAAGGCCCCGGGCTTCGGCGACCGGCGCAAGGCCATGCTCGAAGACATTGCCATCCTCACCGGCGGCACGGTCATTGCCGAGGAAACCGGCAAGCAGTTGGAGAAGACCACCATTGCCGACCTGGGCCGGGCCAAGCGCGTCGAGATCCACAAGGAAACCACCACCATCATCGATGGCGCCGGCGACCAGGCCAAGATCAAGGCCCGCGTGGCGAATATCCAGTCTGAGATCGAAAACACCACGTCCGACTACGACAAGGAAAAGCTGCAGGAGCGTGTAGCCAAGCTCGCTGGCGGCGTGGCAGTGATCAAGGTCGGTGCCGCCACCGAAGTCGAGATGAAGGAAAAGAAGGACCGTGTGGACGACGCTCTGCACGCCACCCGTGCCGCCGTGGAAGAGGGCATTGTTCCGGGCGGCGGCGTGGCCTTGCTGCGGGCCCGCGAAGCGGTCAAGAGCTTGCAGGGCGCCAACCACGACCAGACGGCGGGCATCAAGATCGTTCTGCGTGCCATCGAAGAGCCCCTGCGCGCGATCACGGCCAACGCCGGGGATGAGCCTTCGGTGGTGATCGACAAGGTGCTGGGCGGAAAGGGGGCATGGGGCTACAACGCCGCCAACGGTCAGTATGGTGACCTGATCGAGATGGGGGTCATCGACCCGACCAAGGTCACACGCTCGGCCTTGCAGCACGCAGCCTCCGTGGCGGGGCTGATCCTGACCACGGATGCCAGCGTGGCAGAAATGCCCAAGGAGCAAAAGCCTGCGCCGGTGTCGGCGGACATGGACTATTGAACTTGCAGGTAAAGGCGTGAAAGGCAAGGTGCAGCCGCCCAAAGCAGCTGCACCTTGGTTGGATACCGTGAAATCGAACCCCTCTCTTCTCAGAGACGTCCGCCCGCCGGGGGAGGGTGGCTGGTCCGCAACCGAATACCACCCCTGCGACAGCGCTCAGATGCAACGCCTGGAGGCGTGGTTCCGCGGCGAAATGGCCATTACGCGCAGTGAGGCACACGCCTTGCTGGAAGCGGCCTTGGCATCGGGCTATTTACTGGGACGCAAGGCCGAGCACGTGGCGGCCATCAAAGCCTTGGCGGCAGGCCCTGGCAGCTGGTGCGCCATGGGCTACCGCATTCTGCCGGATGCGTGAGCCGTTGGGGTCGGGTGTCTGACCCCTGTTAACCGCAGCGTCAGGAAAACACCGATACGCGGTTGCGAACCTCGGCCTTGGACTTGTAGAGCATGGCGTCGGGGCGGGTAGACCAGAAGAGTGTTCGCGAGCTGGTAAAGGTTTCATGGGCTGGATGCACCTGCCTTGGCACTGCCACACGCATTTTCCCGGGCCACGAAGGGCTGACATTACTGGTTAGGCGTGTCCTCGTGGTAGCGCAGCTTCATCACCAATATCGCCAGCGCCAATGACAGCGTAATGGCATTGGCAATCATGATGGGCATTTCACCCAGCATCCAGCCGTAGACCAGCCACAGCGCCACGCCAGCGGTGAAGGCCGAGTACATGCCCAGCGAGATGCCGCGCACGTCCTTGGTGCGAAAGGTGTGCAGCGCCTGCGGAATGAAGCTGGCGGTGGTCAGAGTCGCGGCCAGAAAGCCAAAAATGTCGGTCAGTTGCATGGAGATGTCAGTTGTCGCGGGCTGTCCATTCCACCAGCGCGTCGAGCGCGGGTCGGGCCGCCAGGGCATTGGGGTGGTTGACCAAGGCTACCAGCACATAGCGCTTGCCGCTGGCACCGAGCACAAAGCCCCCGAGCGCCGTCACGTCACGCAGGCTGCCGGTCTTGAGGTGGGCGCTGACCGGGGTGCGGGTCTTCATGCGCTTGAGGGTGCCGTCCACGCCCGAGATCGGTAGCGATGCCATGAGCTCGGGCATCCAGGGGGCGGCAAAGGCCAGCTGCAGCAGCTGCGCCAGCGACTGCGCCGCAATGCGTTCGCGCCGCGACAGACCGGAGCCGTTTTCGAGTTCGGGGGGCGTGGTGCCTGGCAGCCGTGCTTGCCACCACTGCTGCAGCGTTGCTTGTGAGCGCGCGAAGCTGGCACCGCCCAGCAGGGCCACGCCGGGCTCGGGTGTTGCGTCGGGCGCGGCACGCCCCAGCGCCAGAAACACCTGCTGCGCCATCACGTTGTTGCTGAACTTGTTGATGTCGCGCACGATCAGACCCAGCGCTTCGGAGCTGGCCTCAAAGGCCGGCTTGGCCGCGGGGTTGCCCAGGCTGCCAAAGCGCACGATGCCCTGCAACTTGCCGCCCATGGATTGCCACATCCCTTGCACCGCGCGCAGGCTGTAGCTGGCCGGGTCGGCATAGGCCACGGGCCAGGTACGTTCGCCACAGCTGGCCGGGAAAGCACCACCAAAGCGGATGCGCGTGGGGTCGGCAAAGTCGGCTTTAAGGCTGGCGCGGTAGTCGCTGCAGTCTGCGCCTTTCTCGCCCTTTTTGTCCGTAGCTTGCAGCAGCGGCACGGTGGCCGGCATCTGCACCCCGGCCAGGGGCGGGTCGTACTGCACGCGGGCCACGCCGGTGTCCAGGTCCGGGGTGAAGGTCATGACCACGGCTTTGAAGTTCAGCAGCAGGGCGTCGGGGGTGGCGTTGTAGGGGCGCAGCGGTTCGCCGTCGAACTGCGAAGGGTCTGCGGGGGGCACTTCAAAGGCACTGCGGTCGAGCACGATGTCGCCGGCCACGCTCTGGATGCCCAGGCCCTGCACGCGGCGCAGCAGCAGCCACAGCCGCTCCAGCACCAGTTTGGGGTCACCCTGACCCTGGATTACGAGGTTGCCTTGCAGTACACCGTCGCGCACTGGGCCTTCCAGGTACACCGGGGTGCGCCACTGGTAGCTTGGGCCCAGCAGATCGAGCGCGGCCGAGGTCGTGACCAGCTTCATCACGGAAGCCGGGTTCATGGGCGCGGTGGCACGGTGGCTCAGGCGCGGTGTGGCGTTGCCCTGTACCGAGGCGATGTGCACTGCCACCGCGTCCAGCGGCACCTTGGCGCGCGCCAATGCGGCCTGTACTTCGGCTGGCAGGGGCTGGGCAGTGGCCATGCCGGCCCAGGCGATCACAACAGCGAGAAGCAGCCAACGGGCCGAGAAGGCAAAACGCAATGGCATGGGAAGAAATGGGGGATGGGGGGCTGTGGCCGGGGCCACAGCCAGTACCGGGCGACCGCCACGGGCCGCGCCGGGTGGGCATCAGGCCTTGGCAGCCTTTTGCAGGATCACGTAGATCTGGTCCTTGAGGGACAGCTTTTCCTTTTTCAGGTTTTCGATTTCGGTGGGGGTACCGGCTTCGACGTGGGACTCCATGTTCTTGATCTTCTGGTCCAGCTCGTTGTGTTTGTCGAACAGGCGGGTGAAGTGGTGGTCGTTGCCCTTGAGCTGGGTAATCTGGTCACGGTATTCAGGAAACATGGGTGTCCTCTCTATGGTTGTGGATGAAACCTTGCCATTATCCTCCTGCCAAGCCGCGATAATGGTTTGATGCCTCCAGCGGTGCACAGCGGTTCGCCCCCAATGCTGCCATGCGTGGAGGTGGCGGCAGATTGCTCGCCTTTTTGTAGCGTACTGTGCAATTTTTATGCGGGCGATGGGCTTTTTTACCTGAAATGAAGTTATTGGCGTTTGATACCAGCACCGAAGTGCTGTCCATAGGTGTGGACTGTGACGGCGTGCAGCTCCTGCATACCGGCAGCGGTGGTGCCCAGGCTTCGTTTGGCCTGATTGCCGGGGTGCAATCCCTGCTCCAGCAGACGGCGCAGCCCATGGATGCTCTCGACGTCATCGTTTTTGGCGCGGGGCCCGGCTCCTTCACCGGTCTGCGTACGGCCTGTTCGGTGGCCCAAGGCCTGGCGCTGGGCGCGCAGCGGCCGGTGCTGCCGGTCAACTCGCTGCTGGCGGTGGCCGAAGACGCACGCGGCCGCACCCAGCCCGATGCCACCGCGCTGGAAGTGCTGGCCTTGTTGGACGCGCGCATGGACGAGGTCTATGCGGCATGGTTCGGCTGGAGCGATGGCCAATGGCAGCAACGCGGGGAGATCCAGTTGTGCAAGCCTGAAGCGCTGCAGGTGGACGACAGCGTGCAGCTGTTGGCCGGCAATGTGTTCACGGTGTACCCGGGGCGGGTTGAACAGTCCATGGGCCCCCATGTGCGGCCTTGCGTGGCCGCCCTGCCCAGCGCCCAAGCGCTGCTGCGGCTGGCACCTGCCCTGTTGCAGCAGGGGGCGGCCGTGCCACCTGAAGGGGCGCTGCCGCTGTACGTGCGCGACAAGGTGGCCAAGACCACGGCCGAGCGCATGCAGGAAAAAGCTGCTGCTGCAGACCTGGCAGGAGTGGCCCGTGTCTGAAGCCTTGGCCCCCCCGTCCCTGCAGCTCGAGCCATTGCTGGCGCCCTGGCTCGAGCAGGTGCTGCAAATTGAGGTGCAGGCCTACCAGCACCCCTGGACCCGGGCGCATTTTCTGGATGCACTCAGCAGCGGATACCAGGCCCAGATGCTGGTGTCGGAGAGCCGGGTGCTGGGCTACTTTGTGGCCATGCAGGGGGTGGGCGAGGCACATTTGCTCAATATCACCGTGTCGCCGCAGCACCAGGGCCAGGGCTATGCCCGCTACCTGTTGGAGCTGCTCAACCACTGGGCCCGCAGCCTCCAGGCGCAGCGCGTGTGGCTGGAGGTGCGTGTCAGCAACACGCGCGCAATCCGGCTGTACGAAGCTTTTGGCTACCAGCGTGTCAACGTGCGCAAGGCCTACTACCCCGGTGTGGGGCCGCAGCGCGAAGACGCCCTGGTGATGTTCCTGCCTCTGGACGATGGAGCGAACCCATGAGCTTGCAACTCGATGCGCGCCAACGCGCCATGCTCAAGGAAATGGGCGTGCAGGTCTGGCTGCCTGGCACAGCGTTTGCCGTGCAAGCCCCGGCACCGGCTGCGTCGGCCGAATCGGTCACTGCCCTGGCAGCACCCGTGACGGCACTGCGCGCGCCACCGGTGCAGACGCCACAGGTGGCTACCCCTGTGGCCTCGCCAGCGCCAGCCATTCCTGCATTACCGGTTTCGCCACTGGCACCTGACTTCGGTGATGCTCCCACCTGGCCGAGACTGGTGGATCGTGTCGCGCAGTGCCAGGCCTGCGGCCTGCACGCCGGACGCACGCACTGTGTGTTGCGCGAAGACGCCGCCCCCGCACAGGCCGATTGGCTGGTGGTAGTGGATCCGCCCGAGGAAGATGAGGAGCGTGCACGCAATGCCGTGGCTGGTGATGCTGCCGTGCTGCTGGACAACATGCTCAAGGCCATCGGCTTATCGCGCAGCGCCAGCGGTACCCAAGGCGCCTACGTGACCGCGGTAGCCAAGTGCCGAGCCCCCCATGCCACCATGGCCACAACGGCCGATCTGCAGCAGTGCCTGGTGCACCTGCGTGCCGAGATCGCACTGGTGCGGCCGCGGATGGTCTTGCTCATGGGGCGCTTTGCCCAGCAATTGGTGCAGCTGGAAGTTCCAGAAGCGCAGCGCCAGCCTTTGGAGAAGCTGCGCGGCAGCGTGCACCAGGTTGAAGGCCTGCCCGCCATCGTCAGCTACCACCCCAAGGTGCTGCTGCGCAGCAGCCCCAACAAGGCCAAGGCCTGGGCCGACCTGTGCCTGGCCCTGGACACGCTCGAAGCCTTGGCCTGAAGGTACTTGCCTACAATGCCGCAGCCTCTGAAAGCCTCCTGTCATGACATTCCTTGAAAAACTTGCCGCCGCCGAGCGTGCCAACCAGTCCATGCTCTGTGTGGGGCTCGACCCCGAGCCGGCCAAGTTTCCGGTGCACATGCGCGGCGACGCCGCCTACATCTACGACTTCTGCGCCGCCATCGTCGACGCCACGGCCGATCTGGTGGTGGCCTTCAAGCCCCAGATTGCCTACTTCGCCGCCCATGCTGCCGAAGCCCAGCTGGAGCGTCTGATGGAGCACATGCGCCGTACCGCACCCCAGGTGCCCATCATCCTGGACGCCAAGCGCGGCGACATCGGCTCCACCGCCGAACAGTACGCCAAGGAAGCCTTCGAGCGCTACGGTGCCGACGCGGTCACGCTGTCGCCTTTCATGGGCTTTGACTCGGTGCAGCCCTATCTGAAATACCACGGCAAAGGTGCGTTCCTGTTGTGCCGCACCTCCAACCCCGGCGGGGACGATTTCCAGCCGCAGCACCTGCGCGACGTGCCCGGGCAGCCGCGCCTGTACGAGCACATTGCCAGCCTGTCCCAAGGCCCCTGGAACCTCAACGGCCAGTTGGGCCTGGTGGTAGGCGCCACTTACCCGGCCGAGATCGAACGTGTGCGTGCACTGGCTCCCACGCTGCCGCTGCTGATTCCGGGTGTGGGTGCCCAAGGCGGCGACGCCGTGGCCACGGTGCGTGCCGGCTGGCGTGGTGATGCATCCGGCAGCACCGGCGCCATTGTGGTGAATTCGTCGCGCGCGGTGCTGTACGCCAGCTCAGAGGCCGATTTCGCTGCCGCGGCGCGGCGCGAAGCCCAGCGCACCCGCGACAGCTTGCAGGCGGCCCGCGCCGCCGTTTGATACCCATCGGGGCAGGTTGGCCCCGATGTTCAGATACCCGCCGGTGTGTTAACGTGCCATCTCTTCGAGGGCATGCCACTGTGGGTATACGGTCCAAAATATTTCTTGCGTTTCTGCTGTGCTTCGGCCTGGTCGGCTGGCTCAGCCTGGTGCTGCTGCAGCAACGCATGGAGGCCGAATTCGCCGCTTTGGAGCGGGTCGATCTGGTCGAAAACATGGGCCGTGTCCTGAAGGTCATGGATGCCAGCGTTGGTGCCCTGAACAGCCAGACGCGCGACTGGGCCGAATGGACCGACATGTACGAGTATGTCCAAGCAGCCGAACGGCAGCAGGCTTGGGCACAGCGCAATCTGGATGGACAGGCATTGGACACGGCCGATCTGTCCTTTGTGGATATTCTTGACCGGCAAGGTCATGTGGTGCTGGCGGTACGCACCCCTGGTGAAGCGACCAATGTACGCGTGGGTGCTGATGTGCGCAGGCAACTGGTGCAGGCCATGCAGGTAGCGGCAGCGCCGGCCCGCTGCGGACTGTTGCCGCTGAGCCAGGGTTTGGCCCTGGTGTGTGCGGGGCGCATTTCCCGCAGCGATCGCACAGGGGATTTTCGGGGTGCTGTACTGATGGGGCGTCTGGTCGATGTGCGCCGTGTGTCACAGTGGCAGGAGCAGACCGGCTTGGGTCTTCGGCTTCTCGGTGCGGACGCTCTGCCGGTCCAGCTGGATTGGTGGAAAGATGCCTTGCCGGAGCATCGGCTGGGGCTGCGGGACATGGGTGTCCAAGTGCAGGCACAACGCAATCTGATGTATGCCGCGCTGACCGACGTTTCCGGCCAGATGGCGGCCACACTGGAGGTCAGCGCGCCGCGCGAGCTCTTTGCACGTACGCAGGCTTTGCAGGCGCGCGTGGTGGCGCAGGCCGTGCTGTCGTCCTTGTGCGTGGCTGTCCTGTTGGCGGCGGCGGTGCATTGGCTGCTGGTGCGGCGGCTGCGCACATTCAAGGCCCAGCTGCAGTCCCTGGCCAGCGATGCTGCGTGGTCGCGTCGCATCCGTGTACCGGGGAAGGATGAGTTGAGTGTGCTGGCGTCCGAGGTCAACCTCATGTTGGACATGATCGAAGGGCAGGTACGGGACCTGACGGCCCAGTCCATGACCGATACCCTCACCGGCTTGCCGAACCGGCGTGCCTTTGAAATGCGTCTGGCCCTGGAATTCGGCCGTGCACGCCGTCAGGAGCACCCTTTGTCCCTGCTGGTGTTGGATGTTGATTTCTTCAAGCGTTTCAATGACCGCTACGGGCACCCTGCGGGCGATGAGGCCTTGCGTACCGTGGCCGAGGTGCTGTGTGCCGCCTGTAGCCGGGCGGAGGATTTGGCGGCCCGTATTGGGGGCGAAGAGTTTTCGGTGCTGTTGCCGAATACGCCCATGGATGGTGCCGTGGACATTGCCCTGCGGATTGAACGCCTGCTGGCAGCCAAGGTGCTGCCCCATGCCGACTCCGAAGTGGCTGACTACCTGACCGTCAGCATAGGTATTGCAACGATCCATGTGCTGGACGAAACGCCGCACGCCCTGGTAGAACGCACAGACCGTGCCCTGTATGCGGCCAAGGCGCGGGGTCGTAACCGTTACCACTGCGATGTGCCCAGCCTGCCCAAGTTGAAAGAAGCTGCATGATTGACCTGTACACCGCGGCCACACCCAATGGCCACAAGATTTCGATTGCCCTGGAGGAAATGGGCCTGCCCTACACGCTCAAGGTGTTGGCACTGTCGAAAAACGAGCAGAAGGAGCCCTGGTTTCTGGCCATCAACCCCAACGGGCGCATCCCGGCCATCGTGGACCACGATGCCGATGATCTGGCCATCTTCGAGTCCGGCGCCATCCTGATCTACCTGGCGGAAAAAACCGGACTGTTCATGCCAAAGGACGTGGCAGGACGCAGCCGCGTGCTGCAGTGGCTGATGTTCCAGATGGGTGGGGTCGGGCCCATGATGGGCCAGGCCAATGTGTTCTACCGCTATTTTCCCGAGAAGATCCAGCCTGCCATCGATCGCTACCAGGGGGAAAGCAAGCGTTTGCTGCGGGTGCTGGACACGCAATTGGCCCGGCACGAGTACCTGGCCGGTGACTACTCGATTGCCGACATGGCCAATTTCGCCTGGGCCCGCACCCACCGCTGGTCGGGGGTCGACATCGAAGACCTGCCGCACCTCCAGCGTTGGCTAGCGCAGATCCGCCAGCGTCCGGCCGTGGAGCGTGGCCTGAATGCGCCACCGTCGACGCTGGAGCTGCGCCGCGACGGAAGCGAAGAGGCCGAGAAATTCGCGCAGGAAGCACGCAAGATGGTGGAAATGGGCAATTCCCAAAAACCTGCCTGACTGCCCACAAGGATCGTTGACCATGAAACTGTTTACCGCCCACCGGGCCCCGAATCCGCGGCGCGTGCTGATGTTCATGGCCGAAAAAGGCATTGGCGGCATCACCCTGGAAAACGTGGATCTGAACCAGAGCCAGCACAAAAGTCCGGATTTTCTGGCCAAGAGCCCACTGGCCAAGGTGCCCGCGCTGGAACTCGACGATGGCCGGGTGCTGACCGAAACCCGTGCCATCTGCACCTACCTCGAAGGGCTGTACCCCGAGCCCAACCTGATGGGCGTGGACGCCACCGAACGTGCTTTCATCGAAATGGCGGACCGTCGAGTCGAGTGGTACCTGATGGTGCCGTTGGCCATGGCCATCCGCCACACCCACCCGGGGCTGGCGGTGCTGGAGAATCCGCAGTTTCCGGACTTCGGCCGCTCGCAGGGTGAAAAAGGGCTGGAGGTGGCGCGCTGGTTTGACCAGTGCCTGCAGACCCAGCCCTGGATCGCGGGCGAGCGCTTCACCATTGCCGACATCACCGCCTTCTGTGCGCTCGAATTCGCCCGGGGCCTGATGAAGCTGGTGCCGCGTGAGCACGGTCTGCTGGCCTTGCAGGGCTGGCGCGACCGGGTGGCCGAGCGCCCCAGTGCCAAGGTGGCATAGGACGCAGGGCCCGATCAGACGAACTGTCCGCGCTGCTGCACGAAGGCGGTCAGCGCGTCGGCGCTCAACGGCTTGCTCAGCCAGTAGCCCTGGATCTGTGCACAGCCCTGGGCACGCAGGAAGTCGAGCTGCTCCTGGGTTTCCACGCCCTCGGCAATGGTCTGCAGGCCCAGGCTGTGGGCCATGCCGATAATGGCCTGGACGATGGCGCGGTCCTCGGCGTCGATGGCAATGTCACGCACGAAAGACTGGTCGATCTTGAGCTTGCCGACCCGGTAGCGCTTGAGGTAGCTCAGCGAGGAATAGCCGGTGCCGAAGTCGTCAATGGCCATGTGCACACCCAGTTGCGCCAGCTGGGCCATGGTGGCACTGACCTGCTGGGCGTTGTGCATGGCCACGCCTTCTGTCAGCTCCAGCTCCAGCTGCGCTGGGGGCAGCAGTTCGCGCTGCAGCACTTCGGCCACCAGTTCGGGCAGGTTGCCATGGCGGAATTGCACCGCCGAGACGTTGACGCCCACATGCCAGTCGGTCCAGCCCATGGCATGCCACTGGGCGGCCTGGCGCGCCGCGGCACGCAGCACCCATTCACCGATGGCCAGGATCAGGCCGTTGCTCTCCGCCACGGGAATGAATTCGGCCGGGGAAATGGGGCCCAGTTCGGGGTGGTTCCAGCGCAGCAGCGCTTCAACCCCGATGAGGCGGCCGCTGTCCAGTGCCATCTGTGGCTGGTAGACCAGGGACAGCTGGTCGCGCTCGAGCGCGCGGCGCATGGAATTGCCCAGCAGCAGGGTGCGCTCGGAGCGTTCCTGGATGGTGGTGGTGAAGAAGCGGAAGCCGTTGCGGCCTTCCTCTTTGGCCAGGTACATGGCGGCATCGGCGCAGCGCGACAGCGCCTCCAGTGTGCTGCCGTCCTGGGGGTAGAGCGCTATCCCGATGGAGGGCGTGACCGTGAGCTCATGCTCTTCGATCAGGAACGGAGCCAGGGCGGCCTGCAGAATCTTCGCTGCCACGTTGGCCGCGCCTTCGGCGTCGGTCTCGGGCAGCAGCAGCACAAATTCGTCGCCACCCAGGCGCGACACCGTGTCCTGCTCGCGCACGGCCTGGCGCAGGCGTCGCGCCAGCTCCACCAGCACGTCGTCGCCGACGCGGTGGCCCAGCGAATCGTTGATGTTCTTGAAGTGGTCCAGATCCAGGAACATGAGTGCCACGCCTTGTCCCGCGCGGTGGGCGGCGGCAATGGCGGTGCGGCAGCGGTCGTCGAGCAAGACCCGGTTGGGCAGTCCGGTGAGCGCGTCGTAGTGGGCCAGGCGCTGGATGTGGACTTCGGCCGCACGCTGCTGCGCGGCGGTTTCCTCGAGGGCCTGCACGGTGCGGCGCAGCTCTTCGGTGCGCTCCAGCACCAGTTGCTCCAGATTGGCGCGGGTCTGGGCCAGTTGCTCTTCGGTATGGCGCCGTACCGTAATGTCGATACCGGTCCAGATGCTGCCTTTGCCGAGGTCCTGCGGGTCGATGGCCTGGGCCTGGACATCACAGAACATCGGTGACCCGTCCTTGCGGCGCAGGCGCATCTCCTCGTGAAAAATCTCACCCTTGCTCAAGGGGGCGTAGCAGCGGATGGTGGCTTCCTCCCACTCCTGGTCGCTCATGTACCAAGTGCGCGAGGGCGCGCCGTCCAGCTCGCCGGGTTCGTAGCCGAGCATGGATTCGAAGGCGCGGTTGCAACGCACCACCCGCCGGTCCTGCAGGAACAGGATCGACACCAGTGCGGTATCGAAAATCAGCTTCTGTTCGGCCAGCAGCGACTGCAAGCGCGATTGGGCGGTCCTCTGCTCGGTGATGTCATCGACCACCCAGATCGACCCCTCGGCCGTGTCTTCCGGGTTGACCAGCTTGCCGGTCAGGTGGGCCCAGAACAGGCTGCCGTCGGCGCGGCGCATGCGCATTTCGGTCTTGAAGGGCAGGCCCTGGGCCATGACCGGGTAGGCCGCCTGCCCCAGCGCATGGAAGGAGTCCCGGTCGGGGTAGAGCGAGGCGTTGCTGCGCTGCAGAGCCTCTTCCACGCGCGTGTGGCCGAAGATTTCGGCAAAGCGCAGGTTGCAGCGGCGCAGGCTGCGGCGGTGGATGAACACCACCCCGGCGCCCGCGGTGTCGAGGATGACCTGCTGCTCGCGCACCAGCTGCGCCAGCTGGGCCAGGTTCTTCTCGTCCTGTGTTGCGAAGGATGGGCGGGGCTGGAGGGCCATGGGTGGTGTCAAAAGAACTCGATGCCGTCTCCCGTGGCCGGGGACTCGACGATCGTACCGCTGGCCAGCAGTTCCGCAAAGCTGCAGATCCGGTTGCGGCCACTTTCCTTGGCCTGGTACACCGCCTTGTCGGCCCGGTTGAAGGCCAGGTCGGGAGTGTCGTCGCCACGCAGCAGGGTGAAGCCGATGCTGGTGGTGACATGGCCCACCTGCGGAAATTCGAATGCTTCCACGGTCTGGCGAAAGCGTTCCAGCACCGCCAATGCCCGGGCGTGGTCCGGACAGCGCATCATGACGACAAACTCTTCGCCACCAAATCGGTAGAGCTGGTCGTGGTGGCGCAGGGCCGTTCGCATGATGCGCGCCATCAGCACCAGCACCTCGTCACCGATCAGGTGGCCGAAACGGTCGTTGACCTGCTTGAAGTGGTCAATGTCCATCACCGCCATCCAATAGGACTGTTGCATGTGGGTGGTGCGACGGTCGGGCCGGTCCAGTTCCTGCTCGAGCGCATCCTGCTGCATGGCGGCGCGCACAAAAGCGCCGTCAAACGACTTGCGATTCAGTAGCCCGGTCAGGGCATCTTTTTCGCCGTAGTCGAGCAGGCCAATCAGGTTGCGGTAGATGGTCAGCACCCAGGCAATGGTGTGCTGGCTGTCTGGCGGCAGGGTATGCACGCTTTCGATTTCAAGGACACAGGCGCTCAGTGGGTCGCGCTCCAGGGCAAAGATGCTGTGGCAGGGGGTGTGACCGTGCTGCACCATGTCGCCGATCAGCACGGCCTGCTGGCGGTGGGGAAAGTCGGCCAAATGCGGCAGTCGGCTCCAGTCGGCCCAGACATGGTCACGCTCCGAGGTGTCCAGGGTCTCGGCAAAGCTGGCGCGCACCTGCCAGTGCTGCTGGCCGGGCTCCCCGATGGCGCGTACCAGGCGGACCGCGTCGCACCCTGGCACGATGTCGTGTCGCACCATTTCCACCAGAGCTTCCTCCATGGCTTCGCGCTCACGCAAGGCGCTCATGCGGGCCAGTGCTGAGAGAAGGGAGTGGATTGCCATGGTGATGCGGGTGAATTTGTTTTTGCTACCAAAAAAATAGCTATATGCGCAGATTTTATGCGGGCAGGCGTGTCAAAACATTGTGCAAGTAGCGCCCGGTATGGCTGGCCGGGTTGGCGGCCAGTGCTTCGGGTGTGCCCACACCGACCACGGTGCCGCCGCCGCCGCCGCCCTCGGGCCCCATGTCGATGAGCCAGTCGGCAGTCTTGATGACGTCCAGGTTGTGTTCGATGACAACGATGGTGTTGCCGGCGTCGCGCAGTTGGTGCAGCACTTTGAGCAATAGCTCGATGTCGGCAAAGTGCAGTCCGGTGGTGGGTTCGTCCAGTATGTAGAGCGTGCGGCCGGTGTCGCGTTTGGAGAGTTCTAGTGCGAGCTTCACGCGCTGGGCCTCGCCGCCCGAGAGCGTGGTGGCCGACTGGCCCAGGCGGATGTAGGACAAGCCCACGTCCATCAGCGTCTGCAGCTTGCGCGCGATGCTGGGCACGGCCTGGAAGAAGTCCAGCGCCACGTCCACGGTCATCTCCAGGATCTGGGCGATGTTGCGGCCCTTGTACTGCACTTCCAGGGTTTCGCGGTTGTAGCGCTGGCCCTGGCACACGTCGCAAGGCACGTACACGTCGGGCAGGAAGTGCATTTCCACCTTGACCACGCCGTCGCCCTGGCAGGCCTCGCAGCGGCCCCCGGTCACGTTGAAGGAAAAGCGCCCTGCGCCATAGCCGCGCTCGCGCGCGGTGGGGACCTCGGCCATCAGTTCGCGGATGGGGGTGAACAGGCCGGTGTAGGTGGCCGGGTTGGAGCGCGGCGTGCGCCCGATCGGACTCTGGTCGACGTTGATGACCTTGTCGAAATAGGCCATGCCCTCCACGCGCAGGTGCGGTGCCGGTTCCTCGTGGGCGCGGTAGAGCTGGCGTGCCACGGCGGCGTACAGGGTGTCATTGACCAGCGTGGATTTGCCCGAACCGGACACGCCAGTGACGCAGGTGAACAGGCCCACGGGAAACTCGACGCTGACGTTCTTCAGGTTGTGGCCGTGGGCGTCGACCACGCGCAGGGCCTGCAGGCTGCCCTGGGTGGCGCGGTGCTCGGCCTGGCGCTCTTCCCAGGCCTGCGCGGCCTTGCTCGGAGCGCCTTTGCCGGAGCCGCTTTTGCGTGGTGTCTCCGCAGCGATTTCAAGCACTGGCAGCCAAGGTGTGCGTTTCTTGGGCACGGCAATGTGGCGCGTACCCGCCAGGTACTGGCCGGTGGGGGAGTTCGGGTTGGCCTTGACCTCGTCAAACGTGCCTTGCGCGGTGACGCGCCCGCCGTGCACACCGGCGCCGGGGCCGAGGTCGATGATGTGGTCGGCGGCGCGCATCATGTCTTCGTCGTGCTCGACCACCAGCACGCTGTTGCCCAGGTCGCGCAGGTGCTGCAGGGTGCCGATCAGGCGGTCGTTGTCACGCTGGTGCAGACCAATGCTGGGTTCGTCCAGCACGTACATCACCCCGGTCAGGCCCGAGCCGATCTGGCTCGCCAGGCGGATGCGCTGGCTCTCGCCGCCCGACAGGGTTTCGGCGCTGCGGTCCAGGCTCAGGTAGTTCAGGCCCACGTCGTTGAGGAACTTCAGGCGCAAAGTGATTTCGCGCACTACCTTGGCCGCGATGTCGCCCTTGGCGCCCGTCATGTGCAGCCGCGAGAAATAGTCCAGGCATTCGCCCAGCGTGACGTGGCTGACCTCGTAAATGGCACGGGCCTGCGCCCCTTCGCCAATGCGCACAAAGCGCGCTTCGCGCTTCAGGCGCGTGCCCGCGCAGTCGGGGCAGGGCTGGGTGGCGCGCAGGCGTGCCAGGTCTTCGCGCACCAGGGCCGAGTCGGTCTCGCGGTAGCGGCGCTGCATGTTGGGAATGACGCCTTCGAACGGGTGCTTTTTCTTGACTTTTTTGCCCGCATTGGCCCCGCTGTCGAGCACGTAGGTGAAGGCAATCTCTTCCTCGCCCGAGCCGTACAGCACCGCCTGCTGCACAGGCGCTGACAGCGACTCGAAGGGTGCTTCGATGTCGAAGCGGTAGTGCGCGGCCAGGCTTTGCAGCATGGCAAAGTAGTAGCCGTTGCGCCGGTCCCAGCCCTTGATGGCGCCGCCGCCCAGGCTCAAGCTGGGGAAGGCGACCACGCGCTGCGGGTCGAAGAAATCCTGCTGGCCCAAACCGTCGCAGCCTGGGCAGGCCCCAACGGGGGAGTTGAAGGAAAACAGGCGCGGCTCCAGTTCGGCAATCGAGTAGCTGCACACCGGGCACGCGAACTTGGCATTGAACAAGTGTTCTTTGGGGTTCTGGCCCGCATCAGGACTGCGTAGTTCACTATCCATTTCATAGCAAATGGCACGCCCGGCGGCAATGTCGAGGGCGGACTCGAAGCTCTCGGCCAGGCGCTGGCGTACGCTGGTGAACTCGGCGTACTCCGGCGCCGACGCATCCAAGGGCGCATGGCGCACCTTGAGGCGGTCCACTACCACGTCGATGTCGTGCTTCTCGGTTTTCTTGAGTGCAGGCAGATCCTGCGCCTCCACCACCTGGCCGTTGATGCGGAAGCGCACGTAGCCGCGGGCCTGCATGTCGGCAAACAGCTCCGTGAACTCGCCTTTCTTTTCCCGTGCCACTGGCGCCAGCACCATGATGCGGGTGCCTTCCGGAAGCGCCAGCACGGCGTCGACCATCTGGCTGACGGTTTGGCTTTGGAGCGGCAGTCCATGGTCGGGGCAGTAGGGGGTGCCGGCGCGGGCGAACAGCAGGCGCAGGTAGTCGTGGATTTCGGTCACCGTGCCCACCGTGGAGCGCGGGTTGTGGCTGGTGGCCTTCTGCTCGATGCTGATGGCGGGCGACAGGCCTTCGATCACGTCCACGTCGGGCTTGTCCATCATCTGCAGGAACTGGCGCGCGTAGGTGGACAGGCTCTCCACATAGCGGCGCTGGCCTTCGGCGTACAGCGTGTCAAACGCTAGGCTGGACTTGCCCGAACCCGACAGGCCGGTGATTACCACCAGCTGGTTGCGCGGAATGTCGAGATCGAGGTTTTTGAGGTTGTGCGTGCGCGCCCCGCGGATGCTGATGCTGTTGCGCAGGTGGCTGCCCAGGTAGGGGCCTTCGTGGTCAGGTGCGACGGGCATGGTGGGCGGCTGGGTAAAACCCTCCATGATAGTGACTGCCACTCCGGTGTGCCCACTCTGGCGCTGACATATCAGGGACAATAGCGACCTCTTCAGCGAATACCCCGTTTTTCGTGTCTTCGATTTCCTCCGTATCCGAATCGGCCCGCACGCCAGTTTCCACAGCGATGACGCCGTTGGAGCGCCGCGCCAGCGCATCCTTGGCCCTTATTTTTGCCCTGCGCATGTTGGGCCTGTTTCTGGTATTGCCGGTGTTCGCTCTGGAGGCACAACGCCTTCCCGGCGGTGATGACCCGGTCTGGATTGGCCTAGCCATGGGCATTTACGGCCTGACGCAAGGCTGCTTGCAGATTCCCTTTGGCATGGCTTCCGACGTCTATGGCCGCAAGCGGGTCATGGTGGTGGGGCTGGTGATTTTTGCTGTGGGCAGCGTACTCGCCGCGCTGGCGCCGAGCGTGGCCTGGTTGGCAGCTGGTCGTGCCCTGCAAGGGGCGGGCGCCATCTCGGCTGCCGTGACCGCGCTACTGGCAGACCAGACCCGTGATGTGGTGCGGACCAAGGCCATGGCGCTGGTGGGGGCCAGCATTGGCTTGATCTTCGCCTTGTCCTTGGTGCTCTCTCCGTTGCTTAATGGTCTGCTGGGCCTGCACGGTCTGTTTGCCCTGACAGCCTGCCTGGCTGTGGGCGGAATTGCCGTGGTGCTGTGGTGGGTGCCGCCGGAACCGGCCAAGCATGTGGATGCCGGGCGTGGCGGCTTGCGTGACGTGCTGGGTGACGCGGCGCTCATGCGGCTGAATGTCGGGGTTTTCATCCTGCATGCGGTGCAGTTGGCCATGTGGGTGGCCTTGCCGGCCTTGCTGGTGCAGTCCGGGCTGGCCAAGGACGATCACTGGAAGGTCTATCTTCCCGCCGTACTGGGTTCCTTTGTGGTCATGGGTGCCAGCTTGTTCCGCCTGGAACGCGCTGGCTACCTGCGGGCGGTGTTTCTGGTGGCCATTGCCATGATCGGCGGTGTGCAGCTGGGGCTGTTGTGGCTGGTGCAGGGAGCGCCCACGTTGATGGCCCTTGCCGTGTTGCTGTTCGTGTTTTTTTGCGGCTTCAATGTGCTGGAAGCCAGTCAGCCCAGCATGGTCTCGCGCCTGGCCCCCGCCGCCGTGCGCGGTACCGCCATGGGCGTGTACAACACCTTGCAGTCGCTGGGCTTGTTTGCCGGGGGCATGGCGGGAGGCTGGCTGACCAAGAATTACGGTCCACAAGGCCTGTTCGCCGTGTGTGCCGTGGGCATGCTGGTGTGGTTGGTGATTGCCTGGCCCATGCGCCAGCCCGTGCTGCAGGGAGCGGCGAAGGCGCCATAATGGGCGCTTCATCTGGAGAAATTACAACATGGCATCCGTCAACAAAGTCATCTTGGTCGGCAACCTGGGGCGTGACCCCGAAATTCGTTACATGCCCAGTGGCGAACCCGTGGCCAACATCACCATTGCGACCAGCAGCCGTTACAAGAACAAGAGCGGTGAGATGGTGGAAGAGACCGAATGGCACCGTGTGAGCTTCTTCGGCAAGCTGGCGGAGATTGCTGGTCAGTACCTGAAGAAAGGCCGTTCGGTGTATGTCGAAGGGCGCTTGAAGACGCGCAAGTACACCGACAAGGACGGCATCGAAAAATATGCTACCGACATCGTGGCCAACGAAATGCAGATGCTCGGTTCGCGCGAAGGCATGGGCGAACCCGGTGGCGGTGACGAGGGTGGTTATGCATCGGGCGGTGGTGGTGGCTATGCGCCGCGCTCGGCCCCGGCAGCGCGTCCACAGGCTGCTCCCCAGGCAGTGCGTCAGGCTCCGGCCCCGCGCCCTGCCAGCGGCTTTGATGACATGGACGATGACATTCCGTTCTGATTAGGACGTTTTAGGGGGTCGTTTCGGGACAGAGCGCCCCCGGTGGCATTCATGAAAAAAGCGACCCTCGGGTCGCTTTTTTCATGGGAATGTGTGGCTGTTTCAGAACGTCCGGCCTTTGGTCACTGTTTCGCGCAGAATCTTCCATTGGCCGTTGACCAACTCCAGTGCCAGTGTCTTTTCCACCGTGTCACGGTAGTCCACCGAACCATATTCCTGTGAGAACGACACCTCGGCCAGATTGCCTTCGCACTGCGTGGTCTGGATGTTGCTCAGTACGGCGCTGATGTCACCTTGCTTGTGAACGCGCTTCTTGCGCAGGCTTTCCCATTGGGCACGACTCAGCCCCATTGCCGGAACAAATTTCTCGCTGTAGTTTGCCAGGTAGGCACCCAGATCCTTCTGGTTCCATGCCTTGATCCATGCCTGTACCGAAGGACTGATCGCTTCGCAAGCCAGGTTGGGGGCCGGGGCTGGCGGTGGTGCGCTCGGTGCGGGCGCAGGCTTCGGAACTTCCGGCTCAGTCGGTTGGGGTTTGGGCAGAGTGCTCTTGTCCAACACGATCAAGGGGGCGGCATCGGCTGCACATACGATGGCATCGTCGCCGTCCTGTCCGGCATTGGGACTTTCTGGCGTTTCGGTGGCCAGGGTGCGCAGTTGCAGTACGCTGAGCATGCGTCCCTGCACTGTCAGGACCCGTGCACGGGCCAACTGCAGGTCATTCTCGGCATTGATCAAGGCGCGGCGCGCCTCGAACAATTCATTTTCCGTATCCAAGAGGTCCAGGAGGGAGCGCTGGCCGATATCGAATTGCTGGCGATAGGCCTCACGCGCCTTGGAGGTCGAGAGTTCATGCTGTGCCAGCAAGTCCAGCTGCGACTGGAGTTTGGTGACGTCATTGAGTGCGATCAGGGCCGTTTGGCGCACGTCCTGACAGGCCTTGTCCCGCAGGTCATAGGCGGCGCCCAGTTTGGCGGCATATTGCTGTGCCTTGGCGGTGTCGCTGCCACCCCGGTAGAGGTTGTAGTTCAGAAACAGCTGCAGGGCAGAGTCGCGGTAATCACCGGAAACGCCGTTGCGGTTGCGCTCCGTACCTGTGGAAGCCCGAAACTCCAAGGTGGGATAGTTTGCCGCTTTGCGTAGTCCCAGATCGGCGCGGTAGGCACGGATGTTGGCGACGGCAGACTGGAACTCGGGGTTGGCTCGAACCGTGTTGACAACGTAGTTCTCGCGCTGGGGCATGAACTTGGCGAGATTGGGCGCAGTTGCCATTGTGTCTGCGGGCATTTCTCCCACCAGCCGCTGGTAGCGGGTGGTGACATCGTGCAGGTTGGCTGCCTCTGTCAGCCAGTTACTCTCGGCCAACGCCATGCGCCCGGCCGCTTGTTCCAGGTCAACCCGCCGACCTACACCTGCTTTGACGCGACTTTCCAGCTTGGCCTGTACGTCGGCGTGGGTGGCGTAGTTGTCGCGGGCGAGGTTGACCAGCTCCCGGTAGCGCAGCACATCAATGTAGGCCTTGGCGGACTCCAAGGCCAGTTGGTCGCTGGCGGACATGAGTTCGTAGTAACTTGCCAATTTGGCAAAACCTAGCCGTTCCACGTCTTTGCTGGTGGCGAATCCGTCAAACAGGGTCTGGCGCAAGGTCAGCGTGGCCGCAGAGTTGTCGTAATCCAGGGCCGAGGCTTGGTTGGGGCTCAGGGAGTTCTTTCGGCCGGCATTGGCATCCAAGTCGACGCGTGGGCGCCAGCCACCTCGTGCCACATCCTGTTCGGCCGTACTGGCCATGAAGTTCTGATGCCGAAAGCGGATCTCGGCATTGTGAAGCACCGCCCGCTCCACGGCATCCCGCAATGCGGCTGCACGCGGTTGGCTTTGTGCGTTCGCGGTACCAGATGCTGTCACCAGGCCACACAGGGCAGTTGTCAAAACCGAAAGACGAAATTGTTTATGCATCGATGACGATATAGGTTGGCCGGGTGGGCGCCATGGTAGAACCGCATACTTGTGGCAGGTTCCGCGGAAGGTGTCGATTGTCTGGAACTATTTGTAACAATGTCAAACCGACAACGGGTCGATGTGTGAACTATTCCCAGTTGAGGATGAAAATTATCGGCCTGCAAGCGTCTTGCAGGTATTTCCAACGACGATGTGAGCAAACTGTTGGCTGACTTGGGTGTCCGATCTGCTGTCCGATCTGCCGTGGCATTCTGCACGGTCTGGGTGCTTGTCGGCCTGCCACTTGTCTTTTCGGCATCCAACTTTGACCAGATGCGTGTCAGCTTTGTCGCTCGTTGGGGTGACGCTGCCATGCCGCGGTTTCAAGCTTGGCGCGATTTTCTGTCCAGTGCGGGAGCTGGCTCCGACATGGACAAGCTGAAAAGGGTCAACGAATTTTTCAACCGCAGCATCCGTTTTGTTGACGACGCCGGCAACTGGGGACAAAACGACTACTGGGCGACTCCCTTGGAAACCCTTGGCAAGGGGCAGGGCGATTGTGAAGACTATGTCATTGCCAAGTATTACACCCTGGCCTTGCTGGGCGTCCCGACCGACAAGCTGCGCCTGATCTATGTCCAGGCGCGTACGGGGGCTGGCAGTGGTAGCCCGACGCAGGCTCACATGGTGCTCGCGTATTACAACGAGCCCGATGACGAGCCTTGGGTGTTGGACAACTTGGTGGGCGAGCTTCGGCTGGCCTCGCGCAGGCCAGACTTGTCCCCGGTGTTCAGCTTCAACGCCAAGGGAATTTTTTCGGGAGCGGGTACCCAAGTTGTTGCCCCTGCTGTGGGTTCCGGCCGGTTGTCGCGGTGGGAAGATCTGCTCAAGCGGGTCGCATCGGAAGGATTTTAAAAATGTGTAGGGCTTGGAGGATGTGTAAATGACCCTGTATCGCCAACTCTGGCTTGCCATCGTCACCAGCATGCTGCTGGCGCTTGTGGGAAGTCTGCTCGCCTCCCTGCTCAGCGCCCGGGCCTATTTGGAGTCGCAACTGTCGATGAAAAATGCGGACAACGCGTCGGCACTGGCGCTGTCCCTGAGCCAGGGCGACCCGGACCCCATCAAAGCGGAACTGGTGGTGGCTTCGTTGTTTGACAGCGGACACTACGAGCTGATTCGCATTGTGGATCCGGTGGGTCAACTGATCACAGAGCGCACCGGCGATGCCGCCGATATCGATGCGCCTGCATGGTTCATGCATGCCTTGCCAATTGCTGCCGCACCGGGGACCGCACAAATCAGCAGTGGCTGGAAGCAGTTCGGAACGGTCACACTGGTAAGCCATAGTCGATTCGCCTACGACGCATTGTGGGAAAGTGCCTATGAGATGGTGGGGGCGCTCTGTATGGCGGGGTTGCTGGGGGGGTACCTGGGGTCACTGGTATTGCGCCGCCTGCGCAGACCCTTGGATGCCGTAATTTCCCAAGCGCAGGCCATCACCCAGCGTCAATTCATTCGGATCGATCTCCCGGCTGTCCCGGAGCTTCGTCAACTGGCAGTGGCCATGAATGCGACGGTTTCCCGGCTCAAGGCGATGTTTGAAGAGGAGGCCGCACGATTGGAGCTGGTGCGCAAGGAGGCCAATTTCGATCCGCTGACCGGCTTGGCCAACAGGTCCCACTTCATGGCACGCTTACGCCAGAGTGTGGAAGGCGATGAGTCCGCGGGGGGCGCGTTGGTTCTGGTCCGGTTAGCCCATTTGTCGGATATCAATCGCCGTATGGGCCGTGAGGCGGCCGATGAATACTTGCGCAAGATCGGGCGCCTTATCAGTGAAGCCGCACAAGGGGATGGGGTGGGTGCTCGCCTGAACGGAGCGGATTTCGCGCTTTTGCTGCCAGCCAAGAATGAAGCCGTCGGGGTGGCCAACAGCTTGCTTTCCAGCATTGTGCAGATTGCATCGCCTTATGTGGACTCCCAGGCCAGTGCGTGGCTGGGAGTCGGGGATTTCGTTTCAGGCGACCAGGTCGGCGACGTCCTCTCGCGCGTGGACATGGCGTTGGCTACGGCCGAAGCCGACAAATTGGACGGTGTGCGCCATGCCCACAGGGCGCACACCGATGAGCTGCCACGCACGGTTGAGCAGTGGTCTGTACAAATTCACCACGCATTGGACAACGGGTGGGTTCGACTGATTTCGTTTCCAGTGGTCAATGCACAGAAGACACTTTCCCACCGCGAGTGCCCCTTGCGCTTGATGTTTGATGAGGCGGGTGAATGGATGCCGGCAGGGCGCTTCCTGCCAGTTGCCGAGCGATTGAATTTGACTGCCGAACTTGATTTGTCGGCCGTGCGCTTGGGCTTGCAGGAGCTGAAGGGACAGTCATCGTTGCCAGGATTGGCCATCAATCTGTCGGCCAGTTCGCTGCGCAACGCCCAGTTCGTCGCTCGCTTGACCATGCTGGTGGATGCGCAGCGCGATCTGGCCTCGCGCTTGTGGCTGGAGGTTTCCGAGGTGGGTGCCCTGCACAATCTGGACCAGTTCAAGGTGTTGTGTGCCGAGCTGAAACGCCGGGGGTGCAAGGTGGGGTTGGAGCACTATGGGCACCATTTCAGCCAAATCGGCTTGCTCCATGAGCTGGGGCTGGACTACCTCAAGGTCGATGCCAGTTTTGTGCGCGGCGTGGATGGCAATTCGGGCAATGCATCGTTCCTTCAAGGCTTGAGCACGATCGCACACAACATCGGCTTGCAGGTACTGGCCGAAGGTGTTGCCACCCAGGCCGAATGGGATGCGCTCATGGCCCTTGGATTCGATGGCGCCACGGGTCCTGGCGTGCATGACCCTGCACAGTCACCTGCTGTGAGCTGATTCCGAACGGAAGTCGGTTTACGTATCCTGGATTGATACCCCAGGTGCTCTACGCACCCGGGGTGATCTTCCGACCTTAGCTGGGTCAATCGGTAATCAGTTTGCCCTTGTTGATCAGGTCGCTGATGATTTGGGCGTCAGTTGCCGAAGTGCCCAAACCGAGGGCGTTGCCAAGGTTGCTGATTCCCTGGAACACAATGCGTTGATCTTCCGCTGCCGCAGAATATGTCCCTCCGGTGAATCCGCCCGTGGAGCTAATGCGCAGTATGGTGTTGGACCCTGAAGTTGTGAAGTCCAGGTAGTTCTGCAGATTGCTTGTGCCCGCCTCACCTTGCAACAGATCACGCAGGTCGAGCACATCGCCGCCTGATTTGGCGGCCGCCACATCAAAGTCGGTGAGCGTGTCAATGGCGGGTTGGCCTGCCAGGCTGCGGTCTGTGAGCTGCCAGTGGAAGGTGTCTGCGCCAGCACCGCCAGTGAGGGTGTCGTTGCCCCGCCCGCCGCTGACCCAGTCAGCACCGGTTCCAGCCGAGATGGTGTCATTCCCATCCAAACCTGATATTCGGTCTCGTCCAGCGCTTCCGGTAATGGTGTCGTTGCTGTTGGAGCCGCTGGCTTCTTGACCGGTACGAATCAGGTATTGGCCGTTGGTTGCGCTTTCCACGATGTCTTGGAGATTGGACAGTGTGGGCAGCTCATTGCTTTGGAACATCGCCAAGTTGTCCAGACTGAGATTCAGGTAGGTGCTGGAGCTGCTCAGTTTGTAGTCGACCTGCAGCTCTGCATTGCCGCCTTGTTCCCAATACAGGATCTCGACCGTGTGCAAGCCCTCGCCAATGGCAATCGAGCTGGGTGTTGTGCGTGTGGTCGGCGACTGAATGTCGTTGTATTCAAAGACGGTGACGCCATCAATGCGAATGCTGAAGCCATCGTCTGCACGCACGCGGAAGTCGTAGTTGCCTGCCGCGAAATAGGCGGAACCAGCGAAACGCAGCATCGAATCCGTGGTGTTTCCGAAACTGCTGGTTGTCTGCAAACTGCCGGTTTGGTTGCCTGCATTGGTGGCTCCGAGGAAGTTGTACAAGGCCCCCGAGGTAATGGCAGTGCCTGCAGTGGTGATGTTCGGATTTGATCCCAAGTTACCGTTAACCACCGGCGCATCGCCGTAATTGAGGGCCGTTGCGTTCCAGGTGGCATCCGAAGCCGCAGCATTGACGGAGGTGCCAGTGCCGACGATGCTGCTGCCTTGGCGCAGGTTGATGATGGTTTGCAAATCCGATACCCGGTCTGCATTGCCAACGGTGGTGTCGCCAGCCTGTGCATTGTTGCCAGCAACAACCGTTTCGTTGTAACCAAAAAACTCCCCGTGCAGGCCGGATGTGGTGACGGCCGTAGTGCTGGTGCTCAGCGTCAGGGTCAGGCCAGTGTCTGTACCGGATGCGGGGGCGCTTCCCGGTGGGTTCACGGTGATGGTCAGCGTGTTGGACGCCGTGTCTCCGTCCCGGTCGGTGATGGCAAAACCAATCGATTCGTTGAAGCTGGTGGTTGTAGACACTGGGGGCGTGTAGGTATACAGCCCATCGTCCATGTCAATGACGAACTTGCCACCTGCAACCGTACTGATGGTCATGGTGTTGGTGGTGGTGTCAAAAGTGCCGCGGTTGGTTCCCGTGGTGGTGATTCCGCCATTTCCGGCATTGGCTGCAGGATCGTACGCATAGGTGGTGCCGTTGATCACAATGCTGGTCAGGTAGCCACCATCGGCGCCCATACCAGAACCGGCGCCCAGTCCACCGGTGACGATGTCGCCTCCGGTGGGTGCCAGAATCGAGTCGCGCAAAATTGGTGGGAGCTGGTTGACATCGGCGACGACGACTCCAGCAGTGTCGGAACCGGTTCCTATACCGTTATAGGCAATGGTGTTCAGGTTGGCCTGTGTGGCCCCGGTCCCCATGCCATAAGCAAACGAGTTGATATCGTTGCGGTTCAGGAAGTCGGTCCAGATCGCTTCGTCGGCTGCACCAATTTCCTGTCCAGCGGTTGGCGCTCCGTCGGTCAGGAAGTAGCTGACGTTTTGGGCCGTTGTGAGTTTGCCTGGTGTGGTCCAGGCGGTTTGTGCCGTTGCGATGGCCGCATCGTAGTTTGTGCCGCCATTCGCTGTGAGTGCATTCACCAGCGTTTTCGCATTGGCCACGGTAACCCATCCTGCACTTACGTCTGTTGCACTGGATGAGAATGAGATGATGCGTACCCGGACATCGCCGAGATTGTCATACTGGTCCAGCATCAGAGCAACCGACTCTTTCATGATCTGGAGGCGAGATTTTTCACCTGCTCCGGGTGCTTGATTGTCGATGGGGCCCCACGCCATGGATCCTGAAACATCCAGAATGAGCTCAATGTTGGTATTCACCGAAGGCAGTGTGACCACCTTGGTGCTGGCTACTGCTGCAGGGGAATCGTCTTCGATGCTGAGCGTGATCGTGCCAGTGGCTGCCGGTGCAATGCCATCGCTGGCGCTGACGCCAAATGCGAGCGTACGAACGTTTTCTCCGTTGCCTGCAGCATGGTCAATGGGCTTGGACAGTGTGATGGTGTAGTCACCGCTGCTGTTGATGGTGGCACGAATCACTTCCGCCCCACCCGCCGACCCGATCAGCGGGTTTGCCGCGGTACCGTTGCCGCTCCAGGTAACGGTTACGCCGCCCGACGTCAGTGTTCCGCCTGGGGCAGTCAGTGTCACGGCGAGTGAACTGTCGGGGTCCGTAATGGTGACGGTACCCGATACGCTCGGGGCATCGGTGGTGTCTGCACCCGCCACATTCCCCGTGGTATCGGCGATACCGCCGGCCAATCCTTCCTCGGATACTGCGGCGTTGGCAGTGCTGACAGTCGGGGCGTCGTTGCTGCCGGTGACGGTAATTGTCAGCGTCGCCGTGGAGGTCTGCCCTGCGGTGTCTCGCACCGTATAGGTAAAGACATCATTGACAGAAGTTCCGGCGGGCAAGGCATTCGCTGCTGCGGTGTTTGCGCTGTAGCTGTAGGAGCCATTGGCATTGAGGGTCAGGGTGCCATAAGTACCTGTCAGAGCGGTGCCGACGGTGCCGGAGCTGCTTCCAAAAGAAACAGCCGAGACTGTTTTGCTGTCGCCGCTGTCAACATCCGTGTCGTTGGAAAGCACACCTGTCGCCGCAGTGGTGGTGAGTGTGGCGTTTTCGGCAACCGAGCCGGTATCGACCGTGGCTATCGGCGCGTCGTTGGCGCCTTGAATGGTCACGGTCAGGCTGGCGCTGGAAGTCAGTCCAGCAGCATCTCGCACGGTATAGGTAAAGGTGTCCGTCAACGTATTGGCGGTGGTGCGCAGTGCCTGTACGGCAGCTAGGTTGTTGTTGACTGTGTAGGTGTAGGTGCCATCTGCATTGAGTGACAGCGTGCCGTAGTTGCCGCTGGTGCTTCCCCCGACCGTTCCTGCGGCCGTGCCACTGACCGCAGCGACAGTCTTGGTGTCGCCCACGTCCACATCGGTGTCGTTGGTGAGGACGTTGCCCGTGGGATTGGTTCCTGCAATTGCGTTGCTTATGCCACCGGCTTCCACAGCAGTAGCGGTATTAGCCACTGCAACGGGGACATCGTTACGCCCGGTGACGGTCATGGTCACGGTGGTGGTGGAGAAGGATCCGTCGGAGTCCTTCAATGTGTAGCTGAAAACATCGTTGACCGAGTCACCGACGTTGAGCGCTTGCGCGGCGGCGTTGGTGACATAGGTGTAGGAGCCGTTGGCAGCGATGGTCAGGGTGCCGTAGGTACCGACCAGGGCGG
>SSFF01000037.1 GCA_008015235.1 Rhodoferax sp. | reverse complement strand
GCCATTGATGCGGCCAACAACACCGAGTTCGGTCTGGCCAGCTATTTCTACAGCCGCGACATCGGCCGCATCTACCGCGTGGGCGAGGCGCTGGAGTACGGCATGGTGGGTATCAATGTGGGCATCCTGGCCACCGAGCATGTGCCCTTCGGTGGGGTCAAGCAGTCCGGCCTGGGCCGTGAAGGCTCGCACTTCGGCATGGACGACTATGTCGAGGTGAAGTACCTCTGCATCGGGGACATCCTGAAGTAAGCTCCACACACCAGACGCTACTGTTTCAGTAGCTACCTGCGCAATAGTGGCGCGGGCTGGAGACAGTTTTACCTATAAGCCAAGGCCTCCTCACGGGGGCCTTGGCTTTTTTCATTTCCGACCCCACCAGAAGTATCCGCACCAGGCATTAGCACGTTTTGCGACAACGCACAATGGTAAATACACCGCAAATATCCTATTGATATTTTATAAATATATTTACTACAATCGCACCATCGCATTACCCACCAACCCACAGGAAACTCCATGAACAACCCCAAATGGCAAGGCATCTTCCCCGCCGTCACCACCAAATTCCACGCCGATGAGAGCCTGGACCTGGACGGCACCGCCCGCCACATCGACTACCTCATCCGCAATGGCGTGCACGGCATCGTGACCTGCGGCTCCTTGGGCGAAGCCAGCACCCTGACCCTGGAAGAAAAGCTGCTGGTGGCCGATTGCGCCCTCAAGGCCGCCAAGGGCCGTGTCCCGGTGCTGGCCAATGTGTCCGAAACCTCCACCCGCGAAGCCCTGCGCTACATCCGCGCCGCAAACGCCCTGGGCGTGGACGGCTACATGGTCATGCCTTCGGTCATCTACGTGGCCGACGCCCGTGAAGCCATGGCCAATGTGCGTGCCATGGCCGAAACGGCGCAAAAACCCATCATGGTCTACAACAACCCGGTGGCCTACCGGGTCGACCTCAAGCCCGAGCACATGGCCGAGCTGGCCGACTGCCAATGGATCGTGGCCATCAAGGAAAGCACCGACAACATCCGCCGCATCACCGACCTGCGCAACCTGCTGGGCGACCGCTACCAACTGTTCATGGGCGTGGACGACCTGGCCTACGAAGGCCTGGCACTGGGCTGCGATGGCCTGCTGGCCGGCGTGGGCTGCACCTTCCCGCGCGAAAACGTGGCCCTCTTTGATCTGATGAAGGCCGGCCGCTTTGCCGAAGCCCTCAAGCTGTACCAGTGGATGACTCCCATGTTGCACCTCGATGTCTCCACCAAACTGGTGCAGAACCTCAAATTGATCGACGTCGTTGCCGGCGTCAGTACCGAGCACATGCGTCGCCCCCGCCTTCCCTTGGTAGGATCGGAGCGCGACGCGGTGATTGCCATTGTTCAAAAGGCACTGGAAACCCGCCCGCAGGAATACAGGTCACAGGCCTGATACGGGTTTGCATTCAAGCGCAGAACAAGGCGCAAAGCCGAAGACAGTGCTCTAGCACGGCGAGGCGAAGCAACGCAGTAATGCGTTTGAAGGCGAATCCGTTGGAGTTCCGACTTTCTGTCAAACCTACATCCCAAAAGGAAATGAAGATGCTACGTACTCGTTCGGCTACCCCTTTGTTTGCAGCGCTGGCGCTTACCCTGGCCGGCAATGCCATGGCTCAGGAGCAAGTCGTCAAGATCGGCCAGACCGGCCCGCTCTCCGGCCCCAATGCCTTCGCTGGCAAAGACAACGAAAACGGCGTGCGCCTGGCCATTGAAGAACTCAATGCCAAGAAGCTGCAAGTCGCTGGCAAGACCCTCAAATTCGAACTGCAGTCGGAAGACGACCAGTGCGATCCCAAGTCCGGCGTGGCCGTGGCACAGAAACTGGTGGACAGTGGCGTGAAATACGTCATGGGCCCCTACTGCTCGGGCGTGGCCATTCCGGCTTCCCGCGTCTACGACGAAGGCGGCGCCCTGATGTCCACCGTGGGCACCAACCCCAAGGTCACTGAAGGCGGCTACAAGCACCTGTTCCGCATCATTGCAGGCGACAACCAGATCGGCTCCAGCATGGCCACCTACGCGGCCAAGGTCATGAAGGCCAAGACCGTTGCTGTGGTGGACGACCGCACCGCATTCGGACAAGGTGTGGCCGCCGAATTCATCAAGGAAGCAAAGGTCCAGGGCTTGACCATCGTTGGCCAGGAATACACGACCGACAAGGCCACCGACTTCTCGGCCATCCTGACCAACATCAAGGCCAAGAAGCCCGATGTGATGTTCTACGGCGGCTACGCGCCCCAGGCAGCGCCGATGGCACGCCAGATGAAGCAGCTGGCCGTGAGCACCAAGATGCTGGGTGGCGACACCCTGTGCAGCCCCGAAATGGGCAAGCTCGGTGGCGATGCCGTCAACGACGTGGTGTTCTGCGCCCAAGGCGGCTCGATGCTGGACAAGACCAACGACGGCCCCGCCTTCAAGGCCAAGTACAAGAAGCGCTTCAACCTGGACGCCGACGCCTACGCTGCATCGTTCTATGACCAGATGCTGCTGATCGGCCAGTCCATGGTCAAGGCCGGCTCCACCGACCCCGAGAAAGTGGCCGCTGAAATGCGCAAGGGCAGCTACAAGGGCGTGGCCGGTACCTACGCCTACGACGACAAGGGCAACATGAAGCAAGCACCCATCACGGTGTACACCTTCAAGAACGCCACCGCGACTCCGCTGGCCAGCTACTGAGCCAGTCCCTGGAAAGGCCGCCCCTGCGCAAACCTGCGCCACGGTCCGCGGCCTTTCCCCCCTAACCCATGCCTGCAGGAAACATGGCACTAACGTCTCCTACCCGGAGTCGCTGGCGCATGGGTACCTGCACGCCTTTACAAGCCCGTCCCGCCAACCTACCCTCACTACACCATGAAGCGCATCCACATCATCGACTCGCACACCGGCGGTGAACCCACCCGGCTGGTGGTGGACGGTTTTCCCGATCTGGGCAAGGGCAGCATGGCCGAACGCCTGGCGCGTCTGTCCAAGGACCATGACGACTGGCGTGCCGCCACCGTGCTGGAGCCGCGCGGCAGCGACGTGGTGGTGGGCGCACTGCTGTGCCAACCCGTGGCCGCCGATGCCAGTGCTGGCGTCATCTTCTTCAACAACACAGGCTACCTGGGCATGTGCGGGCACGGCACCATTGGCCTGGTGGCCACGCTGGCCCACATGGGGCGCATTCGCCCCGGCGTGCACAAGATCGAAACCCCCGTGGGTACGGTCCAGGCCACGCTGCACGACGACGGTTCGGTGAGCGTACGCAATGTGCCCGCCTGGCGCCATGCCACCCAGGTGCCCGTGGCAGTGCCCGGCTACGGCACCGTGCACGGCGACGTGGCCTGGGGTGGCAACTGGTTCTTCCTGGTCAGCGACCATGGCCAGCGCGTGGCGCCCGACAACATCGCCGCCCTCACCCGCTTTAGCAGCGCATTGCGCGAAGCCCTCGAAGCAGCTGGCATCACCGGCGCCGACGGTGCCGAGATCGACCACATCGAACTCTTTGCCGACGACGACCAGGCCGACAGCCGCAACTTCGTGCTGTGTCCGGGCATGGCCTACGACCGCTCTCCCTGCGGCACCGGCACCAGCGCCAAGCTGGCCTGCCTGGCCGCCGACGGCAAGCTCGCGCCCGGTGCCGTGTGGCGCCAGGCCAGTGTCATCGGTAGCCAGTTCGAAGCCAGCTACGAGACCGCGGGCGAGCGCATCATCCCGACCCTGCGTGGGCGTGCCTGGGTCTGCGCCGAAGCAACCCTGCTGCTCGACGACACCGACCCCTACCGCTGGGGAATCCGCACTTGAGCCTGGACGCTGACACCATCGTCGTGGGCGCCGGCATCGTCGGCGCCGCCTGTGCCCATGCACTCGCCGCCAGCGGCCAGCGCGTGCTGGTGCTGGACGACCTGCGCGGCGGCGCCACCGCTGCCGGCATGGGCCACCTGGTAGTCATGGACGACAACGCCGCCGAACTGGCCCTGAGCAGCCTCTCCTTGCGCCTGTGGCAGCAGTGGTCCACCCAGCTCGACAGCGACAGCGCCTGGCACCCGTGCGGCACGCTGTGGCTGGCGGCCAATGCCGAAGAGATGCAGGCCGCCGAAGAAAAGCAGGCCCGCCTGCAGGCCCAGAACGTGGCCTGCACGCTTGTGGATGCTGTTCGCCTACAAAGCATGGAACCGGCACTGCGCAGCGGCTTGCACGGCGCACTGCATGTGCAGCACGACGCCGTGGTCTACGCCCCCAATGTGGCGCAATGGCTGCTCCTGGGCCCCACCGCCCCTGCCCATTTGCAGTTGCGCCATGCCAAAGTGGTGGCCATTGAAGAGCCCCATGTGCGCTTGGCCGACGGCAGCGTGTTGCGTGCCCAGGCCGTGGTGCTGGCCAATGGCCTGCACGCCACCGACCTGTGCCCGGACCTGCCGATCCGTGCCAAGAAGGGCCAGCTGCTGATCACCGACCGCTACCCCGGCACCGTGCACCACCAGCTGGTGGAACTGGGCTATGTGACCAGCGCCCACCACGCCACTGGGCCGTCGGTGGCCTTCAATGTGCAACCGCGCCCGACCGGGCAATTGCTGATCGGCTCCTCGCGCGAGTTCGACGACACCAGCCGCACACTGAACTTCCCCATGCTGGAGCAGATGCTGCGCCGTGCGGTCGACTACCTGCCCGGCCTGCGCGATTGCAATGCCATCCGCAGCTGGACCGGCGTGCGCGCTGCCACCCCCGACGGACTGCCAATTCTCGGCCCCCACCCTACCCGAGCGGGCCTGTGGCTGGCCGTGGGCCACGAAGGCCTGGGTGTGACCACCGCCCCGGCCAGTGCCCAGATACTGGCCGCACAGATGACGGGGGCGGCCTGTCCGATTGACCCCAGTCCTTACCGCGCCGAACGCTTTTCGCAAACCACTTTGCACCATGCCGGATAAATTCAACTTGCTCATCAATGGCCAGCCGGTCGAAGTCCGGGCCGGCACCAGCGTCATGGCGGCCCTCTCGCACAACGGACCGGGACTAACCCGCCTGTCCGTGCAAGGCGAACCACGCTCGGCCGTGTGCGGCATGGGCGTGTGCCAGGAATGCCGGGTGCTGGTTGATGGCGTACGGCGACTGGCCTGCCAGACCCCGGTGGCCCCCGGCATGGTGGTGCAGACCGCCACCTTGGAGCCACAGCCATGACCCCCCAGAAGTGCGATGTGCTCATCCTGGGTGCTGGCCCGTCCGGGCTGGCTGCCGCCCAGGCCGCCGTGGGCAGTGGCCTGTCCATCGTGCTGGTGGACGACAACCCCCTGCCCGGCGGCCAGATCTGGCGCAATGGCCCTGGCTTCCCGTCCGAAGCCCAGGCGCGCAGCCAATCTTTGACGCAACACCCCAACTTGAAGCTGCACAGCGGAACCCGCTGCGTGGCCGTACATGGGCCGCAGCAGCTCCTGCTGGAGAACGCCGAAGGTGCCTGGGTACAGACGTGCCAGAAACTCATTGTCTGCAGCGGTGCGCGCGAGTTGCTGCTGCCCTTTCCAGGCTGGACCCTGCCCGGTGTCACCGGTGCGGGCGGTCTGCAAGCCCTCATCAAGGGCGGCGTTCCGGTAGCGGGACAGCCTGTGGTCGTGGCCGGCAGCGGTCCCCTGCTGCTGGCCGTGGCCCAGACTGCGCGTGCCGCCGGTGCACAGGTATTGCGCGTGGCCGAACAGGCATCTGCCAGCACCCTATTGACCATGACCTCCGGACTGTGGCGCTGGCCCGGCAAGCTGGTCCAGGCCGCCGGTTTGGTCACCGCCGCCTACCGGCCCAACAGCCAAGTGGTGGAGGCCCTGGGTACACGCCAGCTGGAAGCCGTGCGCATTCGCCAAGGCCAGAGCGAGTACGTGCTGGACTGCAAGCGCCTGGCCTGCGGCTACGGGCTGGTGCCGAACACCGAGCTGGCCCAAGCCCTGGGCATGGCACTCACCGCCGAGAAGGCGATTGGCGTGGACACCTGGCAAGGCACCAGTCTGCCCCACCACTTTGCTGCCGGTGAATGCACCGGCATCGGTGGCTGTGAAAAGGCGCTGGCCCAGGGCGCCATTGCCGGCTATGCCGCCACCGGCCAAGCCCAGCAAGCCCAGGCACTGTGGCAGGAACGGGCGCATTGGGAAGCCTTTGCCGCCCATGTGCGCCAGCATCTGCAGGCCGATGTGCACGCGGTCAAGCACCTGCTGCGCCCCGACACCGTGGTCTGCCGCTGCGAAGACGTGCGCGTGGCCGAGCTCAGCGCCCGCAACAGCTGGATCGACGCCAAGCTGCACACCCGCTGCGGCATGGGACCTTGCCAGGGCCGCATCTGCGGTACGGCTGCAAGCCGACTGTGGGGATGGGACACGCCACCGGTACGCCAGCCACTGAGCCCGGTACGCATCGGCAGCTTGCTGGGAGAACCGGTCGACACACAAGGCCGATAATTTGCGAACCGTCCCCGACTGAGGCCGTTTGCACCGACCACCCTATGACAACTTCCACCCTGCCGTCTTCCCGCCCACCGGTCAAACTGCGTGCCGCCGACCAGGCCTACGAAGCCATTGAAGGCCTGATCTCCACCTTGCGGCTGGAACCCGGTGCGCCCATTGTCGAAGCCGAGCTGGTGGCACTGACCCAGCTGGGTCGCACGCCGGTGCGCGAAGCCTTGCTGCGCATGGTGTCCATCGGCCTGATCCAGCAGCAGCCGCGCCGCGGCCTGGTGGTGTCGAACATTGACCTGGCCGACCACCTTGATGTGATCCAGACCCGCCGGGTGCTGGAACGCCTGATCGCAGCCTGCGCTGCCCGGCGTGCCACGGCGGCCCAGCGCCAGGAAATCCTGCGCCGCGCCGAGCGCATGGTGGAAGCGGCCGACCGCGACCGGCTGGACGAATACATGCAGGCCGACCATGCGCTCGACGTCATCAACCACCAAGCCTGCCAGAACGCGTCGGCCGTACAGTGCGTGCTGCCGCTGATCGTGAAGTGCCGCCGCTTCTGGTACGCCTACCAGCACGAAGGCGAAATCGCCGAAGGCGCGCGCCACCACCTGGCCCTGGCCCAAGGCATCGCCAGCGCCAACGAGGCCGCCGCCATGCTGGGCGCCGACCAGCTGATGGATTACCTTGAAAAATTCGCCCGCCGGGTGATCAACAACTGAAAAAGAACCATGACCTCCCCCCTGACCTTACTCAAAGACCCCAGCCTGCTCAAGACCGACGCCCTGATCAACGGCCAGTGGCTCAAAGGCGCCAGCCGCTTTGACGTCTGCAACCCCGCTACTGGCGAGAAGCTGGCCGACGTGGCCAACATGACCGCTGCAGACGCCAAGGCCGCCATCGACGCCGCCAACGCCGCCTGGCCCGCCTGGAAGGCCAAGACCGCCAAGGAACGCTCCATCATCCTGCGCAAGTGGTTCGACCTGCTCATGGCCAACCAGGACGACCTGGGCCGCCTGATGACGGCCGAACAGGGCAAGCCCTTTGCCGAGGCCAAGGGTGAAGTGGCCTACGGTGCCTCCTTCGTGGAGTGGTTTGCCGAAGAAG
>SSFF01000021.1 GCA_008015235.1 Rhodoferax sp. | reverse complement strand
GTTGTCAGTACGGTTGTCGTACATCAGGTACTGAGCGTTGGCAGCCAGGGCGCCAGAAGCATAGCCCAGACCGATCACATTCAGACGTTGACCAACAGTGGTAGCACCACCAGCTGCGCCAGCACCCAAGCCCAAAGCGACTGCACCAACGGGAGCAGCAGCATCAGCTTCTTGGTGCGACAGAGTCAGAGTCAAGGCACCAACGGGCACAACGTAGGAGAAAGTGTCGCGAACGGTACGGTTGGAATACACCTTGGAATCAAAGCCGATACCAGCCACGCCGGAGATGCCGCCGGACAGGTAGTCAGAAATCCTGGTGGTAGCCAGAACGAACTTACCCACGCCAGTGGTCAGGCCGAGGGTCACGTTGCCACCGGTCACGCCAGCACGGGTGGTGTCAGCCAAGCCCAGTTGAGCGTCAGCAGCCCAGCCGCCGCCCAGGTCTTCCTTGGCGGTGAAATAGATTTCAGCGGTATCCACACCCAGGCCGGAAGCCAGAGCATTGGTGGTGGTGGACTGGGTGTAACCGTAGGTCACGTTACCAGTGATAGCAACTTGAGCGAAAGCGCCGGTGGCAGCCAGAGCGGCCAGAGCAACGAGAGTCTTTTTCATGTAGAAATCTCCAAGGTTAAACAAAGGGCGCCGGACCGAACGTCTCGGTACCCAGGGCCAACCTCCTAGTTCAGGAAGTTGGGTGTATTGCACCAGACGAACCGGGGTTTGGCAAAGAAATGGGGCAAAAAAAGAGCTTTGGCGTCATCTTGCGTTGCAAGCTTGCAACAAGCTGTTACGTTGCTGCAGGAATCTGGCTGGCGGTAGACTTCGGTTCATTCCTTTACTTATTTGGCAGCCTTGTCTCTAGGGACCCCATGGCGCCAATGAAACGGCAGCCATGGACGCCCTTTTCCAAACTTTTGACACCGCCTTGCGCACCCTGTTCGCCCAACACCATGCGGCGCAGGCGACGCCTGTTGCAGAAAAGCCCACGTCAGAACTCAGCGACAGCGAAAAGCGCCATGCCGCTGCCTTGATGCGTGTGAACCATGTGGGCGAGGTCTGCGCCCAGGCGCTGTACACCGCCCAGGCCTTCGCCACCTCCAACCCTGCACTGCGTGAACACTTCACCAAAGCCTGCATCGAGGAAACCGACCACCTCGCATGGACCGAGCAGCGCTTGGCGGAGCTGGGCTCACGAACCAGCCTGCTCAATCCGCTGTGGTACGCAGGAGCCTTTGGCATTGGCCTGGTGGCAGGCAAACTGGGCGATGCGGTGAGCTTGGGTTTTGTGGTGGAAACAGAGCGTCAAGTTGGCGCCCACTTGCAAAGTCACCTTGACGCGGCCCATGGCGGCCTGCCCACGCAAGACCATGCTTCACGCGCCATCGTGGCACAGATGTATGACGACGAAATCCGTCATGCAGACAACGCCACGGCCTCCGGGGCCATGGAACTGCCTCAACCCATCAAGCAGCTGATGCACGCCGCAGGGAAGGTAATGACCACCGTGGCGCATCGCATCTAACTAGTCTTAGCGACAGCGCATCAGCGCCACTCCCCCAGTCAAGCTTCCAACACTTCAAAACTGGTGGTGATCTCGGCGGTCTTGCCCAGCATGACGCTGGCGGAACAGTATTTCTCGTGGCTCAGGGCGATAGCACGCTCTACCGCCTGGGCGGGCACGCCCTGCCCCGTCACCGTGAAGTGCATGTTGATGCGGGTGAACACCTTGGGCTCGGTGCTGGCACGTTCGGCGCTGAGCTTGACCGTGCAGCCTTTCACCTGGTGGCGGCCACGGCGCAGGATCAGCACCACATCGTAGGCCGTACAGCCCCCCGTTCCGGCCAACAGCAGTTCCATGGGGCGGGCCGCCAGGTTCTGACCGCCCATTTCAGGCTTGTCGGCATCGGGGGCACCGTCCATGGCGACGATGTGGCCACTGCCCATTTCGGCCACAAAGCCCATGCCCGAACGGGTGTTGAGGGCGCCGGTCCAGCTGACGGTGCATTCCATGGCTCAATCCTTTCAAAGTGCCCCGCGCGGAGCAAAATAATTACAACCTATAATGGTCCGAGGAGTTTACCGCCATGTCCCCCACATCCCCCCAGCCCGTCCTCAGCCCCGCCGATTACCTGCAGAAAATCCTCACGGCCCGCGTCTACGACGTGGCCAGCGAGACCGCCCTGGAGCCGGCACGCACCCTGAGCCGCCGCCTGCACAACACCATACTGCTCAAGCGCGAAGACCAGCAGCCGGTGCGCAGCTTCAAATTGCGTGGCGCCTACAACAAGATCGCCAACCTGAGCCCCGAGCAGCTTGAAAAAGGCATCATCTGCGCCTCCGCCGGCAACCACGCCCAGGGTGTGGCCCTGAGCGCCAGCAAGCTCGGCGCCCGGGCCGTCATTGTGATGCCCACCACCACACCCCAGGTCAAGGTCGATGCCGTGCGTGGTTTCGGCGGTGAAGTGGTGCTGTTTGGCGAAAGCTATTCCGATGCCTACGGTCACGCGCTGGAACTGCAAAAGAAGGAAGGACTGACCTTCGTTCACCCGTTCGACGACCCGGACGTGATCGCCGGCCAGGGCACCATTGCCATGGAAATGCTGCGCCAGGTGCAGACCCTGGGTGCCGACAAGGCTGCCAAGGCAGGGCAAAAGGGGCGCGGCAAGGCCGAGCCTTTGCTGGACGCCGTGTTCGTGGCCATTGGCGGCGGCGGGCTGATTGCTGGCGTGGCCAACTACATCAAGGCCGTGGACCCGCGCATCAAGGTCATCGGGGTGCAGATGAACGACTCGGACGCCATGATCCAGTCGGTGGCCGCGCAGCAGCGCGTCACGCTGCCCGACGTAGGCCTTTTTTCCGACGGCACGGCCGTGAAGCTGGTAGGCGAGGAAACCTTCCGCGTGGCACGCGCACTGGTCGATGAATACATGACGGTCGACACCGACGCCGTGTGCGCGGCCATCAAGGACATCTTTGTCGACACCCGCTCCATCGTGGAGCCCGCCGGGGCCCTGGCCGTAGCCGCCATCAAGCAGTACACCGCAAAGAACAAGACCAAGGGCGAGACCTACGCTGCCATCCTGTGCGGTGCCAACATGAACTTCGACCGCCTGCGCTTCGTTGCCGAGCGCGCCGAAGTGGGCGAAGAACGCGAAGCGCTGTTTGCGGTAACCATTCCCGAAGAGCGTGGCAGCTTCAAACGTTTTTGCGAGCTCATCGGCAACCTGCCGGGCGGCGCCCGCAACGTGACCGAATTCAACTACCGCATCAACGACGCGCAAAAGGCCCACGTCTTTGTGGGCCTGAGCACCCACGGCAAGGGTGAGTCGCTGAAGATTGCCGCCAACTTCGGCAAGCACGGCTTCGAAACCCTGGACCTGACCCACGACGAACTGGCCAAGGAACACGTGCGCCACATGGTGGGCGGCCCCTCGCCGCTGGCCCAGGACGAACGCCTGCTGCGCTTCGTGTTCCCTGAGCGCCCGGGCGCGCTCATGAAGTTCCTGAGCCTGATGCGCCCCGGCTGGAACATCAGCCTGTTCCACTACCGCAACCAGGGCGCCGACTATGGCCGCATCCTGGTGGGCTTGCAAGTACCGCAAAAGGACGACAAGGCCTTTGCCAAGTTCCTGCAGACACTGGACTACCCCTACGTGGAAGAAACTGCGAACCCGGTTTACCGGATGTTCCTGCAGCGCAACTGAATACGCTGAATGCTACATTATTAGTAGCATCCAAACCAATATATTCAGGGGTCAGGCGACGATTTTGGCAACAAGGTGGCGGTCAGCGGCATCTCCAGCGTGAAAGGCTCAGCATTTCCATCGACCGCACTGCGCAGCACCGCTCGGCGCGGCGCCACCGACACCAGCACCCAGTCCTCACCCACACGCCCCCCCACCGCCACTGGCTTTGGCGGCTTGCCATCCACGGCAATCAGGGCCGAACCCGCCAGCCCCTTGGCAAGCACTCCCACAAGCACCATGCGACTGGCCGCCAGATAGGCTCCAGCCTGCGGCGCTGCCTCGGCATCGGGCGCCCCCAGGGCACGCGCCACCATGGCGGCGTCCACCTGCAACGGCGCTGTTGGCAGCGTGGCAGGGGGCAGCGCCTCCAGCGGTGCACGCAGCCGGATGCCCCAAGCCACCGCACTGCCCATGGCAGCGGCCGCCAGCACCAGGGCAGACAAACGGGAAGGCCAGACGGAAGCATAAGCAGCGGACATGCGCCGCATTATCATGGAAGCTTTATGCCCTGCACCGCCCACACCATGACACGACGTTTTGCTGCACTCTCCGCCCTGCGCCGCGCCCGCCAACAGGGCTTCACCCTGATTGAATTGATGGTGGTGCTGGTCATCATCGGTGTGCTGGCCGCCCTGATCGTGCCAAATGTGCTCGACCGTGCCGACGACGCCCGTGTCACCGCGGCCAAAACCGACATTGGCAACCTGATGCAGGCCCTGAAGCTCTACAAGCTCGACAACCAACGCTTCCCTAGCGCCGAGCAGGGCCTGCAGGCCCTGGTCACCAAACCCAGCACCGGCGCCGTACCTGCCAACTGGCGCCCCTATGTGGAAAAGCTGCCCAACGACCCTTGGGGCCGACCCTACGTCTACATGAACCCCGGCGTCAAAGGCGAGGTCGACGTGCTTTCCTTCGGTGCCGATGGCCAAAGCGGTGGCGAAGGTAATAACGCCGACATCGGCAGCTGGCAATAAAGCCTGCCACGCGCCCCCGGCTCCTGCGATGACCCGGCGTCCGCGCGGATTCACCCTGCTGGAACTGCTGATCGTGGTGGCCATCATCGCCATCGGCACGGTCGGCGTGGGTCTGGCCCTGCGTGACAGTGGCCAGGCCGCCCTCGAAAACCAGGCCCAGGCCCTGGCCGCCATGCTGGAAACGGCCCGTGCCCAATCGCGGGCCAGCGGCGTACCGGTGCAGTGGCAGCCCACTTCGGATGGCTTTGCATGGGGCGGTCTCGACAACAGCGGCCCCGATCCCCTGCCCACACGCTGGAAGACACCCGGCATCCGCGCCCAGACCACGGCACCCGTGCTCTTGGGACCGGAGCCCTTGGTCGGTGCCCAGCGCATCGTGCTGTGGCGCGATGAGCAGCCGCAGATGCGCCTGAGCGTGGCCACCGACGGCGTGCGCCCGTTCACTGTGGCGCCTGAAGAGGCAAGCCCATGAGTCGCCAGCGCAACTGGGGCTTTACCTTGGTCGAAGTGCTGGTGGCACTGGGCATCGTCGCCATCGCATTGATTGCCGGGCTGCAGGCCAGCGCAGCCCTCACGGCCAATGCCGAACGCCAGACCGAACGGGTACTGGCCCAGCTGTGCGCGCAGAATGCTTTGGCACAAATTCGCCTGGCACGCCAGCTGCCTGACGTGGGGGAGTCCGGCGCCCCCTGCATGCAAGCCGGCCGTACGCTGGACTTGCGGGTGCAGGTGCAGCCCACCCCGAACCCAAACTTCCGCCGGGTCGATGTGCGCCTGTCGCATGAGGGTGCACACGTGCTGCGGCTGAGTACCGTGGTTGGGCGTTACTGATGCGCGCGCCACGCCATGCCGGGTTCACGCTGGTTGAAGTACTGGTGGCGCTGGGCATCCTGGCGCTCATGGCTGGCATGGGCTGGCGCGCACTGGGCGGCATGGTCGATGCCACCCGCCATACGCAGGCCCACACCGATGCCGTATTGACCCTGGACGCGGCACTGGGCCAGTGGAATGCCGACCTGGACGCACTCGCCGAATTGCCCATGACCACGGCGCTGGACTGGAACGCCCAGGTTCTGCGCATGACACGCCGCCCGGCAGTCGATGCCGGTGCCGGCGCAGTGGTGGTGGCCTGGACACGGGGCGAGCGCCAGGGCCAGAGCCAGTGGCTGCGCTGGCAGTCGGCGCCGGTGCGCAGCCGCCAGCAATGGACCCAGGCCTGGGCCGCGGCCGCGCAATGGGCCCAAAGCCCCAGTGAAACCTTGCGGGCCCAGGAGGTGGTACTGGGCCCACTGCAAGGCTGGCAGATCTTCTACTTCCGCGGCGGCACCTGGAGCAATCCGCTCTCATCGGCCGGCACCAGCAGCGAGACAGCAAAGACAGGAACCGGCAGCACCGCCCCGCTGCCCGACGGCGTGCGTCTGATCCTTGAAGTGCCTACGCCGCACCCACTCGCCGGCACCCTGACCCGCGACTGGGCCCGCCCCGTGACCTTGCTGGGGGCGCCGTGAAGTCGCAGGCACGCCCGCAGGCCCAGCGTGGTGCCGCCATCCTGCTGGCCATGCTCATCGTGGCCCTGGTGGCGGCCCTGAGTGCCGGGGCCGTGTGGCAGCAGTGGCGCAACATCAGCGTGCAAAGCGCCGAATACCTGCGACTGCAGTCACGCTGGATACTGCAAGGCACCGCCGACTGGGCGCGGCTTTTGCTGCGCGAGGACGCCCGCGAAGGCGCCACCGACCACCTGGGCGAACCCTGGGCCGTGCCCCTGGCCGAAGCCCGGCTGTCGAGTTTCCTGGCGGCGGGCAGCGGTGCACAGGACACCAGCACCGACCTGCCCGAGGCTTTCATTGCCGGGCGCATCCAGGACTTGCAGTCGCGCCTGAACATTAGCAGCCTGCTCGACGGAGCCAGCCTCCACGCGCCCACGGTCAAAGCCTTCACCCGCCTGTGGCGCGCACTGGACCTGCCCCCGGGCGAACTGGTCCTGCTGACACAGCAACTGGAGTTGGCGGCACAAGCCCCCGGCAACGCCCCAGCCGGGGCCGCGGCGCCCTACCAACCCCTGCTGCCGCAGACGCTGGAACAACTGGTGTGGCTGGGCCTGTCACCGGCCACGGTGCAGCGCATCAGCCCCTACGTGACCATCCTGACGGAACGTACACCGGTGAACCTGAACACCGCCAGCCCCCTGGTACTGCATGCCGCCATCGACAAGCTGGCGCTGGCCGATGCCCAGCGCCTGGTGTCGCAGCGGACCCAGAAGCCGTTCAAGACCCTGGCCGACGCGGCCCAGGACCTGGGCAACGGCGACTGGGGCCTGAACGACGCCCAGCACAGCGTCAACACGCGCTACTTCGAGGTGCTGGGGCAGATGCGCCTGCAGCAGCTGCGGGTGGTCGAAAAATCGCTGGTCCAGCGTGACGGCCTCAACGTGCGCGTGCTGCGCCGCGAGAATGTGCATCCGGCCCTGTTCACTGGTGTTTACCAGGGTGCCAGTCCCTTGCCCTGACGCCTAGAATGCCCAGTTCCTTGCTGTCATGACAATCACCCTTACCCCTGTGCGCCTGGAGTCGGAGACCGTTGCCATCGTGGCAGTGCGGCACCTGTCCTGGCACCGAGTCCATTGCCCTCCGGGCGTACTGCCCGCCGCTTCGGCGGCAGACCCCATGGGCGCGCGCCTGCGCAATGTGCTGGTCGGGTTGCTGGAAGAGCACCTGCTGGACGAACCGGCCAACCTGCACTTCGCCCTGCAGCCCCCGCCCTATGCCGATGACGGTGTCTGGGTGGCCGTGTGCGAGCGTGCTGCGCTGGCGCAGGCCTTGCAGCAACTCGCCGCCGCCGGCCAGGTGATCCACCGGCTGGTTCCCGAATGCGCTCCCGGCACTACGGACACGCCCAGCCTATGGATCACCGGCGATACCAACGCCCCCCAAGCCCTGTGGGCCAATGCCCAGGGCGTGCACCAGTGGCCGCTGCCCGCCAGCACCACCCACGCCAGCTCTTGGCCAGCACCGGTGGCAACACAGGCCACGCATGCCAGCACCGTCTTCGCCGAACCGGCCCTGGCCGCCTGGGCCGAGCAGGCACTGGGCACCAATGTGCAGGTGCAGACGGTGGCACAGCGGTTCGCAGACACCGCCCAGGCCCAACGCTGGAACCTGGCCCAGGGCAGCCTGAGCCTGCACAAACCCTGGTCGCTGCGTCTGCAGCAAGGCCTGGCACGGCTGTGGAGCGCCCCCGCCTGGCGCCCGGCGCGCTGGATGGCCGCAAGCCTGCTGCTGGTGCAGCTGCTGGGCCTGAACGCTGCCGCTTGGCAGGCCCGGCGCCAGGAAGCCGCGCTGAAGAGCGCCATCCACGCCACCCTGACCCGCAGCTTTCCGCACATCCAGGTGGTGGTCGATGCCCCGGTGCAGATGCAGCGCGCGGTCGCGGCGCTGCAGCAAGCCAGTGGCGCCCCGAGCCTGCAGGACATGGACGTGATGCTCCAGGTGTTGCACCAAAACATACCATCCGCCCTTTCCAATCAAGCGCCAGCAGCTATTAATTTCGAAGCAGGCAGCCTGCGCCTGGGCGGACTGGCGCTGAACGACGAGCAATCCCAAACCCTGGCCCAGGCCCTGCGCAGCCACCAGCTGACACTGCAACGCGACGGTGCTGACTGGCTGCTACGTACCGGAGAGACGCCATGAACGCCGTGCAAAGCTGGTGGAGCCAACGCGCGCCGCGCGAGCAATATCTGCTGGCGGCAGGCCTCGCCCTGGTGCTGGCAGCCTTGCTGTGGATGCTGGCCCTGGCCCCTGCCCTGAAAACCCTGCGCCAGCACGATGCCCGGGTCGCCACACTCCAGGCCGAACTGGGCCGCATGCAGGTGCTCGAAGCCCAGGCGCACCAGCTCCAGGCCCAAGCGGCTCCCGGCGGCGACAGCGCCCAGCAGGCCCTGCAAGCCCAGACCAGCACCTTGCTGGGCAAGCAGGCCGAACTGGCACTGCGCAGCGGTGGTGCGACAGCCACCCTGCGTGCCGTATCCCCCCAGGCCCTGGGGCGCTGGCTGGCCGCCATCCGCACCGAAGTCCATGCCAAGGTGGTCCAGGCCCGGCTGCAGCGCACGGCCGATGGCTGGAGCGGCAGCGTGCAACTGGTCTTGCCCGAATAATCCATGGCGCACCCACACAGCCCACCCTCCCGCCACCATGCGCCCCCCTGGGCCTGGGCGGGCTGTGGCGCCGTGCTGGGCCTGGTACTGGCCAGCGTGCTGCTGGCCCCGGCGCGCTGGCTGGCCCAAGCGCTGGCGCAGTTCAGCGGCGAGCGCGTGCAACTGCAGCAAGCCCAGGGCACGGTCTGGGACGGTACGGCACGGCTGGTGCTGCGCGCTGGCACCGATGCAACGGACGCCAGCGTGATGCCCAGCCCGGTGCAATGGCGCCTGCGCCCGCGCTGGGATGGCCTGGCACTCACGGTAGCGGCCCCGTGCTGCCTGGACACCCCCTGGCGCTGGCAAGCCCGCGCGGGATGGCAAGGCGTACAGCTGCAGGCCGATGACCTGCCGGCCAGCGCCTCACACTGGCCGGCCGCGCTGCTCAGCGGCCTGGGCACGCCCTGGAACACCGTGCAACTGCAGGGCACGCTGGCCCTGCACACGCAAGGCCTGCAGATCACCCTAGGGCGGGATCACTGGTCGCTGCAAGGCAGCGCCACGGTCGATGGGCTGGGCCTGCGCACCGTGCTGTCCACGCTGCAACCCCTGGGCAGTTACCGCCTGGCCTTGCAAGGCGGTGCTACGCCGAACCTGACTTTGTCCACGCTACAGGGCCAGCTGCAGCTGTCGGGCCAGGGCCAACTCACGCAAGGGCGCTGGCACTTCACAGGGGAAGCCCGCAGCGACGAGGCAGCCCAGGGCGCACTGGGCAATCTTCTGAACATCATCGGACGCCGCGAAGGCGCGCGCTCCGTCATCACCGTAGGCTAGTCCGATGCCAAGCAACTTCTCTTTTCCACGCACCGCAATCGCTACACATTTGATAGCTGCCTACGCAATATTTACTGGGGCTGCAAGCCTTTTTTGCTTGCAATCCTGGGCCCAAACAGCCCCCACCCCGGTGGCAACACCGAAGCGCGCTGAGCCGGTGACGCTGAACTTCAACAACGCCGAGATCGAGGCCGTGGCCCGCACCATGGCCACGCTGACCGGGCGCAATGTGGTGGTGGACCCGCGCGTCAAGGGCACTCTGACCCTCAACACCGAAGCGCCGGTGGCGCCCTCTGCCGCCTACCAGCAGTTTGTGGCCGCGCTGCGCCTGCTCGGCTTTGCCGTGGTCGCCAGCGACGGGCTGGACAAGGTGGTGCCCGAAGCCGACGCCAAGCTGCACAGCGCGGCCGTGGCTTCTATGGAAGGTGGCAGCACCAGCACGCCCGGTGGCAACCAGCTGGTGACGCAGATCATCCGCCTGCAGTTCGAGAACGCCAACAACCTCGTCACCGTGCTGCGTCCGCTCATCAGCCCGAACAACCCCATCAACGTGAACCCGGGCAACAACGCCCTGGTCATCACCGACTACGCAGACAACTTGAAGCGCGTGGCCCGCATCGTGGCGGCACTGGACGTGCCCAACGCCACGGACCTCGAAATCATCACGCTGAAGCACGCCATTGCCAACGACATCGCGCCGCTGGTGCAGCGTCTGCTGGACAGTGGCGGTGCAAATGCCCCGTCCGCTGGTGGCGCGGATACCAGCTTCAAGACCACGCTGATGGCCGAGCCGCGCACCAACAGCCTGATCCTGCGCGCCGCCAACCAGGCGCGCCTGGCGCTGGCCAAGTCGCTGATCGAGAAACTGGACCAGCCCACGGCACAGGGGGCCAATGGCGCAAGCGGCAACATGTACGTGGTCTACCTGAAAAACGCCAACGCCACCAACCTCGCCAACACTCTGCGCGCCGCCATGAGCGCCGAGGCCAAAACGGCCAGTGCCACACCAACCACCGGCGTAGGCGCTACGGCCGGTGCCGCCCAAGCCAACAGCACGGGCGGACAGATCCAGGCCGACACCGCCACCAACGCCCTCATCATCACCGCCACCGAACCGCAGTACCGCCAACTGCGCGCGGTCATCGACAAGCTCGACGCACGCCGTGCCCAGGTATTCGTGGAAAGCCTCATTGCCGAAGTCAGTGCCGACAAGGCGGCCGAGTTCGGCATCCAGTGGCAAGGCGCCTTGGGCAAGGCGGGCGACGCGACCGTGGGCCTGCTGGGCACCAACTTCGGCACCGCAGGCAAGAACATCATCAACCTGGCCACCCAGGGGGCCGCTGGTACCGTGGCTCCTGCGCGCGGCGTCAACATCGGTGCCGCCAACCAGACCAACGGCGTATACGTGCTGGGCTTCTTGGCCCGCTTCCTGGAAGAAAGCGGCAGCGGCAACGTGCTGTCCACACCGAACCTGCTGACCCTGGACAACGAAGAGGCCAAGATCGTCATTGGCCAGAACGTGCCCTTTGTCACCGGCCAGTTCACCAACACCGGCGGCGGAACCGGGGGCTCTGTCAACCCGTTCCAGACCATCGAGCGCAAGGACGTGGGTCTGACCCTCAAGGTCAAGCCCCAGATCAGCGAAAACGGCACCGTGAAACTGGCCATCTACCAGGAGGTGTCGAGCGTGCTGGCTTCCACCACCACCGCCACCAACGGCCCCACCACCAACAAGCGCACCATCGAGTCCAACGTGCTGGTGGAAGACGGCGCCGTGGTGGTACTCGGCGGCCTCCTGCAGGACGAATACGGAGGCAACCAGGAAAAGGTGCCGGGCCTGGGCGACCTGCCCTTCTTCGGCAACCT
>SSFF01000020.1 GCA_008015235.1 Rhodoferax sp. | reverse complement strand
TCTGGTGTGGGATCGTCGATGTCCCGTGCCGACATGGAATCTGCGTCACCGAAGCGCCACACGCTACAAGCGGCTGCAAATGAGCCGGAAGAGTTATCGGCGACAGTCGGTGTGGGGTGACCCTATTGGCCATGATGGTCGATCAATCTCGTCACAAGCGTGGATGGGTGTTCAGTTTCTTCTTGATAACGGCTGTTCTGGATGTCGGCGCTCAAGCTGGCATCGCAAAACTCTCCCTGCTGACCTTCTTGGATAATAGCCGCACGGTCGCTTCGCCAAAAGGCTCCTTGTCGCGCAGCGTGGCATAGCAAATCCGCGCCAACTTGTTGGCAAGCGCGCAGGCCGCCTTGTTGTGGTTGCTGCGCGCCTGCACATCCAGCGCCCAGCGCCGTACCCCGCACACCTGCTTGCCTGCCCCCTCAGCCACCTTGGCTGCACGCAGCACACTCCTGGCCCCGTGGGTCAGCAGCATGCGCAAGTAGCGATCCCGTCGGACTCCTTTCGTTTGAAGACCTGATCCCCACGCCAATGAAGACCAGTGCGCCAATTTCGCGCAAAAGACGAGGGGAGTCCATCCCATCACTCGAGTGGACCTCCACCAGCTGGCCGCGCTACGCTCAGCAGTTCATCATCGCTTCGCGCGGCCAGCTGGTTCCGGCCCCTCAGCTTCAACGATGAACGACTGCTTTCAGCCTGAAGCTGACGATCAATTGCTATTTAATTCATAGCCGCTTGCACAATAAATACGCGGGCTACTGCCTAATTTGACCCCAAACTGCGCCGAGCGAAGCGATGGCGCGTGGTGTATCCCCCGCCGTCATGCGGAGGCGAGTAGCGCAGGGTGGGGCGGAAGAAGAGGCGCGCGTTGTTTGAGCCGAAGGCGAGTTTGCGCGACTCCCGCCCCGCGCGAGCAACGCAGTGAGCCCGAAGGGCCGACGCATCCGGCTCGCCTTCTCTTTGCTTACTTTCTCTTGGCGAAGCAAGAGAAAGTGAGTGCGCTGTCGGGCGCACATCCCGACATGCAACACGCACTGGTGCGCAACCAGCCTACAGCCGCTCCCCCCCCACCACTGCCCGAATCAACGCACTCGTCGTATCCGTGATCGTGTGGATGTCCTGAATCCGGTCCTGCTCGATGAGCTGCAGCACCAGCTCGTTGATGCCACCCACCACCGCCATTGCCATGGCCGGGCTCATCACCGCCTCATCGCGCTGCGGGTTGACCACGCTGAGCAGGAACTCTGCAATTTCGTGGTTGACGCGTCGGCGCGCGGCCAGCCCTTCGGTGCCCAGGCTCAGGATGTCGATGAACAGGGCGCGCAGCACGATGGGGTTGTCGGCCAGCACACCCAGGTAGGCGGCCATGGCTTCCTCGACTTGGTGTTGCCAGTGGCGGGAAGGGTCGAGCATGGCGCTGAGCTGGCGCAGGGCGTTGCGGCTGGCCGATTCGTACATGGCGATCAGGCAGTCGGCCTTGGTCTGGAAGTGTTCGTAGAAGGTGCGCCGCGACACCGCGGCTTCGCGCACGATGTCGGCAATGGTGCAGGCGGCAAAGCCCTGGGCGGCCACCGCGCGTGCCATGCCTTCGAACAGGCGGCCACGGTGGGTGCTGGGGGTGGAGTCCGGCAGGGTCGGGGGCAGGGCGGGCGCGTTCATAGCAGCGAATCGTAGCGTCGAATTAGGCGCGTGCATCTAGGATTTGCCATGCATGGTACTTGACAGTACCAATCCTTAAAAAGCATGATCGTTCGAATTGGTACTTATCCGTACCAAGGACACCACAGAACACTTGTTTGGAACCCGAAAACATGAACGACTCTTACCTCAATTTCGCCAACTCCCCTGTAGGCGCCAAGCTGGCTGAAGCGCTGGGCCTGCCCAAGCCGCTGGTGCTGGAGCGCTACAAGGCCGGACAGCCCGTCATCAAGGGCACAGTACTGGTGGGTGGTGGCGGTGAGCCGCAGTTGTTGGACGCTTTGGCGTCCTTTTTTCAATCCATCGGTGCCCAGACCGTGGCCCACCCCCAGTTGGCACAGTGGACACCCATTGCCAACAAGGCCGGCCTGATGACTGGCCGCTGGGGCAGCGAAGGCAAGCCCGGTGAAAAGGTCAAGGCCCTGGTGTTCGACGCCACTGGCCTGACCGACAGCACCCAGTCCGACGCCCTGTACCAGTTCTTCCACGATGCTGCCCGCTCGGTGCTGCAGTGCGGCCGCGTGGTCATTCTGGGCCGCCCGCCCGAAGCCTGTGCTTCTCCGCGCCAGGCCACCATCCAACGTGCACTGGAAGGCCTGAGCCGCTCGTTGGCCAAGGAATTCAAGAAAGCCATCGGTGTGCAGCTGGTCTACGTGGCCGAAGGTGCCGAAGGCCAACTCGACTCCACCCTGCGTTTCTTGTTGTCGCCCCGTAGCGCCTATGTGTCGGCCCAGGTCATCCGCATCGCCAAGCCCGTGGGTGCTGGCGCTGCGCCTGCAGACTGGGCTGCGCCCCTGGCAGGCAAGAAGGTGCTGGTCACCGGTGCCTCGCGCGGCATCGGCGCTTCCATCGCCGAAGTCATGGCCCGTGAAGGCGCCAGCGTGATCTGCCTGGACGTGCCCCAAGCCAAGGAAGGTTTGGAGGCCGTGGCCGCCAAGATCGGCGGCAAGGCGATTGCGCTGGACATCGGTTCTGCCGAGGCGCCCCAGGCGCTCGTGGACGCTGCCCAAGCCGACGGCGGCTGGGACGTGATCGTGCACAACGCCGGCATCACCCGCGACAAGACCATTGCCAACATGAAGGAACACCTGTGGCAGATGGTGGTGAACGTGAACCTGTCTACCCAGGAGCGCATCAACGACGCCCTGGTGGAGTCGGGCGCCCTGAAGGACGGCGGCCGCATCGTCTGCGTGTCGTCCATCTCCGGCATTGCCGGCAACATGGGCCAGACCAACTACGCGCTGTCCAAGGCTGGCGTGGTCGGCATGGTGCAGAGCAATGCGCCGGTGTACGCCCAGAAGGGCATCACCATCAACGCGGTGGCCCCGGGCTTCATCGAGACCGCCATGACCGCGGCAATTCCTTTTGCCATCCGCGAAGCCGGCCGCCGCATGAATTCCATGAGCCAGGGCGGTCTGCCCGTGGACGTGGCCGAAGCCATTGGCTGGTTCGCTTCGCCCGCATCGGCCGGTATCACCGGCAACGTGGTGCGCGTGTGCGGCCAAAGCATCATGGGTGCGTAATGGCTGCGAAGAAAGAAAACACGATGACCACCATCGAAATCACCAGCCCTAAGCACGCCGCGCAGATGTACGCGGGCGCGCTGATGTCGAGCCGCAAGCGCCCTGGCGTGGTCAAGGCGCTCAAGCCTGTCACCTACGTGCGCCCGCAAGTGACGCTGGACGCGGCCGAAATCGCCGCCTACGCCAAGGTCTGCGGCTTCAAGCCCGAGGCTGGCGTGCCGGTGCTGTACCCGCAGATGCTGACCTTCCCGCTGGCGATGGAGTTCTTCGCTTCCGAGTTCTGCCCGTGGCCGGCCATGGGCACGGTGCACCTGGGTAATCGCATCGTCCAGCACGCCAAGCTCAACGTGGGCGAAGTGCTGCGCGTGGAGATGCGCACCGGTGAACTGCTGGCACACGAGAAGGGCCAGATCTTCACGCTCGAATTTGCCATTTCCCGCGACGATGAACTCGTGTGGGAAGGCACCATGACAGCCCTGCGCATCGGCGTGAAGAACCCGGTGGGCAAAGAGTACGCCAGCGCCCTGAGCGCGGACGTGGACCTGTCCTGCCAGACCACCTTCAGCGCCCCGGCCGACATCGGCCGCCGCTACGGTCTGGTGTCGGGCGACATGAATCCGATCCACCTGAGCGCACCCTCGGCCAAGCTGTTTGGTTTCCGCCAGGCCATTGCCCACGGCCTGTGGACCAAGGCACGTGCACTGGCTGCCATGCTGCCGCGCCAGCCCATCGAAAAGGCCGAAGTGACGGTCGAGTTCAAGACCCCGCTGTACCTGCCGGGCCGCGCCTCGCTGTGGTCGACCCGCCAGGTGAAGGGCAAGCAGCCCCACAACGCGATTTTCGAAGTGCGCAACGCCAAGGGCGACAAGCCCCACCTGCGCGCGCAACTGACATACTCCGTAGCCGCCTGAACCCAACCGAATAAAGAAAGAACACCATGAGCAAGACCAAAACTACCGCTACCCCCGCTGTACGCCGCGTTGCCATCGTTGGCGGCAACCGCATTCCGTTTGCCCGCTCCAACACTGTCTACTCCAACGCTTCCAATCAGGAAATGTTCACCGCCACGCTGCAAGGCCTGGTGGACCGCTTCAACCTGCACGGCGAGCGCCTGGGCGAAGTGGTGGGTGGTGCCGTGATGAAGCATGCCCGCGACTTCAACCTGGTGCGCGAGTCGGTGCTGTCGACCACGCTGTCGCGCGACACACCGGCCTTCGACATCCAGCAAGCCTGCGGCACCGGTCTGGAAGCCGCCATGCTGGTGGCCAACAAGATCGCCCTGGGCCACATCGAGTGCGGCATTGCCGGCGGTGTGGACACCACTTCGGACGCGCCCATGGGCCTGAACGAAAAGCTGCGCAAGATTCTGCTGGACGCCAGCCGCGCGAAGACCATGCCCCAGCGCCTGAGCGCATTGGCCAAGGTGCGCCCCAACATGCTGGTCCAGCCCGCGCTGCCGCGCAACGGCGAGCCGCGCACCGGCCTGTCCATGGGCGAGCACTGCGAGCAAATGGCTGCCGAGTGGGAAATTGCCCGCGAAGACCAGGACGCCCTGGCGCTGGCCAGCCACAAGAACCTGGCCCGTGCCTACGATGAAGGCTTCTTCAACGACCTGATGACCCCCTACAAGGGCGTGGCCAAGGACAACAACCTGCGTGCCGACCTCACGATCGAGAAACTGCGCAGCCTCAAGCCCTGTTTCGACAAGAAAGTGCGCCCCGAGCAGGGCACGCTGACCCCCGGCAACTCCACCCCCCTGACCGATGGCGCCTCCGCTGTGCTGCTGGCCAGCGAAGAGTGGGCGGCTGCCCGTGGCCTGCCTGTGCTGGCCTACCTGACCTTCAGCGAAGTGGCCGCCGTGGACTTCTTCGACAAGAAAGAAGGCCTCCTGATGGCTCCCGCCTACGCCGTCCCGCGCATGCTGGAGCGCGCAGGCTTGACCCTGCAGGACTTCGACTACTACGAAATCCACGAAGCCTTTGCTGCGCAAGTGCTGTGCACCCTGAAGGCCTGGGAAGACAAGGCTTTCTGCAAGGAAAAGCTGGGTCTTTCCAGGCCCCTGGGCAAGATCGACCGCAGCAAGCTCAACGTGAACGGCAGCTCCCTGGCTGCGGGTCACCCCTTCGCCGCCACCGGCGGTCGCATCATTGCCACGCTGGCCAAGATGCTGGAGCAAAAAGGCTCCGGCCGCGGCCTCATTTCCATCTGCGCAGCAGGTGGTCAGGGCGTCGTCGCCATCATCGAACGTTGATCGTCTAACAGCAGGAGAAACTCACCATGTCCCAATACAAAGCCCCCCTGCGCGACATGCGCTTCCTGATGAACGAAGTGCTGGACTACCCCGCGCACTATGCCTCCCTGCCCAATGGCAAGGACGCCGACCCCGAGATGGTCGATGCCATCCTGGACGGTGCAGCTCAGATCTGTGAAGAAGTGCTGGCGCCCCTGAACCACAGCGGCGACGTGGAAGGCTGCCACTTTGAAAACGGTGTGGTCACCACGCCCAAGGGTTTCAAGGAGGCCTACCAAGCCTTCGTCGAAGGCGGCTGGCAAAGCCTGTCCTTCCCCACCGAATTCGGTGGCCAGGGCCTGCCCATGTCGCTGAACCTGTTCAAGTCGGAAATGATGGGCACGGCCAACTGGTCGTTTGCCATGTACCCCGGCTTGAGCGTGGGTTGCATCAACACCCTGATGCAGTACGGTTCGGACGAACAGAAGGCCCAGTACATCCCCAAGCTGGTGTCCGGCGAGTGGTCGGGCACCATGTGCCTGACCGAACCCCAATGCGGCACCGACCTGGCCCAGGTGAAAACCAAGGCCGTACCGCAGAAGGACGGCAGCTACAAGATCACCGGCACCAAGATCTTCATCTCGGCCGGTGAACACGACCTGACCGAGAACATCGTCCACATCGTGCTGGCGCGCCTGCCCGACGCTCCCGAAGGTACCCGCGGCATTTCGCTGTTTGTGGTACCCAAGGTCAAAGTGGATGCCAAGGGCAACATGGGTGAGCGCAATGCCGTGAATTGCGGCGCCAGCGAGCAGAAGATGGGTATGCGTGCCTCCGCCACCGCGGTGCTGAATTTCGACGAGGGTGTAG
>SSFF01000041.1 GCA_008015235.1 Rhodoferax sp. | reverse complement strand
TTCCAGACCAACATCCTGGCCCTGAACGCGGCGGTGGAAGCCGCCCGTGCCGGAGAACAGGGACGCGGCTTTGCCGTCGTCGCCTCGGAAGTGCGTGCTTTGGCCGGACGTTCGGCCGAAGCCGCCAAGGAAATCAAGACCCTCATCACCGCCAGCGTGGAGAAGGTCGAACAGGGCACCAACTTGGTGGACCAGGCCGGGACGACGATGACAGAAGTCGTCAACTCCATCAAGCGTGTCACTGACATCATGGGCGAGATCAGTGCGGCGTCGAACGAACAATCCCTGGGCGTGAGCCAGGTGGGTGAAGCCATCGGCCAGATGGACCAGACCACGCAGCAGAACGCGGCCCTGGTGGAAGAGATGGCGGCGGCGGCTTCCAGCCTCAAGCAGCAGGCGCAGGAACTGGTGCAGACCGTGGCCGTGTTCAAGCTGGCCGAGTGACAAGAGGCTGGGCGGCGCTTGCTCTCCTGAAGGCGACTTGCTCCCTTGCGTCAGATCAGGGGCGGAAGCGCCTGCGCCAGAAAGTCGTAGACGGCGCGGATGCGGGCATTGGTGCGGATTTCACGGTGCACGGCCAGCCACATGGGCAAGGGGGGAATGCGGAGCTGCTGGGGCAATAGCTTGACCATGCCGGGGTCGTCGCGCACGGTGTAGTCGGCCAGAAAGCCCACGCCGTAGCCGGCCTGCGCGGCCCGCACCTGCACCACGAAGTCGTCGCTGCGCAATGCAAATGCACTGGGTTGGATGTCGAAGCCCAGGGCGGCAAAGCCGCGCACGATGCTGGTGTCGGCATCGCTGCCGATCAGGTCCAGGGCCAGCAGGTCCTGCGGGCTGCGCACCGGGGCGCAACGCGCCAGGTAGTCGCGGTGGGCCCAGGCCCCCAGAGACACGTCGCCGATCTTGCGTGCAACCAGGCTGCCCTGGCTGGGGCGCACCATGCGCACGGCGATGTCGGCCTCGCGGCGCAGCAGGTTGCTGACCTGGTTGTTGGACACCAGCTCCACCTGGATGCCCGGCAAGGCCTGGCGCATGGCGGCCAGCACCCCCGGCAGCAGGTGCACGGCCACGGGCACGCTGGCGGTGATGCGCACCGTGCCCGTGGTCTGGGTCTGTGCACCGCTGATGCGCTGGGCCAGCTCGCGCGCACCGCTTTCCATGGCGCGTGCGCTCTGCGCCAGTTGCTGGGCGGTGGCGGTCGGCACCAGGCCACGCCCGGTGCGCTCGAACAGCACGACGCCGAGCTGGCTTTCCAGTTCGGCAATGTGGCGCCCCAGCGTCGGCTGGCTGGTGTGCAGTACCCGTGATGCAGCCAGCAGGCTGCCATGGTCCAGGGCGGCGAGGAAGGAGCGCACCAGGCTCCAGTCGAATGCAGGTTTCATTTTTGATGTTCAAATATGCATTTCTTGTATAACTAATTATGCAATTGTGAAATTTTCGGCGCCACTCCAGAATTCTTCCCATGCGAACTTTTCGCAGCCAAGACAGGAGCACACCATGCCATCGACCGTTTTGATTCTGGGCGCCAAGGGGCGCTTTGGCCTGAGCGCAGCGCAGGCCTTTGCCGCCGCCGGTTGGCGCGTGCTGGGGCAGGTACGCCCAGGGGCTACCCCTGCTCCCATGCCGGGCGTGGAGTGGCTGGCACATGAGATTCACGACAGCGTCGGGCTGGTGCACCGCGCTGGCTCGGTCGATGTGGTGGTGCACGCACTGAACCCGGTCTACACCAACGCGGCCTGGAAGGCCCAGGTGCTGCCGCTGGGCGATGCGGCGCTGCAGATTGCGCAGCGGCTCGGGGCCACGCTCATGGTGCCGGGCAACATCTACAACTTCGGTGCCAACGCTCCGACCGTGCTGCGGGTTGGTACCCCGCAGCGGGCCCACACGGTCAAAGGGCGGTTGCGCATGGCCCTGGAGCAGCGTCTGGCTGCCAGCACGGTGCAGACGGTGGTTATCCGTGCCGGGGATTTCTTCGGCCAGGGCACGGGCAGCTGGTTCGACACCGTGGTGGCCAAGGAGCTGCCCAAGGGCGTGCTGCGCTACCCGGCCAGCGCCGGCGTGCACACCGCCTGGGCCTACCTGCCCGACCTGGCGCAGGGCTTTGTGCGGGTGGCAGAGAAACGCAGCGCACTGGGCGCACACACCGTGCTGCACTTTGCCGGGCACAGCCTCAGCGCAGCAGACTGGCAGCGGGTGTTGGCGGCTCCGATGCAACAGCGTGGATGGCTGGGCGACGCCCAAGCCCCAGCCCTGCGCGCGCTGCCCTGGTGGCTGCTGCGCCTGGGCGGCTGGTTCAACCCGGTGCTGGCCTCGCTGTATGAGATGCGCTACCTGTGGCAGCGTCCGGGTGCGCTCGACAACTTCGAGCTCCAGGCACTGATCGGCGAAGAGCCGCGCACGCCCCTGGCGCAGGCCGTGTGCGCATCCCTGGACGACCTGTTTCCCAAGGCGGCTGCAGGCGATAACAAAGCGGTTACAGTGATAGCTTGACTGACATGGGAGATGGGTTACAGATGCAACGTCGCAAATTCATTCGCTTGGCCGGAGGCGGCACGATCGCCGCGGCCACTGTCTCGTCGGCAGCGCTCAGTGGCTGCAGCACACGGGTACCGGATGAAGCGATCGAAGCCTGGCAGGATCCCTACAACACGGTCACCAGCGGCGACGTGCGCCACTGGCTGGTGAGCTACGCGATCCTGGCGCCGCACTCGCACAACCTGCAGTCCTGGGTGGTGGACCTGCGCCGCCCGTTCGAAATCTGGCTTTACTGTGATCCTGCGCGCCTGCTGCCGCAAACCGACCCGCACGCGCGCCAGATCATGGTGAGCCACGGCTGCTTCCTGGAACTGCTGGTTATGGCGGCCAAGGAGCGTGCCTTGCGCGCCGACATCACCCTGTTTCCGCAAGGCGAGTTTGAGGGTGACACGCCCGACGGTCGCCCCATTGCCCGGGTGCACCTGAGCACCGACACCTCGGTGAGCAAGGACCCGCTGTTCCCGCAGATCCTGCAGCGCCACACCAACCGCGGCCTCTACGACATCCAGCGCCCGGTGCCTTCGAGTGACTGGCTGGCCATGGGCGCCAGCCTCGATACCTCGGTGCGCTTCGGCTTTGTCACCCAGGAAGACGAAGAGGCGATTGCCAAACACCGCAAGATTGCTAACGCTGCCTACCGCATCGAGATGACCACGCCGCGCACGGTGCTGGAGTCCTACCGCTGGCTGCGCCTGGGGGCGGGGGAGGTGAACGCACACCGCGACGGCATTTCGCTGATGGCCCCGCTGCCGGTTTTCCTGTCCAAGGTCGGCCTGTTCGACCGCAGCAAGGCTCCGGCCCCAGACTCCTATGCCACCACCAGTGAGCTGGAAGACTTCGCCAAGAAGATTGCCTCAACCCCGGCCTTTACCTGGCTGATGACGCGCGACAACAGCCGCGCCACCCAGATCGCCGCCGGGCGTGCCTGGGCGCGCCTGCAACTCGCGGCCACGGCCCAGGGTCTGGCCATACAGCCGCTGTCACAGGCCTTGCAGGAGTACCCGGAGCAGCAGGGCCCCTATGGCGACATCCACCGCCTGTGCGGGGCCGCCGCCACCGGCCAGACGCTGCAGATGTGGGCGCGCGTGGGCTATGCCCAGCCGGTGCCGCCAGCGCCGCGTCGGCGCTTTACCGACTTCATCCGCAAGGCCTGATCAGGGGCGTTGGAGCCGCTGTACCAGCCCCTGCAGGGCGTGCACGACGGTGGCGTTGCGCACGGCTGCACGGTCACCGGCAAAGTGCTGCAGTTCGGCGCTCACGCCTTCGGGGCTGGCCCAGGCCAGCCACACGGTGCCCACCGGTTTGTCGGCGCTGCCGCCGGTAGGCCCGGCAATCCCGGTCACGGCCACCGCCACCTGGGCTTTCGAATGCTGCAGCGCCCCCTGGGCCATGGCGCGGGCCACGGGTTCGCTCACGGCACCGTGCTGGTCAATGAGTGCAGCGTCCACGCCCAGCAGATCGGTCTTGGCGGCGTTGGAGTAGGTGACGAAACCGCGCTCGAACCACTGGCTCGAACCCGCCAAGTCGGTGCAATGCGCGGCAATCAGGCCGCCGGTGCAGCTCTCGGCGGTGGCCAGATTCCAGCCTTTGTTGAGCAGCAAATCGGCCAGTTGCCCGCACATTTTTTGTGCAGATTGCTCCTTATTCTGTAGCAATTCGGCGCCGGTCATGGCGTTCAGATAAAGCGCCACAGGGCGATGGTCAGCAGCGTGCAGGCCGCAGCCACCAGGTCGTCGAGCATGATGCCCCAGCCGGCCTTGGCCCAGGCATGGGCGTCGACGCCGGGCTGCAGGTGGTGGAACAGGCGGTCGGCCCAGCCCACCGGGCCGGGTTTGACGGCGTCGAAGAAGCGGAACAGGCCAAAGGCCATGACCTGGCCCACCAGCGAGGTCGGTGTCACCAGCCACAGCACCAGCCAGAACGCCACCACCTCGTCCCAGACGATGGCGCCGGGGTCGAGTACGCCCATGTTGCGCGCCGCCACGGTGCAGGCCCACCAGCCCACGGGCACCGATGCGGCAATCAGCACGCCCCAGGCCAGGTCGTTCATCCAGGGCGACAGCACCACGAACGACAGCCAGGCCCACAGCGTGCCCGCCGTGCCCGGCGCAATGCGCGACAGCCCCGAACCAAAACCCAGTGCCAGCATGTGGGCCGGGTGCGAAAACAGGAAGCTGGGGGTGGGGCGCGCCATGGGGGCGCTGGATTCGGGGTCTTGCGGGAAAACGGTCAATGGCTCGGTCATGGGGCGATTATCCCCGTGCTGGCGTGGCATTGCAGGGCGCGCAGGCTACTGACACCACGCTGTCAGCAGGGGGTGCGCACACTGCAAGTCTTGTTCAACGCACTTTGGAGCACACCATGAAAAACGCCATCAGCTGGTTCGAAATCCCCACCCTCCACCTCGACGCCGCCCAGTCCTTCTACGAAGCCGTGCTCCAGCGCCCCATGCACCGCGAAGCGATGGGGCCGAGCCAGGGTGCGGTGTTTGCCTACGACCCGGAGGCCGACGGCACGGGCGGCGCCCTGATGATGGGGCCCAGCGCCCCGCCGGTGGCCAGCGGTGGCACGCTGGTGTACCTGGACGCCAGCCCTTCCCTGGACGCCGCGCTGGAGCGCGCCCAGGCCGCCGGTGCCACCGTCGCCCTGGGGCGTACGGCCCTGCCCGAGGGCATGGGCTTTTTCGCCCACATCTGCGACCTGGACGGCAATCGCGTCGGCCTGCACGCGCTGCAGTGAATACGGTGCAGCAGCTCGACATGGGCTTTGTGCCCACCCGAACCCGGCGCAACTGGGTGGCCGTGGCCTGCCTGGAGCACGCCTTGCGCGGCTGCGCCGTGCCGGAACAGGGCTTCATGCAGGTCTGCCATGGCAAACGCAGCCCCCTGCAGCGCCTGGCCCCGGGCGACCGGGTGGTCTACTACGCCCCCACCCGGACAATGGGCGGGCAGGACAAGGTGCAGGCCTTTGTTTCGGCCGGGCTGGTGTTGCCGGGCATTCCTTACCCGTTCGACATGGGCGGCGGTTTCGTTCCCTACCGCCGGGACGTGGCCTATGTGCCGGTGCAGCACGCACCCATCGTGCCCCTGCTGGATGCGCTGGACTTTGTCGAAGACCGCCAGCGCTGGGGCTACAAGTTCCGTTTCGGCTTGTTCGAAGTGGGCGACGCCGACATGCGCCGGATTGCCGCCGCGATGCAGGTGGCGCCAGATTTGCTTCACTTTTCATAGCTGCCTGCGCAGGTATCATGCGGGCCAACGCCATAAAACACCTGCAAAACCACCGCCATGCGCCGTGCCGACCGCTTGTTCCAGATCGTCCAGCTCATTCGCGGGCGGCGCCTGAGCACGGCAGCCTGGCTGGCGCAGCGGCTCGAAGTGTCGGAGCGCACGGTGTACCGCGATGTGGCCGACCTGCAGCGCCAGGGCGTTCCGATCGAAGGCGAAGCGGGGGTTGGCTACCGCCTGGGCCAGGGCTTTGAGTTGCCGCCGTTGATGTTCTCGCTGGACGAGGCACGGGCACTGGTGGCCAGTGTGCGCATGGCCCAGGTCTGGCAGGACCCGGCACTGGCGCAGGCCTCGCAGGTCGCCTTGGGCAAGATTTTGTCGGTGCTGCCACCGGCGGCGCGCACCGCGGCGCAAAGCCTGGCTGTGTTCGCGCCACCAGCCAGCCTGGAGCCCCAGGTGCTGGCCACGATGCAGGCCCTGCGCGAGGCGGTGCAGGCGCGCGAGCGCGTGTGCCTGCACTATCGCGACGCCAACGACCAACCCACCCAGCGCACGGTGCGCCCGCTGGGCTGCTTTTTCTGGGGCAAGGTCTGGACCCTGGCGGCCTGGTGCGAAACGCGCCAGGACTTTCGCAGCTTTCGCCTCGACCGGATTGAACAGCTCGATGCGATGGGTCGATTCAGCGAAGCGCCGGGTCAGGGCCTGGCCGATTACCTGCGCGCCGCGGCGCCGCCGGGAACGCTGCAGCGCCTGGGTGAGTCGGGCTGATTCAGGCAGGGTTCGGGCAGTTGACCATCCACTGGATGCCGAAGCGGTCGCGCAGGCTGCCGAAGTAGGCGCCCCAGAACATGTCCTGCAGCGGCATCTCGACCTTGCCACCCTCGGCCAGGGCCTGGAACAGGCGCTCGGCATCAAGACGGGTGTCAGGCTCCAGGTTGATGTGCACGTTGTTGCCCGCCGTGAGGGAAAAGCCCATGGACTCGGGCGCGTCGGTGCCCATGAGCACATGGCCGCCCAGCAGCACCAGCTCCACATGCATCACCATGTTGGCGGTCTCGGCAGACAGGGGCGGCTGGCCCGGTGCCGGGGGCGCGTCCTTGAAGCGGTGGATGCCGCCGTTGAATTCGCCGCCGAAGATTCCGCGGTAAAACGCGAAGGCTTCTTCGGTGCAGCCATTGAAGTTGAGGTAGGTGCTGACACGGGCCATGGGCTGCTCCTGGAGTGGGAGCTTGGCACTGTGCCACCGAACGCTGGCGGTGGGCACCTCCCCGGCCAATCCCCGGACGGGAGCGGGGTCACTCGCGCGCCGGGGCGATAGCGAAGTGGTCAAAAGAGGCGAACTGCAGGTTTTGCAGCACGCCCTGGGCATCGACCAGGCGCAGCCCCGGTGTGGCCTCGATGCGGCCGATGCGCTGCACCGGCGTCTGGCTGGCGGCCGCGGCCTGCAGCACGGCGTCGTGCCGTGTGGCAGGCGCGGTGAAAACCAGTTCGTAGTCGTCGCCACCGGCTAGCACACATTGCTGTGCCAACTGCTGGGTTTGGGCATCGTTTCGGTCAGTGGCCCGCATGTAGTCTGCGCAGGAAGCTCCTGAAAGCATAGCGGAATCAATCTCCACGCAAGCGCCGATCTGGGAGCGTTCCAGGATGTGGCCGAGGTCGCCGAGGAGGCCGTCGCTGACATCGGCACAGGCGCTGGCCACACCGCGCAGCGCCAGGCCCAGCGCCACGCGCGGCGTCGGGCATTCCAGTCGCGCGCGCGCCCGTTCCAGCAGGCCGGTGGGCACGGTCGCGCGGCCCAGCAGGGCCTGCAGCGCCAGTGCCGCATCACCGAGCGAGCCGCTGACCCAGATGTCGTCTCCCACCTGGGCGCCACTGCGCAGCAGTGCCTGGCCCGCAGGCACTTCGCCGAATACAGTGATGCAGATGTTGAGCGGCCCTTGCGTGGTGTCGCCACCCACTAGGGCGCAGCCATGCGCGTCAGCCAGCGCGAACAGGCCTTGGGCAAAGCCTTCCAGCCAGGTCGGGTTGGCCTCGGGCAGGGCCAGCGCCAGGGTAAAGCCCAGTGGGCGCGCGCCGCAGGCGGCCAGGTCGGACAGGTTCACGGCCAGGGCCTTGTGGCCCAGGGTGCGCGGGTCCACGTCGGCAAAAAAGTGGCGCCCGCTGACCAGCATGTCGCTCGACACGGCCAGCTGCATGCCCGGCCCCGGAGCGATCAGTGCGCAGTCGTCGCCGATGCCCAGCGCAACCCCGTGGCGCGAGCCTTCGGGAAGGGGGCGGTCGAAGTAGCGGCGGATGAGTGCAAATTCACCCAGCGGTGCGTTGTGCGCGCGGGCCATGGCTGCCAGGCTAGTGCAGCGTGCGTCCAGGGCCGTCGTCCTGGCCTGAGACGGCATCGAGCACGAACATGGGGATGTCGATGTCGAAGCGCTCGCCGTCTTCGGCCACGAAGAAAAAGCTGCCGTGCATGGTGCCGGTGGGGGTGCGCAGGCGGGTGCCGCTGGTGTATTCGAAGGACTGGCCGGGTTTGAGCAGAGGCTGCTGCCCGACCACCCCCAGTCCCTTGACCTTTTCGGTGAAGCCGTTGGCGTCGTTGACGTTCCAGCTGCGGGCAATCAGTTGCGCCGTGATGTCCCCGGTGTTGGTGATGGTGATGGTGTAGGCGAACACATACGAGTCGTCTTCCGGCTCGGACTGGTCGGAGATGTACTGGGGTTGTACTTCGATGGTGAAGTGGTACTTGGCCATGGGCCTATCGTAGCCCAAAGGGCAAAAACCTCAGAGGTGTGGATGTGCACCGATAAAATGCCCGCATGACCTATCGCATTGCCCCCTCCATACTCTCTGCCGATTTCGCCCGCTTGGGGCAAGAGGTGTCCGACGTAATTGCCGCTGGCGCCGACTGGATCCACTTCGACGTGATGGACAACCATTACGTGCCCAACCTCACCTTCGGCCCCATGGTGTGCCAGGCCTTGAAGCCCCACGCCAAGACCCCCGCCGGCGTGGCTGTGCCCATCGACGTGCACCTGATGATCTCGCCGGTGGATGCCTTGGCCGCTGGTTTTGCCGAAGCCGGAGCCGATCTGATCAGCTTCCACCCCGATGCCTCGGGCCATGTGCACCGCTCGATCCAGGCCATCAAATCCAAGGGGGTGAAAGCCGGCCTCGTGTTCAACCCCGCCGAACCGTTGGACGTGCTGGACTGGGTGATCGACGACATTGACCTGGTGCTCATCATGAGCGTGAACCCGGGCTTCGGCGGCCAGAGTTTCATCGACTCGGCCCTGCGCAAGATTGAGGACGTGCGCCGCCGCATTGACGCCTGCGGCAAGGACATTCGCCTGGAGGTGGATGGCGGCATCAAGACCGACAACATCCGCCGCGTGGCCGATGCCGGGGCCGATACCTTTGTGGCCGGTAGCGCCATCTTCGGCAAGCCCGACTACATGGGCGTCATCGACGCCATGCGCCAGCAGCTGGCGGCTTGATGGCCACGGTGGTGTTGCGGCCGCAGGACCGCCGCGCCATTCTGCTGGACCTGGATGGCACGCTGGTCGACACCCTGGACGACTTTGTACTGGCCTTGCAGGCCATGCTGGACGCGTTGGGTGCACCGTGGTGCCATTACCGTATCGCCCGGGCGCAAGTGGAACCTTTGGTGGGCAAGGGCTCGGAAAATCTGGTGACGCAGACCTTGGATCTGGTGCAGCAGGCATTGGGAGTGGTCACCGAGGACATGTCCGAACAGCAGGCGCTGCTGGAGCAGGCCATCCGGCTTTACCTGGCGTGTTACCGCGATATCAATGGGCGTCAGGCGCGGGTGTATGACGGCGTGCGCGAAGCGCTGGAACACTGGAAGCGTCAAGCTGTGCCCATGGCCTGCGTCACCAACAAGCCCACACGCTATGCCCGTGACCTATTGGAGCGTGTGGGACTGGCCTCCTGCTTCCAGGTGGTCGTGGGCGGCGACGCGGTCGCGCGCAAGAAACCCGACCCGATGCCCCTGCTGGAGGCCTGCCGCCAACTGGGCGTGGTGCCGCACCAGGCCCTGATGGTGGGCGATTCCAGCAATGACGCGCAGGCAGCCCGCGCGGCGGGATGCCCGGTGGTGCTGGTGGACTACGGTTACAACCATGGGGAACCTGTGCAGACCGCCGGGGCGGATGCCGTTGTGGGGACGCTGCAGGCGCTGTTCTGAGGCGGTGCGGGTGTTCTCAGAAGGTTTCCCAATCGTCATCTGAACCACTTGCTGGTGGGCGACTGGCGGGCTTGGGCGCGGCCGCAATGGCCGGGCTGCTGGGCTTTTTTGCCGTCGGCCGCGCAACCGCGGGGCGTGGCGCAGCGGGCTTGCTGGGGGCGGGGGCGTGGTGAATCAGCGGTTTGGCATGGTGGGCCAGCGTGGCGTGGGTGTCGCTGCCAATGTTGAAGGTCGCCACCACCTGCACCAGTTCCTGCGCCTGCTGCTTGAGGCTGGAGGCCGCAGCCGCCATCTCTTCCACCAGGGCCGCGTTCTGCTGCGTGGTCTGGTCCATCTGGCCGATGGCTTCACCCACCTGGCTCACGCCCAGGGATTGTTCGTTCGACGCCGCACTGATCTCGCCCATGATGTCAGTGACACGCTTGATGGAGTTGACGACTTCTGTCATCGTCGTCCCGGCCTGGTCCACCAAGTTGGTGCCCTGTTCGACCTTCTCCACGCTGGCGGTGAT
>SSFF01000017.1 GCA_008015235.1 Rhodoferax sp. | reverse complement strand
CCAGACCCCGAGCAAGATGCAGGTGCGTGCCCCGCACTCCAGCAGCAAGCCCTTTGCGGGGCAAGACCGCCGGGCCAGTGGTACCGCCCAAGGCGCAGCAGCCCGTGGCCACACGGCGCCCAAGGCTGCCGCACCCAAACCTGCAGCCAAGCCCGCCGCACCGGCCCAGATTGCAGCGGCCAAGCCGGCGCCCAAGCCTGCCGCGGCTTCAGACGACGACTGGGAAACTTTCTAAAAGTAGTCGCGCAATCGGTAGTAGGACATTCCAGCCACCTGCATCAGCCCGGCCAGCTTTTCACCGCCGGGGAAGCGATGGTGGGGAATGCCTTCGAATAACTTGAGTTCGCTGTCGTTGCCGAGGATGGCATTGGCCAGAACGCGCCCTGCCACGCAGCTTGGCACGATGCCGTGACCTGAAAAGCCCTGGGCCCAGTAGATCGCGCCCTCGTGGCCGAAATCGGGTGCACGGTTCATGGTGATGTCGATGTGGCCGCCCCAAGCGTAATCGATCCGGACGTCCTGCAATTGGGGGAACACACGCAACATGTCGGCGCGCATGGACTGGGCCAGGTTACGTGGTGTATGCCCGGTGTAGGTGCACTTGCCGCCGAACAGCAGTCGGTGGTCGGCAGACAGCCGAAAGTAGTCGAGGATGAACTGGTTGTCTGTGACCGCCAAGCCAGTGGGTAAAAGGCTGCGTGCACGCTCCGGTCCCAGCGGTTCGGTTGCAATGATGTAGGTGCCTACCGGCAGGACCTTGGCTTGCAGCGGCGGGTAGAGCTTGTCAATGTAGGCATTGCAGGCCAGCACCAGATTTTGCGCACGTAAGCATCCTTGTGGAGTGTGCACCAGTACCTTGAAGGGCTGCTCTTCGATCTGCTTGGCACGTGTCTGCTCGAAAATGCGCACCCCCAGTCGCGTAGCCAGTTGAGCCAAGCCCAGTACATACTTGAGTGGGTGCAGTTGCCCGCCATGAGGGTCGATCAAGCCGGCCTGGTAACGTGCTGAATCAATGTACTGGGGAAGGTCGGCCTTGCCCACGAACTGCAAGTCCTCGTAACCCCATTTATGGGCTGCTTTCTGCTGCCATTCGTGCAGCAGCTTGACACGCCGTTGCAGCACCGAAGTCCACAGGTGGCCGTTACGCAGGTCGCAGTCGATCTGGTGTTCGTGAATGAGGTTGCGGATTTCTTGGGCCGCTTCGCGTACCAGCTGCCACACGGCGCGTGCGCCAACCAGCCCCAAGGCGGCCTCAAAGGGTGGCATGTCGCACGAGAACCCCAGCACCAGCTGTCCACCATTGCGACCCGAGGCGCCCCAGCCCACGCGGCTGGCCTCGACGATGGCCACTTTCTGTCCGGCCTGCGCCAGGCGAATCGCGGTGTACAGGCCTGTAAACCCAGCGCCGACGATGGCGACATCCACTTCCAGGTTTTCCTGCAACGTGGGGTGCAAGGCTGGGCTGCTGCCCAGGCTTTCACTGTAGTAACTGCGAAGGTATTGCGGGGCCGAGTCGAACATGGAGCAGCCTTGTAGTGTGAATTCCTTGCCCGCAAGGTATCAGGGTAAATCCTAGCGCTTGGTGCCACTCAAAATATAAAAACACTGTTTTAATTAGATAACTGTGTTTTATTTTCTGTGCCAATGTACTTTTACCGACTCATCTTTTGCGGCTGGCAAGCTGCTCTTGCGGGCTGTGTGCTCGTACTCGCAGCGTGCTCGGGTCCCTCTGCAGAGCCCGATGCCACAGCCATTGCCCATGCCCAGCAGGCTGTTCCAGCCGACCCGTCGATGGCAGCGCTGTATGAGCGTTCTTGTCGGACCTGCCACTCCCATGTGGAGGCCAAGGCTCCGCTGACAGGTTTTGCACCCCACTGGAGTCCGCGCTTGAAACAGGGGATGCCAGTATTGCTGGCTCATGTACGCGATGGCTACCTGGGAATGCCGGCACGTGGCTATTGCAACGATTGTTCCGACCGCGACTTCGAGGCATTGATTCGCTTCATGTCTGCACAACAACCCTGAGGAGTTTGTATGGCCACCGTATCCCGCCGCACGGCATTGAAGACCGCAGCCTTAGGCATTGCCCCTTGGGGGGCACTTCCTTCCGCCATGGTGCCAGTCACAGCCATGGCGTCTACCGCAGCCACGGCCGCAGTGTCCTGGTCCAACTGGTCGGGCTCCAGCACCTCAACAGCCAGCCAGCTCGCGGTACCAGTCGATCTGGCGCAACTGCAGCAATTGCTGCGCAGCAGCACAGAGCCGGTGCGCTGTGTCGGTGCGGGCCATTCGTTCACCCCGCTGGTGCCTACACCGGGTGTGATTGTGTCGCTGGACCGCATGTCCGGGGTGCTGGGTGTGGATAGCAAAATGCAGACCGCCTCGCTGTGGGCGGGCACCCGATTGGGAGCGCTGTCACGGGCGCTTGATGCGCAAGGGGTGGGACTGCGCAACCTGCCTGACATTGACGCGCAGTCCTATGCGGGGGCGATCAGTACGGCCACGCATGGTACGGGTGCCCAGTTGCCCGCCTTGCACGCCGACGTACAGGCCATGGAGCTGGTGCTGGCCGATGGCAGCCTGCTTGAATGCAGTGCCAGCAAGAACCCCCAGTGGCTCGCCGCCGCCCGGGTATCGCTGGGTGCCTTGGGGGTGGTGAGCAAGGTCCAGGTCAAGGTGGTGCCAGCCTTCAATCTGCGCCGCAAGGTCTGGTTGCTGCCGGTGGAAGAGCTGCTCGACCAGGCCTACGCCTTGGCGGCCCAGCACCGCCACTTCGAGTTCTACTATCTGCCTTTCACGGGCTATGCTGCCGCCATCACCCACGATGTGGTGGACTCGTCCGAGGTGGTGCGAGAACCTTCGGCCGACGAAGAAATGCTGGCCGACCTGCGCAAGCTGCGCGATTGGTTTGGCCGTTTCCCGGATTTGCGCCGTTGGGTGGCCCAGAAACTGATTGACCCTGCACAGACCGAGCACGCCCAGGATCGGGCGCACAAGCTGCTGTCGACCCAACGCCCCACCAAATTCAACGAGACCGAATGCCATGTGCCGCGTGAATCCGGTGTGGCCTGTGTGCGCGAAGTGATCCAAACCCTGGAAAAGCGCAACGATGTGTTCTTTCCCATGGAATTCCGCTTCGTCCAGGGTGATGACGCGTGGCTGAGTCCGTTCTACCAGCGTGACAGCTGCTCCATTGCTGTCCATGCTGCAGCGGGTGAGCCGTACGACTACCTGGTGCGTGAGATTGCGCCGGTGTTTCGCAAGTACCAAGGGCGCCCGCACTGGGGCAAGCTCCATGCCCATGTGGGAGCCGATTTCGCAGCCCTGTATCCACGCTGGAAAGACTTTCTGGCGCTGCGGGCACAGCTCGACCCCAAAGGCCGCTTCCTCAACCCCCACCTGCGTGCCGTATTCGGCCTGGCGGCTTGAACCGATTTCCAAGGAGTTATGCATGCAACTGTTGAATCGACGTACAGCATTGGGTGTTTTGGCCGCAGGCGCTGGGGCTGCGGTGCTGCGCCCCAGCGCGCATGGGGCCCCCCATACACCGTATTTCAGCGCCTTGTCGCAAGCGCTTCAGCATGCCGGGCTGGGGACCCCCACGTTGGTGATCGACCGGCAACGCCTGCAAGCCAACGTGGCGCAGATCGTCCAGAACATCGGTGGACGCATGCCGCTGCGTGTTGTGGCCAAGTCCCTGCCCAGCCTCGCGTTGCTGGACGAGGTGCGCGCCGCGGCCAAGACTGACCGGCTCATGGTGTTCAGCTTGCCACAGCTGCTGCAGCTGAGCCGCGCCGATTCGAACTTCCTGCTGGGCAAGCCGATGCCGGTGGCCGCGGCTGCACGCTACTACCGCGAAGTGAAAACGCCACCCGCGCCGCACAACCTGCAGTGGTTGATCGACAGTCCGCAGCGGCTGGCCCAGTACAGCGAACTGGCGCGCCAACTCAAACGCCCGCTGGGGGTGAGTTTCGAGATCGATGTGGGCCTGCACCGTGGTGGCATCGACAGCGCCCAGACCATGGCCGAGATGCTGACGCTCCTGCGCCAGGAGCCCTTGCTGGAGTGGCGCGGGCTGATGGGCTACGACGCCCACATCACCAAGATTCCCGACCTTGCTGGCAGCCGCCAGCACGCCATGGAGCACGCACGCAGCACCTACGCCGGCTACGCCCGCCAGGTGCAGGAGGCCCTGGGCACGGGGGCCCATGCCGCCGTGTTCAATGCGGCCGGTTCACCCACCTACCGCCTGTACGACGGCTCCGGCGTCGAGAACGAACTCTCGGTGGGTTCGGCCATGGTCAAGGGATCGGACTTCGACACGTCCCTGCTCGAAGACTTGCAACCGGCGGTGTTCATTGCCACCCCGGTGCTCAAGGCGCCTGCGAAGTTCCAGATGCCCAAGGGGGTAGAAGCCATTGGTGACGCGGTGCGCCTGTGGGACCGCAACCAACTGCACGCTTATTTCATTTACGGCGGCAACTGGCTGGCCGACCCGGTATCGCCCGCCGGGCTGGCCCCCAGTGGCCTGTACGGCACTTCGTCGAACCAGCAGATGCTGGTGGGCTCGGGGCTGCAGAACCTGGCGGTGGACGACTGGGTGTTCTTCCGCCCGCGCCAAAGTGAAGCGGTGCTGCAGCAGTTTGGTGATATCGCAGTGCTTGACCATGGGAAAATCAGCACTTTCTGGCAACCCATGGCTGCAACGGCCTGAGGGACGAAAGGGTCGTGGCGTATATGCCGAAGGTGGTGGCGACAAAGGTGGTGGAGCGCAAGGAGCGTGAGGCGCGGGCACGGCAGGACCATATCCTTTCGGCGGTCAAGGCGCTCATCAAGAAGGGTGGCGCCCGCGAGGTCAGCATCCGCCGTGTGGCGGAAGAGGCTGGTTTTTCTACTACCGTTGTGTATGCCCATTTCAAGGACAAGGCCACGCTTATCACCCGTGCGCTCGACGCCGACCTGCTGGCCCTGGTGGCAGCCATGTCGGGGGCCGCGGCCGCGGCCAAGGACCCGGTACAGCGTCTCCACCAAGCAGCCATGGCCTATGTGGATTACGGCTTGGCCCATACCGATGAATACGCCCTGGTATTCATGGAGCCCCGTCCGCACGCCCCGACCGAGGCGGCCGAAGTGGAACATGGCAATGCCGACCAGGACCCGTATGCCTTTGCCTTTGCCCTAATGGCCGATTTCGCCTGCACCCGCATGGGTTACGGAAAGTCGGGGGACGGTATGTCAGAAAGTGAAACCCATGCTGTACACCTGATGACGCAGATCTACTGGCAAGGCCTGCACGGGCTGGTGTCCCTCAATATCGTGATGGGGCCCGAAGACCCATGGGCCCCGCACATTCCGCCTGCCACCAATGCGCGGGCGCTGATCGACGTGATTCTGGCCGGGCTGGAGCAGCGCTTTGCGCTACCGCTTCAACTCTAGCGTCCACTGTCAGGGCAGTGACTTGACCCACTGCACAATGGTTTCTGCCATGGGGGCCACAGCCGTAGGAGCCTTGATGTTGCCCGCCAGCACGTGCTGGCCCTTGCTGGTGCTGTAGTCCACCACTTGCAGCGATTTGCGGGCGCTGCCTATGCGGGCAAAGGCGGCCTTGATTTCCTGCGGGTCTACCACCTCATCGTTCTCGCTGTACAGCATCAGCAGCGGTGTCTGGACTGCGGCGAGATTGCTCTCGCGCACCTCTTTCACCAAGGCCATCATCGGAAAGATGGCGCGCGTGGCGTAGCGCGTGGTCCAGGCATTGGCCTCATCCGGGCTGTCGGGTGTCCAGCCACGCACAGGCCCTTCCAGTGCCAGGGCGATCTGCTGGCCCCATGGGCCGTTGATCATGTTGGCACGCTTGTCCTTGGGGCCAAAGTTCGGTGAAATGAACACCATGGCGTTGATGTCCTTGGCCTGCGGACTCAGGGCAGCCCAAGCAGCCAGTGTGGCGCCGGTGGAAACCCCCACCACCAGCACTTTGTCGCCCAGCATCTTGCCGATCTGCACAGCTTCTACGGCATCGGCCATCCAGTCCTGCACCGTGGCGTTGCCCATGGCTTCGACGGAATCGAGTCCGTGGCCGGTAAGCCGGGTGTGGAACACGTTGGCCCCCAGCGCCTGTGCCACTGTATCGGCCAATGGAGCGGTTTCCAGGCGGCTGGCGGAAAAACCGTGCAGGTAGACCACGGCCCAGGGTGTGCGCTCTCCTGCACGGTCGGCCCAGCCAAGGCCTTTGGCGGTCCCAGGTTTTGCATTGGTAAAGGCCTTTTCGCTGGTCTGGAGCCAGGTTTCCAGTTGACTCAGGTCTTGCGGTGGTGCGGCCCGCGTGGCGGGCGCCTGTGGTCCGAAGCTGTTGCGTGGGCCGGCCAGGATGGCCACGGTGGCAAGCAGTACCAGCACAACCAGGGCCTGCAACAGGCCTTTGCGCCACGGGCGCGACGAATTAGCAGGGCTTGGGCGGTCTTTCTCGGGGTTCAATGGTGCTGCTCCTTGGGTAAGCTTCAAGCATCGTACAACAGGCTGTGGGGGTAGGCATGAAGGGTATTTCCTTAGCGGGGCTGGTGCTGACGGCGCTTGCGCTGTCAGGATGCGCCCGGGTGGCAGATACCGCACAGAGTCTTTTTGTCAGCACCACTCCTGCTGTGGCCCTGGTAGGGCAGCAGTTGGTGCAGGGCCAGTTGCGGGTGTACAACGACAACACCGGTTTTATTGCCTTGGAGAGTGATCCCGAGCAGCAACCGGTGCTTCGCTGTTCGGGTCGGATGCCGGTAACGGGCTTCTTTAGTCGTGAGATTGACCTGCGTTGCAGCAATGGCCTGCAAACGCGTTTGAGCTTGAGCATGCGCACCGATCTGCGGGGTTTCGCCTATGGTGGCGTGGGTGATCAGGCGGTCAGCTTGGCTTTTGGCCTCGAATCGGGTGAGGTTGCCGCGTTGTTGAAGTTGCCCGGGCAAGTGGTGCTGGACCACCAGGAGGGACGCTATGTCGTGTTTTCTGGCCCGGCCCCCAGCATGGCTGGGACCGATGCCTTGCCACCTGCTGCCGCGGCTGGGGGGGCGGTAGAAGCACCAGTCCCTCCGGTGCAATAAATTTTGCTATAAAAACAAGAGCTAATTACGCAATATATATGCGGGCTGAGGCCTTATTTCATGCCTTTTATGGCTAACGCCGAGTCGCGCACCAGGTCCGGCCCCCGGTAAATCAGACCGGTGTAGATCTGCACCACGTCAGCCCCTGCCTGGATCTTGCTCACCGCATCGGAGGCACTCAGAATGCCGCCCACGCCGATGATCGGGAAATCCTTTCCAAGTGCTGCGCGCAGCTGGCGGATAACCCGGTTGCTGGCTTCCAGCACCGGTGCGCCCGACAGGCCCCCGGCTTCTTCGGCATGGCGCAGGCCCTGCACGGCGTCGCGGGCCAGGGTGGTGTTGGTGGCCACCACGCCGTCCATGCCGTGCTTGCGCAAAGTGGCAGCAATCACGCCGACCTGTGTTTCGTCGAGGTCGGGGGCGATCTTGAGGAAGATGGGCACGTGGCGCGGTGTGCGTTTGCCATCGGCACCGGTCGTGGCGTACTTTTCTGCCAGCTCGGCGCGGCGCTGGGCAATGGCGCCCAGCAGGCCGTCCAGCGCCTCGTCGCTTTGCAGGGCGCGCAGGTTTTTGGTGTTGGGGCTGGAAATGTTGACCGTCACGTAGTCGGCATGGGGGAACACGCCGTCCAGGCAGATCAGGTAGTCGTCGGTGGCGTTCTCGATCGGGGTGGCGGCGTTCTTGCCGATGTTCAGGCCCAGCAACAGGTCTTGGCTGCCGCTGGAACGCAGATGCGAGCGCTTGACGTTGGCAATGAAGGCGTCCAGCCCTTCGTTGTTGAAGCCCAGGCGGTTGATGAGTGCATTGCGCTCCGGGATACGGAACATGCGCGGCTTGGGGTTGCCGGGCTGGGCCTTGGGCGTGACGGTTCCGACCTCGACAAAGCCAAAGCCCATGGCGCCCAGGCCGTCGATGCAGCGGGCGTTCTTGTCCAGTCCGGCAGCCATCCCCACGCGGTTGGGGAAGCACAGTCCGGCCAAGGTGATGGGGTCATTGACCCGGCTGGCACAGTAGGCCCCTTGCAAGGGCGTGCCCTGGGTCATGGCCAGGCCCGCCATGGTCAGTTCGTGGGCGGCTTCGGCGTCCATCTGGAACAAAACTTTGCGTGCCAGACCGTAGGGGATGAGAGACATTGGATAATTCCTTGACCAGTTTTTGTACCTATTCCGGTTCAAAATCGTTCGCGTCTAGGCGCGAAGCCGCAGGCAGTGCAAGCGCACTGACCAAGGCGAAGCAACGACGACGCGGATGATTTTGAGCCGGAAGCAACCTGCTATTTTCCCCGATGAACACTACATCTTCCGCCCCTTTGACCCAAGACCAACTCAAAACCCTCGTCGGCGAGGCCGCACTGCGCTACGTGGTGCCTGGCGAAGTCGTGGGCGTGGGCACCGGCTCGACCGTCAACAAGTTCATTGACGCTCTGGCCAGCATGAAAGACCAGATCAAGGGGGCTGTTTCCAGCTCCGAAGCCAGCACAGCGCGCCTCAAGGCCCTGGGCATTCCCGTGTTCGACTCCAACGACGTGCCACGCCTGTCGGTCTATATCGACGGTGCCGACGAGATCGACGGGGCCGGCAACATGGTCAAGGGTGGTGGCGCAGCCTTGACCCGCGAGAAGATCGTGGCCGCCCAGAGCGACAAGTTCGTCTGCATTGCCGACGATTCCAAGCTGGTCCAGGTGCTGGGCAAGTTCCCGCTGCCGGTGGAGGTCATCCCCATGGCGGCCAACCGCGTCATCGCCCAGTTTGCTGCCATGGGGGGCACGGGCAAAGTGCGCATGAAAGACGGCGCACCGTTGGTCACCGACAACGGCCAGGTCATTGTGGATGTGACCGGTCTGCAGATCACCGACCCGCGTGCCTTCGAGGCTGAAGTGAGCCAGTGGCCCGGTGTGGTCACTGTGGGCGTATTTGCCTACCAGAAGGCCCAGGTGTGCCTGCTGGGTACTTCACAAGGCGTGAAGACGCTCGAATTCTGAGTCCCGGGAAGCTGCAGCGGGTCGTCGCTGCCCCACTTTTGTGTTTGTGAAGGAATTGCGATGGCGTCGACCGTACTGATTACCGGCTGTTCCAGCGGCATTGGGCAGGCTTTGGCCCTGGAGTTGCACGCCCGTGGTCATGTGGTGTACGCCACTGCGCGCAAGGCCGAGGCGCTGGCAGCGTTGGCCCAGAAAGGTCTCAGGACCCTGGTGCTGGACGTGAACGACGACGCCAGCATCGGCCAGGCGTTTGCCCAGGTGCAGGCCGAGCAGGGCCATCTGAACCTGCTGGTCAACAACGCCGGTTTTTCCCAGGTAGGCGCCGTGCTGGACTTGACGCGCGACGACCTGCGCCGCCAGTACGAGACCAATGTCATTGCCCCCTTTGCCGTGGCACGGGCTGCCTTGCCCTTGCTGCGTGCTGCAAAGGCCAAGGGGCAGGGTGCCACCATTGCCAATGTGGGCAGCATCGTGGGCCTGTTCACCACACCCTTTGCCGGGGCCTATTGCTCCAGCAAGTCGGCCATCCATGCGCTCACGGATGCCTTGCGCATGGAGATTGCGCCCCTGGGCATTGCCGTGGTCACCATTCAGCCCGGCGGCGTGCAATCGTCGTTCGGCAACCACGCTGAAGCGGCCATCCGGTTGCCGCAGGGGTCCGTGTTTCAAGGGGTGGCGGCCGGCATCCGTGCCCGGGCCCAGGCTGGCCAGGTGAAAGCCACCCCCGCCGAGGAGTTTGTGAAACCTGTGGTGGACGCCTTGCTGCAATCTGCCCCCCCAGTGCGCGTGCGTGGGGGCAAGGGCAGTTTTGTGTTGCCGCTGCTGGTGCGCCTGCTGCCCACACGCAAGCTCGACGCGGTATTGTCAAAGAAGTTTGGCCTGGCCCACTGGAAGCCTTGAACAGGCGAGGGCGTGCCAGCTCGGTATCAGCTGGCCAAGCGTACCGACAGTTCGTCGACCACTTCGGACCAGTCAGAGTCTTCCTCTAGCGCGCGCCGCAAGAAATGGGCTTGTGCGGGTGTCCAGAACGCGGCATCGGCCAGGGCAACCCCTTTTTCCAAGCGATGCTGGGCGATAAATTGCTCAATGTCGGCTGCGGTACCCGATATACCCAACTGGCGGAAAAGATGGCTCAGATCGTGTTTGTGTGTTTCCATCGCGATCACCTCCGCAAAATGCTGCAGGCCGTTACAGATCGGCCTTGTTTTAAAAGGTTATCCCCGCCGGATTGGTCGGTGTTGGGCCAGCAGGAGCCAGCGGAGCAGGCGCTTCTGAGGGCGCTGGTTTTTCGGCTGGTTTGGGATCTTCCTTGGGCTTGATCGCGACCGCCGGTGCAGGCGCCGGATTCTTGTAGCCTGTAGGCAATACGGATGTCGCTGGGTACCCGGCCGCATCGAGGTAGCGGATCCACTCGCTGTCGCTGTAACCCTTGAGCTTCTGGCCTCCAACGGTCATCACGGGCAGGCTGTTGGTGTCGGCCAAGCGCTGCAAGAAGTCGATGTCCTCATTGGAAATGACGGTACGCTCGCTGAATGGAATGCCCCGGCCATTGAGCAGATTGCGTCCGGCGTCGCAGGGGGCGCACTTGGGGGCCGTGTACAGCGTGACAGGGTACTTGCCGACGACTTGCTTCAATTCGAAAGGGAGGTTGCCACTGGCAGCGCTGTTGCGGGCGCCTGCGCCGGTGGCGGTCACCTTGCCTTGTTCAGCCACCGGGGGTTTGTCCGAGAAGGTGACCTTGCCGTCGGGGCCGACGATGCGGTAGATGGTTTGCGCTTGCGCCAGCGACACTGCGCCAACACAGGACAGCATGGCCATTGCCAGTACGTTCAGAAGTTGCGATGGTCGGTTCATACGGTAAGTGCCTCGATTTTCGGTTCAACCCTGGGTTGCCATGCCCTGGTGGCGCAGGAGCGCGTCGATGTGGGGTTCGCGGCCCCGGAAGGCCTTGAACGACTCCATCGCCGGGCGGCTGCCACCCATTTCCAGGATTTCCTGGCAGTATTTTCTACCGGTTTCGCCGTTGGGGGAACCATCGGGAAGCACCGTTTCCTCGAACGCGGCATAGGCGTCGGCCGAAAGCACCTCGGCCCACTTGTAGCTGTAGTACCCGGCTGCGTAGCCACCGGCGAAGATGTGGCTAAAGGTGTGCGGCGTGCGGCTGAAAGCCGGGCTGGGCAGTACCGCCACTTCGGCGCGCACCGATTGCAGCAGGGCCATGAAGTCGGCGCTGGGCTGGTGTTCGGTGTGCAGCAGCATGTCGAACAGTGCAAATTCCACCTGACGCAGGGTCTGCATGCCGCTTTGGAAGTTCTTGGCGGCGATCATCTTGTCGAACAAGGCGCGCGGCAGCGGTGCCCCCGTGTCCACATGGGCGGTCAGCGTCTGCAGCACGCTCCACTCCCAGCAGAAGTTTTCCATGAACTGGCTGGGCAGCTCCACCGCGTCCCACTCCACGCCGTTGATGCCTGCCACGTCCTGTTCGTCCACTTGCGTGAGCAGATGGTGCACGCCATGTCCGAATTCGTGGAACAGGGTGATCACGTCGTCGTGCGTCAGCAGTGCGGGTTTGCCGTCCTGGCCTTCGGCGAAGTTGCACACCAGGTGGGCCACCGGGGTCTGCAGGCTGTGGTTGTCAGGGCGCAGCCAGCGCGAGCGCACGCCGTCCATCCAGGCGCCGCCGCGCTTGCCGTTGCGGGCGGCAGGGTCGAGGTAGAAATGGCCCTCCAGCTTGCGCGCACCATCGTCCAGTACACGCTCGATGCGGAAGAAACGCACACCCTCCACCCATACCGGTGCGGTGTCGGGCACGATGGCAATGCCGAACAGGCTTTGTGCCAGTGCAAACAGGCCGTCGAGCACGCGCGGAGCGGTGAAGTATTCCTTGAGCTCCTGCTCGCTGAAGGCGTAGCGTGCTTCCTTGAGTTTTTCCGAAATGAAAGGCCAGTCCCAGGCTTGCGGGTCGTTCAGGCCCAGGCTGTCCTTGGCAAAGGCGCGCAGATCGGCGACATCCTTCTCGGCGTAGGGGCGGGCCTTGCGGGCCAGATCCCGCAGGAAGCTGATGACGGTGGCGGTGGAGTCGGCCATCTTGGGCACCAGCGATACCGTGCCGAAGTCGGGGTATCCCAGCAGATGTGCTTCTTCCTGGCGCAGGGCCAGCAGCTCGCGGATGATGGGTGCGTTGTCGCGCTCGGCCACCAGGGGTTCGGCTTGGTCGGAGGCGCGGGTCACGTAGGCACGGTAGAGCTTTTCGCGCAGGGCGCTGCTGTGGGCGAACTGCATCACCGGCAGGTAGCAGGGCATCTTGAGGGTGAGCTTGTAGCCGTCCTTGCCGTCCTTCTCGGCCCCGGTACGGGCGGCTTGCACCACGTCGGCAGGCAAGCCATCCAGTTCATCGAGCGTGGCGTAGTAGGCAAAGGCATCGGTGGCGTCGAGCGTGTTTTCGCTGAACTTCTGCCCCAGTTCGGCCTGGCGTTCCTGAATTTGCGCAAAGCGCTCGCGCGCGGCGCCTTGCAGCTCGGCGCCGCCCAGGCGAAAGCCGCGCAGGGCGTTGGAGCGGGCTTGGCGCTGGGCCGGCGTCAGCACGTCCGGGTTCATGGCCTTGTACTTGGCGTAAAGGCGCTCATCCGCCCCCAAGCGGGTATAGAAGTCGGTGACCTTGGGCAGGGCTTCGTTGTAGGCCGCGCGCAGCTCGGGCGTGTCGGCCACGCTGTTGAGGTGACCCACGGCCCCCCAGGCCACGCCCAGGCGCTCGGTGCATACGTCCAGTGCGGCGGACATGGCGGCCCAATCGGCCGGGAAGTCATCGGCGGTGACCTTGGCCAGGGCCGCCTCGCAATCGGCCAGCAGCGTGTCCACGGCGGGCGCCACGTGCTCGGGGCGGATCTGGTCAAACAGGGGCAGGGCGGTGGTACTGAGCAGTGGATTCATTGAAACAACCTATGGGCACCGTGGGGGATTACAAGCCGCGGGCCGCAGCTTCGCGTTCGGCCGATTCCATGGTGTTGACCAGCAGCATGGTGATGGTCATGGGACCCACACCACCGGGCACGGGGGTGATGTAACCGGCCACCTGGCTGACACCGGCGTAGTCCACGTCACCGCAGAGTTTGCCTTCGTCATTGCGGTTCATGCCCACGTCGATGACCACGGCGCCGGGCTTGACCATGTCTTTGGTGAGCACATTGCGCTTGCCCACGGCGGCGACCACCACATCGGCCTGGCGCGTCATGGCACCCAGATCGGCGGTGCCGCTGTGGGTGATTGTGACGGTGGCATTGGCCTGCAGCAGCATCATGGCCATGGGCTTGCCGACGATGTTGGAGCGGCCGATGATCACCGCATGCTTGCCACGCAGGTCTTTCATGCCGATGCTTTCGAGCATCTTCATGCAGCCGTAGGGCGTGCAGGCCTTGAAGCCGGTTTCACCCACCATGAGCGCGCCCGCGCTGGCGACGTGGAAGCCGTCCACGTCCTTGGCCGGGGAAATGGCTTCGATGACCTTGTGGTCGTCTATGTGCTTGGGCAAAGGCAGCTGCACCAGGATGCCGTGGATGGCCGGGTCGTTGTTGAGGGCTTCCACGCGGGCCAGCAGTTCGGCCTCAGTCATGCTGGCGTCGTACTTTTCCAGCACCGAGTGCAGGCCTGCGTCTTCACAGGCCTTGACCTTGTTGCGCACATACACCTGGCTGGCTTGGTTGTCGCCGACCAGCACTACGGCCAGCCCTGGGGTCAGGCCGCGGGCTTTGAGGGCGGTGGCACGCTGGGCGACTTCGCCACGCAGTTGTTTGGACAGGGCGTTGCCGTCGATGATTTGGGCGGTTGTCATTCAGTTCTCCAATGAAAAACGCCCGCAAGCCACAGGGAGCGGGCGTGAATAGCTATGAAAAGTTGTGCGTTTTCAGGCCGGCACTTTCGGGGGTGTCTGGCCCAGGGCAATCTTGAGCAGGTCGGCCACGGTGTTGGCTCCGAGCTTTTCCATGATGTTGGCGCGATGCGCTTCCACGGTCTTGATGCTGATGGCCAGGTCATCGGCAATCTGCTTGTTCAGGCGCCCGGCGACGATGCGTTCCAGCACCTGGGATTCACGCAAGGTGAGTTTGGCCAGCAACGCGTCGCGGCTGGCGGCCACCTGGGTTTCGGCAAAGGACTCGCGCGCCAGGTCGAGCATGCGCTCCACCAGGGCAGCGATCTGTTCTTCATTGAACGGCTTCTGGATGAAGTCCACTGCCCCCTTCTTCATGGTGGCCACAGCCATGGGTACGTCACCATGGCCGGTGATGAAGGTGATCGGCAAGGGCGAGCGCATGTCGATCAGGCGATTCTGCAGTTCCAGTCCGGTCATGCCGCCCATGCGGATGTCGACGATGAGGCAGGCGACTTCGCGTGCGTCGTAGCGGCTCAGAAAGGACTCGGCTGACTCGAAGCAGCGCACGCGGTAGTCACGTCCCTCCAGCAACCATTGCAACGAGTCGCGCACGGCCTCGTCGTCGTCCACTACGTAAACAGTACCTTTTTTGGGGATCAAGCTCATGGGAGTAGGGGGGCTAACTGTGGGTTGCGGTATCGAGGGGGGCTTGCGTTGCCTGCTCGGACATGGGAATCCAGAACGAGAAGCGGCAGCCCACCACTTCGTCACCATTGTAGATGTTCTGCGCACTGATGCGGCCCATGTGCGACTCGATGATGGAGCGGCACAGTGACAGGCCAATGCCCATGCCCTCGGGCTTGGTCGAGTGGAATGCTTCGTACAAACGCGCTTCCACCTCGGGCGACAGGCCTTTGCCGGTGTCCTGCACGGAAAACTCCACCACGGCCTTGTCGTCGAGTCGGCGGGGTACCACGCGCAGCTCCACTATGCGCTGCGGTGTCTGGCGCAAGGCATAGTCAATGGCTTCGGCGGCGTTGCGCAGCAGGTTCACCAGCACCTGTTCGATCAGGATCGGGTCTACCAGCAGCAGCGGAATGCGTTCGGCGACATAAGGGTTCAGACGCACATTGAATTTGCGCAGCTCGATTTCGGCCAGTTCGACCGCCTCGGCCACCATCACACTGACCTCGGAGGGGGTGCGATTGGGCTCACTGCGCTTCACGAAGGCGCGGATGCGCTGGATGATCTGCCCGGCCCGGTGCGCCTGTTTGGCGGTCTTCTCCAAGGCGCTGAGCAGGTCTTCCTCCGAAATCTGCTTGGCCTTGATGCGGGTGAGCATACCATTGCAGTAGTTGTTGATGGCGGTCAGCGGCTGGTTCAGTTCGTGGGCCACGCTCGAAGCCATTTCGCCCATGGTGATCAGGCGACTGGCGGCCTGGGCGCGCTCGGTCTGGGTGGCAGCCTGTTCTTCGGCCAGGCGCTGGCTGGTGATGTCAGTGGCAATCACCATCTGTGCCAAGCGACCGTCCACCCAGCTCAGGTAACGCGTGCGCACTTCGAGCCATTTGCCCAAGTTGGGAATGAAGAGTTCGGTGCGCTCGGTTTCGGTGTCGGGCAAGGCCGAAATCGGCAAGCCGGCAAAGGAGTCCACGTCGTCCTGGGACTCGTCGCTGGGGTTGCTTTGGGGCATGCCAGCCTGGGCAATGAGTTGCAGATGACCGTTGGCGTCGGTGCCGAACCACTGGCGGTAGAGCTTGTTGGCAAACAGCATTTCGTCGCTGCCCAGCGGCGCCACGGAAATGGATGCGTCCAATGCCTCCAGTACCGTGGTGAAGCGCTGGTGCGATTCGCTGAGCTGTTCACGCACCCGGTTGGGCTCGGTAATGTCGGTCATCGATGTCATCCAGCCGGTTTGCGTGCCCATGGAGTCGATCAGGGGGCTCACGTACAGGCGTGCGTCGAACAGCGTGCCATCGCGGCGCTTGACGCGTGCCTGGATGCCGCCTGCCGAGGTTTTGCCGCTGAGTTCTTCTTCTAGGCGGGCCGCAAGATGTTCGCGGTCATTCTCGGGCCAGTAGGGGAACGGTGCGGTGCGGCCCACCAGGTCGGCTTCGGACCAGCCCGTCATCTGGCAAAAGGCGGCATTGACGTAGGTGATGCGCCCCTGCAGGTCCATGGCCCGCATACCGGTGAGCATGGAGTTTTCCATGGCGCGTCGGAAGTTGGTTTCCGACATCAGGGCCTGCTGGGCCTGCTGGCGCCTGCGCGTGTGGCGCCAGTTGGCAATCAGCATCCAGGCCGTCATCAGGCTCAGTGCCGCCACCAGCCAGAACAGGCCGCTGCCGATGACGCCCAACGAAGCACGGTAGGCCTGGGCGCGGATCTTGAGCCCGTCACCCACGGGCGATACGGCCATGGTGTATTCGTTGGGTGGTGTGGCCCAGGGCAGCCAGGGGCTGATGAGCTTCTTGTTCGGCACCACGGTGCCGGCCAGCAGGGAGCCGTTGGCATCGAGCAGGGACACGGCATAGCGCGAAGTCACCTCCGAGGGGACACCGTAGCGATACAGGCCGTCGACCGAGTATTCGGCGAGCAGCACGCCGGAGAAGCGTGCACGTTCATTGAGTGGCACATGCATTTGCAGCAAGGGGGGGTCATTCTTGGACCAGATGTGCTGGAGGTACACGATCTGGTTGCTCTCGCGTGCCTGCAGGAAGCCGGCTTCGGTGTCGCCGCGCTGTGACAGCGGCGTGCTGGCAGTGAGCTGGTAGGCCGCCAGCGTTGCGGTCCCCAGGCTGGCGCGCACGCGTCGGCGTTCGTCCACCCAGGCAATGCCCTGCAATTCCGGATACTGGTTGAGCATGGTCTCGGCGCGGGCCTTGAATTCCGTGCCGTCCAGTTCACCATTGGCAATTTCGCGCGCCACGCGCATGAACTGTTCCTGGCGTTCCAGCAGGCGCAAGCGCAGGCGCTGTTGGGAGTATTCCACGTCGCGCTGCACAGCCTCGTGCTCACGTTCGATTTCTTCAATGCGCAAATAGCCCAGCGCTGCCACGATGGCACTGAAAAACAGCAGTACCGCAGCCAAGGGGGCCAGCATGGCCACGCGGTCCTGGCGGTAGGGGGTAAGTCGCTGCCACCAGCGACGGGCCTTGCCGACAGTGGGAATGCCCAGTTGGTCCGGGATGTGTATCAGGTTCGGGATCGGCATGGGGCGAGTGTAGAAGAGGCCAACGTCAGAAAGTCCTTTTAAATACCGTAATATGAAATGCTATAGCGCATATTGAAAAAATGAAAAACTTGTGCGAAACTAGAGACGTCGTACTAAATTACCCAATCGCCTGCGTCTGACCAGGCTCAAAAAACCAAGGAGAACCGCATGTCTGCCAACGCCGCGCCCGCGAATGCCACCGCGCTCTACGATTCCCAGGAAACCCAGGAGTGGCTGGACGCTCTGAGCGCCGTCATCGAGGCCGAAGGCCCCGAACGCACCCACGCCTTGCTGGAGGAACTGCTGGAGCACGCGCGCCAGAACAGCATCGACATGCCGTTTTCGGCCAATACCGGCTATGTGAACACCATTGAACCGGCGCAGGAAGCCCATTGCCCCGGCAATATCCAGATCGAAAAGCGCCTGCGCGCCTACATGCGCTGGAACGCCATGGCCATGGTGGTGCGTGCCAATCGCCTGAACCCCGCCGACGGCGGTGACCTGGGTGGCCACATCGGCTCCTTCGCCTCGGTGGCCAGCATGTTCGGCGCCGGTTTCAACCACTTCTGGCACGCCGAGAGCGAAGGCCATGGGGGTGACTGCCTCTACATCCAGGGCCACAGCGCCCCCGGCATCTATGCCCGTGCCTACCTGGAAGGCCGTTTGAACGAACAGCAGCTCGACAGCTTCCGCCAGGAAGTGGACGGCAAAGGGCTGCCCAGCTACCCGCACCCCAAGCTGATGCCCGACTTCTGGCAGTTCCCCACGGTGTCCATGGGCCTGGGGCCGTTGATGGCCATCTACCAGGCGCGCTTCCTGAAATACCTGCACGCCCGTGGCATTGCCAACACCGAAAACCGCAAGGTCTGGGCCTTCATGGGCGACGGCGAGATGGACGAACCCGAATCGCTGAGTGCCATTGGTCTGGCAGCCCGCGAAGGTCTCGACAACCTGATCTTCGTCATCAACTGCAACCTGCAGCGGCTGGACGGCCCGGTGCGCGGCAACGGCAAGATCATCCAGGAACTGGAAGGCAACTTCCGCGGCGCCGGCTGGAACGTGCTCAAGGTGATCTGGGGCAGCCGCTGGGATCCGCTGCTGGCCATGGACAGCAAGGGCCTGCTG
>SSFF01000008.1 GCA_008015235.1 Rhodoferax sp. | reverse complement strand
TGAGCAAACCTATGGCGTGCACGTGCTGCATGCCTGGGGCATGACCGAAATGAGCCCCCTGGGCACCGTCATGGCCTTCAAGCCCGAGCACCTCCAACTCGGCACCGAGGAACGCCTGGCCGTACAGGCCAAGCAAGGCCGGGTGGTCTTTGGCGTGGACATGAAGATTGTCGACCCCGAGGGCAAGGAGCTGGCGCGCGACGGCGCGGTCTCCGGCGACCTGCTGGTGCGCGGGCACTGGATCATCGATACCTATTTCAAGCAGGAGAAGGACAGTCCGTTGGTGACGGATGACGCCGGAAAGGGATGGTTCCCCACGGGTGACGTGGCCAGGATCAGCGCCGATGGCGTCATGCAGATCACCGACCGCAGCAAGGACGTCATCAAGTCGGGCGGCGAATGGATCGGCTCCATCGACCTGGAAAACATTGCCATGGCCCACCCGGCCGTGGCCATGGCCGCCTGCATTGCAGCCAAGCACCCCAAGTGGGACGAGCGCCCCTTGCTGGTGGTGGTCAAGAAGCCGGGAGCGGAGGTGAGCAAGGAAGACATCCTGCGGTTCTTCGAGGGCCGCATCGCCAAATGGTGGACGCCGGACGATGTGGTGTTTGTGGACGCCATTCCGCTGGGGGCTACCGGCAAGATGATGAAGGTCAGGCTGCGCGAGCAGTTTGCTGAATACCAGTTGCCGACAGCGTAAACGCCATGGATCGGACCAACTTGACCTGGCAACAGGGGAGGAGCTACGCCCGTACCATCTTTCCCGGCCTGATGGCCAGCGCCACTGTGGCGGCTGCGGCCAATTTTCTGTCGCAGCACTATGGCGCACCGGTCATGCTGTTTGCATTGCTGTTGGGCATGTCCATGAACTTCCTGTCGCAAGAGGGGATATGCCGCCCCGGCATCGAACTGGCGGCCAGGCAGCTGTTGCGGGCAGGTGTGGCCCTGCTGGGGCTGCGCATCACCTATGGGCAAATCGCTGCCATGGGGTGGTCCACCATCACAATGGTGGCGGGATTGGTGGTGGTGACCATCTTGGTGGGGGTTCTCATGGCACGTCTGGCCGGTTTCCAGGCCGTGTTCGGTGTGTTGACCGGTGGTGCTGTCGCCATCTGCGGTGCTTCGGCGGCATTGGCCATCTCCACCGTGCTACCCGCACATTCCCGCAAAGAGCAGGCGACCCTGTTCACAGTGATCGGTGTGAGTGCACTGTCGACCCTGGCCATGGTCGCCTATCCGATGGTGGCCCATGCACTGGGCTATTCTGACCATGCGACCGGCATCTTTTTGGGGGCCACCATCCATGATGTGGCGCAAGTCGTCGGCGCTGGCTACGGGGTGTCTACCGATGCTGGGGATACTGCCACAGTGGTCAAACTCATGCGCGTGGCCATGCTCATGCCGGTCATTGTGGTGTTGGCAGCCCTGTACCGCGGGCAGTCCGAAGAGAGTGAACGCCCTCCCATTCTTCCCTGGTTCGTGGTCGTGTTTGCAGTCTTGGTGGCAATGGGCAGCCTGGGCTGGATACCGGCTATTGTTCAAAGTGCGGGCAATGATGCTTCACGCTGGTGTCTGGTCATCGCCATCTCGGCGATTGGATTCAAAACGCGCCTGGGTGAGCTGGTTTCCGTGGGGATCCGGCCGATTGCGCTCATGGTGGTAGAAACAGCCTTTCTCGCTGGCTTGACGCTGGCAATGCTGGCCTACACCCATTGAATGCGCAGTGGGTCATATCAGTCGAGATTCCCTTATCCAGCATGCAGCCCTTCATGCCGTTCTCCATCGACGACTTCGCACAGGGCCGTTTTGGCGCCCATGGGCGCGTCGAGATCATGGGTGGGGTTGATCTGGGTGTTTCGCTGCTCGAAGGACCGTTCAATGTAGAGGCCATACGGGCCAGCAACCTTGCCCGCTTGGTGTATCTGCGCCAGTATCCCCCTCAGCGGGCCTGGGCGATCTTGGGCCGGTGTCGGCAAAGCATGCTGACTTCGCCGGAAGGGATCGAAGCACACCGCGAGGGGCTGCGGGAAAGCTTTGTCGACAATGTGCGACCGCCAGTTGCCGTGGCATGGGTTGCACAAGGTGATGTCGAGGGGTTTGAACTAATGGCCAGCTTCTACCAAGCTAATTTTGAAAGCATCGGTGTGCCCATGCGCTGCTTTCGGGAGGAAGCCGAGGCACGCGCCTGGATTGCATCCTTGCTGGAACCCCTGGCGCGCCGCTGAACTGGCAGCACTCCGCATCGGCCCCGTTCAGCGCAGCACTTCCAGCAAGCGGTCCAGCCCGCCGCTGTTGATGGCCACCTGGGCCTTGACGCGCACCGAGGGCTTGGCGTGGTAGGCCACCGAGAGGCCGGCCACGCCCATCATCGGCAGGTCGTTGGCGCCGTCGCCCATGGCTATGCACTGGGCGGGGCTGATACCCAGCAGGGTGGACACTTCGAGCAGGGTGCGGCGCTTCTCGGCGCCGTCGCAGATGTCGCCCCAGGGCTGGTCCACCATGCGGCCGGTGAGTTGGCCGCAGTTGGGGCCGCTTTCCACTTCGAGCACGTTGGAGCGGGCAAAGTCGATACCCAGCCGCTCGCGGATGCGGTCGGTGAAGAAGGTAAATCCGCCGGACACCAGCAGCACCTTCAGTCCCGCTGCCTTGCAGGCCTTGACCAGGGCCTCGGCGCCGGGGTTCAGCTGCAGACGCTGGGTATAGACCTCTTCCATGTGGGCCACGGTCACGCCCCGCAGCAAGGCTACGCGCTGGCGCAGGCTGTCCTTGTAGTCGGTGATTTCACCGCGCATGGCGGCTTCGGTGATGGCCGCGACTTCGGCCTTGCGCCCGGCGGCGTCGGCAATTTCGTCCACGCACTCGATGTTGATGAGGGTGGAGTCCATGTCGAAGGCGATGAGCTTGTAGTCGCTCAGCTTCAGCGCTTGGGGGAGGTTCTGGACGACAAGGCCGGGGGCGATTTCCTGGGGTGTGGACATGAGGTTCAAGTGATTTGCTATGAATAAAGTAGCTATCTACGCAGATTCCGTGAGGGCTAGGGGTTGATTCTGCATGAAGTTCAGGCGGCAGACACCGGTGTGCCGAGAGAGCGCAGCACGTCGCGCACCATCTGCACCCGGGCTTTCACCTCGGGCAGTTCGCGCTCGATGCGCAGTTTTTCGTTGCCCACCAGCTTGATGTGCCGGTTCTTCTGGATCAGCGCAATCACGCCCATGGGGTCGATGGGGGCGTCTTTCTTGAAGGTGATGTTGATGACGCCCGGCGCTGCATCCACCTTGACCACACCGTAGGGCTGGCTGATGACACGCAGGCGGTGGGTGTCGATGAGGGTCTGGGCCTGGGGCGGCAGCTTGCCGAAGCGGTCCACGATTTCTTCGAGCAGGGTGTCCACCTGGGCTGTGGTCTTGGCCGTGGCCAGCTTCTTGTAGAAGCTCAGGCGCAGGTGCACGTCGCCGCAGTATTCGTCGGGCAGCAGTGCCGGGGCGTGCAGGTTGATGTCGGTGGTGGCGTTCAGGGGGGCGAGCAGGTCAGGCTCCTTCCCCGCTTTGAGGCAGCGCACCGCTTCGGACAGCATTTCGTTGTAGAGCTGGAAGCCCACTTCGAGCATGTTGCCGCTCTGGTTTTCGCCCAGCACCTCACCGGCACCGCGGATTTCCAGGTCGTGCATGGCCAGATAAAAGCCGCTGCCCAGTTCCTCCATGGCCTGGATCGCATCCAGGCGCTGCTGGGCCTGCTTGGTCAGGCCTTCGACGTCGGGCACCAGCAGGTAGGCGTAGGCCTGGTGGTGGCTGCGGCCCACGCGCCCGCGCAACTGGTGCAGCTGGGCCAGGCCGAACTTGTCGGCACGGCTCATGACGATGGTGTTGGCCGTGGGCACGTCGATACCGGTCTCGATAATGGTCGAGCACAGCAGCAGGTTGCTGCGCTGCGCCGTGAAGTCGCGCATCACCGCTTCCAGCTGGCGCTCGGGCATCTGGCCGTGGGCCACGGCGATGCGGGCCTCGGGCAGCAGCTCTTCGAGCTTGGCACGGCGGTTTTCGATGGTTTCTACCTCGTTGTGCAGGAAGTAGACCTGGCCGCCGCGTTTGAGCTCGCGCAGCACGGCTTCGCGGATGACGCCATTGCCTTCGGTGCGTACAAAGGTCTTGATGGCCAGGCGGCGTTGCGGCGCCGTGGCGATCACGCTCAGGTCGCGCAGGCCCTCCAGCGCCATGCCCAACGTGCGGGGGATGGGGGTGGCGGTGAGCGTGAGCACGTCCACTTCGGCACGCAGGGCCTTCATCTGCTCCTTGTGGCGCACGCCGAAGCGGTGTTCCTCGTCGATGATGAGCAGGCCCAGGTTCTTGAACTGGGTGGCCTCGCTCAGCAGCTTGTGCGTGCCCACCACAATGTCCACGGTGCCGTCGGCCACGCCCTTGAGCGCGGCGCTGATTTCCTTGCCACTGCGAAAGCGGCTCATTTCGGCAATCTTCACCGGCCATTTGGAGAAACGGTCGACCAGGGTCTGGTAGTGCTGTTCGGCCAGCAGCGTGGTCGGTGCCAGAAAGGCCACCTGCTTGCCGCCGGTCACGGCCACGAAAGCGGCGCGCAAGGCGACTTCGGTCTTGCCAAAGCCCACGTCGCCGCAGACCAGGCGGTCCATGGGGCGCGGCGAAATCATGTCCTGGATGACGGCGTGGATGGCAGCGTTCTGGTCGGCCGTTTCCTCGAAGCCGAAGTCGTTGGCAAAGGCTTCGTAGTCGTTGGGGCTGTAGCGGAAGGCGTGGCCTTCACGGGCTGCGCGGCGGGCGTAGATGTTGAGCAGCTCGGCGGCCGAGTCGCGCACCTGTTCGGCGGCCTTGCGCTTGGCCTTGTCCCAGGCGCCGGAGCCGAGCTTGTGCAGCGGCGCTTCGTCGGCGCTCACCCCCGTGTAGCGGGAAATCAGCTGCAGCTGGCTCACAGGCACATAGAGCGTGGCCTTGTCGGCGTATTCCAGGTGCAGGAACTCCTGCAGTGCTGGATTGCCGTCCTCGTCCTTGTTGCCGACATCCATGTTGATGAGGCCACGGTAGCGCCCGATGCCGTGGGCACTGTGGACCACCGGGTCCCCCACGTTGAGCTCACTCAGGTCCTTGATGAGCGCTTCGACGTCGCTGACCTGCTCCTGCTTCTTGCGCCGACGGGTCGTGGCGCTGGCTGCAAAGAGCTCGGTTTCAGTGACCAGGTCAATCCCGGCTTCCAGCCAGGCAAAACCCGCACCCATGGGCGAGGTGGCAATGCCCAGCTTTTCGGAGCTGGTGCGGAACTCTGCGAGCGAATCGAAGGCCGGTGGGTCCAGCTTGGAAGCGCGCAGGAAGTCCAGCAGGCTTTCGCGGCGGCCGTCGCTTTCCACCAGGATCAGCACGCGCTGTGCCGAGTTGGCCAGGTGACGCTGCAGCTTGGTCAGCGGCTCTTCCACGCCGCGCAGCACGGCCAGGTCGGGCAGGGGGCCCAGTTCGGCAAAGGGGGCACTGTCGGCGCTCGGGGCCTCGGGCGGGCGCAGGGCCAATTGTGCGTAGGCTTTGGTCAGGCCGTAGAACTGCTCCACGCCGAGGAACAGGCTCTCGGGCGGCAAGGCCGGGCGTTCCGGGTCGCCCTGCACCAGGCGGTAGCGCTCCTTGGTGTCCTGCCAGAAGTGCTGGATGGCGGCTTCGAGGTCGCCGTGCAGCACCACGGTGGCCTCTGCGCCCACATAGTCGAATACCGTGGCCGTCTCTTCAAAGAACAGCGGCAGGTAGTACTCGATGCCGGCCGTGGCCACGCCGTTGCCCATGTCCTTGTAGATGCGGCTCTTGGTCGGGTCACCGTCCAGCAGTTCGCGCCAGCGGCTGCGGAACTTGGCGCGTGCCGTCTCGTCCATCGGGAACTCGCGTCCCGGCAGCAGCCGCACTTCGGGCACCGGGTACAGGCTGCGCTGGCTGTCGGGGTCGAAGGTGCGGATGGAGTCGATCTCGTCGTCGAACAGGTCCACGCGGTAGGGCACCAGCGAACCCATGGGGAACAGGTCGATCAGGCTGCCGCGTACCGCGTACTCGCCGGGGCTGACCACCTGGCTCACATGGTTGTAGCCCGCCATGGTGAGCTGGGCCTTGAGCTTGGCCTCGTCCAGCCGCTGCTTGGCCTTGAACTCGAAGGTGTAGCCCGCCAGGAAGGAGGGCGGCCCCAGGCGGTACAGCGCCGTGGTGGCTGGCATGAGGATCACGTCGGCCGAATCCTTGCCGCGCTGGCTGATGCGCCAAAGGCTGGCCAGGCGCTCGCTGATCAGGTCCTGGTGTGGAGAAAAACTGTCGTAGGGCAGCGTTTCCCAGTCGGGGAAAAGCACACAGCGGATGTCGGGGGCAAAGAACGCGATTTCCTCCACCAGGCGCTGGGCGTCGGTGGCGTCCGCGGTCACGATGGCCGTGGTGCGGCCTTGTGCTTTTTCGCGCTGTGCCAACTGGGCCAGTAGCAGGGCGTCGGCGTTGGCGGGGGGGCGGGGCAGGGTGTAGCGCTTGCCCGGGGTCAGTTTGGGTAAATCCATGTCGGGGTGGATTTTAGAATGGGGGCCTTTGCCCCTTGGGCCACTTTGGCATCACTTCATCCTGTGACTACGCAATTACCCGAATCCATACCGGCCTCTCCGCGTCTTTGGGCCCTGCTTCCCTGTGCCGGCAACGGTTCGCGTTCGGGCGCCGCGGGCCCCAAGCAGTACCAGCCTGTGGCGGGCCAGCCCATGGTGTTGCATACGCTGGCTGCGTTTGCCGCCGTGCCGCGCCTGGCAGGCGTGCTGGTGGTGGTGAGTGCGGGGGACTCATTTTTCGCAGATCACACTGCGCAGTCAGGTGCTTCTGTTTTGGTAGCTGACTGCGGAGGTTCCACGCGGGCTGCAAGCGTTTTGAATGGGCTGTCTGCCTTGCTAGACCGGGGGGCCGAGCCCGAAGACTGGGTGCTGGTACACGACGCTGCACGCTGCCTGATCACTGCGCAGCAGGTCGACAGCCTGATCGATGCCTGTTTACCCGACCCGGTAGGTGGCTTGCTGGCCTTGAAACTGCCCGACACCTTGAAGCGCGAAGTGGATGGCCGCGTGGCCCAGACCGTGGACCGCAGCGACAAGTGGCTGGCCCAGACCCCCCAGATGTTCCGGTTGGGTGCCTTGCGCAGCGCCTTGCTGGCGGCAGGCGATGCGGTGACCGACGAAGCCAGCGCCATGGAACTGGCGGGCCATGCCCCGCTGCTGGTGCAAGGCAGCGCCCAAAACTTCAAGGTGACCTACCCGCAGGACTTTGCCCTGGCCGAAGCGGTGCTGTGCAGCCGAGAGTCTTGAGTTGCTATAAAAAACGCAGCTACTTGCGCAATATCCACGCGGGCTAAAGGCAAAAAACGCTTGAATTTACAGGCCGGCGGCCTGTTTGCGCATCCAGGTCAGGATGTTGGCGAAGATGGTGTCACGGTTCACTTCGTTGAAGTTCTCGTGGTAATTCTTGGGGTAGTAGTGGAATTCCAGCTGGGCCGGAGCGATTCCGGCCAGCAACGTTTGTGATGCCTGGGCATTGGCCAGCTTGTCGTCACCGGCTACCACGGCAAACACCGGGTGCTTGATCCCGCTCAAGCCTCCAGCCAGCGCAGCTTGGGCTCCCAGTAATGAGGTGGCAAAGCGGAAGCTGGCTTCACTGGCGCGGATGTTGTCCTTCTCGTCGGCGTAGTGGCGCGCGGTGATGGCCTGGTCGTGCGTCAGCAGGTCGGTGACGGCTTCCATGGGCACCTTGGCGGTGGGAAAGAGCTTGGCCAGGATGCCGGAGAGCGCCAGCATGATCTTGGGCACCTTGACGGCATTGACGTAGTAGGGCGAAGACAGCACGAAGCCCTTGATGTCGGTGTCGTTGGCAAAGCGCCCCAGGGCCAAATGGGTGGCAATCAGGGCGCCCATGGAGTGCCCCATGATGAAAATGGGCAGGCCTGGGTAGTTGGCCTTGGTCCACTGCAGCATGAGCGCCATGTCTGCTAGGAAGGTCTCGAAACCCGGAATGTCAACGCGTTGCTTGCCGTCATGGCCATGCATGTCAAAGCTGACGGTGGCAATGCCATGGGGGCGGAAATACAGGGCCGGTGTCACATAGTCACCCGCATGGGCCATGCCGCCATGGATGGCGAGGATCACCGCTTTCGGAGCTTGAGGCTCCCAGATGTGGATGGTGCGTTGAACGCCATCGGTACAGGTCAGCGGGGCCAGTTTGTCTTCAGAGAAACGCATGCGGTGGTCCTTTCGTGCGCTACAGTCTACCGTTTCGGGTGTACCGGGCACAGGGGCGGTTTCCCTAATCAGACAAGGTGGAGTGGCATGCAGTTTCGTGTAGGTGAAGGGTGGGACATCCACGCATTGGTGGAGGGGCGTGCGTTGGTGTTGGGGGGAGTGACCATTCCGCATTCCAAGGGGCTGCTGGGCCATTCCGATGCCGATGCCTTGCTGCATGCGATTACCGATGCCTTGTTCGGCGCAGCCGCACTGGGGGACATCGGGCGTCATTTCCCAGACACGGATGCCCAGTTCAAAGGGGCGGATTCGGGCGTTCTGCTGGCCGAGGCGGCGCGGCGGGTGCGTGCACAAGGCTTTGAAATTGGCAACATCGACAGCACCGTGATTGCCCAGGCCCCCAAGCTGGCCCCGCACATTGACAGCATGCGCGCGCGCATTGCCCAGCTGCTGGAAATCGGGGTCGACCAAGTGAACGTCAAAGCCAAGACGGCCGAAAAAATGGGTCCCGTGGGGGCCGGTGAGGCCATGGAAGCGCGCGCCATTGCGCTCTTGCTCAAACCCTAGTGCGGGCGGGACAGGCTTCTAGGTAGCGCGTTTGAGGCGGATGCGCACCGCCAGACCTCCGGTACTGGAATTCGCCAGCCACAGCTGGCCGCCCATGCGTTGCACGGTTTTTTCGACAATGGCAAGCCCCAAGCCAGCGCCATTGGCTGCCGTGCGTGCGGTCTGGCCCCGGAAGAAGGGTTGTGTCAGGTGGGCCAGTTGTTCGGGGGCAACGCCCTGGCCGTGGTCGCGCACCTTGATGTGCACCCACTCGTCTTCTTCCCGCGCCGTGATGTCGATGACGGCAAGGCCGGTGGTAGGGGTCTTGCCGTAGCGGCAGGCGTTTTCCAGCAGATTGGACAGGACACGGCCCAACTCCACCGGGTCGGCCAGCACCTTCAGGCGCGAACCTGTACCCGTACGTTGTCTTGCTTTTCAAAGGGGAACACAGCGTTGTAGACCACGTCATCGACGTCAACGCCTTCCAGCACGGTTTTGCCAGGACGGGCGTAGTCCAGGAACTTGTCGATGACGGCGTCGAGCTGGGCGATGTCAGCGGCCATGTGGGCGCGGGCGTCGAGGTCAGCTACGCTGAGTTCGGTTTCGAGGCGCAAGCGTGCCAGCGGGGTGCGCAGGTCGTGCGAAATGCCGGCCAGCATGACGGCACGCTCCTGTTCGACCTTGGCCAATTGCTGGGCCATGCGGTTGAATCCCATGTTGACCTCGCGGATCTCGCTGGTGTAGACCTCTTCGTCGAGTTTGCTGGCGTCGAAGTCACCCTCGCGTACCCGGCTGGCCGCAAAGGACAGCTGTTTGAGTGGCCGGTTGATAAGGCTGGCAATGGCTGCGGCACCGGCCAGGGACAACACCGCGGCCACTACCAACCAGATGGTCCATATCTTTCCGCCAGCAGTGTCGAAGCGTGCTTCGTCGGCCAGCAGCCAGTAGTCGTCCCCTTCGATGTCAAAGCCTACCCACAAGCCATCTTGGTCGTTGACGCGGCTGGCAGTCAGGGTGTTGCGCCCCAGACGTTTCACCAGTTCGGCATGGATGGCGCGCCCCAGGGCGTCATTCTCAAAGGGTTCGATCCGGTCATCGGCTTCGCGCACCACAATGCGCAGGCCTTCTTCCTGGGTCATGGTCTTGAGCAGCGACACCCGGGCAATCGCATCGGCATGCACGAGAGCGGCGCGGCTCAGATTGACCTGGGACGCCAGTTGCTGGGCGGTCTGTCGGGCCCGGGGTTCCAGCTCCAGCGAGCGCCAGGTCTGCAGCCAAGCCAGGATGCTGCCCAGCAGCAGCAGGGCCAGCAGCATGAAGGTGCGCCAGAACAGGCTCATGCCTGCCATGGGTGCCTTGGGCAGCAGGGCGCTGACCGCCCGCGGGGCATCCAGCGGCGTGGCCTCGGTATCGACGTTGAACGACTCGGTGCGGAACTTCACGGGGTATGTGGGGCCTCAGCCGGCCGTGCCGCCATCGGGTACGAAAACATAGCCCACGCCCCAGACGGTCTGTATGTAGCGCGGATTGCCCGGATCCTCTTCGATCATCTTGCGCAGGCGTGAAATCTGCACATCCAGGCTGCGGTCGAACGGCTCGAATCCGCGCCCGCGCGACAACTGGGCCAGTTTTTCGCGAGAAAGGGCAATCCGCGGGTGACGCACCAGGGTCTTGAGCATGGCAAATTCACCCGTGGTCAGGCTCAGGGCCTGCTCATCCTTGTGGAGGGTGCGTGCGGCCAGATCCAGGGTGAAGGGACCGAAACGCACGTTTTCGGGTTCGCTGGAAGGTGCTCCAGGCACTTCACTGGCCGGGCGACGGCGCAGCACCGCATGGATTCGTGCGAGCAACTCGCGCGGATTGAATGGCTTGCCCATGTAATCGTCGGCACCGATCTCCAGGCCTACGATGCGGTCCACGTCTTCCCCCTTGGCAGTGAGCATGATGATCGGCACCTGCTCATTCGCGGCGCGAAGGCGACGGCAGATGGACAAGCCGTCTTCTCCGGGCATCATGACATCGAGCACCAGCAGGTCGACGGTTTCTCGCTGCATAACCCTGTTAAGGGCGCGGCCGTCTTCGGCTGTCAGGACTTCGAAGCCCTCCTGTTCCAGAAAACGTTTGAGCAATTCACGGATTCGGGTGTCATCGTCGACGACGAGAATGCGGCTGGGGCGTTTGCTGGGCGTTTGCATGGGGACGAACCTTTGACGGGAGAGTATGCCAATGCGTTGGGTGAATCCTGCTTGTCCGAAGGAGGCTTTGCAAGCTGTTACAAAAGCGGACTTTCATTATGCGCCCCAGCTCCCACACTCTGTGTACGCTTCGGACTAGGCTGTTATTCCATGAAAACTCTCACATTTCTGCTGCTTGCTATTGCATTGACCGGCACCAGCGCATGGGCGCAGCAGGGTGGTGGGCATGGTCGTTCGCCCCGAGGTGGCAGCGAGCCAGGTCGTTCGGCAGAGCATGAACCACGGGGACAACGCGAAGAGTTGCGTGACCTGATTCGCCACCAAGCTCCGCCCCCGCGCGAGGAGCGGGAGCAGGCCGCCGAGCGACGGTCACACCAACTCAGCCCGGAAGAGCGCATGGCCTTGCGCGAGCAATTGCGCCAGCAGCGCAACGCCAACGCGCAGCGCCCGCCCTGAAACCCGGCTGATTTCCTGCAATTCACGCTCCGGTATGGATGCGAAGTGTCATACTAAGATCCCGGTATATCTTTTATGACGCTGATCCATGGCCGAGGCACCGCAGTTCTCCAATAGTCGTCCCAATCCCAACGGGGCGCGTGCTTCGATGTTGGGACGGTTTGAGTTGCGTAAGCGCCTGGGGCAAGGTGCGCAGTCCATCGTGTACCTGGGGTTTGATCCCCGCCTTGAACGCGAAGTGGCCATCAAGGTCATGCGCCTGGGTGAAAGCTCGGACGAAACGGCGGTGGCCCATTGGCTGCAGGAAGCGCGCAGCGCCGGGCGTGTCACCCATCCCAACATTGTTCCGGTCTATGAGGCCGACATCCAGGAACGGCAGCCCTATCTGGTCTTTGAGTATGTCGATGGCCAAACGCTGGCAGCCCTGCTGCAGGAGCGCGGGGCCATGCCAGGGCCGGCTGCAGTGGCCTTGGTGCTGGATGTTCTCGACGCCTTGGCGGCCGCCCACACGGCCGGCGTGGTGCACCGGGACCTGAAACCTTCCAACATCCTGGTAGACAAGGCGGGTCGCGCCCGGGTCATGGACTTCGGCATTGCTGCGCGTATCAAGGATGCGCGCAGTACCGAACCCGATACGCCCAGCGGTGGCACCCCCGGGTATTTGTCGCCGGAAGCGGCCGGGGGGGCATCGCCTGCGCCCTCCATGGACATTTTCGCGGTGGGCATGGTCCTGGCCGAGATGTTGCTGGGCCGCCCCATGATTGCCGAGAAGGACCCGTACCGTGCCATCTACCGGGTATTGCACGAACAGCTGATGTTTCCGGCCGATGCGCCGGTGGACGTGGACGAGCGGCTGCGTTCGATCGTGACCCGGGCCCTTGCCAAGGACCCGCGTCAGCGCTTTCCGACTGCCAGGGCGTTCATGGCGGAACTGGAGTCCTGGTCCAAGTCCGGTACCGATGTGCCCAAGGCTGAGTCGATGGCGGGAAATGCCACCAACCGCGGCACGCTGGACTTCCTGCTGCGGCGCATGCGCCACAAGAGTGACTTCCCGGCGCTTTCGGAGTCGATCGTGCGCATCCAGAGCATGGCGAACTCCGACAAGGAGAGCATCAATTCGGTCACCAACGAAATCCTGAAGGACGTGGCGCTGACAAACAAGCTCTTGCGTCTGGTCAACAGCGCCCATTTCGCCAGGGGCGGCAGCATCAGCACGGTGTCGCGGGCCGTTTCCCTCGTGGGTTTCAACGGCATCCGCAACATGGCCTTGAGCCTGGTGCTGCTGGAGCACATGGCCGACAAGGCCCATGCGGCGCAGCTCAAGGAAGAGTTCCTGCGCTCGCTCATGGCTGGCTCCATTGGTGCCGAGCTCTGCCCTTCGGTGAAGGAGAGTGAGGAAACCTTCATTGGTGCGATGTTCCAGAACCTTGGACGGCTGCTGGTGCAGTACTACTTTCCGGAAGAGGCGCGGGCCGTGCGCACCTTGGTGCAGAACACCCGCGAGCCGATGACCGAGCATGCTGCAGCACTGAGTGTGCTGGGCATGAGTTTTGAAGAGCTGGGCCAAGGCATTGCCAAGGCCTGGGGGCTGCCAGCACCCATGGTGCGCTGCATGAGCAAACCCCAGGGGACGCCGCCGCAGACCACTCCCCAGGACCCTGCAGAACGTCTGCGCTGGGTCGCCTTGGCAGCCAATGACATCGCCGATGTGCTGTTGCACACCGACCCGAAGGACGTGGACCGCATGGTCGAGCAGACCACGGCCAAGTACGTGCGTGCCATGGGCTTGTCGTCCAAGGACGTGCAGGTCGCCACGGTCAAGGCGCGCAAGAAGTTGGTCGAACTGGCGGTGGCCATGGAAATCAAGGTGGCGCCACAGTCTGCCGCTGCGAAATTGCTCAAGGCCCCTTCCGAGGAGGCGCATGTCCAGGCCCATGGGCACAATGGGCCGCCCACGCATGGCGCCCTGGCTGGATTGGAATTGCAGGCTACGCACACGGCTGCTGCGCCACTGGACGTAGTGGAGAGCCATGGTGCGGCCACGGGGGCCGTGACGGTGCGTGTGCCCATGGGGGACACCCTGGCTGCCGGCATCCAGGACATTACCAATGCCATGGTGGAGGACTTCAAGCTCACGGATGTGCTGCGCATGATCCTGGAGACCATGTTCCGTGCCATGGAGCTGGATCGCATCATCTTTTGCATGCGCGATGCCAAGACCGAAATGATGATCGGCCGGTTTGGCCTTGGCACCGGTGTCGATGCGCATGTGAAGACCTTCCGTACCCATCTCAAGGCCACGACGCCCGACCTGTTCGCCATCGTCTGCAACAAGGGTGCGGACACCATGATCAGCGATGCCAGTGAATCACGCATTGAACAGCGCTTGCCTAGTTGGTACCGCACTGGCCTGAATGCTCCGGCTTTTTTGCTGTTGCCATTGCAGATCAAGGGCGCGCCGTTTGGCCTGATCTACGCCGACAAGATCCAGCGCGACAGCCTGACATTGGATGAGAAAGAGCTTTCCCTGCTGCGTACCCTGCGCAATCAGGCTGTCATGGCTTTCAAGCAGTCGCAGTAGTTACAATTTGCTACAGAATTAGTAGCGTACTGTTTATATTTTGTGCGGGCAGAGGGCGGAAAGCAGGGTAAATGGGCGTAGCCCTCATTGTGCGGTCCAGCCCCCATCCATGTTCCAGGCCACGCCACGCACGTTGTTGCCAGCGGGCGAACAGAAGAACACGGCCAGGGCGCCCAATTCTTCGGGGGTGGTGAACTGCATCGACGGCTCTTTCTCACCCAGCAGTTTCTTGGTGGCTTCTTCGTTGCTGATGCCCAGTGCCTGTGCCTTGGCATCCACCTGCTTTTGCACCAGGGGCGTGAGCACCCAGCCGGGGCAGATGGCGTTGCAAGTCACGCCAGTGGTGGCGTTCTCCAGGGCAGTCACCTTGGTCAAGCCCACCACACCGTGCTTGGCTGCGACGTAGGCCGATTTTTCGGCCGAGGCGACCAGGCCGTGGATGCTGGCCACGTTGATGATACGGCCCCAGTTCTGCGCCAGCATGGCCGGTAGCGCCAAACGTGTGGCGTGGAAAGCGCTGCTGAGGTTGATGGCAATGATCGAATCCCAGCGTTCGGCCGGGAAATTCTCGATGCGGGCCACATGCTGGATACCGGCGTTGTTGACCAGAATGTCGACGCGGCCGAATTCCTGGGCGGCGTAGGCCATCATGGCTTCAATATCGGCCGGCTTGCTCATGTCGGCGCCGTGGTAGCGCACTTGTACACCGTGCGCTGCAATGGCAGCCTTGGGGCCTTCGGCGTCACCAAAACCGTTGAGCACGATGTTTGCACCCTGGGCCGCCAGAGCGTGCGCAATCCCTAGGCCGATGCCGCTGGTGGAGCCGGTGACAAGTGCAGTTTTTCCTTGAAGCATGGTGTCTCTCTTTTGAAATAAAGGGGTTGATTCCAGTAGGATGCGGGCATTATCAAACGCCCCATTGCACCATGTCTGAACCTACGCTGAATTACGTACAGTGCCCTGACAGCCAAGGCGGGCATCGTATGGCGTACTGGAGTTGGGGCGCTACGGATGCGCCACGCACCGTGGTCTGTGTACATGGACTCTCGCGCCAGGGGCGTGACTTCGACGTGCTGGCCCAGACGCTGTTGGCTGCCAGCGACGGACAACTGCGTGTGCTGTGCCCGGATGTGGTGGGGCGCGGCCGCAGTGATTTTCTGAGCGACCCGATGGGCTACCAGATTCCGACCTATGCCACCGATATGCTGGCGCTGGTCCAGCAATTGGGTTTGAAGGAAATTGATTGGGTGGGTACCAGCATGGGCGGGCTCATCGGCATGGCGGTGGCTGCGCATGGCGCGGCCATGGGTCTGAAGGTGCACCGCCTGGTGCTCAACGATGTCGGTCCCACTATCCAGTGGGAGGCGATCCAGCGCATCGGTCAGTACCTCGGTCGGGTGGTGTATTTCGACTCCCTGCAGCAGGCCGCCGATGCCATGTGGCAGGTGTCCACCAGCTTCGGTCCGCACACTCCGGCGCAGTGGTTGGCCTTGTCACGGCCCATGGTCAAGCCCGCAGACGACGGCAGTGCACGCCTGCAACTGCACTACGACCCCGCCATTGCAGTGCCGTTTGCCCAGGTGACGCAGGAAGCCAGTGTGCAAGGTGAGGCCCTGCTGTGGCAGATGTACGATGCCATCACCGCCGATATCCTGTTGCTGCGTGGCGCCGAGTCCGATTTGTTGTCGCCTGCGACAGCACAGGCCATGGCGCAGCGCGGGCCCCATGCCCGGCTGGTCGAGTTTTCCGGTGTGGGCCATGCGCCCACCCTCATTGCCCCCGACCAGGTGGCAGTGGTCACCCAATTTTTGCTCCAGGGCGAAGCCAACGCTTGAGGAGCCTTTGCTGGTATGAAGAGTCTGTATTCCGAACCCTCGCTGGAGCGTCCTGCGGCGGTCATCACGGCCACGGCCGACAGTTTGCCGGGTCAAAGCGGGGCCTTGGAGCGGGCCCGTGCCTTTGCCGAACCGCTGATTGCAACCGAGTCGCTCGATACCGGTGAAAACATCTTGGCCCACGCCGATGCCGTGGCGGCCATCCTGCGCCAGATCGGCGGCTCACAGGCCATGCAAGCGGCCTGCTACCTGGTGTATGCCTGCGACCATCTGAACAAACCGCATGAGGTCATTGCCAAGGCCTTTGGCGACAGCTTTGCCGACCTGGCCTTGCAAACCACCAAGCTGGTGCGCCTGCAGCGCATGGCGCGCGTGGCCCAAAATGCTGCTTCGCGCACCAATGCGCCCTTGGCCCAGACAGCGGCGACGCAGACTGAGAGTGTGCGCAAGATGCTGCTGGCGTTTTCGCGCGATTTGCGTGTGGTGATGCTGCGCCTGGCTTCGCGCATGCAAACCCTGCGCTACTACGCGGCCAGCAAGCAGCCGGTGCCGACTGGCTTGGCGCAGGAGTCCTTGCAGGTGTTTGCACCGCTGGCCAATCGCCTGGGCATCTGGGAGATCAAGTGGGAAATGGAAGACCTATCGTTCCGTTTCCTCGAGCCCCAGACCTACAAGGAGGTTGCCCGCCTGCTCGAAGAAAAGCGGGTAGAGCGCGAAGCCAGTGTGGAAGCGCTACGTGCCGAGATTGCCCGCGAACTGGAGCAGCACGGCATCCGCGCCAAAGTGCAGGGCAGACCGAAGCACATTTACAGCATCGTCAAGAAGATGCGCGGCAAGTCTCTGGCGTTTGAGAAGGTGTTTGACGTGCGGGCACTGCGCATTGTGGTCCCCAGCGTACCCGACTGCTATGCGGCCTTGAGCTACGTGCATGCGCTCTACACGCCGATCACCAGCGAATTCGACGACTACATCGCCAAACCCAAGGCCAATGGCTACCAGAGCCTGCACACCGTGGTGCGCGATGCCCAGGGGCGGCCCATCGAAGTGCAATTGCGCACCCAGGACATGCACGACTACGCCGAACACGGCGTGGCGGCCCACTGGGCTTACAAGGAGGCGGGCGCCAAAGGCTATGCCGGAGTCAGTGCCACGGGCGCTTACGACGCCAAGATCGCCGTATTGCGCCAGTTGCTGGCCTGGGAGCGTGACCTGTCCAGCACGCAGGAAAACCGACCTGGCGATGTGGCACTGGATGACCGCATCTATGTGCTGACCCCTGAGGCTGCCATCGTTGAACTGCCGCAGGGTGCCACAGCAGTGGACTTCGCCTACAGCGTGCACACCAGCTTGGGCCACCGTTGCCGTGGCGCACGCGTTGATGGCGCCATGGTGCCGCTGCAGACACCGCTGCAAAGCGGGCAGACGGTGGAGATCATGGCCGCCAAGGAAGGTGGCCCCTCGCGCGACTGGCTCAACCCAGAACTGGGTTACTTGGCCAGCCACCGGGCGCGGGCCAAGGTTCGGGCCTGGTTCAATGCACTGGCCATGGAGGAGACCATTGGCAAGGGCCGTGAGGCGGTGGAAAAGCTGCTGCAGCGCGAGGGCAAGACAGCGATCAAACTGGACGACCTCGCTGCGCAGCTGGGCTTCAACGATGCCAATGCCTTGTTTGAAGTGGTGGGCAAGGACGAATACTCGCTGCGCAACATCGAAACGGTGCTGCGCCCGGTGGAGGCCCAGCCCACGGGGGACGAAGGCTTTGCACTCAAGAAATCGCGCGCACCGAGCAGCAGCGGCAAGGGTGGGGTGCTGGTGGTGGGCGTGGATTCGCTGATGACCCAGCTGGCCAAGTGCTGCAAGCCTGCGCCGCCCGATGTGATCAGCGGCTTTGTCACCCGGGGGCGGGGGGTCAGCGTGCACCGGGCCGATTGTCCGAACCTGCGCAACATGGTGCAGCGCAGTGGCGACCGATTGGTGGATGTGGAGTGGGGGCAGCCGGCAGCATCGGCGCGCCATGCGGCGGTTTACCCCGTGGATGTCTCGGTGCAGGCGGTGGACCGCCAAGGCTTGCTGCGCGATATTTCGGAAGTGTTCTCCAAAGAGAAGATGAACGTCGTCGGTGTGCAGACCCAGTCGATCAAGGGTATTGCCTGGATGACCTTCACCGTGGAGATTGCCGACTCAAGCCGCTTGTCCAAAGTCTTGGGTCAGGTTACCGAGCTGCGTGGAGTGCAAATGGCCAAGCGGCGTTGAGCTGGGGCTTCAGCGGGTCATTGTCACCTGGGTTTGCTATGACTAAGTGAGCGACCTACGCAATCTGAATGCGGGCAACGGCGGTTTTTAGTTGTTGCTCGGAGGTGTGTCTGCGGCGACCCGGCGGGCACCATCAAAGCGCTTGGCCCAGTAACTGACACCCATGTCCTCGACCCGCACCTCGGCTCCGGGCTTGGGTGAATGGATGAACTTGCCATTACCGATATAGATGCCGACATGGCTGAATGCACGGCGCATGGTGTTGAAGAAAACCAGATCGCCCGGTTGGAGCTCGCTGCGATTGATTTTTTCGGTCGCCGCAGCTTGTTGATCGGCCTTGCGGGGCAAGATGAGCCCTGCGGTTTGTTCGTAGATGGCGCGCACGAAGCCGCTGCAGTCAAAACCTGTTTCGGCACTGGTGCCACCGCGCTTGTAGGGCACTCCCAAGAAACCCATCGCGTTCACCACCAGTTCGGAAGCGCGTGCTTCCAGCTGCAAGCCGGCATCGCCGATGCGCTGCAGCAACCCGCGTTCGGCCAGAAACTGGGCCATTTCGTCCGGGTTTTTTTCGGGATTTGCACTGGCTGTTATTGCAAAGAAACTCAGGGCCAGCAGGGCAAAAATTGATCGCATCGGTGCAGGTTAGCGGCACACATGACTTATGTCAAGTCATGTGAAACTTTAGAAATCGTTGATAAGCCATTGAATTCAAATGAAAAAGACCGATTTTTTTACCAATGCTTACAGTCTGGGCTTTTTGGCTATGCTTGGTGGCTTGTCTGATTGGGAGTAAAGCATGTTGCTGGAAGTCGAAGAGTCTCAACTGGTTTTGGTGGACTACCAAGAGCGTCTGATGCCTGCCATCGCGGGTGCACAGGAAGTGATTGCCAATGCCACACGATTGGCGCAAGCCGCACGGATGTTGCAGGTGCCGGTGTTCGTGACGGAACAGAATGCACCCAAGTTGGGGCCGACGGTGGCCGAGTTGCGCACAGCCCTGGGAGATTACGCCCGCGTCTTTCCCAAGATGATGTTCAGCGCCGTGGAAGAGGGGCTGGGTGAATGGCTGCAGCCACCGCAAAAGCCGGTGCAGGGTAACGCCCGCAGTTTGCCCAAACACCTACAGAAGCCTGCTGTCCAGGGCCCAGAACGCGCCAGTGTGGTTTTGGCCGGTTGTGAGGCCCATGTGTGTTTGCTGCAAACTGCCTTGGACCTGCTGGAGGACGAGATGGATGTGTGGGTCGTGGTGGATGCCTGTGGCAGCCGTTCAGACCGCAACCGCGACGCGGCCTTTGACCGTCTTGCTGGGGCAGGTGTGGAGTTGGTGACCACCGAAATGGTTTTGTTCGAATGGCTGCGCGGGGCCGAGCACCCGAATTTCAAGCCAATCCAGGCGCTGATCAAGTAGACCGGCATTGCGGGCCGGTCAGGCGATGCCAGTCAGCTTGCCGAAAGTTGTTTATTCATAATTATGAATGCAGTTTTTGGCACCCAGAATGGAGACAGGCATGGCCTCTTATGCAGAATTTCACCGTCGGTCGATTGAAGACCAGGATGCGTTTTGGTCCGAACAGGCCCATTTGGTCGACTGGCAAACCCCTCCAACGACCATTTGTGACTACAGCAATCCGCCTTTTGCCAAGTGGTACGTGGGTGGTACCACCAACCTGTGCCACAACGCCGTAGACCGCCATCTGAAAGACCGTGCTGGGCAGGCTGCCTTGATCGCGGTGTCCACCGAGACCAACACCGAAAAGGTGTACAGCTTTGCCGAACTTCACCAGGAAGTGCAGCGCATGGCGGCCAGTTTTGTCGAACTGGGGGTGCAGAAGGGTGACCGGGTACTGATCTACATGCCCATGGTGGCCGAAGCCGCCTTTGCCATGCTGGCCTGCGCGCGCATTGGCGCCATCCACTCGGTGGTGTTCGGCGGTTTTGCTTCCGGTTCGCTGGCTTCGCGCATTGAAGACGCGCAGCCCAAGCTGATTGTCAGTGCCGATGCCGGTTCGCGTGGCGGCAAGGCAGTGGAATACAAACCCTTGCTGGACGAAGCGATTCGCCTGTCCAGCCACAAGCCCGACGCTGTATTGCTGGTGGACCGTGGTTTGGCCACTATGAATGTGGTAGCAGGTCGCGACCACCTCTGGGGTGCTCTGCGCGAAAAGCACCTGAATGCCCAGCTTCCCTGCACGTGGGTCGATGCCACCCACCCCAGCTACACGCTCTACACCAGCGGAACCACGGGCAAGCCCAAAGGTGTGCAGCGCGACACCGGTGGCTACGCCGTGGCCCTGGCCGCCAGCATGAAGCATATCTATGGTGGCAAAGCCGGTGAAACCTATTTCTCCACCAGCGACATTGGCTGGGTGGTGGGGCACAGCTACATCATCTATGGTCCGCTCATTGCTGGCATGGCCACCATCATGTACGAGGGCTTGCCGACACGGCCGGACGGTGGCATCTGGTGGAGCCTGGTGGAGAAATACAAGGTCACCGTCATGTTCAGTGCGCCCACTGCCGTGCGCGTACTGAAGAAACAAGATCCTGCGTTCCTGACGAAATACGACCTCTCCAGCCTGCGCAGCCTGTTTCTGGCGGGGGAGCCGCTGGACGAGCCCACCGCCAAGTGGATCAGCGAAAGCCTGGGTAAACCCATTATCGACAACTACTGGCAGACCGAAACCGGCTGGCCCATCTTGTCGCTGTGCAATGGCGTGGAAAAAGCGGTCAGCAAGTTCGGCTCACCGGGCAAGGCGGTATACGGCTACAACGTGAAATTGCTCGACGACCAGACCGGCGAGGAGTTGACTGGCCCTAACCAGAAGGGTGTGGTGGCCATTGAAGGCCCCTTGCCCCCCGGCTGCCTGCAGACCGTGTGGCGCGACGACGAGCGCTTCGTCAACACCTACTGGAAGAGCGTACCAGGCAAGCTGGTGTACAGCACTTTTGACTGGGGTATTCGCGACCAGGACGGCTACTTCTTCATTCTGGGGCGTACCGACGATGTGATCAACGTGGCCGGACACCGCCTTGGTACCCGTGAGATTGAAGAAAGCATCTCGGCACACCCCAATATTGCCGAAGTGGCCGTGGTCGGTGTGGCCGACCAGCTCAAGGGCCAGGTGGCCATGGCTTTTGCCGTGGCCAAGGACGCCAGTGTGCTGGGCAATGACGAGGCACGCAAAAAACTGGAAGCCGAGGTCATGAAGCAGGTCGATTCCGACCTCGGTGCCGTGGCGCGCCCGGCCCGTGTGCTGTTCGTCAACGTGCTGCCCAAGACCCGCAGTGGCAAGCTGCTGCGCCGTGCCATCCAGGCGATCTGCGAAGGGCGTGTGACGGGCGACCTCAGCACCATGGACGATCCGGCGGCACTGCAGCAGATCCAGGATCTGATGGCGGCTCCGAAGTAAGCTGGCATTCAGATTTGAAACAAAGGCAGCGTGAAGACCGCCGATTCACGCAAACCCTTGTGCGGATTGTTCCGAACAGTGGCACAATCCGCACCCTTAGTCAGGCCCTTCCCAAGCCACAGTCGCATCCGCCATTCGGTTCAGCCGTGTCGCGGAAGGTTTTTTAACCAAACTTAGTTCCCTGAAGGGGAATGGAGGTCAGCGGTTCATGAGTGATTCACAGGCATCGATTTATCAAGCCTACCAAGGCAATACCTACCTGTTCGGTGGTAATGCCCCGTACGTCGAAGAGATGTACGAAAACTACCTTGCCAATCCCGGCAGCGTGCCCGACACTTGGCGCGAATACTTTGACGCGCTGCAGAACGTGCCCGCCGTGGACGGTAGCGATGCCAAGGACGTTCCGCACCTGCCCGTCATCAACGCCTTTGCCGAGCGTGCCAAACAAGGCATCAGCACCGTGGTCATGGCCACCGGCGCCGACTCGGAAATGGGACGCAAGCGTACGGCTGTGCAGCAGTTGATCGCCGCCTACCGCAATGTGGGCAACCGCTGGGCCGACCTCGACCCGCTCAAGCGCCAGGAGCGCCCCAATATCCCCGAACTCGAACCTTCCTTCTACGGCTTCAACGACGCCGACCAGGAAACCGTGTTCAACACCAGCAACACTTTCTTCGGCAAGGAGTCGATGAGTCTGCGCGAGCTGCTCAACGCCCTGCGCGAAACCTATTGCGGAACCCTGGGCGCGGAGTACATGTACACCTCCGACCAGAACGAGAAGCGCTGGTGGCAGCAAAAGCTCGAATCCATCCGCAGCCGCCCCAGCTTCTCGGCCGAGAAGAAGCGCCACATCCTGGACCGCCTGACTGCAGCCGAAGGCCTGGAGCGCTACCTGCATACCAAGTACGTGGGCCAGAAGCGTTTCTCGCTCGAAGGTGGCGAGAGCTTCATCGCGGCCATGGACGAGCTGATCCAGCGCGCCGGTGAACGTGGCGTGCAGGAAATCGTGATCGGCATGGCCCACCGCGGCCGCCTGAACGTCCTTGTCAATACCCTGGGCAAGATGCCGGCCGACCTGTTTGCCGAATTCGACCATACCGCCCCCGAAGAGTTGCCCGCCGGTGACGTGAAGTACCACCAGGGCTTCAGCTCCGACGTTTCCACCCCTGGCGGCCCGGTGCACTTGTCGCTGGCCTTCAACCCATCTCACCTGGAAATTGTGAACCCTGTGGTGGAAGGCTCGGTGCGTGCCCGCATGGACCGCCGTGACGACCCGCTGGGTCAGCAGGTATTGCCCGTGCTGGTGCACGGTGACTCGGCCTTTGGTGGCCAAGGCGTTAACCAGGAAACTCTGTGCCTGGCACAGACCCGCGGCTACACCACCGGCGGTACGGTGCACCTGATCATCAACAACCAAGTGGGCTTCACCACGTCCGACCCGCGCGACATGCGTTCCTCGGTGTATTGCACCGACATCGTAAAGATGGTGGAAGCCCCGGTGTTGCACGTCAACGGTGACGATCCCGAAGCCGTGGTGCTGGCCACGCAACTGGCGTTGGAATACCGCATGGAATTCCGCCAGGACGTGGTGGTGGACATCACCTGCTTCCGCAAGCTCGGCCACAACGAGCAGGACACCCCGAGCCTGACGCAGCCGCTGATGTACAAGAAGATTGCCCAGCACCCCGGTACTCGCCGTCTGTACGCCGACAAGTTGGCAGCGCAGGGACTGGGAGCCACTTTGGGCGACGACATGGCCAAGGCCTACCGTGCTGCCATGGATGCGGGCAAGCACACGGTGGACCCGGTGCTGACCAATTTCAAGAGCAAGTACGCTGTGGACTGGTCACCGTTCCTGGGCAAGAAGTGGACCGATGCCGGCGACACCGCCATTCCGCTGGCCGAGTGGAAGCGTCTGGCCGCACGCATCACGACACTGCCCGATAACGTCACAGCGCATCCGCTGGTGAAAAAGGTGTTGGATGACCGCGCAGCCATGGGTCGTGGCGAAGCCAATGTGGACTGGGGCATGGGCGAGCACATGGCCTTTGCCTCGCTGGTGGCCAGCGGCTATCCTGTGCGCCTGTCCGGTGAAGACTGCGGACGCGGTACCTTTACCCACCGCCATGCCGTGATCCACGACCAGAACCGCGAAAAATGGGACGTGGGCACCTATGTGCCGCTGCAGAACGTGGCCGAGAACCAGGCCAAGTTCGTGGTCATCGACTCCATCCTGTCGGAAGAGGCTGTTCTGGCCTACGAATACGGCTATGCGTCGAATGACCCGAACACCCTGGTGATCTGGGAAGCCCAGTTTGGCGACTTTGCCAACGGCGCCCAGGTGGTGATTGACCAGTTCATTGCCTCCGGTGAGGTCAAGTGGGGCCGTGTCAACGGCATCACGCTGATGCTGCCGCACGGCTACGAAGGCCAGGGCCCAGAGCATAGCTCGGCCCGTGTGGAGCGCTTCATGCAGCTGGCGGCCGACGCCAACATGCAGATCGTGCAGCCCACCACCGCCAGCCAGATCTTCCACGTGTTGCGCCGCCAGATGGTGCGCAACCTGCGCAAGCCTTTGGTGATCTTTACGCCCAAGAGCCTGCTGCGCAACAAGGACGCCACTTCTCCGGTGTCCGAGTTCACCAAGGGTAGCTTCCAGACTGTCATTCCCGACAGCGGTGCTGGCAAGGCCGACAAGGTCAAGCGCGTGGTGGTGTGCTCTGGCAAGGTGTACTACGACCTGGTCAAGAAGCGCGAAGAGCGCGGCCAGGACGATGTGGCCATCATCCGTGTGGAGCAGTTGTATCCGTTCCCGCACAAGGCCTTCGCAGCCGAAATCAAGAAGTACCCCCATGCTTCCGAGGTGGTGTGGTGCCAGGACGAGCCGCAGAACCAGGGTGCCTGGTTCTTCATCCAGCACCAGATTCACGAAAACATGCTCGACGGTCAACGTCTGGGTTATTCAGGGCGCGCTGCCTCGGCATCGCCTGCGGTGGGTTATTCCCACCTGCATCAGGACCAGCAAAAAGCGCTTGTCGATGGCGCTTTCGGCAAGCTCAAAGGCTTTGTCCTGTCCAAATAAAACCCAAGAACACCTGTTGAACCTCATACGGAAAGAATTGATATGGCAATCGTAGAAGTAAATGTTCCGCAACTGTCGGAATCCGTGGCCGAAGCCACCATGTTGCAATGGAAGAAGAAAGTCGGTGAAGCTGTCTCCATCGACGAAACTCTGATCGAAATCGAAACCGACAAGGTCGTGCTCGAAGTGCCGGCCCCCGCGGGTGGTGTGCTGGCCGAAATCGTAGTTGCTGACGGTGGTACCGTGGTGGCCGGTCAGTTGATCGCACGCATTGACACCGAAGGCAAGGCCGGTGCATCCGCTGCGGCACCCGCCGCCGCTGCCAGCGCTGCCGCTCCCACAGCTGCCGCCCCGGTGGCCGCTGCGGCGGCTTCCAACTCCAAGGCCGGCGTGGCCATGCCCGCTGCGGCCAAGTTGCTGGCCGACAATGGCATGTCCGCGGCCAATGTTGCCGGTACCGGCAAGGACGGTCGCATTACCAAGGGCGATGTCTTGGCGGCAGCTGCAGCACCTGCTGCGCCCAAGGCGGTAGCTGCTCCTGCAATTCCCACCGGCGTTCCGACCACTGCATTGCCCCAAGTGGCTGCACCGGCCAATCTGCACTTGGGTGATCGTCCTGAGCAGCGCGTGCCCATGAGTCGTCTGCGTGCCCGCGTGGCCGAGCGTCTGCTGCAGTCGCAAAGCACCAATGCCATCCTGACCACCTTCAACGAAATCAACATGGCTCCGGTCATGGAGATGCGCAAGCGCATGCAGGAACGTTTCGAAAAGGAACACGGCGTCAAGCTTGGCTTCATGAGCTTCTTCGTCAAGGCAGCGGTGCATGCCCTGAAAAAATTCCCGGTTCTGAACGCTTCGGTGGACGGTACCGACATCGTCTACCACGGCTACTTCGACATCGGTATCGCCGTGGGTTCGCCCCGTGGCTTGGTGGTGCCGATTTTGCGCAACGCCGACCAGATGAGCTTTGCCGAGATCGAGAAGAAGATCGCCGAATTTGGCCAGAAGGCCAAGGATGGCAAGCTGGGCATTGAAGACATGACCGGCGGTACCTTCTCCATCTCCAATGGCGGAACCTTCGGCTCCATGATGTCCACCCCCATCATCAACCCGCCGCAGTCGGCCATCCTGGGCGTGCATGCCACCAAGGACCGCGCCATGGTAGAAAACGGCCAGGTGGTGGTGCGCCCCATGAACTACTTTGCCATGTCCTACGACCACCGCATCATTGACGGCCGCGAAGCCGTGCTGGGCCTGGTGGCCATGAAGGAAGCGCTGGAAGACCCAGCCCGTCTACTGTTCGATATCTGATCAGAAAGACCCAAGCAACCCACCGACCGTGCATTCACTGGTGTGAACGCGCCTTCGGTGGGTTTGTTGTTCCCATACCGACAGGATTAATTTATGAGCAAGCAGTTTGATGTGGTGGTAATTGGTGGTGGCCCTGGTGGCTATATCGCGGCGATCCGTGCCGCGCAGCTGGGTTTCAACACCGCGTGTATTGACGAATGGAAAAACGACAAGGGTGGCGCGGCCCCTGGAGGCACCTGCACCAACGTGGGCTGCATTCCGTCCAAGGCGCTGTTGCAGTCGTCCGAGCATTTCGAGCACGCAAACAAGCACTTTGCCGAGCACGGCATCACCGCCACAGGTGTGAAGATGGACGTGGCCAAGATGGTTGCGCGCAAGGACACCGTTGTGAAGCAGAACAACGACGGCATCCTCTACCTGTTCAAGAAGAACAAGGTCAGCTTCTTCCATGGCCGTGGTTCATTCGTGAAGGCGGTGGATGGCGGTTACGAGATTAAGGTGGCCGGCGCTGCCGAAGAAACCGTGACCGGTAAGCACATCATCGTGGCCACGGGCTCCAACGCCCGTGCCTTGCCCGGTACACCGTTCGACGAGGAAAACATCCTGTCCAACGACGGGGCACTGCGCATTGGCGCCGTACCCAAGAAGCTGGGCCTGATCGGCTCGGGCGTGATCGGCCTGGAAATGGGCTCGGTCTGGCGCCGCCTGGGTGCCGACGTGACCATCCTCGAAGGTCTGCCCACGTTCCTGGGTGCGGTGGACGAGCAAGTGGCCAAGGAAGCCCACAAGGCCTTCACCAAGCAGGGCCTGAAGATCGAACTCGGTGTCAAGGTTGGTGAAATCAAATCCGGCAAGAAGGGCGTTTCCATTGCCTACGCCAATGCCAAGGGCGAAGCCCAGACGCTGGACGTCGACAAGCTCATCGTATCGATCGGCCGTGTGCCCAACACCAACGGCTTGAACGTGGAAGCTGTGGGCTTGCAGCTCGACGAGCGTGGCGCGATTGTGGTGGACGGTGACTGCAAGACTAACCTGCCCAACGTCTGGGCGGTGGGTGATGTGGTGCGTGGCCCCATGCTGGCCCACAAGGCCGAGGAAGAGGGCGTGGCCGTGGCCGAGCGCATTGCCGGCCAGCACGGGCATGTCAACTTCAACACCATTCCCTGGGTCATCTACACCAGCCCCGAGATTGCCTGGGTGGGCCGCACCGAACAGCAGCTCAAGGCCGATGGCGTGGCCTACAAGGCGGGCTCCTTCCCGTTCATGGCCAATGGCCGTGCCCGTGCGCTGGGGGATACCACCGGTTTCGTTAAGTTCCTGGCCGATGCCAAGACCGACGAAATCCTGGGCGTGCACATTGTCGGTCCCATGGCCAGCGAGTTGATTTCGGAGGCCGTAGTGGCCATGGAGTTCAAGGCCAGTGCCGAAGACATTGCACGCATTTGCCATGCCCACCCGTCCTTGAGCGAAGCGACCAAGGAAGCGGCTTTGGCCGTGGACAAGCGTACCCTGAACTTCTGATTGGGTATCAAATCGGGCTCTGTCCCGCATAAATAGTGCGTAAGCAGCTATAAAAAGAGTAGCACCTGAATTTATGGCGACGGTATCGCAAATTTATGAGGCCGAGCTCGTGCAACGCGGGTTCCAATCCGACCCGGCCCAACTGGCCGCGGTGCGGGCCCTGGACCGCTGTGCCGAGGAGTGGGGACACTACAAGGCACAGCGTTCCAATGCGCTCAAGAAGCTCATCAACCGCCCGGAGATTCCCCGGGGGGTCTACATGTACGGCGGGGTGGGGCGCGGCAAGAGCTTCCTGATGGACTGCTTTTTCAACGCGGTTCCTCTCAAGCGCAAGACCCGGCTGCATTTCCACGAGTTCATGCGCGAGGTGCACCGGCAGATGGTGGAGCTGCAGGGCACGCAAAACCCACTCGATGTGTTGGCCCAGCGCATGGCCAAGCGCTTCAAGCTCATCTGCTTCGACGAATTCCACGTGGCGGACATCACCGACGCGATGATCCTGCACCGGCTGTTGGCAGCCTTGTTTGCTAATGGCGTGGGCTTTGTCACCACCTCCAACTTCCAGCCCGATGGCCTGTACCCGGATGGTCTGCACCGTGATCGCATCCTGCCTGCCATTGATCTGCTCAATGAGAAGCTGGAAGTCATCAATGTGGACAACGGCACCGACTACCGCCGACGCACCATGGAGCAGGTCAAGCTCTACCACACACCTTTGGGTGCGGAGGCCGATGCCGCGCTCAAGGCCTCGTTTGATGCGATTGCCGAAACCCATGACGAAGATCCCATCCTGCACATCGAGGCACGTCAGATTCGCGCCCTGCGTCGCGCCGGAGGCTTGGTCTGGTTTGATTTCAAGACCCTCTGTGGAGGTCCTCGCTCCCAGAACGACTACCTGGAAATTGCCTCCCGTTTCCATACCGTGTTTCTCAGCGGTGTGCCACACATGCCGGTGCGCATGGCCTCAGAGGCACGCCGATTTACCTGGTTGGTGGACGTGTTGTACGACCGCCGGGTCAAGCTGGTAATGTCGGCTGCTGTCGAGCCCGAAGGGCTTTATACCGAGGGCCCGATGTCGCACGAATTCCCACGCACGGTGTCACGCTTGCGCGAAATGCAGTCCAAGGAATTTCTGGCGCTGGAACATCGATTGGTAGATACCACGCTGGCCTGAAGGCGCCAGCCAAGGCGCTCAGTCCAGATTTTCGAGCTTGACGATTACCAGTGAGAGGTTATCGCCGCCCCCGCGTGCGCGGGAGCGTGCCTTCTCGATCAGGAATTCGGTGGCTTCCCGGGCCGACAGGGACGACAAGATGGAGCCCAGCTCTTCGGTGGTGAAGTAGTGCCAGACACCGTCGCTGCAGGCCATCAGAACATCCCCAGGCCGCAATTTTGGAATCAGGTGCTGGTCCACCGGTGGGTCAGTGTCCGTGCCCAGGCAGCCCATCAAGATGTTGGACTTGGGGTGCGACTGCGCCTGTTCTTCGGTCAACTCGCCCTTGTTGACCAGTGTTTGCACGTAGGAGTGGTCCATGGTGCGCTTGACGAAGCGGTTGCCGAAGAAATGGTAAATCCGCGAATCCCCGGTGTGGGCCCAGTGGCAGTCTCCGGCCGGGTTGATCAGAAACGCCGCCATGGTGCTGTGCGGCTCTTCCTCCGCTGAGATGGCAGTCAGTTTGATAACGATGTGCGCTTCGTCAACGATCTGCTGGAGCATGGAGCCCGCGTCGTCTGTCTGCGGGTCGTAGCGCTCGAACAGCTGCTTGGCGGTCATCATGACCTGGTCTGAGGCCTTGCGCCCGCCGCTGCGTCCGCCCATGCCATCGGCCACGATGCCGAGAATGCAGCCATTGGCCCGCGCATGCTTGAGCAGGGCAACCTGGTCTTGCTGGTATTCGCGGTCGCCCTTGTGTATGCCGGTCGATGCGGTGAGACGGTAACCTGTAGCCATGCTGGATATGTGCCTGCTGGTAGGGATCAAATGTTACGCGTATTATCAGACCATCTACAGCCTGCCCTTGGCCTCATTTTGTGGGAATTGACGTTTGTTTACGATTGATCCGGACTTGGACTCTCCCGCACGGGAACTGATTGCATTGCGCGTCGAGCATGGTGACCTCAATGCGATGATTGATGCTGCTTCGCAAGCATCCCCACTCAATGAACTGGCCTTGCGTAGACTCAAGAAAAAGCGTTTGGCCCTGCGCGACAAGATCGCCAGGCTGGAGAGCACGCTGATTCCCGATGACCGAGCCTAGCTTTGGGTCACCACACTTTCCACCACGGATCATTCTTGGTGCGTTCGCCTTTGATCAGGAACTCTGACTGGGGATAGTTCTTTTCCAGCACGCGCAGGGCGTCATCACGCAACTGGGTCAAACCCAAGGCATCGTAGCTTTTGTAGATGATGAACAGAGCCTCTTCCAAGGCTGGCACATCACGGTACTCCGCAACCGTGGCCTGGGCGCGGTTCACTGCGGCCAGGTAGGCGCCACGCTTGTAGTAGTACCGCGCCACGTGCACCTCGTACTGGGCCAGCGAGTTCACGATGTAGGCCATGCGCTGGCGGGCATCGGGGGCGTACTTCGAGTCTGGGAAGCGTGTGGCCAATTCCTTGAATGCCTCGAAAGACTCCTTGGCAGCTTTCTGATCGCGCTCTGACAAGTCCTGTCGGGTCAGTCCCGAAAACATACCCAAGTCGTCATTGAAGTTGATGATGGCTTTGAGGTACAGAGCGTAGTCCATGGCCGGGCTGGCTGGGTGCAGGCGCATGAAACGCTCCAGCGTGGCCAGTGCCTGGGCCGGTTCCTGGGCCTTGTAGTGGGCATAGGCCTTGTCTACCTGGGCCTGTTGCGCCAAGGGGGTGCCTGCGGCGCGGGCTTCCAGCTTCTCCAGCAGCGGAATGGCCTTTTCCCACTGACCGTTGGCCATTTCATCCTTGGCTTCGGAATACAGCGTGGCCGGACTCATTCCGGCTGTCTTGTCCACTGGCTGGGACGAGCATCCGCCAAGGGTCGCCATTGCAAGTGCCAGCAGGGACGCAAAGACAATCGATAATTTGGCACGCTGCATTGTGAAAGTTTTCCTTGAAAGATACTGATTTCATTATATCGACGCCCCCCCTGGAGTCAGATCCGGCCGATGCCGAATTGGGTCTGGATGATATTGATTGCCGTCAAATCCTGGTGGGTGAAATCGGCCATGGACAGCGTCTGGACAAGGTTCTGGCACTGTCAATTCAAGGGTTCTCACGCAGCTATCTGCAGCAGTTGATTGCTGCGGGGGCTGTGAATGTCAATGCCCGTCCGATCGACAAGCCTGCAACAAAGCTTCGCATCGGGGATACGGTGCACATTGAATTGCGAGCAACCGAGCAGAGCAAGGCTTTTTTGCCCGAGGCCATGCCACTGAACGTGGTCTACGAAGATGCTGACCTGCTTGTTATTCACAAACCTGCCGGTTTGGTCGTACACCCGGCACCCGGCAACTGGACTGGTACCTTGCTCAACGGTCTTCTGGCGTATGCCACCTGTTTTTCCGAGGTTCCCCGCGCCGGTATCGTTCACCGGCTGGACAAGGACACCAGTGGACTGATGGTGGTGGCCAAGAGCCGCAGTGTGATGGATGCCCTGGTGGTGGCTATTGCAAACCGGGAGGTGGGGCGCCAATACTTGGCCATCGCGAAGGGCTCCTGGTCGTATGGCAAAGCCACGAAAACGGTAGAGCGTCCCATAGGGCGCGATCCCTCGAACCGATTGCGCATGGCTGTGGTCGATCTCGGGCAGCACGCAGGAAAACCCGCAAAGACTGATTTTTTGTGTCTGGACCAATGTGGTGATGCCGTGCTTGTCCACTGCCGGCTCTACACTGGGCGCACCCACCAGATTCGGGTGCACATGGCTTCCATGCGCATGCCCTTGGTTGCAGACGCCGTGTACGGTGGCGTATCGGGGCAAGTGATTCGCAGGCAAGCCTTGCATGCTGTCAAACTGACGTTCATTCATCCGACTCTGAAACGTCCTCTGACGTTCATGGCTCCGCCGCCCCCTGATTTTGAAGCGGAGTTGCATGCGCTGGGCCTGCGCTACAATGAATCGGCAATCCCTGAGCTTGGGTGAATTGCCAGGGTTTGCGGTGCCGCAGTTGCGCCGCTGAGTATGTGCTTCTGACGTACCCCATTTCGGCCGACCATTACTTTCTGTGCGGCGCTACAACTATCTATGAATTTGCTCGATGCCAAGCAGGTCCTTGAAACTGCTTTGATTTGTGCACAGCAGCCTTTGCAACTGCGAGAGATGCGCACCTTGTTCGCCGATGAAATTGGGGTCGATACGCTCAAGGAGCTGCTACAAGAGTTACAACTGGAGTGGACGCACAAAGGCGTGGAGCTGGTGTGTGTTGCTTCGGGCTGGCGGTTTCAGAGTCGACCCGAGATGAGGATCTACCTTGACCGTCTGAATCCGGAAAAACCCCCGCGCTATACCCGAGCTACGCTCGAAACCTTGGCCATCATTGCCTACCGGCAGCCAGTGACGCGTGGAGACATGGAAGATATTCGCGGAGTCACGATCAGTTCGCTTTTGATTAAACAACTGGAAGATCGCGGCTGGGTGGAGGTCATTGGGCACCGGGATGCACCGGGTCGGCCGGCCTTGTACGCCACGACCAAGCAGTTTCTCGACGATCTTGGCTTGGCGTCACTGGATGCACTCCCATTGCTGGAGCATCCTGCGCAGCCGACACAAGGCATGGAGGCATTGGGTGAATTGTTGGTTGGAGAAGCAGATCAACCTGTTACTGTGGCGGGTATGGCTGAGGATGGCCAGCTGGTAATGCCTTTGGATGATGCTGGCGGTGCCTTGCGTTCGGAAGAAATAAATTCCACAGAAGATGCCACGGGCGCATTGAATGAAAGTAAACATGATGAATGAAATACCCGGTGGCGATGCCCATGAGCATGGCTCCAAGCAAGCAGTCAGTGCCGACGCAGCTCCGTTGAATGACATTCTTGGCGCACGCGACCCCCAGCCTTTGGCGAAGGCTGCATTGCCTCCCGAAGTCAAAATGGTTTTTCAAGATGTACTGTCGGGCCAGTTTGATGCCGAAGACGGGGCAGTTGTGGACCTTCCGTCCAAACGGGTGCTCACGCCGCAGGCCGAAACGCCCAAATTGCACAAGGTGCTTGCGCAGGCGGGTATGGGGTCGCGACTGGAAATGGAGCAGTTGATCCTGGAAGGCCGGATTTCAGTCAACAACGAGCCGGCCCACATTGGTCAACGCATTCAGTTTGGCGACAGCATCAAGGTCAATGGCAAACCCATAAAAGTGCGTATTGCACCGCCACCGGCACGGGTGTTGGCCTACCACAAGCCAGTCGGCGAGGTTGTGACCCATGACGACCCACAAAACCGGCCGACCGTTTTTCGTCGCCTGCCCAAGGTCTACCAGGGGAAGTGGCAAGCAGTCGGTCGCCTTGATTTGAATACCGAGGGTTTGTTGCTGTTCACTACATCGGGGGAATTGGCAAACAAGCTGATGCATCCCCGTTTTGGCCTCGAGCGCGAATACGCTGTCCGTTGTCTGGGTGCACTCTCTTCCGATGAGAAGCAGCGCCTTTTGGACGGGGTGCAATTGGAAGATGGTTTGGCCCAGTTCAAGTCCATTGAGGACGGAGGCGGGGAGGGTGCTAACTGCTGGTACCGCGTAGTCATTGCGGAAGGGCGCAACCGCGAGGTTCGGCGCATGCTGGAGTCGGTGGGGCATGCAGTGAGCCGTTTGATCCGTATCCGTTATGGCGCTATGGTCTTGCCGCGTGGCTTGCAACGCGGTGCATGGATGGAACTGGATGAGGGAGATATCCGTGCCCTAACCCGCGTGGCAGACTCGGGCCGCGAAGTGGGGCCAGGAGCAGTCCAACATGCGGGCTCAGGCAATCAGCGTTCGGCCGGCAGGCCGGGCCGATCCGAGTTCAAGAAATCTTCCGGTGGCCGTGCAAAGTCTTCCGGAGGCACAAAAAACGGCAATGTCCAGCCGGACCCGATGCGGACTTCACTGGGCTACATTGGCTCCGACAGTTTGACACGCCAGCGGCAAGACAAGTCCAGGCGCGGCCCGGGTGGTAGTGGTGCCGCACGGCGCAATGGACGAAGCCGTTGATACTGTATGCAATGCTAGAATCAACGGCTTTGCACGCGTGGGCGTGCTTTTCTCTCACTTAGCTAAAAATAGGATACACCATGGCTATCGAACGCACCCTCTCCATCATCAAGCCCGACGCAGTTGCCAAGAACGTCATCGGCCAAATCTACGCCCGCTTTGAAGCTGCAGGCCTGAAGGTTGTTGCTGCTCGCATGATGCACCTGTCGCGTGGCGAAGCTGAGGCCTTCTACGCTGTGCACAAGGCACGCCCCTTCTTCAAGGATCTGGTGGATTTCATGATCTCTGGTCCCGTCATGGTGCAGGCCCTGGAAGGTGAAAATGCCATTTTGAAGAACCGTGACTTGATGGGTGCAACCGACCCCAAGAAGGCTGCTCCTGGCACCATCCGTGCCGACTTCGCCGACAGCATCGATGCCAACGCTGTTCACGGCTCGGATGCTGCTGAAACTGCAGCGGTGGAAGTTGCTTTCTTCTTCCCCGGCATGAACGTTTACTCGCGTTAATCATGCGATGACGACTAACCTACTCGATTTTGATCTGGATGGGTTGGCCGTTTTTTGCGAGCGGCTGGGTGAGAAACGCTTTCGAGCGACCCAGTTGTTTCGCTGGATTCACCAAAAAGGCGTAGCTAATTTCGACGAGATGACCGATCTCGCGAAGTCCTTGCGCGAAAAAATTAAAGTGAGCTGCAGCGTCACTGCGCTCACGGTCATCAGCCAGCATGAGTCCCAGGATGGGACTATCAAGTGGTTGTTTGATGTCGGTGCCGGCAATGCCGTGGAGGCAGTCTTCATTCCCGAAACAGACCGTGGAACCTTGTGTGTTTCGTCACAGGCAGGTTGTGCTGTCGGTTGCCGCTTCTGCTCGACCGGACACCAGGGCTTCAGTCGTAACCTTTCCACAGCGGAAATCATTGCCCAGCTCTGGTTTGCCGAGCACTTTCTAAGGAAGAAGCTGGGCACATCGGAGCGTGTCATCTCGAATGTCGTCATGATGGGCATGGGGGAGCCGCTGCAGAACTATGCCGCGTTGATTCCCGCATTGCGTACCATGCTCGATGACCATGGGTACGGATTGTCGCGCAGGCGTGTGACGGTTTCAACCTCCGGTGTTGTACCCATGATGGAGCGTCTGGGTGTGGATTGTCCGGTTGCGTTGGCTGTGTCCCTGCATGCGCCGAACGATGCTTTGCGGGATCACCTTGTGCCATTGAATAAGAAGTACCCGCTGTCGGAATTGATGCATGCCTGCCACCAATACCTCACACATGCGCCGCGGGATTTTGTGACGTTCGAGTACTGCATGCTCGATGGCGTCAATGACACGCAGGAACATGCACAACAGCTGATCCATTTGGTACAGCAAGATGGACGCGGCACCTCCTGGTGCAAATTCAATCTGATTCCATTCAATCCGTTTCCGGCCTCAGGCCTGCGGCGTTCTCCCCATGCGGCTGTTCAAGCTTTCGCTGCGCGGTTGAACGCTGCATCCATTGTGACGACCGTTCGAAAGACCCGTGGTGACGATATCGATGCGGCATGCGGTCAGTTGGCTGGCGATGTGATGGATCGCACCGATGCGAAAAATCGGATGGAAAAATTGCGTGATCAAGGTCGCCGGGTGATCCCGGTTATTTCCGACTCTGGAATAAGAGGATAGGCAATGCACATGATTTCAGCGCGTTGGATTGGGTCGTTATTGTGGTTGTTTACCCTGGTGAGTGTTGTGTCCGCTTTGCCTGCCTGCTCCCAGGCACCAAAATCGTCGGAAACCGCCATGAGCAACGATGTTATGACGGTTTCTGACGAAAGCGATGCGCGTCGCCGCGCCAAGATTCGCCTGGAACTGGCGACCGGCTACTTCAGTAATGGACAGACAACTGTTGCGTTGGACGAACTCAAGCAAGCTATTGCTGCCGATCCTACCTACTTTGACGCCTACAACTTGCGTGGATTGGTGTACCAGCGCCTGAATAATCCACAACTGGCGGAAGAAAGCTTTCGTAAAGCCTTGGCGCTGAAACCGTCGGCACCCGGTGTTCAGCACAACTATGGCTTGCTGTTGTGCCAGCTTGGGCGTGCCAATGAGGGGATCCAAATGTTCAAGCTGGCCATTGCAGATCCCACTTACACCGAACGTGCCAAGACCCATATGGCCCAGGCTGGGTGCGAGCTCAGTGTGGGGCGCAAAGAAGCGGCCGAAGCGAGCTATCTGCGCTCGTACGAGTTGGATGCTGGAAATCCCATCACTGCGTACAACCTGTCCAAGCTTTTGTATGAGCGTGGAGAGGTGATCCGTGCCCAGTTTTATATTCGACGATTGAACAACGGAGCATTGGCCAATTCTGAAACCTTGTGGCTGGGTATCAAGGTCGAGCAGAAGCTGGGCAATGTCGAGGCACAGAGCCAACTGGCATCCCAATTGCGTAAAAGATTTCCCCAGTCGCGTGAGTTGGGCTGGTTAGAGCGAGGCGCATTCAATGAGTGAGACAAAATTGCCGATGGACGAACAGCAATCGACAGTCTTGGAGCGAGCCAGCCCAGATACCGCTGGCTCCATGCTGCGTGCTGCGCGCGAAAAAGCGGGGCTCCATGTAGCGGCATTGGCTGTTGCCATCAAAATTCCGGTAAAAAAACTAGAGGCACTGGAGGCTGACCAGTTGCTGGGGACCCATGATCTGGTGTTCACCAGGGCACTGGCATCCAGTGTTTGCCGTACCCTGAAGATTGATCCTGCTCCTGTCTTGGCAGCCTTGCCGCAAACAGTGGTTCGTGAATTGCACGTGGATGACAATGGCATCAATGCACCGTTTACAACCCGGGTTGCAGGGCAGTCGAAAACCGTGAATGAAATCCTCACCCAGCCTGCGGTGATGCTGGTGATGGCGTTATGTGTTGGTGCGGTGGTGATTGCGGCCACTGGTTTCTGGGGACAGCAAGACGTACAGGAGCCTGGAACTCCAGGCATGGCAAGTACCGAAGAAGTGGTCGCGCCCCAAGCAATGGCGCCTGTTGTGATTCCTGCACCCGCCGCGACGGACGCAAAATCTGAGATGGCTCCAGGAAATGTCACCGCTTCGCTGCTTGCCCCTGCAGCAAGCAGCGCTGTTCTCACGGCGGAAAAGCCTCCGGTACTAGCAACTGTTCCAATGGCCACCGCAGGCACTGTCTCTGTGGAGGCCAAGTCCGCCTTGCCTGCGGCGGCGGTGAGTGCTCCGGGTTCAGACATCGTCATGAGTTTCAAAGCGCGACAGCAATCGGTCTGGGTGAAGGTCGTGGATGCCAAAGGAGAGGTTCGTCTGAGTCGAAATATCGCGGCCGGTGAGCGTGTGGAATGCGGCGGGGTGCTACCCTTAGTGGTGATTCTCGGGCGTGCGGATTCGGTAGATGTTGAGGTTCGGGGCAAGCCCTTTGACTTTTCTGCCTTCGCCCGGGACAACGTAGCGCGGTTTGAGGTCAAGTAATGTCTGAAGAAGGTTCAGGTATGACAAGCGTGCGTCGCTGGTCGCAGCAGTCCTTGGTTCGTTGCGGTGATCATGTCGTCACTGTGGGTGGAGATGCGCCGGTACGTGTCCAATCCATGACTAACACCGATACGGCCCAAGTGATCGAAACGGCTGTTCAGGTCAAGGAACTCGTCCAGGCCGGATCTGAAATGGTGCGTATCACCGTCAATACTCCGGAGGCCGCGCAGGCAGTCCCCCATATTCGCGACCAGCTTGACCGGATGGGAATCCAAGCGCCTTTGATTGGCGACTTCCACTTCAACGGGCACAAGTTGTTGGCGGATTATCCCGAGTGTGCACAAGCATTGGGAAAATACCGGATTAATCCTGGCAATGTGGGCAAGGGCGACAAGCGTGACCGACAGTTTGCTGTCATGGTCGAGACGGCTGCCAAGTATGACAAGGCCATTCGTATTGGTGTGAACTGGGGGAGCTTGGACCAGGAGTTACTAGCTTCCATGATGGATGAAAACTCAAGGCGCGCAGAGCCCTGGGATTCCAAGAAGCTGATGTGCGAAGCTTTGATTGCCTCTGCCCTGGATTCTGCACAGCGAGCCATTGACATCGGTTTGCGGAGTCACCAGATTGCCCTTTCCTGCAAGGTCAGTGGTGTTCAGGATCTGATCACGGTGTACCGCGAGCTCGGTCGGCGTTGTGATTTTCCCTTGCATCTGGGTTTGACCGAAGCCGGCATGGGGACGAAGGGCATCGTGGCATCGACAGCCGCTTTGTCGGTTTTGTTGCAGGAAGGCATTGGTGACACCATCCGCGTGTCCCTGACGCCTGCACCAGGGGAGTCGAGGACCCAGGAGGTGCTGGTGGCCTCTGAAATCTTGCAATCCTTGGGCTTGCGTGCATTTGCGCCCAGCGTTACGGCCTGCCCAGGTTGTGGCCGAACCACCAGCACCACTTTTCAAGAGTTGACGCAGCAGATAGATGGTTTCCTGCGCGAACAAATGCCCATATGGTCGCAGCAGTACCCCGGTGTCGAGCGCATGAAGGTTGCCGTCATGGGGTGCATTGTCAATGGCCCAGGCGAAAGCAAGCATGCTGACATTGGCATCAGCCTACCTGGTACTGGCGAGGCACCCGCTGCGCCTGTGTACATCGACGGTGAGAAGCGACAAACCTTGCGTGGCGAAAACATTGCTTCCGAATTCCGTGCCATCGTTGAGTCCTACGTCAAGAACCGATATGGTCGCGCCGGTGTGAATTGAACTGTTATGAGTGAAACCAATAAACCCAAGCGCCATGAGCGCTTGAATGCCGTCAAAGGCATGAACGACATACTTCCGGCAGACTCCTGGCGCTGGGAGTGGCTTGAAGAAAAAGTACGCCACCTGATGCGCTGCTACGCGTACCAGAATGTCCGTACGCCGATTCTGGAACCCACGGCCTTGTTCGTTCGCGGCTTGGGTGAAGTCACGGATATTGTCGAAAAAGAGATGTACAGCTTCGAGGATCGGCTCAATGGTGAAGCACTGACCTTGCGCCCTGAAAATACCGCCGGTGTGGTGCGTGCCGTGGTCGAGCATTCATTGACGTATTCTGGCGGGCAGCGGATGTACTACATGGGTCCGATGTTCCGCCATGAGCGGCCCCAGCGTGGACGCTACCGTCAGTTTCACCAGATCGGGGCAGAGGCCTTTGGTTTTGCCGGTGCCGAGATTGATGCCGAGCTTATTTTGATGGCACATGCCTTGTGGGCAGAATTGAAGTTACCAGACGTGGAGTTGCAAATCAACAGCCTGGGACAGCCTCCTGAGCGCTTGCAGCACCGTGCGGCATTGATTGCACACTTTGAATCGCACATGGATGTGCTGGACGAAGAGGCCAAGCGTCGCCTGCACAAGAACCCATTGCGCTTGCTGGACAGCAAGAATCCGGCGATGCAGGCGGTCATCGAACAAGCGCCCCGTCTTATCGACTATCTTTCGACCGAATCCTTGGTGCACTTCCAGCAGGTTCAGTCCATCCTGACTGCCAATGGCGTGTCCTTCAAGGTCAATCCGCGGCTGGTACGTGGTATGGACTACTACAACCTCACTGTCTTCGAGTTTGTTACCACCCGACTGGGTGCCCAAGGTACCATTTGTGCCGGTGGGCGTTACGATTACCTGACCGAGCAAATTGGCGGCAAGCCCACGCCTGCTGTCGGTTGGGCTCTGGGTGTTGAACGGGTGTTGGAGTTGCTTAAGGAGTCCAATCCCGAAATTGTTCCGGCGCCGTTGAATGCCTATGCCGTAGTGACCGACACCAGCCATTTGGCACGTGCTATGCAGTGCATTGAATCCTTGCGTCAACAAGGTGTGAGTGTGCAATTGCACGCCAGCGCTGATGGTGCAGCGGGCAGCATGAAGTCCCAGCTCAAACGTGCCGATGCGTCGGGTGCTGATTTTGCGCTGATTTTTGGTCAGGATGAAGTACAGCGTGGTGAGGTGACAGTAAAAGCCTTACGCGATGGCGCAGGCGCACAAACCAGTTACCCAATGGCAGACGGCGCAACATGGGCTCAATTTTTATCAGTGAAGCGTACACATCATGGCTAACCATTTGGATCTGGAAGAACAAGAGCAACTAGAGCAACTCAAAGCATTCTGGGGGCAGTATGGCAATGCCATTACCTGGGGCCTGGTGTTGATTTTTGTGTCCTTTGCCAGTTGGAATGCATTCCAATACTGGCAACGCAACCAGGCGGCCCAGGCGTCGGCCTTGTACGACGAGGTAGAGCGTTCTGTTGGAACGGGTGACATTTCAAAGATGCAACGTGCTTTTGATGAAATGAAGAATCGATACCCCTCCACGATCTACGCACAGCAAGCTGCACTCCTGTTGGCCAAGGCTGCAGTTCAGTCGAATAAAGTTGATGAGGCCAAAGTCGCTTTGGGCTGGGCCAGTGAGCAAGGCAAGGACTCTGCGCTTGCTACCATTGCTCGCCTGCGCTTGAGTACTGTGTTGCTGGAGTCCAAAGAACTGGACGAGGCGGTCAAGATCTTGCAAAGCGATCCGGCCGACCCTGAGTACCTGGCTGTTGTGCAGGACCGACGCGGCGACGTGCTGGTTGCCAAAGGCGACAAGACTGCGGCCATCGAGAATTATAAGAAGGCGTACGCGGGATCTGCTGCGAAGCCTGATTTGCAAAGGCTGGTACGTATCAAGCTGAATGCATTGGGCGTGGACATGGAGCAATCTGCCGTGGCGCCTTCAACTACCGGAAACTGAATTGAAATACGCTAAATCAGCTGCCATGAATTTCCAGTCCTGGCGCAATGCTTGTTGGGTCGGATTGCTGTTGCTTGTCAGTGCTTGCAGCAGTGTGGATAAACCCAAGCCCGCAGCACTGGGTGCCAATCCTGAACTCTTTGGTGTTCGAAAAGCATGGGGTGTGAACATCGGCGAAGTGGGATTCCCGCTCCAACTGGCAAGTGCAGGCAGCGAACTGGCAGTCGCTTCGGGTGCTGGCACCATTGCCGTTTTGGATGCAAAGACCGGGCAGGATGTCTGGCGAATCGCCTCGAAAGAAGGCCTGGCGGCCGGTGTTGGCTTCGATGGGAAACGCGTTGCTGTAGTCACCAGAACCAATGCTTTACTGGTATTCGGTGCCGGTAAGGAACTGTGGCGCGCCGATTTGGGTACCACCGTGGTGACTCCGCCTTTGGTGGCTGGAGGTCGTGTGTTTGTGCTGGGTAGCGACCGGACCGTTTTGGCTTTTGATGGCGCAACAGGCCGCATGCTCTGGCAACAACAGCGTGGCGTCGATGCCTTGGTCTTGCGCCAGCCTGGATTGCTGACGGCTGTTGGCGATACCTTGGCTGTTGGCATTGGTGGGCGTATGCAGGGACTGAATCCCTTGAACGGCACACTTCGGTGGGATATCGCTGTTGCAAACAGCCGTGGTAGCAACGAGGTAGAAAAATTGATTGAAATTCCCGCTGGCGTGGCACGCGATGGTCAGCAGTTGTGTGTCCGTGCCTACCAGCACTCATTGGGCTGTGTCGACACAGCGAAACCCATGCTCCAATGGTCCAAGGCCAGCGCCGGATTTACCGGCTTGGCTGGTGATTCTGAAACCGTAGTTGGAGCCGATGCGCAGGGTGTGATCAGTGCCTACAAGCGGCAGTCGGGTGACAGTGTGTGGACTACCAATCTGTTGCGCTACCGCCAACTCACGGCACCCGCTATGGTGGGGCGTTCGGTGGTCATTGGCGATGCCGACGGCAATGTGCATCTGCTCTCGAAAATCGATGGATCGGTGCTGACACGCATGACAACCGATGGCAGCGCTATCGCTTCCACACCGGTGCTGGCTGGCCAAACTTTGGTGGTGGTGACCCAGCGGGGCGGTGTGTTTGGTTTCAAACCCGAATAACTCAAGAATAAATCCACTCCATGAAACCAGTATTTGCATTGGTCGGGCGTCCCAATGTTGGCAAGTCGACATTGTTCAACCGATTGACCAAATCGCGCGATGCCATCGTGGCCGACTATGCGGGTCTAACGCGTGACCGGCATTACGGGAACGGCAGGCAAGGTCGCCACGAGTTCATTGTTATTGACACGGGTGGTTTCGAACCGGATGCCGAAAGTGGTATCTATTCGGAAATGGCAAAGCAGACCCGCCAGGCTGTGGCCGAGGCTGACGTGGTGTTGTTTGTAGTCGATGCGCGTGCTGGCTTGTCGGCACAAGACCATGACATCGGAACCTATCTGCGCAAGCTAGGCAAGCCATGTGTACTAGTCGCGAACAAGGCCGAAGGCCTGAAAGATGGCGCCCAGTTGGTGGATTTTTATGAGTTGGGCCTGGGCGAGGTCTTGCCAGTGTCGGCCGCCCATGGGCAAGGGATTCGTTCCTTGGTGGACTTGGCCTTGGATCCGTTATTTCCCGCGCAGCCCGAGGATGCAGATGTGGAGGCAGCACCAGATGACAGCATCAAGCTGGCCGTGGCAGGGCGTCCCAATGTTGGTAAATCCACGCTCATCAATACCTGGCTGGGTGAAGAACGGCTGGTGGCCTTTGATATGCCCGGCACCACGCGCGATGCTATCAGTGTCCCTTTCGAACGCAACGGCCAGCAATTTGAGCTTATTGATACCGCTGGCTTGCGTCGCAAGGGCAAGGTCTTTGAAGCCATCGAGAAGTTTTCGGTCGTCAAGACCTTGCAGGCGATCGAATCTGCCAGTGTTGTGCTGTTGTTGATCGATGCAACGCAGGGTGTAACTGACCAAGATGCACACATCGCTGGCTACATTCTGGAGTCGGGTCGGGCGGTCGTCATCGCCGTCAACAAGTGGGATGCCGTCGACGATTACCAGAGGGATTTGGTTCGCCGATCCATGGAGCTGCGTCTGGGTTTTCTGAAATTTGCCGCACTGCACATGATTTCGGCGAAAAAACGCCAGGGGCTGGATCCGTTGTGGAGTTCGATTGCACAGGCACATGCATCGGCCAACTGCAAGATGCCAACGCCTATTTTGACGCGCCTGTTGCTGGAGGCCGTGCAGTTCCAGACTCCCAAAAAAATTGGCGCATATCGTCCCAAGTTGCGTTATGCCCACCAGGGTGGGATGAATCCGCCCATCATCGTGATCCATGGCAATTCGCTGGAACACGTCACCGACGCCTACAAGCGTTTTTTGGAAGGGCGCTTCCGCAAGGAATTCAATTTGATCGGAACGCCCTTGAAAATTGAATTTAAATCTGCAGCTAATCCCTACGCTGAGAAAAGCAAATCTGGTAGCTAGTATTTGCATGATTTCATGCACCTGCTTACCCCAAGCACCTTGTGGGCGCGTGCCCGTGTGGTATCGTTAAAGTCCAATAATTTCCAACACGGAGAATATCGTGAATAACAAAGGTCAATTGCTTCAAGATCCGTTCCTCAATGCCTTGCGCAAGGAACATGTACCGGTTTCCATTTACCTGGTCAACGGAATCAAGCTTCAAGGCCAGATTGAGTCGTTTGACCAGTACGTAGTGCTGCTGCGTAACACTGTGACCCAGATGGTATACAAACATGCCATTTCGACCATTGTCCCCGGACGCGCGGTCAATCATTCTCAGTCTTCCACCGACACTCCTGCCGCCTGATTCCGTCCCGCAGGCTGGTACTGACGCACCTTGACGAACCCCAGAGTTGAGCTGAATGCCACGCCGACCTTGTTGGTCGGCGTGGATTTTGGGGATGCCCATTTCGATGGGGAACTCCATGAACTGGGCCTTCTGGCGCAAACGGCGGGGATGCAGCCAGTTGGTCATGTCACGTGCAAACGGCGGGCCCCGGATGCTGCCTTGTTTGTGGGGTCAGGTAAGGCTGACGAAATCAAGCTGCTTGCCACCCAGGTTGGTGCGCATGAAATCCTGTTCGACCAAAACCTGAGCCCCAGCCAGCAGCGCAATCTGGAGCGGCGCCTGGAGATGCCGGTCAATGACCGGACTTTTTTGATTTTGGAAATATTCGCCCAGCGGGCCCGTAGCCATGAAGGCAAGCTGCAGGTGGAATTGGCACGCCTGCAGTATCTGAGTACACGGCTGGTGCGTCGCTGGAGCCATCTGGAGCGACAAAGCGGTGGTATCGGCATGCGAGGCGGTCCGGGTGAAACCCAGATTGAGCTCGATCGCCGCATGATTTCTGAACAGATCAAGCGGACACGTGAGCGCTTGGTCAAGGTCAAGCGCCAGCGCAACACACAGAGACGCCAGCGTACCCGCAGCGAGGTATTCACGGTGTCCCTTATTGGCTATACCAATGCGGGGAAGTCGACCTTGTTCAATGCCTTGGTCAAGGCGCGGGCCTACGCAGCCGACCAACTTTTTGCAACGCTCGATACGACCACTCGCCAGATGTACCTGGCTGAATTGGAAACATCCATTTCGGTTTCCGACACGGTTGGATTCATACGCGATCTGCCCCATGGATTGGTCGATGCTTTCCAGGCGACCTTGCAGGAAGCCATTTCGGCCGATTTACTGCTCCATGTGGTGGATGCAGCGAATGAAGAATATCCGCTCCAGATTGAGCAAGTGCAGCAGGTTCTGAAAGAAATCGGGGCGGACCAGATTCCCCAGTTGCTCGTTTTCAACAAGATTGATGCCTTGCCACCGGAGCGTCAGCCGCAACAGATGATCGACAGCTTTGAAATCGACGGTGTTCAGGTGCCCCGACTGTTTGTGAGTGCAAAAAGCCATGATGGCCTGGCGAACTTGCGTCAATTCCTGGCAAAAAAGGCAAAAGCTGCCATTGCAATGCATGTCCTATGCCCTGATAGCGTTGGGGTTGACGGTGAAACGGGCAGAATGATCGAACATCCTGATAGTTGAGATACACACAATGAATGCAATAGGAACTTGGAAGCGCAAACTGCGTTTGCCGCACAGTTGGCAGAGCGTTTTCAATTTGAATGACTCCCGCTGGGGGCGTGGTGGTGAAGGTGAGTCTTCTTCCGAGGGGCACAAGGAGGGTGGATCCGAAAAGCCACAGGGCGAGGATGCATCCTCCCGGCCGTCCATGTCGTCTCCCGAGCCGCGAAAAGGTGGTCAGGATCGTGGTACCTCCAACGGACCACCGGATCTCGATGAGCTCTGGAAAGATTTCAACAAAAAACTAAGCGGATTCTTTGGTGGAGGTTATCGAGGACCCGGTTCATCAATCCCCTCTGGTGATGGACGCGGCCCCGACATGAAAGGTGCCGGTGTTGGTTTGGGTTTGATTGCAGGCGTGGTTGTCCTGATCTGGTTGGCCACAGGCTTCTTCATTGTTCAAGAAGGCCAGCAAGCGGTGATCACGCAGTTTGGACGCTATGTCAAGACAGTCAATGCGGGTTTCAACTGGAGGTTGCCGTATCCAATTCAGAAGCATGAATTGGTAGTGGTCACCCAAATTCGCTCCGTGGACGTCGGGCGCGACACCGTCCTCAAAGCCACGGGTCTGCGAGAGTCTGCCATGCTGACCCAAGACGAGAACATCGTTGATATCAAGTTTGCAGTGCAATACCGCTTGAATGATGCACGGGCCTACCTCTTTGAAAGCAAAAATCCGGCGGAAGCTGTTGTGCAGGCGGCAGAAACAGCGGTGCGCGAAGTGGTCGGCAAGATGCGCATGGATGCAGCGCTTTCCGAAGAGCGTGATCAGATTGCGCCACAGGTACGCTCCCTGATGCAGACCATACTGGACCGCTACAAGGTGGGCATTGAAATTGTGGGTATTAACCTGCAGCAGGGTGGGGTGCGTCCTCCGGAACAGGTACAGGCAGCGTTTGACGACGTTCTCAAGGCTGGTCAGGAGCGTGAGCGTGCCAAGAACGAGGCACAGGCCTATGCGAATGACGTCATCCCTCGCGCTGTGGGTTCGGCCTCCCGTCTAAAGGAAGAGTCGGAAGCCTACAAAGCCCGTGTGGTGGCCCAAGCGCAGGGTGATGCCCAACGTTTTCGTGCGGTGTACGCCGAGTACCAGAAAGCACCGCAAGTCATGCGGGACCGCATGTACCTAGACACCATGCAGCAGATTTACACCAATGTGACAAAGGTCATGGTTGAGTCGCGCCAAGGTTCCAGTTTGCTGTACTTGCCACTGGACAAGCTGCTTCAGCAAAATGGTGGTTTGCCTGACGCAGGAGCATCTGCCGCAGCGGCCCAGCCATTGTTGGGTCAAGGTAGTAATGGAGTCACTGGAGGTCTCTCGACTTCTGCCGGTGATGCGCGTGGACGGGATGCAGCACGAACCCGCGAGCGTGAGACCCGATAGGAGCTGGAGATGAATCGCATTGGAATGTTTTTTTCGTCGCTGCTGGTGCTGATTGCGCTGGCAAGTTCGACTTTGTTTGTCGTCGACCAGCGCCAGTTTGGTGTGGTCTATGCGTTGGGGCAGATCAAAGAAGTGATCACGGAGCCCGGCCTCAACTTCAAGTTGCCACCACCGTTCCAGAATGTCTCGTACATTGACAAGCGGCTGCTCACATTGGACAGCTCCGACGCAGACCCGATGTTGACTGCAGAAAAGCAGCGCGTGGTCATTGACTGGTATGTGCGCTGGCGGATTTCGGACCCATCCGAATACATCCGCAACGTAGGCCAGAACGAAGCTGCAGGCGCCAGCCAACTCAACCGCGTGGTGCGCAATGCCTTCCAGGAAGAGATTAACAAGCGCACTGTCAAAGAGTTGCTCTCACTGAAACGAGAACCCTTGATGGCGGACGTGAAGCGGGAAGTGCTGGAGAAGGTCCGTGGCGAAAAGCCCTGGGGGGTTGACGTGGTCGATGTGCGCATCACCCGTGTGGACTATGTGGAGGCGATCACCGAATCAGTGTACCGCCGCATGGAAGCTGAGCGCAAGCGCGTGGCCAACGAACTGCGCTCTACCGGTGCTGCGGAAGGTGAAAAAATCCGCGCTGATGCCGATCGCCAACGCGAAGTGACCCTTGCAAATGCCTACCGCGATGCACAAAAAATCAAAGGTGAAGGTGATGCTGAAGCCGCGCGACTCTATGCCGATGCATTTGGTCGTGATCCCCAGTTTGCGCAGTTCTACCGCAGCCTGGAGGCTTACAAGGCAAGCTTTGCCAACAAGAGCGACGTGATGGTGGTCGATCCCGCCAACTCCGAGTTTTTCAAGGTTCTGCGCAATGGCGGTGGCGCCGGTAACAGCGCCAAGAAGTAAGCCTTGAGTTCAGATGTGTTGTGGCTGGCACTGGGCCTGGTCCTGGTGCTGGAGGGTCTCTATCCATTTGTGTCCCCGCAGGGCTGGCGCAAGCTGTTTGCACAGCTTTTACAGCTCAAAGACGAGCAGGTCCGAGGCACCGGCCTGGTCTGCATTTTGGTGGGCCTAGTGCTGATTTGGGCTTTCGGACGCTGAAAGGCGCTCCGAAGCCCGTAAAATCTACGTTTTAACAGCCCACCTCACGCCATGTCCGCTTGGGTTTTGCCCGACCATATCGCCGACGTGCTTCCTTCCGAAGCACGGCAGATTGAAGAAATCCGGCGCGATCTGCTCGATACCGCACGCAGCTACGGCTACGAGTTGGTCATGCCTCCGCTTTTGGAGCATTTGGAATCCCTGCTTTCCGGCACCGGTGAAGCGCTGGATTTGCAGACCTTCAAGCTGGTCGACCAACTTTCCGGTCGCACCATGGGGGTTCGTGCCGACAGCACGCCCCAAGTAGCCCGTATCGACGCCCACTTACTCAACCGCCAGGGCGTGGCGCGCCTTTGCTATTGCGGTCCGGTGTTGCATACCCGTCCGGCGGGCGCCCAGGCCACCCGCGAACCGCTGCAGTTCGGTGCTGAAATCTACGGCCACAGCGGCTTGGAAGCCGATCTCGAATCCCTGACCCTGGCGCTGGATGTACTCCAAACCGCCGGTGTGAGCGATGTGCAGGTCGACATGGCCGATGCCCGCATTGTCCAAGGCCTGCTGCAAGGCGTTTCGCTGTCGGCTGCCAAGTCAAGTGCACTGCATACGGCCTTGATTGCAAAGGACGCTGCCGAAGTTGCCAGTGTTTTGCAAGGGGCGGATGCGGGTATCCGTCAGGCATTCCAGAACCTGCTGCAACTCTATGGCGATGCCCAGGTGCTGCATGAAGCCCGCAAGGTCCTGCCAACCACGCCCAAAGTCAGTGAAGCGCTGGATGCACTGGAGTGGCTGGCTGCGCACATTGGTGCGGCTCCCGTGTCTTTCGATCTGGCCGACCTGCGTGGCTATGCCTACTACAGCGGTGCCCAGTTCTCCATCTATACCCCAGGCCTGAGCGAGTCGCTGGTGCGTGGCGGACGCTACGACGAGGTTGGTTCGGTGTTTGGCCGCAAGCGCCCGGCCGTGGGCTTCAGCCTGGACATCAAGACCCTGGCGGCCGCAGTGGCGCCCCGGCCGCTGCGCGCTGCCGTGCGCGCACCCTGGCTCGAAGACGCCGCCTTGCGCGAAACAGTGGCGCAACTGCGCCGCCAAGGTGAAGTGGTGGTGCGCGTCCTGCCCGGACACGAGCAGGAAATCGACGAATTCCAATGTGACCGTGAGCTCAAGCTGATCGACGGTCAATGGCTGGTACGCAAGATTTAGTTTTTTCTGGACACATCAAGATGAATGCAAGCAAAGGACGCAACGTCGTTGTCGTAGGTACCCAGTGGGGCGACGAAGGCAAGGGCAAATTGGTCGACTGGCTGACCGAAAGCGCGCAGGGCGTGGTGCGCTTCCAGGGCGGCCACAATGCCGGCCATACGCTGGTGATCAACGGCGTGAAAACCGCCTTGCACCTGATTCCTAGCGGCATCATGCGCCCGGGCGTGAAGTGCTACATCGGCAATGGCGTGGTGCTGTCGGTGACCAAGCTGTTCGAAGAAATTGCCGGTCTGGAGAAGGCTGGTGTCGAAGTGCGTTCGCGCCTGCGCGTGAGTGAAGCCTGCCCGCTGATCCTGCCTTTCCACGTGGCCCTCGATGTGGCGCGTGAAGCAGCGCGTGAAAAGGGTGGCAGCGCCAAAATCGGCACCACCGGTCGCGGCATCGGCCCGGCCTACGAAGACAAGATCGCACGCCGTGCCCTGCGTGTGCAAGACCTCAAGTACCCTGAACGTTTCGCTACCAAGCTGCGCGAGCTGCTGGACCTGCACAACCACGTGCTCGACAGCTACCTGGGTTCTGCGGCCTTCGACTTCGGTGAACAGATGCGCCCGTTCATGCAAAACGGCCGCATCCAGTTTGAGCCGGTCTACGCCCAGGCCATGGAGCAGGCCGAGAAGCTCAAGCCCATGATTGCCGACGTGTCGCGCGAACTCAACGAAGCCCATGCTGCGGGTAGCAACCTGTTGTTTGAAGGCGCGCAAGGCACCTTGCTCGACGTGGACCACGGCACTTACCCTTATGTGACCTCCAGCAACTGCGTGGCGGGCAATGCCGCGGCCGGTTCCGGTGTCGGCCCAGGTTTGCTGCACTATGTGCTGGGTATCACCAAGGCCTACTGCACCCGCGTCGGTGGCGGTCCGTTCCCGACCGAACTGGAGTGGGAAAAAGAAGGTACCCCCGGTTACCACATGAGCACCGTGGGTGCCGAAAAAGGCGTGACCACCGGACGTTCGCGCCGCTGTGGTTGGTTCGATGCCGCCTTGTTGAAGCGCTCGGCCCAGGTCAATGGCCTGACCGGTCTGTGTATCACCAAGCTCGACGTGCTCGATGGCTTGCCCGAGTTGAAACTGTGCACCGGCTACGAACTCGACGGTGAACGCATTGACATCCTGCCCATGGGGGCCGACGACATCGAGCGTTGCGTGCCGATCTACGAAACCATCAGTGGCTGGACCGACAGCACCGTGGGTGTGACCGAGTACGACAAGTTGCCGGCCAATGCGCGCGCCTACCTGCAGCGTATTCAGGAAGTAACCGGGGTACCGATCCACGTGGTGTCCACCAGCCCGGACCGTGACCACACCATCATGATGCGCCATCCCTACAAGGCCGATTGATAGTCAAACTGGGCTTTGGCCCGCGTATTCAAAGCGTAGATAGCTATATTTTTAGGAGCGACAGGCATGTTGACTGAAGACGGCAAACACCTTTATGTGAGCTATGACGAGTACCACAACCTGATCGAAAAGCTGGCCATCAAGATCCACCAGTCGGGTTGGGAGTTCGACACCATCCTGTGCTTGGCCCGTGGCGGTATGCGACCCGGCGACATCCTGTCGCGCGTGTTCGACAAGCCGCTGGCCATCATGTCCACCAGCTCCTACCGCGCTGATGCCGGCACCGTGCAGGGGAATCTGGACATTGCCCGCTACATCACCACCCCCAAGGGCGAGATTGCCGGGCGCGTGCTGCTGGTCGATGACCTGGCCGATTCCGGCCATACGCTCAATGCGGTGATCAACCAGCTCAAGAACAACTACCCGCCGATCACCGAACTGCGCAGCGCCGTCATCTGGACCAAGGCCGTGTCCATTTTCACACCCGACTACCAGGTCGAATTCCTGCACACCAACCCCTGGATCCACCAGCCGTTCGAGACCTACGACTCCCTGCGTCCGCAGCAGCTGATCGAAAAGTGGAGCGTTTGAGCGCTCCATGGCCGATTTGACCACCGGGCTGATTCACCACCCCTACGTTCCCCCTGCCGGTTTTGACGCCCCCCAGCCCGGGGTATTCAAAGCCTCGACGGTGTTTTTCCCCACCGTGGCCGACATGCGTTCGCGCGAGTGGAAAGACAAGACCGCCTACACCTACGGCCTGCACGGCACGCCCACCACTTATGCGCTCGAAGAGCGCATCAGCTCGCTTGAAGGCGGCCTGCAGACCTTGCTGGTGCCCAGCGGTCTGGCCGCCATTGCCAATGTGGCGTTGTCGCTGCTCAAGACTGGCGATACTGTGCTGATCCCTGACAACGCCTATGGCCCCAGCAAGACCCTGGCCGAAGGCGAGCTCAAGGCCTGGGGTATCCGCTCGGTTTACTACGACCCGATGTCACCGGCCGACTTGCAAGCCAAGATCACAGCGGACACCAAACTGGTGTGGGTCGAGGCCGCCGGTTCGGTCACCTTGGAGTTTCCCGACCTGGTGGCCCAGGTGCGCATTTGCAAGCAAGCGGGCGTGATCGTGGCCCTGGACAACACCTGGGGTGCCGGCCTGGCCTTCAATGCGTTTGATCTGGTGCCGGGCGAATCCTTGGGCGTGGACGTGAGCGCCCATGCACTGACCAAATACCCCAGTGGCGGGGGCGATGTGCTCATGGGGGCCATCACCACGCGCGACCTGGGCCTGCACATGCGGCTCAAGCTCACCCACATGCGCTTGGGGCTGGGCGTGGGTGCCAATGACGCCGAACTGGTCTTGCGCGCCTTGCCGAGCATTGCCCTGCGCTACCGCGCACATGACGAAGCCACCCGCGCCCTGGCGCACTGGGCCCAGCAGCAAGCGGCGTTTGCCCAGGTGCTGCACCCGGCGCTGGAAAACTCTCCGGGCCATGCCCACTGGAAAGCCTTGTGTGTGAATGGCCTCAGTGGTGCCGCCGGCCTGTTCAGCGTGGTGGTGGATGCCCGATATACCCAAGAACAGTGCGATACCTTCTGCAACAGCCTCAAACTGTTCAAGATCGGCTACAGCTGGGGCGGCCCCATCAGCCTGGTGGTGCCCTATGAGCTGGCGTCCATGCGCCAGTCGTGGCCGACGCACCTGGCCCAGGGCACAGTGATCCGCTTTTCGATTGGGTTGGAACATGTCGACGACCTGCGCGCCGACCTGGCCCAGGCACTGACCGCGTCAGGCTTGGCCTAAGACCGTACGCGCCAGCATGCGCATGGCGGTAGCGTCGATGCCTTGCGCGTGCAAGGTATCGGCTGCGGCAAACTGCGGGAAGTTGCGCTGCATCGACTGCAGGTACACCGGATCGTAGTGCTCGGTGAGCAGGGCCAACACAACCTGGCCGATACGGCCTTCGCGTACATCGGTTTGCCACTGCTGGATCACGGTCTTGCCACGGGCCTGGGTCAATGCCTCCAGGCGCTCGCTAAAGCGCTCGGTGTTCTGCACGAAATAGTCGTAATCCTCCAGCAACAGCGTTACCCGCAATGGATCGGGCAACTGAAGGCTGATGCACGGGCTGCGTCGCATCGCCAGGATCAGGCCTTCCGGTACCGCTACATTGCCGACCTTCTTGCTTTCGCTCTCGACAAACACGGGCTTTGTCGGATCGAAGTGCCGAACCACGTCCCAGATGCGCATGTCAAAGTGTTTCTGGCTGGGCTGTGCGATGCCGGGCAGGGCGCCGAGCACAGAGCTGCGATGGCAGGCCAGTGCTTCCAAGTCCAGTACCTGGGCGCCTTCGGCCTGCAAGGCTTGCAGAAGGCGGGTTTTCCCCGAACCGGTGGTGCCGCAGACTACGCGCCATTGCAGCTGGTCGACGCGCTGTTCGAGGTCTTCACGCATGGCGGATCGAAAGGCCTTGTACCCGCCTTCAATGAGGGTGACATGAAAACCAATCTGCCCCAGCACCAGTGACAGGGAGCCGCTGCGCTTGCCACCGCGCCAGCAATAGGTCAGTGGTGCCCAGTTCTTGGGCTTGTCAATGACGTGGGTATCAATATGCCGGGCAATGTTCCGTGCAGCAATGGCAGCGCCGCGCTTCTTGGCTTCGAAGGCGTTGACCTGTTTGTACATCGTGCCGATGGTGATGCGCTCTTCGTTGTTGAGCGTCGGCCAGTTCAAAGCGCCGGGCAGGTGGTCTTCGGCGTATTCGTCCTCGCTGCGCGCGTCAATGACCGTATCGAAGCTGTCCAGACGCGCCAGGGCCTCAGTGGCTGGGATGGTTTGCAGGCTCATGGCAGGCTTTTCTGGATGGTGGGCCAGACATTGGCCAGCATGATGGGATGCGCCGCTTCGGTGGGATGGATACGGTCACTCTGGAACAACTCACTGGCCTTGGGACTGTCGGCCACGCCTTTGAGGAAGAACGGCACCAGAGCGGCCTTGGTAGCTTTCGCCGCTTCCATATAGGCGGCCTGGAACTGGCGGTTGTAGTCGGCCCCGTAGTTTGGCGGCACCTGCATGCCCAACAGAACGACCTTGGCACCGGCTTTCTGTGCGGAGCGGGTCATCGAAAGAAGGTTGTCGCGGGTCATGGCCAGTGGCAGTCCCCGCAAGGCATCGTTGCCGCCAAGTTCAATGACGACCACCCGCGGCTTGTGTGTTGTCAGCAGGGCCCCCAGGCGGCTGCGCCCCCCTGAGGTCGTATCGCCACTGACGCTGGCGTTGACCACATTGATCTTGATCTTTTCTTCCACAAGGCGTTCCTGCAGCAGGTTGACCCAGCCGCTGCCCCGCTTGAGGCCATACTCGGCACTCAGTGAATCGCCCAAAACCAGGAGGTTGGGCAAGGGCGACTGTGCAGACGCCGACCAGGGCATGCAAAGCCCCGAAAAGAGCAGTGCCACAGCGAGCGCGCTACAGTGTCTGCGTTGAATAGAAAGCACCATGTCCGAAACCATCATCTCCGTTCAAAACCTTTGCAAATCCGTGACCGACTCGACCGGTACGCTGGACATCTTGCGTGACATCTCATTTGCAGTAGAGGCCAGGCAGACAGTCGCCATTGTCGGTGCATCCGGCTCAGGAAAGAGTACCTTGCTATCGATTATTGCGGGTCTGGATACCCCCAGCACGGGTACGGTGCACTTGTGTGGCCAGGATCTGTTTGCCCGCGACGAAGACGCACGGGCCGTGCTGCGGGCGCAGAAGGTGGGCTTTGTGTTCCAGAGCTTTCAGCTGCTAGGCAACCTTACAGCTTTGGAGAATGTCATGCTGCCGCTGGAGCTCGATGGGCGCAAGGACGCCCGCAAGCTGGCCTTAGACATGCTGGCCCGGGTGGGTTTGCGGGCCCGCGCCGATGCCTACCCCAAGGTGCTCAGTGGCGGTGAGCAGCAACGCGTGGCACTGGCCCGTGCATTTGTGGTCCGGCCTGCCGTTCTGCTGGCGGACGAACCCACCGGTAGTCTGGACTTTGCCACTGGTGCCACCGTGATGGACCTGATGTTTGAACTCAACCAGGAGCAGGGCACCACTCTGGTGCTGGTCACCCACGACCGCCAGATCGCCTTGCGCTGCCAGCGTCGCCTGGTCGTGGATGCAGGGCGCGTGCAGGAAGAAGCCGCCGCAAGCACCTGAACGCAGGGATTTATCCGCCGATCTGTTCGCTCAGGTTCAGCCAGCGGTCTTCCAGGGTGGCCAGCTCGTCGGTCACGGCCTTCAGTTGGCGGCCAATCTCGGCGATTTCCTGTGGATGGGTGTTGGTGGCGAGCTGGCCTTCCAATGCCGAGCCCTGGGTGTTGAGCAACGCCATGCGCGCTTCCACTTCCTGCAGCTCTTTCTTCAGCTTCGGCGAGGTGTTGCCCTTGGCTTTGGCGGCCGCCGGAGGGGGAGCAGCCTTCGCAGTCTGCACCGCAGCGGCAGCCTCTTCCTTCGCTGCGGATTTCACGGCTTCCTTGGCCTCTTCGCGCTGGCGCTTGGCCTCGTCCAGCAGGTAACGCTGGTAGTCGTCTAGGTCGCCATCGAAGGGGGCCACGCCGCCGCGTGACACCATCCAGAACTCGTCACACACCGCACGCAACAGGGCACGGTCGTGGCTCACCAACATCACCGTACCTTCGAATTCGTTGAGCGCCATGGACAGCGCCTCGCGTGTGGCCAGATCCAGGTGGTTGGTGGGCTCGTCCATCAGCAGCAGGTTGGGGCGCTGCCACACCAGCATGCACAGGACCAGCCGCGCTTTTTCGCCACCGCTCATGCTGCCCACGGCCTGTTTGACCATGTCGCCGCTGAAGTTGAAGGTACCGAGGAAGCTGCGCAGATCCTGCTCGCGGGTCTGTTGTCCCGCGATCTTGCCCGCCGCCGTCATGTCCTTGACCAGGCGGATCATGTGTTCCAGCGGGTTGTCGGCCGGGCGCAGCACGTCGAGTTCCTGCTGGGCGAAGTAGCCGATGTTCAGGCCCTTGCCTTCGGTGATCTCGCCCTCCAACACGGCCAGGTCACGGGCAATGGTCTTGACCAGCGTGGACTTGCCCTGGCCGTTGGCCCCCAAAATGCCGATGCGCTGTCCTGCCAGCACCGACTTGCTGATGTTGCGCACGATGGTGGTGGGCGGCGTTCCGGCCGGGGCGCCTTCCGGTGCCGGGTAGCCCACGCTGATGCCGCTCATCGACAGCATGGGGTTGGGCAGGTTGGCCGGTTCCTTGAACTCGAAGGTGAAATCGGCTTCGGACAGCAGTGGGGCAATCTTCTCCATGCGGTCCAGGGCCTTGACCCGGCTCTGTGCCTGTTTGGCCTTGCTGGCCTTGGCCTTGAAGCGGGCGATGAACTTCTGCAGGTGGGCAATCTTTTCCTGCTGCTTGGCAAAGGCGGCTTGTTGCAGTTCCATCTGCTCGGCGCGCAGGTCTTCGAACTTGCTGTAGTTGCCGCCGTAGCGCACCAGCTTGCCGGCGTCGATGTGCAGCGTCACAGTGGTCACCGCGTCCAGGAACTCGCGGTCATGGCTGATGACCAGCATGGTGCCTTCGTACTTGCGCAACCAGGCCTCCAGCCAGACCAGGGCGTCCAAGTCCAAGTGGTTGGTGGGTTCGTCCAGCAGCAGCAGGTCGCTGGGGCACATCAGCGCGCGCGCCAACTGCAGGCGCATACGCCAGCCGCCGGAAAAGCTGTTGACCGGGTTGTTGAGCTCGCTGACCTTGAAACCCAGGCCCAGGATCAGGGCCTGGGCGCGGGCGGCAGCGTCGTGCTCGCCGGCATCGTGCAAGGCGGTGTAGGCGTGGGCCATGCGGTTGTAGTCGTCGGTGGCCTCGGCAGCCGCCACTTCGGCGCGGGCTTCCTGCAGCACGGTATCGCCTTCGACTACGAAATCGGTGGCGCCTTGCTCGGTTTCGGGCATGTCCTGGGCCACCTGGCCCATGCGCCACTGGGCCGGGATGAAGTATTCGCCGCTGTCTTCGTGCAGGTTGCCGTTGAGCAAGGCGAACAGGGAGGACTTGCCGGCACCGTTGCGGCCCACCAAGCCGACCTTTTCACCGGGGTTCAGGGTCACACTGGCGCCATCGAGCAAGACCTTGACGCCGCGGCGCAAGGTCACATTTTTCAAAGTAATCATTGGAAGGAGAGGAGGGCGTCCCTGGTCAGCAGCAGCACCTGATCGGCGCCGGCACTGGTATCGAGCCAGACGGCATGGAGTTGGGAAAAAGCTGCTTCAAAGAAAGCACGTTCGTGGCCGATTTCCAGCACCAGCACGGCGTGCGGACTCATGTGCTGGGCCACGGTTTGGAACAGGTCACGCACAAAGTCCATGCCATCGGAGCTGCCATGGTGGTTGCCATCGAGCGCCATGAAGGGCTCGGCCCGGTATTCGGGCGGCAGGGCGGCCATGCTGTCGGCGTTGACGTAGGGTGGGTTGCACACAATCAGATCGAATGGCCCCGCCGCTTGCAGCGCGGGAGCGCTCAGGCCGTCCGACTGCACCAGTTGCATGCGCTCCTGCATGCCGTGGCGCTCAATGTTGATTTTGGCCACTGCCAGTGCCTCGGGCGAAAGGTCGGCGCCCAGCACCTGCACGTCGGGGTAGACATGTGCTGCGATCAGCCCCAGGCTGCCATTGCCAGTGCACAGGTCGAGTATTTTGTGTGTGGACTCCGAGAGCCAGTAGTCGATGCTGCCGTCCACCAGCAGCTCGGCAATCAGTGAACGCGGCACGATGCTGCGTTCGTCCACGTAAAAGGAAAACCCTTGCAGCCAGGCTTCGCGCGTAAGGTAGGCGGCAGGCTTGCGCGAGCTGATTCGTGCTTCAAAAAGTGTAGCTACCTGCGCAATGTCTTCGGGGGATAGCGGTCGATTAGCCTGAGAATCGGGGGCGTCGTCGAGCGCGGTGTCGAGCGGCAGACCGAGCTTCCAGAGTGTGAGCCAGGCCGCTTCGTCAAAGGCATTGGTGGTGCCGTGACCAAAAGACAAGCCCGCAGTCTCGAACCGGCGTGCGCCGTCTTCAATGAGTTCGCGCAGCTTCATGGGGCCTTGGGGGCGTGGGCCGCGTGCAGGCGTTCCAGCGTGCGGCGGTAGATGTTTTTCAGTGGCTCGATGTCGTGCACGGCAATGTGCTCGTTGACCTGGTGGATTGTTGCATTCGGCGGGCCCAGTTCAATCACCTGGGGGCACATCTGGGCGATGAAGCGCGCGTCGCTGGTGCCGCCCGACGTGGATAGCTCAGTCTCCAGCCCGGTTTCCGCACGGATGGCTTCACGCACCGCTTCCACCAGTGGCCCGGGACGCGTCAGGAAGGGCAGGCCGCCGATGGTCCAGTCGAGCTGGTAGTCGAGCTGGTGCTTGTCCAGCACGGCGCACAGGCGCTGCTGCAGCGACTCGGGCTTGGACTCGGTCGAGAAGCGGAAATTGAAATCGATGACAGCCTGCCCGGGAATGACATTGCTGGCACCGGTACCGGCGTGGTAGTTGCTCACCTGCCAGGTGGTCGGCGGAAAGAAGTCATTGCCCTGGTCCCATTCCACCTGCACCAGGTCGGCCAGTGCTGGGGCAAGCAGGTGGATCGGGTTCTTGGCCAGGTGCGGGTAGGCAATGTGGCCTTGCAGCCCCTTGACCGTCAGCTTGCCGCTCATGGTGCCACGACGGCCGTTCTTGATCATGTCGCCGGTGCGTTTCACCGAGGTCGGCTCACCGACGATGCAGTAGTCGAGCTTCTGGCCACGCGCGGCCAGCTCCTTGCACACCACCACGGTGCCGTCCACGGCCGGGCCTTCCTCGTCGCTGGTCAGCAGGAATGCGATGCGGATGTTCGGCGCCGGGTGCTGGGCCAGAAACTCTTCCACGGCCACGACAAAGGCGGCAATGGAGGTCTTCATGTCGCTGGCGCCACGGCCATAGAGGCGGCCATCGCGGTGGGTGGGGGTGAACGGGTCACTGGCCCACTGCTCCATCGGACCGGTGGGCACCACGTCGGTGTGCCCGGCAAACACCACCACGGGCAGTTCGGAATCTGGATTTGCTATGCTTTTGCTAGCTGTTTGCGCAATATCTAAGCGGGCTGGATGCCATTTTGCCCATAAATTGCTGACCCGGAAGCTGTCCGGACCACTGGGCAGGGACTCGCAAGCGAAGCCGAGCCGGGCCAGGCGTTGGGCCAGCAACTCCTGGCATCCGGCGTCCAGGGGGGTGATGGAGGCGCGGGAGATCAGCTCCTCGGCCAGGCGCAAAGTGTTCATGCTTTCAGTTTTTCACGTCCAGCGTGATTTCGGTAAACGATGCGCCTTCTTCCTCTTCCGCCGCAGCCACGGGCTTGGCGGTGGCGCGGTTGAAGTCGTTTTGCAGGCGCCACTGGAGATTGGTGGGGGAGTCGGAGTGCGCCATGCCTTCCTTGCGGTCGACAATGCCGTCGGCAATCAGGCGGGCGATGTCGTATTCGAAAGACTGCGAGCCCTCGGCCATGGCTTTTTCCATGGCTTCCTTGACGCTGGAGAAATCGCCTTTTTCGATGAAGTCGGCGACCAGCTTGGTGTTCAGCAGCACTTCCACGGCCGGGGTGCGGGCCCCGGTCTGGGTGCGCAGCAAGCGCTGCGACACGATGGACTTGAGCGCTGCAGCCAGGTCACCCAGCATGGTGGGGCGCACTTCCACCGGATAGAAGCTCAGGATGCGGTTCAGCGCCTGGTAGCTGTTGTTGGCGTGCATGGTAGCCAGGCAGAGGTGGCCCGACTGGGCATAGGCCAGCGCGGCCGACATGGTTTCGCGGTCGCGGATTTCACCGATCAGGATCACATCGGGCGCTTGGCGCAGGGCGTTCTTGAGCGCGACTTCCAGCGAATCGGTATCGGTGCCGACTTCGCGCTGGTTCACGATGCAGCGCTTGTTCTTGAACAAAAACTCCACCGGGTCCTCGATGGTGAGGATGTGCCCGGACATGTTCTCGTTTCGGTGGTCGATCATCGACGCCAGCGTGGTGCTCTTGCCCGCACCGGTGGAGCCCACCATCAGGATCAGCCCGCGCTTTTCCATGATCAGGTCGGTCAGCACGGGGGGCACCCCCAGGCTGGACAGGGGGGGCACTTCCACGGCAATGAAGCGGATAACCACGGCCATGGAGCCGCGCTGGCGCATGGCGCTCAGGCGGAAACGCCCCACACCCGCCAAGCCAAAGCCCATGTTCAGCTCGCCCGTGCGCTCGAACTCTTCCAACTTTTCGCGCGGCAGCACTTCCGCAATCAGGTTGCGGGGTGCATCGAAAGGCAGTATCTGGCTGTTGATGGGCACGCACTGGCCATTGATGCGGATCATGGCCGGCGCGTGGGCCGAGAGATACACGTCCGAAGCTTTCTTTTCGGCCATCAAGCGCAGGATGCGCTCCATGGTTCCCGAGGCGGGGGGCGGCGTAGTGCTCATCGTGTACCTCTTGGTGGAGTGGATTGCTTCAGTCGCGCAGCAGGTCGTTGAGCGAGGTCTTTGCACGCGTTTGCGCATCGACACGCTTGACGATGACGGCAGCGTACAGGTTGTACTTGCCACCATCCTTGGGCAGGCTGCCGCTGATGACCACCGAGCCGGCCGGTACGCGACCGTAGCTGACGGAGTCGCTGGCGCGGTCGTAGATCGGGGTGCTCTGGCCGATGTACACGCCCATGGAGATGACCGAGTTTTCCTCGACGACGACGCCTTCGACCACTTCGGAGCGCGCGCCGATGAAGCAGTTGTCTTCGATGATGGTGGGGCCCGCCTGCATGGGCTCCAGCACGCCGCCAATGCCGACGCCACCGCTCAGGTGCACGTTCTTGCCAATCTGGGCGCAGGAACCGACGGTGGCCCAAGTGTCCACCATGGTGCCTTCGTCCACATAGGCACCGATATTCACGTAGGAAGGCATCAGGATGACACCCTTGGCGAGAAAACTGCCACGGCGGGCCACGGCCGGGGGCACTACGCGCACGCCGGTGGCGCGCATGGCTTCTTCGTTCATGCCGGCAAACTTGGTCGGCACCTTGTCGTAGAAGCCCAGGTCACCGGCCTGGATGATTTCGTTGTCCTTGAGGCGGAAGGACAGCAGCACGGCTTTCTTGATCCACTGGTGGGTGGTCCACTGGCCCACGCCCTCGCGCGTGGCCACACGCAGGCTGCCGTTGTTCAGGCTGTCGAGCACGTGTTCCACAGCTTGCACCACTTCGGCCGGGGCTGACTTGGCGGAGATGTTGGCGCGGTTTTCCCAGGCGTTGTCGAGAATGCTTTGCAGTTGTTGGGTCATGGTCGTTCAGGAGAGTAAAAAAATCAGGTGCGGCGCTGGAGGACGAATTCGCGAATCCGCTGTGCGGCTTCGACGCACTCTTCGGTTTCGGCCACCAGGGCCATGCGGATGCGGCCTGCCCCCGGGTTGTGCCCATGGGCTTCGCGGGCCAGGTAGCTGCCGGGCAAGACGGTCACATTGTATTGAGCCAGCAGGTCGCGGGCAAAGGCAGTGTCGCTGCCCTGGCCACCGGCCCACAGGTAGAAACCGGCGTCGGGCAGTTTCACGTCCATCACATCGGACAGGATGGGTGTGACGCGGGCAAACTTCTCCTGGTACAGGCGCCGGTTTTCAACCACATGGGCTTCATCGTCCCAGGCTGCGATGCTGGCGGCTTGCACCACCGGGCTCATGGCGCTGCCATGGTAGGTGCGGTACAGCAGGAACTGCTTCACCAGCGCGGCATCGCCTGCGCAGAAGCCGCTGCGCATGCCCGGCACATTGCTGCGCTTGGACAGGCTGGTGAACACCAGCACATTGCGGAAATCGGGGCGACCCGCGGCCACGCAGGCCTGCAAGGCACCCAGTGGCGCTTCGGGACGGAAATAGATCTCGCTGTAGCATTCGTCCGATGCGATGACAAAGCCGAAGCGGTCGCTCAGGGCAAACAGCTTGTCCCATTCGGCCTGTGGCATCACGGCGCCGGCCGGGTTGCCGGGCGAACACACATACAGCAGCTGGGTCCGGGACCAGACGTCCTCGGGCACGCTGTCCCAATCCACGGCGAAATTGCGCTCGGGCAGGGACGGGGCGAAATACGGCTGGGCCCCGGCCAGCAAGGCCGCGCCTTCGTAAATCTGGTAGAACGGATTCGGACACACCACCTGGGGCACCTGGTCGGGCGTTTTGCTTGGATCAATGACCGTTTGCGCAAAGGCAAACAAGGCTTCACGCGAACCATTGACTGGCAGGATCTGGGTGCCAGGGTTCACATCCACACCATAGCGCCGTGCCATCCAGCGCGCCATGGACTCGCGCAGGGCGGGGATGGCGGCTGTGGCCGGGTAGCTGGCCAGGGCGCCGTCTGAACCCATGATGGCATTGCAGTAGGCGGTCTTGATTAGTTCCGGGGTGGCGTGTCGGGGTTCTCCAATCCCGAGGCTGATGGGGCGATGGGCCGGGTTGGGGGTGACGTCGGAGAACAGCTGGCGCAGGCGTTCAAACGGGTAGGCCTGCAGGCGCGACAAATTTGGATTCATGGGGCGGAATTATCCGTCAGCCAACAGTACACTTCGGCTTGAATGCTGTTTACGGTGGCCGCCCGCGGCACCGACCATCAGGAGGGACCATAATGACCAGTGCCGGGATGCAGGAGTTTGAGTTTCTGGATGTCGACCGCGCCTTGGAGCAGATCGGAGACGTAGCAGCACTGCATGAAATGCTGGACATGTTGCAAGCCAGCCTGGATCGCGATCTTCCACAGATCCGCCAGTTGCTGTCCCAAGGCGATGTTAAAGGGGCGAACCGTCTGCTGCATGCGATCAAAGGTTTTATTCCCATTTTCTGCACTGAGCCGCTGTGTGCGCATGTGGCATCGGTGGAGCAGATCAGCAAGGCTGGCAGTGCTGCTGACATCAGTGCGGCCTACGCTCTGCTGGAACCCAAGTTGCAGAAGTTGCAGGCAGAAATCGACGCCCACATGGTTTGAACAAGACGGACGAAGCAACTGGGAGTAAACATGGATCTGCGATTGGCACGCGTGGTGGTGGTCGAGGACGAAGCCATCATGCAAACCTTTGTGCTCAACAGCCTGCGCCGACTGGGCATATTGGACCTGTTTGCCTTTGATGACGGTGCGACTGCCTTGCGCGAGGTCATCAAGCTCAAACCCGACCTGATATTGACCGATGTGCACATGCAGCCAGTGGGGGGTATTGAGTTCGTACGCCAGTTGCGCGGCTTGCCCAACAACCAGATCAGCAATACCAAGGTCATTTTCCTAAGCGCCGATTCCAGTGCGTCTACGGTCGGTGAGGCGCTGCCTCTGGGGGTGTCGGGTTATCTGGTCAAGCCACCGTCGCTGGCGGCACTGTCGGCCAAGATCGAAGCCGCGCTGAAAAAGTAAGGGTACGCGGCCCTTTTTTGGGGGAAACGGCCGGTTGGAGTCGACTGTGCACCACGGTATCATTGCCGTTTCCCCGTCCGGGGTGGGGTGGCAGGCTTTGCCAGCCACTGTTTCACGCTATACAGCCAGCTCGTGCGTCTCAATTCCATCAAGCTTTCCGGGTTCAAGTCTTTCGCGGAACCCACCAATTTCCAGCTCCCAGGCCAGATGATTGGCGTGGTCGGGCCCAATGGCTGCGGCAAATCCAACATCATGGACGCGGTGCGCTGGGTGCTGGGGGAAAGCCGGGCCAGTGAACTGCGTGGCGAATCCATGCAGGACGTCATCTTCAATGGCTCCAACACCCGCAAACCGGCCAGCCGCGCCAGTGTCGAGCTGGTGTTTGACAACGCCGACCACCGCGCTGGCGGCCAGTGGGGCCAGTTTGCCGAAATCGCCGTGCGCCGCGTGCTCACGCGCGACGGTACCTCCAGCTACTTTCTGAATAACCAGCCGGTGCGCCGGCGAGATGTGCAGGACGTGTTCCTCGGCACCGGCCTGGGTCCACGGGCCTACGCCATCATCGGCCAGGGCACCATTGCGCGCATCATCGAATCCAAGCCCGAAGAGCTGCGCCTGTTCCTCGAAGAGGCGGCCGGCGTGTCCAAGTACAAGGAACGCCGCCGCGAAACCGAAAACCGCCTGTCCGACACGCGCGAGAACCTCACCCGTGTGGAAGATATCCTGCGCGAACTCAACGCCAACCTCGAAAAGCTCGAAAAGCAGGCCGAAGTCGCCGCCAAGTACAACACCTTGCAGTTTGATGCCACACGCAAGCAGCAGCAGCAGTGGTTCCTCAAGCGCGCCGAGGCCATGGCCGACCAGGCCAAGATACAGACAGAAGGTCTGGCGGCCGTCAATGCGCTCGAAGCCCGCATGGCCGACCTGCGCAGTGTGGAAGCCGACCTGGAAACCGTGCGCCAGGCCCACTATGCGGCCGGCGATCAGGTGAACCAGGCGCAGGGCCTGCTGTACGAGGCCAGCACCGACGTGGGGCGCCTGGAAGCCGAAATCCGCTTTGTGGTCGAAGGGCGCCAGCGCGTGGAGCAACGTCTGGTCACGCTGCAGGAACAGATTGACCAGTGGGCCGTGCGCCGTGACGACGCCATTGCCGAGGCCGAACGCCTGGCCGAACTGGCATTGACCGGGGACGAGCAAGCTGAGCTGCTGGCGGCCCAGCTCGAAGAACACTCCATGCGTCTGCCCGACCTCGAAGAGGCCGTGGGCAAGGCCCAGGGCAACGCCAACGCCCAGCGCCAGGCCGTGACCCAGGTGCAGCAGCAGATCCAGGTGCTGGCGGCCGAGCAGCGTAGCATCGACGAGCAGTCGCGCCAGCTCAACCAGCGCCGTGAGCGCCTGAATACCGACCGCAGCGCCTTGGCCCAGCCGGACGAAACCCGTCTGCAGCAGCTCAGCGCCGAGCACGAAGAAGCCAAGGAACAGGCCGAGGTGATGGATGCCCGCCTGCACGAATTGCAGGAGTCAGTGCCCGCGCTGGACGAAAGCCGCCGCGCCCAACACCAGGTGGTCAACGACGAAGGCGCCAAGCTGTCGGCCCTGTCAGCCCGCATCGATGCTCTCAAGGCCTTGCAGGAACGCGTCAAGACCGACGGCAAGCTCACGCCCTGGCTGGCCAAGCACGGGCTCGACGGCCTGCAAAGCCTGTGGACCCGTATCCACATCGAGCCAGGTTGGGAAACGGCCTTGGAAAGTGCATTGCGTGAGCGTCTGGGCGCCCTGGAGGTGTCGCGCCTGGAAACCCTGCGCGCCTTTGCCAACGATGTGCCTCCGGCTAAGCTGGCCTTTTTCAGTGCACCACCAGCGGCTCCCAGCGAACCGGCCGCACCGTGGCCGCGCATGAGTGAGCTGCTGCGCGTCAACGACGCCGGCCTTCGTGCTGTGCTGACCGAGTGGCTGCATGGCTGCTACACCGCCCCTTCCTTTGAAGAGGCCCTGGCACAACGCGACAAGCTCCAACCCGGTGAGTGCTTCATCGTCCCGTCCGGCCATGCGGTGTCGGTGCACAGCGTGGCGTTCTACGCACAGGACTCCGAGGCCTCGGGCATGCTGGCGCGCGCCCAGGAGATCGAGAACCTGGAAAAGCAGATTCGTGCCCAGTCGCTGATTGCCGACGAAGCCCGCACCGCGTTGGCGCGCGCCGAGAGCACCTACGCCGACGCTTCCCAGCGCCTGGTGGCTGCGCGCAAGGACGCTGCGCAGGCGCAGTCTGGCGCCCATGCCTTGCAGGTGGAAGTGCTCCGTCTGTCGCAGCTGGCGGCGCAGGCGCGTGAACGCAGTGCCCAGATCGACGCCGACCTGGGTGAGATCGACGCCCACCTCGAAGACCTGCAGGAGCGGCGCATGGCCGCCGAGGGGCGCTTCGAAGAGCTCGACATGCAGCTGGCCGACAGCCAGGAGCGCCACGCGCAGCTTGAAGACAAGGTGATCGAAGCCCAGCGCATGCTGGACCAAAGCCGCGAGCAGCAGCGTGGCCTAGAGCGCCAGGCCCAGGAAGCCACCTTTGCCCAGCGCAGCCTGCAGGCACGTACGGCGGAACTCAACCGCACGGTGGAAACCGCCCAGCAGCAGACCCAAAGTATCCTGGCCGAGGAACAGCGCGCCAAGGACGAGCTTTCGCGTTTGACCGATGCCGCAGCGCAAGCCGGCCTGCAGAATGCACTGGCGCTGAAGATGGACCGCGAGCAGGCCTTGTCCGCACGGCGCAGCGAGTACGACGACCTGACTGCCAAACTGCGCGCCAGCGACGAGCGCCGCATGCAGCTGGAGCGCGAACTCGACCCGCTGCGCCAGCGCATCACCGAATTCCAGCTCAAGGAACAGGCGGCACGCCTGGGCTTTGAGCAGTTTGAAGCCCAACTGGTGGACGCACAGGCCGACCTGGCGGCGCTGGAGCAGTCGATCAAGGACGGCAACGTGCGCCTCTTTGGCCTGCAGGGCGAAATCGACCGCCTGCACCGCGAAATTGCTGCCCTGGGTGCGGTCAACCTGGCGGCGCTGGACGAACTGACGGCGGCGCGCGAGCGCAAGCAGTTCCTCGATGCCCAAACGGCCGACCTGACCTCGGCCATGAACACCTTGGAAGACGCTATCCGAAAGATCGACGCCGAAACACGCGAGCTTCTCTCGGGCACCTTCGACCAGGTGAACAGCCACTTTGGCCGCATGTTCCCAGAGCTGTTTGGCGGCGGCAATGCGCGCCTGGTGATTACCGGCGACGAGATCCTGGACTCGGGCGTGCAGGTCATTGCCCAGCCGCCTGGCAAGAAGAACCAGACCATCCACCTGCTGTCGGGTGGCGAGAAGGCGCTGACCGCCATTGCCCTGGTGTTCGCTATCTTCCAGCTCAACCCGGCCCCGTTCTGTCTGCTGGATGAGGTGGATGCGCCGCTGGACGACGCCAACACCGAGCGCTATGCCAAGCTGGTGACCAGTATGAGCCGCGAGACGCAGTTCCTGTTCATCAGCCACAACAAGATCGCCATGGAAATGGCACAACAACTGATCGGTGTCACCATGCAGGAGCAGGGTTGCTCACGCATCGTGGCGGTGGATATGGAGTCTGCCGTGCAAATGGCAGAGTTGAGCTGATGAGCAGTTTGCAAATTGGATTGGCCGTGGCCGGTGGCGTGGTGCTGGCCGCGGTGGTGGCCCATGGGGCCTGGACTTCGCGCAAGAACCAGCCGCGCCAGCCGGTGCAGGACCCACGCGACTCCAGCCTGCTGTCATCTGCCGGGCCTGCTCTGGAGAGCACCGAGCCCAGCCTCGACGATGCCCGTTTCACGCTGCCGGTGGTCTTGCGCAAGCCGGCGCTGGACCCGCTGATCGATGCCATCGCCACGGTCAGTCTGGACGGTAGTGCAGGGGTGGTGTCCGGCGAGGCCGCCATGGCCGCTCTGCCCACGACGCGCCGGGTGGGGACCAAGCCGTTTGCGGTAGAGGGGTTCAACCAGGCCAGCAACCAATGGGAGCCACCGCAGGCCGGGCAGCGCTATAGCGCTTTTCAGACCGGGGTGCAGCTGGCCAACCGTTCGGGTGCGCTCAACGAGATCGAGTTTTCCGAATTCGTGGTCAAGACCCAGGCTTTTGCCGATGCCATTGCTGCTGTGCCCGAGTTCACCGAAATGGTGGACGAAGTGGCCCGGGCCAAGGAACTGGACCAGTTTGCCAGCGTGCACGACGCCCAGCTGATGTTCAGCCTGCGTGCGCGCAACGTCGCCTGGAGCCCGGGTTTCGTGCAGCAGCATGCCGCCAAGCTGGGCTTTGTGCCTGGTGTCATGCCCGGGCGCATGGTGGTACCGGCCTCGCAGGAGGGGTTGCCACCGGTGTTGGTGCTGGAGTTCGATTCGCAGGCGGCCCTGGCCGAAGACATGGAGCAATCGGCCATCCGCGAGCTGGCCCTGCACCTCGATGTGGGCCAGGTGGACCGTGCCGAGCAACCGTTCGAGCGCATGTGCGAAGTGGCAATTGCCTTGTCCCAGAAGATGGACGGCGTGGTCACTGACGACAATGGCCGGGCGCTGACGCAGGAAACACTGAATCGCATTGCTGCAGACCTGCAGACGCTCTACAGCACACTGGAAATGCGTGACTTTGCCGCCGGCTCGGCCCTGGCGCGCCGCTTGTTCTCCTGATTGTCGGGAGCGGTCGTGCACACTCCTGACCTGTTTGCGGTACCAGCTGAACCCGAGGGCGCCCAGCAGACGCGCATGGCGCAGCTCGGCGCCTTGTTGCAGCGTTATGCCTACGAGTACTACGTGCTCGACGCGCCCACCGTTCCCGATGCCGAGTACGACCGCCTGTTCCAGGAGCTGCAGGCCTTGGAACAAGCACATCCACAGTGGCGCCGTGACGACTCGCCGACGCAGCGGGTGGGCGGCCAGGCGCTTGACGCCTTTGCGCCGGTGCGCCACGCCGTGCCCATGCTCAGCATCCGCACCGAGACCGACACCGAGTCCAGCGGTGCCGAAGCCTTTGACGCCCGGGTGCGCAAGGAACTGGGGCTGACCGAAGCGGATGCCGCCGTGGAGTACGCGGCCGAACTCAAGTTCGATGGCCTGGCCATGAACCTGCGCTACGAGCACGGTGTGCTGGTGCAAGCCGCCACGCGCGGCGACGGCGAAACCGGCGAGGACGTGACGGCCAATATCCGCACCATTGCGCAAATTCCCTTGTGCATTCCGGTGCCGGGCAGTGCGGCCACGGCGCCGGTGCCCGAGGTGCTGGAAGTGCGCGGTGAGGTTTACATGCGCCGCGACGACTTCGAAGCCCTGAACGAACGCCAGCGCAACCGCATTGCCGCCGGGGAGAAGGGCGAGAAAACCTTTGTGAACCCACGCAATGCCGCGGCTGGTGCTGTGCGCCAGCTGGATTCGACCATTGCCGCCCAGCGCCCTTTGAGCTTTTTCGCCTACGGCTTGGGGGACGTGTCGGCGCAGGCGGATGAACCCAGTACCCACATGGACTGGCTGCAGCGCCTGAAGTCATGGGGTTTTCCGGTTGCAGCCCAGGTAGATATTGCGCAAGGCGCTACAGAATTGGTAGCATACCATCAGCGTATCGGACAGCAAAGGGACAGCCTGCCCTTTGACATTGACGGCGTGGTCTACAAGGTCAACCGCCTGGACTTGCAGCGCCAGTTGGGGTTCGTAACGCGTGAGCCGCGCTGGGCCGTGGCCCACAAATACCCGGCGCAGGAGCAGATGACCACCGTGCTCGACATTGACGTGCAGGTGGGCCGCACCGGCAAGCTCACGCCGGTGGCCAAGCTGGCACCGGTGTTTGTGGGCGGTGTGACCGTGACCAACGCCACCTTGCACAACGAAGACGAAGCCCGGCGCAAGGATGTGCGCGTGGGCGACACCGTGGTGGTGCGCCGTGCCGGCGACGTGATTCCCGAGGTGGTGTCGGTAGTGCTGGAGCGCCGCACGGGTGAGGCTGCCCAGTTCACCATGCCCACGGTCTGCCCCGTGTGCGGTTCGGCTGCGGTGCGGGAAGAGGGTGAAGCCGACTACCGCTGCAGCGGTGGTCTCTTTTGCAGCGCCCAGCGCAAGCAGGCCATCCTGCACTTTGCCCAACGCCGCACGGTCGAGGTCGAAGGCCTGGGTGAAAAACTGGTGGACCAGTTGGTGGACGGCGATATCGTCAAAACCCTGCCGGACCTGTACCGCCTGGGCTTTGTCGCACTGGCCAGCCTGGAGCGCATGGCCGACAAGTCGGCCCAGAACATTGTGGACGCGCTGGAAAAATCCAAGCAGACCACGCTGCCGCGCTTCCTGTTCGGCTTAGGGATACGCCACGTGGGCGAGGCCACGGCCAAGGAGCTGGCGCGCCACTTCGGCACGCTCGACGCCATCATGGATGCCAGCGAAGAGGCTTTGCTGCAGGTGGCCGACGTGGGCCCGATCGTGGCCCAGAGCATCCACCGCTTCTTCGCACAGCCCCACAACCGCGAGGTGGTGGAGCAGTTGCGCGCCTGCGGTCTGCGCTGGCCCGAAGGCGCCCCGGCGGCAGACACCGCGCCGAAACCGCTCACCGGCAAGACCCTGGTGTTGACCGGCACCTTGCCCACCCTGTCGCGCGACGCCGCGAAGGAATTGATCGAAGCGGCCGGTGGCAAGGTGGCGGGTTCGGTGAGCAAGAAGACGCACTATGTGGTGGCGGGGGCTGAGGCGGGCAGCAAGCTCGACAAGGCGCAGGAGCTGGGCATTGCGGTGCTGGACGAAGCGGGATTGCTGGGCTTGCTGGGTTCGGAACCCGGTACAGAACAAAGCCAATAGTGTTTTAGGCCTCTAGCCCTCGTGGTTATTGCGCAAGCAACTTCTTTATTGATAGCAACTGAAAACTGCCCAAGAACCGATGAGGCAAGAAAAATGGCGCCCTGGGCGCCATTTTTTGTTGAAGTCCGTAAGCCTCAGGCCTTGGGAACCGGCGCACCCGAGTTCACGCACAGCGCCATGTTCAGTGCCTTCACAGCGGTCTTGTAGTCCTCGCGCTCGATCACGAACTGCATGCTCACCTGGCGCAGGGTCTGCGATACGCAGTTCACGTTCACACCCGCATCGGCCAGCGCCTGTGCCGCCTTGGCCAGCACGCCGGGGATGCCGATGTTGGAGCCGATGGCGCAGACGATGGCGCTTTTCTTCACCGTGACTACCTGGTAGCGCGACTCCAGCTCGGCAATCAGCTCTTCGGACGCCTGGTTGTCCCAGATCAGGTGGGCAATCGAGTTGGCGTTGGTGGCCTTCAGGATGTAGCTGATGTCGTGGCGGCTGATGATTTCCATCAGGCTGGCGTCAAAGCCCACGGTGCCCACCATGCTTGGGTCGTGGATCTCGATCAGCGTGACCTTGTCGGTACCGGTCACCATCTCCACGCGGGCGCGCTCGCCCACGAAGTCCTTGGTGATGAGGGTGCCGGGGTGGTCGGGCTCGAAGGTGTTCTTCAGGCGGATGGGGATGCCGGCCAGTTCCATCGGCTTGGCCGCCTTGGGGTGGATGGCTTCCATGCCCACGTCGGCCAGCTGGTCGGCCACGTCGTAGTTGGTGGCGCCCACGATCACGGCGTTTTCCAGACCTACGAGGTTGGGGTCAGCGGATGAGAGGTGGAATTCCTTGTGGATCACGGCCTCGGTCGGGCGCACTTCCACCGCAATCTTGCTGAAGGTGACTTCGGAGTAGCCGCGGTCAAACTCGCGCATGATGCCCTCAGTACCCTTGGTGTAACCGGTCGCCACCACGACCTTGTCGGACAACTCCAGGTCCTTGAAACTGTTGGCAATGCGCTCGTCGATGGTCCAGGCTTCGTTGTCGTCGAAGCCTGCCAGGTCCATGAGCACGGCGTTGACACCGGCGGCCTTGAGCATTTCCACCGAATTGAACGCACTGTGCGACTCGCCAATGGATGCCAGCACTTCGCGGGCTGCCAACAGAATGTCTTTGCGGGCGATGTAGCCGCTGGCCAGCACGTGCTGCATGGCTCCCAGGTATTCGCGGGCCTGGGCGATGCGGCGGTCGATGAAGGCATCGGCCACATCCAGCGGCAAGCCATGCTCGGCAAAACCAGCGTTGAGTTTTTTGAGGCTAACGGCCAGAGCCGCCAGTGCGTCCTGGTAGCCCTTGCCTTCGGCAAACAGGGCGTAGATGCCGCGCTCGCCGGTTTTCTTGTGTTCCAGTAACTGGTTGGTCACGCCCGAGTAGGCCGACACCACGTAAATGCGCCCGTTGATGTGGGCTTTGTTGTGCAACATGATGTGGCGAAGCACATCACCAAAGGCAGACATGGAAGTGCCGCCGATTTTTTCGACGGAGATCTGGACTGGGTTTGCAGCAGACATGGGCAGGCGCAGCGGGGCGTTAGGGTTGGAGGGAAGGGCGGGAAAACCCGCAATTATCCACCAGCAGTAGGGGTGGAACTGACTGGTAACTGTCTCGAGGTACCACGAATTTAGTAGCGCGACCTCATGAATCCGTCGGTGACTCCGGCATCGGCATTACTTCGGGCCTGCGCCACAGCCATGCCAGCACACACGCCATGGTGCCAATGGCGACGAATTGCACCCAAGGTTTGCGCACCAACACCAGGATGATGAGTGCACTGCTGGCCATGACGATGGTGGCCGACCATTTGGCTTTGCGGCTGACCACGCCGCCACGGCGCCAGTCGCGCAGCATCTGGCCGAAGGCCGGGTGGTTTTCGAGCCAAGTCAGCAGGCGAGGTGAGCCGCGTGTGGCGGCCCAGGCTGCCAGAAGGATGAAAGGGGTTGTTGGAAGAACCGGGAGGAAGACCCCCAACACGCCGAGTCCCAAGCTGAGCAACGCCAGCAGCTTGTAGAGCGCTCGGGAAATGGCAGAGTGCTGGCTTGCAGGTGGTTCAGAGGTGGGCTGGTCGTTTGGCATTTCGCGCGGCGGGCAGAGCAGGCGTTATTCTGTCGCCTTTATTGCTTTCTTTTTGCCATGTCCGTTCGAGAAATTCTGCGCATGGGCGATGCCCGTTTGCTGCGCACCGCCCAATCCGTGACCGACTTTGACAGCGACCGGCTCCACTTGCTGGTGAGCGACCTGTGGGACACCATGCGCGCCGCGAACGGTGCCGGTCTTGCAGCGCCGCAGATCGGCGAGGACTGGCAGGTGGTGGTGTTCGGCGGTAGCGGGCGCAACCCGCGCTACCCGGACCGGCCGGTGGTGCCCGCTACGGTGCTGGTCAACCCCGTCATCACTCCGCTGGGCGATGCCGAGGAAGAAGACTGGGAAGGCTGCCTGTCGGTGCCGGGCTTGCGCGGCAAGGTGCCGCGCTTTGCACGCATACGCTATACCGGTTTTGACCAGTATGGCGACCCGATCGACCGCATGGTGGAGGGCTTCCATGCCCGCGTGGTGCAGCACGAATGCGACCACCTGTGGGGCCGCCTGTACCCCACACGCATGCGCGACTTCACGCAGTTTGGTTTTACCGAGGTGCTGTTTCCCGATGTGGCAGCAGCCGAGGACGATTGAATGGCCGGGGGCGCTGGTGCGGCGCCCTGAGGTCCGCTAAGCTGGATCAAAACAACGACCATGGAGACATGAATGTTGCATCCCCAGGCCCGCGCCTTGCTGGATTTGATGGAGGCCAAAAAGATTCCTCCGCTGCACACGCTGTCGCCCGTAGAGGCGCGGACGCTGTACCGCGAGCGGCGTTATATGACGCAACCCAGCCCCCCAGAAATCGGCTTGGTGCTGGACTGCCAGTGTGACGGCCCCCATGGCGCTATTCCCCTGCGGGTGTACCGACCTCTGGGTGTTTCGCCCGACGCCTTGTTGCCCGTCCTGGTGTATTTTCATGGAGGTGGTTTTGTCATTGGCGACTTGGAAACCCACGACACCCTGTGCCGCGAACTGGCCAACCGTTCGCAGTGCGGCGTGGTGGCCGTGGACTACCGTCTGGCACCTGAGAACCCCTATCCCTGCGCGTTGGACGATTGCCTGGCGGCCACCTACTGGGTCAGCCGCCATGCGCAAGAGCTGAAGCTGCGGAGTGATAGCCTGGCTGTGGGGGGCGACAGTGCAGGGGGCAACTTGGCCGCAGTGGTGTCGCTGCTGGCGCGCGATGCAGGAGATTTGCCGATTGCCTTTCAGCTCCTGATCTACCCGGCCACCGACGCTCGCTGCGTGGCGTCGTCGTACGCAGAAAACGGTCAAGGTTACTTGTTGACCAGTGACACCATGGACTATTTCCTGCAGCACTACGCGCCTGATGCAGGGCAGCGTCTGGAACCCACGCTGTCGCCCTTGCTGCACCCCGATTTGGCCCGGTTGCCGCCGTCCTTGGTGCTGACCGCGGGGTTCGATCCACTGCGTGACGAGGGCGCGCAGTACGCCCAGCGACTCAGCGAATCCGGCAACCGCGCCACCCTTGTGTGCTTTACGCGCCAGATCCACGGTTTCATCCTGATGGGCCGGGTGCTGGATGAAGCCAACAACGCCGTCGCCCTGTGTGCCGACGAGCTGGCGCGTGCACTGAACCCGTAGATTCCCCGGCCAGGTCGGCGCAGGGCGGACTCAGATGCCCAGACGGTCGCGCATTTCGTACCACATGGCGCCCATGGCCGTGAAGGGTACACGGAACATGCGACCCCCTGGGAAGGGATAGTGTGGCAGGCCTGCAAAGGCGTCGAAACGCTCGGCCTGGCCGCGGATGGCCTCGCCTAGCAGACGGCCGATCAGGTGCGTGAAGGTCACGCCATGGCCCGAGCAGCCTTGCGAGTAGTAGATGTTGTCGGACAGTTTGCCTACCTCAGGCAGACGCGACAGGGTCAGCAGGAAGTTGCCGGTCCAGCCGTAGTCGATGCGCACGCCTTTGAGTTGCGGGAAGGTCTTGAGCATCTTGGGAACGATGATGGATTCCACATGCTGTGGATCGCGTGCGCCGTAGATCACACCACCGCCGTAAATCAGGCGCTTGTCGCCCGAGAGGCGGAAGTAGTCCAGCAGGAAGTTGTTGTCTTCCACACAGTAGTCCGAAGGAATCAGCTCATCGGCTTTGGCCCCCAGCGGTTCGGTGGCAATGACCTGCGTGCCGCAGGGCATGGACATGCTGGCCAGCTTGGGTTCCAGTTCGCCAATGTAGGCGTTGCAGGCCACGATGACGTACTTGGCTTCGACCTTGCCCTGGGCTGTGTGCACCACGGCCGTGGTGCCACGGTCGATCTTGGTGACGCCCGAGTTTTCATAAATGGTCCCGCCGTTTTGTTCCAGGGCAGCGGCTTCGCCCAGGGTCAGGTTCAGCGGGTGGAAATGGCCACCGGTAGGGTCGATGAGCACGGCTTCGTAGCGGTCGGTGTTCACGATCTTCTTGACCGCGTCCTTGCCTTCGATCAGGTGCAGGCCCTTGTGGCCCCATTTCTCCCACAAGGCTTTCTGTTCGCGCAGGCCATGCACCTTGGACTTGGTGATGGCGGCATAGACACCACCGTTCTTGAGGTCGCAGTCGATGTTGTACTTGGCCACGCGCTCACGGATGATCTGGGCACCCTCGAACATCATGCTGCCCAGCGGTTGGGACACTTTGGTGCCGTAGTTGGCTTCGATCACATCGATGTCGCGCGAGTAGCTGTGCACGATCTGGCCGCCGTTGCGGCCCGATGCGCCCCAGCCCACCTGGGCCTGCTCCAGCACGACCACCTTGTAGCCGGCTTCGGCCAGGGCGATACCGGCCGACAGCCCGGTGTAGCCCGCACCGACGATGCAGACATCGGCCTGCACCGTGCCCACCAGGGCTGGACGCTTCGGGCTGGGTTTGGCGCTGGCTGCATAGTAGGAAGGGGCGTGGGGCGTAATGGCTTGCATGAATTCTCCTGTTGTCAGTGGCGCCATCGAAGAACACAATGGCTCGGATGGCAATATGCAGAAGTTAATCCACTCATGCACTGTTTCGGGAGCCAGTTGATGGTGCCAAATTGGTACCATTGATTAGTCTATTGATGTGGATCTATTGAGTACACTTTGGGTGGCACCTGTGGCTCCATGCGGGCAATCCCATATGGCACCACGGCCTTGATGGCCTTTAGGCAAACTTGTGATCACAACAAACCAAGCGATGCCCGCCACTCTGCTCAGGGATAGGTGGTGCAATTTTTAAAGAGACTTCAACATGCAAAACGCCTCGATGCGCGCTGGCAACGCAGCTAAACGCAAACCTGTCATCCTGATGTCCATGGGCTCCCAAGCCCGCTCCGGCCATGACTACCAGGTCATGACCAAAAAGTACATCAACCCCATCATCCAGATTGCCGACTGTGTGCCCATCCTGGTGCCTACGGCCTACGGTCCGATCAACATCGACCAGTACCTAGACATGGCCGACGGTGTCTACATCACCGGCGCGGCCACCAATATCGACCCGTCCTTGTACGGACAGGAAAACAAGACTCCAGAAAAGCCGATGGACCGCACCCGCGATCTGTTCGACATCCCCCTGATCCTCGCCGCCCTGGAGCGCGGTATGCCCTTGTTCGGCGTGTGCCGTGGCATGCAGGAACTCAATGTGGCCTTGGGCGGCGACCTGCACCAGAAGGTGTATACCTTGCCGGGTGTGAACGACCATCGCGAAAACCCCGAGGCCGATGTGCCTGGCCAATACGCCGATGTGCACGAAGTGTGCCCGGTTCCCGGCAGCTGGTACGCCGAGCTGATGCAGGTGGAGAGTTTCAAGGTCAACTCCCTGCATGGGCAGGGGCTGAACAAGCTGGGCGCGGGGCTGGAGCCTGCCGCCTATTCCGATGACGGCCTGGTGGAGGTGGTACACATGCCGGGTCGCAAGGTCTTTACCCTGGGTGTGCAGTGGCACCCCGAATGGCGCGCCACCGAAAACCCGAACTCCGTGCGCATGTTCAAGGCTTTCGGACAGGCCTGTGCCGAGTGGGCGGAGGCCAATCGGACGTAAGGTTCCAGGCTTAGCTGCAGCAAAAGGGGCTTGTGGGCCCCTTTTGCATTTCTGCTGAGGCAACTGGGCGCGCTAAAGCCCCTGCCCAGGTTCAGCCAGGCATATACTCATCTTCGAACACTCCTGGGGGGGCACCACCATGCGAGACGACGAACTGGAAGCCCGCTATCTGGCACTGGAAAACACGGCGCCGGCCGGATTCACTAGCGCCTTGCGGAAGTTTGTGGAAGAAGGCGGTGACCGGGAGCTGAACCGGACGAACGTGCTGGAGTTTGCAGCGCGGTACGGGGTGGATGAGGAGGATGCCATCACCGGCTTTGTCCATGCCGCGCGCATCGGTCTCTTCGATCTTTCGTGGAACCTGCTGTGCCCCGGCTGCGGTGGTGTGCTCGGCGCCAACACCACCCTGAAATCATTGAACAAAGTCGAATACCACTGTGCCATCTGCACCGTGGGCTACACCCCCACGCTCGATGAGCTGGTGGAGGCCAGTTTCAGCGTCAACCGCCGGACGCGGCGGATACCGGGCCACGAACCGGAGTCCTTGCCGTTCTGGGAGTATCTGCGGCAGTTTTTCTGAAGCTCGGGCATCGAACTGCCGGACGGCGAGGAATTTGAGAAGCTGACGGCCCAGATAGCGCTCGATACGGTGGAGCTTGCACCGGGCGAAAAATGCCAGATGTCGCTGGTGCTGCCATCGTCTTACATCCTGATCTTTGAGCCCGTCACGCACACCGCACAGCACCTGAATGTGCGCGGCGATCCGCCGGCGCAGCGCCAGGAGCTTTCGATTGTCTACACCGATGAGAACCAGCAGCTGCCGCCGCGCAAACTCAAGTCCGGTCCGCTGCGGCTGACGCTCGAAAACCGCACCCAACACCGCGTCCTGCCGGGCATCTACATCGGCAATGTCTCGTTCAAGGAGATGATTTCGCGCAAGAAGCGGTACCTGACCGCCGCACGCCTACTGACCAACCAGACGTTCAGGGAGTTCTACCGCGGCGAGACCCTGGACGTCGAGCAGCGGCTCAAGCTGACCAGTCTGAGCTTCCTGTTCACCGATCTCCAGGGGTCCACCGAACTCTATGAGCGTGTGGGGGATCTGCAGGCTTTCGACCTGGTGCGCGCGCACTTCGGTGTGCTGACCGACGCCGTCACGGCCGAGCACGGGGCCGTCGTGAAGACGATCGGGGACGCGGTGATGGCGACTTTTGCCACGCCGGACCGTGCCGTTGCCTCGGCGCTGCGGATGCGCGATGCCATGCGGCGCTTGAATGCCGAACGAGGCCGCGAAGACCTGCTGGTCAAGATAGGCATCCACGAAGGTTCCTGCCTGGCGGTCTCCTTGAACGACCGCCTCGATTACTTTGGCCAGACCGTCAATATCGCTGCGCGCGTCCAAGGCCTGGCCAATTCCCAGAATATCTTTGCCACCGAACCCGTGGTACGCCATGCCGGCGTGGAGGCTTTGCTGGCGCGTCACAACATTACGGTACATGCGCGCCAACACGCACTGAAGGGTGTGAGCGAGCTGTACACGGTTTACGAAATCCCATAGTGGCGTTCGACGCGGTCCCCAGGTCGCGTCCGTTGCGCCTTGGCATGGCTAGGTAGCTTGCGCCAGGGCTTCCAGCAGTTCGGTCTCGATCTCGATCTGTGTGCGGTTGTGCTGCAACTGCGCGCCGGAAATAAGGAAGGTGTCGTCCACCCGTTCGCCCAGCGTGGCCACCTTGGCCAGTTGCACGCTCACCCCATGGCGCGCCAGCACGCGGGCCACGCTGTAGAGTAGGCCCACGCGGTCGCTGGTGGAAATGTTGAGCAGCCAGTGCTGGCCTTTTTCATCGGGGCGCAAGGTGATGCGCGGTGCAATCGGAAAGCTGCGCACTCGCCGAGAGACACGGCCCTTGCCGGGGGTAGGCAGCGGCAGCTGTTCGGCAATGGCGTGGGTCAGGCCATTTTCCAGGCGGCTGGTGAGTTCACGGTAGTGTTCGTCCAGCTCTTGCGTGGTGACGATCTGGAAGGTGTCGAGCGCATAGCCGGTGAGCGAGGTGTGTACCCGCGCGTCCAAAATGCTGAAGCCGCCCTGGTCGAAGTAGCCGCAGATGCGGGCAAACAGGTCGCTTTGGTCCTGGGTGTAGACCAGCACCTGCAGGCCTTCGCCCACGGGCGAGCGGCGGCAGCGCACGATCGGGGTGGTGGTGGCCACGTGGCGCGACAGGTGCTTAGTGTGCCAGGCAATGTCGCCGGCGTCGTGGCGCATGAAGTAGCTCACATCGAGCGTGTCCCACAGCGGCTTGTGCGCTTCGAACGGCATGGCGTACAGGGCAATTTGCACCAGGGCTTCGCGCTTGCGCGCCTGCACTTCGGCGTCGGGGTCGGGCATGGCGCCGCCCAGGGCGCGGGTGGTGAGCTTGTACAGGTCTTCGAGCAGTTTGCCTTTCCAGGCGTTCCAGACCTTGGGGCTGGTGCCGCGGATGTCAGCCACTGTGAGCAGGTACAGCGCGGTCAGGCGGCGTTCAGTGCCCACGCGCTGGGCAAAGGCGGCAATCACGTTCGGATCGGTCAGGTCCGACTTCTGCGCGATGCGGCTCATGGTCAGGTGTTCGCGCACCAGAAAGCTGATGAGTTCGGCATCCTGGTCGCTAATCTGGTGGTCCTTGCAGAAACGCTTGACCTCCACCGTGCCCAGTGCCGAATGGTCGCCGCCACGGCCCTTGGCAATGTCGTGGTAGAGCGCGGCCACGTACAGCAGCCAGGGCTTGTCCCAGCCGCTGGCAAGCTGCGAACAGAACGGGTATTCGTGCGCGTGCTCGACGATGAAGAAGCGGCGCACATTGCGCAGCACCATCAGGATGTGCTGGTCCACTGTGTAGACGTGGAACAGGTCGTGCTGCATCTGGCCGACGATGCGGCGGAACGACCACAGGTAGCGCCCCAGCACCGAGGTCTGGTTCATGAGCCGCATGGCATGGGTAATGCCTTCGGGCTCCATGATGATCTTGCGGAAGGTTTCGCGGTTGACCGGGTCCTTGCGGAAGGCTGCATTCATGACGCCGCGGGCGTTGTAGAGCGCGCGCAGGGTGCGGGCCGACAGGCCCTTGACGCCCAGGGTGGTCTGGTACAGCAGAAAGGTTTCCAGAATGGCGTGCGGATTGCGCTGGTACAGGTCGTCGCTGACCACATCGATCATCCCGGCCTTTTCGTTGAAATGCTGGTTGATGCGCCGCGGCGCGTGGGTCGAGGGGTTGAGCCGCTCCTCGATGTTCATCAGCAATATCTGGTTCAGCTGGGCCACGGCCTTGGCTGCCCAGTAGTAGCGGCGCATCAGCATCTCGCTGGGGCGAACCTGGTTGCGGGGGTTGGCCGCGGGGGCATTGGCTGCTGGCGCTGGGGCCGGCAGGTAGCCGAAAGCCTGGGCCAGACCATTCTGCATGTCGAAGATCAGGCGGTCCTCGCGCCGGTTGGCCAGCACGTGCAGCCGGGCGCGGATCAGGCTCAGCAAGGCCTCGTTGCGCTCGATCTGCTTCACTTCAAAGGGCGTGGCCAGGCCGTTCTTGGCCAGGGCCTTCCAGTTGTCGCCAAAACCAGCCGCCTTGGCCACCCACAGAATCACCTGCAGATCGCGCAGGCCGCCGGGACTTTCCTTGCAGTTGGGCTCCAGGGCGTAGGGCGTGTCCTCGTACTTGGTCTGGCGCTGGCGCATTTCCAGCGTCTTGGCCACGAAAAAGGCCTGAGGGTCCAGCGCCTGGGCAAAGGCTTTTCGGAACTCGGTCGCCAGCGCGGCGTTGCCGGTAATCAGGCGGCATTCCAGCAGGGCGGTTTGTACGGTGACGTCTTTTTCGGCCTCGGCCAGGCAGTCGCCCACCGAGCGCACGCTGGAGCCGATTTCCAGGCCAGTGTCCCAGCAGCTGCCGATGAAGGACTCGATACGTTGCTTGAGTGCGGTGTCGTCGTCGGTGCTGAAGGCGTTGGGCATGAGCACCAGCACGTCCACGTCCGAATGCGGGAACAGCTCGCCGCGGCCGTAGCCACCCACAGCCAGCAGGGCCATGGCACGGTCCATGCCAGCAGCCTGCCAGAGGCGGGTGAGCACGCCGTCGGTAAGTTTGGACAGTTTGCCCAGCAGGGGGCGCACGCTGCGCTCGGCCGAATGCGAGGTCTTCAGCGTGTCGAGCAGGGCGTTCTTGTTGGCGCGGTATTCGGCGCGCAGTTCGGGCAAGGACAGGGCGGTCATCGGAAGCTCCATGCCGGGATTGTGGCCCCGAACTGGCCCGGTATTACTTGACGAAGGCAGGAATCGGTGGGCTGCCGGCGGACAGGGTGAGCACTTCGTAGCCGGTGGGGGTGACCAGCACCGTGTGCTCCCACTGGGCCGACAGCGAGCGGTCCTTGGTGACGATGGTCCAGCCGTCGCCCTCGGGGCCTTCCTTGATCTCCTTCTTGCCGGCGTTGATCATGGGTTCGATGGTGAAGGTCATGCCCGCGACCAGCTTTTCGCCGGTACCGGGCTTGCCGTAGTGCAGCACCTGGGGCTCTTCGTGGAAGCCCTGGCCAATGCCGTGTCCACAGAATTCGCGCACCACACTGAAACCATTGCCTTCGGCAAACTTCTGGATCGCGTGGCCGATGTCACCGAGCGTGGCGCCGGGCTTGACCATGCGGATGCCGTGCCACATGGCGTCGTGGGTGAGGGCGCACAGGCGCTTGGCCGCAATGGAGCATTCGCCTACCAGGAACATGCGGCTGGTGTCGCCGTGCCAGCCGTCCTTGATGGTGGTGATGTCCACATTGACGATGTCGCCCTTCTTGAGCGGCTTGTCGTTCGGGATGCCGTGGCACACCTGCTGGTTCACCGAGGTGCAGATCGACTTGGGGTAGGGCTTGTTGCCGCCGCCGGTGTAGTTCAGTGGTGCTGGAATGCAGCCCTGCACGTCGACCATGTAGTCGTGGGCCAGCTTGTCGATCTGGTTGGTGGTGATGCCGGGCTTGATGAAGGGGGTCAGATAGTCCAGGACTTCCGAAGCCAGGCGGCAGGCCAAGCGCATGCCGGCAATGCCTTGCTCGTCTTTGTAGGTGATGCTCATGGGGTGATTATCCGGGATTGTCCATTGGGGGATGGAGGGTAGGGGGATGCAAAGGCGAGTGGATTTTGTCCTGACGGAGGCGTCCATAGCTTGAGCTATGGACAACCACGAAGGGCAAAAGCAACCGCCTTTGCGCCACCTGCACCCAACCAGCGCCAAAGGCGCGCCCAATGGACAACCCCGGATACCAATCCCAGAGGGGCTTTTCTATGGTGCATGCTGGGGAAAATCGACCCGATAGACCGTTTTGTATGCAATCCGGTCCGTCCCCATGCAGGTAAAATGCAAGGCTCTTTGCGGACCCACCCATTCAGCGTTGGCCTGCACCCACCAAGCGCTTTTCTCCCTGCTCCAACCAAGGCCACCCCGTGACCCTGCACATCACCACTTTCGAAGGCGGCAACGCCCTGTCCTCGTTCCGCGTCCAGCAACTCCTGCCCCAGCTCCAAAAGGTTCACGACAAGATCGACGGCATTGCGGCCCGTTTTGTGCACCTGGTGGCCAGCGAGCAGGCCCTGGACCAGCCCTTGGCCGACAAGCTGGCTGCTTTGCTGACCTACGGTGACCCCTACCAGGGTCCCGCCGACGGCGTGTGCGTGGTGGTGAGCCCGCGTTTCGGCACGGTGTCGCCCTGGGCATCCAAGGCGACCGACATTGCCCACAACTGCGGTTTTGCCGTCAAGCGTGTCGAGCGCCTGGTGGAATACCGCATCAGCCTCAAATCGGGTCTGTTGAGCAATCCCACGTTGCGCACGGAACAGCTGCAGCAAGTGGCCGCGCTCCTGCACGACCGAATGACCGAAAGCGCCATGCTCGACCGTGCCCAGGCCCAGGAGCTGTTCCATGCCCTGCACCCCGCGCCCATGGACCACGTGGACGTGCTCGGTGGCGGCAAGGCCGCGCTGGAAAAGGCCAACAAGGACTGGGGCCTGGCGCTGGCGGCCGACGAGATCGACTACCTGGTCAACGCCTTCAATGGCCTGGGGCGCAATCCCACCGATGTGGAGCTGATGATGTTCGCGCAGGCCAACAGCGAACACTGCCGCCACAAGATCTTCAACGCCCAGTTCACCATCGACGGCGTGGCGCAAGAAAAGAGCATGTTCGGCATGATCCGCAACACGCACCAGATTTCGCCCCAGTACATGCTGGTGGCCTACAGCGACAACGCATCGGTCATGGAAGGCCACCAGGTCGAGCGTTTTGTGGCGAAAACCGCCTCTGGCCCGCATGCAACCAGCGCAGGAAGCTATGAAAAGAGTAGCGCTACGCACCATGTGCTGATGAAGGTGGAAACCCACAACCACCCCACCGCGATCTCTCCATTCCCCGGTGCCTCGACCGGCGCAGGCGGCGAAATCCGCGACGAAGGCGCTACCGGCCGTGGCTCCAAGCCCAAGGCCGGCCTGACCGGGTTTACCGTGTCCAAGCTCTGGGGCGGCTGGTCCGACCAGGCGGACGGCAAACCCGCGCACATTGCCAGCCCACTGCAGATCATGGTCGAAGGCCCGCTCGGAGGCGCGGCCTTCAACAACGAGTTCGGTCGCCCGAACCTGCTGGGCTACTTCCGCGAGTACGAGCAAGCCGTGGCGTCCGACGTGGACACCGTGCTGCGTGGTTACCACAAGCCCATCATGATTGCCGGTGGCTTGGGCGTGATCGATGCCGGCCTGACCCACAAGATCGAATTCCCCGCCGGTACCCTGCTGGTGCAACTCGGTGGGCCCGGCATGCGCATCGGCATGGGCGGTGGCGCTGCGTCGTCGCTGGCTACCGGTGCCAACGCTGCCGAGCTGGACTTTGATTCCGTGCAACGCGGCAACCCCGAAATCGAGCGCCGCGCGCAAGAGGTCATCAACCAGTGCTGGATCCTGGGTGACAAGAACCCCATTCTCGCTATCCACGACGTGGGGGCAGGGGGCTTGTCCAACGCCTTCCCCGAACTGACCAACGACGCGGGCCGCGGTGCGCGCTTCGACCTGCGCGCCGTGCCGCTCGAAGAGTCCGGCCTGGCGCCCAAGGAAATCTGGTGCAACGAGAGCCAGGAACGCTACGTCATGGCCATTGCCCCCGCGTCGCTGGAGCTGTTCAAGGCCCTGTGTGAGCGCGAGCGCTGCCCGTTTGCCGTGGTGGGCGTGGCCACCGAAGAACGCGAGCTGAAGCTGGTGGATGAGGGCAAGGAAAGCCCCGTGGACATGCCCATGAACGTGCTGCTGGGCAAGCCGCCCAAGATGCACCGCGACGTGAAGAGCATCGCGCGCAAGGCCCGGCCGTTGGACTTGAACGGCGTGCCGCTGCAAAAGGCTGTCATCGACGTGCTGGCGCACCCCACCGTGGCCTCCAAGCGCTTCCTCATCACCATCGGCGACCGCACCGTGGGTGGCCTGACCCACCGCGACCAGATGGTCGGCCCCTGGCAGGTGCCTGTGGCCGACTGCGCCGTGACCCTGGCCGACTACAAAGGCTTTGCCGGTGAAGCCATGTCCATGGGCGAGCGCACACCGCTGGCCGCGCTGGACGCCCCCGCGTCCGGCCGCATGGCGGTGGCCGAAGCCATCACCAACCTGTTGGCCGCCCCCATCGAACTGCCGCGCGTGAAGCTGTCCGCCAACTGGATGGCCGCCTGTGGGGAGCCTGGGGAAGATGCCGCGCTCTACGCCACAGTGAAGGCCGTGGGCATGGAGCTGTGCCCCGCCTTGGGCGTGGGCATTCCCGTGGGCAAGGATTCGCTGTCCATGCGCACGCAATGGAAGGCCGACGGCCAGGACAAGAAGGTCACGTCGCCGGTGTCGCTGATCGTGAGTGCTTTCGCGTCCGTTTCCGATGTGCGCGGCACGCTCACCCCCCAGCTCAATGCCACGGAAGACACCACCTTGGTGCTGGTGGACCTGGGCGCGGGCAAGAACCGCATGGCAGGCTCCATCCTGGCCCAGACCCTGGACCAGATGGGCGACACCGTGCCCGACCTGGATGAGCCGCATCGCCTGATCAACCTGGTCAATGCCGTCAACGCCTTGCGTGCCCAGGGCCAGGTGCTGGCCTACCACGACCGTGGCGACGGCGGTCTGCTGGCCACCGTGGCCGAAATGGCCTTTGCCGGCCGCGTGGGTGTGGCCCTGAACGTGGACACCCTGGTGCTGGAAGGCGATGGCGTGTCCGACAGTCGCATGGACAGCGGCGAAGCCAAGAACTGGGCCACCCAGGTGGGCGCCCGCCGTGACGAGCTGACCCTGAAAGCCTTGTTCAATGAAGAACTGGGCGCCGTGCTGCAGGTACGCACCGCCGAGCGCGACGCCGTGCTCAAGACCTTGCGCGAACACGGCCTGGGCACCATGACCCACGTCATCGGCAAGACCCGACCCGCCAGCAGCGCCATTGACGCCGGCAAGGGTGAGCTGCAGGTGTGGCGCGACGCCAAGGCCGTCTTCAGCGCCAAGCTGGTCGACCTGCAACAGGTGTGGGACGCCGTGAGCTGGAAGATTACCCAGCAGCGCGACAACCCCGCCTGTGCCGACTCCGAGCACGGGGCAGCTGGTCTGGAAACCGACCCCGGCATGCACGTTTACCTGCCAAATCCGGTTCTGTCCCGCATAAAAGCTGACGGTGATGCTGCAAAAAACGTAGCGCCCGCCATCCTCACGGCCCGCCCCAAGGTTGCCATCCTGCGCGAGCAGGGCGTCAACTCCCATGTAGAGCAGGCCTACGCCTTCACCGAAGCGGGCTTTGAAGCCTATGACGTGCACATGACCGACCTGCAAAGTGGCCGCGCCAATCTGCAGGACTTCAAGGGCGTGGTGGCCTGCGGTGGCTTCAGCTATGGCGACACGCTGGGCGCCGGCATTGGCTGGGCACGCTCCATCACTTTCAACGAAGTGCTGTCCGCACAGTTCAAGGCCTTCTTTGCCCGCCCCGACACCTTCGGCCTGGGCGTGTGCAACGGCTGCCAGATGTTTGCCGAGCTGGCCGACATCATCCCCGGTGCGCAGGACTGGCCGCGTTTCACCACCAACCAGAGCGAGCGCTTCGAGGCGCGCCTGTCCATGGTGGAAGTGCTGGAATCGCCCAGCCTGTTCTTCCAGGACCTGGCGGGCATGCGCCTGCCCATCGCCGTGGCCCATGGCGAAGGCTTTGCCAACTTCAAGTACCGCGGCAACGCCTCAAAAGCCATTGCCGCCATGCGCTACGTGGACAACACTGGTAGCCCCACCGAGGTCTACCCGTACAACCCCAACGGCAGCGCCGGTGGCCTGACGGCGGTGACCACCGCAGACGGCCGCTTCACCGCCATGATGCCGCACCCCGAGCGCGTGTTCCGCAACGTGCAGATGAGCTGGACCAGCCTCGACAAGAGCGACTTCAGCCCCTGGATGCAGCTGTGGCGCAACGCGCGGCGTTGGGTGGGGTAAAAGGCCGCACGACTTATCGCCATGTGGCTCAGCACGCACCCGTTGGTGCGCTTGTCCTATCTGGTGCCGATAGGACTCACCGCAGGCGTGGCTGCATGGGCTTCATTGCCTTGGTGGGCATTGGCCGTTGCGGCCGGTATAGCGCTGTTGGTATGGGATTGGCTGTGGGGCTTTGAATTCCTCACCGAACTGTCGACACCCTGGCTGGCGTTGCTCGCTGGCGTGCTGGGTTTGGCGGCGAGTTTTTTGCTGGCCCAGAACTTGGGGCTGAATTTCGACGAATTTGTGCAGCTACGTGCCAGTGCACCACGGCGTGCAGGTTGGCTGTATTGGTTGCCTGGGACCGGGTTGGGGCTGGTGGTTTACGGGCTCGCATTGCGGTGCATGCAGGCCTGTGCAAAGCCTTGATTGTTTCATCGCTGTCCGGTTTTTGATGACTTTTGTCCGTCTGGCTGCTTCCCACAACTTTCCCTGCATGGTGCAATAGGAACTAAGTAGAGGCGCTCACACGCCTTTCCAATAAGTCCTATATTTGATGCAGGAGACTACACGATGCGTTTGATTCCCCGCTCACGCCTGGGGCGTGGTGTGCTGGCCGCTGTGGCGGCAGTGGTGCTGTGGCAGGCCGGGCACTTCGGCCTGCGCTACTGGCAGTTCGAAACCCTGTTCCGCGCCGACCGCATCGTGGAGAACTTCCGCTCCATGCCACGCTATTTCAACTCCATCGCCATGCACAACAGCGCAGAGGTACTGCCGTGGTCGGTGGAAGAGAAGCCGTTACCGACGAGCTTCCAGTTCCAGGGCAAGGAATACGCACTGAAGGATTGGATTGCCCAGACCGGTACCACCGGCTTGATGGTGGTAGCCGACGGCAAGGTGGCTTTCGAGCAGTACTACCAGGGCAACACGGCGCAGACCGAGGCCATCTCCTGGTCGCTGGGCAAGTCCTTCGTGTCCTCGCTGATCGGGTTTGCCCTGGCCGACGGCTCAATCAAAAGTCTGCGCGACCCGGTGAGCGACTATGTGCCTTCGCTCAAGGGCGGTGGCTACGAAGGCGTGCCGATCCAGGATGTGCTGGAAATGTCCTCGGGTATCGAATTCGACGAGGACTACGCCAACCCGGATGCCGGCATCAATGTGCTGGGACAGCGCATCTTCCTGGGGCAGACCACCAACGACTGGATTGCCCAGCGCACCCGCGCCAAGGCGCCGGGCACCGAACTCCACTACATCAGCATCGACACCCAGGTGCTGGGCATGGTGCTGGAGGCCGCCACGGGCAAGAGCGTGGCGCAGTACATGCAGGACCAGCTCTGGTCCCGCATCGGTGCCGAAGGCGATGCCCGCTGGATTACCGATGCCCACGGCGCGGTACTGGCCTTTGCCGGGCTCAACGCCCGCTTGCGCGACTATGCGCGCTTTGGCCAGCTGTACCTGGACGGTGGGCGCAACCTGCGCGGCGAGCCCGTGCTGCCAGAAGCCTGGGTACGCGGGTCCGTGAAACCGCGCACGCCTTACCTGCAGCCGGGCCGTGAAATGCAGGAAGGTAATCCGCGCCTGGGCTATGCCTACCAATGGTGGGTACCCCAAGGGGACGAAGGTGAGTTCAGCGCCATTGGGGTGTATGGACAGTTCATCTACGTGAATCCGACGCGGCGTGTGGTGATCGCGAAGAACTCGGCCTATGTCGACTACAACAAGGATGGGACGCGCATGGAGTACCAGAGCATCGAGGCGTTTCGCGCCATTGCCCGCGCTCTGCGCCCATGATGCGCGGCTGAGCAGCCATGGCTACGCACACCCTGCAGCACGGCATTGACTGGGACTACGGGCTGCGTCCGTTGCAGCAATACCTGGATGCCCATGCGCCCCAGCTGCACCCTCCCGCGGGTCTGAACAGCGAACAGCTCTACGCTTGGTTGGCCCGCAATACCACCGAGGCAATCCAAGGTCTGGAACTGGGCCAGTGCTACCGTGTCACTGACTACGGCCCGGTGAGTCTGGCCATGCTGTGCGCGCACGACATCGGACAGGCCGTGCAGGTGGTTTCCGCCCATCTGCTGGAGTTCAACAGCCACATCGCACATTTCGGCATCCGGCCCCAGGCCGGTGAGACCCTGGTGGAAGTGCATTTCCGCGAAGACGTTCTGCGGTCGGAGTCGGTGTTGCGCTTCCATGCCAATGTCATGGCAGCAGCCACGCTGCGCCTGGTGGCGGACCTTGTGGGGCCGCGGCGTTGCCTGCGCAGCGTGTGCCTGCCCTTGCAAAGTCCGCACCCGGCTTATGAAGCCTACTTCCAGGTGCCGGTGAGCTTGCAGGGGGCTTCGGTGCGCTTTTGCTTCGAGGGCGACTTTCTCCACTGGCCCATTCCCACGGCCAATGCCGCCACGTTCGAAGCCGCGCTGCGGGTCTGTGGCGACCGCTTCCAGGCCCGGCTGGAGCATGCGCTGGGTGGCACAGCGCAGCGGGTGGCCCAGTTGTTGGCTTCGTGCCCGCAACCCCTTCCGGGCATGGATGCCGTCGCCCAGCACCTGCACATGTGCGAGCGTACCTTGCGCCGACGCCTGGCGCAGGAAGGCAGCAGCTATCGCGCCTTGCTGGAGGATGCACAGTGGCAGCGTGCCCAGGTTCTGCTCCAGCAGCCCGGCATTAGCGTGTCCTATGCCAGCGCGCAGTTGGGCATGGTGAATCCGGCCACCCTGCGCACGATGGTGCAGCGCCGCACCGGGCTGACAGTGGCGGCCTATCGGCGCCGGGTACTGGCGCCAGCTGGGGCTTGATGGGACCCGTGTCAGGGCATCTCGTGTAAAGGCGGGAGGTCAGTCGTCCAGCCAATCGCAACGCAGGCGCTGCAGCCGGTGCGCACTGGCGCGCAGGGCCGCGTACAGGTCGGGAACGAGCATGGCAGCCAGGCACAGGGGATAGACCTCGGGCAGGTCGAGTGCCATCGCCGGCAACCACCCCACATAGCCCATGATTCCCAATACCAGCACACAGTCCCACACATGGTATTCCAGTGGGTGCTCCGCTCGGTGTGCCACCTGCCATTCGCGGATGCGTTGCAAGTCGTTCAGTCCAAGGTGGTGGGGCAGGTGCAGCGGCATGGGAACCTCCTGGCAGGGGAGGCAACTGTAAGTCTCGGGTAAGCTGAAGTCAACGCCTGCGTCAAAACGAGGCTTCTTCGCCGTACAACAGCCGCCATGCATTGCGGTAGGCCAGCTGCTGTTGCACTGTCGCCGGAAGCAAGGCCAGAAAACGCCGCAGGTCAGCGTCGTCCTTGGCGATCTTGTCCATGCGATCACCCCCCAGGTCCAGCGCAGCCAGAAACCGTTGCGGGTAGGCCACCAAGAGGTCTCTCCAGGCGCTGTGCAGGCTGTTCTGGGCAGCCCAGATGCGGGAGTGGCGCTGGCCGCTCAGTGGATACACCGAACGCGCATTGCCAAACGCGGTGTCCCAGTACAGATTGGGAAAACGCTGAATCAATCCTTCCACATAGGCAGGCGTGTAGCGCGGGGCCCGTTCGATATATCGGACCTGGGCCAGGTGGCACCAGATGGGCTTGGCCCGCGGGTAGGTTTCCAGCATTTTTTCCAGCGGTGCCAGCAGGGCATCCTCGATCTCGTAATGGATCTGGAAAGGTACGCCGGTTTCATGGCTGAAGCGAAACAGCTGGTGCCCGGCTGGCCCGTCAATGGGGACGTGCACATCGCGCTCGATTTCCTCGCCTTGCCCCCGCTCTACCTGGCGCGGCGATGGGTAGTGCCGGAACTCGTACTCACCCAGCAAATCGATCTTGCCGCTTTGGTAGGCCTGGGTTTGCGCAGCCAGAAATTCGTCTGGTGTGTCCAGGAAGCAGGGGCCCTGACCGCCATTGCCCACAGGGATGAAGCGGTCTGGGAACTGCGTCATGGTTTGGGCAGAAAAATCATCAAAACGTACCCCGCGTGTACACGCTCCATGGCCCAGGTCAGAGGACAAGGCCATGAGGCCGATGCCCAGCACGTCCATCTGGGCGGCCAGGTTCGCAATATCTACACGCGATGCGTTGCAGGAGCTTTCGATGTCGATGTAGGGCAGCACGCCCTTTTGGAGCAATGCCTTGAGTCGCTGTGCGTAGCGGGCCTTGCGTTCGTTCTGCAGCGCAGCTTGCGGCTGCGACCATGCGGGCCAGGCACCCCAGGCCGGTGCGACTGCCAGGCACTTCAACAGCGTGCGCCGCTGGTGCGGCTGGGGTGCGGCCGCGTGCATGTCAGTGCCCGAATTCCTGCGTTGGGCGTTTGGCGTAGAACTTCAGCGGCACGCCCTGGGCCGCGTCGGCCAGTTCCTTGCGGCTCTGATTGGCCACGCTGGTTTTCATGCGGCCGACCACGTGCATTTCGCAGGGCTTGCAATCGAAGCGCAGCGTGAGTTTTTCCTTGCCGTTGATCAGTTGCAGCGGTTCGGCCTTCACTTGGCCCTGCACACCGGTCACGCCCTTGGCCTGCTTGGGGCACAGGCTCAGACTGAAACGCACGCAGTGTTTGGTGATCATCAGGCTGACCTCGCCAAGCTCCTGGACCGCCTCGTAGGCCGGGGCGATGACCTTCACGCCGTGGGCAGCGTAGAAGTCGCGCGCGGCCTGGTTGAATACGTTGGCCAGGTAGGTCAGCGAGTCTTCGGGGTAGGGGACCGGGGGTTGCACAGGGGTACCGGGCTCCAAGCGAACAAAGCCCGCCGCTCGCGCAGCCTCCAGTGCCGCTACGGCATCGCGGCGCAGCGGGTTGAGTGCCGATGCAGGCACAAAAAGGCCGCTGGCCCGCGTAGTATCTGCATCAATTGCTTCAAAAATGGTAGTACCTAGTTTGACAATGTTCTCGCGCACGGACTTCTCTGCCGCCGCCGCGTCCTTGGCCGGCTCCAACGCCATAGTGGCCTGGGCCGTGCCCACAAAGCCGTCTTCGTCGGTCACTGTCAGGGCCAGGCCGTCAGTGGTACGCGCCAGCTGCATCCAGACGCCAATGCGCCGCTCGCTGCTTTTCTTTTCCAGCACGCGGGTCCAGTTGACGTCGCGGTTGCGGTTCACCTCAACGCCCTTGCGCAGGTCCTTCAGGCCCGCAATCGGGTCCTTGGGGAACACGCGCCACAGGCCCTTGGCCGCATTGATCGCTTCGGCGCGATTGATGGCCAGGCCCACCAGTTCCTTCTGCAGGTCGTAGTAGCACAGGCCGTCGCCATTGCTCAAGGCCTTGGTGCGGTCGGTCAGCTCCAGCTCCACACTCTCGGCGTTCACCTTGGTCACGTAACCGATGGGCTGGCCCGGGTTCTTGGGGCTATCGAACGCGCCAATCGTCTCCTGGCGGCCATTGACAAAGTAGTCGGTGAACTCGCGGTTGAAGTTTTGGTCAGGGTCGGGCTCAAAGGTGAATGTTGTGCGCCCACTGCTGCTGCGTGCCAGCGGGGCATCGGAGTCCTGCCGGTCTTCGATCAGCTGGTCGAGCAGCTTGCGGTAGTGGGCGGTGATGTTCTTCACATAGCCCATGTCCTTGTAGCGGCCCTCGATCTTGAAGCTGCGGATGCCCGCGTCCACCAGCGCGGCCAGATTAGCGCTCTGGTTGTTGTCTTTCATCGAGAGCACATGCTTGTCGTGCGCCACGAAGCGGCCCTTGCTGTCCACCACCTGGTAGGGCAGGCGGCAGGCCTGGCTGCACTCGCCACGGTTGGCACTGCGCCCGGTGTGGGCGGCGCTGATGTAGCACTGCCCGCTATAGGCCACGCACAGTGCACCGTGCACAAAGAATTCGAGTGTGCAGCGCGCGAGGTCGGTGGCGGCACGGATGGCGGCAATCTGCTCAATGGTGAGTTCGCGTGCCAGCACAATCTGGCTCAAGCCCACATCCTGCAAGAAGCGGGCCTTTTCGGGCGTGCGGATGTCGGTCTGGGTGCTTGCGTGCAATTGCAGAGGCGGCATGTCGATCTGCAGCAAGCCCATGTCCTGCACGATCAATGCGTCCACACCCGCCTCGTACAGCTGCCAAGCCTGCTTGCGCGCACCTTCCAGCTCGTCGTCGCGCAGGATGGTGTTCATGGTGACGAAGATGCGGCTGTTGAAGCGGTGGGCGTGCTGCACCAGGCGGGCAATGTCGGCCACGCTGTTGTCGGCACTGGAGCGGGCACCAAAGCCCGGGCCGCCGATGTAGACGGCGTCGGCGCCGTGGTTCACGGCTTCGATGCCGATGTCGGCGGTGCGCGCCGGGGCCAGGAGTTCGAGTTGGAAGTCTTGCAGGGACATAGGGCTGCGATTATCCCAGCCCCCTCGGATGCCTGCCAATTCGGGGGGTAAGGGATACGTACACTCGGAGCCCATGCATACCGCTCAACGCTATGTCGGCATCGATTCCCTGCGTGGCCTGGCCATGCTGTGGATGACCATCTTCCACTTCAGCTTCGACCTGGCCAACGCCGGCTATACCCAGCAGAACTTCTATGCCGACCCGTTGTGGACTTGGCAGCGCACATGCATCCTGAGCTTGTTCCTCCTGTGCGCCGGAGCCGGGCAGGTCATCGCCGTGGCCCAGGGCCAAAGCTGGGCGCGTTTCTGGCGCCGTTGGGGCCAGATTGCGGGTTGCGCGCTGCTGGTGAGCCTAGGCTCGTGGTTCATGTTCCCCCGCAGCTACATCTATTTCGGCGTGCTGCACGGCATGGCGGTCATGCTCATCGTGGCAAGGTTGACTGCAGGCTGGGGGAGCTGGTTGTGGCTCGCGGGCTTGCTGGCAGTTGCTAGTAAATTCATAGCTTCCTACGCAATATCCACGCGGGCTATACCCCAGTTTTTCAATGAACGGAGCTTGAATTGGCTGGGCTGGGTGGATCGGCTGCCGATCACCGAAGACTACGTGCCCATATTCCCCTGGCTGGGGGTGATGTGGTGGGGCATGGCGGCCACCCAGTGGTGGCTGGGGCGCGGCGCTACGCCAAGGCTGGCTTTGTTGAACCGGGTGCGGGCGCTGGGCTGGCTGGGGCGTCACAGCCTCACTTACTACATGCTGCACCAGCCGGTGCTGCTGGGCTTGCTGGCCTTGTACGGTGCGGGCTTGCGCGGCTGACGGGGCTGAAAATTACAGCGATTCGTCCAGCAACCGGTCACGTACCTGGCGCAAACCTTCGGGCATCTTGAAGGTCTGGGTGTCCCATCCTTCGATCTCCAGCACGCGTTCCAGGCAGGTTTCCATCAGGGCATGGGCTTCGGCGGCGGAGGCCGCGATGGTCTGGTGCACCGTTTGCAGCTGGTTGCCACGGTGGAGACATTCCCGTTGGTAGCGGATCAGACTGCGCAGGGCACGGATTTCGCTGGCGACCTGCCCCGGGCAGGTGCACATGTAAATGGCAGCCTCTTCGACGATCTTTTCCAACGCGTCGTCAGTGAATTTGCTTTGAAGGTCCATTTCTTTCGCTCTGGTCCGTTGATGCCGTATTGTGGTGAATGCACCAAGAAGTGCAAGAAAGTGTTTTCATGCGCGCACCCCAAAAAACAAAGCGGCCCGCAGGCCGCTTGCACAGAATAAGTCGACGCGCCGATTACTCGATCTTGGCTTTCTTCACCAGGTCGTCGCGGAACTTGGCCGCCTTTTGCTGGGGCAGGGCCTGGGCGATCTGGGGTTTGACTTCCTCGAAGCTGGGCAGCTTGATGTCGCGCACGTCGTCCAGTCGAATCACGTGGAAGCCGAACTGGCTCTTGACCGGGGCGTCAGTCACTTTGCCCTTGGCCAGTGCCACCATGGCATCCGAGAACTCCTTCACGTAGTTGCTGGGGGCAGCCCAGTCCAGGTCGCCACCGTTGGCGCCGGAACCCGGGTCTTTGGACAGCTTCTTGGCCAGGTCTTCAAACTTCTTGCCCTTCTTCAGCTGTGCAATGATGTCCTTGGCCTGCTCTTCTTTTTCCACCAGGATGTGACGGGCGCGGTATTCCTTGCCGCCGTTGGCAGCTGCCCACTTGTCGTATTCGGCCTTGATTTCTTCGTCGGTGACGGGGTTGTTCTTGATGAACTCGTTGAACAGTTCATTGATCAACAGCACCTGCTTGGCGTTTTCGACCTGGTTCTTGTAGGCGTCGGTGGTGTCCAGACCGCGGGCCTGGGCTTCCTGGGCCAGGATTTCCAGGGTGATGACTTCCTGGCGCAGTTCGTCGGGGTTGGCGGGGCGGCCAGCGCGAGCCTTCTGGGCAGCCAGGGCGTCCATGCGCGCCTTGGGCACAGCCTTGCCATTGACGATGGCCACGTTCTGGGCCATAGCCACAGGGGCCAGGGTGGAGAGCATGCCCGCAGCGATGGCGGTCAAAACGTACTTTTTCATTCGTTGTCCTTCAAGGGAAATGCTGAAATTTGGGATTCAAGGCACGTTTGCCTCGATGGCCAGTGCGTGTACGCCCTGTGCTATGAAATCTTGGAGTGAATCATACACAAGCCGGTGCCGGGCCACACGGCTCAGGCCCGCGAACTGGGAGGCAGCAATGCGCACCCGGAAATGGGTGCCAAAACCGGTGCCGTTGGCCCCGGCATGGCCGTGGTGCTGGTAGCTTTCGTCAATGACTTCCAGCCGTTCGGGGGCCAGAGTGGCTTGCAGGTGCGCCTGCATGCGTTGGGCCAGGTCTGCACTCATGGCTGTTCCGTATCGTGTTGTTTGTCGGCGGCCTTGATGTAGGGCGCGATGTAAACGCCTTGGCCGATGATGAAGCCCAGGGGTAGCAGGTAGCCCCAGAGCTTGAAGTTGACCCAGGCTTCGGTGCTGTAGTTGAGCACCACAAAGGCGTTGAGCGCCGCCATGAAGCTGCAGTACAGCACCCAGGCCACGTTCAGGCGTTGCCACACGGCCGCGGGCAGGTCGAGCTGGCTGCCCAGCAGGGTTTGCAGCACGTTCTTGCGCATGCCCCACAGTGCCCAAGCCAAGCCCAGAGCCATGGCCAGGTAGAGAACGGTGGGTTTCCACTTGATGAAGCGGTCGTCGTGCAGCCCTAAGGTCAGGGCGCCAAAGCCCAGCACCATCACCAGCGTGATCTTGTGCATGGCCTGGAGCTTGCGGTCCATGGCGTAGATCAGGGCCATCTGCCCCAGGGTGGCGACCATCAGCACGCCGGTGGCTGCATAGATGTCGTAGAACTTGTAGGCGCCGAAGAACAGCAGGATGGGAAAGAAGTCGATCAGGGTTTTCATGCAGGCGTGAAGTGTAGCGAAGCCGAGTTCATGCAATAGCGCAGGCCCGTGGGGGCGGGGCCGTCCTCAAACACATGACCCAGGTGGGCGCCGCACTGGCTGCACACGGTTTCCACGCGCACCATGCCGTGGCTGCGGTCGGTGATTTCGGTAATGGCCCCCGCCTTGGCCTGTGAAAAACTGGGCCAGCCGCAACCGGCATCGAACTTGGTGCCGGCGTCGAACAAGGTATTGCCGCAACAGATGCAGTGGTAGCTGCCGTCCGCCCAGTGGGCTTCGTACTTGCCGGTGAAGGGGCGTTCGGTGGCCGCGTGGCGGGTAACTTCGAAGGCGCGGGGCTCCGCTCCCTTGGCCTGCAGCTCGGCTTGCCACTCGGCTTCGGTTTTCTGGATAGGGAAAGACATGGGGGATTCCTTGGCAAAGATTCAGGAGCTGCAGGACAGCTGCAGGCTGCGTGCCCATTCGGGCGCCGGTGCGGCCCAGGCTTCGAATGCGGGGTGTTCGTCGTACGGCGCGGACAGCACGGTCAGCAAATCGTTCACCATGCCGAAATCACAGGATTCCGCCTTTTCAATCGCCTGTTGGGCCAGGTAGTTGCGCAGCACGTACTTGGGGTTGGTTTTTTGCATCAAATCGGCATCTGGCCCGCATCCAAGATGTATATGCAGCTCATCAAATGATAGCAACCAGGCATCAAACCCTTCACGGTTCACCACCTGGTCGAGCACGGCCTGGCGTTCGCCCGTGCGGGCGTAGGTGCCCAGGGCACGCCAGAACACGGTGTAGTCGGCCTGTTCCTGCGCCATCAGGCCCAGCAGGGTGTTGAGGTGCTTGCGCAGGGGCTCCTGTGCGGGCGGGCTGGAAAAGCCCAGCTTTTTCGCCATGGCGGCTTCGAAGTGGGCCGGGTAGGCGGTCTTGAAACGGTCGATGGCGGCGATGGTGCGGTCCGAATCGCCGATGAGCGGCAGAAGGGCTTGCCCCAGGCACATCAGGTTCCAGTAGGCGATGGCAGGTTGGCGGGCAAAGGCATAGCGGCCCTGGTGGTCTGAGTGGTTGCAGATGTGCTGCGGGTCGAAACCGTCCATGAACTGGAATGGGCCGTAGTCGATGGTCAGGCCCAGGATGCTCATGTTGTCGGTGTTCATGACCCCATGGCAAAACCCGACCGACTGCCACAGGGCCACCATGGCTGCCGTGCGTTCGGCCACCTCGCCCAGCAGGGCGGCCACGGGGTCGGGCGCCTGCATGCAGTGTGGGTAGAAGTGCTGCAGCACAAAGTCGGTCAAGTCACGCAGTTGCGTGTGCAGGCCATGGTGGCTGAAATGCTCGAAGTGGCCGAAGCGGATGAAACTGGGCGCCAGGCGCGTTACCACGGCGGCAGTTTCTGGCGTCTCGCGGTACACCGGGTGCGGGGAGCCGGTGATGCACAGGGCGCGCGTGGTCGGAATGCCCAGCGCGTGCATGGCTTCGCTGGCCAGGAACTCACGGATGCTGCTGCGCAGCACAGCACGGCCATCGCCGCTGCGGGAAAACGGGGTCCGGCCCGCGCCTTTGAGCTGGATTTCTAGGGAGGGGGCATCGGGGGTGGTTGCCACTTCGCCCAGCAGCAGCGCGCGTCCGTCGCCCAGTTGCCCGGCCCAGACGCCGAACTGGTGGCCACTGTAGACCGAGGCCAGGGGTTGCATGCCGTCCCACCAGGTATTGCCCGACAGCAGGTGTACCCAGGCGCTGTCACTCCAGTCAGTGACATCCAAGCCCAGCAGTTGCGCTGCACTAGGGCTGCGGGCGACCCAGTAGGGCGCTGGCAAGGGTTGCAGTGGAACGTTTGCGTGGAATTCGGGCCCCAGGCTGGCAAAGCGGTTGTGCCATTGCCAGTGGGCGGGGGAGGGGGTGTGGCCAAAGCCGGTGGGGTGCATGGACGGATTGTCCGGCGCCCCCACCAACATTGCAGCGCTTCGGGTTATTTGGGGTCGGCAAGCGCAGTGGCGTCGGACACGCACTGCAGCAAAGCGCGTTCGTCCAGCACGGTGATGCGGTTCATGGCCAGACGCACGATGCCGCGTTGTTCCATGTGCTGGAGTGCGCGGTTGGCCGTCTGGCGTGCCATGCCGGCCAGGTTGGCCAGCTCGTCCTGGGACAGCTCAAGGGTTCGGGTCTGGTTCCAGAACATGCGGCTCAGTGCCAAGGCCAGGCGCTGCTGGGCAGTGCCGCTGCGTCCGGCCTGGATGATGGACATGGCCAGGCCCAGCTTGCGGTTGAGTTCATCGATGACGAAACGGTTGAAGCACGTGCTCTCCGACAGCAGGGTTTCAAACACGGCGCTGGGAATGCACACCAGCTCGGTGTCGCGCAGGGCGACCACATCGTACTGGCGCGCCTCGTTCTTCAAGACCGCTCCTTCGCCGAACCAGCTGCCTTGGTTCAGTCCGATGAAGGTCGATTGCTGGCTCCCCTGGCTGCTGGCAATCTTCACCAGACCCTGGGCCACACCGTACCAGCCCTCGACCGGTTGGTAAGCTTTCAGGGCTACTTCTCCCTTGGCTGCGCGCACGGAAAAAGCCTGGCTCTGCACCAGCTGCTGCAGATGCACGGGCAACTCACGAAACCATTTTTGGTGGGACAGACAGCGCTCTTGGTGGGACGTGGCATCGGCGAACATGGGTGAATTGTGACTGGCGTTGGCCGGCTTCAAGGGTGGCTGGAAAAGCGATTTGTCATGTCGGCGACAAGAATTGAAGCTTTTGGGTCTGCGTTGGATACTTGCCGGTTTGGCCCCCACAGACGGGTAGTAACATCGCCCCCAACCAACCACCGGAGACTTCCCCATGCTAGGTTTGATGCAAAGCCACGAATTGTTGATTTCTTCTTTGCTGGTGTTCGCTGAACGCCACCACGGTGAAGGTGAAATTGTGTCGCGGCGGGTGGAAGGTGACATCCACCGCTACACCTACAAAGACCTGGGCGTGCGTGCCCGCAAGGTGGCCAATGCCATTGAAAGCCTGAATCTGGGATTCAGTGAGCGCGTGGCCACGTTGGCCTGGAACGGCTACCGCCACCTGGAGCTGTATTTCGGCGTCAGCGGTTCGGGCCGCGTGCTGCACACCCTGAACCCGCGCCTGCATCCTGACCAGGTGGTGTGGATTGCCAACCATGCCGAAGACCAGGTGCTGTGTTTCGACATGACATTCCTGCCCATCGTCAAGGCCGTGCACAGCCGTTGCACCACCATCAAGCACTACGTGGCCCTGTGCGATGCCGACCAGCTGCCCGCCGACACCGGCATTCCAGGTCTGGTGAGCTACGAAGCCTGGATCGGCGGCCAGAGCGACAAGTACCAATGGCCCAAGTTCGACGAGAACTCGGCGTCCAGCATGTGCTACACCAGTGGCACCACCGGAAACCCCAAGGCAGCGCTGTACAGCCACCGCTCCACCATGCTGCACGCATTGGCCGGTGCCTTGCCGGACGCCCTGAGCATGAGTTCACGCGATACGGTATTGCCCGTGGTGCCCATGTTCCACGTCAACGCCTGGGGCCTGCCGTACTCGGCCGCCATGACCGGCGCCAAGCTGGTGTTCCCCGGCCCGGCCATGGACGGCAAGTCCATCTACGAGCTGATCGAAGGCGAAAAGGTGAACTTTGCTGCCGGTGTACCCACCGTGTGGCAGATGATGCTGGGCCACATGCAGGCCAACAACCTGCGTTTCTCCACGCTCACACGCACCGTCATTGGTGGTTCGGCCTGCCCACCGGCCATGATTACCGCCTTCAACGACGATTACGGTGTCGAAGTGCTGCACGCCTGGGGTATGACGGAAATGTCGCCGCTGGGCACTGTCTGCACCCTCAAGAACAAGCACCTGAAACTCGACGCCGAGGCCAAGATGAAAATCCGCCTCAAGCAAGGTCGGGCGGTATTCGGGGTGGACATCAAGATCGTCGATCCCGACACAGGAAAGGACCTGCCCTGGGACGGCAAGGCCTATGGCGACCTGTACGTGCAGGGCCCCTGGATCATCAGCGAGTACTTCAAGCACGAAGGCGGCGATGTACTGACGGACGGTTGGTTCCACACTGGCGACGTGGCCACCATCGACCCCGACGGTTATATGCAGATCACCGACCGCAGCAAGGACGTCATCAAGTCGGGCGGCGAATGGATCAGCTCCATCGATGTGGAAAACGTGGCCATGGCGCACCCCGCCGTAGCCATGGCGGCGTGCATCGGCATGAAGCACCCCAAGTGGGACGAGCGCCCCATCATTGCCGTGGTCAAGAAGCCCGGTGTTGAGGTGGCTCGTGAGGACATCCTGGCTTTCTTCGAAGGCAAGACTGCCAAGTGGCAGATTCCCGACGACGTGGTCTTTGTCGATGCCATTCCCCTGGGGGCTACCGGCAAGATGCAGAAGACCAAGCTGCGCGAGCTGCTCAAGGACTACCAACTGCCCGGCGTTTCTTCGTAAACCAGCGCCTCGGGTTGTGCGCACCGCGCCGCGGCAGTCTTCCGCTGTGTCGGTAGGGCTGTTGCGGCGTTTTTTTTATGCGCATTTAGTGAAAGCACTCTCATTGACCTCAGGGTTTGTCCCTGTCGTGACAAGCGGTGCTACCGGACAGCAAATTTCCCCCCTACAATCAAAAAAGAACGACCGTTCTATTTTTACAAGAGGATTGACCACATGACAGCGCAATACCAAGTCCAGGGCGACATCGCCGTGATTACGTTGAACAATCCGCCCGTCAACGGGCTGGGCCTGTCCACGCGACAAGGCATTGCCGATGGCATGGCCCAAGCCAATGCCGATGCGGCGGTCAAGGCCATCGTCATTACCGGTGCCGGTAAGGCGTTTTCGGGCGGTGCTGACATCAAGGAATTCGGCAAGCCCACCGCCATGCAGGAACCCAACCTGAACAGCGTGATCGGTGTGCTGGAAAAGTCGCCCAAGCCTGTGGTCGCTGCCATTCACACGGTCGTCATGGGTGGCGGTCTGGAACTGGCCCTGGGTTGCCACTACCGCGTGGCTGCCCCCGGCACCAGTGTGGCCCTGCCTGAAGTCAAGCTGGGCCTGCTGCCCGGCGCCGGTGGTACGCAGCGCCTGCCGCGCGTGCTGGGCGTGGAGCCGGCCCTGAACATGATCGTCAGTGGCGAACCCATCAAGAGCGAAATGCTGGCCATGCTGCCCGGACAGAAACTGTTCGACAAGCTGGCAGCTTCTGCCGAAAGCGTGCTCGAAGAAGCCATCGCCTTCGCCCGTGAAAAGGCGGACGTTCGCCCCTTGCCGCTAGTGCGCGACATGAAATGCAAGCACCCCCAGGGCGATGCTTACTTCCAGTTCGCACGCAACATGGTCAAGGGCATGAGCAAGAATTTCCCGGCCCCCGCCAAGTGCGTGGACGCCGTCGAAGCCGCCACCAAGAAGAAGTTTGACGACGGTATGGCCGTCGAGCGCGACATCTTCATCAACCTGATGATGACGGCCGAAAGTCGCAGCCTGCGCCACCTGTTCCTGTCCGAGCGCGCAGCCTCCAAGATTCCCGATGTCCCCGCAGATACTGCGCAGCGCGCTATCAACTCCGTAGCAATCATCGGTGCTGGCACCATGGGTGGCGGCATTGCCATGAACTTCCTGAACGCCGGCATCCCCGTCAAGATGCTGGAGATGAAGCAGGAAGCCCTGGACCGTGGCATTGCCACCATCCGCAAGAACTACGAAGCGCAGGTGGCCAAAAAGAAGCTCAAGCAGGACAAGTACGAGCAGCGCATGAGCCTGTTGTCCACCACGCTGAGCTACGACGACCTGAACGGCACCGACCTGGTCATCGAAGCCGTGTTCGAGGAAATCGGCGTCAAGGAAGCCGTTTTCAAGGAGCTGGACCGCGTGATGAAGCCCGGTGCCATTCTGGCCTCCAACACCTCCACGCTGGACGTGAACAAGATTGCCTCCTTCACCAAGCGTCCCGAAGACGTGGTGGGCCTGCACTTCTTCAGCCCGGCCAATGTGATGAAGCTGCTGGAAGTGGTGCGCGGCGAGAAGACCGCCAAGGACGTGATGGCCACCGTGATGACGGTTGCCAAGAAGATCAAGAAGACTGCCGTGGTGTCCGGCGTGTGCGACGGCTTCATCGGCAACCGCATGATCGAGCAGTACGGTCGCCAGGGCGGTTTCCTGCTGGACGAAGGCTGCACCCCCGAGCAGGTGGACAAGGCGATGGAGAAGTTCGGCATGGCCATGGGCCCGTTCCGCATGGGCGACCTGGCAGGCAATGACATCGGCTGGGCCATCCGCAAGCGCCGCTACCAGGAAAAGCCCGACATGAAGTACAGCAAGACTGCGGACCTGCTGTGCGAGAAAGGACGCTTTGGCCAAAAAGTGGGCAAGGGCTGGTACGACTATGTCGAGGGCAAGCGCGATGCCATCCCCAACGCCGAAGTGGTGGCCATGATCGAAGAGCACCGCAAGGCCCTGGGCATCACCCCGCGCATGATTTCCGACGAAGAGATCGTGCAGCGCCTGGTGTTTAGCCTGGTGAACGAAGCGGCCCACATCCTGGAGGAAGGCATCGCCAACAAGGCCAGCGACATCGACATCGTCTACATCTTTGGCTACGGCTTCCCGGTCTACCGTGGTGGCCCCATGAACTACGCCGACGAAGTGGGCCTGTTCAACGTGGTGCAAGCCATGAACCGCTTTGCGCAGAACCCGCTGGACGACGCCAAGTTCTGGCAGCCCGCTCCGCTGCTGGCCCGTCTGGCTGCCGAAGGCAAGACCTTCAACTGAGTCGCCAACGCCGTTCAAGCTTAAAGAATCAAGGAATCACCATGACATCCGCAGTTATTGTTTCTACCGCCCGTACCCCCCTGGCCAAGAGCTGGAAGGGTTCCTTCAACATGACCCACGGCGCTACCCTGGGCGGCCACGCGGTCGAGCACGCCATCCAGCGCGCCGGCATCGAAGCCGCTGAGGTGGACGACGTCATCATGGGCTGTGCCACGCCCGAAGGTGCCACCGGCGCCAACATCGCCCGCCAGATCGCGCTGCGCGCCGGTTGCCCCGTTACCGTGTCGGGCATGACCATCAACCGTTTCTGTTCCTCCGGTCTGCAGACGATTGCCACCGCCGCCCAGCGCATCATTGCCAACGAAGGCGACATCTATGTGGCCGGCGGTGTGGAAGCCATTTCCTGCGTGCAGCAGGAAATGAACACCCACATGATGACCGACCCCTGGTTGGTGAAGAACAAGCCCGAGATCTACTGGAACATGCTGCAGACCGCCGAGAACGTGGCCAAGCGTTACAACATCGGCCGCGAAGCCATGGACGAGTACGGCGCGGCCAGCCAACAGAAGGCTGCAGCCGCGCTGGAAGCCGGTCTGTTCAAGGACGAAATCGCCCCCATTACCGTCACCATGGGCGTCGCCGACAAGGTCATGGGCCTGATGACCAAGCAAGTCACCGTGAACGACGACGAAGGTATCCGTGCCGGTACCACTTATGACGGCATCAAGGGTCTGCGCTCGGCCATGCCCGGCGGCCTGATCTCGGCCGGTAACGCCAGCCAGTTCTCCGACGGTGGCGGTGCCGTGGTCGTGATGCACGAGAAGATTGCCGAGCAAAAGGGCTTGAAGCCCCTGGGCCGTTTCCTGGGCTTTGCCGTAGCCGGCTGCGAACCCGACGAAATGGGCATTGGCCCCGTGTACGCCATTCCCAAGGTTCTGAAACGTCTGGGCCTGGGCATGAACGACATCGACCTGTGGGAGCTGAACGAAGCCTTCGCCGTGCAGGTGCTGTACTGCCGCGACAAACTGGGCATTCCCGCAGACCGCCTGAACGTCAACGGCGGCGCCATCGCTGTGGGTCACCCCTACGGTGTGTCGGGCCAGCGCCTGACCGGCCACGCCCTGATCGAAGGCAAACGCCGCGGTGCCAAGCGCGTCTGCGTGACCATGTGCATCGGCGGCGGCATGGGCGCTGCCGGCATCTTCGAAGTTCTGTAAGCCTGCCCCGGCGGATCTTCCTGATCCGCCAGTTGCTACCAAATCAGTAGCTGGCCGCGCACGTTCTGTATGGACTGCGCGGCTTTTTTGCGTCTGATCGTCGGGCTTGGTAGTGGGTGTAACCGACACGACATGCAGTGCTGTCACAGCCTGAGGTAGTACGCAAGAATGTGGGCTTGGTCATTTATTGTTGGGTTTATTCCATGACGCTTCGCACCACCATCGACTTCCTGCTGCACGACTGGCTCCACACCACTGAGCTGACCCAGCGTGAGCGCTTTGCCGACCACAGCCGCGAAACCTTTGACGCCGTGTTAGACACCTGCGAGCGCATTGCCCGGGAGAAGTACGCACCGTTCAACCGCCTGGTGGACGTGGAAGAGCCCCGCACGGTGACGGAGCCTGACGGCAGCCTGCGCGTGGTGTTGCCACAGGCAACATCCGAGGCGCAGAAGGCCTATGCCGCGTCCGGCATGCTCAGCGCCGCGCAGGACTACGACATCGGCGGCATGCAGCTGCCCTACAGCGTCGAGGCGGCGGCCAACGCCTTCTTTGCCTGCGCCTCGGTCAGCATTGGTTCGGGCCTGCTCTCGGTGGGCAATGCCAATTTGCTCATGGCCCATGGCACGGCGCTGCAAAAGGAGGTGTTTGCACTGAACGAGTTTTCCGGGCGCTGGTCGGGCACCATGTGCCTGTCCGAACCGCAGGCCGGCTCCAGCCTCAGCGATGTGGCCACCCGCGCTGTGCCCGACGGCGACGATTACGCCAACGACCCGCTGGGCCCGCGCTACCGCCTCAAGGGCAACAAGATGTGGATTTCTGCCGGCGAACACGATCTGACCGAGAACATCGTGCACTTGGTGCTGGCCAAGATTCCCGATGAAACTGGCAAGCTCGTCCCAGGCACTCGCGGCATTTCGCTGTTCATCGTGCCCAAGAAGCTGGTGGACCCGCAAGGCAACCTGACCGGTGTGCGCAATGACGTGGCGCTGGCCGGCTTGAACCACAAGCTGGGCTGGCGCGGCACCACCAACACCTTGCTCAACTTCGGCGAAGGCCAATTCCCCGTCAACGGGCAGGCTGGCGCCGTGGGCTACCTGGTGGGCCAGCCTGGCAAGGGCCTAGCCTGCATGTTCCACATGATGAACGAAGCGCGCATTGGCGTCGGCATGGCTGCCACCATGCTGGGCATGGCCGGTTACTACGCGTCTTTGGACTATGCGAAAAACCGCCCGCAGGGCCGCCCGATCACCGGCTTGGGCAAGGATGCCGCAGCGCCGCAGACCCGCATCATCGAGCACGCCGACGTCAAGCGCATGCTGCTGGCGCAAAAGTCCTACTGCGAAGGCGCACTGGCGCTGGAGCTGTACTGTGCCCGCCTGGTAGACGAGCAGCACACGGCCGGCGGCCAGGTGGCCGACGATGCACGCCTGCTGCTGGAGGTGCTGACCCCGATTGCCAAGAGCTGGCCCAGCGAGTGGTGCCTGGAAGCGAATTCTCTGGCGATCCAGGTGCACGGCGGCTACGGTTACACACGCGACTTCCCCGTGGAGCAGTACTGGCGCGACAACCGCCTGAACATGATCCACGAAGGCACGCACGGCATCCAGGCCATGGACCTGCTGGGGCGCAAGGTGCTCATGGAGCAGGGCAGGGGCTTGCAATTGCTGTCTGCGCGTGTGCAGGCCACCATTGCCAAGGCCGCTGGCGTGCCCGCACTGGCCGCCCACGCCCAGGCGCTGGGCAAGGCATTGAAGGACATTGGCGCCGCCACCCAGCTGGCCTGGAGCACCGGCAAGCCCGAAGAGGCCCTGGCCAATGCCGTGCCCTACCTGCAGGCGTTTGGCCACACCGTGCTGGCCTGGGTCTGGCTGGAGGTTGCCCTGGCGGCGCTCGCCGGTGACGCTGCACAAGCCCTGGCCGCTACGCAGGGTAGGGTGGCTGCCACACGCTACTTCTTCCACTACGAGCTGCCCAAGATCGGCGCCTGGCTGGCCGTGGTATCGAGCCGCGACGCCACCTGTGCCGCATTGGCCGAAGACGCCTTCTGAACCCGTGTGCTGGCTGCTTTATCGCCCGTGCGACAAGCCAGTGCCGCGCCAGGTTGCAGAATGGCGCATTCCATTCGAACGAATCCAACCAACCCACCATAGAGACAGCACATGACACGAACCGTTCAGCAACTTTTCGACCTGACTGGCAAGACCGCCCTCATCACCGGCGGCTCGCGCGGACTGGGCCTGCAGATGGCCCATGCACTGGGCGAGGCCGGGGCCCGCATCATGCTGAGTTCGCGCAAGGCCGCTGACTTGGAAGAGGCGGCGGCCGAACTGCAGGCCGCTGGCATTGACGCGCGCTGGATCGCCGCCGACTGCGCCAAGGACAGCGAAATCACCCGCCTGGCGGACGAGACCCTGCAGCGCATGGGCGACGTGGACATTCTGGTGAACAACGCTGGCGCCTCCTGGGGTGCCCCGGCCGAGGACCACCCGGTGGAAGCTTGGGACAAGGTCATGAACCTGAACGTGCGCGGCTACTTTCTGCTGAGCAAGATCATCGCCAAGAAGAGCATGATCGAACGCCGCAGCGGCCGCATCATCAACATCGCGTCCATTGCCGGCCTGGGCGGCAACCCGGCGGCCATGAAGACCATCGCCTACAACACCTCCAAGGGCGCGGTCATCAACTTCACCCGCGCGTTGGCGGCCGAGTGGGGGCCCTACGGCATCAACGTGAACGCCATCTGCCCCGGATTCTTCAAGACCAAGATGGCCATCGGCCTGATCGAGAGCCTGGGCGAAGACAAGATGGCCGCCCACGCGCCCCTGCGCCGCTTGGGCGACGACGAAGACCTCAAGGGCCTGTGCCTGCTGTATGCGTCCGACGCTGGCAAGCACATCACCGGCCAGTGGATGGCGGTGGACGGCGGCGTGAGCGTGGTCACCGGAGGCTGATTTGCCAGAGAACCTGTTTGAAAAAGCGCTGGGTTTCGGGGTGGAAATCCCCTTTGTCCGCCACCTGGGCTTTGTGCTGACGGTGTTTGAGGGCGGGCGCTCGGAAATCCATTACGAGGCCGAACCCGAGCACCTGAACTCTTTCGGCGTCACCCATGGCGGCGCGCTGATGACCCTGCTGGACGTGAGCATGGCTACCGCGGCGCGCAGCATGGCCACGGACATGGGCGCGGTCACCATCGAGATGAAGACCAGCTTCATGCAACCGGCCCAGGGGCCGCTGATTGCCAAGGGCGAACTGATGCACCGCACCGCCACCATGGCCTTTACCCAGTCCACGGTGTACGACGCGCAAGGCAAGCCCTGCGCCCACGCCACCGGTACCTTCAAGTTCGTGAAGCGACTGCCCACCGGCCCCAAGAGCGTGCAAGGCCTGCGCACGCCGGAATCCGGCATCTCTACAGACTAAATTGGCATCCCGCCCGCATATATATTAGCGATTCAGCTATTGCATTGATAGCAAAAAAAGAGAGAGCCATGGCCGACATCATCCTGCACCACTATCCGGCATCGCCATTTTCCGAGAAGGTGCGTCTAATGTTGGGCTACAAGGGGCTTGCTTGGAAGTCGGTCATCGTGCCCTCCATCGCCCCCAAGCCCGACGTGGTGGCGCTTACCGGTGGTTACCGCAAGACACCCTTCCTGCAGATCGGCAAGGACGTGTACTGCGACACGGCGCTGATTGCACAGGTGCTTGATGACCTGCAGCCCACCCCCGCGCTGCGCCACGCCACGCAGCCCGACGTGGCCGCCGTAGTTGCCCAGTGGGCCGATTCCAGCCTGTTCTGGGCTGCCATGGGCTACAACTTCCAACCCAAGGGTGCGGCCGGATTTTTTGACGGTGCACCACCCGAAGTTGCTGCCGCCTTTGCGCAAGACCGCGCGGCCATGTCCGCCGGAATGACCCGGCTGCGCCCCGGCGACGCGACCACGGCCTACCGCAACTACCTGCAACGGCTCGAAGGCATGCTCGCGAATGCAGCCTATCTGCTCGGCGCCCAGCCCTGCATCGCGGACTTTTCGGCCTACCACGGCTTGTGGTTCACCCGTACCTGCACACCGGCACTGGCAGGTGTGTTTACTGCATTCCCGGCTGTCAGCGCGTGGATGGAACGCATGGCCGCCATCGACCACGGGCGCATGGAGAAGTTCAGCGCCCAGCAGGCCATTGCCCTGTGTGCAGGTGCCGCATCGCCCGCCGAACTGCCCACAGCTGTACCTGTGGACGACCACGGCATACCCTTGGGGGCGCTGGTCAGTGTCAGCGCCGAATCCTTCGGCCAGGAACCCACGGTGGGCGAGCTGGTGGCTGCCACGGCTGACCGCTTTACGCTGCGCCGTACCGACGAGCGTGCCGGTCTGGTCCACGTCCATTTCCCCCGTATCGGCTTCGTCTTGCGCAAGGCCGAGCGTTGATTCAACCTTTCTCACACCAACACCATGATTACTGATTTCAAGAACAAGACCGCTGTGCTCACTGGCGCCGGCTCTGGCTTTGGCCTGGAGTGCGCCCGCATTGGTGCCAAACTGGGCATGAACCTGGTGCTGGCTGACGTGCAGGCTGACGCACTGGAGCGCTCTGCTGCAGAAATGCGTGCCGCCGGTGCCCAGGTACTTTCCATGCTGGTGGACGTGTCCAAGGCCGACCAGGTGGACGCGCTGGCCGCCGCCACCAAAGAGCGCTTTGGGGCACCACATTTCGTGTTCAACAACGCAGGGGTTGGCTCGGCTGGCCTGATCTGGGAAAACACTATCCAGGACTGGAACTGGGTGCTGGGCGTGAACCTCATGGGCGTGGTGCACGGCGTGCGTGCCTTCACCCCCATGATGCTTGAGGCAGCCGCCAAGGACCTTGCGTGGACGGGGCATATCGTCAACACCGCCAGCATGGCCGGCATGGTGAACATGCCCAACATGGGCATCTACAACGTCAGCAAGCATGCCGTGGTGTCCCTCACCGAAACCCTGTACCAGGACCTGGCCCTGGTCACCGACCAGGTATCTGCCAGCGTGCTTTGCCCGTTCTTCGTGCCCACCGGCATTCACCAGAGCCACCGCAACCGCCCCGAAGGCATGGCCGACGAGAAGCCCACACGCAGCCAGATGATCGGCCAGGCAATGACGGACAAGGCTGTGACCAGCGGCAAGGTCACCGCCCCTGAGGTGGCACAGATGGTGTTCGACGCCATGGCGGCCAACCGCTTCTACGTGTTCAGCCACCCGCAGTCGCTCAGTGCTGTGCAGACCCGCATGGAAGACGTGCTGCAGATCCGCAACCCCAGCGACCCGTTTGCCTACAAGCCCTCACTGGGAGCCGATCTGAAAAAGGCACTGCGTGCAGCCGCTTGAACATTGGAACAAACAGGAGTTCGCATGATTGTGATCTTGGGCAGCGTACTGGTGCAGGAAGGGCGTATGGAAGACGCCCTGAAGCTCAGTCTGGAACACGTGCACCGCTCCCGTGCGGAGCCGGGCTGCATCTCCCATGCGGTGCATGTGGACTGTGAAAATCCCAACCGACTGGTTTTCGTCGAAGAGTGGGCCGATGAAGCGTCCCTGCAGACCCACTTCAAAGTCCCTGCATCGCGCCAATTTGTTGCGGCCCTGTCGCAATGTGCCGCACAGCCCCCCGAAATGGCCCTGTACCAGGCAGAAAAAGTCCGCGGACTCCCTTAAGACACCGCCATTGCCCGCTTGCGCTGTTTAGCGGGTAAAATGGCCGGTTTTCGACCACCAACCAACATCAGGATAAGAAAATGGGCAACAAGATTGTTACCGAAGCCGACCGCAAAGCCGCTCCCCGTCCCACTCCCGTGGCCGGTCAAAGCATCCCCACTCCCGGCCGCGGTCAGCGCATCAGCCTGGAGCGCGGTGTCGCTACCCGTTCCAAGAAGAACCCCGGCAAGCGCCACGGCAAATAATTGGCAGCTTCCCTGGCGGGCCGCCGGGGAATTCGCAAACAACAAAGCCCTCCATGCGAGGGCTTTGTTGTTGGTGCTGGCACAGCTGCCAGAGGCTGAAGGCTGTCAGACTTTACGGGGCTGCTTGTGACCCGAATGCTTAGGCCGCACTCGCCGCCTTGCCGATAGCGCCAAGAACCGTGGGGGCGATGACTCGATGCATTGGCTTTACCGGCAGCATGTACAGGCGCCCAAGCGTGTTGTGCACGTGCACCACGGTGGTGACAGTGATCAAGACCTTGCTTGCTTCGGGCAGCAAGGCACGATGAACGGACAGAACGACGTCCAGGTGTTTATCTTTGTCTCCAAGGAGCGCTTCGTCGAAGGTGTTCTCGAAGAGCGTGAATATTCCGACCCGGTCGCCTGGGCGGTACTCGGAAGGCGACTTGCCTGGTGCCAGGGCAGACAAGTGACCGAGGTTCTTGAGCCCCAGCAGGGACACCGTTCGATTGCGCAAGGCCATGCATGCATTGACCCACTTGGGCGTACGTTCAACAGCAGCGATGAAGTGACCCAGCGCGGGAAGCTCGACTGCGCTGGACTGGATTGCCCAAGAGTCGTGGAAGTCGGACCCGGCCAACAGGCCTGCAGCCAGGCTGTTGCGCGGTGCAACGGATTCGCGCGGACGTTCGTTCATGCGGCCTAACGTTCGCGGTAAGCGGGCCAGCCAGCGTAGCTGGCGTAGGTCCGCTTGACTGATGGGATGGACTCCCCTCGTCTTTTGCGCGAAATTGGCGCACTGGTCTTCATTGGCGTGGGGATCAGGTCTTCAAACGAAAGGAGTCCGACATGCATGCTACTACCGTTGCCGTTGATCTTGCAAAGTCCGTCTTTCAGTTGGCTGTAGCCGATGAACACTGGCGCGTCGTGGAAACCCAGCGCCTCACCCGTACCCAGTTCGAGCGCTGGTTTGTCAACCGCGAGGTGGGTCTGGTGATTATGGAGGCCTGCGGCTCGGCCCATCACTGGGCACGCTGGCTCAACAGCCTGGGCATTGAGGTGCGGCTCTTGCCCGCGCAGTACATCCGTGCCTACGTCAAGCGCAACAAGACCGACGCTACCGATGCCGCCGCATTGTTGGAAGCCGCACGCTGTGCCGACATCCGCCCGGTGCGGGTGAAGTCGGTGGAGCAGCAG
>SSFF01000011.1 GCA_008015235.1 Rhodoferax sp. | reverse complement strand
GCCTGGGCCTGGGCCAAGCCGACGGCAGCCCCGCAGCACGCGGCCAACAAGACCGGGCGGGCGAGCGCTGCGGCGCGAGCGCGGCGGAAAAAGCACGGGAACATCACTCCTCCTTCATCGACCAGGCCAGGCGCTTGGTCAGCGGGTGCAGCCAGTAGGTGAGCAGGGAGCGCTCGCCCGTCTTGAACACCACCTCGGCGGGCAACCCCGGCACCAGGGTGCGGTCACCCAGCTGGGCCGCCGCCGTGGGGGCCAGGGCCACGCGGGCCAGGAAATAGCTGTTGTGGTTGGCCGGGTCGAACAGGGCATCGGCGGAGAGGCTGACGACCTCGCCTTCCAGGAGGAGTTGCGGCGAGTGCGCGAAGGCGGTGAAGCGCACGTCCACCGGTTGACCGGCCTGGATGCGGTCGGCCAGGTGGGGCTGCACCCGTGCCTCGATGAGCAGCCCTTCGCCCACGGGCACGATGTCCATGAGCTTCTGTGCCGGTTGCACCACGCTGCCGGCAGACTGCACGGCCAGCCCGAGCACGTGACCATCCACCGGCGCCACGATTTCGGTGCGCTGGGCTTCCTGCTCGGCGGCCTGCAGGCGCTGGGCGTCGGCGTCGACGTCGCGCAGCACCTCGCTGAGCTGCTGCTGCACGTCGCGGCGGAATTCGCTCTGGCGCTGCAGACGGCGCTGGGCGATTTCGGCCAGGGCGCGCTGGGCCCGCTCGCGCTGGCCGCGCAGTTCGGCGATCAGGGTATCGGCCTCGGCTTGCTGGCGCTGCAGTTCCAGCAGGCGGTTGCGGGGGGCGTAGCCAGCCTGCACCAGCGGGGCGGTATTGCTCAGCTCTTCCTGAATGAGGGCCAGCTGCGAGAAGCGCCCCTGGAGCATGGTGTCGGTGCTGCGCAGCAGGGCCTGCTGGGCCTGCGCGCTTTCGCTGAGGGCATTGAGCTCCGCGTCCAGCGCCAGGCGGCGCGACAGCATGAGGGTCTGCTGCGTCTGCATGTGGGCTTGCGCCGCGGTGGCGCCACTGGCTTGCAGGTCCGGGTGCCAGTGGATCGTGCTGCGGCCGTCGCGCTCGGCTTCCAGCCGGGCCTGGGCGGCACGCAGCGCGTAGTAGCGCTGGCGCACGGCTTCGTGCACGGCAGCGGTGGCCGCGGTGTCGAGCTGCACCAGTGGCTGGCCCGCCTTGACCGCCTCGCCCTCCCCCACCAGCACTTTGAGCACGATGCCGCCGGTGAGGTGCTGCACGGGCTTGGGGCGCGTGTCCACCACCACCTGGCCGGCGGCGGGAACGCCCTCGTCAAGGGGGGCCAGGGCGATCCAGCCCAGCAGGGCCAGTACGCCGAGCCCGACCAGCAGGGCCACACGGCGGGTGCGGGTAGCGCCGGGAGTTGCTGGCGGCGCACTGGCGGCGCTGCCGGGATCGCCCGGGTGGGCCGAATCGGGCCCGGTGGCGGTGGTGGTGTTGTTCAGCATGGCTGTCAGGTGCGTCGAAGTGAAGGTTCTGGGGTTTCGTTGGCGACCAGGACACCCCGTTCCAGCGCGATGACGCGGTCGACGGTGTCGAGCAGGCCCTGCCGGTGGGTGACGAGCAGCACCATGCCGCCCGCCGCGCGCACGTCTTGCAGCACGGCCTTGAGGGCGCGTTCGCCCGCGTCGTCGAGGTGGGCGTTGGGTTCGTCCAGCACCAGCAGGCGGGGCGACCCGTACAGGGCGCGGGCCAGGGCCACACGCTGGCTCTGGCCGGGGGTGAGCGGGTGGCGGCCGTCGCCCAGCGGCGTGTCGTAACCCTTGGGCAGGCGCAGGATGAGCTCGTGCAGGCCGGCGAGTTGCGCCGCCCCGACCACGGCGCCCGGGTTGGGCATGCCCAGGCGGGCAATGTTTTCGGCGACGGTGCCGTCGTACAGCTCGATGTCTTGCGGCAGGTAGCCGACGGCGGTGTCTGCCGACCGGGCGAGATGACCGCTGGCGCAGGGCCAGGCACCCGCCACCAGCTTGGCCAGGGTGGACTTGCCGGCACCGGACGGGCCGACCACAGCCACGATTTCGCCGGGCCGCAGTTGCAGGTGGATGCCGTGCAGCACCTGGCGCTCGCCACCGGGTACCCAGGCGTTGACGCCGCTCAAGCGCAGTCCTTCGTGCGCCGCTGCCTCTTCGGTGCGCAGCGGGCGCCCGTCAGGCGCCGCCACGAGGGGCAAGACTTCGGCCGTGAGGGCTGTGTCGAGCCGCATCAGCGCCTGGCGGGCGGCCAGCAGGTCGCGCCAGACGGTGACCACGGCATCGACCGGCGCCAGCGCCCGTGTGGTGAGCATGGTGCCGGCGATCATGGCGCCAGCCGAGAGCTCCCCACGAATGACCAACCAGCCACCAAGCCCGAGCGCCAGCGACTGCTGGATGTAGCGCAAGGCCTTGCTCCAGGCGCCCAGGCGGCTGCTCAGGGCCTGGAGGTCCATGGCACTGTCGAGTGCGCGCTGGTGGTGTACCGCCCAGCGCTGCTCCAGCACAGGGCCCATGCCCATGGCGGCCACCACCTCAGCACAGCGGAGCTTCCAGCGCACAAAGGCGGTTTCAACCTGTGCCAGTGCCTGTGCCGCCTGCGTCGGCGCCACGATCAGGCGACGGCTTTGCCAGGCCAGCCACATCTGCAGGCAAACGAACACGAGGATGGCCGCGCCAAGCCAGGGATGGAGCAGCCAGGTGACCGCGATGTAGAGGGGACTCCAGGGAAGGTCGAGCAATCCCGTGAAGCCGCTGCCACGGATGAACTGCGTGACCACGCCCAGGTCACGCAGGCGCGCGGCACCCGCAGCGCCCTCACCGGCAAAGCCTTGCTGCAATCCGTGCTGGAACAGGGCGGCGGCCAGCCGCTCTTCCAGTTGCAGCCCCATTCGCGCCACGGCGAATGACCGAAGCCGGTCGGCCAGCGCCATGCCGGCGAGCAACACAGCCGCCATGACGGACACCGCCAGCAGCGTGATAGCGTTGAAGCTGTAGAGCACGCGCTCGTACAACTGCAGCATGTAGATGGTGGGCGTGAGCACCAGCAGGTTCACGCCGAGCATGCCCAGCAGGGCCCAGCGCATGTCGCGCCGGCCCGCGCGCAGCGCATCGGCTACTTCGCCATGGCGGCGGATACCGAGCAGGGAGGTCCAGGAATGTGTCATGGTTGTGCAGCCTGGACAGCAACAGGAGTCGTCACGCCGGAAGCCGGCGATGGCGTGGTATGGGCGGGTGCCGCAGGGGCTGGTGCCGTGGCGGCCGCTTGCGCTTTGCGCAAGGCGGTCAGCACCTCGTCGCGGGGGCCGAAGGCGACTTGTTGTCCGTCGCGCAGGACCAGCAGGTGATCGGCCAGCTGGATGACTTCGCTGCGGTGGCTCACCACCACGACCGTGCGGCCCCGAGCCTTGTGGGCTGCGATGGCGCTGTGAAGTGCTGCGTCGCCCTCGCGGTCGAGGCTGGCGTTGGGTTCATCCAGTACGAGCAGAGCCGGGTCGCCGTAGAGCGCCCGGGCCAGGCCCACGCGCTGGCGCACGCCCCCCGAAAGCCAGAGGCCGCCCTCCCCCAGGTCGGTGGACAACCCACCGGGCCATTCGGCGACGATGCCCTGCAGGCCAGCGGCGGTCACAGCAGCGTTGAGCATGGGCTCGTCGGGAACACCGAAGCGGGCAATGTTGTCGGCCAGCGTGCCGTCGAGCAGTTCCACCTGCTGCGGCAGGTAGCCCAGACGGGGACCGATCTCCCGACGGTCCCAGCCGGCCATGTCCACTCCGTCCAGCCGGACCGAGCCGGCAGCCGGTGACAGCAGCCCGAGCAGCGCACGTGCGAGAGTGGTCTTGCCGGCACCGGAGTTGCCCAGCACGGCCAGCATTTCGCCAGGCTGCAGCCGAAAGCTCAGGCCCTTGAGCAAGGGCGCTGCGCCCCGTACGGGAGAGCCCACCACGAGTTGCTCGACCACGAGGCTGCCCTTGGGCGGCGGCAGGGGCAGTGCATCGTCAGGCGCCGGGCCGGCCCCAAGCAGATCGGACAAATTGCTCACGGCGGTTCGGGCTTGCGCCACCTGGTTCCAGTGCATCACCACCTGGAAAAGCGGCGCCACCACGCGGCCACCGAGAATGCTGGCCACGATGAGCATGCCGGGGCCGCCCGCCAAGGCCTGACCGAGCAGCAGCCAGCAGGCCACGCCCAGCAGGGCCGACCCCACAGCCTGCTGCAGCCAGCGCCCAAACACCTGATGACCCACCACATGCTGCAGCAGTTGCACCTGTTGCTGCAGGCTTTTGCCGTGCAGTTCCTGCCAGCGGCGAAACACGGTGGGCCACATGCCCAAGGCGCTCAGCGTCGGACTCTGCCGTAGCATGCGTTCGGCATAAGACTGGGTGGCATGCCCCCATTGCTGGGCTCGCTGCGTGAGCTCGCCGCTGCGCAGGTGCAAACGCCAGGCGCTGAAGGCTTGCACGGCAGCTGCGAGCAGCGCCACCAGGGCCAGCAGCGGGTGGATGGCCCACAGCAGCCCGAGGAACAGCAGCGCCAACGGTGTGTCGATCAATCCGGTGAGTGCTGGCGACACAATGAACGTTCGGACGCTTTGGAGATGGCCCATAGCCTGCTGCCCGTTTTGCGAACCATTGGCCGCCTGGGCCGACTGGAAAGCGCGCAGGAACACGGGCTGGGCCATGGCCTTGTCCCATGCGCGGGCGACCACAGCCAGGCGCTCGCCACGCCACCACTCGACCATCTCCAGCAGCGCGATCAGCAACAGAACTGCCAGGGTCAACATGCCTAGCGTGACCAGATTGCGGCTGTTGATGACGCGGTCGTACACCTCCATCATGTACCAGGAGGGCGAGAGCACCAGGAAGGCCACGGCCAGCGCCATGACTGCCAGAGGACGGACATGACGTCGCACCAGTTGTTGGAGAACGTCGATCGTGTAGGAGGGGGTCATCGGATATTGGTGTCTGGAGGCGGCTGATTGCTTCGATGCGAGCATTGGCCTCCGATCGATGCGATTGGCTGAGCACTGGAAAAGCAGAGACTCGTTAACCCGTTTTCATGAAGGACGTTTCATTATTGGTTTTAGGGCCACGCACCGATCCAAGGAACAAGCGGCCAAAAGTGGTGTATTCCCGGACGGAAAGACCAGGTCTGAGAAGGACAAAAGCCGGAGATCAGGGTCACAGACCCGTTCTCGAAAGTGCCTCGTCAGCCGCAATTCGACCGCTGTCGAGGATCAGGATGCGATCGACCACCCGCAACATGGCGCGGGCCTGCGTGAGCAGGATCACGGCACAGCCCTCCGCACGCAGCCATTGCAGAAGGCTCTCCAGCGCGAGCTCGCCCGCTTCGTCCAGGTGGTTTGCCGGTTCGTCGAGGATGAGCAGACGAGGCCGGCCGTAGATGGCGCGCGCCAGGCCAATTCGCTGGGTTACGCCTGCACTGAGCGGGTGCCCGCCCTCGCCGACCACGGTGTCATAAGCCTGCGGCAGGCGCAGGATGAATTCGTGCAAGCCGGTACGCTGGGCGGCAGCGACCACAGCAGCCAAGTCGGGCGTAGCAAGGCGTGCGATGTTGTCGGCCACCGTACCCGGCACCAGCGTCACTTCCTGAGGGAGGTAACCCAATTGCCGCGGCCCTGCCGCACACCAGACACCACCGAAGGCACAGGGCCAGGCGCCGGACACCACACGACCCAACGTCGTTTTCCCTGCGCCGGAAGTGCCGACCACAGCGAGCAGCTGCCCGCGTGGCACCACCAGGTTGAGGCTGCGCAGGATGGCTTTTTCCGCCCCCGGTACCCATGCGCTCACATCGTCCAACACCAGCGCTTCGTCGTGTGCCGCGGGGTGCCAGATCAGTTGCGGGTGCGCCGAAGCACCCGGCAGCAAGCACGCGTGGATGCGCTGCAGCGCCTGCCAGCCCGCCTGCAGCTCCGCTCGGTGCGTGAGCACGACGCGGATAGGCGCCAACGCCGCCAACCCCAACCACGCCAGCGCAAGCCAGCCCCACAGGGTGGCTGGGTCACCCTCCCCCTGCCCAACGACCCAGCCAGCCAGCACGACGTAGACAGGCACCCAGGGCAGGTCCAGCAGCCCGTTGAGACCAGGGCCTGTTAGGCACGCACGCACAGCGGCAAGGTCGCGCAAAGCCGCCACTCCGGTGGCCCGGTCGCCCCACATGGCGGCTCGCCAACCAGCGCGATACAGCGTCGGCAGCAAGCGTATCTGCCACTGGTCAACGGCTTGCAACAACAAGCGGCCACGCGAGCGCTCCAACACAAACAAGGCGAGCAACCACAGAAGCGCTACAGCAGCCGAAACGGCGGATTCGATGCTGACGGCGGCTTCAGTTGCATGCGGGGACCAAAGCACCACGGCCAACGCGGGCACAAGGGTCACCAGATGCACTGCGCAGTTCACCAACAGGATGCGCCACCACCAGCGCCGACGCGGCAGGATCTGACGGATCAACGCAGCAGCGTCGACGCCGGACGGTGCAACAGAGGCGGAAGCCGCATTCATGGCAGGACAGACTCCATTGAACTGCGGACGGCGTTCGGATTCGCTTCCGCTAGGCCATCAGCATCGGCGAGCGAGACTTGAAGGCAGGGGAGGCACTGGGCAAGAACGTCGCCCTTCAACCCATTGGCGACCGATCGCCCCTCGCTCAGAACGAGCAGGCGATCTGCCAGTCGCAGCACGCTGGGTCGGCGGGAGACGACCACCACGCGACATCCTCGCGCCTTGCATTCGGCAAGCACACGCTCCAGAGCGCGCTCCCCCTCACGGTCCAGGTCCGTCGTGGGCTCGTCCAGCACCAGAAGCGGAGGGCGGCCGTACAGGGCGCGGGCCAAACCCAGACGACGGTACCAGCTCGCCGAGAGCCAGTCCCCCCCTTGATCCAGCAAGGTCTGATCACGCTCGGGCAGGCTTTGCACCCAGAAGAAAAGGCCCGCGTCATTGAGCGCCCGGTTCACCATGGATGGGTCTGGATGAGCACACCGGGCCACAAATTCCGCCAGCGAGCCGGCGTAAGCCTCCCTCTGCTGGGGCAGGTACCCGATGCAGGATTGCCGAGCCTGGCGAGCCCAGTCACCCAACGGTACGCCACCCAGCGTGACCGTACCGAAGGCCGGGGGCTGCAGGCCTGCGAGCACTCGCGCCAGCGTACTTTTGCCCGAACCGCTAGGTCCCAATATCCCAAGCATCTCGCCAGGAGGCAACTGGAAGTCGAGTGCGGAAGATGGGTCCCTCTCAGAGACCAGGAGGTTCGGCTGCGAGAACAACAACAAGCGCTCTACCACCAGTGATCCGCTCGGTCTGGACGACACGGTTTGCGGCTGCGCCGGAGCCTGATCAGAGGGTGTTGAGTTCAGTCGGCGCCTGGGCTGATGAGCCTTGGCCGCTGCTGGCGCGTGGATGATGAGTGTGAGCAGAGGCATCAGCGCCTGCGCGCCGAGGAGGCTGGTCACGAGCAGCTCTGCTGCACTCACAGTCGATGTCTGGATTAGCCACAGGCCGGACAGCCCCAGCATGACCAGACCAAGCAAACGCAGCAGAGCACGAACGACCGTCTCGGAAGCGATCATCTCGCGCAAGAACGCCTGCTGGTGATGAGCAGCATGCTGCTGCAGCACTACCCAACGCTGGGTGAGCGCATCCTGCATGCCCAGCGCTCGCCAACTGGCTGCCTGTTCAAAACATTGTCGCGCCGCGTTTTCCGCGGTGGCTGCGCGTTGGATGTCTTCGTTGGGCACCGCAGCGCTGGACTTCCACTGGACACCAGAGATTGCCTGCAAAAGCAGCCCCCCGCCCAGAGCAGCCAAGGGCAGGAACGGGTGGACAAACCACAGAAAGAGCAACAGAGCAAGCGCCAGCGGTGCATCCAGGAGGGCAGCAGCCACTGACAGTGTGGGATCAAGACCGGTTCCGTGGCGTGTGTGCGCTGAGGCGCCCGCGATGGACTGCGTTGGCTCAGTGAGAACGACTGCCGCCGGCCGGTCTGTTTCCACAGCCGCGACGACTTCTCCAAGCCGACGTGCCCGGTGCCAGCGCGCCAGTTCCACGACAGCAGCCACCAGAATCGCTCCGAGCGTGAACTGCAGCGAAAGTCCCGCTGTCGAAGCGGGTGCTGCCGATCCCAGGACCCACAGCACGTACGCGAAAGGGGTAAGGCCCAGCGTCGCCGTCCACGCAGCGCACGCCACAACGGCCGGGCTCCACCTGCCGGCAGTACGTCTAACGTGACGAGGATGGCGTGTTTGCGACATGCGACAAAAATACAAAATGCAAAACAACATGAATTTTGCCATTATTGTCACCTATGACGTGTTTTTCGAATCACCAACCAAACGGGCGATCTGAGCCTTATTGCACGAAAGCATGGGGATACGAGGGCGCGCTACCCCACTCAACCAGTGATCACACTGGCATAAACACGCGTGGAGAAACAGCCAGCCGCATTGCCGGAACGTGCGGACCCCATGGGCGCCTTCCGCCAGTAGCGGCCCGGAGCAAGGGGCAGAACGCCAGGAAGAGATGTTGTCCGGCGACAGCCTTCAGACGGTCAAGCGCCGCTGCGCCACCAGGGCGCTGAAATACCCTTGCAGCCAGGCAAGATTGAGCGGTTTCTTCAATACCTGAACACGCTCAGGCAGACCTCCCTTGACCTGAATGTCCTCTGGAGACAGGCTCGTGATGGCCAGGATCAAAAGCGAACTGAAGGCTGGATCGCGGTCAAGGGTGGCCACCAGGTCGAACCCATCCACACCCGGCATCATCAGGTCGGTCAGCAACACGTGAGGCCGCAGGGAACCAATCTCCACCAATACAACGTTCGGCGTTACCCGCCGAACACCAAAAAGCCCTAAGTAATCAACTACTTAGGGCTTTTTTCGTCCAGCTTGGGCCGACGATGTGCGCCGATTGCCGGATTTTGGCGCAGTAACTGCCGCAGTAACCGCAATCATGGCGCACTGCCAGCCCGAAAGTTACTGCATGGCCCGCCCTCATCGCCTCCGACAAGTCCATCCAGAAAGCTGCAAAGGAAGGTGCGCGAAAGACCTTGAGCCTGGGCACCTACCCCGACACCGGGCTGTCTCTGGCCAGGGCCAAGGCTGACGACGTCCGCAAACTGCTGGCGGAAGGCACCGCCCCCCAAGCTGTTGGGAGCGCTGCGCAAGGCCGAAGCACGGGGCGCCATCGAAACCGCCCACCGGGTGCGTCAGGTGTGCGGGCAGGTCTTCCGCTACGGCATCGCTGGCACATCCAATTCGGTCGCCTTGCCATAAGACCAAAAAAAAACTATATTAAGTCTTGCTAAGTTTGAAGCACTGCCATGCGCTACTCATCACAAGTCAAGCCGATCAGCTATCTCAAAGCCAACGCAGCCGAGGTTCTGACGCACCTCGCGGAGCAGCGTGAACCGATGGTCATCACCCAAAACGGCGAAGCCAAGGCTGTCCTGCTGGACGTTGCTTCGTTCGAGGAGACGCAAGAAACACTGGCCTTGCTAAAGATCCTCGCGTTGGGTAATCAGGATGTGGCCGCTGGCAAGGTCAAGCCTGTCGCTGACGTAGTTGCCCGCCTCCGCGCCAAGCGAGCCTCAGTCTGATGGCAGGCACATCAGCCAAGTTTGAGGTCCTGCTCACCGGAGGGGCGGAGCAGGATCTGGAGGCCATCCACGACTACATCTCCGAGTTCGACTGTGTGGCCAACGCCAACCATGCGTTGGATGAGTTGATGAACGTTGTGGAGAGTCTATCGAAATTCCCGGAACGCGGCAGCTATCCAAAGGAACTGGTCGGCCTTGGGATCAAAGAATACCGCCAGACCTTCTTTAAACCATACCGCGTGATCTACCGTGTCACAGGCGGCCAAGTCACTATTTACCTGATTGCGGACGGACGCCGTGATATGCAATCCGTACTCGCTCGCCGCCTGTTAGGCGCTTGACCTGAAGCAACCCGCACCAGTGCTCATAAGCTCGGGAGGTCTGTCGGCACATGGTCAACCATCCGCGACCATTTGGCCACATCGGCTTTCCATTGCTTTGTATCTATGTGTATGCTTTAGCCTAAAGCAGCGATACACTCGGGCTTTGCCGCAGGCTTTTTCCAGAATATTGTGGGCACCTCTGGCATATAACAGGGACACTTGGCAATAGAAGAAATCACATGGCCGTCACAGACTCTGTTTCTAAAGATGTTCCTGGCATTGCTTTGCCGGGTTTGGGGCGTGCCTTGGTTGCCGCGGGCAAACTGGGACAGCGCGCAGCTGAAGATGTCTACAAGAAAGCAGTCTCCAGCAAAAAGAGCTTCGTTGCCGAACTGGTGGGATCCGGTGCCGTGTCTGCATCTGATTTGGCTCACACCCTGTCGGACGCCTTCGCACTGCCTTTGCTGGATCTGAATGCGATTGATGTACAAAAGCTGCCAAAAGGTTTGCTGGACGCCAAAGTCTGCAGTGACTACCGCTTGGTCGTACTGAGCAAGCGCAACAATCGTCTCGTGGTGGCAACCGCGGACCCATCGGACCAGACCGCGGCAGAAAAGGTCAAATTTTCTGCGCAACTGAGTGTGGACTGGGTTGTCGCTGAATTCGACAAGCTGTCAAAACTTGTGGAAGCCACCACCACGACGGCCGCTGAGGCTGTTGAAGACATCATCGGTGGTGACTTTGAATTCGACGAAGCTGCCGCCGAAGCCATTACCGAGGACCAAAGTGCAACCACCTCGGAAGTGGAGGATGCACCTGTAGTCCGCTTCCTGCACAAGATGCTGATGGATGCATTCAGCATGCGCGCCTCGGATCTGCATTTTGAGCCGTACGAGCATCACTACCGCGTGCGGTTCCGTATCGACGGCGAACTTCGCGAAATTGCCAGCCCTCCCGTTGCCATCAAGGACAAACTGGCTTCCCGGATCAAGGTGATTTCGCGGATGGACATTTCCGAAATACGCGTCCCCCAAGATGGTCGCATGAAGCTCAAAGTCGGTGCCGACCGTGTCATCGATTTTCGGGTTAGCACCCTGCCTACTTTGTTTGGCGAAAAGATCGTGATCCGTATTTTGGATCCCAGCAGCGCCAAGCTGGGGATTGACGCATTGGGGTACGAGCCGGAAGAAAAAGAGCGCTTGCTCCATGCGATTGGTCGCCCCTACGGGATGGTGCTAGTCACGGGCCCGACCGGTTCGGGAAAAACCGTATCGCTGTATACCTGCCTCAACTTGCTAAATCAGCCAGGGGTAAATATTGCAACAGCAGAGGACCCTTCAGAAATCAATCTACCCGGTGTCAACCAAGTCAATGTCAACGAGAAGGCTGGGCTGACATTTGCTGCCGCCCTGAAGTCCTTCCTGCGCCAAGATCCAGACATCATCATGGTGGGGGAAATTCGCGACCTGGAAACGGCAGATATCTCCATCAAGGCAGCACAGACCGGTCACTTGGTTCTCTCGACCCTGCACACCAACGACGCGCCAACCACGCTGACCCGTATGCGCAATATGGGGATTGCACCTTTCAACATCGCGTCCAGCGTGATCCTCATCACGGCCCAACGCTTGGCCAGGCGCTTGTGCACGACTTGCAAGGCACCCGCAGAGATACCAAAGACATCACTTTTGGATGCTGGATTCCGAGAGTCTGACTTGGATGGCTCTTGGAAACCGTATCGTGCCGTAGGATGCAATGCCTGCAACAACGGGTACAAGGGTCGCGTGGGCATTTACCAAGTCATGCCAATCTCTGAAGAAATTCAGAAAATCATCCTGCGTGACGGCAGTGCCTTGGAGATTGCCGCCCAGTCGGAAGCCGAAGGGGTTCGATCACTGCGGCAAGCTGGACTGCACAAGGTCAAGGTGGGTCTGACCTCACTCGAAGAAGTCTTGGCTGTTACCAACCTTTAGCCATATAACCAGAGGACTCCATGGCGACACAGAAGAACGTCGACACCAAAGAAGCCGTGTTCGAATGGGAAGGCAAGGACCGGAATGGCAAGCAAGTCCGGGGGGAAACTCGGGCAGCTGGCGAGAATCAGGTCAAGGCCTACCTCCGACGCCAAGGTGTTACGCCCACGAAAATCAAAAAACGGAGAATGGGCTCTGGCAAGTCGATCAAGCCCAAAGATCTGGCGATCTTCACTCGGCAGTTGGCCACCATGATGAAAGCTGGTGTGCCATTGCTTCAGGCATTTGATATTGTTGGCCGCGGCAACCCCAACCCCAGCGTAACTAAACTGCTCAACGATATCCGCATGGATGTGGAAACAGGTACAGCCTTGAGCGTTGCCTTTCGCAAATATCCGTTGTACTTTGACAACCTGTACTGCAATCTGGTGGAAGCCGGTGAGTCCGCAGGTATTTTGGACCAATTGCTAGATCGGTTGGCTGTCTACATGGAGAAAACCGAGGCGATCAAGTCCAAGATCAAATCTGCATTGATGTATCCAATTTCAGTTTTGATCGTGGCCTTTGTTGTGGTCTCTGTGATCATGATTTTCGTGATTCCATCGTTCAAGCAGGTCTTCACCTCATTCGGCGGAGAACTGCCAGCCCCGACACTGATGGTCATTGCCATGAGTGAATTCTTTATCAGCTACTGGTATCTGATTTTCGGTGGACTTGGGGGCGGGATTTACTACTTCATGCAAGCATGGAAACGCAATCCCAAAGTGCAGGCCATCATGGACCGCGTAATGCTGAAAATGCCCATTTTCGGCGTCTTGGTTGACAAGTCATGTGTTGCACGCTGGACGCGCACGTTGTCCACCATGTTCGCGGCAGGAGTACCTTTGGTTGAGGCTTTGGATTCTGTTGGCGGCGCTGCAGGCAACGTTGTTTATTCCGATGCAACACACAAGATTCAACAAGAAGTCTCTACAGGGACATCATTGACTGCTGCGATGTCAAACGCCAATCTTTTCCCCTCCATGGTGCTGCAGATGTGCGCCATCGGCGAAGAATCCGGATCTATTGATCACATGTTGGGGAAAGCTGCCGATTTCTATGAAGCCGAAGTGGATGACATGGTGGCGGGCATTTCCAGCTTGATGGAACCCATCATCATCGTTGTGCTGGGTACCATCATCGGTGGCATCGTGGTCTCCATGTACTTGCCTATCTTCAAATTGGGACAGGTGGTTTGATGGATTTGGTGCAGTTGGCTGCTTTTGGTTTTTTCGTACTGGGTTTGCTGATTGGCAGTTTTCTGAATGTAGTCATCCACCGCTTACCCATCATGCTGGAGCGAGCTTGGGAGCAGGAATACAAAGAGCTTCAAGGTGAGACCGCGCAGGACCCCCCTGCATTCAACCTTATGGTTCCGCGGTCGCGCTGCCCCCATTGCAGCCACGCCATCACCTGGTACGAAAATATCCCGCTTGTCAGTTACCTCGCCCTTCGCGGGCGCTGTTCTGCGTGCCAAAAACCTATCAGCCCCCGGTACCCCCTGGTTGAACTCTCCACCGGATTGCTGTTTGCTTGGTGCGGTCATCGGTGGGGGTTGTCTATCAGTGCGCTTGCCTGGAGTGGTTTTGCGGCATCCCTGGTGGCATTGACATTGATTGATTGGGACACCACCCTGCTTCCCGATGACATTACCTTGCCTTTAGTCTGGGCCGGGCTGGTGGCCGCACACTGGGGGATCAGCGGAGTTGCCCTACCCAGCGCACTCTGGGGCGCCATTGCAGGATACCTTTCATTGTGGTCCGTGTACTGGCTGTTCAAGCTGGCGACAGGCAAAGAGGGCATGGGCTATGGCGACTTCAAACTCCTAGCTGGGCTGGGGGCCTGGTTTGGTTGGGAGGCTTTGCTCCCCATCATCCTGATGTCTTCGATCATTGGCGCTGTGGTCGGAATAGCTCTCAAGCTCAACAGCAAACTGCGGGAAGGTGGATATATTCCATTTGGCCCCTTTCTTGCGGGCGCAGGCTTGGTTACGCTGATCCTGGGCACAGGTGCGACCCGGCACTTGATTGGCATTTAGCGTACACAAGCAACGTGATTCGACTGGGTATCACCGGCGGGATTGGCAGTGGCAAGTCCACCATTGCGCAGTTTCTGGAGCGCCTTTGCCAAGCCGCTGTTCTGGATGCGGATGCAATTTCACGACAATCGACTGCACCCGGTGGCTTGGCCATCCCCGAACTCACTCGGCTCGGGGGTACAGAGTTGATGACGCCAGACGGGGGAATGAACCGCTCTCTGGTTCGACAGTTGGCTTTTAGTGACCCCACGTTTCGCAAGAACTTGGAGTCCATCATTCATCCAATCGTGCAAGCGGAAATGACACGCATCGAAATGGAATGCATTGCACGCAACACCCCTTTGCTCATTTATGACATTCCCCTCCTGGTGGAGTCTGGAAAGTGGCGGGGACGCCTTCACCAGGTGTTGGTGGTGGACTGCAGCCAAGAAACACAGATTCAACGGGTTCAGTCCAGAAGCAAAATGCAGGCCGAAGAAGTGATCGCCATCATTCACACACAAGCCACTCGAGCGCATCGTCTGGCCTGCGCCGACATCGTGGTCTGTAATGACGGAATATCCCTGTTGGAACTGGAAAAACAATGCCAACAAGTCAGTAACATACTGAGTTGTAGAAATTAGCGAAAGATTCAGCGTGATTCTTTACGAGTATCCATTCAACGAGCGCATCCGGACTTTTTTGCGGCTTGAGCATTTGTTTCTGAATCTTGGTACCTTGATGGCCCGAACCGAGGCGATTGATCACCATTACGCCCTGACGACCATTTTTGAAGTCATGGACGTGGGCGCCCGAGCGGACCTCAAAGCCGATGTTCTAAAAGACCTCGACCGTCAAAAACAAACGCTCAACGGATACCGTGGCAACCCGGCAATAGCAGAAGGGATGCTGGATCACGTTATTGCCCAACTGGACCGCTGCTTTACCAATCTGAACAATCAACCTGGCAAGGCTGGGCAGACCTTGACAGAAAATGATTGGCTGATGGGCATACGCAGCCGTGTCGGCATACCGGGTGGAACTTGTGAGTTCGACCTTCCCGCCTATTACGCCTGGCAATTTAAGCCTGCCCAGCAACGACAACAAGACTTGCAGGAATGGGCTGCTACATTGGCACCACTGGCAGAGTCCATTCAATTGCTGCTCAAGCTTTTGCGCGACTCGGGATCTCCCCAGAAAATTGCAGCCACAGGCGGCCAGTACCAGCAAAATCTACCTGCTGGGCGCACCTTCCAATTGCTGCGCTTGGCCATTGATCCAGCGCTTGACCTGATTCCCGAAATCAGTGGCAACCGTTTGATGGTTTCCATCCGTTTGATGCAGCAAGGTGAAGACCATCGCAACCACTCGACAACTGCCGATGCAGCCTTTGAGCTGACATTTTGCGCATAGCGGTCACCCTGTGCGCCGGATGATGCTGGCTGGTTCTGGGTCTAATGTGGCTGTTGCATCCACGCCAGGACGGGGATTGTTCCAGGCAAGATAGGAGCCACCTGCACCGGGTGGGTTTCCCATGCGAAGCGCTGACCTTCAAGCATTTTCACCTCACCATCCCATGCCTGCACTTTGCAAAAGTGCAGACGCACCAAAGCATGTGGATAGTCCACCACCAGGACTTGCCAAGGAGTGACCTTGGTGAGCTGAACGCCGATCTCTTCGGACAGCTCGCGCTTCAACGCGAGCACGACATCTTCACCCTCCTCAAGCTTTCCACCTGGAAATTCCCAGTAACCAGCATAGGCCTTGCCTAGTGGGCGGGTGCACAAAAGAAAATGCCCATCCTCACGCAATAACAAACCCACTGCAACATCTACCAACGGACGGTTTTGCGCAGGCGCCCTGGGCTGGTCTGCATCCACCACCAAAACGGCACGATCCGAGTCAGAAATTTCCATGTCGTCCTACATAGTCACGGGCAAATTGATACGCGACACGCCCACTGCGTGAGCCACGTTCCAGTGCCCAAACCAATGCAAAAGGATGGGCAGCCACTATGGAAGAGGCATCTACTCCGTAGTGTGCCAGCCACTGGTCGACAATTTTCAGGTACTCATCTTGGCTGAAGGGGTAGAAACTGATCCACAGACCAAAGCGCTCGGACAGCGATACTTTTTCCTCTACAGCCTCTCCTGGATGCAACTCACCATCCGCAGTGTGCGTATACGTCAGATTTTCCGCATGGTATTCAGGCAACAGGTGCCGACGGTTGCTGGTGGCGTAGACCAGAACATTCGGCGTGGCCGCTGCAACCGACCCATCCAGAATCGATTTCAGAGCCTTGTAACCCGCTTCACCCTCGTCAAAGCTCAAATCATCGCAAAACACCAAAAACTTTTCGGGCCGGTTTGCCACGGCTTCAACAAGCTCCGGCAAATCGAGAAGATCGGCTTTGTCCACCTCGATCAAGCGCAGGCCCCGGTCGGAAAAAGCGTGCAAACAAGCGCGAACGAGTGACGACTTGCCCGTTCCGCGGGCTCCAGTCAGCAACACGTTGTTGGCAGGCAACCCTTCAACAAACTGGGCTGTATTACGGAATATCTTTTCTTTCTGTGCATCAATTTCCCGCAAACTGGATGCGTCCATAACCCCCACGTGACGCACGGGAACCAGTGCTCCATGCCCAGGACGCTGTCGTTGGTATCGATACGCGATGGACTGCCCCCAATCTGGAAGACGGATTTCTTGGGGCAAAGAGGCCTCCACCCGATCCATAAACCGGGTTGCGCGCGCTAGAAACTCTTCCCACTTCGCATCCATCATGGTCGCCATATGCTACGCCTCACGAGCGGTAGTCGGCATTGATGGTCACGTAATCGTGGCTAAGGTCACAGGTCCACACGGTATCCGAGGCAGTACCGCGCCCCAGTACAACCCGAACTGTGATTTCACTTTGTTTCATCACACGCTGGCCATCTTCCTCGCGGTACGCAGGATTGCGCCCACCCGCCGTTGCAACATGGACATCATCCAGGAACAAATCGATGCGTGTCTGGTCCAGGTCATCCACTCCCGCATAGCCGACTGCAGCCAAAATACGGCCCAAATTGGGGTCACTGGCAAAAAATGCCGTCTTGACCAAGGGTGAATGGGCAATGGCGTAAGCCACCTTCTGACACTCCATGGTATCGCGCCCACCATCAACCCGAATAGCTATAAATTTAGTAGCACCCTCACCATCGCGAACAATAGCATGGGCCAATGTTTGCGCGATTCCAATAACAGCATCCTGCAAAATTCGGGCTTCGTCGGTGTCAATGGAAGTAATGCAGGCATTGCCAGCCTTGTTGGTGGCAATCAATAGAAATGAATCGTTGGTGGAGGTGTCTCCATCGATCGTAATCCGGTTGAAGGACTGATCCGCTACCGGCCGGGCCAGGGCTTGCAGTACCTCGGGAGCAATACAGGCATCCGTGGCCACATAGCCCAGCATCGTGGCCATGTTTGGGCGAATCATCCCTGCCCCTTTGCTGATACCCGTCACTGTAACTGTGCGCCCGCCAATAGAAAGCTTGCGCGATGTCGCCTTGGGCAGCGTATCAGTTGTCATGATGGCCTGCGCTGCGTTGAGCCAGTTGTCTTCCTTGGCATCCGAAACTGCTGCATCCAGGGACGCAACGATCCGATCTACCGGAAGTGACTCCATGATCACGCCTGTAGAAAAAGGCAATACCTGTGCGGGATTCACTCCCACGCGCTGCGCCAGTTCACGACAGCTGAACTTAGCCCGCGCAATACCATCGCTCCCAGTACCCGCATTGGCATTTCCGGTATTGATCAATATGGCACGGATACCCTGGCCATCAGCAAGGTGCTCACGGCACACCTGAACCGGTGCGGCGCAAAAGCGGTTCTGTGTAAAGACACCAGCAACGTGCGTGCCTTCGTCGAGCAGCATGACACAAAGGTCTTTGCGCCCTACCTTGCGCACACCCGCCTGGGCAATACCAATACGCAAACCGGCTACGGGGAAAAGGAATTGCCCATCGGGCGCAACAAGATTGACTGGCATAGTGTTCTCAGGCAAGTTTTCCGTGGCATTGCTTGTATTTTTTCCCACTACCGCAAGGGCAAGGATCATTCCGTCCGACACGTGGAACGGCATCGGTCACGCTGCGCTCGTCTGCCGCACTGGTAACCGCCTCACCCGATTCATTGGGCGCGGTATAGGTCACGTTGGCGATGTGCTCGGCCTTTTCCTCCATGGCCTCGGCCGCTTGGTCGATCTGCTCATTGGACTGGATGCGCACCGTCATCAGGACCTTTGTCACTTCATTCTTGACGGCGTCCAGCATCTGGCCAAACAGTTCAAAAGCCTCGCGCTTGTACTCCTGCTTGGGCTGTTTTTGCGCATAGCCGCGCAGATGAATACCCTGGCGCAAATAATCCAGGGCACTCAAGTGGTCACGCCAGTGGGTATCTAAGGTCTGCAGCAACACCATCCGCTCGAAGTTCGTAAAGCTGTCGACACCGACCAGCTCGACCTTGGATGCAAATTTGGCATGTGCCGCCTCCACCACGGCCTGAACGACATCTTCGTCCGAGATCGCATTCGCAGCATTCACCTTGGTAGCCAGATCAACGTCTACTTGCCACTCTTCGGAAAGCAATTTTTGCAGGCCGACAATATCCCATTGCTCTTCCACGGACTCAGCGGGGACATACTGACGAACCAAATCGTCAAAACAGCCCTCGCGCAGCGCGGCTACCTGGCCATTCAAATCCGCCGCATCCAAGATGGCATTGCGCTGTTGGTAAATAACCTTGCGCTGATCGTTGGACACATCATCGTACTCAAGCAGTTGCTTGCGCATGTCAAAGTTGCGGGCCTCGACTTTGCGCTGAGCACTTTCAATGCTGCGGGTCACAATACCGGCCTCGATCGCCTCACCTTCGGGCATCTTGAGGCGGTCCATGATGGCTTTGACCCGGTCACCAGCAAAGATGCGCATCAAGGCATCGTCCAAGCTCAAGTAAAACCGGGATGAGCCGGGGTCCCCTTGGCGCCCTGAGCGGCCTCGCAACTGGTTGTCGATGCGACGGGATTCGTGCCGTTCGGTTGCAATGATACGGAGACCCCCTAAAGCTTTGACCTTTTCATGGTCGCTCTTCCATTGGGTCTTGATCGCTTCAATCCGTTCCTGCTTGGCTTGTGCATCCAGACTTTCGTCCGACTCAATGGCCTCGACCGCTTTTTCAATGCTGCCACCCAACACAATGTCGGTCCCGCGCCCCGCCATATTGGTCGCGATGGTGATCATTTTTTCGCGACCCGCTTGCGCAACAATGTCCGCCTCCTTGGCGTGCTGCTTGGCATTGAGCACCTGGTGCGGTAGCTTCTCCTTCTCCAGCAGCTTGGCAATGATTTCCGAATTTTCAATCGATGTTGTACCCACCAAAACCGGCTGTCCACGCTCATAGCATGCACGGATGTCCGCGATAGCTGCGGTGTATTTTTCCGCCGTGGTTTTGTACACCCGATCCAACTGATCTTCACGCCGACTGACACGGTTGGGTGGAATCACCACGGTTTCCAGGCCATAAATCTCTTGAAACTCGTACGCCTCGGTATCGGCCGTGCCGGTCATGCCCGACAGCTTGGCGTAGAGACGGAAATAGTTCTGGAACGTGATGGATGCCATGGTCTGGTTTTCAGCCTGGATCGCCACACCTTCCTTGGCTTCCACCGCCTGGTGCAGACCATCGCTCCAGCGACGGCCTGTCATCAAGCGCCCCGTGAATTCATCCACGATGACAATTTCACCCTTTTGCACCACATAGTGCTGGTCGCGCAGATAGATATGGTGCGCGCGCAGGGCAGCATACAAGTGGTGCATCAATGTGATGTTGGCCGGGTCGTACAGTGACGCGCCAGCCGCGATCAGACCCAACTCGGCAAAGATCTTTTCCGCAGTTTCATGCCCCTGCTCGGTCAGGAATACTTGGTGGCTTTTCTCATCCACCGTGAAGTCGCCAGGGCGGATCACGCCTTCGCCGGTACGAGGGTCCGCTTCCCCCTCTTGGCGAACCAGGCGCGGAGCGACCTTGTTGATCGCCAAATAGAGGTCAGTATGGTCTTCGGCTTGTCCGCTAATGATCAAAGGCGTACGCGCCTCATCAATCAGAATCGAGTCCACCTCATCGACGATGGCGAAGTTCAACTTTCGTTGCACACGGTCCGCGGGCTCATACACCATGTTGTCGCGCAAATAATCGAAGCCGTACTCGTTGTTCGTGCCGTAGGTGATATCCGCGTTGTAGGCTGCCTGCTTTTCTTCCCGCGACATTTGAGGCAGGTTGACGCCGACCGTAAGGCCCAGAAAGTTGTACAAACGCCCCATCCATGCGGCATCGCGGTTCGCCAAGTAATCGTTCACAGTGACAACATGCACACCATTGCCGGACAAGGCATTGAGGTACACCGCCAGCGTCGCAGTCAGCGTCTTGCCCTCCCCAGTGCGCATCTCGGCAATCTTGCCCTGATGCAAGGCCATTGCACCAATCAATTGGACATCAAAGTGGCGCATCTTCATGACGCGCTTGGAACCTTCACGCACGACCGCAAAGGCCTCGGGAATCAAGTTATCCAGTGCCTCGCCATTACCCAGCCGAGCCTTGAACTCCTGTGTTTTCGCTTGCAGTTGTTCATCGGACAAGACTGCAATGCTGTTTTCCAATGCATTGATCTTGACTGCGACAGCGCGGTACTGCTTCAACAGACGGTCATTGCGACTGCCGAAAATCTTGGTAAGGAAATTAGTGGCCATGGATTTGAGACCTCAGCGATTACGAAGGCTTTCGCTGAGTGGTCCCACACTGTTAGTTGATCGGTAAACGGATTTGCGACATCGCACCCAAGGTGCGCAGCAACCCTTCATTTTACTGTGGCGATGCGGCTTCCTGCGTTAAGGAATCGCTGGGGATCCTGCGGTACACCATTGACAAGAACTTCGAAGTGCAAGTGCGCACCAGTAGATCTGCCACTGGTCCCAACTTCTGCAATTTTCTGACCACGCTTGACTAGGTCACCTTTCTTGACATAAACCTTGGATGCATGCGCATAACGGCTTATCAGGTCATTGCCATGGTCAATCTCTACCATGTTGCCGTACTGCACATGGAATTCTTGGGTTACCACCACGCCACCAGCCGCCGCTTGAATCGGCACCCCAATGGCCGCCGGGAAATCCAAGCCAGTGTGCAATGCTGATTGACCTGTAATGGGGTCAATACGCCAACCAAAAGAAGATCCAAGCACAGCAAGTGCCACAGGGGGCTGCGCAGGAATCATCATTTTTTTTATCTTTTGGTCCAATAACCTTGATTCGACCACTGTCAGCCAGTCAACGTTCTCCTTGGCTCCACCCTGGACCACATCGAGCAGCACCTGCAACTCCTCAAGGCTTAAATCCCTGGACATAACGAGGACACCACCGGAGCCTTTGTTCGCCTGGAAGTCGGGCATAGGCACGCCTGCCAATGTGGAAACGCGCTCACCCAATGACTGCAGTTGCATTAACTGGGCCTGCATCTCACCCAACCTGCGCGCAAGCACCTCAATGTTTTCTCTCAGATACTTATCACGCTGGGCAAACTCATCCTTGGCTACCATGCGAACCAAAGAGCCGATAACAGGCCAACCTTCACGCGCACCTTTTAGAAAGATCCAGTGGTACATCAAGGCTGATGCAAGCATGAGCGCAAAAGCCGCAGTCAGAAAAGAAACCGCTAGACTCCATCCACTGAGATGGAATGCCCGGGTTTTTGCCAACCAACTGTCCGTGATAATCACTTGCATCACATCTCCTCAAAACGTCGGTATCTCATGCCCCGCACATCCTCCAAGTCATTGATGCAGGCCACCATGGAGGCTCCGTACCTGGCCCATTTTGCAGAACGGATTGGAATATCCAACAGTCTGCGCATTGCCATCGATGACGTGCTTCCCATTGGAATACGTGCCTACGTCAAAGCCGGCCCATGGGACGAGGGAAATTGGTGCCTATTGGCCGAAAACAACTCCGTAGCTGCGAAATTGCGTCAGTTGCAACCCACTCTGGAGGCCCACTTACGCACGAAAGGCTGGGACATCAAATCCACACGCATCAAAGTTGTCAAAACGGACAACGCATAAGTGGAATGGTGCCGCTTGTCGGATTCGAACTGACGACCTACCGCTTACAAGGCGGTTGCTCTACCAACTGAGCTAAAGCGGCACAGCGCGCATTGTATCCCAAGAACCCAAAGATCCAGGGATCTGCACCAGCGCTACTTGACGCGTGTCAGCGTCGGACGCGCACCCGTTGGCGGGCGTGGTGGAACGTCGTCAGGCAATGGGCCCGCCCCCCCCTTGGGCGCAGTACTACCTTCCTTCAGTAAAACAGGCTTGGTCGGCACTGCCATAGCAGCAACATCCGGCACTTCGTTAGGCAAAGGAGCCGACTCGGGTGGCACATCGGCCACCAAAGGGAAGGCCATGCCCTGACCGTTTTCCCGCGCATAAATCGCCAGTACGCGCCCTATTGGTACATAGATGTCGCGGGCCACGCCACCGAAGCGCCCTTTGAATTCGATCGCGTCGTTGCCAATCAGCAGTCCACTGGTCGCATCCATGCTGACATTCAGAACGATCTCCCCGTCACGCACGTACTCTTGGGGGACACTCACCGACGCATCGACGGACACCGCAATGAAGGGGGTGAAGCCATTGTCCCCACACCACTCGTACAAAGCACGAATCAGGTAAGGGCGGGTGGACGTTGTCTGCAGCGCGCTGTTCATGGCTGGTGCAACGCTTACTTGCGCATGACCTTTTCCGACGGCGTCAACGCCTCAATGTAGGCCGGGCGCGAGAAGATGCGTTCGGCATACTTCAGCAAGGGGGTTGCATTCTTGCTCAGCTCGATACCGTAGTAATCCAGACGCCAGAGCAGCGGTGCAATGGCCACGTCGAGCATGGAGAAGTTCTCGCCCATCATGTACTTGTTCTTCAGGAAAACCGGTGCCAACTGGGTCAAGCGATCACGAATGTGGGCACGGGCTTTTTCCAGTGCCTTTTCGTTGCCCTTGGCGGCACGGGACTCCAGCGTAGTCACATGCGTGAACAGCTCTTTCTCAAAGTTCAGCAAAAACAGACGAACACGCGCCCGGTCTACAGGGTCTCCAGGCATCAATTGCGGATGCGGGAAGCGCTCGTCAATGTACTCATTGATGATGTTGGATTCGTACAGAATCAGATCCCGCTCCACCAGAATGGGAACCTGTCCATAAGGATTCATGACGCTGATGTCTTCGGGCTTGTTGTACAGATCCACATCGCGGATTTCAAAATCCATGCCTTTTTCAAACAAAACAAAGCGGCAGCGATGGGAAAAGGGGCAGGTCGTTCCCGAATACAAAACCATCATGGTGAAACACTCCTAAAAATCAAAAAAGAGTGGACTGCACCGCAGCCCACTCTGTCATTCATCATGTGCCAGCAAGTCACTGGCAACACGGCAATTACTTGACGTCTTTCCAGTACACCTGGTTCAAACGCCAGGTCACGAAAATCAGTAAAGCCAAAAATGCCATCACCCACATGCCCAATTGAACACGCTTGGTCTGTGCTGGTTCTGCCATCCATTGCAGGTAATTTACCAAATCGGCAATAGCCTCATCGTACTGTTGGGGTGTCATGGTGCCGGGGGTGATCTGCTCCCATCCGGTGACATGCCCTCCGTGCTCGAGCGAGCCTTCAATGATGGGGACACGCTTGCCCTGCAACTCCCACAAGACATGGGGCATCCCAACATTCGGGAACACCAGATTGTTCCAGCCAGTCGCCTTGGTGTCATCGGGGTAGAAGGTGCGCATGTAGGTATACAGGTAGTCCGCACCCGTGCCATTGGCACCGGCACGTGAACGCGCAATGACAGTCAGATCGGGCGGGTTGGCGCCGAACCACTCCTTGGCTTGCTTGGGATCAATCGCAGACTTCATGGTTTCACCGACCTTTTCGGTGGTAAATAACAAGTTGTCCTTGATTTGTTGCTCCGTCAGGCCAATGTCCTTGAGGCGGTTATAGCGCATGAATGCAGCCGAGTGGCAGTTCAGGCAGTAGTTGACAAACAGCTTGGCACCATTTTGCAAGGCCGCCATGTCGTTGATCTTGTTGGGCGCCTTGTCCCAGGCTGGACCGCCGGAGCTGGCATGTGCGCCCAGCGCAAAACCCAATGCAGACAGAAGGACGAGAAGTGTCTTTTTCATATTCGTATTCTCCAGCTCAGTGCGCAGTGAAGTTCACGCGATCAGGCACAGGCTTGGTTTCTCCAATCTTGCTCCACCAGGGCATCAGGAAGAAGAAGCCGAAGTAGAACAGGGTGCCTACTTGGGACACGCGCTCACCCACAGGGGACGGAGGCTGCACACCCAGATAGGCCAGGACCACAAAATTCACCACGAAGATGGCGTACAAATACTTGTGCCAATCTGGGCGATAGCGGATCGACTTGACCGCGCAGTTGTCCAACCAGGGCAGGAAGAACAGCGTGATCACAGCACCACCCATCACGACCACACCCCAAAACTTGGCTTCGAAGGCATAGAGGGCCACGGCACCAACAACGGTTGCACCGGCGATGGCAGCCTTGAACACGCTCGGCATCTTGATCTTGAGCACGGAGAAGGCACCGGCTCCGACCACGCACAGGATCAGGACGATCTTCATCTCATCGGTAATGGCACGCAGCATGGAGTAGAACGGTGTGAAGTACCACACCGGAGCAATATGCAGCGGCGTCTTCAGCGGGTCCGCAGGGATGAAATTGTTGTACTCGAGGAAGTAGCCGCCAAGTTCAGGTGCAAAGAAGATGACCGCCGAAAACACAGCCAGGAACACGCTCACCATGAAGATGTCGTGCACCGTGTAGTAGGGGTGGAACGGCACGCCATCCAGAGGATGGCCTTGGGCATCGCGCGGGGCCTTGGGACCCTTGATTTCCACGCCATCAGGGTTGTTGGAGCCAACATCGTGCAGCGCCAGCAAGTGGGCAACCACCAGACCCAGCAGCACCAGCGGCACAGCAATGACGTGGAAGCTGAAGAAGCGGTTCAGGGTGGCATCGCCCACCACATAGTCACCACGGATCAGCAAAGCCAGGTCCGGGCCGACCAAGGGAACGGCGGCAAACAGATTCACGATCACCTGGGCACCCCAGTAGCTCATCTGGCCCCAGGGCAGCAGGTAGCCCATGAAGGCTTCGGCCATCAGCGCCAGGAAGATGCCGCAGCCAAACAGCCACACCAGCTCGCGCGGTTGGCGGTAGCTGCCGTACATCAGACCACGGAACATGTGCAGATACACCACCACGAAGAACGCCGAGGCGCCGGTGGAGTGCATGTAACGGATCAGCCAGCCCCAGGGCACATCGCGCATGATGTACTCGACCGAAGCAAATGCCAAGTTGGCATCGGGCTTGTAGTGCATGACCAGGAAAATACCGGTCACGATCTGGATCACCAGCACCAGCAGCGCCAGCGACCCGAAGGCGTACCAGAAGTTGAAGTTCTTCGGAGCGTAGTACTCCGACATGTGAACCTTGTAGGCGCTGAACGCGGTCGGAAAACGGTTTTCAAACCAGTTGGTGAGCTTTTCGCCCGCCGACGCGTTGGGGGAAATTTCCTTGAATTCAGCCATGTTCTTGTTCCTTAGGCTTTCTTGTCTTCGCCGATGAGCAACTTGGTTTCCGACAGGTACATGTGCGGAGGAATTTCCAGGTTGTCAGGTGCAGGTTTGTTCTTGAACACGCGACCGGCCAAGTCAAAAGTGGAACCATGGCAAGGGCACAGAAAACCACCTTGCCAGTCGTCGGGCAAGGACGGTTGAGGCCCGGTTTGAAACTTGTCGGATGGCGAGCAACCCAAATGCGTGCAGATGCCGACCGCCACGAAGAACTCCGGCTTGATCGAGCGCGCTTCATTGCGGGCATACACGGGAGTCATCTCATCGGCCTTGCGCTTGGACTCAGGGTCGGCCAGCTTGTCGGTCAGCTTGGAAAGCTCCGCCAATTGCTCGGGTGTACGACGAACAATCCATACCGGCTTGCCGCGCCATTCGACGGTAACCTTTTCACCGGGCTTGAGTCCGGCGACATCTACCTCGACAGCGGCGCCCGCAGCCTTGGCGCGTTCGGAAGGCTGGAACGTGCTAACAAAAGGAACAGCGGTAGCTACACCGCCCACAGCGCCGGCGCATCCAGATGCGATCAGCCAAGTGCGCTTGCTGGAGTCGACAAGGGTTTCACTCATGAGAATCCTCAATGAACATCACTACTAGGGGAAGGGCCAATTGTAGCTGAGGCCGGGGGCCCCACATTACGCCAGCTGACGGGCCATTTTCAGGGCCGCCAACAGGCTAGAGGCATCCGCCACGCCGCGCCCGGCAATATCAAAAGCCGTCCCGTGGTCTGGACTGGTCCGAACCAGCGGCAAACCCAGCGTCACATTCACGCCCTGCTCCACACCCAGGTACTTGACTGGTATCAACCCCTGGTCGTGGTACATGGCAATGACAACATCCACCGGATCCGGCCCTTGTGCCGATTGCCGGGCTTTCATGAACACGGTATCCCCCGGCAGCGGCCCCTCCACACGCATACCTTCTTGCAGCGCCATATTGATGGCCGGCCGGATGATGCTCTCCTCTTCCGAGCCAAACAAACCACTCTCGCCCGCATGCGGATTCAAACCCGCCACAGCGATGCGGGGTCGGCGCCCTAGCACCGCCAGCAATGAATGGTGGGTCACACGCAGGGTCTGCAACACGTTATCGAACGTGACGGCCTCTATGGCCTGGCGCAAGGACACGTGGATACTGACCAACACTGTCCGCAGCTCTTCGTTGGCCAGCATCATGCGCACCGGCATGTCCTCCAGGGTACAGCCCGCATGGCGGGCGGCCTCATACTGCAGTAATTCGGTATGTCCTGGAAACCGGTCATAAGGCGCACCAGCAGCGCACAGTGCCTCCTTGTGCAGGGGGGCCGTCACCAGCGCAGCGATATCTCCCCGCAGTGCTGCACGTGCTGCCCAGGTCACACAATCACCCGCATGCTGCCCAGCTTCAGCATGCACCGCGCCCCACCCCAGGTCGGGCAACGGCTCGCCAATCTGCAGGACTGCCAAGGCCCCTGGCGGCACGCGGGAGAGCGCATCCACTGCAGCGACGGGCTCCAGCTCCGGCCACAGCACCGACGAGGCCGTGCGCACCAGCATGTCGCGGGCACGCCGGAGCGTACCAACATCCCCCGCGACAAAGCACCCTCTCATGGCCACTGGTGACTGCTGGAATGCCTTGAGAATGATTTCCGGTCCAATGCCACAGGCATCGCCCATCGTGATGGCAATCGGCTTCAATCGGTGGTGGTTCATGTATGTCTGATAAAGGCAGTAATTGATTAGGCCGGGTTGTCAATGTCCACGAATTCATGGTGCAAGCCGTATTGGGCAGCCAGCAACGCACCCAGTGCCGCCACACCATAGCGTTCACTCGCATGGTGCCCACAAGCGATATACGACACCCCACACTCGCGCGCATAGTGGGCCTGGGGTTCGGAAATCTCGCCGGTAATGAAGACCTGTGCTCCGGCAGCTATGGCAGCTTCAAAATAGCTTTGTGCGCCGCCTGTACACCAGGCAATACGCTCCACCGGACCCACATCCCCCTCCACCAGAACCACTTGGCGCCCCAGTATGTTCGTGACATGGGTGGCCAGGCTGTGTGCACCTGCAAACTGCAAGACACCAGTCGCACTGCTTTGTACCCCATGGACCAAGTTCAGCCGGGTCGGATCGGGTCGCCCCCAGAAGCCCAATTGTTGGTCGCCAAAGCGTCCTTCCACGATCAAACCCAGGCGCGCACCCAACTGCGCGTTGTTACCCCACTGAACGTGACCATCCAGCGGCAGGTGGTAGGCAAGCAGGTTGATGTCGTGCTGCAACAGCAACCCCAGGCGTTTGCGCATCCAGCCCGTCACAGTGCCATCATGACCACGCCAGAAAAGCCCGTGGTGCACCAGCAGCGTGTCGGCCTGCAGCTCAATTGCACGCTCGATCAACGCCAAGCTGGCGGTGACACCCGTCACAACACGGCATACGTCGGCCCGTCCTTCCACCTGCAGTCCATTCGGGCAGTAGTCCTTGTAGCGGTCAATCTCCAGTGCAGCATTGAGCGACGCCAATAATTCATTGCGATCCATCGACGCAATCCTCCTGCTTGTTCAGTTGATTCGATGATGCGATGGCATTGGTTGGCTCCCAGTCGCAATCGCAGCCCTTCCCAGCCGCAATCCAACGGCGCACCAGGTGCGCCAGTGGCGGCCAAACCTGGGCACGCTGCAGCGCCCCACAGCGGTAACCGCCACCCTCCGCGTCCCAGACCAATGCCGTACAGGCCCCATGTCGTCGTCGGCTCCAGACGATCCCGATCGGGCACGGCTCAGTCAGACAGCATACGCCACAGCCGTTGCAGGCCTCCCCCCAGGCAGGTTTGGGCGGTGCGGCAACTTCTATGCGAATGACGCGAGGGGCTTCCATGTCCCGATTCTGCCCCGCCAACACACCGCGAATGCGCCAACTGCGTGCTTGCCCCCTACAATTTGTCCGATGCGTCCCTTGACCCACTCCGCAGCACCATGAAGCGATACTGGCTACTTTTCTCCCAAACCATCACCGTGCTGCTGGCCGCCTACTTTGTCGTGGCCACCCTCAAACCCCAGTGGCTAGGGGCACCCTCCACCCGAGGCGGTACGGTTTCCCTGATTGAGGCCGCATCCAATTCCGGACAGGACACACCAGTTGGCAGTTTTCGCCAGGCTGCGCAAAAAGCCTCGGTGGCCGTGGTGAGCATCAGCACCCAATCGGCGCGCCAAGCCAATCAAAGCGTCGACCCCTGGTTCCGCTTTTTCAACAACGACCAAGGCGAGCAACCCAATGGCGGCCTGGGCAGCGGCGTTATCGTGAGCCCCAGCGGCTACATCCTGACCAATAACCACGTTATCGATGACGCCGACGAGATCGATGTCGTGCTGCAAGATGGGCGCCACGCGTCGGGCAAGGTCATTGGCACGGACCCTGACAGTGACTTGGCCGTACTGAAGATTGAGCTCGACAACCTGCCGGCCATCGTCTGGGGCAACTCGGAGAACGTGGAAGTTGGCGACCAGGTGCTGGCCATCGGCAACCCATTTGGCGTGGGGCAGACGGTGACAGCAGGCATCGTCAGTGCACTGGGGCGGAATCAATTGGGCATCAACACCTTCGAGAACTTCATCCAGACTGACGCTGCCATCAACCCCGGCAACTCGGGTGGCGCACTGGTGGACACCACAGGCAACCTGCTGGGGATCAATACGGCCATCTACTCGCAGTCGGGCGGCAACATGGGCATCGGCTTTGCCATTCCCGTCAGCACGGCACGCTTGGTACTGGATGCGATCGTGAAGGACGGCAAGGTCACGCGGGGCTGGATTGGCGTGGAGCCCAATGAGCTGTCTGCCGAGTTGAAAGAGACTTTCGACGTCAAAACCGACAAGGGCGTCATCATTACCGGCGTCCTGCAAAACGGCCCGGCAGCCCGCGCGGGCTTGCACCCCGGCGACGTGATTCAAAAGGTCGGGGAACAACCCGTCAACAGTGTCAGCGAATTGTTGACCGCTGTGGCAGCGCTCACGCCTGGCACAGCCACCAAGTTCATGCTGGAGCGCCGCAACCAGTCCTTGAGCCTGGACATCACCCCTGGCGTGCGCCCGAAACCCCAAGCGGCGTCACGCTGACGCCGCCGCATCCATCAGCGAGGCGCGACCTCTTCTTCCGCGGGTGCCTGGGTGTGCTTGATGAAAATCTGCGCGGCCCAGATACCCAGCTCATAGAGGATACACATGGGTATGGCCAAGGCCAGTTGCGACACCACATCGGGCGGCGTGACAACGGCAGCAATGACAAATGCGAGCACAATGAAATAGCTGCGAAACGCCTTGAGCTTTTCAATGCTGACAACGCCCATGCGCGCCAGCACAATCACCACGATGGGCACTTCAAAGGCCATGCCGAAGGCCAGGAACATCGACAACACGAAACCCAGATAGGCCTCGATATCGGGTGCGGCAGTGATCGACTTGGGCGCAAAACTCTGGATGAACTTGAACACCTGGCCAAACACAAAGAAATAACAGAACGCCACGCCGATGAAAAACAGGATCGTGCTGGAGATCACCAAGGGCAACACCAGCTTCTTCTCGTGCATGTACAGTCCCGGCGCCACAAAGGCCCACAACTGGTACAGCACCACCGGAAGGGCCAGCAGAAATGCGGCCATCAGCATGATCTTGAGCGGCACGAGGAACGGGGAGATGACCGAGGTGGCGATCAACGTAGCCCCCTTGGGCAGATGCGCTACCAGCGGCGCGGCCAGGATGTCATACAACTCGCCCGGCCCCGGGTAGATTGCCAGCGCAACGGTTGCCACTGCAATGGCGATGAACGCCTTTACCAAGCGGTCGCGCAGTTCCACCAGATGCTGCACAAATGGTTGCTCGGTTCCTGCCAGCTCGTCAGGAGGAATGTCGTTGGTGGCCATGGAGGATGACTGCGCCTTCAGCGCAATTTGGGCGGACGGAATCGGGCGACACGGGCCGCCCCCGATTGGGCCTTGGTACGTACACCGGCCCGGGCTTTGTACCACTGGGGTGTGGCACCTTGTTTGAGTCGGAAGTTCTTGCGGGGGTGCCGGTATTGCGGATAAACCGGCGTGGCATCAGGCAGCGCCTGGTCGGTCGCTTCCTGCCAGGATTTCTCGAAGTCAGAGGCTTGGGTCTGGATGCTGTTTTCCACGTCACGCGCAGCACCCTCGACCGTTTCGCGCATTTTTTTCAGCTCGTCCAGCGCCATGGAGCGGTTGACTTCGGCCTTGACGTCGGCCACATAGCGCTGCGCCTTACCCAGCAAGGTGCCCAGGGTGCGCGCCACGCCCGGCAGCTTTTCCGGGCCGATGACGACCAGCGCCACGGCGCCGATCAGCGCCATCTTTGAAATGCCAAGGTCAATCACGCGAGCGAATACCTACAGAGTGGCGCGCGGCAATCAGGACTTGGTCGTGGCTTGCACGTCGATGGTTTCCTTGGCCGCAGCGGGTGCGGCGTTGGTCACCTGGGCCGGAGCCTGCTGGGGTGCAGGCGCAGCGGCGGCGTCGGGGGCCGAGCCATCACGCATGCCGTCCTTGAAACCCTTGACCGCACCGCCGAGGTCGGAGCCGATGTTCTTGAGCTTCTTGGTGCCAAACACCATGACAACGATCAACAAAACGATCAGCCAGTGCCAAATCGAAAACGAACCCATGATGAACTCCTATAGTCAGATATTGATTTTAGTCTGCCGGAACAAAGCCTTCAGCCGCGCAGCCATGGGCGACTGCCGCCCATGACGTGGAAGTGCAAATGGCGCACTTCCTGCCCGCCTTCGGTGCCGGTGTTGGTCACCAGCCGGAAACCGCCTTCGGGGTAGGGGTTGCAGCCTTCCTGCGCGGCCAGCTTGGGCACCAGCGCCATCATGCGCCCCATCATCCCGGCATACTCGGGAGTAATGTGCGCCATGCTGGGAATATGCGCCTTAGGAATAATCAAGAAATGCACCGGCGCCCAGGGGGCGATGTCGTGAAAGCAGTAGAACTCTTCGTCCTCGTAGACCGCACGCGAGGGGATTTTCTTGGCAACGATCTTGCAAAACAGGCAGTCGGGGTCGTGATCGACGATACCGTGGGTACTCATGCGTGAATCTCCTGGCCTTTGTTCATGGCGATGAAACCGGTGGCGATGCGGTACAGGAACCACACCGAAATGATGGCCCAGGCGATCATGCCGGGCAGCAGCAACAGCGCCCACAAGGGCAATGTCACCAGGTACAGCGCCCCGGCGGTCACCACCGTGCGGATGCGGTAGCGAAAATGGGAGGCGTGCCAGGTGCCCTCGGCGCTGTCGCGCTGGGTCCAGTCAATGACCAAGGCCACCACCAGCAAGGTGGTGCCGAACTGCGCGCCCGGCACCATGGCCGCCACGGCAACCAGCAGGTGCAGCACGTAGCTGATGACGCCGATGGTGTTGAGCCGTTGCAGCAGGGCCAGATCGACCGGCGCCACGTTCCTGGGTGTTACGTCCGTGAAGTCTTCACTCATACAGCACCGCCTTCGCGCGCCGCCAGCTTGCGCAGCGCCTTTTCCTCGATGCCGCTGGTGCCTTCGCGGCGCTCCAGCTCGGCGATCACGTCGGCGGGGGTCAGGCCGTAGTGGGCCAGGGCAATCATGCTGTGGAACCACAGGTCGGCCACTTCGTAGACGATCTTGGTCGCATCGCCACCGTGGTCGGCGTCCTTGGCCGCCATGACCACTTCGGTAGCCTCTTCGCCGATCTTTTTCAGGAATGAATCGGGCCCCTTGGCCAGCAGCTTGGCCACGTAGCTGGCGCTGGGGTCGCCCCCGGCGGCGGGCTTGCGGCTCTCGATCACGGCGGCCAGGCGCGCCAGTGCGTCCTGGGATAGCGAGGTGGGTGTATTGGCAGACATGGTGCTCACTTGTAGATGCTGGTCGGGTCTTTCAAGACCGGGTCGACTGCGGTCCACTGTCCGTCCCGCAGCACGCTGTAGAAGCAGCTGTGGCGCCCGGTGTGGCAGGCAATGCCGGGAGTGTGCCCGGTTTGTGTGACTTCCAAAAGAATCACATCGTTGTCGCAATCGATGCGGATGGCGTGCACGGTCTGCACGTGGCCCGATTCTTCGCCCTTGAACCAGAGCTTGTTGCGCGAACGGCTGAAATAGACGGCGCGGCCCAGCTCGGCGGTTTTTTGCAGCGCCTCGCGATTCATCCAGGCGAACATCAGCACGTCGCGGCTGCCCTGCTCCTGGGCGATGACGGGCACCAGCCCCTTGTCATCCCATTTGATCTGATCCAACCATTGCATGGTGTGTTCTCGGTGAAGCGCAAATTGCTACCAATTCAGTAGCTGCTTGCGCAATGAATACGCGGGCCAGAGCCCGATTTGACACTAAATACGGACCGGAATGCCACGCTCGGCCATGCGTGCCTTGGCCTGCGCCACAGTGTATTCGCCGTAGTGGAAGATGCTGGCAGCCAGCACCGCGTCTGCGCCGCCCTGCTGCACGCCGTCGGCCAGGTGGTCGAGGTTGCCCACGCCGCCGCTGGCAATCACCGGCACGCTCACGGCGTCGGCCACGGCGCGCGTCAGCGCCAAGTCAAAGCCGCTCTTGGTGCCGTCGCGGTCCATGCTGGTGAGCAGAATCTCGCCGGCACCACGGCGCGCCATCTCGGTAGCCCAAGCCACGGCGTCCAGCCCGGTGTTCTTGCGCCCGCCGTGGCTGTATACGTCCCAGCCGGCACCACGTACCGCAGCATCCTCGGCGCTGCGGCGCTTGGCGTCGATGGCCACGACGATGCACTGCGAGCCATATTTTTCGGAGGCGTCGTTGATCACCTGCGGATTGGCCAGTGCGGCCGAGTTGAAGCTGGTTTTGTCCGCGCCGGCATTGAGCAGGCGGCGCACGTCTTCGACCGTACGCACCCCGCCCCCCACGGTGAGCGGAATGAACACCTGGGAGGCCACCGCTTCGATGATGTGCAGGATCAAATCGCGCCCATCGCTGGTAGCGGTGATGTCCAGAAAAGTCAGCTCGTCGGCGCCCTGGTCGTTGTAGCGCGCGGCAATCTCCACCGGGTCCCCGGCATCGCGCAGTTCAACAAAGTTGACGCCTTTGACGACGCGACCACCGGTCACGTCCAGGCAGGGAATGATTCGTTTTGCTAGCACCGATCAGCCATTCAGTTCGTCGGCACGCGCTTGCGCCTTCTGGAAGTCAAGTTCGCCGCTGTAGATGGCGCGGCCGCAGATCACGCCTTCGACGCCTTCGTCTTCCACCTTGCACAGGGCTTCGATGTCGGCCATGTTGCTCAGGCCGCCCGAGGCGATGACGGGTATGGTCAGCGCCTGCGCCAATTTGACGGTGGCGTCGATGTTGATGCCGGAAAGCATGCCGTCGCGGCCGATGTCGGTGTAGATGATGCTTTCCACGCCGTAGTCTTCGAACTTCTTGCCCAGGTCCACCACTTCGTGGCCGGTGAGCTTGCTCCAGCCGTCGGTAGCGACCTTGCCGTCTTTGGCGTCCAGACCGACGATGATGTGGCCACCGAACGCCGTGCAGGCGTCGCGCAGGAAGCCAGGGTTCTTGACCGCGGCGGTGCCAATGATGACGTAACGCAGGCCGGCGTCAAGGTAGCGCTCAATGGTGTCCAGGTCGCGGATGCCACCACCCAACTGCACGTCCACTTCGCTGCCCACGGTTTTCAAAATCTTGCGGATGGCCTGTTCGTTCTTGGGCTGGCCGGCAAAGGCACCGTTCAGGTCCACCAGATGCAGGCGCCGGGCCCCCTTGTCCACCCAGCTGCGCGCCATCACATCCGGCTCTTCGCCAAAGGTGGTGGATTGGTCCATATCGCCTTGTTTCAGGCGCACACAGTGGCCGTCTTTGAGGTCAATTGCGGGAATTAAAAGCATGATGCTTCAAGCTCTGGGAGTGGAGAAAAGGAAAAGGAACACGACAGGAATCAAGGATTCCAGTGCAGGAAATTGCGGTACAGGGACAAACCGTGGTCGGCACTTTTTTCGGGGTGGAACTGGGTCGCAAAAATATTATCGCGCGCCACGGCACAGCTGAAGCGGCCACCGTAATCGGTTTCACCCACGGTGTGGCGCGCATCGGACGGTTGCGCATAGTAGCTGTGCACGAAGTAGAAATAGCTGCCGTCGGGCACGTCGCCCCACACCGGGTGGCGCGGCGCCTGGGACTGCCAGACCTGGTTCCAGCCCATCTGCGGCACCTTGAAGCGGCTGCCGTCTTCCTGCAAGCGGCCTTCGAGTTCGAAACGCACCACGCGCCCCGGAATCAGGCCCAGGCAGTCCACGCCCTGCTCTTCGCTGTGGTCGAGCAGCATCTGCATGCCCACGCACACGCCCATGAGCGGCTTGTGGGCGGCGGCGTGCATCACGGCGTCGAACATGCCGCTCTCGTGCAGCTCGCGCATGCAGTCACGCATGGCGCCCTGGCCCGGCAGCACCACGCGCTCGGCGTCCATCACTTCCTGGGCGGTACGGGCCCAGACCACATCCACGCCAGCATCAGCCGCTACGTGCATCACAGCCTGCGTCACCGAGCGCAGATTGCCCATGCCATAGTCCACCACCGCCACTTTTTTCATGCTACAAATTTACGAGCTGGTTACGCAGTATTGATGCGGGCCAGAGCCCGATTTAACCCAATTTTACAAGCTACCCTTGGTGGAAGGAATGACCCCGGCAGCGCGTGGGTCCAGCTCCAGCGCAGCGCGCAGGGCACGTGCGAAGGCCTTGAACACGGTTTCCGCCTGGTGGTGGGCGTTCTTGCCCTTGAGGTTGTCGATGTGCAGTGTCACCTGGGCGTGGTTCACAAAGCCCTGGAAGAACTCATAGGTCAGCTGGGTATCGAAGCTGCCGATCATGCCGCTATGGAAGGGCACATCCATCTCCAACCCGGGGCGGCCCGAGAAATCGACCACCACGCGACTGAGTGCCTCGTCCAGCGGCACGTAGGCGTGGCCGTAGCGACGGATGCCCTTCTTGTCGCCCACGGCCTTGGCCACGGCCTGGCCCAGGGTGATGCCCACGTCTTCGACCGTGTGGTGACCGTCGATGTGCAGGTCGCCGTCGGCCTCGATGTCCAGGTCGATGAGCCCATGGCGCGCAATCTGGTCGAGCATGTGGTCGAAGAAGCCAATGCCGGTGGACAGACGTGCCTGGCCCGTGCCGTCCAGGTTGACGCGCACCCGGATCTTGGTCTCGTTGGTGTTGCGCACCACCTCGGCCACGCGCGGCACGGCGGCTTGGGGAACTTCGGTCAAAGGATATTCGGTCATAGTGTTTCCTGCAGGGCCGCCAGCATGGCGCGGTTTTCTTCCACGGTGCCCACGGTCAGGCGCAGGCAGTTGGCCAGCAGTGGGTGCATTTTAGAAATGTTCTTCACCAGAATGCCACGGGCTTTGAGTCCTTCGAACACTTTTTGTGCCCGGTCGGCTTCACCCTCGAAGCGCACCAGCACCATATTGGCATCGCTGGGGTAAGCACGGATACCGTCAAGAGCACCCAATGCTTCCAAAAGAATAGCGCGCTGGGCACATATTTCGCGGGCTTGCGCCGCAAACACCTCCTGGTGTTCGAGCGCAAACAGGGCGCACTCGCAGTTCAGCACACTCACGTTGTAGGGCGGGCGCACCTTGTCCACCTCGGCCACCAGTGCGGCCGGCCCCACCATGTAACCCAGGCGCACACCGGCCAGGCCGAACTTGGAGAGCGTGCGCATCAGGAGCACATGGCCGTGGTCCTGCGGTCGGGCGCGGATCTCGTCGAGCCAGCTGTGGCTGGAAAAGGGCTGGTAGGCCTCGTCCACGGCCACGATGCTGCCGGCGCGCGCGGCCGCAGCAATGATCTGCACCATGTCGGCACGGTCCCACAGGTTGGCCGTGGGGTTATTCGGGTAGGCCAGGTAGACGATGGCGGGTTGCCGCGTTTCGATGGCCTGCACCATGGCGGGTACGTCGAGCGCAAATTCGCTGGTCAGCGGCACGCCGATGAAGTCCATGCCCTGCAGGGCTGCACTCATGGCGTACATCACAAAACCAGGCACGGGCGCCAGGATGGCGGGGCGGGCTTCACCGGCCGCCGCCGGGCGGTCGCAGGCCAGGGCCAGCAGGGAAATGAGTTCGTCCGAGCCATTGCCCAGCATGAGGTCGCAACCGGCGGGCAGCTCCACATAGTCGGACAGGGCACGGCGCAGGTCGTTGACCCGGCCTGCGGGGTAGCGGTTCAGCGCCAAGGCACCGAGGCGCTGGCCCAGTGCGGCTTGCAGCTCGGCTGGCAGCGAATACGGGTTCTCCATGGCGTCGAGCTTGACCATGCCCGCCGAGTCCTGGATGGCGTAGGCGTGCAAGGACTGCACGTCCTGGCGGATGCGCCGGGCAATGACGGCTTGGGTGCTGGCGGGGGTAGAGGTAGTACTCATGGCGTTGCGTCCAAAGAAGGGAGTCCGGCTTGCGCCAGGGTGCCGACGAAGGGGTTGAAGACGGTCACGCCGTCGATCTGCTGAAGGTGGGTGAGTGCGGTGCTCAGCACATAGCGTGCGCCGCTTTGCGCCGCGGCGGCCACCACCAGGGCGTCCCAATACGGCAGGCCAAAGCGTGCTTCCACGCCCCAGGCGGTTTCCACAGTCTGGTGGTCCACCTGCCAGGGTTTCCAGAGCTGGTAACGGCGCAGCTTGGCGCGGGCGTCTCCGGCCGGCATGGCGTAGTGGCGGGTGGCGATGACGTAGTACTCGGACAGAACCTGGGTGCTGACACGCCCACTGCGCGACTGCCACAGCACCTGCAGCCAGGCGCGGGCCGTGGCCTGGCACGCCGGGTCATGGGCGTCATCGGCGGCCAACAGCACCGCGGTATCGACAAAGCACACCGGGCCGAGAATTTCAGAGTCAGCGGCCATGCACGTCCTCACGCGTCGGCAGCGGTTTTCCGTCGGAATTGAAGGCCGAGGTGTCGGCCAGCCATTCGCGCTGGGCGCGGGCATAGGCGTCGTCGTGCTGCATCTTCTCGGCCAGCATTTCACCGACCAGGCGCGACACACTGCTGCCGCGCTTGGCCGCCTCGATCCGCACCCATTCGAGCACGGCATCTTCCACGGTGATAGTGACGTTTTTCACAGCGCCAATGGTACACGAATTTCGTGCAACACGAAATTCGTGTCAAATAAAAATAATACCGAACTGAAGCAACTGGCACACAGTTGCCCCCCAATCTGGCCCCGCCATGAAGCATCTCCAACAAATCAGATAAATTTCGTATACTGTATAAAAATACAGTTAAATAGCAAATCGATACGCCATGCAGCCCGTCAACAACCCGCAATATGGCGTGCCTCGCTTTGACGCCAGCCAGCTGCCCAGCAGCATCGCACAGGCGGTATGGCGTGGAATGGAAGTTGGCTGTGCTAGCGATGCCGTTGTGGCCACGGGGTTTACAGCATTAGACGCACAGCTCCCCGGCGGTGGCTGGCCCTGCAACGCCCTCACGGAGCTATTGCAGCCACAACCCTCCCTGTGCGAATGGCGCCTACTCTCCCCTACCCTGGCCACCCTGGCGTCGACAGGTGGGCATATTCTGTTGGTGGGGCCACCCAAGCGCCCCCACCCGCCGGGCCTGAGCAAGTTGGGAATTGCCGAGAGCAGCCTGGTCTGGATTGCTGCCGACACACCGGCAGAACGCCTGTGGGCAACCGAACAGCTCATCAAGTCGAACCCCCGGGGCGGTGCCATCCTGGCCTGGCTGCCCCAGGCGCGACCCGAACAGTTACGCCGCCTGCAGGTGCACGCCCAAGGCTGCGACTGCCCGGTGTTCTTGTTCCGGCCGGAGTCGGCCCAACGCGATGCTTCACCGGCCCCTTTGCGGGTTCTGACAACACTGGGCGCCGACTGGGAGCTCCAGGTGCACATCCTCAAACGCAAAGGGGCATGGCTGGAAGACGCCATCACGCTCCACGCAGTCCCTGGGACCCTGGCCCACTTCTTCACACCGCGGCTACTGCACCCCAGCAGGCTGCTTGCTCCCCTGGAGGCCACCAATGTCCGCCCATTGGTTCGCACTGCTGACCGACAAGACCTGCGACAGCCAGCTGCCCATTGATTCGGGCGGGGTCTGCTTCTGGGCATTGCAGTACACCCACCGTGTGGCGCAAGTGGATCGAGCCGTCCTGCTGGAGGTGTCGCAGAGCTTGCGACTGTTCGGTGGCGAGGAGGTGCTGGAGCGCCTGATTGCGCAGGGGGCCGAGGAGCTTGGAGTTTCTTCCTTCGCACGGGCCCCTACGGGACTGGCCGCGCTGGCCTGCGCACGCTTGGGGCAGCGCGATGGTTTTGCCGAGCCCCTGACAAAGCTGCTGGACCGGTTACCGCTGGAGTCCATCGATGACGTCGCACGGCATGGTGCTACGCTTCAAAGACTGGGATGCCGAACACTGGCCGATGTCCGGCGCCTGCCCCGCGGCGGAATCGGTCGGCGTTTCGATAATGCGTTGTTGCTGGCCCTGGACCGGGCTTATGGGTTGCGCCCCGAGGGCTATGCCTGGGTCACCCTGCCAGAGACTTTCAGTGCCCGGCTGGAGCTTCCAAGCCGGGTCGACAACGCCATGGGTCTGATGTTCGGCGCACGCCGGCTGCTGCTGCAGATGACAGGGTGGCTGGCAGCACGGCAGAGCGGTGTCACGGCCCTTACCCTGGCCTGGCGCCACGACGCCATGCGCTCCCGGGAGGTAGGAGATGGAGGAGAACTGCCGGTGCGCACAGCGCAGGCTACGCACAACCTCGAACACCTCTCCAGGCTACTGAGCGAGAACTTGGCCCGGTGCACGCTGCAAGCCCCGGCTGGGGAGTTGGTTCTTCATGCCACGGAAGTCGCACCCCTCCTGGAGCAAAGTCATTCCCTGGTCCCCAATGAGCGAATCGCCGGGGAAGCGGTGGAACAGGTGCTGGAGCGCATCGAGGCGCGACTGGGCCAAGGCCGTGTTCTGCGCCCGGTCCTGGTGGAGGACCATCGGTTGGAACACATGCACCGCTGGCAGCCCCTCAAAGACAAGACAGCTTCAGCCAAAGCACAACTGGTGGCCGGGCCACAACCCACCTGGATGCTGCGCACTCCGCTGCAACTGGATGTCCAGAACAACCGGCCGCTGTATCAAGGCCCCTTGCAACTGCTGCTAGGCCCCGAGCGCGTGGAGGGCGGCTGGTGGCACCGGGTCAAGGACGCCCATGGCCAGCGCAACTTGGTCACGGTGCGCGACTATTGGGTAGCCTTGAGCCCCTATGCGGGAGCGCTCTGGGTGTTTCAGCAGCGCTTGCCGGACGATGCCACGGCATCCTGGTACTTGCACGGAATCTTTGCGTGAGGCCAGGCCATGTCCATACTGCCTTCCTACGCAGAGCTTTGCTGTTTGTCGAACTTTTCTTTCCTGCGCGGAGCCAGTCGGCCCGAGGAGCTGGTGGCACGTGCCAAGAAGCTGGGCTATTCGGCACTGGCCATTACCGATGAATGCAGCTTGGCAGGCGTGGTGCGTGCCCACGTGGAGGCCCAATCCGCTAGATTGAAGTTGCTGGTGGGTTCCCAGTTCGAGGTCGAATGCGCCACACCCTTCACCCTGGTAGTGCTGGCCCAGAACTTCCAGGGGTACGGGAACCTGTGCGAGTTCATCACACGCTTGCGCAGGTCCACCCCTAAGAAGGGCAGCTATCGCCTGCTGCAATCGGATTTGCAAGGCCAGGCACTGGCAGACTGCTTGGTGGTCGTACTGCCTGCAAGGCGCAGCACTCCCGCACAACTGCTTTCGATTGGCCAATGGTCGCTCAGGCACTTCCTGGGCCGGTGCTGGTTCGGTGTGGAGCAGCTGCGTCTGGTGGATGACGAAATCTGGCTCTACCGGATGCGCGAAGCCAGCGCCGCGACGGCCATGCCACTGGTTGCCGTGGGAGGTGTTTACATGCATGTCCGTTCGCGCAAGCCGCTGCAGGACGTGCTGACAGCGACCCACTTGTGCAAGCCCCTGACCGAATGTGGTCTGGCACTGCAGCAAAACGCCGAACGCCACCTGCGCACGCGCTTGCGCCTGGGACAGGCCTTCCCGGAGGACTTGCTGACGCAGACGCTGCATGTGGCGAACCGGTGCACCTTCTCCCTGGAGGAACTGCGCTACCAGTACCCCGAGGAAATCGTTCCTCAGGGAGAAACACCGGCTTCTTACCTGCGCCGGGTGACCTACGAAGGTGCCGGCAGGCGCTGGCCCAATGGCATGACAGCCAAGGTGCAGCGCCAGATTGAGCATGAACTGGCATTGATTGGCGAGTTGCACTACGAACCCTACTTCCTGACGGTGTACGACATCGTTGCCTTTGCACGCTCACGCAACATCCTGTGCCAGGGTCGGGGCAGCGCCGCCAACAGCGTGGTGTGCTTTTGCCTGCATGTCACCGAGGTCGACCCGGCGCGCATGTCGATGCTGTTTGAGCGCTTCATCAGCAAGGAGCGCAACGAGCCCCCCGACATAGACATCGACTTCGAACACGAGCGGCGTGAAGAAGTCATCCAGTACCTGTATCAGAAGTACGGACGTGACCGTGCCGCGCTCACGGCAGTGGTGATTTCCTATCGTCCCAAATCGGCCATCCGCGATGTGGGCAAGGCCCTCGGCTTTGACCTCGCTGTGCTTGAGAAACTGACCAAGGGGCACCACTGGTTCGATGGCCGTACGGTGCGCGCCGACCGGCTGGTGGAGGTCGGGCTCAGTACAGACGACCTGGGGGTGCGCCAACTATTGGACTTGAGCTCCCAGCTGATGGGCTTTCCGCGGCACCTGTCGCAACACCCTGGGGGCTTTGTACTCACCCGTGGTCCGTTGTCGCGCATGGTGCCCATCGAAGCAGCATCCATGGAAAACCGCACCGTCATCCAGTGGGACAAGGACGACATCGATGCCATGAGTCTGCTCAAGGTCGACGTGTTGGCTCTGGGCATGCTCACGGCCTTGCGCAAATCCCTGGCACTGGTGGGCATGCGCAGGGGCTATCAGTTCGAGATGCAGGACATCCCGGCAGAAGACCCAGGCACCTACGACATGATTTGCAAGGCCGATACCGTGGGCGTGTTCCAGATTGAATCGCGCGCCCAGATGTCGATGCTGCCACGGCTGCAGCCCCGATGCTTTTACGACTTGGTGATTGAAGTGGCCATCGTCCGCCCCGGCCCTATCCAGGGAGGGATGGTTCACCCCTACTTGAATCGACGCCAGGGCAAGGAGCCTGTGGTCTACCCCAGCGCAGCCTTGGAAGAAGCCTTGGGGCGGACGCTGGGCGTGCCAGTGTTCCAGGAGCAGGTCATGCAGATTGCCATGCTGGCCGCCGGCTTCAGTGCCGGGGAAGCCGATGGCCTGCGCCGCGCCATGGCAGCATGGAAGCGCAAGGGCGGGCTGGAGAAGTACTACGACCGCATCGTGGATGGCATGACTTCGCGTGGCTACGAGAAGGCTTTTGCCGAACAGATTTTTGAGCAGATCAAGGGGTTCAGCGAATATGGTTTTCCAGAGTCCCATGCAGCCTCCTTTGCGCTATTGGTCTATGCCAGTTGCTGGCTCAAGCACACTGAGCCCGCCTGTTTTTTGGCCGCCATGCTGAATTCACAACCCCTGGGGTTTTATTCCCCCAGCCAGCTGGTGCAGGATGCCCGGCGACACGGTGTGGAAGTGCGCCCTGTGGACGTGATGTACAGCGCCATCGACGCCACGCTGGAAGACTTGCCCCACACGCCTGCCGTGCGCTTGGGATTGCGGCTCATCACCGGTTTGAAAGACTCCTCCGCCCGGCGCATCGTAGAGACACGAAACCAGCGGCCTTTTGAAGGGGCCGAAGACCTGGCGCGGCGTACCCAACTGGAGCAGCATGAGATGCGCCTGCTGGCCGCTGCGGACGCGCTACACAGCCTGTCCGGTCACCGCCGCCAACAGGTCTGGGACGCCTCGGCCCTGCATGCCACGCCGCCACTGCTGCACGACGCCACGGTGAAGGAAGACTGGTTGGAGCTGCCAACTGCCCCAGAAGGCGAGGAAATTGTGTTTGATTACGCCGCAATGGGGCTGACCTTGCGCCGCCACCCGATGGCGCTGCTGCGCAAGCAGTTGTCGACCCAACGTTTCCTCTCTTCGCAGGAGCTGCAACCGCTACCCAACGGGCGCTTGGTTCGAACCAGTGGCATCGTAACTCTGCGCCAGCAACCGGAAACAGCCAAGGGGGTGGTGTTTGTATCGCTGGAAGACGAGTTCGGCGCCGTGCAGGTGATTGTGTGGAAAGGCTTACGCGAGAGACAGCGCAGGGAGCTGATGAATGCCCGGCTGTTGGGGGTGGCGGGCATATGGCAGCGTGAAGGGGACGTGCGCAGTCTGGTGGCAAAGCATCTGGTGGACCTCACACCTCTATTGGGCAGACTGGCGGCACCGAGCCGGGATTTCCATTGAAGGTGCGTTCCCTCCCGACGGATTCCTCATTCGCAGGAGTACGCCGACAGCAGGGCCTGCTCCATGACCAACGAGACCTGCATGTCGGCCTCGTACACGTCGGGGTTGCGGCGCAATTCACCATCAAACAAGTTGCGTGCCATGCTGGGCTCCAGGCGCCGGCCTTGCAGGCACAGTGTGGGGGCTGCGCCCTGGCGCGCCATCTGGGCATGGGCGTCGAGCAAGCCCTCCATGACGCCCACCAGGTAGTAGCGGGCGTACAGGTCGCCCTGTTTTTTGTCGGATTTTTCCAATGCACGCAATTCACGCAGGCTCATGGCTAGTGCGGGTGCACATGCGCACCAACATGCCGTCCCCAGCGCGGCAAACATAGCCATGTGCCGCAGCAGCTTGCGGGGCTGCACGGTATTCAATCGTTTCATGTCTTGCAAGCTGACACCGCCTGTCGCTTTACTTGAGCCGCATTTCTGCAGCGCGGGCGTGACCCTGCAGCCCTTCGCCGTAGGCCAGTTCGGCCGCCACCACGCCCAGCTTTTGGGCACCGGCTTCGCTCACTTCGATGAGACTGGAGCGCTTCTGGAAGTCGTACACCCCCAGCGGGCTGGAGAAGCGCGCCGTGCCGCTGGTGGGCAGCACGTGGTTGGGGCCAGCGCAGTAGTCGCCCAGGCTTTCGCTGGTGTAGGCCCCGAGGAAGATGGCGCCTGCGTGCTTGAGCAGGGGCTCCCAGCGGTGCGGATCGGTACTGCTCACCTCCAGGTGCTCGGGTGCAATGCGGTTGGAAATGGCGCAGGCCTCTTCCATGTTGCGGGTGTGGATCAGCGCACCACGGCCGGTGAGGCTCTTGGCGATGATCTCGGCACGCGGCATCTCGGGCAACAGGCGATCGATGCTAGCTTGTACCTGGGCGATGTACGCAGCATCCGGGCACAGCAAGATGCTTTGCGCCAATTCATCGTGCTCGGCCTGTGAAAAAAGGTCCATGGCCACCCAATCGGGCGGTGTTGTGCCATCGGCCAGCACCAGAATTTCGCTGGGCCCGGCAATCATGTCGATGCCGACCTTGCCGAACACGCGGCGCTTGGCGGCCGCCACATAGGCGTTGCCCGGGCCGGTGATCTTGTCCACGGCGGGGATGGTGGCGGTGCCATAGGCCAATGCGGCCACCGCCTGCGCACCACCGATGGTGAAGGCTCGCGTAACACCAGCCACGTAGGCCGCGGCCAGCACCAGGGCGTTCTTTTCGCCGCGCGGGGTGGGGACGACCATGATGATTTCGCCGACACCGGCCACGTGCGCGGGAATGGCGTTCATCAGCACCGACGATGGGTAGGCTGCCTTGCCACCGGGCACGTAGATGCCAACGCGGTCCAGCGGTGTGACCTTCTGGCCCAGCAGGGTGCCGTCCTCATCGCGGTAGCTCCAGCTCTCACCCGAGGCTTTTTTCTGTGCTTCGTGGTAGCTGCGCACTCTTCTGGCAGCGGCTTCCAGCGCGCTACGCTGCGCTGCGGGAATGCTGTCGAATGCCGCTTTGAGCTCGGCCTGGGTCAACTCCAGCGCGCGCATGTCGGCGGCGGGCAGTGCGTCAAAGCGTGCCGTGTACTCCAGCACAGCAGCGTCGCCACGGGCCTGTACGTCGGCCAGGATGTCGGCCACGCGCTGCTCGATGGCCGCATCGGTATCGGCCGACCAGTGCAGGCGCGCCTGAAACTGTTGTTCAAAATCGGCCGCAGCCGTGGACAGATGTGCGGGAGCAGCTACCAAAGTCATAGCAATTACGGAGTGACGGCGCCAGCAAAGGCGTCGATGATCTTGCGCAGAGGTTCGCGTTTGAGCTTCAAGGCGGCCTGGTTGACCACCAGGCGCGAGCTGATGTCCATGATGCGTTCCACTTCCACCAGCTTGTTGGCCTTGAGGGTGTTGCCGGTGGACACCAGGTCGACGATGGCGTCGGCCAGCCCCACCAGCGGGGCCAACTCCATGCTGCCGTAGAGCTTGATCAGGTCCACGTGCACGCCCTTGGTGGCAAAGAACTCACGCGCAATGGCCACGTACTTGGTGGCGACGGTCAGGCGCGAGCCCTGCTTGACGGCGCTGGCGTAGTCGAAGTCGGCACGCACCGCCACGCTGATGCGGCACTTGGCAATGTTCAGGTCCAGCGGCTGGTACAGGCCCTCGCCACCGTGCTCCAGCAAGGTGTCCTTGCCGGTGATGCCGAGGTCGGCGCCGCCATGCTGCACATAGGTCGGCACGTCGGTGGCGCGCACCACGAGCAGGCGCACGTCGGGCAGGTTGGTGTCCAGAATGAGCTTGCGCGATTTTTCCGGGTCGTCCATGACCTCGATGCCAGCCGCTTTGAGCAGGGGCACGGTTTCTTCGAAGATGCGGCCTTTGGAGAGGGCGAGGGTGATCATGATTATTTGATGCGTTCAATGTCAGCGCCGATGCCGCGCAGTTTGGCTTCCATCTGGTCATAGCCGCGATCGAGGTGGTAGATGCGGTCGACCACGGTTTCACCTTCGGCCACCAGGCCGGCAATCACCAGGCTGGCCGACGCGCGCAGGTCCGTGGCCATGACGGTCGCGCCCGAAAGCTTGGGCACACCTTCCACCACAGCGACCTTGCCGTCGATCTGGATGTGGGCACCCAGGCGCACCAGTTCGTTCACGTGCATGAAGCGGTTCTCGAAAATGGTCTCCGTAACCTTGGCCGAGCCCTGGGCAATGCAGTTGAGCGCCATGAACTGGGCCTGCATGTCGGTGGGGAAGCCCGGGTACTCGTGGGTACGGAAGCTTTGCGCCTTGAGGTGGGTGTAGGCCGGGCCTTGGGCCTGGACGCGGATGCCGCCGTCCACTGCCGTCACGGTGGCGCCAGCGTCGCGCAGCTTTTCCACCACCGACTCCAAGTGGTCGATGCGGCCATGCTGCAAGACCACGTCGCCGCCGGTCGCGGCCACTGCGCACAGGAAGGTTCCCGTTTCGATGCGGTCGGCCACCACGGTATGGGTAGCGCCATGCAAGCGCTCAACCCCTTCGATGCGGATGCGGCTGCTACCGTGGCCTTCAATCTTGGCGCCCATGGCGATGAGCATTTCGCACAGGTCGGGAATCTCGGGCTCCTGGGCGGCGTTTTCCAGGATGGTTTCGCCCTCGGCCAAGGCGGCAGCCATGAGAAAGTTTTCGGTGCCGGTGACGGTCACCATGTCGGTAGCGATACGGGCGCCGTGCAGGCGCGTGCGGCCCTTGGGCAGCTTGGCGATCATGTAGCCGTGCTCGACCACAATGTCGGCGCCCATGGCGGCCAGGCCCTTCAGATGCTGGTCCACCGGGCGCGAGCCGATGGCGCAGCCCCCGGGCAGCGACACTGTGGCCTCGCCAAAACGCGCCAGCAAGGGCCCCAAAGCCAGCACCGAAGCGCGCATGGTTTTCACCAGCTCGTACGGCGCTTCGGGGTTGTTGAGGCTACCAGCATGGACTGTGACCGCCCCACCGTCCCCCTGCTCCACCTGCACCCCCATGTTGCGGATGAGCTTGAGCATGGTGTTCACGTCTTGCAGGCGTGGTACGTTGTGCAGCGTGACAGGCTCGGCAGTCAGCAAGGTGGCACACAGTTCGGGCAGGGCCGCGTTCTTGGCGCCGGAAATCGGCACCGTACCGTGCAGCGGCTGTCCGCCGCGAATGAGTAGTTTGTCCATAAGAAAGTATTAGGTTCAGGCCTGCTGGGCCCATTCGGCCGGGGTGAATGCACGGATGGAGAGCGCATGCACTTCGTCGGTCTTCATGCGATCGCCCATGGTGGCGTACACCGCCTGGTGGCGCTGGATCAGGCGCTTGCCTTCGAAGGCGCTGGATACCACGGTGGCGTACCAATGGCGACCGTCGCCCTCGACGACGCAGTGGTCGCAGGCAATGGCGTTGGCAATCAGAGTTTGGATTTCTTCAGCGGTCATAGGAAACAGAAAATTAGCTGCGGATCTTGTAGCCGGTGCGTAGTAAGTGAATGGCGACTGCGCTTACCAGCGCCCAGGCTACGCCGACCACCCCCAGGCTCAACCATGGCGAGACATCGCTGACCCCAAAGAAGCCGTACCGGAATCCGTCGATCATGTAGAAAAACGGGTTGAAATGGCTTAAGGCCAGCCAGAACGACGGCAGGGAATGGATGGAATAGAACACGCCGCTGAGAAAGGTCATGGGCATGATGATGAAATTCTGGAACGCCGCCAGCTGATCAAACTTCTCTGCCCACAAGCCGGCAATCAGTCCCAGCGTGCCCAGCAGCGCCGCACCCATGACGGCGAACACCAGGATCCACAGCGGCGCCTCGAAATTGAGGTGCGCAAACCAAGCAGTGACAAGGAAAACACCACCGCCCACCACCAGGCCACGGGCAATGGCCGAACCCACGTACGCCACAAACCAGTGCCAATGCGACAAGGGCGTGAGCAACAGGAACACCAGGTTGCCCATGATCTTGCTTTGGATCAACGAGGACGAGCTGTTGGCAAAGGCGTTCTGCAGCACGCTCATCATGACAAGACCGGGGACCAGGAAGGCCGTATAACTGATGCTGTCGTAGACCTTCACATGGTCTTCGAGCACGTGGCCGAAGATCATCAGGTACAGCACCGAGGTGAGTACCGGCGCCGCAATGGTCTGGAAGCTGACCTTCCAGAAGCGCAGCACTTCCTTGTAGAGCAGGGTTTGCCAGCCGTTCATGCTGCAACTCCTGTCGCTGTATTGGAGCGGGTCATCACGTCCAGAAACACGTCTTCGAGGTCGGCCTTGCGGATTTCGACGTCGTGCGCCACCAGGCCGGCCTCACGTACCGCCGCCAGGTAATGCTCGATGGCAGCCGCATCGTTGGCCGGGAACTGCACCACGCGCCCGGTGATGCGTGCCTGGCGTGCCAGCTCGGGCGGCAGCTCGGCGTCGAGCTTGAAGCGCAGCACATTGCTCGATGCGTTCTTGAGCAGGCTGCTAGTGCTGTCCAGCGCCACAATTTTTCCAGCCTTAAGCATCGCCACGCGGTGGCACAGGGCCTCGGCTTCTTCCAGGTAATGCGTGGTCAGCAGCACGGTGCTGCCCTGCTTGTTGAGCTTGGCGATGAATTGCCACAGGGTCTGGCGCAACTCCACATCCACACCCGCCGTGGGTTCGTCCAGCACGATGACTGGCGGCTTGTGCACCAAGGCCTGGGCCACCAGCACCCGGCGCTTCATTCCGCCCGAGAGCTGGCGCATGTTGGCATTGGCCTTGTCGGCCAGGCCCAGGCTTTCCAGCAGTTCGTCGATCCAGGCTTCGTTGCCTTTCACGCCGAAATAGCCGGACTGGATGCGCAGGGTTTCACGCACATTGAAAAATGGGTCGAACACCAGCTCCTGCGGCACCACGCCCAGGTTCTTGCGGGCTTGGGTGTAGTTGGCCTGGACATCGGCCCCCAGCACGGCCACGTGGCCGCTGGTGGCGCGTGTCAGCCCGGCCAGGATGCTGATGAGGGTGGTCTTGCCCGCCCCGTTGGGCCCCAGCAAACCGAAGAACTCGCCTTGCTCAATGTTGAGGGTCACCCCATCCAGGGCCGCAAAAGTGCTGCCCTTGGGGCCGCGCGGGGAGTGGTACTGTTTGGTGACGGACTGGAAAGAAATGGAAGGCATGGGAAAGGGAGATTTTACGCCCCCAACCCTGCTGCCGCTTAGGCGCTAGGCAGCAAGCCCGAAATACCGTAGAGCTTGGCCAGGTCCATCAGGCGACTGGGCAGGCCCTGCACCGCAAAACGCTTGCCCGCGCGCGCGCATTCGCGGCGCAGTTCCAGCAGCACCGCCAAGGCCGATGAGTCGAAATGGCGCAGCTTGGCCGCGTCCACCACCACCTGCGCAGCCTCGGCACGCAGCGCCTGGGTCAACTGCTGCACACAGCCTTTGGCTTGTTCGTGGGTCAGGGTGGCGGGCAGGCTCAGCATGGCTCAACCTTTCTTGGCGGCATTGGCCTTGTTGCGCTCGGCCAGCATGGCAATCAGGCCATCAATGCCCTTGGCATTGATTTCCGGGACGAACTGGCTCTTGTAGGTCTCGACCAGCCAGACCCCCAACACATTGAGGTTGTAGATGCGCCAGCCGCTGCCCTGGCCCGGGGTTTTTTCCAGGCGGTAGTCGAGCTGGATCGGGTCGCCACGGCCCTTGATCTCGGTACGCACCAGCACTTCCTTGTCTTCGGGGGATGCGCGCAGCGGCTTCATGGCAATGGTCTGGTCACTGACCTGGGCCAGGGCGCCGGCATAGGTACGGACCAGCAGGGTCTTGAACTCATCCTGCAAGGCCTTCTGCTGCTCGGGGGTGGCCTGGCGCCAGGCCGGGCCCACGGCCGATGCGGTCATGCGCTGGAAGTTCACGCTGGGCATGATGCGGGAGTCGACCAAGGCGATGATCGGCTTGAGGTCGCCGCTGCGCAGACTCTTGTCGGCCTTGATGGTGTCGAGCACGTCGTTGGACAAGCGCTTGACCATGGCGTCGGGCGCCTCGTCTTCTGCATGGGCACCGACCGCGCCCAAGCTCAGAAATGCCGCTACCACGAACCACCACAAACGTTTCATTTTCGTTTCTCTCGTTGCCTATTGTCCAGTCTCTTCAGAGGCTGGCACCGAATCTTCATCCGGTGGGTTGCCATCGTACACCTGATTGCGCCTGCGCTGCAGATAGGCATCTCGCATGAAGGTGTACTTGTCCAGAGCCGCCCCATCCATCACGCGACCAGCACCCAGTAGCTGAGCCCGGGTATCGATCACCTTCAGAACTGTCATGCCAGTGCGCGTGGATTCGTCGCCAAACTGGTTGATCGGGTTGCCCCAGTTGTCTACCGGCAGGCCCGCGGTATCACGCAAAGTCGATGGGCCTAGCAAAGGCAAAACCATATACGGCCCATTGCCAATCCCCCATCGCGCCAGCGTCAATCCAAAATCGGCCGTATGCCGGTCGATGCCCAAGTCGCTAGCAACATCAACCACCCCGAGCAAACCCACCGTGGTATTTACCAAGACACGCCCTATGCTGTCGCCAGTTTCCCGACCCTTCAATGCCAAAGCATTGTTGACTACAGACCACATATCGGTCAGATTGTTAAAAAAATTACTCACGCCTTTCTGCACCAGGGTCGGCGTCACTTTCTGGTAACCCGTGGCCACGGGCTGCAACAGTCCGCGGTCCACGGCATCGTTGAATCCAAAGACCCCCCGATTCCAGGACTCCCAAGGGTCGCGAGCATCCGGATTCGGAACACTGGCGCATCCCGACAACACCAGCACGCACAACACCAACACTGTGCGGTACAGGGTCAGTGAGGGCAACGTAGACAGACGCAACATTACTTGGCGTCCTTCGCGGGGCCGTCGGCAGCCTTGCTGTAGAGGAACTGACTGATCAGGTTTTCCAGCACCACGGCCGACTGGGTGGTGGAAATGGCATCGCCTTCGGCCAGGTTGGCCGCGTCGGCCCCCGCTTCGATACCGATGTACTGCTCGCCCAGCAGCCCGCTGGTCAATATCTTGAGCGAGCTGTCCTTGGGGAACACGTAGCGCTTGTCCATGGAGAGGCGCACACGCGCCTGGTAGGTCTTGTCGTCAAAGCCAATGGATTCGACACGCCCGACCACCACGCCACTGCTCTTGACCGCGGCCTTGGGCTTGAGCCCGCCGATATTGTCGAACTTGGCCGTGACCATGTAGCCACGCTCGAAATTCAGGGACAGCAGGTTAGCCGACTGCAGCGCCAGAAACACCAGCGCCAGCGCGCCAATCAGCACAAACAAACCCACCCACACATCGTTTTTGGAGCGTTGCATACCGATTCCTTCAAATACTGAACATCATCGCGGTCAGGACAAAGTCCAGCCCCAATACCGTGAGCGATGCCACCACCACGGTGCGCGTGGTGGCACGGGCCACCCCCTCCGGCGTCGGCAGCGCCTCGAAACCCTGCAGCAAGGCGATGAAACTCACCGCGAAGCCGAACACCAGGCTCTTGACCACGCCGTTGCCCACGTCCTGCCACACATCGACACCACCCTGCATCTGGCTCCAGAAACTGCCGGCATCGATACCGATCATGACTACACCGACCAGCCAGCCGCCCAGAATGCCGACGGCGCTGAACACCGCCGCCAGCAAGGGCATGGCTATCACCGCCCCCCAGAAGCGGGGGGCCAGAATTCGGCGCACCGGGTCCACGGCCATCATCTCCATGGCGGCGAGCTGCTCGCCCGCCTTCATCAACCCGATCTCGGCCGTCAGCGAGGTGCCGGCACGGCCGGCAAACAGCAAGGCGGTGATCACTGGCCCCAGTTCGCGCACCAGACTCAGGGCCACCAACAGGCCCAGGGCTTCCGCCGAACCATAGCGCTGCAGGGTGTAGTAGCCCTGCAGGCCCAATACGAAACCGACAAAGGTGCCCGAGACCATGATGATGGCCAGGCTGTGGTTGCCCATGAAATGGATTTGGTCGCGCACCAGACCAAAACGGCGCATCGTGCTACCAAAGCTTCCCAGCAGGCGCAGCATCAAGCGCGCACCATAACCCCAGCCGGCCAGTAACTGGCGCACCTGCCAACCCAATTCATGGGGGTTCAGCATTTTCATGGCCGTACCTCCACGCCGAAGTCGGCACCGATACTGGGTGCCGGGTAATGGAAGTGCACCGGCCCTTCGGGCAGGGCATGGACAAACTGGTGCACCAACGGGTCGTCGCTGTGGCGCACCTCGTCGGGCGTGCCCTGGGCCACGATCTTGCCGTTGGCCAAGATGATGACCTTGTCGGCGATGTGGAAGGTTTCTTCCAGGTCGTGCGAGACGATGACGCTGGTCAGGCCCATGGCGTCATTGAGTTCGCGGATCAGGCGCGCCGCCGTACCCAGCGAAATGGGGTCGAGCCCGGCAAAGGGCTCGTCGTACATCACCAGTTCGGGGTCGAGCGCAATGGCGCGGGCCAGGGCCACGCGCCGCGCCATGCCCCCGGACACTTCGGACGGCATAAGTCCATGGGCGCCACGCAGGCCCACGGCATTGAGCTTCATCAGCACAATGTCGCGCACCAGGGCTTCGGGCAGGTCGGTGTGCTCGCGCAGCGGGAAGGCCACGTTGTCGAACACGCTCAGATCAGTGAACAAAGCGCCGAACTGGAACAGCATGCCCATGCGCCGCCGGGCGCCATACAAGGCCTCACGCCCCAAGCTCCCCATGTCCTGCGGCGCTTGCTGCGGGTCGCGGCCATGCAGCAGCACCTGCCCGGATTGCGCCTGCACCTGCCCGCCAATGAGGCGCAGCACCGTGGTCTTGCCACCGCCCGATGCCCCCATGAGGGCCGTGACCTTGCCACGAGGAATGGACAGCGTCACGCCGTCGAGGATGCAGCGATCCCCATACCCGAAGGTCAGGTTGTTCAGTTCGACAAGGGGGGCAACAGTTTGGGCGGGCATAAAAAAGAAGGCCGGGTCAAAACCCGGCCCTGCATGATAAGGGATTGCCCCTTCCCGTTCAGCGTGGCAGGTTGCTGCTGCCTTGGAGGAAGGTGTCCACAGCGCGGGCGGCCTGGCGGCCTTCGCGGATGGCCCAGACCACCAAGCTTTGGCCGCGGCGGATGTCACCAGCGGCAAACACCTTGGCCACGTTGGTCGCGTAGCCGCCTTCGGCTTCGGTAGACGCCTTGGCGTTACCACGTGCATCTTTCTCCACACCGAAGGATTCGAGCACGGTCGCCACCGGATTCACGAAGCCCATGGCCAGCAGCACCAAATCGGCCTTGTATTCCTTCTCAGAGCCAGCCACTTCCACCATCTTGCCGTCCTTGAATTCGACCTGCACGGTCTTCAGGCCGGTGACCTTGCCGTTCTTGCCGATGAATTCCTTGGTGGAAATGGCGAACACGCGCTCGCAGCCTTCGTCGTGGCTGGAGCTGGTGCGCAGCTTGAGCGGCCAGTAGGGCCACACCAGGGGCTTGTTTTCCTGCTCGGGCGGCATGGGCATCACCTCAAACTGGGTCACGCTGGCGGCTCCGTGGCGGTTGCTGGTACCCACGCAGTCGGAACCAGTGTCGCCCCCACCGATGACGATGACATGCTTGCCATCGGCACGCAGTTGGCCCTTGAGCTTGTCCCCGGCATTGACCTTGTTCTGCTGCGGCAGGAACTCCATGGCGAAATGGATGCCGTCCAGCTCGCGGCCGGGCACCGGCAGATCGCGGCTCTGCTCAGCGCCGCCAGTCAGCAGCACGGCGTCGAAGTCCTTCTGCAGTTGGGCGGCCGAAATAGTTTCCTTGGACCAGTTAGTGACCTTGGAGTCCTTGGGCCACTCGCCCACCAGCACGCCGGTGCGAATGGTCACGCCCTCGGCCTTGAGCTGCTCGACGCGGCGGTCGATGTGCGACTTCTCCATCTTGAAGTCGGGGATGCCGTAGCGCAGCAAGCCGCCCACGCGGTCGTTCTTTTCGAACAGGGTCACGTCGTGGCCGGCACGCGCCAGCTGCTGGGCGGCCGCCATGCCGGCTGGTCCGGAGCCGACCACCGCCACCTTCTTACCGGTTTTCTGTGCCGCGGGCTTGGGCACCACCCAACCTTCAGCCCAACCGCGGTCAATGATGGCGTGCTCAATGGACTTGATGCCCACCGCATCGCCGTTCACGTTGACCACGCACGCCGCCTCACAGGGTGCGGGGCAGATGCGACCCGTGAACTCTGGGAAGTTGTTGGTGCTGTGCAGCGTGTCGAAGGCCAGCTTCCAATCGCCGCGGTATACCAGATCGTTGAAATCCGGAATGATGTTGTTGACCGGGCAGCCGTTGTTGCAGAACGGTGTGCCGCAGTCCATGCAGCGTGCAGCCTGCATGGTGGCCTGCTTGTCGTCGAGGCCGACCACAAATTCCTTGTAATGCTTAAGACGCTCAGAAACGGGTTTGTAGCCCTCTTCAATGCGCTCAAACTCCATGAAGCCAGTGATTTTTCCCATGATTCTTCCTTCTTACTTGGCTGCAGTTGCTACTTTTTTTGTAGCTGCTTGCGCAGTTTTTACAAGGGCTGAAGCCGATTTCTTTGCATGAATCTCGCCCAGAGCACGCTTGTACTCCAGCGGGAACACCTTGACGAACTTGGCGCGCGAAGCTTCCCAGTTGTCCAGCAGGTCGCGGGCACGGCGGCTGCCGGTCCAGCGGTTATGGTCTTCAAGCAGTTTGCGCAGTTGGGCTTCGTCACTCAAGCCACGGTGCCAGACCGCGCGGTCCACGGTCGCCTCTTGCTCGTACGAAGGCAGCACTTTCTCCAACCCCACCATGGCGGTGTTGCAGCGCTGGGCGAACTGGCCGTCTTCGTCGTACACATAGGCAATGCCACCGCTCATGCCGGCGGCGAAGTTGCGCCCGGTCTTACCCAGCACCACCACAGTACCGCCCGTCATGTATTCGCAACCGTGGTCGCCAGTGCCTTCGACCACGGTCGTGGCACCGGACAGGCGCACTGCAAAGCGCTCACCGGCCACGCCGCTGAAGAAGGCCTCGCCGCTGGTGGCGCCGTACATGACGGTGTTTCCGACAATGGTATTGCCAGTGGCCACACCACGGAAGTCGATGCTGGGGCGAACCACCACGCGGCCACCGGACAAGCCCTTGCCGGTGTAGTCGTTGGCATCGCCAATCAGGTACAGCGTGATGCCGTTGCACAGGAAGGCGCCAAAGGACTGGCCGCCCGTGCCTTCGAGTTGGATGCGGATGGTGTCATCCGGCAGGCCCTCAGGGTGCACCTTGGTCACGGCGCCCGAGAGCATGGCACCCACCGAGCGGTTCACGTTGCGCGCCATCTCCATGAACTGCACACGCTCGCCCTTCTCGATGGCTGCCTTGGACTTGGCGATCAGCACGTTGTCCAGCGACTTCTCCAGCCCGTGCTCCTGGGTCAGGGTCTGGAAGCGTGGCACGTCAGCTGCCACTTGGGGCTGGGCGAACAGGCGGCTGAAGTCCAGGCCCTGGGCCTTCCAGTGGGCAATGCCCTTGCGCATGTCGAGCAGGTCGGCACGACCGATCATGTCATCGAACTTGCGGATGCCCAGCTGGGCCATGATCTGGCGCACTTCTTCGGCGACGAAGAAGAAGTAGTTCACCACGTGCTCGGGCTTGCCCGAGAACTTCTTGCGCAGTTCGGGATCTTGCGTGGCCACGCCCACCGGGCAGGTGTTGAGGTGGCACTTGCGCATCATGATGCAGCCTTCCACCACCAGCGGTGCGGTGGCGAAGCCGAATTCATCGGCCCCCAACAGGGCGCCGATAGCGACGTCGCGACCCGTCTTCATCTGGCCGTCGGCCTGCACACGAATTCGGCTGCGCAGACGGTTGAGCACCAGGGTCTGCTGGGTTTCGGCCAGGCCGATTTCCCAGGGGCTGCCGCAATGCTTGATGGACGACCAGGGCGAAGCACCGGTACCGCCGTCGTGGCCGGCGATCACCACGTGGTCGGCCTTGCACTTGGCTACACCGGCGGCAATGGTGCCAACACCGATCTCGGCCACCAGCTTGACGCTGATGTCGCTGTGCGGAGCCACGTTCTTCAGGTCGTGGATCAGCTGGGCCAGGTCTTCAATCGAGTAGATATCGTGGTGGGGCGGGGGCGAAATCAGGCCAACGCCGGGCACCGAGTGGCGCAGACGACCGATGTAGTCGGACACCTTGCCACCGGGCAGCTGACCGCCTTCACCGGGCTTGGCGCCCTGGGCCATCTTGATCTGGATCTGGTCGGCGCTGGACAGGTATTCGGCGGTCACACCGAAACGGCCAGAAGCCACCTGCTTGATGCGGCTGCGCAGGCTGTCGCCGTCCTGCAGCGGCAGGTCCACTTCGACCACGTCCTTGCCGATCACCGAGGCCAAGGTATCACCCTTCTTGATCGGAATACCCTTGAGCTCGTTGCGGTAACGGGCGGCGTCTTCACCACCTTCACCGGTGTTGCTCTTGCCGCCGATGCGGTTCATGGCCACGGCCAGCGTCGCGTGCGCTTCCGTCGAGATGGAGCCCAGCGACATCGCACCGGTGGCAAAACGCTTGACGATTTCCTTGGCGGGCTCGACTTCGTCCAGGGGAATCGCCTTGGTGGGGTCGATCTTGAACTCGAACAGACCGCGCAGCGTCAGGTGGCGCTTGCTCTGGTCGTTGATGATCTGGGCGTATTCCTTGTAGGTATTCCAGTTGTTGGCTCGGGTGCTGTGCTGCAGCTTGGCAATCGCATCCGGGGTCCACATGTGGTCTTCACCGCGCGTGCGCCAAGCGTATTCGCCGCCTGCGTCCAGCGCATTGGCCAGGACAGGATCGGCGCCGAAGGCAGCCTTGTGCATGCGGATGGCCTCCTCGGCGATCTCGAACACGCCGATGCCTTCCACGCGACTGGGGGTTCCGGTGAAATACTGCGATACGGTTTTCGACGACAGACCGATGGCTTCGAACAGCTGGGCGCCGCAGTAGCTCATGTAGGTGCTGACACCCATCTTCGACATGATTTTGGACAGACCCTTGCCGACGGCCTTGATGTAGTTGTAGATCGCCTTCTCGGCGCTCAGATCTCCTGGCAGATCCTTGTGCATATCCACCAGGGTTTCCATGGCCAGGTAGGGGTGCACCGCTTCGGCGCCATAACCGGCCAGTACGGCGAAGTGGTGCACTTCACGAGCGGTGCCCGTTTCCACCACCAGCCCGGCGGTGGTGCGCAGACCTTCGCGCACCAGATGCTGGTGGATGGCAGAAAGTGCCAGCAGCGCGGGAATGGCAACCTGTGTGGCGCTCAGGCCACGATCACTGATGATAAGGATGTTCTTGCCGCCCTTGATGGCGTCCACAGCCTCCGCACACAGCGAGGCCAGCTTCGCCTCCACACCCTCACGGCCCCAGGCCAGCGGGTAGGTGATGTCGATGGTGTGGCTGCGGAATTTACCCTGGGTGTGGGCTTCAATGTCACGCAACTTGGCCATGTCGGCAAAGTCCAGCACCGGTTGGCTCACTTCCAAGCGCATTGGCGGATTGACCTGGTTGATATCCAGCAGGTTCGGCTTGGGACCGATGAAGGACACCAGGCTCATCACGATGGCTTCGCGAATCGGGTCGATTGGCGGGTTGGTCACCTGGGCGAACAGCTGCTTGAAGTAGTTGTACAGCGGCTTGTTCTTGTCGGACAGCACGGCCAAGGGGCTATCGTTGCCCATGGAGCCGATGGCCTCTTCGCCGGCGGTGGCCATGGGGGCAATCAGGAACTTGATGTCTTCCTGGGTGAAGCCAAAGGCCTGCTGGCGGTCCAACAAGCTGGAGTGGTCACCGGCACGCTTGGGCTCCACACCCGCTACTACCTTGGCCAGTGCCTCGTCGGTGCGGCGCTCGGTGGATGACACGTCATCGAGCTTGATGCGCAGGTTCTCAATCCACTGCTTGTACGGTTTGCTGTTGGCCAAACCGGCCTTGAGCTCCTCGTCGTCAATCATGCGGCCTTGTTCCAGGTCGATCAGGAACATCTTGCCGGGCTGCAGGCGCCACTTGCGCACAATCTTGTTCTCTGGGACCGGCAACACACCCGACTCCGACCCCATGATGACCAGATCGTCGTCCGTGATGCAGTAGCGCGAAGGACGCAGGCCATTGCGGTCCAGCGTGGCGCCAATCTGGCGGCCGTCGGTGAACACGATGGAAGCCGGGCCGTCCCAGGGCTCCAGCATGGCGGCGTGGTATTCGTAGAACGCACGGCGGCGTGCGTCCATGGTGGCGTGCTGCTCCCAGGGCTCGGGAATCATCATCATCACGGCCTGGCTGATGGGGTAGCCCGCCATGGTCAGCAATTCCAGACAGTTGTCAAAAGTGGCGGTATCAGACTGTCCCGCAAAGCTGATCGGATACAGCTTTTGCAAGTCCTGGCCCAGAACGGGGGAAGACATCACACCTTCGCGCGCCTTCATCCAGTTGTAGTTGCCCTTGACCGTATTGATTTCGCCGTTGTGGGCGACGTAGCGGTAAGGGTGGGCCAGCGGCCACTCGGGAAAGGTGTTGGTAGAAAAACGCTGGTGCACCAAGCCCAGTGCGGAAACGCAACGCGCATCCTGCAGGTCAAGGTAGTAGGTCCCCACCTGGTCAGCCAGCAACAAGCCCTTGTAGACCACGGTACGGCTGGACATGCTGGGCACGTAATACTCTTTGGAGTGCGTCAGCTTCAGTGCCTGGATGTTGGCACTGGCGGTCTTGCGGATCACGTACAGCTTGCGCTCAAGCGCGTCCTGCACGATCACGTCATTGCCGCGGCCAATGAACACCTGGCGCAGGATCGGCTCCTTTTCACGCACCGTGGGCGACATCGGCATGTCGCGGTTCACCGGCACGTCGCGCCAACCCAGCAGCACTTGGCCTTCGGCAGCGATGGCTCGCTCCATTTCCTGCTCGCAGGCCAGACGCGACGCATGCTCCTTGGGCAAGAAGATCATGCCCACGCCGTACTCACCCAAGGGAGGCAAAGTCACGCCTTGCTTAGCCATCTCTTCGCGGTACAGCGCGTCGGGCAGCTGGATCAGGATGCCGGCACCGTCGCCCATCAGTTTGTCAGCACCGACGGCACCACGGTGGTCCAGATTTTCGAGAATCTTGAGCGCGTTCTTGACGATGTCATGGGACTTCTGCCCCTTGATGTGGGCCACAAAACCGACACCGCACGCGTCGTGCTCGTTGGCGGTGGAATACAGACCTTGTTCCTGCAGATGCTTGATCTCGGCAGCCGTCGTCATGGCGCGCTCCTAAAAATTAACAGAAGACCGCAGGATACCGCAGTGCAGCAATCGAATCCAGAAAATTAAATGGGGTCTGTCCCTATTTAATTTTTCACAATACTTTTAAACTATTTATTGGGGACACATTCAATTCTTGCGATCTAACCTATTGATTTGAAAAGAAAATCAAGCCAATAACGTTTGTTTTTTAGGGCGCCCTGGGCGGGCCATGGCAACCCTACGCGGCGTTTTTCGTTGGAGTTCCAGCAAAAAATCAGCATCGCCTAGAGCCCAGCCTCTAATTGCACTCTGCGCCAGGGCCGCATCCACCTCGGCAGAGTTGCCTTTGGCTACCAAGTCGGTATAGGCTGCCTCACGCGCAAACGGCGTGTTGCCCAGTGCCCAATACGCTGGCAAGGGCGTCAGCAGGCGTTCGCTGCGCAAGCCCACGTAGTGCCCATGGCTGGACCACGCATAGTCACTACAACGCGGAACGACCCCGGCACGCACCGGGTTCAAGTCCAAAAAGGCCATGCAGGCCAAGGCAAATGGCTGGGCCTGTAACACCGTGCTGCGGTAGCGCCCTTCCCACAAAGTGCCCGTGCGTCCATGCCGGCTGTTAAAGTAGCGCACATAGCAACGCCCCAGGGCCTGTATCATCCGCGGCAACGCCCTGTCAGTCTCCGGGGTAAGGAGCAGATGGAAATGGTTTTCCATCAGAGTGTAGGCATGCACCGCTACCCCATGCTGGCGGCTAGTCTGCTCCAACTGCTCGAGAAAGAAAACACGGTCGGCAGCATCGACAAATACCGGCTGCCGGTTGTGCCCGCGCTGCACGACGTGATGCAAAAAGCCCCCCAGTGCCAGCCGGACCAAACGCGCCATGACGCTGCCGCCCCGCGACTACCGCCCGATTACTTGGGCGCTTTGGTCACGCGCACCTTGGAGCCCGTGGTGACAATGATGACTGCATCACCCGCCGCCAGGGCTTCGGTGCCCTTGGCCTGGACAATGGCGCGGCGATCCCCATTTTTCAGCTGAACCAGGATTTCCAGTGCATCCTCGCGCGTGGAGATGCGTTCAATGGCATTGCCTGCCGCGGCACCAGCCACTCCAGCCAGAACGCCTAGCACCTGCGCTTCGCGCTGAACACCGCTGCCTCCGTAGCCACCTATAGCGCCGACCACGCCGCCGACGGCAGCACCGACGCCGGACTGGTTGCCATCCACGGTGACAGTGCGAACCGACAGCACCACACCATCCTGCACCTGGGCCATGCGCTGCGCATCCCCTCGGGCAATAACGTCCGGACTGCTGCTGGCACAAGCTGCCAGCCACACCACGACAGAGATTAAGACTGCAAATTTAGGAAAACGATTCATGGCAACTCCAATTTCTAACACAAATGGACTAAACGTCAGTCCGTTGCGTTTGGTTGTCCGGTGGATTGTGCGCCAGCTGTGTAAAGCGGGTGTGAACCATGTCCGACAAGCCAAATTGCGCTAAAAGCTCCAGCAAGCGTCCGGCGGCAGCCTTGCTCTTGCGCCCCGTGTATTTGGCGATAATCAGCTCGTTCTTCATGCTGTGCTCCCAACCCACCAATTCAGTGACAGTCACTTGGTAGCCACATGCTTCCAGGTACAGGCAACGCAGCACATTGGTAATCTGGCTACCCATTTCGCGCGTGTGCAAGGGGTGACGCCACAGCTCGGCCAAAGGGGTACGCGAAAGCGTCAATGCTTTGGCACGATTCAGGTTACGCGCCACCTCGGCCTGGCAGCACGGCACCAGCACCATGTAGCGTGATTGCTTTTCCAGGCCAAAGGCTATTGCGTCGTCGGTAGCAGTGTCACAGGCATGCAATGCAGTCACCACGTCAATGCGGTCGGGCAAGGCTACGCTGCGCATGGACTCGGCCACCGACAAGTTCAAAAAACGCATCCGATCAAAACCGAGTCGCTCGGCCAGAGTCTGTGATTTCTCGACCAAATCGGCACGCGCCTCAATTCCATACACACGGTCTTCCAAAACATTGCGTTTCTTGAAAAACAAATCGAACAGGATGAACCCCAGATACGACTTTCCGGCACCATGGTCAGCCAAGGTAACAGGCTGACCACCTGGAGAAAGCTCCAACAGGAGTCGCTCTATGAACTGGTACAAGTGGTACACCTGCTTGAGCTTACGGCGAGTATCCTGATTCAGCCGCCCATCTCGCGTTAGTATGTGCAATTCCTTGAGCAGCTCAACCGACTGCCCAGGACGCAAATCCAGCCCACTTGGATGCGGCTCATTGTGCTTAATCATTCTGTACCGATCAAATTGTTGGGCACCAATATCATTTGGAAGCATGACCGCACTTCAGACGGCGAGCAGGGTCTTGCCTGTCAGGCGCGCATGCTCACGCGCGGCAAAACGATCTGTCATTCCAGACACGTAGTCAGCCACCACCCTGCGCAACACAAACTCCGAGGTCTGAGCGTGGGGCTCAATCCCTGGCCTCAATGTTTTGGCGAAATAGCCAGCTTGCATTTCTTCGGGGGCTGCACTGTAGATTTGAAAAAGGTCCCGCAGCATGGCTTTGGCTACTTCACGCGAAGCAATAACTTGGGGATGACGATACAGATTGGCAAAAAGAAATGCTTTGAGTTCTTTCGTTTTCTCCCGCATTTCGGAACTAAATACAACCAGTCTTCCTTGGTCGCGCACATCGTCAACGCTACGAAGTTCTAACTCACCCAATAGCTTGGAGACAGTTCGAATGACGTCATACACCTGCTCACTCAACATCAGTCGAATCGCTTCGTAAAGCCATCGGCGCGTATTCGACGGACGAGCGAGATCTGGAGAAGTATTCAATGCCAAGTCGTGGTATTGCCGAAACAAAGTGACTTCGCGCAACTGCTCCACGTTCAAAAGTCCTGACCGTACGCCATCGTCGATATCATGAGCGTTGTAGGCGATTTCATCTGAAAGATTGCAGAGTTGTGCCTCCAGACTTGGCTGGCGTTGCATGAGAAAGCGTGCCGCAACCCCCCCTTGCCCATCACTGTACGGATGCTCCTGAGACTCCAGGATTTGGGCATTGGTCACTGAGCAATGCTTGAGAATGCCCTCGCGAGACTCAAAGCACAGATTCAGTCCATCAAAGGCCGGGTATCGTTCCTCAAGACAATCTACCACCCGCAAGCTCTGTAGGTTGTGCTCAAAGCCCCCGTATGGGGACATGCATTCATGCAAGGCGTCCTGCCCAGCATGACCAAACGGTGTATGCCCAAGATCGTGGGCCAGGGCAATGGCTTCAACCAAATCCTCATTCAAACGCAAAGCTCTGGCCGAGGAGCGGCCCAGTTGCGCAACCTCCAAAGAGTGTGTCATCCGCGTTCTGAACAGATCCCCCTCATGATTGAGAAACACCTGCGTTTTGTAAACCAAGCGACGGAATGCAGTCGAGTGCACGATGCGGTCACGGTCGCGCTGGAAATCATCTCTGGTTGGCGCCGGTGCTTCCGGATATTTACGTCCACGTGATCGGACCGGATGGCAGGCATAGGGTGCGAGTACTTGCTGCATTTCAGTGCGCCACCACTACGCCCAAGCAACCATGACAAATACAGTCTGAGGAGCCAGACATGTTAAGCACAGCAAGCATCTACAACTTCACGGACCATCGTGTCAGGCGCCCCTTGCACATGCGCCGTGCCAGTGCTGTCAATCACTACAAAACGGATCACGCCTGAATCGGCTTTTTTGTCAACACGCATCAACTGCAAATACCGCCCGGCATTGTCAGTTGCATCCAAAATGGGACCACGTACAGGCAGCCCAGCTCTTCCAATGAGCATCCGCAACCGCGTAACCTGTGCAACGTCAATCAGACCAAGACGCAACGATAACTCCGCTGCCATGACCATCCCGCACCCCACAGCTTCCCCATGCAACCATTGACCATAACCCAACCCAGCTTCAATCGCATGTCCAAAGGTGTGGCCAAAGTTCAAAATCGCTCGCAAACCTGACTCCCGTTCATCCTGACCAACAACCCTGGCCTTGATCTCACAGCTACGACGTACAGCATAGGCGAGCGCATCAGGATTTCGGCGCAGCAATGCGTCGATGTTGTCTTCAATCCATTGCAAAAAGCTCAGGTCAGCAATTGGTCCGTATTTGATGACCTCTGCCAAACCCGCACTTAACTCCCGATCTGGCAAAGTTGTTAACGTGTCGATGTCGCAAATTACTGCTTGTGGCTGATAAAACGCACCAATCATGTTTTTCCCTTGCGGATGATTAATGCCCGTTTTACCACCTACTGATGAATCTACCTGCGCCAGCAAGGTCGTGGGTACTTGGACAAAATCTACACCACGCATATAGCATGCAGCGGCGAAACCTGTCATGTCACCAACAACGCCTCCGCCCAGCGCGAACAGGACTGTTTTCCTGTCACATTCGCTTTCTAAGAGCGCATCGAAAATAAGGTTGAGGGTTTCCCAATTCTTATAAGCCTCCCCATCAGGCAGCGTAACAACCTGTAGTTGGGCATAACGCTGGGACAAAGCTTTTCGCAGTATGTTGGCATACAGCGGTGCGACCGTTTCATTGGTAACGATCACGGCTTTTTGCCTGGACGGAAGGAACTGAAACACTTCCGAAACAAGCAAGCCCTGCCCTATGTAGATTTCGTAACGCCGATCACCCAAATCGATGGGGACCACAATTGGTAATTTGTCCTGCATAACGTGAGAGTTTAGTGGCATTGAGCGCGCCACTTGAAACACTTATGCAGCTGCTGACGAACCCGATGCCAGTTCGAGCTGCATCATGATCATGTTGATCAAAGTCGATACCGAAGGACGCCCTGTCTCCATGACGAAGTGCGCAACCTCTTTGTACAAGGGATCTCTTGATTCAAATAGCTCGCGCAATTTCGCCATTGGGTCTGCAACTTGCAACAATGGGCGCGTTGTGTCGTGTCTCAGACGACGAAAAAGCTCTTCCGGGTAGGAGCGCAGATACACGACCTGGGCACGTTCACGCAAATGTCGTCGATTGATAGGTCGCAAGACCGCACCACCACCTGTCGACAGAACATGTTCTTCCTTGCAAAGAGTCAGCTCATCGATAACATCTTGTTCGACATTCCTAAAAGCTTCTTCACCTTCACGCGCGAAATATTCGCCTATCGAACACCCCAACCGATCCTCAATGATTTGGTCAGAGTCGACAAACGGCAATTTCAACCGACGGGCAAGTTGACGGCCTACCGTCGTCTTTCCGGCCCCTGGTAGCCCCACCAAAACAACACTGACCACCGGACTCGTCCCCTCTACAAGCAATGGTCAACTTCGAGCATTCGAATTAACGCGTTCCCTTTACATCACCCAACACCTTGGGGGTGATGAATACTAGCATTTCCCGCTTTTCTTGGGAAACCGCGGTACGACGGAATAGAACACCAATCCCTGGCAAATCACCAAAGAATGGGACCTTATCCACGGTGTTCACTTGATCTTCAGTAAAGATACCACCAATAACCACGGTCCCCCCATTGTCCACCAGCACCTGCGTCTGAATGTGCTTGGTATCAATTGCATAACCTGCCGTCGTTTGAATCCCGCGAGTATCCTTATTGACATCCAAATTCAAAATAATATTGCCTTCGGGTGTGATCTGCGGAGTCACCTCTAGCTTTAGCGATGCTTTGCGAAATGCAATTGACGTCGCTCCACTGGCCGACGCAACCTGGTAGGGGAACTCCGTTCCTTGCTCAATTAATGCTTTATTCTGATCGGCAGTAATCACACGTGGGCTGGAAACAACTTTACCCTTACCATCTGCTTCAAGCGCTGAGATCTCCAACCCCAAGAACCGCTCCGCCCCTGCTCCGAAAATGGCCAATGCAAAGGTACCTGTTGCACCCGAAGCTGGAAGATTCACAAACTGGCTCAGATTGTCATAGGAACCAGAAACATTTGCAGCTGCAACGGCATTCGCATAAGTGGTTCCAACGTTGACGCCCTCACTCGCATTGGAGGTTGTCGCCGGACGGCCACCCAGCTTGACGCCCAAGGCCTTTCCAAAAGTATCGGATGCCTCAACAATGCGAGCTTCGATCATGACTTGTCGAACAGCGATGTCCAGCTTGGCAATCAACGCCTGAACCTGTTCCAGTTTGGAAGGAATGTCCGTAACAAAAATTTGATTGGTGCGTGGCTCGGCAATCACACTTCCTCTTGCACTCAAAAGCCTTGCACTCGCGGCTCCCGGGCCGCTTCCCCCAGTAGCCATTAACTGGGAAGCGATGTCTGCCGCCTTAGCATAGTTGATTTGAATGGACTGGGTACGCAACGGCTCCAAACTTTGCACGGCGGCCTGCGACTCCAAGTCCAGCTTTTCTTTTGCGGCAATCTCGTCTTTGGGGGCCACCCACAAGACATTTCCAGATTTGCGCATACCCAGGCCCTTGGCCTGCAAAATAATATCCAAGGCCTGATCCCAAGGCACGTCTTGCAAGCGCAAAGTGACAGCACCACTCACAGAGTCAGAGGTTACGATATTGAAGTTCGTGAAGTCTGCAATTACCTGCAATAAGGAGCGGACTTCAATGTTCTGGAAATTCAACGACAACTTCTGCCCGTTGTAACCGACACCTTGGGTCAATTTCTTCGGGTCGGTTTTTATCTCTTTGAGCTCGACAACAAACTGCTCATCGCTTTGATAGGCACTGTGCTCCCACTGCCCACGGGGCTCGATCACAACACGGACCCTATCACCAGACTGTGTTGTCGTCACCGTCTTCACTGGCGTACCAAAATCCCCGACATCCAACTTTCTCCGCAACCCCTCGGGCAAAGTTGACTTCATGAACTCGACCACCAGATTTTGCCCCTGCTGGCGAATATCCACTCCCACCTGATTACTTGGCAAAGTCACAATGAGACGACCCGCACCATCATTGGTCCGACGGAAATCCATGTCTTTCAGCGGTGCATTTTCTTTCGCCTGAGCTTCTGCGAATACTATGGAATGAGAGGCATCCGCAATGGATTGAACGGGCGGATCCAATAGCACCAACAAAGATTTGCCTTGAATCTGCGCTTTGTATGAGGCCGCTTGCTTCAAATTCAAAACAACCCGGGTCCTGTCACCCGCTTGAACCACCGTCACCGACCTCAGATTACCTTGATTGACCTCCACATTGGAGCGTCCCATGGCATTTAAAACACCGGGGAAATCCAATGCAATCCGTGCCGGCGACTGAATGGCAAAACCCGGAGGTAGTGCCGTCAAGGCCTGCGAGAGATCGATCTTTACGGTCTCCGTGCCACTTTGAACAGAGCCAGCTACAGACTCGATTGCATTTTGCGCATGGGCACCGAAGGCAGTGCCTGCCAAGATGGCACCAACGAACATTCGAGAAATACCTGCCGCTAAGGCAGCAAGCGTCTTCATAATCATTTTGACCCCTCTTGCAACTGAATGGTTGCGACACGTTCAATCCATTCACCAACTGCATCCTGCACGATCTCACGAAGCGTGATTTCAGTTTCGGTGATTTTGGTCACTTTCCCATAATTCTGACCAAGATATCCGCCGACCTTGACTTGATACAACAGGTTGTCCACTTTCAATAACGCGACATGCTGTCCGGACTTGATGATGCTGCCGACCAGTGCCATGGTATCCAGAGGGAATGCTTCCAGCGGCTCCTTTCGGCGGGCCAACTCCGGGGCAATCAACGCCACGTTCGCAGCTGCTTGCGATGAGTCGCGCTTGAGTGCCTGTGTGAGCTTCTGGTTACTGAATGGCTCAAGTGCCGTGGCGTTGTTGTATGGCTCCGGAGTGAACTGCTTCGGCGCCGGTATCGGTGCAACTTTAGGCTGGGTCCGGTTGCGCTCTTCAGCCATCCACTGCCTGACATCATCTTCCTTGGAACCGCCACATCCAGACACAATACTGGAAATAAGCAATATCAACGATAACAAGCGCATTGACATCACTTAGCCCCCTTGCCTTTGCTCTTGGTCTGAGCAGCCACTTCGTCGGGATCCAAATAGCGGAATGTTTTGGCTGTCGTATCCAAAACCAAAGTGCCATCCTGCCGGGGTGTGATACTCAAGTTATTCAAAGTAACAATCCGTGAGAGATGCGCAATGTCGGATGCAAATGCGCCTATATCGTGGTACCGGCCACTCACCTTTAATGCAATGGGAAGCTCTGCATAATAGTCTTTCACGACCAACTGGCCAGGCCGAAACAGATCAAATTGAAGACTTCGTCCCACACCAGCCTGGTTAATGTCAGACAACAAAGCATCCATTTCTGCCTTGCTAGGCAATTGCTTTTCTAACTGACTCACGTATTGCTGAACTTGTTCACGCTGCTTCTTGAGTACATCCAGGTTAACAGCCTTGGCAAGCTTCACTTTGAAGTCATCCCGAAGCTTTTGCTCCTTCGCCTGCTCTTCCTCAAGCAAAGTCTGGGAAGTACTGATCCAAGTAAACCAAAGTGCAACAACAACACCGACAATTACAAAGAAATACAGCGCATACCGAGGCAACGGCGGCCACAGTGACGGGTCTTTGGGGTCGAGATCCTTGAACTGCCCTGCGACTTGGGCCTGGATCTCTTGGAGGTCGATATTTTTTGGTAGGGACGGCGCCATATGGATTTTCTACCTTCAGGACTTCACAGGCACAGGACCAGAGACCGGTACGGCAACCGGATTGGCAACCTTTTCCGCCTCACTCGCACGAACCAGTTTCACACGAACATTGAAGTTATAGACCCGTTTTTGATCGCGCGGCGACAACGCCACCGTACCAGACACGATTTCCAGCAACTCAGGCTTGGAAAACCACGGTGTATTGTTTGCTAGGTTGCGCAGCAACTCCGAAACACGCTCATTGGATTGCGCCACGCCATTGATCGTCACCAATTGGTCCACCTGCACCAGTTTGGCCACATAGACCCCATCAGGCAATTGATTCACGATTTCGGTCAGCAGATGCACCGGAAGATTGCGGTCCGACTGCAAATCCTCAACAGCTTGCTGCCGCGCACGCAGGGCCTTGATCTCCGCCTCCAGCCCGGCGATATCCTTGATTTGTGACTCCAGTTTCTTGATTTCAGTCTCAAGCAATGCATTGGTATCTTGCTGCAAAGTAATGGCAGCTTGGAACCACAAGAAAATTGCCCCAGCAATCAAGCCTCCAGTCAAAGCAGATCCTGCAAGCAACACATGAAAAATGTCGCGTCGCCTTTTTCGTGCCGCCTCTCTGTGCGGAAGAAGATTGATCAAAATCACAGGCTAAACCTCCGCAGCGCCAAGCCGCAGGCTGTCAAATAAGACGGGGCTTCGCGGGTAACTTTTTTCAGTTTGATGGCATCGCCCATCTCCATGCCTTCGAAAGGATTGAGCAAACTGCATGGGAAACTGGTGTGTTGAGTGATTGCAGCGGTCAGCCCTGGCAATGCGGAACTGCCTCCGGCAAGCATGATGTAATCGACCTTGTTGTGCGGCGTACTGGTAAAAAAGAATTGCAGCGCCCGGCCCAGCTCCTGCACCATGGACTCAATGAATGGCCGCAATACAACTGACTCATAGTCCTCAGGAAGCTCGCCACTGCGCTTTTTGCTCTCAGCCTCTTCCTGCGAGAAACCATACTGTCGAACCAAGAGCTGGGTCAGTTGCGCTCCACCAAAGGCCTGATCACGGTCATACAACACCTCTTCATCACGCAGCACCTGCATACTGGTCGTGAAAGCTCCGACCTCGAACAAGGCAACGATCAGACCCGCGCCACCTTCCGGCAACTGGCTCACCAACCGCCCCGCAGCCAGACGCGAAGCATAGGATTCCACATCCACAATCACGGGCGTCAACCCCACCGCCTCCGCAAGACCCTGCACATCCTGCACCTTTTCTCGGCGCGAGGCCGCAATCAAGACCTCCACATCACCTGGAGAGGAAACGCTTGGACCAACCACACAAAAGTCCAAGGCAACCTCTTCCAACGGAAAGGGAATATATTGATTGGCCTCAGTTTCCACCTGCTGCTCAAGCTCAGTATCGGACAAGCCCCCTTGCAGAATGATCTTTTTGGTAATCACAGCAGATGGAGGGAGCGCCATGGCAACATTCTTGGCCTTGGTGCCACTTTTCTTGATCAATCGTCGCAGGGCTTCAGTCACCTCTTCGAATTTTTCAATATTTCCATCACTGATCCAACCACGTTCCAGAGGCTCAATGGCACAGTGTTCCAGCACCAAATTGCCAGCTCTGTCCTGTCCGAGCTCTACCAATTTGACACTGGACGAGGAAATGTCCAAACCCACCATAGGTGCTGGTTTGCGACTGAACAACGCCCCCAATGAGATCAACTTGGTCTCCCATGATATGCCCCAACAATGGGGCCAAACTTAAGAACTCACTTCAATGCTATCAGCAAGATGCTTGTCCCGCAAAGGTTTTTTCCATTACACACCTTTGAAAACGTTGCCAAATGTTCACGAAAACAGGCCAAGTTGGGCGATACCGTCGGACGGTTCCAGTTTTTCAGCTCGCGCCTCCCGATCCTGTAGGCATTTTTATAATGTGAGAGACTGGGACAGCCATTTATGCAAAACACCAACGACACCCCCGACACCGTGACCAAGACATCTCCGAAACGCCATTGGGCACTGGACATCCTCATTTGGGGGGCTGGACTGGCATTTGCATTGGTCGCCAGCGCAGCCATATTGGTGGCAATAGCCCTGGCATCTGCATACCCCAATCTTCCGGACATCTCCGATCTTTCCGACTACCGGCCGAAATTGCCTCTGCGCATTTTTTCAAGCGAAGGGGACTTGCTTGGCGAGTTTGGTGAAGAACGCCGGAATCTGACCCCCATCAATGAAATTCCTGCGGTGATGGTCAATGCTGTGCTGGCGATTGAGGACGCCAGGTTCTATCAACACGGCGGGGTCGACTACATCGGTGTTATTCGTGCTGGCTTGGCCAACGTAGGCAGGGTGAAGAGCCAGGGCGCTTCGACCATCACGATGCAAGTCGCGCGCAACGTCTATCTGTCCTCAGAAAAGACCTTCACACGCAAAATTTACGAGATCCTGCTGACTTTCAAGTTGGAACACCTTCTGACCAAGGACCAGATCCTGGAAATCTACATGAACCAGATTTTCCTGGGCAACCGTGCATACGGTTTTGCAGCAGCCAGCGAAGCTTATTTTGGCAAGCCCCTCAAGGAAATCACCATTGCAGAAGCTGCCATGTTGGCGGGCTTGCCCAAGGCACCATCTGCCTACAACCCCATTTCCAACCCCAAGCGCGCCCGGAGTCGCCAGCTCTACATCATTGAACGGATGTTAGAAAACGGATTCATCACCGAAGACCAAGCCGCAGAAGCCAAAAAACAGGAACTGCACATCAAGACCAACGCCTCGCAACAGAAGGTGCATGCAGAGTACGTCGCAGAAATGGTCCGCCAACTGATGTTTGCCCAGTATGGAAACGAGACATATACACGCGGTCTGGACGTCTACACCACGGTCAGCTCCACACTTCAGGATGCAGCCTACAAATCCTTGCGCCGCGGCATCATGGACTACGAACGTCGTCAACACTATCGTGGACCAGAAAAATTCATCCAAATTCCAAGCAATGGCGCCGCAGACCTGGAGGACATGGTGGATGAAGTCTTGGAGGAGTTTCCCGACAACGGCGATGTGCTAACGGCAGTCGTTCTTCAAGCCGATGCCAAATTGGTCAAGGCCACCCGACCCAATGGAGAAACCATCGAGGTCAGTGGCGATGGTCTGAAACCGGTGCAGTCCGGCTTGTCCGAAAAGGCTCCCCCGAACCTGAAAATCCGCCGCGGAGCGGTCATACGCGTTGTCAAAACACCAAAAGGCAATTGGGAAATAACACAGTTACCCGAGGTCGAAGGTGCCTTTGTTGCCATTGACCCGCGTACAGGGGCCATCAAATCTCTGGTAGGTGGTTTTGATTACGCAAAGAACAAGTTCAACCACGTGACCCAAGCCTGGCGCCAGCCCGGCTCCAGTTTCAAGCCATTCATTTACTCCGCAGCACTCGAAAAAGGCTTCAATGGCGCCACCGTGATCAACGATGCACCGCTGTTCTTCGATGCGGGCGTCACAGGAGGCCAGCCATGGGAACCCAAAAATTACGACGGCACTTTTGACGGCCCCATGACTTTGCGTCGCGGACTGGCCAAGTCGAAAAACATGATTTCGATCCAGGTACTCAACTCGATTGGCCCCGCATATGCGCAGGAATGGATCACGCGGTTTGGTTTTGAAGCAGAAAAACACCCACCCTACCTGACGATGGCGCTGGGGGCTGGTTCGGTCACCCCCATGCAGATGGCCAGTGCCTATTCGGTGTTTGCCAATGGGGGCTACCGCGTCAATCCGTGGATCATTACCCGCGTCAGCGAGCAGCGCGGAAAAACACTGCTGGAAACTACGCCGCCCACTTTGGAAGGGGCTGAACCCGCCATCGATCCTCGCAATGCGTTTGTCATGACCAGCCTGCTGCAAGAAATTACCCGGTCCGGCACTGCAGCACGCGCACAAGCCACACTCAAGCGGCCAGACCTCTATGGAAAAACCGGAACCACCAACGACTCGATGGATGCGTGGTTTGCCGGCTTTCAACCAACGCTGACCGCCGTCACCTGGATCGGCTACGACACGCCGCGCAAGCTTGGAGACCGTGAAACCGGGGGAGGATTGAGCCTCCCGATCTGGATCAGCTTCATGGACACCGCACTGAAGAATGTCCCTGTCGCTGAGCCACTGCCTCCGGAAGGTGTGATCCATTCCGGTGGCGAATGGTATTTCGAAGAATTCGCCAAAGGCAACGCCGTCACCGCGCTAGGCAATGAGCCGCATGTCAGCGATGGCGAGGCCAGTACCCCACCAGCCGCAGACGAGAAGAAAAAGATTCTCGATCTGTTTAAGAATTAGCGACAAAGCGCAACGCGACACCTGCCTGCGCACTGGCGCACCGGGAGAGCATGGAAAAGAACTCGCCGCCACCCTTGGTGTCCTGCCAGGCGCCATCGCTCCATTTGAAGTGATAACCGCCATCACGTGCGGCCATCCAGACTTCGTGCAAGGGTTTTTGCAGGTTCACCACGACTTGCGTGCGGTTCGCAAACGTGATCGTCACCATGCCGCCGACCCGCTGGTTGTCCAGATCGGCATCGGTTTCTTCGTTGATGCGATCACAGCTTTGCTCGACGGCTCCCAGAAGCAGTTCCGCACGGTCCAAAAATTCTTTGTCAGTCATAATTTCTGCATGTCCAAGTTTCAAAAAATTCTACTTGTGTCCGTGCTGTGCACCCTGGTATTGGGGGCCTGCGGTCAAACCGGTTCCTTGTACCTTCCGGCCAAAACACTGCCGACAGAAAGCAGCACCACACAGTAGCACGGCACGCTCTGGTATTGATAGCAAACTAACCAATTTCCATGCGGACAAGATACGTATTCCTTATGTAACGATAGCCGCGAAATCCGAGCAGCCCCCCCAGAATAGCGGCATACCACCAGACGTCTGCAAAGTTGTTCTTGCCTGCACGCATCCATAGAAAGTGTGCGACGGCAAGAATCGCCACCAGGTACACACTGCGGTGAAGCAATTGCCAACGCCTGCCGCCGAGAAGTCGCTGCGCCCCGCTCCATGAGGTTGCCGCCAACAGGGTCAAGACAAGAAACGCCACAAATCCGACCAGAATGAAGGGGCGCTTGCCAATGTCAACCCAGATATCCGCCATTGCGAAGCCCATGTCCAGGAAGGCGTAGCTGGTGGCATGCAGGGCAGCATAAAAAAAACAAAAAAGACCCAACATGCGCCGAAATCGCGCCCACTGGGGGTAGGCCGTGATCAGCCTTAACGGCGTCACCGCCAGGGCTATGCACAAAAAGCGCAAAGTCCAATCACCGGTCGACCGGATCAACGCTTCCGCCGGATTACTGCCCAGTCCGTCCAGTGCTGCCGCCACTGAAAGGTACAAGGCGGGGACCAAGGCCAGCATGAACACGCCAACCTTGATGAAAACAAGCTTCGCCATCAAATACGTCTAGCGTCAGTAAAAGCGTCGCAAATCCATCCCTGCATACAACTGCCCAACCTGGGCCTCATAGCCATTGAACAGGAGTGTCTTGCGTTTCTTGCTGAACAGCCCATCCTCCCCCAATCGCCGCTCCGTGGCCTGGCTCCAGCGGGGGTGGTCGACCGAAGGATTCACATTGGAATAGAACCCGTATTCATTGGCAGCCGCACGGTTCCAGGCTGTCACGGGCTGCTTCTCTGTCAATCGAATCCGGACTATCGATTTGGCACTCTTGAAACCATACTTCCAGGGTACTACCAGCCGCACCGGTGCACCGTTCTGGTTGGGCAGCACCTCGCCATACAAGCCCACCGCCAGGAGCGTCAACGGATGCAATGCCTCATCCAGGCGCAAACCCTCGGTGTAAGGCCAGTCAAGCACGCTGGAACGCACACCGGGCATGGTGGCAGGATCTGCCAAGCTGGTGAACTCCACATACTTGGCACTTCCCAGCGGTTCAAAGCGCTTGATCAAGGCCGACAGCGAGTAGCCAATCCATGGAATCACCATCGACCAGCCCTCGACACAACGCAAGCGATACACACGCTCCTCCAAGGGCGCCAGACGCAGCAGATCCTCCAACCCTATCTTTCCCGGTCGTTTGACCAGCCCCTCCACCGCGATCTCCCACGGGCTGGTTTTGAGTGCATGCGCACGGGCAGCTGGGTCGGTCTTGTCGGTGCCGAACTCATAGAAATTGTTGTACCCGGTGACATCCTTGTACGGCGTCCATTTGTCCGGCACCTGCGCTCCTTCCAAGGAGCTTTGTCCGTGGGCCAGGGGTTTCAGTTTGCCAGGGGCATTTTCCCCAGCCCACAGTGATGCACTCGCCATTCCACCCAACACACCACCCATACCGGCCAAAACGTGGCGGCGTCGGTAGGTTGTCAGTGGGGTAATTTCACTGGAAGTCGGACGGTCACACCCATCCCAGATTCTCGTGTACGACATAAGAACTCCTGATCAGACACTGTTTGTCGCAGCAGCATGCGCATGTCTTACATGCCATTGTGGACACAAGCAGTTGGCCGTACAACGCCAGTGGTTGCTAACGACAGTAGATTTACCGCAGGAAATAAAAAAGCCACCGCATGCGGTGGCTTTGACGGGGCCGGATACCGAATCAACGCAAACCGGCAATGTAGTCCGACACGGCCTTGATTTCGCGGTCATTCATCTTCGCAGCAATCTGTGCCATCTGCAGGCTATTGCCACGCACGCCATCGCGGAACGCGACCAACTGCGCGCTTACATAATCACCCCACTGTCCTGCCAGGCGAGGATACTGAGCCGGAATACCTGCACCATTGGGACTGTGGCAACCCGCACAGGCGGGAATCTGGCGATCGGCAATGCCGCCACGGTAGATGCGCTCGCCCAAGGTCACCAAGGTCTTGTCGGCCGATGCACCGGCTGCAGACTTCTTGGTGGTGATGAAGTAAGCCACGTTCTTCATATCCTCATCGGACAATGCAGTCGCAAAGCCCTGCATGATGGGGCTGGCACGCTTGCCACTCTTGAACTCCTGCAACTGCTTGGCCAGGTACTCCGGATGCTGCTGCGCCAGCTTGGGATAGGTCGGCGCCGGTGAATTTCCATCGGCTCCATGGCACGCTGCACACATGGCGGTGAAAGTTGCCTCGCCCTTGGCAAGGTCGGGTTTGGCCGCCTTGGCAGGGGCCGCCTCGTGCTTGGCATCCTGGGCGATTGCGGAGACAGCGAATGCCGATGCGGCGGCAAGAATCAGGGGAGCGATCAACTTCATGGGATTAATGTAGTCTGAGGGCGAAACAGCGCCATTCTACAATGGCGCCATCGGGCACCCCAAAGATACCATGACCACCAAGCCAGCACCCACAGCCGCAGCCCGCAAGACAAGCACGCCTTCGGCTCCCAAAACCGAAGAAACCATCGCGATGGGATGGCTGCACACGGCCCGTTTCCTGACCACGGCCCCCCAACTGCACTTTCTTCCCGAACTGGAAGTTCCCGAGATCGCGTTTGTCGGCCGCTCGAATGCCGGCAAGTCGACCTGCATCAATACCCTGACCCAGCAGAAGCAGTTGGCCTTTGCCTCGAAGAAGCCAGGACGCACCCAGCACATCAATCTGTTTGCATTGGGCAAGCAGGGGGTGACTGACGCGGTACTGGCCGACTTGCCGGGCTACGGCTACGCCGCCGTGCCCATGCAAGACAAGCTGCGCTGGCAACAGGTCATGGCGAACTACCTGGTCAGCCGCAAGAATCTCAAGGCCATCGTCCTGATGTGTGACCCGCGCCATGGAATGACCGAACTCGATGAAATCCTGCTGGAAGTCATCCGCCCGCGCGTGGAAGAGGGTCTGAAATTCCTGGTCATCCTGACCAAGGCCGACAAGCTCACCCGCAGCGAAGCGGCAAAGGCTTTGGCCATTGCCAAGCTGCAGGCGGGCGGCGGGGAAGTGCGCCTTTTCTCGGCACCGAAACACACCGGCATCGGTGACGTTGCTCGGTTACTATGGAACTGGACCCATGCCCCGGCTTCCATCCCATCGCCCGCAGAAAGCACTCTCGCAAACCCTCAATAGGGAGGCGCTGCGCCATCGGGTCGGTCTTTGAAGCGCTTGTGCACCCAGTAGTACTGCGCGGGATCGATGTCGATGTAGCGGGCCAACTCCGCATTCATGCGCGAGGTGTCTGCCTCCAAGTCTCCCGAGGGAAAGTTGTCCCAGGCGGGAAGAATACGCGTTTCGTATCCGGAGGGCGTCAATCGCGTCACCACCGGTACCACTTTGGCCTTGCCGAGTTTGGCAAAACGTGAAAGCGAAGGCACCGTTGCTGCCGGCACACCATAAAACGGAACAAAAAGCGATTCAGATGGATCAAAATTCATGTCTGGCAACAGGTACAGCGGCTGTCCCGCCCGCACGGCGGCCACGATGGGCTTGACGCCCGCCAACCGAGCCACCATTTCTGGCTGACCAAAGCGCTGGCGCCCTTCCAGTATCCAGGCGTCTACCGCCGCATTGAGTTGGGGCGAATAAATGGTGGAGAACCGCCGGTCCAGCTGTTGCGTCAACGCCGTCCAGGCGGCATCCAGCCCCATGAAATGGGGTGCGAACAGTACGGTAGGTGCATCGCCGACAAGCTCATCCAAGGCTCCCGTCAAAACCAGGCGCTCGCGCACCCGTGCAGGCGCACCATGCCATAGCCAGGCCCGGTCTAGCCAGGACTGGCCAAACAAGATAAAGACCCGGCGCACAACACGCCGACGCTGCGACACCGACCATTGCGGAAAACACAAGGCCAGGTTGATGTCCACCACCTTGCGGCGGGACGCCACGCCCACGTACAGAAGCCAGCCCAACGCTGCGCCCAATGCGCGCAATACCGGCAAGGGCAAATGGGCGCTACAGCGCATCAGCCAAAGAATGCCACGCGTCATCAGTCTGCCCCTGCTAAGAATCTGCCTTGGGCGCCTTGTAGCGCGCGTACCCCCAGAGGTACTGCTCTGGCACCTGGCAAATGAGCTGCTCCATGGCCTGATTGATCTGTCCAGCAGCAACGGTCTGGTCTTTGTCCAAGGTCTGACCCAGCGGCTGCACATGCACCGCATAACCACGCCCCCAGGACAAACGCTCGCCCCAGCCCAACAGAACGACGGCGCCCGTCTGCAAGGCCAGCCGCGCCGCCAGTGTCATGGTGTAGGCATTTCGTCCAAAAAACGGGCTCCATACGCCCTGCCCTAACGGCGGCACCTGGTCCGGCAACAAACCCACACAGCCGCCTGACTTCAATGCCTTCAACAACTGCTTGACACCCGCCAAAGTTGTGGGCGCTGTCTCCAGACCCGGCCGTCGACGGGAGTGGTCGACCAAGGCACGCAGCCAGGCCTTGCGCGCCGGCCGGTACAGCACCGTGATGGGCTGCCGTGCCCCGAAGCGGCTGGCATAGGCCTGTGCCGTGATCTCGAAACACCCCAGGTGGGGCGTCAGGAAAATAATGCCCCGCCCACCATGCAAGGCATCCTCAATGTGCTCACAACCGTCCCATAGCACCGCAACCGGGCGTCCAAACCACAAGCGCGGCAGCTCGCTCAGCATCTGTCCTGCTGAGACAATGGCCCGCCATCCAACCCGGTTTTCCAGCTGGGCCTGCGCCAGATTTTCCCGGAAGCGATCCCGGTATTGCCTGGAGAACAGGAACGCCAGCCCCCCCATGACTGCACCCAGCGCATGCAGCAAGCACAAGGGCCACAGGGCCAGAAACCTGAAAACAACGGACATGAGTGGGCTAGAATCGTCAGCGTCGCTGAGTTATAGAACTACTTGCAGGGCGACGCTCACATTGGTGATGCTGAAAGGCCGCCATTGTGCCTTGTCCACTGGACACCTCTGCTAAAGCGTTCGCTGCAAGCTCCAAAGCCCAGGCAACGCAAACGGTTGTAATTATTTGGAGTATTGCCACATGTCAAACGACTTTCTCTTCACTTCCGAATCGGTTTCCGAAGGCCATCCCGACAAGGTCGCCGACCAGATTTCCGACGCGATCCTGGACGCCATCTTCAAGCAGGACCCCAAGTCCCGCGTGGCCGCTGAAACGCTGACCAACACCGGCTTGGTCGTGCTGGCCGGTGAAATCACCACCAACGCGCATGTGGACTACATCCAGGTGGCACGCGACACCATCAAGCGCATCGGCTACGACAACACCGAGTACGGCATCGACTACAAGGGTTGCGCCGTGCTGGTGGCCTACGACAAGCAGTCCAACGACATCGCCCAGGGCGTGGACCATGCGTCGGACGACCACCTGAACACCGGCGCCGGTGACCAGGGCCTGATGTTTGGCTACGCCTGCGACGAAACGCCCGAGCTGATGCCCGCGCCCATCTACTATGCCCACCGCCTGATGGAGCGCCAGGCCCAGCTGCGCAAGGACGGTCGCCTGCCCTTCCTGCGCCCCGACGCCAAGAGCCAGGTCACCATGCGCTATGTGAACGGCAAGCCCCACAGCATCGACACCGTGGTGCTGTCCACCCAGCACAGTCCCGACCAGTCGGAAACCCAAACCACGATGAAGGCCAGCTTCACCGAAGCCATCATCGAAGAGATCATCAAGCCCGTGCTGCCCAAGGAATGGCTGCAGAACACGCGCTACCTGATCAATCCCACCGGCCGCTTCGTCGTCGGCGGCCCGCAGGGTGACTGCGGCCTGACCGGTCGCAAGATCATTGTGGACACCTACGGCGGTGCCTGCCCCCACGGTGGTGGCGCCTTCTCCGGAAAGGACCCATCCAAGGTAGACCGCTCGGCCGCATACGCCGCGCGTTACGTGGCCAAGAACGTGGTCGCCGCCGGCTTGGCCAAGCAGTGCCAGGTGCAGGTGGCCTACGCCATCGGTGTGGCCAAGCCCATGAACATCACGGTCTACACCGAAGGCACGGGCGTCATCCCCGATGACAAACTCTCCGCCATCGTGGCCGAAGTGTTCGACCTGCGCCCCAAGGGCATCATCCAGATGCTGGACCTGCTGCGCCCGATCTACGAGAAGACCGCCGCCTACGGCCACTTCGGCCGTGAAGAGCCCGAGTTCACCTGGGAACGCACCGACAAAGCCCAGGCGCTGCGTGCAGCGGCCGGGCTGTAAGACCGGCGTTTGCGCAGCAAACCGTGGGCTTTGCGGCGAAGGCTCATATCGCGAAGCGATGTGAAGGCGCATAAGCGCCGCGCCGCAGCCACAATGCCGCAAAAGCCAGAGAAAATACCCCCATGAAAATCCAGACACAACGCTTCATCGACCGCTGGGTTGGCCAGCTGCTGTGCGGCGTGGTGTCTGGCTGGGTGACGTTCACCGGCCTGTTCGGCGCCCCGGCGCGCATGCCCCAGGCGCCGAAGAACATCCTGGTCATCCTGCTGTCGGAAATGGGCAGCATCGTCCTCGCCGGGCCGATGTTTGCCCAGCTGCGCCGCCAGTACCCCGGCGCGGCGATCCACATCCTGCAACTCAAGAAGAACCAGGAAGTCTCCAAGCTGCTCAGCCTGACCGAGGTCGAGCACATGCATACGCTGGACGACAGCTCCGGCGGTTCGCTGGTCCGCGACATCCTGGCGGTGAGCCTGAAGATGCGCCGCCTAGGCCTGGACGCGGTGATCGACTGCGAGCTGTTCTCGCGCGTCAGCGCCCTGCTGTCCTTCTCCACCGGTGCGCCCGTCCGCGCTGGCTTCACACCGCACACGCAGGAAGGCCTGTACCGCGGCAGCTTCATCAACCACGCGATTCCCTACAACCCCTACCAGCACATCAGCAAGCAATTCCTTTCGTTGGTGGATGCGCTGGAGTCGCCGGAAGGCATGCCGCGCAACCGCGCCGGGGCCATCCGTGAGATTCCGGCCGAGCCCGAGTTGTCGGTGGCCTTCACGCCCGAAGAATTGGCGGCCTACCGTAGCAAGGTCGAAACCGATCACCCGGTGACCAAGGCGCGCCAATTGGTACTGGTCTATGCCGGCGGCGGCATCCTGCCCGAGCGCGCCTGGCCGGCGGCGCATTACGCCCGCGTGGTGCAAGGCCTGTGTTCCGCTGGCCACGCCGTGGGACTCATTGGCCTGAAGGACGACGCAGCCTTGGCGCGCGATCTGAAAAAGCAAGTGGGAAGCGACGCCTGCATTGACCTGACCGGTTACACCAAGAGCATCCGCGAACTGCTGATGCTGATGCATGCCTCCACGCTGCTCATCACCAATGACGGCGGCCCCAGTCACTTCGCCACCGTCACGCCAATCCAGACCATGGTCTTCTTCGGCCCCGAGACCGGCAAGCTGTACGGACCCTTGGGCAAGCGCACCATCATCCTGGAAAGCGGCATCGCTTGCTCGCCCTGTCTCACCGCCTACAACCACCGCCTGACCTTCTGCGATGGCGACAACCAGTGCCTCAAGCGCATCGCGCCCGACCCGGTGCTGGACCAGGCCCTGGGCTTCCTGCGGTCCGCAGCATGAGTCTGGTATACCGTGTACAGCGTGCCACCCTGTGGGCACTGGGCCTGCTGGAGCGCTACCGCTTCATCAAGTTCGGCATCGTCGGCGCCAGCGGCGTGGTGGTCAACCTGAGCGTGCTGTACCTGGGGCACGAGTACCTGTTTGCCGCCATCGAGGCCGACTACAAGAAACCCTATCTCTCACTGGCGTTGGCCATCTCGCTGGCCACGCTCAACAACTTCACCTGGAACCGGCTGTGGACTTGGGCCGACCGCGTGCGCCTGCTGGAAGCCGGGGAGCCTCAGCCTATCAGCCTGCGCGTATTGGGCATGGAGTTCGGCCAGTACGCCACCGCGTCGGCCTTTGGCAGCGCGATCCAGTACGTGCTGACCCTGCTGCTGTCCGGCAGCATGGACTACCGTGTGGCCAACATCATCGCCATCATTGCGGCCAGCGTGAGCAATTTTCTGGCCAATGACCGCTGGACCTTCAGACGCCCCAGCGAATAGGCCACGCGACCAGTGCCCGCCATGCCTTCCAGTTTGAAGCCTTTTGGGCACGTCGCCCGCACCGACACTGCCTGGATAGCTCTTGTTTTCATAGCAACTGCACTCTATCTCTATGGACTGGGCAGCCCCTATGCCCCGACCAATGGCGACGAGATGGTCTATATCCACATCGCCCGCATGACGGCCGAGAGCGGCCACTGGCTGCCCCTGCAGTCCGAACTGGTGGGCACGCGCAACACCAAGCCGCCCCTGCTGATCTGGCAGGCCATGGTGGCCGGGGGCTGGGGGCAGCACTGGAGCCTGTTCGCGCTGCGCCTTCCCAGCGTGCTCTACACCTTCGCCACGGCAGGCCTGCTGGCCTTCTTCGCCCACCGCCTGCAGTCCAACGCCGCGCAGAAGCTGCGCACCGCCTGCATCGCCGCCAGCCTGTACCTGCTGTTCTTCTCCACCTTCCGCTACGGACGTGCCTACCTGACCTCGGCACCCGAGACCTTCTGGCTTGCCCTGCCCATGTGGTGGGTGCTGTGGCAACGGCTGCGTCCGGCTGACCAGCAGCAGCTTTCCTGGCTGGCCGCCACCCTGATGGGCCTGGCCATGGGCTTGGGTGCAGCCTACAAGTCGTTCGCGCTGGTGGTCCCGGCCGCTGCCAGCGTCTGGGCCGCCTGGCTGCTGACAGCGCCGCGCATCACCTGGCCGCTGCTGTGGCGCACCAGCCTGCAGCTGGCCTGGAGCACCCTACTGGGCGTGGGCATCTTCGCTCTGTGGTTTGTGCTCGACCCGGACCCGGCCGCCGTGTGGCAGGAATTCATCGTCGCCGAGAACGCAGGGAAAATGTCCAGCGGCCAGGGCTACTGGCAGGCCGCGCTCCATGGCGCCTACCCGATGTGGACCCAGCTCTTTGCCTACCCGGCCAATGGCGGCTTGCTGGCCCTGGTGGTTGGAGGGTTCTGCCTGTGGGCGCTGTGGCAACTGCGCCAGCGCAGCCCCCTGCGCGGCCTGCCGGTACCGTACAAGGTCCTGCTGGCGTGGCTGTTGGTCTGGCTGGTGGTGTTCACCATTCCCAGCCAGCGCTCAGAGCGCTACCTCATTCCGGCCATGCCGGCACTGGCCATTGCCATGGCTTTGGCTTGGGAGCGCATCCCGCGCATCTGGCATGCACTGACCTTGCTGGTGCTGGCCCCGGCACTCGTGATGCTGGGTCGCATCGGCTGGGTCATGGGTGAAATGGACATCTCCAGCCCCTTCGAAGTAGCTACAGTTTCCATAGCTGCCTGCGCAGGTCTGACGCTAGCTGCCGCTGCTTTTTTCCTGAGACACTGGCTGCGCCCCATGGCCCTGCTGGTCACTGCGCTGACCTACGCCTGCTTTAGCGCCATGGTCGCCCCGCTGTCCCCACCGGGCACCGAATGGGGACCGGAGATCCAAGCCCGCCTGCGGGACAAGCAGGTGGCGGTACCCAACGGATTCACTGGCCAGTACGAGCGTTTCCATTTCCGCATCGACCACGCGCGCATCACACCGTACGACGCTGAAGGCCGCAACACCGGCGCCCTGTACCCGGACACCCCCCCCGGTGAACGTCTGCAGCGGCTGCTGCAGGAGTTCGATGCCGTGGTATGGCTGCAGGACGATCTGGAACAAGCACAGCCCAGCTGCGCTCCGGGCTGCCAGGTGCTGGCCACCCGCTGGCATGTAAAAAGCCGGCACAAGACCGGTGAAGTGACCCTGGACAACCTCTGGTATCCGCAGCAGTGGTTGTTCCGCCAGGAATGGCTGCTGCTTCCCAAGCGGCCTTGATGCATATCAAGTAATGCGCGGCCACATGGTGCGAACATGCAGGTGCATACTCCTGCACGTACCATGAGCCACTATCCGCACGACCAAGACTTCGACCCCCTGCTCAGCGGCGACTTCTCGGCAGCGCCGCTGGCCGCACGCGTCTGGCCGGTGCACGATACCGAGCCGGCACCGCTGCAACCCTACGGCGACAGCCCCGCGGACGGTGCGACCAAGCACTGCCCAACCACCCTGGAGGCACTGCGCGAGCTGCTGCAGCATGGCGACTACCATGTCATGCCGGTGGAGAGCTGCAATGCCTTGGACAAGGTCGGCGGCCCCGAGTGCGTACGCACCGCCTTTGAAACCCGCGTACAGCACCCCCAGGACGACCCCACCGAACTGGCCGCACGCCTGGTGCTGCACCACAGCAGCGACCCGGCACAGGTCTGCGACATGGACAAGGCAGTACGCATTGCCGGTGTGCTGGCCCACGTCCCGGTGGTCGATCTCGGTGAAATGCAGCCCCAGACTGCCGCCCTCGATGTCCTGGGACCGGAAATGGCCCAACGGCTGCAGGTCCTGCCGCTGCTGCGGGAGTCCGACCTGCTGCTGGTCGCGCTGGGGGGGCCGCTGAGCACCGATGCACAGAACATCCTGCGCTTCGTCACGCAATGCCGGGTCATGGCGGTCCTGGCCGGTACCGAAGCCATCCACACCGCCATTGCACGCTGCTACGGTGGGCAAAACGAGTCCACCGAACTGGAGTCCCTGGCCATCAGCGAAATTGAAGCCGGAAGCTCGGAAGACGAACAACGCCTGTGGAACGAGGCGGAGGTCTTGGCGCGCCAGGCCCCGATCGTGCGCCTGGTCAACAACATCCTCTCCGAAGCCATCAGCCGCAAGGCTTCGGACATCCATTTCCGCCCGGGCCCGCGCCTGTTTGAAGTGCTGTACCGCATCAATGGCACACTCGTGACGGCCCGCACCATGCGCCGCGCCCTGCTGCCGCCGGTGGTGGGCCGGATCAAGATCCTGGCCAGCATGAACAGCTCGGAGCACCGCCTGCCCCAGGATGGCCGCATACGCTACAGCGGCGGCCAGGCCGATGTCGACCTGCGCATTTCCATCATCCCATCTCAGTTCGGCGAAAGCGTGGTCATCCGTGTGCTGGCCCGCACTGCCGACATGCGCAACCTCGACGCCATCGGCTTCGAGCCCCACGACCTGGACCAGCTGCGCGACCTGTTGCGCCGCAGCATGGGCATTGTGCTGGTCACCGGCCCCACCGGCTCGGGCAAGACCACCACGCTGTACGCGGCCCTGCAGGAAGTGGTGCGCCAGAACGTCAACATCATCACCGTGGAAGACCCGATCGAGTACGAGCTGGAAAACATCATCCAGATCCAGGTCAACCCGGTCATCCAGTTCACCTTTCCCAAGGCCCTGCGCCACATCCTGCGCCACGACCCGGACGTCATCCTCATCGGTGAAATGCGCGACTTCGAGACCGCCAAGATTGCGGTGGAAAGCGCCCTCACCGGCCACCTGGTGTTCAGTACCCTGCACACCAACGACGCGCCCAGCGCCCTGGTGCGCCTGATCGAGATGGGCGTAGAGCCCTACCTGATCCGCTCGGCCGTGATCGGCGTGCTGGCCCAGCGCCTGGTGCGCACCAACTGCCCGCACTGCCGCGCACCGGAGCCCGTGGACGCACTCATGCGCGCCAACCTGCGGGTGCCCGTCGACGAAGTCTTCTTCCACGGTACCGGCTGCGAACACTGCCATGGCACCGGTTTTTCCGGACGTCAAGCGATCTACGAACTGATGGTCATGGACAAGGCCTTGGCCCAGTGCATTGACCATGGCGTAGCTTCCGACATCTACCGCGAGAGCGCGGTGGCCAGCGGCATGTCCGGCCTAGCCGACAACGGCGTCAAGCTGGCGCGCACTGGCGCTGTATCGCTGGCCGAGGTCTACCGCGCCTGCATGTAACCCTTCTCTCCGTTCTCTGCCCATGCCTTCATTCCCTGGCCGTCGGCCATTTTTGTCCTGGCACTCGCTGCAAACCCGCCTGACCATCCTGTCCCTTGGCGTGGTGGTTTGCGTCCTGGTCGCACTCGATGTCCTGGTGCAGCAGCGACTGACCACCGACCTGGAGCAGGTACTGGGCCGCCAGCAATCGGCCACTGTCGACCTGCAGGCGAAAGCGATTGAGCACAGCCTGCGCGAAGGCATCCAGGCCCTGAACGAGGCCAGCAATGTTCTGGCCCCCCTCCAAGGCCGATCGACCCAGGCGCTGCAAGCTGCCTTGGAGGCCAACCCCATCCTGCCGCACCTGTTCAATGGCGGCGCCTTCATCACCGATGCCCAGGGCCTTGCCGTGGCCTCGTACCCCCGCAGCGCCCAACGGGTCGGTTTGAATTACCGGGACCGCAACCATGTGGTCCACGCCCTGCAGACCGGCCAGCCCAAGGTGGGCAAGCCGGTCATCGGCAAGGCACTGGGAACCCCCACGGTGTCCATCGCGGTACCCTTGCGCCAGCCCCATGGCGGAATCAGCGGCACGCTGGTGGGGGTGGTCGATCTGGCCCGTGCCAACTTCACCAGCCCCATCCTTTCGACCCCCTACGGCGCCACCGGCAGCTACCTGCTGGTCTCCAACGAATGGCGCATGGTCATCGCCGGAACCGATGCCAAGCAGGCCTTGCGCGCCCTGCCAGCACCAGGGGTTGCTCCGGCGTTCGACCATTTTGTACAGGGCGGCACCGGGCAGGTGCGGCTCGACAGCTTCGAAGGCCTGCCCAGCCTGGCCTCGGGTGCGCAAATTCCTTCTGCCGACTGGACCTTGATGGCCCTGCTGCCCCAGGCCGAAGCCTTCGCCCCGATCCACAACCTGATGCGCGCGCTCCTTGCCGCCACCGTGGCCTTGGCCTTGCTGGCCCTGGTGCTCAACATCTGGCTGGTGCGCCACCAGCTGGCGCCCGCCCACCGCGCCAGCCTGGCGCTGGCACGCCAGCGTGAATCGGGACTGGAGGCAGCCCCACTACCGGTGGGGGGGCAAGACGAAATCGGCCTGCTCATTGCCGGCTTCAACGCCCTGCTGGAGGTGCAGCACGAGCGCGATGCCACGCTGCGTGCCAGCGAGCAGGCCTTGCAGACCACCACCCGCCAGCTCGAAGAAGCACAACGCCTGGCCGGTCTGGGGCACTGGAACCTGGACCTGCGCACCAATGCCCTGCACTGGAGCCCCGAAATCTTCCGCATTTTCGAAATCGACCCGGCGCGCTTTGCAGCCAGCTACGAGGGTTTTCTCAACGCCATCCACCCCGACGACCGCGAACTGGTGGACCAGGCCTATGCGCGCAGCCTGGAGCACCGCGTACCCTACGAAATCGAACACCGGCTGAGCATGGCCGATGGACGCGTCAAGTGGGTCCATGAACGCGGTGTCAGCGAATTCGACGCCGATGGCACGCCACTGCGCACCCAGGGGACGGTGCAGGACATCAGCGAGAAAAAACGCGTGGAGGAACAGTTGCGGCACTCGGTGGAGCTGCTCAACAACCTCATCAACACGGTACCGGTGCGCATCTTCTGGAAAGACCACGAACTCAACTACCTGGGCTGCACCACCTTGTTTGCCCACGATGCCGGCTTGCAGTCGCCCCAGGACATCGTCGGCAAAAGCGACTACCAGCTGGGCTGGGCTCCCCTGGCCGAACTGTTCCGGGCCGACGACCGCTCCGTCATCGAGTCGGGGGTCGCCAAACCGTTTTACGAGGAGCAGGTGCAGGTGGGGGCTGACCAGCGCATCTGGGCGCGCACGGCCAAAGTGCCCCTGCGCAATGCCCAGGGAACGATCCAGGGCGTGCTCGGCGTGTACTACGACATCACCGAGCAGAAAACCCTGGCCCAGGAGCTGCAGCACTACCGCGACCACTTGGAGGAGCAAGTTCGCCAGCGCACCGCCGAACTGCAGGCGGCCCGCGACCAGGCCGACCAGGCCAACCGTGCCAAGTCCAGCTTCCTGGCCAACATGAGCCACGAAATCCGCACCCCGATGAACGGCGTCATTGGCATGGTCGATGTACTGCGCCACACCCCCTTGGACGCCACACAGCAACGCATGCTCGACACCGTGCAGCAGTCCTCGCTGGTGCTACTGGCCATCCTCAACGACATCCTGGACTTCTCCAAGATCGAGGCCGGCAAGCTGAGCCTGGAGATGCTGCCCACCAACCCGCGCGAACTCCTCGCGGGCAGCGTGGCCACGCTGCAGAAGTTGGCCGACGCCAAACAGGTGCAGATACAGGTCCACGTCGCCCCCGAGGTCCCGGCCTGTGTGCTGAGCGACCCCACCCGCCTGCAGCAAATCCTTTTCAACCTGCTGAGCAATGCCATCAAGTTCGCCGCCGCCAGCAACCCGATCGCCAACATCGCACTCACGGCCAGCCCGCCCGGTGCGCCGCAAGCGCACTGGCAGCTGCAGGTCCGCGACAACGGCATCGGCATGGACGCGCAGGTGCTGGAGCGCCTGTTCCAGCCCTTCACACAGGCCGACGCCAGCATCCGTCGCCACTACGGCGGTACCGGTCTGGGGCTGTCCATCACGCACCGGCTCGTGCACCTGCTGGGCGGCAGCATTGCCGTGGAAAGCGCAACCGGACACGGCAGCTGCTTCACAGTGCGCCTGCCCATGCAGCCCTGCAGCCCCAGCCAGCAGAGCGCGGCAGCCGCCGCGGCCACGGTGCCTGCCAGTGCGCAGTCGGCACCGGGCAGTGCCCCCTCGGTGCAGGCTGCGCACCAGGCCGGGCGCTTGATCCTGGTGGCCGAAGACAACGAGGTCAACCGCGAAGTCATCTGCCAGCAGCTGGGCCTGCTCGGCTATGCCTGCGAGGCCGCGGTCGATGGCCAGATGGCCTGGGACATGCTGCAGCAGGACAAATACGCGCTCCTGCTGACCGACTGCCATATGCCGCGCATGGACGGTTTTGCCTTGACCCAGGCCATCCGCCAGAGCGAGCAGGGCAGTCCACGCCACCTGCCCATCATTGCCGTCACCGCCAATGCGCTCCAAGGCGAAGCCGAACGCTGCCTGGCCCAGGGCATGGACGGCTATCTGAGCAAACCGCTGCGGCTGCCTGAGCTCAGCGCCATGCTGCAACGCTGGCTGCCTGGCGGGCTTGCAGCTACGCCGCCCGAGCCCCCCGCCGCAGCACCCGCACTGCCGGTGTTTGACAACCAGGCCCTGTCTCGGCTGATCGGCCCGAACCCTGCCATGCACCGGCGCCTGCTGGGCAAATTCCTCGACAACCTGCAAACCCAGCACGGCGCCACGCTGGCAGCCCTGCAGGCCCAGGACCTGCCGGCTGTGCGGGCCGCCGCCCACGCCCTGAAGTCATCGGCCCAGTCGGTCGGGGCCATGCAATTGGGGCAGCTCTGTGCCGAGCTGGAAAAAGCCGCCCGCGACGGCGATGCCAGTGCCTGCACACAGCGTGCACAGGTGTTCGACACCCTGGTGCAGCACACCCGCGGCACCATTGGAGCACACACCGAAACGGCCTGAATTTCAGGCCAAATCAGGCCCTCGCCCGCAAGAAAACTGCGTAATCAGCTTCTTTTTCTATAGCAAAAAAGAAGAGCCTTGAGGCCGACCAGGTGCGCGACAACCCAGAGCCAGGGGTCCAGCACAGCGTCCCATACATTGCCGCTGGGTAGACGCAGCCGCGCGAAGCCGAGCAGCACCAGCCCCCAGCCGCCTGCCGCGGCATGGGTCCGCCAGGCCCCTGCGCGCCAGGCCCAGGGCAGGCCCACGACCGCCAGCAAGGCAACCCAGGCTGCCACGCCAAAGCCCAGCGGGTACAACGCCATAGGCCAGATGGCAAACGTGTCCAGCAGCAGCACCCAGCCCAGCACAACGGCCAACCCAGCCCAGGACTTCATCTGTGCCAGCGTATCCGCCGCCCCCTGCGCCCACGGCCCCGGTGGCGCGCAGCGCTGCACCAGCACCAGCATGCCAAGCAAGCCCAAGGACAGGCTGGGGGCCTGGAAAGCCAGTCCCAGCCAGAAAGGGGGGGAAGCCTCCCCAGGCACGGCACACCACAGCAGCACAACAGCCACCAGCCCCCGGGTCCAGGCCCGTCCGGTGGTATCGGTACGCCCACGGCTTTGCCCCCACCACGCCAGCAGAGTCGCCACCAGCGCTGCCAGCACCAGGGCCCAGCCCAAGCGCAGCCAGACCGCTGCACCCCAGACGGACGGCAAGGCGGCGGTCTGCACCTGCAGCAGTTGCCCCCAGAACTCCGACACGGCCATCACTGTGGAACCTCCATACGGCAGATGCTCATGGTCGATCCACCGGTGCGAATCGCTGCCAGGCCAGCCGCGCACGGTCCACGGTATAGGCCAGCCACAGGCTTCCATCGGCCCACAGCATGGCGGGATAGGAATACTCGTCTTCCCCCTGGCCCTGGCGTGCCACCACCTGCAGCGTCCAGTTCAAACCATCGTGGCTGCGGGCCAGGTCCAGGCGCTCGCGTCCACTGCGAATCGGGTTGTATGCCAGGGCCAACTCGCCGGGCGCCAGTGCCAGCGTGGCCACCGAAGCATCCGGATTGGGCAGGGGCAGTGCTGGCAAGTCGGACCAGTGGCGTCCTCCGTCCACGGTCTGCGCCACGGCAATGCGTCCCATGGGACTTTCGTCGCGCAGCAAAGCCAGCCAATGCTGCGGCCCCAGTGGCAGCAAGCTGGGCTGCAGCACATGGTCGCGACGTGACACGCGGTGCCAACCGGCAAATTCGCCCGCAGCATCGACCTGCACCCAGGCCGGAATCTTGGCCCCCAGCTCGAAATGCACCGGCAGCGCCATGCCACCATCGCTCAGGTCCAAAGGGGCATTGCGCACCAGAAAGCTGGTGTTCCACAGCCAGGACAGGGGCAAGGTGCGCACCGGTTCGAACGCCAGGTGTTCCAGATCCTGCGCATCGCCCTTCTGGCGCACATGCAGCACCCGGCTGGCAGCCCAGCCGCCCCATCCAGTCGCCACCACATACAGGTGCAGGCGGTTGTGTCCGTCGCGCCAGGCCACCGGATTGCCCAGTCGGCGCACGCCATGGCCCAGCTGGCTCCCTAGCTGGTGGCGATTGAGCACCGTGCGCGGAGGCGTCCAGGCCTGGGTGGAGCGCAGCCACTGCGAAGCCACGATCTCAACCTGCGGTCCGCTTTCGCGCTCCCCGGAAAACCAGAACAGGCTCAGCAAGGCCGGGCTCTCGGGGGCCATTTCCACCAGGGTTGCTGCGTGCCCGGCTTTCGCACCCGCCGGGTTGGGGACATCGCCCTGGTCGACACGCTGCAACTGCCCGACCTGCACCGGCGCCCCGCCAGCCAAGGTGGTCATCGGCATGCGCGCCACGGCATCGGGCAATGCAGGCTGGCGCACCAGGCCCCACGCGGCCGCCAGCAGCACGCTGCAAGCCAGCAGGCCCATGCGCACGCTGCGAAGATGAATGAGGCGGGTTGCAACCATGGTCTGATCTTATTCGCTGCCAGCACCGCACCGAAAAGCCCCACACGGCGCACACCGCGCCCCACGCAGGACAATGTCACCATGACCTTGCACCCCCTCATCCTTTCGGCCAGTGCCCTGGGGCCCGGCCCCTGGCCTACCATCGATCCCTTCCTGTTCTGCGTCCACCACAACGACGCCTACCCGGCAGGCACTGCCGAGCAGGGCCTGGCGCCGCAGCACCTGCAAGGGCGCGACCTGGGCCAGGATTTCAGCGGGCGGAACGGCTTCAGCACCTACCACGGCCACCCGGTGCCGGGCTTTCCCGCACACCCGCACCGAGGCTTCGAGACCGTCACCGTCACCCGCGCCGGCATGATCGACCACAGCGACTCGCTGGGCGCCACCGCCCGCTATGGCGAGGGCGACGTGCAATGGCTCACCGCCGGAGCCGGCATCCAGCACTGCGAAATGTTCCCGCTGCGCCATACCGACCGCGCCAACCCGGCCGAGCTGTTCCAGATCTGGCTCAACCTCGACGCCCGCTACAAGATGGCAACACCCCACTTCTCCATGTTCTGGGCCGAAGAAATTCCCCGCGTCACCCACACGGACGAACAGGGCAAGGCCACCGAGGTGGTGGTCGTGGCCGGGCAGCTGCACGGCACCCAAGCCTTGCCGCCGCCGCCCGAGTCCTGGGCCAGCCGCGACGGCAGCGACGTGGCCATCTACACCGTGCGCATGGAAGCAGGTGCGCAGTGGACCCTGCCCGCAGCGGGCGGCCAGGGCACGCGGCGCATGGTGTATTTCTTCCTCGGCGACCAGTTGCAGCTTGGTGAGCAGGTCGCCGATCGCCACTGCGCGCTTGAAATCGACGCCACCCAGGACTGCGCGCTGCAGGCCGGTGCCACGGCCTGCGAAGTGCTGGTGCTGCAGGGCCGCCCGATTGCGGAGCCTGTGGCCCAGTACGGCCCCTTCGTGATGAACACCCGCGCCGAGATTGAGCAGGCCTTTGCCGACTACCGCCGCACCGAGTTCGGCGGCTGGCCCTGGGGCCGACCCGACCCGGTGCACCCGGCCATCGAAGGACGCTTTGCCCGCCGCCCCAATGGCAGTGAGGAGCGCCCCGCTGCGGCCTGACGCTAACCCGCCGCGCCCGCGCGTACCAATGCGGCCATGTCCCGTGCCGCATTGGAAGTCTCACCCATGGCATTGAGCGCCTGTACCAGGCTGGCCTGGTTTTCTGAGGGCTGGTTCTGGCTGGTCTTCCACTTGCCCACCCACTGCGTCACCGGAATTTCAATACCAATGATGGCCGCAAGCATCTTGCTGATGTAGTCGGCCGGGGCATCGCCCACCTGCCAGGGCTGGGGCATGGGGGCTTCCTGCTGGTTGGTCAGATCGTCCACCAGCTGGCGCAGCCAGGCTGGGTCCTGCACGACACGCAGCGGCCCGCGGGCCTGCACCGTGACATAGTTCCAGGTCGGCACCGCACGACCATGCTCCGCCTTGGTGGCGTACCAGCCGGGGCTGATGTAGTGCTGCGGTCCCTGGAACACGGCCAGCACCTCGGTGTCGAAACGGGTGCGCTGCCACAAGGGGTTGGCGCGGGCCACGTGCCCGGCCAGCACCACCTGTCCAACGGCGTTCTCACGCCACAGCAGCGGAATCGGGTCGGCCTGCAAACCGTCGTCGCTGAGCGTGATGAGCAAGGCCAGCGGGTGCTGCTGCACCACGGCGCGCAACACTTCGGGGCGGTTCTCTTCAAATTGCTTGGGTTGGTACATGCGTGGAGCCCACTGGTTTATTGCATGGTCAATGCCATCTCGGCGCGCGGCGACCAGGTAGCGTCCAGGCCGCTGGTCTTGATGGCACCCAGGAACACCCGCTCCACCGGCACCTGCCGGGCCACCAGGTATTCCTTCACGGCCACGCCGCGGGCCAAGGCCAGCGCGCGTACCGACTCTTCGTTGACGCTCAGGCTATCGAGCAGCAGTTTTTCCATCTCGGCATCGGGCAGGTCCTTGACCAGGCCCACGAGGTTGCGCGGCTTCTTCACGTCCGAGCGCCGGTAGACCTGCCGGAGCAGGGCCGAATATTCACCCGCATCGACCGTCAAGACGGCCGCAGCGTCCTTGCCGTCGGCCACGGCACGGCGGCGTTTTTCCGCCAGCAGCAGGGTGTTCAGGCGCTCGCGCCGGATCGCCTCGCGCTCCACCGCCATGTCCGCCTGACCGACCACGGTCATGCGGATGGCGGGGCGCTCCAGCAAAGCCTTGGCCAGCTTGTCCAGCGTAGTGCTTGCCTCTTTGCCCAGTTCGGACTTGCCGTTGGCAAAGGGCACGGCCCCGGTTTCATCCGCACCGCCACCACCAAAGGCACCGGCCAGCAGATTGAACGGAGCCGTCACCGCCTTGACGATGAGGTTGGTAATCACTTTCCAGATGACCGCACCCAGCTTGAACTCGGGGTCGTTGAGTGAGCCGCTGATGGGCAGGTTGATGTCGATGACCCCATTGCGGTCGGCCAGCAGGGCCACCGCCAGCTTGACCGGCAGGCTGTTGGGCGCGCCTTCCACCTTGTCGCCGAACTGCAGCTGGTTGAGCACGATGTTGTTGGTGGCGTCGAGCTTGCCATCCGGCTGCACCTTGTAGCCCACATCCACACTCATCTTGCCGCGCTCGATGCCGTAGCCTGCGTACTTGATGGCGTAGGGCGACAGTGGCGAGAGCTCCAGGTCCCGCACCTTGCCCTGGATGTCCAGTGCCAGGGGCTGGGCCAGCGGATTGACCTTGCCGACGATGGCCAGTGAAGCCGTGCCTTCTGCCCGTCCGCGCACATCCAGGTCGGCCAGCTGCACCACCCCTTCGACCTTGCGCGACGAAAACTGGCTCAGGCGGCCATTGAGCTCGGACAGGTTGGCCGAGTAATTGGGCTGGATGAAACGGTCCGAGAACTGGACGCGGCCATGGGCCAGGGTCACCGGCCCGATATCAATGACGGGGTCCAGTGCCGGTGCAGACGCAGCAGCGGGGGCCGAGGCTACCGCCGCAGGGGTGGCCGCAGCGACGGGCGCTTCGGTCTTCACAATGTCCTGCAGGTTGAGACGCCCTTGCGGGCTGACGATGACACGGGCGTAGAAGTCGTTGAGGCCTACCTCGCGGACCTTGAGCTGCAAGGCAGCGCCAGGCACCATGCGCAGCGCCACGCCGGGCAGGTTCAGGGCCTTCCAGCTCAGCAGCTCGTCACGGCCCTCGTCACCCCGCTGGGTGTTGACACGCAGGTCTTCCAGCGCCATGTCGGCATCGACCGCGAGCTGCGGCCCGCCCGCGGTGTCTTGGTATTGCACATTGCCACTGAAGTTGGCGTCGGCACGGACGATTTCGACATTGAGTCGGTCGGCCACGTAAGGTGCCACGGCATGGGCCGGCAGGTCCTGCAGCCGCAGCTTGCCCTGTACGGCCACCGGGGCCCAGGCCACGTTCCCTTGGAACTGCAACTGCCCCGCGTCCACCTGGCCCGACTGCACCTTGCCAGCGACACTCAGCTGGGCGGGTGTCTTGCCGTGAGCCGTTAGCTTCCTGGCCTTGATCTGCAGGGCGCTGACATCCAGACGCACCACCGGACGCAGGCTGCGGTCGCGCAAGCGTACCGCCCCCCCGTCAAGCGCCAATTCGTCAACCTGGATGTCCCAGGGCGTGGCTTTCGGCGCTGCGGCCTGCACAGGGGCAGCAGCGGTGGGCACCAACCACCGCTCAAACATCCACTGGCCCTGGGCATCGCGCTCGACCTCGGCGCTCGGCGCCTGCACACGGATGCGGCCCACATGCACGCTCTGACGTGCCAGATCGACCTGGGCCTGATCCACTTCCAGCGACTGGATGCGGGGCATGGCCGCGCCTTCTTTCCTGTCCTTGGCGTCCTTTGGCGACAGCGCCAGTTCACGCACACGCAAGCGCTCCAACGTGGCCTGCACCTCCGTCCCCTTCCAGCGCACTGCGGCCTGGGCATCGAGCGTCCCCTCGAGCGTGGGCAACAGGTACTGGGCCAGGTACGGCGCGCCCAGCCCCAGGGCCAGTTGCTGCAGTTCCACCGTGGCATCGCCCGACTCCAGCCCCCCCTGTCCTGCGATACGCAGTTCGGCCGGCTTCTTGCCAGGAATGCGGGCACTGGCCTGCAGCTTGGCCGCCTCACCCTCCTGTGGCCAGCTGAGCTGCTCCGCCTGCACGTCCAGGCCCTCCAGCGCGAGGCTGGCCTGGGGCTTGGTACTACGGTCACGCCATTGGATGACTCCCCCCTGGAGCTTGAACTGCTGCAGGTTCAGGCGCCAGTGTGGCACCGGTTTTTTCATGCCATTTTGGCCATCTGCCCGCATAGAAACTGCTTCAGTAGCTTCTTTTTTTGTAGCATTTCTTGCAGGTTTCGTGTCTGTATCGAGATTGAATCGGCCATTGGCCAAGCGCTCCAGCTGCAGCCTGGGAGCGTCCACCTCGACCGATGCCAGGGCGACCACCCCGGCCAGCGGCTCAATGCGCTGCGCCTGGACCCGCAAAGCCTCCAACTCCAGCACGGGCTGACCACGCGGGTCGGCCAGGGCCAACGCACGCACGCCCAGGCTGCCGCTCAGCACCAGGCTGGGGGGGCTGCTTTGCACAAACTGGGCCCGCACATCGGCGTCCAGAACCGCGCTCGTCATGCGCAGCGGCAGCCCGGCCGGCCAGTACGGAAGGTAGGGTTTGACATCGAGTTGCTGCAACTGCAGCTGGACCTCGCCTTGGCGGACTTCGGCAAAGGGAGTGGCCTGGGCGGCCGAATCCCAGGCACTGCCATTGACCTCCAGGGCCAGGCGTGGCTCGACCTTGACATTGCGCTGCGTGGGCAAGGTGCTGACAAAAGGCAGGGCGAGGTGCAGCTTGCGCACAGAATGCTGCACGGCACCGCGCGGCGTCGTATCGGTGAAGTCAATTTCCCCGCCACGCACTTCCAGGTTGTAGAGCGCGAACCGTGCGGGCGAGGTCGAGGGCGGGTCCTGCGGTGCGCTCAGCCGTGCCAGGACATCGTCAAAGTCATACCGACCTGCGCCCAGGTGGGTGACACGAACGTGGGGGGCCTCGATTTCCAGCGCGTCGATCACGGGGGCCAGGTGCCACAGCGATGCCATCTCGGCGTCGACATAGACGCGGGCAACTTCCAGCAGCGGCGTCTGCGGTGCCGATGGGGCCCCGCCAATGCGCAGGTCATGCAAGGTAACTTCCAGAGACCAGGGACGCAGGTCCACGCTGCCGATGCTGAGGGGGCGCCCCAAGACATCGCTACCGATTTTTTCAGCCTGGGCCTTCAGCAGCGAAGGCACGGCTGCCCAGGCCAGCAGCCACAGGGCCAGCACTCCCCCCGTCAGCCACAACGCCGTGCGCTGGAGCTTGGGTGGAACGTGTTGGGAAAGCTTTGTCAGGTGCGCGATTTTTTCCATCTGCACATGATAAGGACTGGCGGCCTCGTGTGATGCCGCCGAGGCATGGCTCAGTGCGTGCCGTAACGCGCCAGGCGGCGGGCGTCGAGCAGGCGGATTTCCCGGCGCTTGATCTCAATCAATCCTTCGGACTCCAGCTGGTGCAGCACGCGCGAGAAGTACTCGGGAGTCAAGGACAGGCGGGAGGCGATAACGGCCTTGCTCACCGGGAGCGCCACCGTCACCACCCCCAGATCACGGCCGTGCTCCAGGTTCACATCGCGCAACAGGTAGCCGATGAGTCGCTGCATGCCGTTTTGCAGGGAGTAGCTCTCCACGTCCATCAGCAGTCGCTTGAACCAGGTGGACACGCCGCTGAGCATGCGCAGGGAAAAACCGGGGTTGCGCTGAATTTCGCTGTAGATGGCTTCCTTGCTGACCGACATGATGAGGGTGTCCTGCAAAGCCTGGGCATTGAGCAGGTGCGGGTCGGGCAGGAACATGGTGGCCTCGGCAAAGCTCTGGCCCGGGCCAATGAGTTCGACCACCTTCTCCATGCCAGTGCTGGAAGCCACGTAGAGCTTGACCTGACCGGAAATCACAAAATGGAAGGCATCGCAGTGCTCGCCCGCCCAGCACACCATGTCACCGCGGCTGAAACGGCGCATCTGACAGCCGCGTGCCACGTGCTCCCGTTCGGACTGCGAATAGCCGTTGAAAAGCGGCACGTTGGAGAGGTGGCGCTGGGCGTCGAAGCATTCTGTGAGCATGGTGGTGGTCCCTGGTTAAATTTGACTTGCATCAACTTTAAAAGCGGGATTTGTCCATGGGCATCCACCAAAGGTAGGTACAAACGGCTCTGAAGAACTACCCAACAGCCGGACAACCTAGTTCTATGGAACTAGTCGCACAGTCAATCGCTGCAGGTTGATCCAGATCAAGAAACAGGCCCAGCCAGGCGCTTACAAGGCAGCGAAAACTGCGGCCAGAGCAGTGCCCAGGTCTTCAGATCAGTCCGTTTTCAACGGCTATCACCGCCGCATGCACGCGCGTGCTGACACGCAGTTTGCGCAGTACGCCCTGGACGTGGATTTTCACGGTGGCTTCGGCAATGCCCAGGTCACGGGCGATTTCCTTGTTGCTGGCCCCCTGGGCTATGCCACGCAAGATGTCGCGTTCACGTGCAGAAAGGGTTCCCAGCGCTGAAGCATTCGGCGACGCGGACGGCTCCAGTGTAGCCGGCTGCGAGGCGGCGCCCAAGTAGGCAGTGACCAACTTGCCTGTCATCTCCGGCGCCAGCACCGTTTCGCCGCGGGCCGCGCGCACCATGGCGTCCACCAGCTCATCGCCATCCATGGTCTTGAGCAGGTAGCCACTGGCGCCGCTTCGCAGTGCACCGGCCAGGTCCTGCGCATCCTCACTGACGGTCAACATGACCACCCGGGCCTGCGGCGCCACTTCCAGCAGGGAACGGATGGCCTCTACCCCCGTGACCCCCGGAAGGTGGTTGTCTAGGAGGATAAGGTCCGGCTGCAACTCCAGCGCCCGGCGCTGGGCCTGGCCGACATCGGGTGCGTCGCCCACCACCACGATGCGACCGTCGCGTGCCAGCAGGGATGACAGACCACGGCGAAACAGCGTGTGGTCATCCACGATCAGGACGCGCAGGGAATTCGACAGGCTTTGACTCATGGCCGCGACAATACCAGCTGGACGCGAGTCCCCTCGTGCCGGGTGGACATGATGTTCAGCTGTGCGCCGATGCGCTGGGCGCGCTCGGACATGATGCCCAGCCCCACATGGGTCTCGCTCAGTTCTCCGTCGGCCTCGAAGCCCAGGCCATCGTCCCGCACTTCGAACTGCCACTGCGGCTGACCCTGCACTGTCAGCCAGACCTGCGAGGCGCGGGCATGCTTGCGCACGTTGGACAAGGCTTCCTGCAGGATGTGCAGCACCTGGATCTGCAGGTCGGCCGCCAGCGGTGCGCCCAGGCTCTGCACTTCGAGCTGGGTGTGCACGCCGGTCTGGTGCTCGAACTTGCGCAAGGTGGTCTCCAGCGCCGGAATGATGTCCTCGGTGTTGGTGCGGGTGCGGAAGTGCATCAGCAGTTCGCGCACATCGCCATAGCATTCGCGCACACCTTCATCGATTTCTTCCAACACCAGCTGGGACTGCTCGGCATCCTTTGCACGCAGTGCCTCGCGCAGCAAATTGACCTGGATTTTGAGAAAGGCCAGCGACTGCGCGATGGAATCGTGCAGTTCGCGTGACAGGTGGTGGCGCTCGCCCGACACCGCCTCTTCACGTTCCAGCGCGGTGTGGCGCAGGTTCTCCATTGCGCTGGCCAATTGGCTGTTGAGTGCTTCCAGTAGCGCGCGCTCTGCCGGGCTGGGCTGTGTTTCCTTGTGGAAGAAGAAATTGACCTCACCCAACAAGCGGTCCTGCATCTGGATGGGGACGCTGTAGATGACCCCAAAGCCTGCCCGTTCGCAGTGGCGGTAGGAATCCTTCGGCAGGCTGTGGATGGGAATCACCACCATGCCGGTCTGGGTGTTGGGGCGGCCGCAGTAACACTCCCCGGCGTCCAGGCAGTTTTCGGCCTGGACCATGGCCTGCGGCAGACCCGAAGAGGCGAGGATCAGGTAGCGCTGGTTGGCCTGGTCGGACCAGCGCAAGGCCACGGCATCGACCTTGGCAATGCGCTGTACTGCCCGCGTGAAGGCGTGCGCCAGATCGTCCAGGTTGGTGGCCTTGCCCACCAGGGCAGTCACGCCATAGAGCTGCTCCAGGCGTTCGTGTTTTTCCTGCAGCTCGGCCGTCTTTTCCTGGACCTTGGTTTCCAAGCTCTGGTAGAGCTGCTGCAGATGCAGGGCCAGACCGTTGAAGCCCTGGGCCAGATCGTCAAACTCCAGCGTCCGCTCCCGGGCCACCCGCGCATTCCAGTCACCCGATTGCACTTTGCGGATGGCGCGGTGCAGCGCCCCCACCGGCTCCAGCACCAGGGTGTAGGTCCCCACCAGCACACCGAGCACCCAGATGATGAGCATCACCAGCACGCTGGTGTGCAACAGGTGCAGCAAGGCGGTCCATTCGGCCAGCCGCACCTCCACCCCCTTGACGAAATCATCTATGGACTCGACAAAGTCGTGGGTGCTGCGCTCCAGGTCGGACCTGTCCGACGGTCCATGCGTCCAGCGTACGCGGTAGTTGGCCCAATGGGCCTCAACCTGCGCGAACTGCGCCGTCGTTGCTGCATTCCAGGGCACCGCCAGCGGGCGTGCCGCATTGCCATTGCGCAGCAAGGACAGGCTGCGGTCGAAAGCCTGTACCTGCGACTCCACATCGCTCTGGCGCCCTTGCGCCACCGACAGCGACAGACGATAGGCCTGCATGCGCATGCGTCCCGCCTCGTTGAGTGCGGCAGCGCCCCCATCGAGCTGGAACGAAACCCACAGGGTGACCACGATGGCCACCATGGCCAGCAGCACCAGGGGCATGCCGACCATGGCCAACTTGGCGGCCAGACTCCAGCGGCGTGGTGATTTCATGCGTTTACCGCCCCATTCGGTTGCGGGCCAGGGTCACCTGCTGGGCATCCACGGCACTGGCCTGGTTGCCCCAGGACTGGCGCACATGGGTCAGTACCTGGGCCACCTGGGCGTCCGACAGTGTCAATAGGAACGGTGGCATGCCGTAGGGCCGCGGATTCCCCGCAGTGACCGGCGCAAAGCCGCCACGCAAGACACTGTAGATCAGGTTGTTGGCCTGTGCCGACTGCACCGCCCGGCTGCCCGCCAGCGCAGGATAGGCACCGGCCACACCCTCGCCCTGGTCCCCATGGCACTCGGCGCAGTGCTGCTGGTACAACTTGGCGGCTGCCGAGGACCGCACTGTAGGCTGTGGTGCCTGGGAGGGGGATGCATGGGTCGGCAGCACCAGACTGCCCAGGTAGACCAGCATGGCATCAATATCAGCATCGCTCAGATACTGCGTGCCGCCCTGCACGACCTCGGCCATCGGCCCCTGGGCCTGGGCGTGCGGGGCAAGACCGGTGCGCAGCAAGCGGGCGGTCGCGACCTCCTGGTCGCCAGCCACCCCCGCGGCTTTCGAATCGCGCAAGGACGGTGCCAACCAATTCGTGACCGGCATGACTGCCCCTGACAAGGCGTCGCCGGTCATCGCACCCAGCACATTGCGCGGCGTGTGGCATTCGCCACAGTGGCCTGGCCCCTGTACCAGATACGCACCCCGGTTCCATTGGGCACTTTGCCCGCTGTCTGGAACGAATTCCTGGGGTGTGAAGTACAGACTGCGCCACAGTGCCAGCGCCGGCTGGGTCCCCAGCGGCCAACGCAGTGCATGGGCACGGTTGGGTTGAACCACGGGAGGGACCGTCTTCAGATACGCCAGCAAGGCATCGGTATCGGCACGCGGCATGCGGCTGAAACTGGTGTACGGAAAGGCCGGGCTCAGCAAGCGGCCATCCCGCGACCGCCCGTGGTGCATGGCCTGCCAGAAATCGTCCGCACTCCAGGCGCCGATTCCGCTGCCAACATCGGACGTGATATTGCTCGAATAGACCACCCCGAACGGGGTCTCGATCCCCCGCTGGCCCGCATACGGTGCCCCCTGCGGCGCCGTATGACAGCTGGCGCAGTTGCCAATGCGTGCCAGGTAGGCGCCCTGGCGCACCTGCGCATCGTTCACGGCCGGGGCCGGGGCCGCTGCTGCGGGCGGATAGGCCGAGCCACAGCGCAGCGTCTTGCTGCCTGCGGGCCAGGGCGTAAGCGACGCCTGCGGCTTGCCCTGCTGGGGAACCGGTTGCGAGGCTAGCCAATGCGTGACAGCCGCCACATCCTGCGGCTGCAAACGCCCCGCCACATGGGCCATGCAGTCGGGGGCATGGGCTTGGCGCTGTCGGGTTCGCCAACCGCCCAGCTGGGCGTTCAGGTAATCCCGCGGCAGCCCCAGCAGTCCCGGCACATGGGGCTGGGCGCCGGTCAGCGCCTTGCCGTGGCATTGGGCACACGCGGGAAGCTCCAAGGCAGGGTCGCCCACGGTCGCCAGTTGGCGCCCACGCAGCAGTTGCTTGGCGTCAACCCCCGGCGCTGCGGGGGCCGGATAAGGCACTTCCAGGCGCGAGAAGTAACGCGCAATTTCCAACAGGTAGGCGTCGTTCAACGGCTCCAGCAAGGCACGCATGGGGGCGTAGTGCCGGCGCCCGTCACGGATATTGAGCAGCTGGTTGTAGAGGTAGCCTTCGGGCTTGCCCGCCAGACGCGGGTAGTAGCCATCGGCGCCGGCACGGCCCTGCGCTCCATGGCAGCCGGTGCACGCCTTCAAGCGCTGGGCCATGCTGTCCTCGAACGGTACGGCGTGCGCACTTTGGGCCAGCCAAAGTGCCGCAATACCCAGCCAACGGAGAAAAAATGGGAAGCGTGCGAACATGGTCGGTATTATGAATACCCCTCCCCCTACCATGGGGTTTGGAGGTCTTTCAACGGAGTAGCCCATGCCCCAGGCAGTACACAGCGAAATCATCGACGGCATCACCGTGGTCACCCTCGACCGCCCCGAGGTTCGCAATGCGGTAGACCGGGACACGGCGCTGGCACTGCACGCTGCCTTCATGGCTTTTGAAGCCGATGCCGACAGCCCGGTGGCCGTGTTCCACGGCGCACACGGACATTTCTGCGCGGGCTGGGACTTGCAGGCCGGCGCCCGACTGGCCGCACAGAAAGACAAGGACGATGCCATGGCCTACATGGCGTGGCCTGAGCAGGCACGCCAGGTTCCGGGCCCCATGGGACCGTCCCGGCTGCTACTGTCCAAGCCGGTGATTGCTGCGGTGTCGGGCGCCGCCGTGGCAGGGGGCATGGAACTGGCCCTGTGGTGTGATTTGCGGGTCATGGAGGAAGACGCCTATTTCGGCGTCTACTGCCGCCGCTTTGGCGTACCCCTGATCGACGGCGGCACCGTGCGCCTGCCGCGTCTGATCGGCATGGGCCATGCGATGGATTTGATACTGACCGGTCGCAGGGTAGATGCCCCCGAAGCGCACAGCATGGGACTCGCAAACCGTGTGGTTCCCCCCGGGCGGGCACGGCAGGCAGCCATGGAACTGGCGCGTACCCTGGCGGGGTTCCCGCAAGCCACGATGAACGCCGACCGCGCCAGCGCCTATGCCCAATGGGATCTGCCTCTGGAAGCCGCCTTGCGGCAGGAATGGGAAGCCGGCAAGCAGCGCATTGGCGATGCCTTGCAAGGCGCCCAGAAGTTCAGCGGCGGTACAGGGCGCCACGGCCAGTTTTAATACGACTCTTGCACCTGAAAGTGGGCAGGCCCCAGGCCGGCACGCTGGCGTTGGGCCATGGCCCAGAAGGCCGCCTCCAGGCTGCGGGTGTAGCGCACCGTATCGAACAGAGGTGACTGCAAGCGGGTCTGCGCCAGACGCAGGCGTACCTGCTGCAGGCGCTGCGGATGCATGGCCCAGTCGACGGCACCATCGACATAAGCCACCTGGCTGCTGCAGATCCATTCCGGCAAGCCGGCCGCTTGCAGCAGACTCGCGGCCACACGCGAGGCGAAGCTATTTCCCGCAAGCGTCCACACCGGCACACCCATCCACAGGGCATCGCTTGCCGTGGTGTGGGCGTTGCAAGGCCAGGTGTCGAGCACGAAATCGGCCAGACCCAGGCGCGCCAAATGTGCGGTTTGCGGCAGTTTTGCTGCAAACACCAAGCGCGAGGGAGCCACCCCGGCCTGCACCGCTGCGGCCAGCAGGTTTTTTCGGGCCTGGGGGTGTCCCTCCAACAACCACAGCACCGCATCGGGAACCCGCTGCAGTATTTCCATCCAACAGGCGAAGACTTCGGGGCCTATCTTGTAGTGGGCGTTGAAGCAGGCCAATACAAGCCCGGTCTGCGGCAACCCCTGTTCGGCACGCGATGGCAAGGCGCTGGGGTGCGGACGGGCGCGATCGTTGGGCTGGTAGCTATGGGGCAGGCCGGCCACTTTTTCACTGAAGTGCACATATCCCTGGGCCGGCAGCACCACCGGGTCCGCGACCACATAGTCCCACCAGGTTGCGCCCAGGGTTCCGGGAAAGCCCAGGTAGTTGACCTGCACTGGTGCAGCCCGGGCGGCAAAGATGCCAGGGCGTGCATCGTGGGTGGCACCCTTGAGGTCAACGGCAATGTCGATCTCCAGCGCGCGTGCACGGTCAGCCACCAGGGTGTCGGACAACTCGTGGACCTCCACAAAGGCATCCACTGCTGCCATGGCCCGTTGCTGGTAGGCGTCCCTGGTGGCAGGCCCCCAGGAAAAGCACAGGACCTCCAGCGCTGTCCGGTCATGGGCTTCCAGCACGCCGGCCAGCAAATGCAGGGTGGCGTGGTCGTGGAAGTCGCTCGAAAAGTAGCCGATGCGCAGCTTTTTGCCCTGCGGCACCGGCACAGCGTCGCGCTGGACAAGGCGGGCCTGCGGACGCTGAAACCATGCGGCAACTGCCAGTCGCTGCATCTCAGGGGAATCGATTGCCGCCAAAGACGTGAACGGTTCGCACACGGCAAGGCCTTGCTGTAGCCCTTGTTGCACCTCGTGCAACAGATTCGCCCCCGCAGCATCCCACTGGGTCAGGTGGCGCCGCGCCAGCCACCGTGCCCCGGCCAGTCCCGGCAGGCTTGCGCCCCCATCGGCTGCAACTGCATCGAGATCGGCACACGCTGCGTCAAAGCCCTGGTGCTGCAAGCACAAGGCCCCGCGATTCAGCAAGGACAGCCTGTGCCGCGGCTCCACGTCCAGTGCCTGTGTGTAGCAACGAAACGCCTGCTTCCAGTCACCGCGGGATTGCCACACCACACCTTGCTGGCACAGCACCTCTGCCAAGGGACAACCGAGCGCAGCCGCCTCGGACAATGCTGCCAGGGCTGCGTCATGGCGACGCAGACCCGTCAGCACCAATGCGCGGTTGTAATGCCAGTGGGGATTCCCTGCCAAAGACACACCAAGTCGGTCCAGGACATCGAGTGCAGACTCCAGCCGCCCCTGGGCAAACAGGTCCGCCGCTTGCTGTTGCAATGTCTCCAAAGTCGCATTCACCACTGGTCCTTTTCACGCCGCTGTGCTGCCATGGCGCGGTCCTTGGCATGGTACACGCGGGGGGGCAGATGCATTGACAGACATTGTGGCGACACAGCGGCGGCACATATGCTTACGGCCTCACCCTCCGATCGACGCCACGGAGACGACCGCATGACTGGCCAAGAAAACACTCAAGCTTGCCGACGGGTGCCGTTGTTTTCGATGGGAAGGCCGAAATGCAGCATGCTGTCTGACTGCAATCTCAAAAGGTCTCCCAGTCATCGTCAGCCACGGCTTTGGCGGAGGCAATGGCTGGTTTGGCGACTGGCGCCGGCTTCGGTGCGGCAGGAACTGCCGGGCTTGGGCGCGGGACCTTGTGTGCCACCACCGGCGGTGCAGCAGGCTGGCGTGCCGGAGACGGGCGAACGGCACCACGGCCACTTTCTGCAGCCAGCTTGAACACTTCCACGGCACGCACCAGGTCTTCCGCCTGTGACTTCAGACTGGAGGCGCCTGCTGCCATCTGCTCCACCAAGGCGGCATTCTGCTGGGTGGCTTGGTCCATCTGGCCAATGGCCTCTCCGACCTGGCTCACACCCAGGGATTGTTCGTTGGAGGCAGCGCTGATCTCGCCCATGATGTCGGTGACACGGCGGATGCTGCTGACCACTTCGGTCATCGTGCTGCCAGCCTGGTCCACCAGGGTGGTGCCGTGTTCAACCTTCTCCACGCTGGCGGTGATGAGGGTCTTGATTTCCTTGGCGGCTTCGGCACTGCGGCCTGCCAAGGCACGCACTTCCGAGGCGACGACGGCAAAGCCACGCCCCTGCTCTCCGGCACGGGCCGCTTCCACCGCCGCGTTCAGGGCCAGGATGTTGGTCTGGAAGGCGATGCCGTCGATGACGGAGATGATGTCGGCGATCTTGCGCGAGGACTCGTTGATGTCCTTCATGGTCTCGACCACACGGCAGACGACTTCACCGCCCTGGACGGCGACGCTGGACGCCGTGGTGGCGAGCTGGTTGGCCTGGCGGGCGGAGTCGGCGTTCTGGTTCACGGTGCTGCCGAGTTCGCTCATGGAGGCCGATGTCTCTTCCAGGGCAGCGGCTTGCTGTTCGGTGCGGGCCGAGAGGTCGTTGTTGCCTTGGGCAATCTCGGCGCTGGCCATGGCCACGGACTCCGAACCGCTGCGCACGGTGGCAACTACTTGGGACAGGTGGTCGCGCATGTCGGACATGGCGCGCATCAGTTGCCCAAATTCGTTCGTTCCACGGATGGGCACCTCCACGGCCAAATCACCCTTGGACACGGCACTGGCCACTTCCACAGCCTCCCGGACAGGTTCGGTAATGCTGCGTATGAAAGCCATCGACAACCACAGCGCAATACCCAGGCACACGGCCAGCAAGGCGAGCACCGCATACTCCATGCGCTGCAACTGTGCGACCCGGGCTTGGAGCGTGTCGGCCAAGAGTGCCATGGCCTCACCATTGAAGGCATACAGGGCTTCGATGGTACGGGTCAGTTCATCGAAATACTGGGGGGCGGGGTAAATGAGCTCCTCCGCATTGAACACCTTGCTGTCGGCGAGTGCCCGGGCATTTTCCACCAGGACACGTGTCGCTTCGGCATTGGACGACAAGCTGGCCTTCATCGTGGGATTCAACGCCATGGCTCGGTTCAAGTTGCGGTACATGTCACCCAACTGCTCCTGCACCCGCTTGTCCAGGGAAATCAGGCCAGCGCGCGCGCCAGGCGTCATGTTGCCCTGTGCCAGCAAGCCAGCGCCCTGGGCCCGCATCTGTCCCAGGCTTTCACTGAGGGAGAGCATATTGACCAACGAGGCCTGGATCAGGAAAAAAGCATCCTGCGCCGAATCGGTCGCCAGTCCGAACTCCACCAGCAGACCTTCGTTCAGGATCAAAACCTTGGAAATCAGTTGGGTGTGCAGCCGCGTGCTGTCCCCTGCCTTGAGCTCCTTCGTATCCACCCCCTTCAGGAGGGCAAGCCATGCCTGGCGCACCTCCCCCCATTGCGCCAAGGTGTCGCTGGAGGCCTCGATGCGCTTGAGCTCCGTCTCCAGTGCGTCCATGTGCTGGGTCAGGGTGTCACGCGCAGCCGGCCTGCGCTGTGCCAGGGCTTCATTGCCGCTCAGTGCGCCCGACGAAAGACCCCGATGGATTTGCAGGAATTTCACCACATTGTTCAGGCTTGCCACCGCATCCCGTGCACTGGCCTCACGTTGGGCAACGGCAACCTCATGCATGGCGTTCTTGAAGTACAGTGCCGAAGGCACCGCCAGCATGACCAGCGAGATAGCCCCCAGGATCATGAATTTCGCAGACAAATTGAGGCGATGAAGCAGTGACATAAGGGTCTCTTTCTTTGCAACAGCCAGACAGCTCGGCATCTTTTGGATGCGCAAGGGTAGCACCCCATTGCGCTAATGCCTAGTGACCTGGATTAAGAAGAATGTCCGGAAAAAGACCACGGCCCCTGCCCCGGAAAATGCCACTCAGTGGGTGGCCGATTCACCGATGCCCGGCCAGCGGTGGCGTATGAAAAACCACGAACACAGACCCAGGCCCATCATCAGCAACGAGGCGATGGCCAGTGCCAGCGTCGAGTGCATGACCAGCGGGGCGACCACCCCGGCCACCAGCCCATTGGCGGTCGACCCCACGAACATCTGCAGGCTCGACGCCATCCCCCTGCGCTCAGGGTGCAAGTCGAGCACCAGCAATGTCACCACCGGCACCATCAGCGCCCAGCCAAAGGCAAAAATCGCAATGGGCAGAAGTGCCCAGCGTACATCGGCCGTGAACAAGGCGTTCGCTGCCAGGTTGACAACCCCGATGGCGAGCATGATGACGAAGCCGTGGCGAATCTGCCGCTTGGGTGCCAGCTTGCCGGCCATGCGGCCGCTCACTGCTGCGCCGCCCATGATGCCGCTGATGGTGAGAAGGAAGAACCAGAAGAAATGCTGGGGTGTCAGACCCAGGTGTTCCCCCAGAAACGTCGGGGCACTGAGCACATAGAGGAACATGCCGTTAAACGGAATGCCGCTGGCAAGCGCCAGGAGCAGGAAACGCGGGTCCGACCCCAGCTTCCAGTACCCCGCCAGCAAATGACGAGGATGAAAGGACTGGCGGTGGTCCTCATACAAGGTCTCGGGCAGGAGCCGGTAATTGGCGATCCACAGCAACACACCTACAGCCGCCAGGAACCAGAAGATGGCATGCCAGCTCACCTGCACCAGCAGCCAGCCACCGACCATGGGCGCAATGGCCGGGGCCACGCCAAAAAAGATAGTGACCTGGCTCATGACTTTCTGGGCCTGGTCGGGCGCAAACATGTCGCGGATGATGGCACGGGAAATCACGATGCCGGCACCCGTGGACAGCCCTTGCAGGGCTCGGAAGAAAATCAGCTGCCCAATGGTCTGCGAAAGGGCACAGCCCACACTGGCCAGGGTGAATACCGCCACCCCCCATAGCACCACGGGACGCCGCCCTACGCTGTCGGAAATGGCGCCGTGGAACAGGCTCATGAACGCAAACGCAAACAGATAGGCCGACAGTGTCTGCTGCAGCTGCACAGGGCTGGCATCCAGGCTACGGCCCATGTCGGCAAAGGCCGGTAGGTAGGTGTCGATGGAGAAGGGCCCCAACATGCCCAAAAGGGCCAGCAGGATGGCAAAGGCCCACTGCGGGGCATTCCACAATTCTTTGGCGTTTGGGTTCATGGTTTTCAGGCGTGCAGACAGCACCACATTGGAACACGGCAAGGCTTCTGCTAAGCTGGTTCGCATTATTTGTCCCTACTGACTGGAGAGACCATGCCCGGACTGCTTCCCCACATCGACCCCGACGGACTGCTGGAGTTTTCGGTGGTCTACACCGACCGCGCGCTGAACCACATGTCGCAGCGTTTCCAGGGCGTCATGAAGGACATTTCCAGCATCCTCAAGGAGGTGTACCACGCCCGCGCCGTTGCCCTCGTTCCGGGCAGCGGCACCTTCGGCATGGAAGCGGTGGCGCGCCAGTTCGCTACGGGCAAGAAGGCGCTGGTGATCCGCAACGGCTGGTTCAGCTACCGCTGGACGCAGATTTTCGAAATGGGAAACATCCCATCCGAATCTACCGTGCTCAAGGCCCGGCGCACCGGCACAGACAAGCAGTCACCCTGGATTCCCTGCCCCATCGATGAGGTGGTGGCCACCATCCGCACGAAGAAGCCCGACGTGGTCTTTGCCCCGCACGTGGAAACGGCCGCCGGAATGATCCTGCCCGACGACTACCTGAAGGCCGTGGCCGATGCCGTGCACGAACACGGCGGCCTGTTCGTGCTGGACTGCATTGCCTCCGGCGCGATGTGGGTGAACATGCAGGCCACCGGCGTGGACGTGCTGGTGAGCGCGCCGCAAAAGGGCTGGAGCAGTTCGCCCTGCTGCGCCATGGTCATGTTGAGCGAGCGCGCCCGCACCGCCATCGACAGCACCACAAGCACCAGCTTTGCCTGCGACCTGAAGAAGTGGCTGCAGATCATGGAGACCTACGAGGGCGGTGGCCACGCCTACCACGCCACCATGCCCACCGATGCGCTGACGCGCCTGCACGCCGTGATGCAGGAGACGCGCGACTATGGCTTTGAGAAGGTGCGCCAGGAACAAGCCGCCCTGGGTGCCAAGGTACGTGCCTTATTTGAGAGCCGTGGCATCCGCAGCGTGGCGGCCTCCGGTTTCCAGGCCCCGGGCGTGGTGGTGAGCTACACCGAGGACCCCGGCATGCAATCGGCCAAGAAATTCATCGCCCTGGGCCTGCAGACCGCCTCGGGGGTACCGTTGCAGTGCGACGAGCCTGCCGATTTCATGACCTTCCGGGTCGGCTTGTTCGGCCTGGAAAAACTGCACAACGTAGACCGCAGCGTGGCCCACCTGGCCGAGGCACTGGACCGCATGCCCTTCTGAGGCACTGGTTCCTGCGCGCCTGAGTGCACTCCCTAAGCCACATTAGGACTTACCCGAATTTGGCCACTTTTGGGATGGTTTTTGGCGCCCGGCGCGCCGACTTGCACTTAAATCGAACGACAATGCTTTTTGGCAATTGCCCATTTTCTGGAGATTCGTATGGCGGCGCAAAAACTCATTCTTGACTACATCTACGACCACGAAACCAAATTGGCGGACCGCGTCTACATGACGCAGCCGCTGGGTGGCGACCAGGTAGTGGACTACACCTGGGCCCAGACCATGGACCAGGCCCGTCGCATGGCGGCCTACATCCAGGCACAGAATTTCGAACCCGGCGCCCGCATTGCCATCCTGTCCAAGAACTGCGCCCACTTTGTCATGGCCGAACTGGCCATCTGGATGGCCGGCGGTACCACCACCGCCATCTTCCCCACGGAAACGGCCGAGACGGTCAAGTTCGTGCTGGAGCACAGCGGCGCCAGCATGCTGTTCGTCGGCAAGCTCGACACCTTCGACCAGCAAAAACCCGGCATCCCCGCTGGCCTGCCCTGCGTGGCATTCCCGCTGGCCCCCAAGACCGACTACACCACCTGGGATTCGATCGTCGCCAAGACCGCTCCGATCAAGGGAAAACCGTCCCGCAAACCCGAGGACATTGCCATCCTGATGTACACCTCGGGCTCCACCGGAACCCCCAAGGGCGTCATGCACAACTTCAAGGGTGTGACAGAAGCCTCCCTGGTCGAAATGGAGGCCGTGCGCGACTTCATCGGCGCCGACACACCCGTGCGCGTGCTGTCTTACCTGCCGCTGTCCCATGTTTTCGAACGCGCCTGGGTGGAGGGCAACTCATTGGTCCATGGCAAGACCCACCTGTTCTTCGCCGAATCGCTCGACACCTTTGTCAAGGACCTGCAGCGCGCCAAACCTACCGTGTTCCTGTCGGTTCCGCGCCTGTGGCTCAAGTTCCAGCAAGGCGTGTTCGCCAAGATGCCACCCCAGAAGCTGAACAAGCTCATCTCCATCCCCATCCTGGGCAGCATCATCCGCAAGAAGGTGCTCACCAACCTGGGGCTGCAGCATGTCAAGCTGGCAGGCTCCGGCTCCGCGCCCATCCCTGCCGAGTTGATCGCCTGGTACCGCAAGCTCGGCCTGAACCTGATGGAAGGCTATGCGATGTCGGAAGACTTCGCTTGCTCGCACTTCTCCACCCTCGAATGCAATGCCCCTGGCGCAGTGGGCACTCCGCTCAAAGGCGTGCAGGTTCGCATCAGCGAAGAAGGTGAAGTGCAGATCAAGTCGCCCGGCACCATGGTGGGCTACTACAAGCGCCCCGACCTCGACGCCGAAGTCTTTACCGAAGACGGCTACTTCCGCACCGGAGACAAGGGTGAACGCCGTGCCGACGGCCTGCTCAAGCTCACCGGGCGCGTCAAGGAACTGTTCAAGACGGCCAAGGGCAAGTACGTGTCACCCGCTCCCATCGAGAACAAGATCAATGCCAACCCCATGATCGAGCAGAGCATGGTCTCGGGCGTGGGCCAGGTGGCTGCCTACGCGATGGTAGTGCTCAATGAGACCCTGCGTCCCAAGATGGACGACCCCGCCGTGCGCAAGGAAGTCGAAGCCGATCTGACCGCAATGCTCAAGGCCATCAACAAGGAACTGCCCGACTACGAACAGCTGCGCATGATCGTGATCGTGCGCCAGCCCTGGTCCATCGAAAACGGCTGCCTGACCCCGACCATGAAGATCAAGCGCGCCAAGATCGAGAACGTGGCCGAAGCCCAGCTGGAGGCCTGGTACAACACCAAGGGCGCCGTCATCTGGGCCTGACACGCACACAGTGGCATTTGACCTGAACCAGGCCCCTCACCAGACCGGACGCACTGCGCTGGTGACCGGGGCCAACATTGGTCTGGGTTATGAAACCGCCAAAGCCTTTGCAGGCCTTGGCGGTTCTGTCATTCTGGCCTGCCGCAATGCCGACAAGGCACGGGCTGCACGCGACAGCATCCTGGAAGCGCACCCGCAGGCACAGGTCAGCATCGAAGCGCTCGATTTGAGCGACCTCGCCAGCGTGCGCGCCTGTGGGGCACGCATTGCGGAATCACGGCAAACCTTGGACCTGCTCCTCAACAACGCCGGCATCATGATGCCGCCCTACAGCCTGAGCAAGGACGGGTTCGAGAGCCAGATGGCGGCGAATTACCTGGGGCACTTTGTGCTGACCGGCCTGTTGCTGCCACTGCTCAACGCCACGCCCGGTGCGCGCGTGGTCACGCTCAGCAGCCTTGCACACCGCTGGGGCCCGATCCGCTTCGACGACCCGCATTTCCAGCGCGGCTATGACAAACGCCGTGCCTATGGCCAAAGCAAGCTGGCCTGCCTGGTGTTTGCCTTCGAATTGCATAGGCGCCTGACCGCCAGCGGCGCCAGCACCATCTCGGTGGCAGCCCATCCCGGCGTAGCGGCCACCAACTTGGGCCAACACCTGCCCAACCTGGCCCGTTGGCTCATGCCTGCGGCGGGGTTGATATTCAACAGCGCGTCGGAGGGTGCCCTGCCCAGTCTGTATGCCGCCTTGGGCCAGGACATCGTCGGAGGCGACTACTGTGGTCCCGGGGGTCTGGGGCAGATGCGCGGCCCGGCCATCAAGGTCGGCTCCAGCCGCACAGCGCGAGATCCGGAGCAGGGGCGTCGGCTTTGGGAATTATCCGAAAGCCTGACGGGGCTGCGCTACCTCGACTGACCCGGCTCACGGGTGCCAAATTGCTACCCATTTCATAGCAAACAATTGAATATTTTTGCGGGCCAGAGCCAAATTTGACCTGAATATGGCTGGTCAGCGCAGCACCCACTTGTTGAGCTGGAACACGCCGACCATGGCCAGTCCCAGCCCCAAAGCAGCCAGCCACTGCCAGACGGGTAGCACGGCAAAGCCAAAGGCAGCAGCCAGCACAGACCATTGGGTAATGAGCAGCAATGCGGCCAGCGTGCCTCCCAGCACCCACCAGCTCACCACGGGTAAGTCCCGCAGCAGATTACCCCCACGTGTCTGGGCGAACCGGCTTGGCAGTATCAGCACCGCATTGGCACTGACCAGCACGACAAACGCCAGCGTGGCCGCCGCCGCAGGTGCCATGTCCCAGACTTGCAGCGACAGCGCATACAAGCCCATCACCACGGCCGTGACGCTCACTCCCTGCAACAGGCTCAGCACCACATGGCGGCGCGACACCTGGAGCTTTGAGAAATACTGGTATTAACCCTAGGTTACACATTGATTAGCACTCTCCATCAAGGAGTGCTAATATTTACCCATGAACACAAGGAGTTCGGGTATGAATAACCAATTTGGATCGACCAGCACTGCCGTTGCCCTGCGCAATCCGTGGGCCGTGGTTCCTTCGTTGGGGAATCTCGATGCCTATATTTCAGCGGCCAACCGCATCCCATTGCTCACTTTGGAGGAAGAGCAGGAATTTGCACGCCGGTTCAAGGAGCACCAGGATCTGGAGGCCGCCTCCAAACTGGTGTTGTCGCACCTGCGTCTGGTGGTGTCCATCGCCCGCCAGTACCTCGGCTACGGCCTGCCCCACGGTGACCTGATCCAGGAAGGCAATGTGGGCCTGATGAAGGCCGTCAAGCGCTTCGACCCCGACCAGGGCGTGCGCCTGGTGAGCTACGCGATGCACTGGATCAAGGCCGAAATCCACGAGTACATCCTGAAGAACTGGCGCATGGTCAAGGTGGCGACCACCAAGGCCCAGCGCAAGCTGTTCTTCAACCTGCGCTCCATGAAGCAGCGCTACAAGAGCGACGACGCAGCCGCCGACTTGGACACCTACCGTGACACGCTCAATGCCGACCAGATCGACGCGATGGCGCGCGAGCTCAATGTCAAACCGGAAGAAGTGATTGAAATGGAAGCGCGCATGGCCGGTGGCGATGTGCTGCTCGACCCCAGCCCCAGTGACGACGGCGAAGAGGCCTTCGGCCCCATTGCCTACCTCAGCGATGAGCGCCATGAACCCGTGGCCCTGATCGAAGCGCACCAGCGCGACGTGATGGCCTCGGAAGGCATTGCCGCCGCCCTGGACACACTGGATGCCCGCAGCCGCCGCATCGTCGAAGAGCGTTGGCTCAAGGTCAACGATGACTCCTCTGGCGGCATGACCCTGCACGAACTGGCGGCCGAATACGGCGTCAGCGCCGAACGCATCCGCCAGATCGAAGTGGCGGCCATGAAGAAGATGAAAAACGCGCTGGTCGCCTACGCCTGAGCCACGCCCGCGCCCCAAGGAAACCGGGTCAGTGACCCGGTTTTTTTTAGCTCAGCGTGCTTCGCGCAGCAGCAATTGGATATCGGATGCCAAGGCCTTCGGTCCACTGCCATAGCGGGTGAACAAACGCAGCTTGCCTTGGGTGTCGTAGACATAGCTACCCGCCGAATGGTCCATGGTGTAGCTCGTTGCCGTCTTGCCATCGACCTTCTTGTAATACACCTTGAAGCTCTTGGTCAGGGCGTCGAGCTTGTCAGGCTCCGGGCGCAAGGCCAGGAAGGTGGGGTCAAATGCTTCCATGTAGCCCTTGAGCAATTCGCGCGTGTCGCGCTCCGGATCCACCGTGATGAACAGGCCCTGCAGCTTGTCGCCATCAGGCCCCAAAGCCTTCTTCACTTCGGCCAGCTCGCCCATGGAAGTGGGACAGACATCGGGGCACTGGGTGTAGCCGAAAAAGATGACCACGATCTTGCCGGCAAAGTCGGTCAGGCGCCGTACCTGGCCGTTATGGTCGGTTAGCTCGAAACCGGTAGCGTAGTTGGCGCCGGTCACATCAATCGATGCAAAGGGTTGCTTCTGCTCGGTACATGCCGAAAAAAAGGCAGTTGCCCCCGCCAACATTGCACAGGCAGCTATCTTTTTCAGAGCAATTCGTTTGTTCGGCATGGTCGAATTCATAGAAGGTAATGGTCCAGTAGCAGGGCCGAGAACAGGGCGCTCAGGTGAATGAGCGAAAAACGGAAGGTTTTCCGGGCCAGCGCATCGGAGTAGTTTCGCAGCAATTGCCAGGCGTGCCAGCAAAAACCCAGGCTCAAGGCCAGCGCGACCAGCAGGTACAGCCAGGAGTTCATGCCATAGATGAACGGCAACAAGGAGGCCGCCATCAGCACCAGGGTGTAGAGAAACACCTGCAGGCGTGTGAACTCGCTGCCGTGGGTGACCGGCAACATGGGCAGGCCCGACTTGCGGTAGTCCTCCACCCGGTACAGGGCCAGCGCCCAGAAGTGCGGCGGCGTCCACAGGAAGATGATGAGAAACAGGATGAGCGCTTCAGGACCAACGTCGCCAGTCAATGCGGCCCAACCCAGTACCGGCGGCATGGCGCCGGAGGCCCCTCCGATGACGATGTTCTGCGGCGTCAGCGGCTTGAGCACCACGGTGTAGATGACTGCGTAGCCAACAAAGGTGGCAAAAGTCAGCCACATGGTCAGCGGGTTGACCCACACATAGAGCACGGCACTGCCCAGTGCGCACAGCACTGCCGAGAAGACCAGGGTCTGGGCATCGCCAAGCTGCCCCTGGGCCGTGGGGCGCCAGGCGGTGCGCTTCATCTTGGCGTCAATGCCCTTTTCCACCAGGCAATTGAACGCCGCGGCCGCCCCGGCCACCAGGTAAATGCCAAAGCTGGCCACCAGCATCTGCAACAGCTGCGCGCGGTCCGGCCAGCCCGGCACGGCAAGCACCATGCCGATGAGCGCGCAGAACACGATCAGCTGCACCACCCGCGGCTTGGTCAACGCGTAGAACTGCCCCCAGATTTCACGGGACAGCATCCCCTGCATCGCGTGCATCACGCCCCCTTCAGCGCCGCTGGCGCATACATTGTTGTTGTCCCATAGCGTGTTGCGGCCAACGTACCGGTCAACACAAGCACCATGGCACCCGCCCCACCGCTGTGCAGCAAGGCCGACATCAAAGGCCAGCCCAGCACCACATTGCTGATACCCGTGAGCACCTGCAAGGCCAGCAAGGCCGCCAACCAGCGCCCCACGATGCGCAGACCGGCCGCGTGCATGCGCCATGCGGTCCATCCCAACACCGCCACCGTGCACAAGGCCAAAAGACGGTGCGTGAAGTGGATGGCAGTGATCCCGGCCGTCGACAGTGCCGAGCCATCGTGCAGAAAGCCCAGTGGCCGCCACACGCTCAGGGCCTGCGAAAAATCCATCTCGGGCCACCAGCTGCCATGGCACTGCGGAAAGTCAGCACAAGCCAACACTGCATAGTTGGTACTGACCCAGGCACCGGACAACACCTGCAGCACGAGCATTGCCAGCGCCAGCAGCAGGATTGGCGCCAAACGTGCCGTAGACCGGCCCAAACTCAGTTCCATGCCACGCACGGCTTGGACACTGAGCAGCGCCAGCAGCCCATAACCGCCCAGCAGATGCAAGGACACAATGGCCGGAAACAGTTTCATCGTCACCGTAAGCGCCCCAAAGGCCCCTTGCAGGCACACCCAGGCCAATGTCAGCAGGGGCAGGCCTAATGCGATCCCCGGCTCACCCGCCCGCCGCAGCCGCCAGCTAAGTAACGCAATGGCAACGATGAGCGCCCCCACTCCGGTTGCCAGGTAACGGTGCACCATCTCAATCCAGGCCTTGCCATGGGTGACCGGGCCATCTGGCATCTGCGCCTGCGCCGCAGCGATATCGACATGCGCCCCCACTGGCGAGGCACTTCCATAGCAGCCCGGCCAATCCGGGCAGCCTAGCCCCGAATCGGTCAGGCGGGTGAAGGCGCCAAACAACACCAAGTCGAAAGTGAGAAACAAAGTGAGCACCACCAAGGCCTGCAGGCGTGCCCGCGGACTGTCATGGCGCTTGCGCCACCACACCCAAGTGAGGGGCACGGCGGCCAATGCTGCACCCAACAGCAGCAAATGGAATACCGGTGAAAAATCGTAGGCCGCAGGCAGGGTCATTGCGGGCGCCCCGGTCCGTCCCAGGATACAGAGGCACGCAGCAGGCGTTCCAAGTCCCGGCGGGCCTTTGCCGAGTCGGCCACATCAAACACCGCGGGCAAACGCAGCATGGTATTGCCCAGGGGATCGACCACGAAAATATAGTCACTCAGCGACTTGCCCGGAGCCACGCTGAACCACTCGTTGAGCACGTTCGGGTCGACACGCAGCACCACCGCATCCCCCAGGGGTTTGTGCATTGCAGGATCGACTGGTGCGGTATCGGACACCAGCCAGACCCAGTCCACCCGGTCCTTGTCCTTGCCCAGGGTGGCGCGCAGCTGGCGCAGCAGGAACAGATGGTGTTGGCAGTCGGCGGCACAGGCTCCGCCATGGACGCTGACCATCAGCCACTGGCCCTTGAGGGATGCCAATGGCGTGCTGCCTCCTTGCAGGCTGGTACCGACCCAATTCCCCACAGGCCGGGCCGGTGCGATCAACTCCCCAAAACTGGCCTTGCCCTGCGGCCGCACCACAAAGTATGCGTAATAGGACGCGATCACCGGCAACGAGCACACCAGCATGATGGCAAGCAGTTTCAAGCGGCCGGACGGGCGCATGGGCTCGACCACGGACTCTTGGGGGGTCGGCAGGCTGTGGACCACCAGGCCCAGGGGTTCTTCACGGTCCAGTTGACTCATGGTGTCGTGCGTCGGCGAACACTCGCCGCTCCATAGAAAAGCAGTAAAGCCAAGGCCATGCCAAACCATTGGTAGGCATAGCTCTGGTGGCGAGCCACCCGGTCTTCGGGTGGTGGCCAATGGCGCACCAGCGGCGTCCCGGTGTCCGCAGAGGTCTGCAAAAGTACCAGGGGCTGGAGAGGATAGCGCCGCTCGGCCGTGAAGCGCTCCAGATCGAGCCGTGGCCACAGGCGTGGCAAGGTTTCTGCGTGTTCCGGCATCAGCAAAAACCGCTTGTTGACGGGCACCGTAGCGATCCCCTCCACGGCCACCAGGCCGACCGGGGTAGCCACCGGGGGCAGCTGCGCACGGCTACCGCCGGGCCAGGCCACCCAGCCTCGGTTCACCAGCACCCGCATTGGGGTCCCGTCAATGCGCAAGGGCGTGACGACATGGACACCTGCCACGCCATTTTCCTGCCGGTTGTCGACATAGAACTGGTGTTCGGGTTCGAAATAGCCCTTGGCGACCACCGGTGCATCCTGCAAGGTAGCGGCCACGACCTCTGTTCCGTTGAGCACGTAGGGCCCCTGCTGGGCGCGGGCGTTGAACTGGGCGATTTCAGCGGCACGCGCCTCTGCCTTACCAGCCTGCCACAGGCCCAGCTTGACGAACAGCAGCACTCCCACCAGCATCGCCAGGGTGGGCCAGAGTCGGGGTTCAAATCGGAGTTTCGGCACGGGGGATAGGTTCGCGGGGATAATCGGGCATCAAACCATGCCTTCTGCCATGCTGACCAAATTGCTCATTGTCGCCGTTTTGGTGCTCATCATCTTCAACCTGTTCCGGGCACTGGCTGCCTTGATGAACAAGGACAAGGCCCAAGCAACGGGTGTCGTGAGGGCGCTCACCATCCGGGTGGCGCTGTCGGTCGGGCTGTTCGTGGCACTCCTGGTCGGCTCGTACCTGGGCTGGATTCCCTCGCACGGCCTGCGCTAAAAAAACAAGCCCGCCGCACAAAGCGCGGCGGGCCTTGGTCAAGTCGGTCTTACAACCAGTAGACGAAGACAAACACGATCAGCCAGACCACGTCCACAAAGTGCCAGTACCAGGCCACGGCTTCAAATGCAAAGTGGTCGTGCTCGGAAAAATGGCCCTTGAGGCTGCGTCCCAGAATGACTGCCAGCATGATGGCGCCCAGGGTCACATGCAGTCCGTGGAAACCGGTGGTGATGAAGAAGGTGGCACCATACACGCCCGCCCCCAGGGTGAGCCCCAGTTCGCTGTAGGCATGGGCATACTCGTAGACTTGGAAGCCCATGAACACTGCCCCCAGCGCGATGGTCGCAGCCAAGCCCCACACCAGCTTGGTGCGGTTGCCGGCGATCAATCCCCAGTGGGCAATGGTCAGCGTGACACCGGAAGTCAGCAGCAACAAGGTGTTGATGGCGGGGATACCCCAGGCGCCCATGGGAGTGAAAGCCTCGCCCAGCGGGCCGGCACTGGGCCAGGCAGCAGTAAAGCCTGCATAAGGTGTATAGGCCTGTTCATAGCCACTCAGTTCGGGCAGGGTAATGCGCCGCACGTAGTACAGGACACCAAAGAAGCAGGCAAAGAACATCACTTCGGAGAAGATGAACCAGACCATGCCGATGCGGTAGGAGCGGTCTTCCCATTGGGTGTACTTGCCACCACGGTTCTCGGCAATCACTTCTCCGAACCAGCCCACGATCACATAGAGGATGAACGCGGCACCGAGCAACATGCTCCAGACACCCGCAGGCACATTGTTGAGCTTGAAGATAAAGCCCAAGGCCATCATGAAAATGCCGGCGGACAGAAAGGTGGAATAGTTGCTGGCCGCGGGAACGAAATAGTGTCCCTTGGCTTGCTCGTGGGTTGCATCAGTCATGCTTACGTCCTTTTAATACCTGTCTCAATATTCAATTTCAAGTCCGCGCCTTCGGTGCTTCGAAGAAGGTGTACGAAAGCGTCACGGTTCCCATGTCCCGGCGCAATTCCGGGTTCACCACAAACACGACCGGCATGGTCCGGACTTCACCGGGCTGGAAGGTCTGCTGGTTGAAACAGAAACACTCGATTTTCTGGAAATACGGGGTGGCCACGGCAGGCGTCACACTGGGCACGGCCTGGCCGACAAACACCTCATTGCTGTTGTTCTTCACCGTGTAGGTGGTATGCACCACCTCACCAGGACGAACCTTCAGCGAGAACTGTTCCGGCGCCAACTCCACCGACACGCCAGGCATGGTGTGGCTCAGAAACTCCACCTTGACCCAACGTGTCGTATCGATCTGGGTGTTCAGTGGCGCGGCAGCGGCTACCGCATTGGTGCGGCCATTGAAACCCGTGATGCGGCAGAAGGCATCGTAAATGGGCACCAAGGCAAAACCGAAGCCGGCAAAGAAAACCGACACCCCGACCAGCTTCCAGGCCAGTCGACGGTTGCCATTCTTGACCGACCCGGAGGCCTCGCTCAAACCGGCCGAAGTTTCCATAGCGCCATCACAAACAAGAACAGCGCCAAGCCGCCAAAGGCCCAAGCCAAGCGCACGTTGTTGCGTTTGCGCGCAGCCCACACCTCGGCGGGTACCGAGTTGTTGGCTACACCATTGTTTTCCTGTTCGGTCATGCGCACCACATTCACTTGATGGTGGGCTGCACGTCGAACGTGTGGTACGGCGCAGGCGAAGGCACAGTCCACTCCAGTCCCTCGGCACCTTCCCAGGCCTTGGCTTCGGCCTTCTCGCCGCCGCGCACGTTCTGGATCACGTTGTACAAGAAGATCAGGTGCGACACACCCAGCACGAAGGCGCCAATGGTCGACAGCTGGTTCCACTCGGTGAACATCAGGGGATAGTCGGGAATACGACGGGGCATGCCCGACAGACCCACCAGGAACTGGGGAATGAAGGTCAGGTTGAAGCCCACCATGACCACCCAGAAGTGCAGGCGACCCAGGCGTTCATTGAGCATGTGGCCAGTCCATTTGGGCAGCCAGTAGTACACGGCGGCCATGGCACCCATCACGGTGGTGGGGTACAGCGCGTAGTGGAAGTGGGCCACAAGGAAGTAGGCGTTGTGGTACTGCGGGTCGGCAGCGGCATCGGCCAGCACCAGGCCGGTCAGACCGCCCCAGCCGAACAGGATGACGAAGCCGACAGCGAACAGCATCGGGGTCTCAAAGCTCAGCGAACCGCGCCAAATGGTGGCGATCCAGCAGAAGAACAGCACCGCCAGTGGCAGGGAGATCAGCATGGTGCTGTACATGAAGTACAGCTGACCACCGGTGGACATGCCGGAAGTGAACATGTGGTGGGCCCACACAACCACGGACAGGCCGGCGATACCCCACATGGAGTACACCTGCGCACGGTAACCATAAACCGGCTTGCGGGCAAAGGCCGACAGCACATGAGGCACGGCGCCGCAGATGGGCAGCAGCAGCACGTACACCTCGGGATGGCCCATGAACCAGAAGATGTGTTGCCACAGCACCGGGTCACCACCGCCAGCCGCATTGAAGAAGTGGGTACCGAAGTGACGATCCATCAGCACCATGGTCACGCCACCAGCCAGCACCGGCATGATGGTAATGAGCAGGATGGCGGTCATCAGGAAGCCGTGGGCAAACAGCGGCATCTTGAACAGGGTCATGCCCGGGGCACGCATGTTCAGGATGGTCACGATCACATTGATGGATCCCAGGATGGAGGACACACCGAGCATGTGCACGGCGAAGATGGCGAAGTCCATGCCCCAGCCACTTTGCACCGACAAGGGCGCGTACATGGTCCAGCCCGCGTCCACGGCACCGGGTCCGATACCGGCCAGGCCCAGGAAGAAGGGCAGCACCAGCATCACGGCAGCCGGCGGCAGAATCCAGAAGCCCCAGTTGTTCAGGCGCGGCAGCGCCATGTCGGGGGCGCCGATCATCATCGGCAGCATGTAGTTGGCCAAGCCGGTGGCAGCCGGCATGGCCATGCCGAACACCATGATCAGACCATGCAGGCTGATGAGCTGGTTGAACAGCTCGGGCTGCAGCAACTGCAGACCGGGCTGGAACAGCTCGGCGCGCACCGCCAGGATCATCGCGCCGCCAATGAGCAGCATGACGAACGAGAACATGAGGTACATGATCCCGATGTCTTTGTGGTTGGTGGTCTGGATCCAGCGCAAGAACCCGTAAGGGTGGTGCGCACCGTGACCGACGTCGTGGGGCAAATCAGCTGCCAATTCGTGTGCCATGGGCAACTCCTTCTTTCTCAATATTCCGTGTACTGTCCAGCAATAACTGAAGCGGGCGCCTGCCAGCTTCAGCTCTTGTTGGCTGCAGCCAGCTCAGCCTTCTTGTTCTTCAGCCAGGTGTCGAACTCTTCCTGGTCAACCACATGCACGACCACCGGCATGTAACCATGCTCCTTGCCGCACAGTTCCGAACACTGCCCACGGTAGGTACCCTTGGTATCGACCTTGGCCCAGAATTCGCGCAGGAAGCCGGGAACCGCATCGCGCTTGACGCCGAAGGCAGGCACCCACCAGCTGTGGATCACGTCGTTCGAGGTGGTAATGAAGCGCACCTTCTTGTTCACCGGCAGCACCAGGGGCTGATCCACTTCCAACAGGTAGTGCTCACCCTTGGGGGCCAGATTCTCGATCTGTTCGCGCGGTGTGGACAGGCGGCTCGCAAACTTGACGCCCTGGCCGGGGAACTCGTACTCCCACAGCCATTGGCTGCCGGTCACCTTGACCACCAGGTCGGCATCGGTCTTGGTGTCTTCGTACATCAGCACGGCGTGGTAGGCCGGGATGCCGAACACGCCGTAGTCCAGGACCAGCAGCGCAGCAAACGGCGCCAGGGTCCACAGCCACTGCTTGCGGTTCTTGGGTTCGGTGAAGTCTGCCGCCTTGTGTCCCACCGACTTGCGGTGCTTCCAGAACGAATACAGCATGAGCGCCAGCACGCCGAAAAACAGCGTCAGCGCAATCACCATGAAGAGGTTGTGCACATGCAGGGTTTCATGTGCAATGGGGGTGACGGGTTGCGGGAAACTCCAGCGCATTTCTGCCAATGCAACCAGTGGCCCCAGCGCCAATGCAGCGCCAAGCGCCGACTTTTTCAAGCCTTTCATACTCTCTTCCTATTATTTCTTTGAGCTGAGTTTCTGCCTTACCGCCTTCAGCTAGATCAAGATTATTTCACTAGGCGCCGAAAACGGGCATTCGGCAAAACCCGCAACTCTTGAAGGATTCTGGCGTTTGAAACGCCACCGCGCCCCAAGTGCTTAAAAACTAAGCACGGAACGCACTGTCGGCCACACCAGCAACACCACAATGACCAAGGGTGCCACAGCCCAGGAGACCTCTACTGCCACCGAGGCGTGGAAATTCGCGTCCTGCGCATCGCCGCGGCGGTGCTGGCGCCAGGCCGACACCAGCATGATGCCGAATACCACGGCAAAAATCACCAAACACAGGACCATCAAGGCCCACCGCAGCTCGGCCATCCACACGATCATGGTGTTTTCCCCTCTTTGTTCAGCCCCAGCGTCGCGCGCATCTGCGCCAGGGAAATGTTGCTGCTCTCGCGCACCGGCATGCGTGGCGCGGGCTTGAAGGCATGGCCGTAGACCACTTCGAACGTGAGCTTGATGCGCCCGCCATCCTGCGGATCGGCCAGTTCACGCTGCATGGCGCCCTGCAGCGCCGCGTGCCAGCCCCTGCCGTGTAAACCACCAAAACGCCCAGCGCGCAGATTGCGCCCCAATCCGCGCAGCTCCTGCAACGCGCGCTGCGGGGTCTCGAAACTCAGCGTGATGCGCTCCATGTCCATCACCGGCTCGGCAAAACCGGCCTGCACCAGCATGTCACCCCAGTCGTGCATGTCGGTGAAATCGTGGCTGGGGTCGCCCCAGCCCTGGGCCGCATACAGGGCCCGCAGTTCGCGCAGGGTGTCGGGTCCCAGGCAGGAGAACATCACAAACCCGTCCACCTGCAGCAGCTCCAACCAACGCTGCAACAGCTGCTGGGGGTCCGCATCCATGTGCAGCGCCATGTTGGCCCAGACCATGCCAACGCCATCAGACGGCGCTTCGACGCGCGCTCCTGCAGCACGCCAGCGCGACGGATTCCACCATGGTTTCGCTATGGATTTAAGAGCTGCATGCGCATATTCCATGCGGGCGTCCTGCACAAAACACCCTGATTTCGGGTAGGTCTGCTGCACCAGGGCATGGCCATCCATGCCGCCTGCCAACGGGGCCCAGTGGAGCCAGCTGGCCGGAGGCTTGGCAATCCACAGCAGGCGCTGTGCCATGCGCCGGGCCACCTCCTCGTGCAGCCAGGGCGCCCCTGTGCGCAAACCCTGCAGGTGTGCACGCTGCTGCCAGCGCGCAGCGGCAACGGTATCGATCGTGGGGGGGCGGTGGGTGGAGTCGGTCATCAGGGGCCAGCGCAGGCCGATGGGACCTGTGAGGCGGCGAGTATATTGGCTGCATGCGAACGGGCCTGCTCCAAGGGTTTTTGCGCCACCTCCCCAGCCAGTGCGTGGTCTGCCACCACTGGCCCGGCGCGCGCATCTGCGAGCAATGCGTGCAGGCCTTCGCCCAGCCCCAGGCGCGTTGCAGCACCTGTGCCCTGCCGGTGCCCGAAGGCGTGGCGCAGTGCGGCGCCTGCCTGCGTGCGCCCCCACCCGCGGACCGCTGCCTGGCCGCCCTGCCCTACCGTTTTCCCTGGGCCCAGCTCCTGGGCGAGTTCAAGTTCCGCGAACACACCGGGCTGGCCGCCAGCTTTGCCACCCTGCTGCGCAGCACCCCATGGGTGGAGCCGGCACTGGAAGCCTGCGACGTGCTGCTGCCCATTCCCCTGGGCCCACAGCGCCTGCGCCAGCGCGGCTACAACCAATCGCTGGTGCTGGCCCGCGCGCTGGAGCCGCACAAACTGCAGGCCCACTGGCTGCTGCGCCACCGCGACACACCCGAACAGCACCAGCTCCCGCGCAGCGCCCGCCTGCGGGCCATACAGGGGGCATTTGCCGTCGACCCGCTGCAGGCGCCCCGGCTACAGGGCCGGCGTGTGGTGCTGCTCGACGACGTCATGACCACCGGCGCCACGCTGTGGGAAGCCGCCCGCGTACTGCGCCAGCACGGCGTGGCGCACATCACCGCCCTGGCACTGACCCGTGCCGATGCCGAGGACTGATGGCTCCGCGCCCTGCGACAATTCCGGGCATGTTCCATATCGTCCTCGTCGAACCCGAAATTCCGCCCAACACGGGCAACGTCATCCGTCTGGCTGCCAACACAGGCTGCACACTCCACCTGGTCGAGCCCCTGGGCTTCAACTTTGACGACAAGCACATGCGCCGCGCCGGGCTCGACTACCACGAGTACACCACGCTACGCCGCCACGCCAACTGGGACGCCTTCATCGCCAGCGAAAAGCCCGAACCGGCGCGCATGTTCACCCTCACCACCCGCGGTACGCACAGCCCTTACGAGGTGGCCTTTAAGCCCGGTGACTGGCTGGTGTTCGGTTCCGAGAGCAAAGGCATCTCCGACCACGTGCGTTCACACTTCACGCCCCAGACCAGCCTGCGCCTGCCCATGCTGCCGGGTCAGCGTAGCCTGAACCTGTCCAACGCCGTGGCGGTAACAGTGTTCGAAGCCTGGCGCCAGAACGGCTTTGCGGGACCCACCGCTGACTGAGATTTATTCGTATTGACGCACCAGCGACTCCGCCACGCACACCGGCTTGTCGCTGCCTTCACGCTCGGTGGTCACCTCCCAGGTGGTCTGCATGCCGTTGCCGGCGATGGGCGTGCTGTCCAGCAGCTTCAGGCGCGCCCGCAGGCGGCTGCCCACCGGCACCGGGGCCACGAAGCGCACCTTGTTGAGGCCGTAGTTCACGCCCATCTTCACCGAGCTGACCGCCAGCGCCGCCTCGAAGAACCGAGGCAACAGCGACAAGGTAAGAAAGCCGTGGGCAATGGGCGCGCCAAACGGCCCGGCCTTGGCGCGCTCCACGTCCACGTGAATCCACTGGTGGTCGCCCGTGGCCTGGGCGAACAGGTTGACCTGCTCCTGGGTGATGGTGATCCAGTCGGTCACGGTGACTTCCTGGCCCACGCAGTCGGCCAGTGCTTGGAGGTTGGCAAAGGTTTTCATGCTGCTACTCTACGGCCTGCGACAGCGAGGGGCTGTCGGCGGGGTGACAAGCCGCCCCGCAGCAGCAACCAAGCACAAAGACCATGCACACTGCCGAACAAACGGGCACCACCGCGGGCCAAGCCGACCTGCCCCAGCGCCAGTCGATTGCTACTTTATTCATAGCTACTTCGTCAATCCTTATGCGGGCGGGAAGCCAATTTACCCACAAAATTTGGCCTGAATGCGCCCGCCAGGGGCTACTGGCGGTGGCGTTGGGGCTGCTGAGCGGAGTGCAGGTGGGTGCGACTCACGGCAGTGCTGGCGACACGTGGCGGGAAGAAGTGCTGCTGCAGGATGGGAAACCGCTGATCGTGACGCGTTCCCAGAGCTATGGAGGTCGCCACGAAATCGGACAATCGGTTCCCGCCAAGGAACACACCATACGCTTCTCGCTACCCAACACCACAGGCGAGTTCGTTTGGACCAGCGATTACGGCGAAAACCTGGGGCGTACCAATTTCAATCTGCTGGCCTTGCACATCAAGCAAGGTACGCCTTACCTGATCGTGGAACCCAACCTGTGCCTGTCGTACAACCAGTGGGGGCGCCCCAACCCGCCTTACCTAGTGTTCATGGGAGGCGCGACAGGTTGGACGCGATTGAGCATCAGCGCGTTGCCAGCGGAATTCAACTCCATAAACCTGATCGTCAACAACAGCCGCATCGAAGAGATCCAACAGCACAGTCAGGCAACTGGCTACGTGGCAGCGGAGTACATACAAGTGATGAACGGCAGGCTGCCACAACCCGAATACCGCTCCATCCTGCGTGAGCCGATGCCTGTCAGCCGATGCCCGCAGTATTCGGCTAGTCCGAAGGCACCGGACTGAGCTTGTGCTGAGTCAACCCAACTAGCGTCACTCCCCCAACCACGCCACCAACGGCCCCCACTGCTCCAGGTCGCGTTCGACCTTGCCCTTGGCCACATCAAACAAGGTAAGCCCGCTGGCGGCCAGGTGCACGTAGTTCTGGGTGTCGCGCAGCATGGTCAGCAGCGGCCAGCCCAGCTGGTCGGCCATGGCGCGCAGTTTGTCGGCGCTCAGCGTATTGGCGTGCACGCGCATACCCACCAGGGCCACGGGCACGTCGTCGGCCTTGCGCGAGGCCGCCAGTTCGTCGAGGAAGGCGCGGGTGGCGAACACATCGAACACGCTGGCCTGCAGCGGCACCACGATGCGGTCGGCGCGCTTGAGCACTTCACGCAAGCGCTTGCCGTGCAGCCCGGCCGGGGTGTCGAGCACCACGTGGGTCACGCCCTTGGGCGGCTTGGCGATGTTGTCGGCGTCGATGTCCCAGCTCTGGATGGGGCGCGCCTGCGGCGGGCGCAGCTGCAGCCAGAGTTTGGATGACTGCTGCACGTCCACGTCGCCCAGCATGACGGCGTGGCCGCGCGAGGCGTAGTACCCCGCGATGTTGGTGGAGATGGTGGATTTGCCGACCCCGCCCTTGGGGTTGGCGACAACAATGACTGGCATGGCGTGTTCCTTTGGTGGCGCGGCAAGCGCTGCTGGGAGCAATGCGCTATTGTTGCCCCCATGACCGAGCCCGACAAGCCCACGGCCGCCAATAGCGGCGCCCACGCCACACCATCCGCCCCGGCCAGCCCCACCATCTACCTGGTAGCCGCCCACCCGCACTGGGAACGCTCGCGCGTGAACCGCCAGCTGCTGCAGGCGGCCCAAAGCCAGCCCCAGGTGCAGGTGTGCGACCTGTTTGGGCGCTACCCGGACTACGCCATCGACGTGGCCCGCGAACAGCAGGCCCTCGTTGCCACGCAGCTGGTAGTGCTGCTGCACCCGGTGCAGTGGTACAGCATGCCGGCGCTGCTCAAGCTCTGGCTGGACGAGGTGCTGGTGCTGCACTGGGCCTACGGCGCCAAGCATGTGCTGCGCGGCAAGGACCTGTGGCTGGTGGCCAGCACCGGCGGCTCCGAGCACTCGTACCACCCGCAGGGCTACAACCGCTATTTCTTCGACGCCTTCCTGCCCCCCTACGAGCAGACCGCCGCGCTGTGCGGCATGCGTTTCCTGCCGCCCATGGTGCTGCACGGCGCCCATGCCGCCAGTGACAGCGCCGTGGCCGAGCACGTAGCCACTTTTGCCGAGCGGCTGCAAACCTACCCCAACTGGCCGGAGCTGGAGGAACTGGAGCAGTGCCCGGCCTGCGAAGTTCCCGGCAGCGACCGCCCCTCCGAAGCGCAGGAGACCCCCTGATGGAACACGCACCGGGCTGGCTGATCAACAGCCTCATCTACCTGAGCGCTGCGGTGATTGCCGTGCCGCTTTCCAAGGCGCTCGGGTTGGGCGCCATCATCGGCTACCTGGCGGCGGGCATTGCCATCGGGCCCTGGGGGCTGGGGTTGGTGACCAATGTGCAGGACATCCTGCACTTTGCCGAGTTCGGCGTGGTGCTGATGCTCTTTCTGGTGGGGCTGGAGCTGGAGCCCAAACGGTTGTGGAGTCTGCGCCGCCCCATCTTCGGCTGGGGCACGGCGCAGGTGCTGGCCTGCACGCTGGCCATCTTCGCTGGCGCACTGGCGCTGGGGGCCGACTGGCGCCTGGCCCTGGTGGCGGGCATGGGGCTGGCGTTGTCCAGCACGGCCATTGCCCTGCAGGTGATGGGTGAGCGCAACCTGCTGCCCACCCGCAGTGGGCAGTCGGCGTTTTCCATCCTGCTGTTCCAGGACGTGGCGGCCATCCCCATCCTGGCGCTGCTGCCCCTGCTGGGCCAGAGTTTGGAGCCAAATCAGGCATCCGCCCAAGGAAACACTGCGCTGGCAGCTATCAAGATAATAGCAACCATCGCCGCCATCATCGTCGGCGGGCGCCTGGCGCTGCGGCCGGTGTTCCGCTGGATTGCACGCTCACGCACGCCCGAGATCTTTACCGCCGCGTCGCTGCTGCTGGTGGTGGCGATTGCCACACTCATGCTGTGGGTGGACCTGTCGATGGCGCTGGGCGCCTTTCTGGCCGGGGTGCTGCTGGCCGAAAGCGAATACCGGCGCGAGCTGGAGACCGACATCGAGCCCTTCAAGGGCCTGCTGCTGGGCCTGTTCTTCATTGCCGTGGGCATGAGCATCGACTTCGGTGTGCTGCTGGCCTCACCCGGCGTGGTGGCGGTGGTGGTACTGGGCTTCCTGGCGCTCAAGGGCGCGGTCATCTGGTGGCTGGCGCGGCGCATGGCGCTGCCATTTCAGGAGCGGCCGGTGTTCACGCTGCTGCTGGCGCAGGGCGGCGAATTTGCCTTTGTGGTGTTCCAGGCCGCCAGTGGCGCCCACGTGTTCCCGCCGGCCACGGCCTCGCTGCTGATCGGCGCGGTGGCGGTGTCCATGCTGGTGAGCCCGCTGTTGCTGGTGGCCAACGACCGCCTTGTGCTGCCGCGCTTTGCCAACTGCAATGTGCCGCAGTTGGACGAGATCAGCGAGCAACAGGAGGCGCCCATCATCATCGCCGGCTTCGGGCGCTACGGGCAGATCATTGCCCGCGTGCTGTTGGCGCAGGGCATGCACCCCACAGTGCTGGACCACGATGCCGAAATGATCGAGACCGCACGCAAGTTCGGCTACCGCGTGTTCTTTGGCGATGCCACGCGGCTGGACCTGCTGCGCACTGCCGGTGCCGCCACCGCCCAGGTGCTGGTGCTGGCAGTGGATGACGTGGAGCAGTCCATGGAAGTGGTGGAGCTGGTGCATGCCCACTTCCCGCAACTGCAGATCGTGGCGCGGGCCCGCGATGTGGGCCACTGGAACCGCCTGCGCGAGAAAGGCGTGCAGCGCGTGGAGCGCGAGCTGTTCGAGAGCAGCCTGCGCAGTGCGCGCAGCGTGCTGGAGCTGCTGGGCCAGAGCCCGCACACCGCACGCCAGACCGCCATGCGCTTTCGCCAGCACAACCTGGCACTGTTCGAGAAGATGCACCCGCACTTCCGCGACCAGGCCAAGCTCATTGCAGTACAGCGCGAAGGGCGCCAGCAGCTCGAAGAGCAGATGGCCCAGGAGCGCACGGAGCGCGAAAAAGCACGTGTGCGCGGCTGGGAGGGGTCAGCCCCGTCCTGAAACGGTAGTGCGCAGGGCGCAGGTGATGGTCTGACCCGCCGCGGTCAATAGCTCCAGCCGCTGCGTACTTTGGTAGCGGAAGGCCTGCGGCAACGCCGACTGGCGCTCGGGTGCCAATGCAGCGGCATCGCGCCAGGCCAGGTGGTCGGGCCAGGATTCGGCCTGCATCCGGCCACCATCGGACCACTGCAGGTCCAGCCGGTCACTGCCTTGCAGGTAATGCAAGGCAAAGGGCTGCCCCACACCGCCACAGTCGTACCACGCGGGTTGTTGCGGCGCAGGCAACGCGCCCCAGCGCTCCAGCGCGCCGGCACCCCAGGTCAGGGCGGTACCCAGCGCCGCCACCAGCGCCAGACTGGCCAGGCCCCACACCAGCGCACGGCGGTGCCGCTGGGGCGCTTCTGGCGCGGTCATGGGGATACCTCCGTGCTGCGCACTGCGGTGTGTGTTTGCTTCGGAATGGCCCGGCATGCGCTCATGCACCCACCTCCCGCAAAGGCAGCACCATGAGCACCTTGGCGTAGTAGCGCCCGCCCACCTGGATGGCCGCCGGGTGCACGCCAAACACGGTAAAACCGGCGCGTTCGTACAGCTGCTGGGCGTTGTCGTTGCCCTGGGTCACGGTCAGGTCGATCTGCGTCAGCGTGGGGAGGGCACGGGCACGCGCCAGCAGGGCCTCCAGCAAGCGCTCTCCCAGCCCTTGGCCACGGGCGCGGGGATGCACCATCATGCCCACCACCGTGGCGTTGTGGCGTTCCTTGGCACGGTAACGGCCGGACAGGCCCACGCAGCCCACCAGGGCCTCGCCGTCAAAAGCCCCCAGCCAGAGGTCGTGCGGCTTGTCGGGCGCGGTGGCCAGGCGCTGTTCGGTCCAGGCCAGCGGGCGCTGGGCTTCCTCGTCTGCATCGGAGGTAAATGCATCCGGGTGCAGTGCCAGCATCTCCAGGCGCAGGGCGCGGTAAGCGGTGGCGTCGACGCTCGCCAAGGCGCGGATGACGGCGGCCATCTACACGCGCTCCAGCACCACCGCGATGCCCTGCCCCACGCCGATGCACATGGTGCACAGGGCATAGCGCTGACCGGTTCGGTGCAGCTGGTTGACCGCCGTAGTCACCAAGCGTGCGCCAGAGGCTCCCAGCGGGTGGCCCATGGCGATGGCGCCACCCTGGGGGTTCACGCGGCTGTCGTCGTCGGCCAGCTTCAGTTGGCGCAGCACGGCCAGCGCCTGCGCGGCAAAGGCTTCATTAAGCTCAATGACATCCATCTGCGCCAGAGACAGGCCCGTTTGGGCCAGTACCTTCTGGACCGCCGGCACCGGGCCGATGCCCATGGTGCGTGGCGCCACGCCGGCCGTGGCCATGCCGACCACGCGCGCACGCGGCGTGAGGCCCTGGCGCCGGGCCGCCGCTTCGCTGGCCAGCAGCACCGCACCAGCGCCGTCGTTGACACCGCTGGCGTTGCCGGCGGTCACGGTGCCGCCGGGACGCACGATGGGCTGCAATTTCGCCAGGGCGTCCAGCGAGGTGGCGCGCGGATGCTCGTCACGCGCGACCCGCACGGGCTCGGCGCCGCGCTTGGGCGGCAGATCCACCGGGCAGATCTCGGCGTCGAAATGCCCTGCCGACTGGGCGGCCAAGGCCTTGGTCTGGCTGGCCAGCGCAAAGCGGTCCTGGTCTTCACGGCTGATACCGAACTGGTCGGCCAGGTTTTCGGCGGTCTCGGGCATGGCGTCGGTGCCGTATTCGGCCTGCATGCGCGGGTTGATGAAGCGCCAGCCGATGGTGGTGTCATAGACCGCATTGTTGCGGGCAAAGGCAGCATCGGCTTTGGGCATGACAAACGGTGCCCGGCTCATGCTCTCGACCCCGCCCGCTATCAAAAACTGAGCTTCCCGCGCTTTGATGGCGCGGGCTGCCGTGCCAATGGCATCCAAGCCCGAGCCGCACAGGCGGTTGATGGTGGCCCCGCCCACCTGCAGCGGCAGCCCGGCCAGCAGGGCTGCCATGCGCGCCACGTTGCGATTGTCCTCGCCGGCCTGGTTGGCACAGCCCAGCAGCACCTCGTCCAAGGTTTCCCACTCCACCTGGGGGTTGCGCGCCATCAGTGCGCGCAGCGGCAGGGCCGCCAGGTCGTCGGCGCGCACGCTGCTCAAGGCGCCGCCGTAGCGGCCGAACGGGGTGCGGATGGCATCACAGACAAAAGCAGCAGGAATGGTCATGGCAGTGGTGGGCAACAGGACGAAGCGCCCACTGTAGCGGCATTTGGCTGCGAAGGGCGCCCCCTTGGGGACATTCGCGGGCGTGGTACGCTTTTGCCCATGTTTACCCCCTCGCAAGCCGACGTTCGCCGATTTTTCTGCTCTGTTTATGCCAAAGCCCGCGCAGGAACTGCGCTGGAAGCTATCGAAACCATAGCAGCTCAGTGGATGGACGAGCACCCCGAATACGCCGCCGATTTTGCCGACGTGGATGCTGCCCTGGCCGCCATGGGCAAGCCCCAGCTGGGGCGCGAGAACCCCTTTCTGCACCTGTCGATGCACCTGTCCATCAGCGAGCAGTGCTCCATCGACCAGCCGCGCGGGATTCGCCAGGCGGTGGAGCTGCTGACCCACCGGCGCAATTCGCTGCACCAGGCGCACCACGAGGTCATGGAAAGCCTGGGGCGCATGCTGCAAGACAGCCAGACCACGGGCCGTGCGCCCGACGGCGGCGCCTACGTGGCCGACATCCAGCGCCGCGCCACCCGCGACTGACCATGGCACGGCAGACCGACCTTTCCCAGCTGCTGGACCAGATCGACCCGGAAGCGGACCGCATCCCGCGCAACCTGTGGCTGATGCAGCTGCTGCAGTGGGTGCGCGGTGACGGGGATGACCCGGCCCAGTCCGCCGCCCGGGTCGAGCTGCTGCTGGACGCCCTGCAGTCCCGTGCCGACCGCACAGCCCAGATCCAGCGCCTGTGGGCGCGCACCATGGCCGATGTCGACGCCAGCATCGTGCTGTCGGACTACGGGCTGCCCTCGCGCGCGGCCTTCGTGAGTGAGCTGGTGGACCGGCTGCAGCGCAAGTGGCTGCCGGCTTCGCCCGACACCTCGGATGGCGGGGAGCTGTTCAGCCAGCTGTTCTTCCATGCCAAGGACCCGCAGTGGATCGATGCCCTGCCGCAGCACACCGTGCAACGCCTGGCCACACTGCTGCAGCTGCCAGATGCCGACACCACGCCCCACAGCGCGACGCATTGGGAACATGCCGTGGCCCAGGCTATCACCTTCTGCACCAGCCAGATCCGCGCCATCGGTTTTTCGCCCGAGGTGCGGGCACGCCTGTCCCCGCAGACCCTGCAGGCCAACCCGTTCCTGCACTTGGCCCCAGACTGGGAAGGCGTGGTGTCCCGGTGGCAGCAAGCGCAGGACTGCAGCGCCGCCCTGCAGCGCTACAAGGCCTGCCTGGACGCCTGCCGGGCTGCCGCGCAGGAAGTGCATGCACACCTGGAGGAAAACGGCGTATCGGTGGACCTGGTGTTCCGTCTGCGCCAATTGCGGGAGCGCGTGCTGCGCATCCGCCTGCTGCTGGATTGCCTGCTGGACGACCCCGACCGGCGCCGCTGCGCGGCACTGGTGCGCCAACTGTGCCTGTACGGTCAGGCCCAGCGCAGCGTGCGGGCGCTGGTCAATGCCAACTCCTCGCTGCTGGCCGCCAAGGTGGCCGAGCGCAGCTCGGAAACAGGTGAACACTACATCACCCGCAACTGGGACGAATACAAGACCATGCTGCGGCATTCGGCCGGCGGCGGGGCAGTGCTGTCGCTGACCACCGCCATGAAGTTCGGTGTCATGGCCTTGGGGCTTTCGGCCTTCTGGTACGGATTCTGGGCCGGGGTGGCGTATGCAGTGAGCTTTGTACTCATCCAGCTGCTGCACTTCACCGTGGCCACCAAACAGCCGGCCATGACAGCCCCCGCCATGGCCGCCAAGCTGCGCGACCTGCAAGGTGCGGAGGGATGGAATGCGTTTGCCGACGAGGTGGAACACCTGGTGCGCTCGCAGGTGGCCTCGGTCATCGGCAACCTGGCGCTAGTGGTGCCCTGTGCGCTGGCACTGTGCGCGGCCTGGGCCGGCGCGACCGGTGCTGCGCTGATCAGCGAGCAGGAGGCACGCTACGTACTGCACTCGCTCGATCTTCGGGGCCCCACCTTGGTGTTTGCTGCCTTCACCGGCGTGCTGCTGTTTGCCAGCTCGATGATTGCAGGCTGGGTGGAGAACTGGTTTGTCCTGCACCGGCTCGACAGTGCCATTGCCTACAGCCCCCGAATCACGGCGGCACTGGGTGCTGCGCGAGCACTGCGCTGGGCACGCTTCCTGCGCACCCATGTGTCCGGATTTGCCGCCAATATCTCACTGGGGCTGATGCTGGGCATCGTGCCGGTGGTGCTGCAGTTCTTCGCCATCGGACTCGATGTCCGCCACGTGACGCTGTCGGCGGGCCAACTGAGCATGGCGCTGGCCAGCCTGGGGACCGCCGCGCTGTACCAGGCCGAGTTCTGGTGGGCCGTGGCGGCGCTGCCGCTGATCGGTGCGCTCAACATCGTGTCCAGTTTTGTCCTCGCCTTCCGTGTGGCGCTGCGCGCCCACAACGTGGCCGTGAACGACCGCCGCGCGGTGTACCGCACCATCCGCTACCGGTTGCGCCACCAGCCCTTGCGCTTTTTCCTCCCGCCGCAGGCTCCTCCCGCCGCCTGAATGCAAAAAGCCGCTGCGATGCAGCGGCTTTTGTTTTGTATGGCGGAACAGACTGCGCTTATTTGCGGATGCGGTCGCGCTGCACGGTCTGCAGCTGGCCTGGCAGCTTGCCCACATAGTCGGCCAGAACCTTGAGTTCGGCATTGGTGAACTGTTTGGCCACACCCGACATGATGGCGTTGTTGCGGCCGATGAGGTTCACGCCTTCGGTCTTGTAGGCCTTGAGGGCGAAATACAGGTAATCAGAATGCTGACCGGCAATCTTGGGGTAGGACGGGTCCATCGGCTTGCTGAAGTTGTCACCGTGGCAGGTGGTGCACCCACCCTTGGTAATCAGTTCCTGGGCCTTGTCGCTGGCACCGGCTGCCTTCTCGGGCTCAGGCAGCAGGCGACCGTTGTTGGCGTAGTAGGCGGCCAGGTCGGCCATGTCCTGCTCGGTCAGGTTGGCGGCCACGCCGCGCATGCTGGGGTGCTTGCGCTCGCCGCTCTTGTAGGCCTTGAGGGCGTTGACGATGTACTTCTGGCTCTGGCCGGAAATCTTGGGCACCTTGTGCACTTCGGGGAAGCCGGTGTGGTAGCCCGTGATACCGTGGCAGCCGATGCACAGGGCATTCTTCTTTTCACCGGCATTGGGGTCACCCACTGCTTCTTGGGCGAAAGCACTGGCAGCGGTCACGGATGCGACAAGCGCCGCGCACAGGGAAAGCAGTATTATTTTCATTTTGAGTGGACAATCAACCGGTTATTAAGATGGTTCAAGCCGCTTACCAACAGCCTGGGATATGAGAAAAACCATTATAGGGATCATGCCCATTTTTCGCTCTTGAGGGGTTTCCCTCTACCCACCACGCAATTCGACTATGAAATTTCACGGTACCCAGAACTACGTCGCCACCCAGGATTTGATGCTGTCCGTCAATGCCGCCATCACCCTGCAACGCCCGCTGCTGGTGAAGGGCGAACCTGGCACCGGCAAGACCATGCTGGCCGAGGAAGTGGCCCAGGCGCTGGACATGCAGCTGCTGCAGTGGCACATCAAGTCCACCACCAAGGCCCAGCAGGGCCTGTACGAATACGACGCCGTGAGCCGGCTGCGCGACTCGCAACTGTCCGACCTAGACAGCGGCGCGCGCGTGAAGGACATCAACAACTACATTGTCAAGGGCGTACTGTGGCAGGCCTTCACCGCTGACAAGCCGGTGGCGCTGCTGATCGACGAAATCGACAAGGCCGACATCGAGTTCCCCAACGACCTGCTGCGCGAACTCGACCGCATGGAGTTCTACTGCTATGAAACGCGTGAACTCATCCGCGCCAAGCACCGTCCGCTGGTGTTCATCACATCCAACAACGAAAAGGAACTGCCCGACGCCTTCCTGCGCCGCTGCTTCTTCCATTACATCAAGTTCCCCGATGCCACCACCATGCAGAGCATCGTGAACGTGCACTTTCCAAACCTGAAGCAGGAGCTACTGGCCGCGGCCATGAAGACCTTCTACGAGGTGCGCAACTTGCCAGGCCTGAAGAAGAAACCGTCCACCAGTGAATTGATCGACTGGCTGAAACTACTGATGGCCGAAGACATCGGTCCCGAGGTGCTGCAGACCAAGGACGACAAGATGGCCATCCCGCCACTGGTGGGCGCGCTGCTGAAGAACGAGCAGGACGCCACACTGTTTGAAAAACTGATGTTCATGCAAAGCCGCAACCGCTGATACGGACGGGTACCATGACCAACAAACTGCTGATCGAAGGCATTTCCGACGCCGTAGGCTTTGTGGGCGGAGCCCTGCTGGGGTTCTGGGCAGGGCAATGGATGGGATGGGACATATTTTCGCAGGGCTACAGCCCGGCCTCCATCGGTGGCATCGTGCTGGTCGGGCTCGGCGGCGGCGCGGGACTGCAGATCGCAAGGCGCTGGCGCGCCGCCCAGAGCGCAGACAAGAAGGATTGACATGGCCTTTGTAGAACCCGTCACCCTGCGCGACCGTGGCGTCGCACTCGTCCCCTTGGCGCTGGAGCACGAGGAAGGACTGAAGGCCGCCGCGGCCGATGGCGCGCTGTGGAACCTGCGCATCACTTCGGTACCTGAACCGGAGAGCACCCGCAAGTACATCGAGGACGCCCTGGCCATGCGTGAAGCGGGCAACCGTTTTGCGTTTGCGGTAACGGACGATGCCAGCGGCAAGGTGCTGGGCTGCACCAGCTACCACGACATCGTCCCGGCGCTGCAGCGCGTGGAGATCGGCTGGACCTGGTATGCCCAGAGCGTGCAGCGCAGCCACGTGAACACCACCTGCAAACTACTGCTGCTGACCCACGCGTTCGAAACCTTGGGCTGTGCTGTGGTGGGCTGGCGCACCGACAACTTCAATTTCAAATCCCAAGCCGCCATCGAGCGCCTGGGCGCCAAGAAGGACGGCGTGATCCGCCACCACACCCTGCGCCGCGACGGCACGGTGCGCGACACGGTGATGTACAGCATGCGCGCCGGCGAATGGCCCGAGGCCAAGGCGCAACTGCTGTACCTGCTGAACAAACCCCGTTGAGCAAAACCATGCTGCTGGACTTCTTCTACACCCTGCGCTCCGCCAAGGTCCCGGTCTCGGTCAAGGAATACCTGACCCTGCTGGAAGCCCTGCACAAGGGCGTGGTCGGCCCCAACACGCCACAGCCCGATGCCGACAACGAGCCCAGCGGCTACAAGATCGACGACTTCTATTTCCTCGCCCGTACCGCGTTGGTGAAGGACGAGAAGCACTACGACAAGTTCGACCGCGCCTTTGCCGCCTACTTCAAGGGCGTGGAGCTGATCGCCGAGATCAAGAAGGAAATTCCCGAAGACTGGCTGCGCAAGAACCTGGAAAAGGTGCTGAGCCCCGAAGAACTGGCCAAGCTCGAAAAGATGGGCTGGGACGAACTCATGAAGACGCTCAAGGAGCGCCTTGAAGAACAGAAGGAGCGCCACGAGGGCGGCAACAAGTGGATAGGCACCGGCGGCACCAGTCCTTTTGGTGCCCACGGGCAGAACCCGCAGGGCGTGCGCATTGGCCAGGGCAAGGGCCGCAACAAGAGCGCGGTGAAAGTGTGGGACCAGCGCGCCTACCGCGACTACGACGACAGCCAGGAGCTGGGCACGCGCAACATCAAGGTCGCGCTGCGGCGCCTGCGCAAGTTCGCACGCGAAGGCCACGAAGACGAGCTGGACCTGGACGAAACCATCAGCCGCACTGCGGCCAATGCAGGCTTCCTGGACATCAAGATGCGCCCCGAGCGTCACAACAACGTGAAGGTGCTGCTGCTGATGGACGTGGGCGGCACCATGGACGAGCACATCCAGCGTGTGGAAGAACTTTTCAGCGCCACCAAGAGCGAATTCAAGCACCTGGAGTTCTACTACTTCCACAACTGCGTCTACGACTTCGTGTGGAAGAACAATCGCCGCCGCTTTGCCGAGAAGTTCGACACCTGGGACATCATCCGCAAGTACAACAAGGACTACAAGCTCATCTTCGTAGGCGACGCCACCATGTCGCCGTACGAGATCCTGCAGCCCGGCGGCAGCGTGGAATACAACAACGAGGAAGCCGGTGCCGAATGGCTGCAGCGACTGACCCACGCCTTTCCCAAGTTCGCCTGGATCAACCCCGAACCGCAAGGCGTGTGGCAGTACCGCCAAAGCATCAGCATCATCCAGGACCTGATGGGCCAGCGCATGTACCCGCTGACCATCAAGGGCCTGGAAGAAGGCATGCGCCAGCTGACCAAGTAGATACCAGGGCGGCGCTTACAATCTGCGCCCTGCTGTCTCCGTAGTTCAATGGATAGAACGGCCCCCTCCTAAGGGGCAGATACAGGTTCGATTCCTGTCGGGGGCACCAAATATGGTCTCAAACAGCATCAAGAATGCTTAGAAACCCGCACACCTATTAGGCTTGCGGTTTTTTTTACGTCTCGCAAGGTCTCAGCCAGTCGCACTACATACCGCCAACTTGGCGGTACTTTTTGACGGCATCGACGCTATACGTATTTGGCAATACCGCCAAATTTGAACAAAGGAGCGCGAGCATGGGATTGAGCAAGACCGGTGTGGAGAACCTAAAGACGGGCGGTAAGCCTAAAAAATATACAGATGGCTTGGGCATGTATCTGCTTGTGGACACGGGCAAGCACTGGCGGATGGACTAGTGGCCCGCTATTCGACTTCTTTGAGGAAATGATTAGCACCGTCTCCGGTGCTTGTGCCGCAATAGAGGCATTCTGCATTCGCTGCATTATTGACAATGCAACTGGCCCACTGAAAGTCAAAGCAAAGAAGGGAAAAGACACCCTCTCGCCCGAGGACGTCGTACGATTTACTCCACTGGACGAAAAAGTTAAACGAATTGTTCCTGACATCATGGGGGTTCCCTCTCCTGCAGAAAAAGAGGTCTATGACCGATTTTTCGATGCTCAAGAATCTTCGAGACTCCTTTACTCACTTCAAACGACACGACGAGGCTCGAATGGCAGGAAACCTACACGAGCAGACCCCGCTGACAACGCTCTTTTTCACGGACCAATTCGTCATCCCCGAAAGTGCGATGGAACTTATTCGGTATCTTGCCCCCGGAGAAAAAGCACCGCGATGGTTGATGAACCCAGATTGGGCACGCCCAACTTCAAAGACTACAAACCAACCTTAGGCTTATAGGAACGCCCGAGATACGGTTAATCTGGCTACGCTCCTTACTCGCAATGCAGCAAACAAAACGTCATCACTTCGTCCCCAAGGCCTATCTCAAAGCCTTCTGTGACCCGGAAGGGCGTCTCCTCGTGTATCGCAAAGACGGGCCGCGTGAACCGCTCCGTCAAGTTCCTGACGCCACCCAATTCCGTGGCTACTACTACTCGCAGCCAACTCCGGAAGGCAGTCAGGACAACAACACTTTGGAGGCATTCTTCTCGACCATTGAACAGGACTGGCCCGAGACCGTAGCGAAACTTCACAAACGCGAGGATGTAAACGATAGGCTGCAGAACATTTTCGAGTTCATGTCATTGCAGCGTGCTCGTGTCCCGGCAGCACGAGACGCTGTGGAAGCTACTCTGGCGCAGACAGTCAAGGACACGATGCAAGTCATGCTTGCAAACGGCAAACTCCCAGCGCCACCACAGGGCCTTGAAGATTTGCCAAACCAGGTCCGTGTGAGCATTGACCCGCATATGAGCATCCATGCGATGGTGGCGATATTGCAGGGAATGGGAAAGCTTTACTCGATGCTCGGGTTTGCGGCTGTTCACAATACAACCGCGCGTCCATTCCTGACCAGTGACAACCCGGTCCTGTGGTTCGACCCGTCGGTACCTTTTGACAAGCAACTACCGTACACCATTAATCCAGACGGTGGCCCTGTGTTTCTCGTTTTCCCTGTCAGTCCAACGTTAGCGCTTATCGGCGCAACGGAATACAAAGATGCCTTCAATCGACACGGACTACTACACAGCGACGTCCCCGACGAGGCTTGGGTTGAATTGATAAACGCGCAAATCTGTCGCTTTGCCTACGAGGCCGTGCTTGCCCAGAGCATCGGCCATGAGGAAATGATTGCGAAGTACACCGATGTATCCCCAGTACATGAAGCGGTGCCGCTACAAGTCGGCAAGGGCATCGCCACTTTTCACCGACACGTATTCGGGCCACGTTTAGCAAAGCCCAAGTGGAAGGCTGAGTAGCACGCTAAACTTCGAACACCGCCAACCGCTGTGGTTGACGGTATTTATGACGGTATCTTCAAACGGCTGGAGCTAGACACCTAGCATTCATGCGGGTTTCAAGAAGATGTCAGATTCCTGTCGGGGACACCATCTTCTGCCCCTCGCTTACACCGCTCCGCAATACTGGAGAATTCCTGACGGGCGGGCTTGCGTGTCTCCCCCGCTGTGCTATGGTCTGCCCACTGCACCGTTGCCAGCCACACCATGACTCCCAACGCCCACTCCGAAGTGCCAGAACAGGCACGAACGGGCCTGCTGCACCACATTGCCGTCCTCTGGCCGGTATGGGTCTGCCTGGGCCTGAGCCTGCTGGGGGGAAGCGTGCTGCAGAACGCCCACCATGCCCGCAGCGTGGTCACCCAGCAGCAGCAACTGGAGCTGCAGGCCCGCGCCATGCGGGACCGCCTGCAGGCCGAGGCGGCACGGGCATTCAGCCCCACCGCCGGGCTGGCGACCCTGATCCATGTCGACGGCACCCTGTCGCGCGAACGCTTCGAGCGCCTGATCGAACGCAGCCTGACCCTTGTGCCCTTCATTCGCAGTGTGGTGGCGGCACCCGATGACGTGGCCCGTTACGTGTACCCCCTTGCCGGCAACGAGCGGGTGTTCAATCTGGACTACCGCAACGTACCCGCCCAGTGGCAGCAGGTGCAGCAGGCAAAAAAACAAAAGGCGCCACTGCTGTTTGCGCCGGTACGGCTGGTGCAGGGCGGCCTGGCCGTGATCCAGCGTACCCCCGTATTCGTAGCCGACACCTACTGGGGCGTTCTTTCGGTGGTCGCCGATCTGGACCGCTTCATGACCTCTGCCGGCATGGGCGAGAACGAGCAGCTGGAGGTGGCGCTGTTTGCCGAAAGTGGGGAACTGATCTGGGGGCAATGGCCCGAGACCGGCATGGCGGGAAGTTCAGTCCCTGTGAACCTTCCAGGCGCCCAGTGGATTTTGCGCGTGCGGCCCCAGGCGGGCTGGTCCTCCGCCGGACTGGCGCCCGAAGCGGTGGCAGTGTGGGCCGGCGGCTCGATCATGGCCATACTGATTGCGCTGCTGGTCGGCCAGACCCAGAGCCTGCGCCGCGGCAACCGCGCACTGTTCGATGAAATGGCCCACTCGCGGGAAATCCAATCGGCATTGGAGCGCTCCCAGGCGGAGTCCCTTGCGATGCGCGACCGGCTCCAGGCCGTGCTCGATGCGGCCACTGAGGTAGCCATCATTGCCACCGATCTCGATGGCAACGTAACGGTCTTCAACCGTGGCGCCGAACGCATGCTTGGGTACGACGTCCAGGAGGTCCTGGGGCACTCGCCTGCCATCTGGCATGTGGCCGAAGAGATCAGCACCGTGGCGCGCACCCTGCGCCAGCCCAGTGAACCTTTGCTGGAAGGTTTCGCCGTTTTCGCCCACCTGGCACAGGCCCAGGGCACCAAGCCGCAGGCCTGGACCTACATGACGCGCGCCGGCAAGCGGGTGCCGGTGTCCCTGGCCCTGAGCACCTTGCGCACGCCCGAAGGCGAGTCGATGGGCTACCTGGGCGTGGCGCGTGACCTAAGTGCGCAGCGCAAGGCCGAGGCGGACTTGCACCTGCTGGCCGAAGATCTGGAAAACCGTGTCAACGAACGCACCCGTGAACTGCGCACCACCATGCAGACACTGCAGCAGACACAGGAAGGCCTGGCACGTGCCGAGAAGCTGGCAGCCCTGGGCTCGCTGGTCGCCGGGGTGGCGCACGAACTCAACACCCCCATTGGCAATTGCCTGGTCACGGCATCGACACTGCAGGAACACACCCAGGACATCCACCAGGCGGTGGCCAGCGGCAGCATGCGCAAGTCGGCCTTTGATGCCTACCTGCGGGATGTGGACCAGGGGGTGGACATCCTGTTGCGCGGACTCTCCAGCGCAGCCGAACTGGTGCAGCACTTCAAGCAGTTGTCCGTCGACCAGGCCAGCGAACAGCGGCGCAGCTTTGTGCTCAGCTCGGTGGTCGACGACGTGGTGAGCCTGTCGCGTGCATCCTGGAAATCGACCCCCTACCAGGTGGGTACCGCCATTGCGCTCCCGAAAGCGCTCGACAGCTATCCAGGCGCCCTGGGCCGTGTGCTGACCAACCTGCTGCAGAACGCGCTGCTGCATGGATTCGAAGGACGCAGCAGCGGCCTGCTCCAGATTTCAGCCAGTGAATTGGACGAACAGACCATAGAACTGCGCATCGAGGACAACGGCATCGGCATGCGCGACGAAGTGCGTCGGCGCGCCTTCGACCCCTTCTTCACCACCAAGCTGGGCCAAGGGGGCAGCGGCCTGGGGCTGAACATCGTCTACAACACCGTGACCGGCGTGCTGGGCGGCAGCATCGAGCTGCACAGCACCCCCGGTGTCGGCACCCAGTTCATCCTGCGTATTCCCTACCACGCCCCTTCGCGCGGCGTGGCCCCTTCCGCCTGATTCAACTTCCGCGCGGTGTCGCCTGCAAGGCGGCAATGCCCTGGCGCAGGTCCTGCGCCCACTGGCGCCGCTCGCGCCCCTGGGCGTGCTCGCACACCCCCGCGGTCAGGCGTACCTGCAGCCCCGGTGTGCGCAGGGTGCGCCACAGGGTTTGCAGCAGGCTGTCGTCACCGATGTAGGCCGGTGCCTGGCTGAGCACGCCGCTGGCAGCGTCTTCGTAGCGCAGGGCCAGGGGCTGGACCGGGGTGCCGGTGGCAATGGCGGCCTGCAGCAGGTTGCCATGAAAGGGCAAAAGCTCACGGCCGTCGCCCGTGGTGCCTTCGGGAAACACGGCCAGCACCGCGTCCTCGCGGAAGGCCTCGGCCATGTGGTGCACCACGCGCATGGCGTCACGGCGCGACTCACGCTCGATGAACACCGTGCCCATGGCGGCGGCCATGGGGCCGATCAGCGGCCAGTGGTGCACGTCGGCCTTGGACACCAGGCGGCACGGGCTGGTGGCAAGCAGCACCACAATGTCGATGAAGGAGATGTGGTTGGCCACCAGCAGCACCGGCCCAAACTGCTGCGGCAATGCAGGCGCTTCCAATTTGATAGCTAGCAACGCAATGAATTCGCGGGCCCAGGCCTGAATTTGCTTGTAACGCCCGGCCTCATCGAGCCTGGGAAGCCTGCGCCGTATGAGCCAGGCGCCATGCAGCACGTGCACAGCAATGCGCAGCAGGCGCCACGCCGCAGCCAGCGGCGAGCGCTGCGGCGGCATGGCGTGGGCGCTCACGCCGCCTGGTAGGCCAGGTGGCCGTGGGCCACGGTGGCGCGCACGCGACCCAGCAGCTCGTAGCCTTCGAACGGCGTATGGTGCGAGCGGCTTTGCAAGGTGTCGGCACCCACCACCCAGGGGGCTTGCGGGTCGAACACGCAGACGTCGGCCACGCCGCCCACAGCCAGACCGCCGGGGCCGCCTTGGGCCGAGGTGGATTGCACCAGGGCCGCCGGACGGCTGGTGAGCAAGGCCAGCAACTGGGGCAGGGCCACGCCCATGTCGCTGGCCCATTTCAGGCCCAGCGGCAGCAGCAGTTCCAGCCCGGTGGCACCGGGTTCGGCTTCGGCAAAGGGCAAGGCCTTTTCGTCCTCGGCCACGGGCATGTGGTCGGACACCAGCGCGTCGATGGTGCCGTCGGCCAGGGCGGTGCGCAGGGCGTCGCGGTCGCGGGTCTGGCGCAGCGGCGGGGTCAAGCGCGTGCGGCTGTCGAAGTAGCCCATGTCCACGTCGCTCAGGTGCAGCGAGTTGATGCTGACGTCGCAGGTCACGAGCAGCCCTTCGGCCTTGGCCTGGCGTACCAGGTCAACCCCGGCAGCGCTGGAGAGACGGCACAGGTGCACGCGCGCCTTGGTGGCACGCATGAGTTCGAAGATAGTGTGCAGGGCAATGGTTTCGGCAGCCACTGGTACCCCGGCCAAGCCCATGCGCGTGGCAAAGGGGCCACTGGCCGCTACGCCCTTGCCCAAGTGGTAATCCTGGGGGCGCAACCACACGGTGTAACCGAAGGTGCTGGCGTACTGCAGGGCGCGCTGAAGCACCTGGGTGTTGGCCAGGGTCACCTCGGCCTGCGAGAAGCCGACGCAACCGGCCTCGGTCAGGGCCTGCATCTCGGTCAGCACTTCGCCCTGGAGGTTGCGGGTCAGCGCGCCCAGAGGGAACACCCGGGCATGGTTGAGGCTGCGTGCACGGTAACGCAGCATTTCCACAAGACCGGGTTCGTCGAGCACGGGGTCGGTGTCGGGCGGGCATACCAGTGCAGTCACGCCACCGGCCACGGCGGCTGCCAATTCACTGGCCAGCATGCCCTTGTGTTCCTGGCCCGGTTCGCGCAGGCGTGCGCACAGGTCCACCAGGCCGGGGGCCACGATGCAGCCCTGGGCTGCGATGGTTTCATCGGCCACAAAGCCGCTTGGTGCCGTGCCCACGGCCAGCACCTTGCCGTTGGCAATGGCGACATCGGCCACGCCGTCGAATTTGGAGGCCGGGTCGATGACGCGGCCACCCTGGATCAGTAGGTTTTTCAGCATGCTTCGTTCCCCGCCACAATGCTCATCACGGCCATACGCACGGCAATCCCGAAGGTTACCTGCGGCAAGATGACGCTCTGACGCCCGTCCACCACTTCGGAGTCGATTTCCACACCGCGGTTGATGGGCCCCGGGTGCATGACGATGGCGTCGCTCTTGGCCCACTGCAGGCGTTCGGGTGTGAGGCCAAAGCTCTTGAAGAATTCGTTGCTGGACGGCAGCAGCGCGCCGCTCATGCGTTCGTTCTGCAGGCGCAGCATGATGATGACGTCGCAGTCCTTGATACCCTCTTCCAGCGAATGGCACACGCGCACGCCCATCTGCGCCATGTCGGACGGCACCAGGGTCTTGGGACCGACCACACGCACCTCGGCAGCGCCCAGTGTCGTGAGCGCATGGATGTCGGAGCGCGCCACGCGCGAGTGCAGCACGTCACCGACGATGGCCACTGTGAGGCTGGAGAAGTCCTTCTTGTAGTGGCGGATGGTGAACATGTCCAGCAGGCCCTGCGTCGGGTGCGCATGGCGGCCGTCACCGGCGTTGATCACGTGCACGTGCGGCGCCACATGCTGGGCAATGAGGTAGGGGGCCCCCGATTCGCTGTGGCGCACCACGAACAGGTCGGCGGCCATGGCCGACAGGTTGGCAATGGTGTCGAGCAGGGACTCGCCCTTGGAGGCACTGGAGCGCGCAATGTCGAGGTTGATGACATCGGCCGAGAGGCGCGTGGCGGCAATCTCGAAGGTGGTGCGGGTGCGGGTGCTGTTCTCGAAGAACAGGTTGAACACGCTTTTGCCACGCAGCAGCGGCACCTTCTTCACTTCGCGGTCGTTGACCGAAACGAAGTTGGTGGCAGTGTCCAGAATCTGCGTCAGGATGGCCTTGGGCAGGCCTTCGGTAGACAGCAGGTGCACCAGCTCGCCATGCTTGTTGAGTTGCGGGTTGCGTTTGTAGAGCACCTTCAGGCTCCTTTCACATCAAAACTGAACACACCGGCCTCACTGCGGGCCAGCGCCAGCGACTGATCGGCGCCGAGCGCCACGCGGGCGGCGGCAAAGTCGGCCTGCACCGGCAGCTGGCGGCCACCACGGTCCACCAGCACGGCCAGGCGCACGCTGGCCGGGCGGCCAAAGTCGAACAGCTCGTTGAGCACGGCACGCAGGGTGCGGCCGGTGTAGAGCACGTCGTCGAGCAACAGGATGTCGGCACCGTTGATCTCGAACGGCAGCGAAGTCTGAGCCGACGCGGCCAGGCCGCGCTGGGCGAAGTCGTCGCGGTGCATGGCCGAGGAAATGGCACCGGGCGCGTCTGGAAGGTTCAAATCCTTGTGCAGGCGCTGGGCCAGCCAGTAGCCGCCCGACACGATGCCGACCAGGCGGGTGGTGGGGTTGCACAGGCGTTGCACGCCATTGCGAAGCTCCACGTACAGGGCTTCGGCATCTAGTGCCAATTGGGTCACGTCAAACTCCTCAAAAACTGTTCCAGGATGATGCAGGCACTGGCGGCGTCGGCATCGCGGGCGCCGCTGGCCAGGGCTTCGGTGGTGCTGTAGCGCTCATCGACCTCGGCCACGGGCAGATTGAAGCGGCCGCGCAGCTGGCGCGCAAATTTCTGGGCCCGCACGGTGTTCTCGTGCGCGGCACCGTCGGGGTGAAAGGGCACGCCGACTACGATGGCGTCTGGTTGCCACTCCTTGATGCGCTTGCCGATTTCGACAAAGCGGGCATCGCCCTGCAAAGCGATGGTGGACTGCGGCTGGGCCGTGCCGAGCATGCGCGTGCCATAGGCCACGCCGGTGCGCTTGGTGCCGAAATCGAATGCGAGAAAGCTTGCGCAGGACGCAGGAACCGTTGCGTTCTTGGCCTCTATGCTCATGCATGCCCCGCTTCCGCACTGATCATCCAGGGCTGCAGACCCAGGAGCGCGAGCGCGTCGTTCCAGCGCTGTGCAATGGGACTGTCAAAGATGATGGCCTTGTCGGCAGCCACGGTGAGCCAGGCGTTGGCCCCCAGTTCGGACTCGAGCTGGCCTTCGCCCCAGGACGAATAGCCCAGCGTGAGCAGCAGTTTGCGCGGCCCGGCACCGTTGGACAGGGCTTCGAGCACATCGCGCGAGGTGGTCATTTCCAACCCGGCGTCGGGGATCAGCATGCCCGAGGCATAGACCTGTTCGGCCGTATCGCCATCGGCGGCGGATTGGGAGGGGTGCAGCACAAAGCCGCGGTCCAGCTGCAGCGGCCCCCCTTGGAACACCGGGGTGTCCTTGAGGTCCGCACGCCCCAGGGGCAGCTCCACCTTGTCAAAGAGTTCGCCCACGGAAATATCGGCCGGCTTGTTGATTACCAGGCCCAGCGCGCCTTGCGGGCTGTGTTCGCAGACATAGACCACGCCTTTGGTAAACAGCCCGTCTTCCAGGGCGGGCATCGCTATCAAAAAGTGGTTGGTCAGGTTGATAGGTGCAGAATCGCCGGGCATTCTTTGATTTTAACTTCCACCATGGCTTACCTTTACGACACTGGCCTGGTCTGGCTGCGCCGCGACCTGCGCCTGCAGGACAATGCTGCCCTGGCCATGGCCTTGCAGCAATGCCGCCACGTGCATTGCCTTTTTGTGCTCGACCGCAGCATCCTGGACCCGCTGCCGCGGCAGGATCGCCGCGTGGCTTTCATCCTGGAAAGCCTGGCCGAACTCGATGCCGCCCTGCGCACCGACAGCGCCAACCCCGAAACCGGCCTGCTGGTTGAGCATGGATTTGCTACGGATTCAGTAGCTAACTGCGCAACATCTACGCGGGCGCAGGCCGTATTTCATGCACAAGACTATGAACCCGCCGCGCTGGCACGCGATGCTGCGGTACGCGATCGCCTAGCAACCCAGGGCATCACCATGGTGGCGGTCAAGGACCACGTTGTGTTTGAAAAGCAGGAAGTCCTCACGCGCACCGGCACGCCCTACACCGTGTTCACGCCCTTCCTGCGGGCCTGGCTACAGGCACTGGGCCAGCAGCCCCAGGCCTGGCAACCCTGGACGGTCGAGGTCCAGGGCCGCTTGCTGCCACGCCCAGCGCAATTCCAGCGCCCCGTGCCCACCTTGGCAGACATCGGCTTTGAAGCTCCACCGGTGCAACCGGCACTGGCCGGTGGCCGCAGCGCCGCACTGGCACTGCTGGAGGATTTTCTGGGGCGCATCGATGCCTATGGCGAGCGGCGCGACTTTCCGGCCGTCAAGGGCCCCAGCTACCTGAGCGTGCACCTGCGCTTTGGCACGGTGTCGATCCGCGAAGTGCTCAGCGCTGCCCATGTGCGCGCCCAGGCCGGTAGCGAAGGCGCTGCGGTATGGCGCAGCGAACTGGCCTGGCGCGACTTCTATTTCCAGATCCTGGCCAACTTCCCCCATGTCGCTATGGGCGCCTTCAAGCCCGTCTACAACGCCATTGCCTGGGAAGAAGGCCCGCAGGCTGAAGCACTGTTTGCGGCCTGGTACACGGGCCAGACCGGCTACCCGCTGGTGGACGCGGCCATGGCGCAGCTGAACCAGACCGGCTACATGCACAACCGCCTGCGCATGGTGGTGGGCAGTTTCCTGGTCAAGAACCTCGGTATCGACTGGCGCTGGGGTGAGCGTTACTTTGCCGAGAAACTCAACGACTTCGACCTGGCCGCCAACAACGGCGGCTGGCAGTGGGTGGCATCCAGCGGCTGTGATGCCCAACCCTATTTCCGCATCTTCAACCCGGTGCGCCAGAGCGAGCGCTTTGACCCCGAGGGCAAGTTCATAGCGCGCTACTTGCCACAGTTGGCGACGCTGGGCCCACGCCACATCCACGCCCCCTGGCTAGCCGGGGCCGAGCGGCTGGCGCAGTGCGGGCTGAAGCTGGGCGTGGACTACCCCGCCCCCGTGGTTGACGCCGCCCGCTCGCGGGCCAAGACCCAGCTACGCTACAGCGTGGTGGGCTCCGCAGCCAAAGCCAGCGACGCGCCATAGAAAAAGCCGGAAGGGGCATGCCCCGTCCGGCCTTTGCCTGTTGCCTGCTGCGGTTGGCTTTCACCGCAGCGAACTTCAGACTTCTGCGTCCTGCACCTGGGTGTAGCGCTGCACCAGGGCCAGCAACTCCTCTTCCGAGTAGGGCTTGCCCAGGTAATGGTCCACACCCAGTTCCTTGGCATGGTCGCGGTGCTTCTGCGCAATGCGCGAGGTGATCATGATGATGGGCAAGTCCTTAAGGCGCGCATCGTTGCGGATGTTGCGGGCCAGGTCGAAGCCGTCCATCCGCGGCATCTCAATGTCCGACAACACCACGGCGGGGCGCTCCTCCATGAGCCGCTCGAGCGCCTGCAAGCCGTCATTGGCCACGGCCACACGGTAGCCTTCGCGCTTGAGCAGACGCTGCGTGACCCGGCGCACAGTGATGGAGTCGTCCACCACCAGTACCAGGGGCACGGCAGTTTCGGCGGCAGCCCCCTGCGACGCAGCCACTGCGGCATCGGCCGCAACCTGCGGCTGTTCTGCCACCTGGCGCGACAGTGCGCGGGCGCGTTCACCATAGACATTGGACAAGGCCACCGGGTTGTAGATCAGAACGACCGCCCCCGAAGCCAGCACCGACATGCCGGTCAGGCCCGGCAGGCGCGCCAGTTGGGGCCCGAGGTTCTTGACCACCACTTCTCGATTGCCCAGCACATCGTCCACGTGCAGCGCCATGCGTTGGCCGGCACTGCGCAGGATCACCACCTGCTGGGTCTTGGCCGCAGGTTCGTTGCTGTGGGACGAGACCTGCAGCAGGGCACCCGCCCAGTAGAACGGCAGACTCTCACCACCATAAAGGTACTCGCCACTGGCGTAGGCTGCGCCCACCACCGCCTCGGCGCTGCGCTGCACGGTCTCGATCAGGTTGGAAGGAATGCCGATGGTCAACTCGCCCATGCGCACCATGACCACCTGCGTCACCGCCGTGGTCAGCGGTAGGATCAGCTTGAACAGGCTACCCTGGCCTTCATCGGTGCTGGTCTCGATGCGGCCACCCAAGGCCGACACTTCGGAGCGCACCACATCCATGCCGATGCCGCGGCCCGACAGCTCGGTCACCTGCTCGGCAGTCGAAAAACCGGGCATGAAGATCAGGTTGGCAGCCTCGGCGGTCGACAGGGCCTGGTCTTCGGCAATGAGTCCATTGGCAATGGCACGTGCACGGATGCGGTCAAGGTGCAGGCCTCCACCATCGTCCGAGAACGATACCGACACGTCGTTGCTGTGCTGGTCCACCTGCACCACCACGGTACCGACTGCCGGTTTGCCGGCCGCAATGCGTGTGGCGGCATCTTCAATGCCGTGCGAGACCGCATTGCGCAGCATGTGCTCGAAGGCAGGCACCATGCGTTCCAGCACGCCCCGGTCCATTTCAATGGAGCCTCCGACGATGTCGAGCTTGACCTGCTTGCCCGTGTCCTTGCCAGCCTGGCGCACCACGCCGTACAGTCGTTCGGCCACGCTGTCGAACTCGACCATGCGGGTACGCAGCAGATCACGCTGCAGTTCGCGGGCTTGGCGGCCCTGGGCGATCAGGTCGTCTTCGGTGCCGTCAACCTCGCGCTGCAGGTTGCGCTGCACCGTCGCCACGTCGTGCACTGACTCGGCCATCATGCGGGTCAGTTCCTGCACGCGCGTGAAACGGTCGAACTCGAGTGGGTCGAACGACTGGGCCGTGTCCTTGGCCTGGGCCAGGCGCGACTGCATCTGCGATTCGGACTGCAACTCCACGTCGCGCAACTGCTGGCGCAGGCGCTCCAGGTTGCTACCCAGATCCTCCAGCGAAGAACGAATCTGCGTCAGACGGCTGTCCATGCGCGAGCGGCTGATCAGCACCTCACCAGCCTGATTGACCAGACGGTCGAGCAGGCGCGAACGCACGCGCACAGTCTGGTTGTTGCTTTGGCGTGGCTGCTGCGCCATGCCTGCCGCCTGCACTCCGCGCATCGACGGCATGATTTGCACCGGTGCGCTGGTAATGGCGGACGTTACCGCGGCCTCTACTGGTGCAGGTGCCTCGGTTTCGGCTTCGGCGGCGACCAGGCTGGCGGCCATATCCTCGACGCCGGCGGCAGAAGTGGCCCCCAGTTTTTCAAACGCAGCCTGGATCCGATCCAGACGGGTCTGCAAGGGTTCAATCTGCTGCGTCTGGAGGTTTTCGGCACCGATGTTTTCGATGCTGGTCTCCATGTTGTGTGCCATTTCACCCAGGCGCATCGCACCGGCCAGGCGTGCGCTGCCTTTGAGGGTATGCAGGGCACGCAACACGTCGTTGCGGGCCGCCATGTCCTCGGGGTGCGCCATCCACTGGCGCAATGCAGCAGCCAGTTGCGGCAACAGCTCCTGCGCCTCTTCCTCGAAGATCGGGAACAGGTCGATATCCAGGTTGTCGATGGCATCGAGGTCTTCATCCTCGTCTTCCACCACGGTCAGCGGGGCGGCCATCGCCAGGGGCGCATGGGCGATGACCGGTGCGGCCAGGACATCGTCCAGACCGAGTTCCATCGCGGGCTCGACCACTGCGGGCTCGGGCTCCGCCGACTCCACCACTGGCTGTTCCGCCTGGGGCGCGACAGCGTCCACGGGCAAAGCGATGGCATCTTCGTCTTCCAGGGCCAGGGCTTCTTCACTCTCTTCCATGCCAACCGGCGTGAATTCGGTGTCGGTGATGGCCTGCAAGGCCTCCTGCAAGCCGGGAGTCGGCTCCTTGAGGAAACCAGCGGCAAACTGGTGCAGCAGGCGGCGGATGTCTTCGGCCGCTTCCATGAAGACAGCCGCAATTTCGGGGGTTCCGGCACGGTGAAGCTGCACATGCTCCAAGGCATGCTCCAGAGTGCGCCCCAATCCGGACAGCGCGCCAAAGCCCACCGTGGCCGAGCTGCCTTGCAGCGAATGCGCCAGAACCACCGCCATGTCCGGCACTGGTGCTTCGCAGCCCAGGGCCCACTCGCTGAGCTCGGTCTGCAGGCGCCGCGACCACTCGTCGGCCTCGTTGAGGAAGACGTTGTACAGGGGAATGCTCAGGCGCAAGTCGCCAATGACCTTGACCGAGTCGTCCACCACTTCGGGTTCAGATTCAGGTTCAGGCTCGGGCTCGAACGCTGGCACCTCGTCCACCGGTGCGCGCAGCTCGGGCATGTCCAACGGTGCCATCTGGGTCGGGGCCATGGCGGTTTCAAACGACTCCCGGGCACCTTCCGAAACAAAGTCATCCAAGGAGGCGAGCTGGGTTGACCCCTCTTCGGCCGCATCCGGCACTTCGCTGTCCAGTGGCGGGATTTCGGTGGCCTGCGGCTCTTGCACCCGGTCCGCAGGGACCGGCGCGGCCGCCGACTCGGGGAAACTCAAATCGAACGCAGGCAGCTCGGCCGGAGCTTCCACGGCCATGGCGTGGAACGCGGCGTCGCCATCTGGGGCCAGGGCTTCGGTGCCAGCGTCCAGCTCCACAGTGGCAGGCGCAGGTTCTGGCGCAGGCGCGGCGATGTCGCCAAAATCAAAGTTGCCCAGATTGAATTCATCGGCAGGCGCCGCCTGCGGTGCTGCTGGATCGGGCAGGTCGGCATGGAAGTCGAGTGTCTGGGTGGACTCGAAATCAGGTCGGGGTTCTTCGGCGGGCTCCGCCAGCCCGTCAACAGAGCCGAATTCGGTCGAAGCAAAGCCTTCGGACTCGGGCGCAGCACGCTCGGGCAGGCCGGTATGCAAGGAGTCTCCCAATTGCGTCGAGGCAAAGTCCTGCGCCTCGATGACCTCGGCATTGTCCCAGTCAATCTCGACAGGCGCATGCGCTTCTGCTTCCGATGCGGGCGCTGCAGGCGCCACCTCTGCCGATGCGTCCTGCACAGGCTCCGGCCCCAGGTCCAGGTCGATGGCGGGTGCCACCTCCACAGCCTCTTGCAGCGAGGTTTCAACGGAGACCGGTGCGCTGCCCGCGGCATCGCCGTCCATGGGCAATGCCAGGTATTCGCCCTGCAGCCGCATGGCATCGGCACTGGTACGGAAATCGGCCGAACGCCAGTCTTGTGCCGTGCCTTGGGCAATGTCTTCAATCCAGCGCCCAAAGGCTTGCATGGCGCTGCGTGTCAGCTGCTGCAGGCCTTCGCTGGCGGCACGCTGCTCGGCCAACAGGCTGTTCATGATCTGTTCGAACGACCAGGCGGCTTCCCCGAACTCGGTCAACCCGACCATGCGCGAGCTGCCCTTGAGCGTATGAAAAGCGCGGCGCAGGATGGTCTGCTCGCCCAGATCGGAAGGTGCAGAGCCCAATGCGTCGATAGCCGCCAGGCCGTTTTGCACCACTTCGCGCGCTTCCTCGAGGAAGATGTCCAGCAACTCACCGTCATCGTCTTCGTCGTCGATCGCCACGGCGGCGGGTGCCGCAGCCACGGGCACGGTGGGCATAGCCGCCGGAAGTGCCGCAGCAGGCGCCGGTTCGGCCAGCAGTTCCGTCACAGAAGGAGACGCAGCCGGTGCTTCCTGCACCACAGGTGTCTGCTCGCGCCCCATCAGGGGTTTGAGCTCGCCCGACTCCTCGTCGAACACGAACAGCTTCTTGGCCAACTCGCGTTGGTAGCTGAGCATGTCGATCAGGAAGCCCATGGCCCCCAGGTTATTACCCAGTTGCTCGAAGATCGGATTGGAGCTGCCCTGTTGGATTTCATCAATCAGAAGCTGCTCGACCTTGGTACGCATGCGCAAGGCCGCCGTGGAAGGATGGTCCAGCCCCAGCACCGAAAACACCCCGCGCATGGCGGCCAGGTGGTTCGGTACTTCACGCAGCGGGCCTTTGTCCGACGGATCGCGGAAGAAGGCATCCAGCGATTTTTCGATCTCGCCGAGGGCGCCGCGCAGTTCGGCCACCACGCTGCCCATGGTCTGGCGGTCGCTGACACGGCGGTACAAGTCCTCCATCCAGCTTTCCATGGGGTCGGGCGCCGCACCGGCCGAAACCTGGTCCAGGCGCTGTGCCAGCCGCGCCGAGCGGTGGGCCAGTTCGGAGTCGGTGGGGTCCAAGTCTTCGTAGACGGCATCCAGGTACAGCACCGTGGTCGCCACTTCCATGGCCACGGCCGGGTCCGGCGCCATGGCCCGCTTGACCGTGGTGTCGGCCGTGCGCGCCAAGGCGGCCGCCAGCTCGCGGCTTTCGGGGTGCAGCTTGGCCATCAAGTCGGTCACAGCGGCAAATTGCTCGCCGGCCAGCTTGAGCTTGTGGGTATCGCCCCCGCTCAGGGCCGACCAAGTTTCCGACACCGAGGCAATGCGCTTGCGCAGCATCTGCAGCAAGGCCGGGTCGTAGCGGCCGAACTGCTCGGTTTCGTAGTCCACCGGCTTGGCCTGCTCCAGGCCATAGGCAGCACGCACGGCCGCCAGCCGGGGCGCCTTCTCGACAGGCAGGCTCTGCGCCGTGGCGCAGAAGAACAGCAGGTCCTGCGCCAGACGTTCGGACACCGCATGGTCGCCGCGGCTCAGCGTGGCGTATTGCTGCAACACGCGCGAGGCCGCGCGCTTGGTATGCACATTGGTCTGGATGGCTCCGGCACCGAAGGCTTCGAAATAGGCCGCTGCGATGGCCCAGAAGGTACGCGGCTGCAAGCGGTCCTGGCCACAGGACAGCCCGTTCGCCAGGTCGGCCAGGCGCAAAGCGGCGGCGGCATTGGCGGACTTCACGATGTTGAGGATGGCCCAGTCCAGCTTTTCGCGCGTGGCCACGGTGTAGTGCAGGGCTTCCACCATGGGGAGGTCTGCCACTTCGACCCAGCGCCAGTCAAAGGACCACAAATCGGCCGGGTGTACGCGCTCGACCCCGGCCAGCTCGGCCACCGCCTGGTACTGGGGAAACAGGGCTACCGCCGAGGCGTGTTTGCCCTTGACCAGGCCTTCCAGAAATTCGGTCAGCGCGAAGCTGGCACGCTCGAGCTTCGTGGCGGCTTCATCGCTGCACAGTTCGGGCCGCTGTACGAAGCGCTGCACCATGGACTCCATGGTGCGCAGCATCTGGGCCGGCACGCTGAGCCCTACCATTTCGAGTGCCCCCACAGCCTGGTGCAGCTGCTGGCGCGCAATGCGCAACTGGCTGGCATCGAGGCTGGCAATGTCCGAGCCCAGCGCCAATTCGGCATCGCGCACGAAACGCCGTGTCGCCTTGGTGGCGCCGTCCAGCGACTTGCGCAGTTCGTCCAAGACCCACGCCAGGGGCCCTAAATCGGTGGCCGCCAGATCGGAATCGACGGAGGCGGCAGTGTTCGATGACATGGGTCAGGGACTCCTGGGGTCAGGCAATCTTGAATCGCGATACCGATTGGCGCAGCTCTTCGGCCATGCGCGAGAGTTCGCGCACCTGGTTGGCGGTGACGCGGGTACCTTCACCGGTCTGCTCGGTCACGGCAAAAATGTGCTGGATGTTGTCGGCCACTTCATTGGCCAGACCGGCTTCCTTCGACGCGGAGGCCGAAATCTGCTCAATCAGCTCGGCCACCTGGCGCGAGACGCGGTCAATTTCGGACAGTGCGGTACCGGCGTTGTCGGACAGCTTGGCCCCTTCCACCACACCCTGGGTGGAACGTTCCATAGCGCCGATGGCGTCCTGGGTGTCGGTCTGAATCGCCTTCACCAGCGCCGAGATCTGGCGCGTAGCATCGGCCGAACGTTCCGCCAGGCGCTGCACTTCTTCGGCCACCACAGAGAAACCGCGACCGGCTTCACCGGCGGAGGCAGCCTGGATGGCTGCGTTCAAGGCCAGTACGTTGGTCTGTTCGGTAATGTCGGAAATCAGCTCGGTGATTTCTCCGATCTCCTGCGAGGATTCACCCAGGCGCTTGATGCGCTTGGAAGTTTCCTGGATCTGGTCGCGGATGGCGTTCATACCGCCGATGGCGTTCTGCACGGCCTGCAGGCCTGTTTCAGCGGCACGCAGCGATTGGCGCGCCACTTCGGCGGACTCCTGCGCTTCGGCCGACACCTTGTTGATGCGTCCGGCCATGTCCACAACGGCACGACCGGTTTCGCGAATTTCATGCAGCTGCTCGTTGGAAGCCGCCAGCAGTTCGGTCGAGGTGGCATCCACCTCGGTCGTCGTTTGCGCCACCTTGGCCGCCGTGCTCTGCACGTTGGTCACCAGGGAGCGCAGTTCTTCCACCGTGTAGTTCACGGAGTCGGCAATGGCGCCGGTAATGTCTTCGGTCACTGTGGCTTCCTGGGTCAGATCACCTTCGGCCACCGTCTGCAGTTCGTTCATCAAGCGCAAAATGGCGGCTTGGTTGGCGTCGTTGACGCGCTTGGCTTCCTGCTCCTGGGCTTCGGCTTCCTGCTTCTGCACTTCGGCCACAACCTGGCGCTTGCGGCTGTCGAGCAGCTGCACATAGGACAGGCCACCGGCACACACCAGCGCAAACGCTGCAGAGACAATCAGCACCAACAACAAACCACCACTGATACCTGCCTGGTCCGACAACTGGGTTTGCAGTTCTTCCAGACTGCGACGCAAGGGCTCGCTGTCTTCGATGATCTGGCCTTGGGCTTCACGTGCGGAAACCAAGCCTTGCAAGTTGCCCAGAATGGCTCCGGCCTGTACCTTGGTCTCGCCATACATTTCCAGCAAGGCCTGCAGCTGCTCCTTGGTCGCACTGTCCTTGGCGGCGCTCAAGCGAAGTTCGGCGTTACCCGAAAGCAGGCCCTCGGCGATTTCCTTGAAGGTATTGAGGTCCTTACCAAGCAGGAACACGGCCTCAGGGCTCACGCCTTCGGAGGTCAAGAATTCGTTCGAGGACTTGCCGATACGCTGGGTCAGCATCACCAGCTGGCCCACGGCCGAAATCTCCACGGTGGGGGCGTTTTGCTGCAGCTTGAGGGACGAGATGGTTTCAGCAATTTCCAGCAAGTCCGACGACTGGCGGTTGATCAAACGCAGGGCGGAGCCGATCTGCGTCAGGATCTTTTGCTGGCTCATCACGACCTTGGCACTCTTCTCGGCACGGTCTACCAGCGGGATGATCTTGTCCAAGCCCGCGGCATAGTCTTCGCCCAGCGGATCCAAACGCAACTCATCGTCGCCCGACTGCAGTCCATGCGCGGTCTTCGACAAGACACCAGCACTGTCAGACACGTCAGGGAAGGCCTGGGCACTGCCCAGAACGGCTTGCGACACCGCTTTTGCCAGACGCTGAGACTGCATCAGGGCCTGGCCCAAGGAGCCCTGCTGCTGGGCCACCTTGTTGGACTGGGTCACGGTGTAGACCACCGCGCCCCCCAGGACAGCCAAGGCGACACCCAAGAGCGAGAACAGCACACGCTGGTGCTGCACCACGGTCTTGGCACCGAGAACAGGCAAGGCGATCAGGTCGCTGGTGTCTACCAACTCCGAAGTCGGGGCTTCCGGCGCCAGAACGGATGCTGGCGCATCCACCTCCTGGGTCTGCACCGTCATGCTGCCGGTTGCATCCGGGTTACCGTCCGGTGTTGCCAAGCTCAGGCCTGAATCCATCTGCGACTCTGCAGGCTTCTTGGAAAACAACTTCTTGATCTGATCTACAACTGACATGGTGCAGCCTTTGCTAGGAAACTAAACGCTGATGCTCAAAAACTGAGGAAAGAGTGACAGTGTGCGCAGGTTGATTTCCTGCCAATGCACACCGGCCGAGTCGAGAAACTGGTTGCCGAAGAACTCCGGCGCATCGGCCGCAGCCGGCTCGTAGGACACGAAGTCCTCGGGACCACGCAAGCCCGCCAAGGCATCCACCTGCACGGCGCAGTTGACCTCCAGTGCGGGATTGAGGGTGACAACACTGAGGTCCTGGGCCGCTGGCTGGGTGCGCGGGCGCTGGCAGACGTCCTGCAGGAAGCCTGCAAAATCGACGATGCCGTAGAGACCGCCGCGGATATTGATCACGCCCGGAAACCAGGGTTTGGCATAGGGCACGGTCTGGACACCATTGACCGGAAAGATCTCCCCCGATTGCCCCAGGGGAAACAGGTAGTTGGCACCACCGGCCTTGACAGCCAGCCACGCCACAGCCACGCCCTCGGATCGGGCGGCTTGCAGGCGGCTTGCCAGCCGGGTTTGAAGTTCGCGGATTGCGTCGCGGTTAGCCATGAATCAGCGCATCAACCCAAGGCTTTGATCTTGCCCAGCAGCTCGGCCGGATCGACCGGCTTGGTGATGTAGTCCTTGGCGCCCTGGCGCATGCCCCAGACCCGGTCGGTCTCCAGGTTCTTGCTGGTGCACATGATGATGGGCACATCGGTGTATTCGGGGGTGCGATTGATCGAACGGGTCAGCTGGAAACCGTTCTGGCCGGGCATCACCACGTCCATGAGGATCAGGTCAGGCTTTTGCTCGGCCAGGCGCTTGAAGGCGTCATCGGCATTTTCGGCCGAACGCACCACGTAGCCGGCCTTTTGCAGCAGTTCAGTCAGGTACAGGATTTCGGTTTTCGAATCGTCAACAATCAATACGGTATGAATGGCCATTAAGTCGCTCCTTGCAAAACTGCCCCGAATTGCTGCACGGCCTGCAGCAATTGATCCTTGGTAAATGGTTTGGTGAGGTAATCCTGGGCGCCGACCATGCGTCCGCGTGCCTTGTCGAAAACGCCGTCCTTGGAGGACAGCATGACCACCGGCACCTGCGCGAACTTGGCGTTACGCTTGATGATGGCGCAGGTCTGGTAGCCGTCGAGCCGCGGCATCAGGATGTCACAGAAAATCAGTTGCGGGGCGTAGTCGTTGACCTTGGCCAGGGCGTCAAAACCATCCTCGGCCAGCAACACCTCATGCCCCCCCTGCTTGAGGAAGATTTCCGCACTGCGGCGAATCGTATTGCTGTCATCGATCACCAGAACCTTGTAGGTTGATGCAGGTGTACTCACAAATGATGGCTCCTGAAGTGGCGCTTGAAAATCGATCAACCTGCCATTGCACACGGTAACGTGAAGTGCGCACCCCTTGTGCCAACACCCCGCCCCCAGCAACGAATGAGCTTAAAGGCCCTTCGCATAGAATGCAATCATTGTATAGAGGCCTATAGCCCGCAACCACTGCGCAAAGCTCCATTTTTGACACATTTGCCCGAGGGTTAACCCTAGACGGGAAACGCATGCAGGCCCCCCTTCCACCCAGTGACATTGACCCCGAACTCGACGAGGGCCCGGGCGCCTGCGTACTGAGCTTCAACGCCAACGACCCCAGTGCCGCGGCCGGGCTGGCAGCCGACGTCAGCAGCATTGCCTCGGTCGGTGTGCATGCGCTGCCCGTGGTCACCGGCGCCTATGTGCGCGACACAGCAGAAGTCATCGACCATGTCACCTTCGACGACGAGGTGGTCACTGCGCAGGCACGCACTATCCTCGAAGACGTACCGGTGCAGGCCATCAAGGTCGGTTTCGTCGGCTCGCCGGAGAATCTGGCCGCCGTCAGCGCACTGGCCTCGGACTATGCCGACGTGGCCCTGGTCACCTACATGCCCGACCTGTCCTGGTGGGACGACAGTCTGGCCGAGACTTACTTAGAGGCATGTACCGAATTGCTGCTGCCGCAGACCACGGTGTTGGTCGCAAGCCACACCACGCTGACACGCTGGCTGCTGCCGGAGTGGAGCGACGCCAAACCACCCTCGGCCAAAGACCTGGCCAAGGCCGCCGGAGAATTCGGCGTGGCCTATACCTTGGTCACCGGCATCGCCTTGCCCGACCAGTACATCGACAACATCCTGGCCGCGCCGCACGCCGCGCTGTGCAGCCACAAATACGAACGATTCGATGCCCACTTCACCGGTGCGGGCGAAACCCTGTCGGCCGCACTCACCGCCCTGATTGCCAGTGGCACCGAGCTGACCGAAGCCGTGGCAGAAGCCCTGGGCTACCTCGACCAGTGCCTGGGCAACGGCTTTCGCCCCGGCATGGGCCATGTACTGCCCGACCGCATGTTCTGGGCCCAGCCCGAAGCCGAGGACGACAGCGAAACCAGCGAACAACTTTCCATTGAACTTCCCCCCAACGCCACCCGGCATTGAGAAACACCATGCAAACCACCGACCGCAACCAACAGCTTTTTGAACGTGCCGCCAAGGTCATTCCCGGCGGCGTCAACTCCCCCGTGCGCGCCTTCAAGGCCGTGGGTGGCACACCCCGTTTTGTGCAACGTGCCCAAGGCGCCTACTTCTGGGACGCCAACGGCAAGCAGTACATCGACTACATCGGCTCCTGGGGCCCCATGATCCTGGGCCACGGCCACCCGGCCGTGCTCGAAGCCGTGCAAAAGGCGGCCGTCGACGGCTTCTCATTCGGTGCCCCCACCGAGCGCGAGGTCGAGCTCGCCGAAGCCATCCTCGAACGCATCCCCAGCATGGACATGGTGCGCCTGGTCAGCAGCGGCACCGAAGCCGGCATGAGTGCGATCCGCCTGGCACGCGGCGCCACCGGCCGCAGCAAGCTCATCAAGTTCGAAGGTTGCTACCACGGCCACGCCGACGCCCTGCTGGTGAAGGCGGGTTCGGGCCTGGCCACCTTCGGCAGCGCCACCAGCGCCGGCGTGCCGCCCGAAGTGGTGCAGCACACCCTGGTGCTGGAGTACAACAACATCGAGCAGCTGGAAGAAGCCTTTGCCCTGCACGGCGCCGACCTGGCCTGCCTGATCATCGAGCCGATTGCCGGCAACATGAACTTCGTGCGCGCCTCGGTCCCCTTCATGAAGCGCTGCCGCGAGCTCTGCAGCCAGCACGGCGCGCTGCTGATCATGGACGAGGTGATGACGGGTTTCCGCGTGGCCAAGGGCAGCGCGCAGAGCGTGTACGCCAAGTCCATCCCCGGCTTCGAGCCCGACCTCACTGTCATGGGCAAGGTCATTGGCGGCGGCATGCCGCTGGCGGCCTTTGGCGGCAAGCGCGCCACCATGCAGCACCTCGCCCCGCTGGGCACGGTCTACCAGGCCGGTACCTTGTCGGGCAACCCCGTGGCCACGGCCTGCGGTCTGGCCACGCTCAAGGAAATCGGCAAACCCGGCTTCTACGAAGACCTGACCCGCAAGACCCAAGCCTTCATGTCCGGGCTGCAAGCCGCGGCCGACAAGGCCGGTGTGCCTTTCAGCACCGACAGCGAGGGCGGCATGTTCGGCTTCTTCCTGTTCCCGCAACTGCCGCAGAACTACGCCAAGGTCATGACCACCGACAACAAGACCTTCAATACCCTGTTCCACGGTCTGCTGGATCGCGGCGTCTACATTGCCCCGGCCCTGTACGAAGCCGGCTTCATGAGCGCTGCCCACACCGACGCCGACATCGCTGCCTCGGTGGCGGCGGCCGCGGAAGTATTCCAGTCGCTATAGAAACAGGAGCTGTCTGCGCTTGTTTTATGCGGACCAGCGGCCAATTTGACCTATAAATTCGGACCATGAGCGCTTCCGAGTCGATACGCACCGCCGTGGCCGAGGTCAACCAGCTGCGCGCGCAGGCAGCCCAGGAGCCGCCGCTGCGTGCAGCCGTCGCCGCCATCAAGGCCTTTCAGGCGGCGCGTTTTCGCACCACCTACACCGACTTGATGTCGACCGAGCGCTTTCGCCCTGCGGTGCTTTTTTTCCTGAACGAGCTTTACAGCGACAAGGACTACACCCAACGCGACGCCCAGTTCGTGCGCATTGCCGGCCCATTGGAGCGACTGTTTCCGGAATCGGTGGTGGACACCGCCGTCAGCATGGCCGAGCTGCATGCCATCACCGAGCGACTGGATGCCGCCATGGCGCGCGCCGTACTGGCCATGGGGACGGACACCGCGCTGGACACCGCGCGCTACGTGCAGGCCTGGCAGAGTGTGGGCCACCCCGAGTACCGCGAATTCCAGCTCGCCACCGTGCTGCGCGTGGGCCAGGACCTGACCCAGTTCACGCGCAAGCGCGGCCTGCGTACCTTGTTGCGCATGATGCGCCCTGCCGCCCGCGCCAGCGGTCTGGGCGCCTTGCAGAGCTTTCTCGAAGCAGGGTTCGACACCTTCGGCGCCATGACCCAGGAAGGCAATGCGGCGCAGGAGTTCCTGGGCTTCATCCAGCAGCGCGAAGGCATCCTCATCGACACCCTGTTCAGCACCGATACAGCCACCAGTGTGCAGGCCCTGGCGCGCACCAGCTGGTAAGCCCCGCACCGGCAAGCGCGCATAAAAAAACCCGCGCAGCCGCTACCAATTCAGTAGCTTCTTGCGCAGGTTCTATGCGGGCCAGAGGGCTAAAACACCCTCAACTTCAGCTTAATGGCGGAAGTGGCGCACGCCAGAGAACACCATGGACACGCCACGCTCGTTGGCGGCGTCAATCACCTCCTGGTCGCGCATGGAGCCGCCGGGCTGGATGATGCAGGTGGCACCGTGGTCCACCACCACGTCCAGGCCATCGCGGAACGGGAAGAAGGCGTCGCTCGCCACCACCGTGCCAGCCAGGGACAGGTTGGCGTGGCCGGCCTTGATGCTGGCAATGCGGGCCGAGTCCAGGCGGCTCATCTGGCCTGCACCCACACCCATGGTCATACCACCCTTGCAGAAGACGATGGCATTGCTCTTGACGAACTTGGCCACGTTCCAGGCAAACAGCAGATCGTTCAGCTCGTCCTGCGAGGGCTGCTTGGTGGTGACCACCTTCAGGTCGGCCAGGGTCAGTTCGTGGTTGTCGGCAGTCTGCAGCAGGATGCCGGAACCGATGCGCTTCATGTCCATGGCATTGCGGCCTTGGTCCCACGCTGTGCTACCGCCCTTGGGCAGGTCGATCTGCAGGATGCGCACATTGACCTTGCTCTTGAACACTTCCAGTGCTGCCGCGGTGAAGCTGGGCGCCATCAGCACTTCGACAAACTGCTTGGAAATCTGCTGGGCGGCTGCCTCGTCCAGTTCGCAGTTCAGGGCGATGATGCCGCCGAATGCGCTGGTGGGATCGGTCTGGAAGGCCTTGCTGTAGACCTCCAGCGCATTGGCGCCCACGGCCACACCGCAGGGGTTGGCGTGCTTGACGATGACACACGCCGGGGTGTTGAAGCTCTTCACGCACTCCCAGGCCGCATCGGCGTCGGCGATGTTGTTGTAGCTCAATTCCTTGCCCTGCAACTGCTTGGCGGTGACCAGCGAGCCGGGTGCAGGGTACAGGTCGCGGTACAGGGCGGCGCTCTGGTGGCTGTTCTCACCGTAGCGCAGGTCCTGCACCTTGATGAAGCGGCCGTTGCTCTGGCCGGGGAACAGGTCCAGCGTGGGGGCAGCGGCGTCCGCCGGGGCGTCCTCACCCACCTGCACGGCGGAGAGGTAGTCGCTGATGGCGCCGTCGTACTGGCTGATGCGGTTGAACGCGGCCACACCCAGCGCGAACTTGGTCTTGCGCGAGACCTGGCCGGTGGCTTTCAGTTCGGCGATGACGGAGGCGTATTGCGAGGCATCGGTCAGCACCGCCACGTCCTTCCAGTTCTTGGCGGCGCTGCGCACCATGGCGGGACCGCCGATGTCGATGTTCTCGATGGCGTCCTCCAGCGTGCAACCGGCCTTGGCCACGGTGGCTTCGAACGGGTACAGGTTCACCACCAGGAAGTCGATGGTGTCGATGCTGTGCTCTTTCAAAGCCGCCATGTGCGCGGGCACGTCCCGGCGGGCCAGCAGGCCGCCGTGCACGCGCGGGTGCAGGGTCTTGACGCGGCCGTCCAGCATTTCGGGGAAGCCCGTCATCTCGGCCACCTCGGTGACCGGGAGGCCCTTCTCGGCCAGCAGTTTGGCGGTGCCGCCGGTGGACAGGAGCTTGACGCCCTGGGCGTGCAGTTGTTGGGCGAGTTCGACGATGCCGGATTTGTCCGAGACGGAGAGCAGTGCTTGCATGGTGGGAGGCTTCAGAGTTTAAAAATCGGTGGTGGCGCAGGACTCGCGGGGTCAGAGCAATTCGTGCTCAACCAGCTTCTTGCGCAGGGTATTGCGGTTCAGGCCCAGCCACTGGGCGGCCTTGCTCTGGTTGTTGTCGGCCTGGTGCATCACGAACTGCAGCAGCGGGCGCTCCACGGCGCGCACCAGCATGTCGTGCATGCCATTGGGCTCAGTGCCACCGAGGTCGCGGAAGTAGGTCTCCAGGCTGGACCGCACGCAGTCTTCGAGGTGCTGCTTGCTCATACGGTGCATTCCTTCATATCGTCTCTCTCCTGGGGTTCCGTCGCGCCATGCAGGGCCGGCAGCCGATCGGACATCGCATTCAACTGGTCGAAAAATTCCCCCACGGCGCCGAGCTGCTGCTCGGCGCTTTCCAGGGTGTTCATGTGGGCGCGAAAAACATCGCCCCCGGGCAGCGCATGCACATACCAGCCAATGTGTTTGCGTGCCGATCGCACGCCCGTGTACTCGCCGTACAGCGCGTAGTGGTCGTGCAGGTGTTCAATCAGCCAGCGCTTCACCTCCAGCACCAGGGGTGGCGCAAGCTCGGAGCCCGTGGCGAGATAGTGGGCAATTTCGCGGAATATCCAGGGACGCCCCTGGGCCGCACGGCCGATCATCACGGCATCGGCTCCCGTGCGTTGCAGCACGGCGCGGGCCTTTTCGGGGGAGTCGATGTCGCCATTGGCCACCACCGGAATGCGCAGCGCCGCCTTGACGGCGGCAATGGTGTCGTATTCGGCCTGGCCGCGATAGCCCTGGTCGCGGGTGCGGCCGTGCACCGTCACCATCTGCACACCGGCGGATTCGGCGGCGCGCGCCAAAGCCACTGCGTTCTTTTCGGTTTCGCACCAACCGGTGCGCATCTTCAGGGTCACCGGCACCCCGTGCGGGGCGCAGGCTGCCACCACGGCATCGACGATTTCCAGCGCCAGCGGCTCGTTCTGCATCAGCGCCGAACCGGCCCACTTGTTGCACACCTTCTTGGCCGGACAGCCCATGTTGATGTCAATGATCTGGGCGCCGCGGTCGATGTTGTAGCGCGCCGCGTCGGCCATCATGGGGCCATCGGTCCCGGCAATCTGCACGGCAATGGGGCCGGGCTCGCCGTCGTGGTTGGCGCGGCGCGAGGTCTTGAGCGAGGCCTGCAGGTCGGGGCGCGAGGTCACCATTTCGCTCACCGCATACCCGGCACCGAGCTGTTTGCACAGCTGGCGGAACGGCCGATCCGTCACGCCGGCCATGGGCGCAACAAAGAACGGATTCGCCAGTGCGAACGGACCAATGTGCATGGGTACTGAGGAAAGGTGGGGGAATAAAAAGCCCCAAGGAGGCTGGGGCTGCCCGATTTTACCTGCCCAAAATTTCAGCAATTGAAATGCAAGGCAAGCAAATGTAAATAACCCGCGCAGGCTGGGGCTGCCGCCTTCCGATACAGTGCGCGCCATGGACTCCTGGATTGCCCCGCTGCTCGAACTGCTGGCCTTGCCGCAATTGAGCCTGAGCGCCATTTTTGTGGTGGCCTTCCTTTCTGCCACCCTGCTTCCCATGGGGTCGGAGCCGGTGGTGTTTGGCGTGGTGCAGCTCAATCCCGACATGTTCTGGAGTGCCATCCTGGTGGCCACGCTCGGCAACACCCTGGGGGGCGCGCTGGACTGGTGGCTAGGCTACGGCGCCCACCGCGTGGCCGACCGTTTTGAACACCAGCGCTTCCATGCCCGCGCGCTGGACTGGCTGCGCAAACTCGGCCCCAAGGCCTGCCTGCTGGCATGGCTGCCTCTGGTGGGCGATCCGCTGTGTGCAGTGGCCGGCTGGCTGCGACTGCCGTTCTGGCCTTGCCTGGCCTACATGGCCATCGGCAAGTTCCTGCGCTACGTGCTGATGACGGCCGCACTCACCGGTATGCTGCGCTGGTGGAGCTAGGGCCTGTTCACACTAATTTCCAAAGTGCGAAAGCGGTGAAAAAAGCGCCAATCAAGGCGCACGACGAAGCCCAGACTGGGCGTCTGGGCGAGGAATGCAACGCCGAGTGGCGCTGTTTTCACCACTATCCCTTCGGGTTGCAACCAAAAAGTCCTTGCGCGGCGTTGCAAAGCCTTGCCGGGGGGCAACCCCGGCTGCGTTTTGCGCCTTTCGCACGGACTTTTGGATTGCAACGCATCTTCGGAAATTAGTGAGAACAGGCCCTAGGAGGCAGCGAACGTCACCACGTGGTCCACCTCGGCACGGATGCCGATGCGGTCACCCACCGCATGGTCGTGGTGCGAGGGCACCAGGGCCAGCACCTGGTGGCCGGTGTCGAGTTGCAGGGTATAGAGAAATTCGGCCCCGCGGAAAGCCCGGCGCAGGATGCGGGCCTGTACCGGCGAATGGTCGTCATGGACGATGTCATCGGCCCGCAACAGCAGTTCGCAGACGCCTTGCGGGTAAGCGTCGGGTAGCGGGCACTCGCGCGGGTCGAGCAGCCGCCCCAGCGGCGTTTCCACCACCACGGCACTGCCTTCGCGTGCAATGCGTCCCGGCAGGAACACCCCATGCCCGATGAACTCGGCCACAAAGCGGCTGGCCGGGCGGTGGTACAGCGAAAAGGCATCGTCCCACTGGTGCAGCACCCCTTCGTGCATGACGCCGATGGCATCGCCTATAGCGAAGGCCTCGAGCTGGTCGTGGGTCACGAACAAGGCCGTGGCACCGGCGGCCTTCAGGATGTCGCGCACCTCAAACGCCAGGCGCTCGCGCAGGTCGACGTCGAGATTGGAAAACGGCTCGTCCAGCAGCAGCAACTCCGGCGCCGGCGCCAGGGCACGCGCCAAGGCCACGCGCTGCTGCTGCCCGCCCGAGAGTTCGTGCGGCATGCGGCTCCGCAAGTCGGCCAGTCCGACACGCTCTAGGCACTCGTCGACCCGCGCCTTGACGGTGGCAGTGGCCTGTCCATGGAGTCCAAAGGCCACATTGGTGGCCACGCTCAGGTGCGGGAACAGCGCATAGTCCTGGAACACCATGCCCACACGCCCCTGGGCCGTATCGTTGTGGCTGCCTGCCTGTGCCAGCACGCGGCCATTGAGCACCACGCTGCCCTCGGCCACGGGTTCGAGCCCAGCGATAGCGCGCAGCAGGGTGGTCTTGCCACAGCCCGAGGGACCGATGAGAACCCCGATGTCCCCGGCCTGCAACGTCAGTGAGACCCCCTGCACGGCGGCGCGGGATGTGCCGGCATAGCGGACCGAGAGTTGGCGAACTTGCAAAGACATGCAGGGATTCTAATTGCCTACAATTCTCATTCAGCGCACCTCCGGCGCGCGCCCTCCACCCCCCCCATGCCAGCGTCCCAGCCTACTCCCCTGCCCCATCCCGAACCCGGATCGGCCTTGCGCACCACCTCCGGTGCGCTGTGGCTGCTGGGGCTGTTTCTGGTGTGGCCGCTGCTGGCGATCGCGGCCACCTGGTTCCACCTCGATGCCGCAGGCTGGCAGACCCTGCGCGACATGGCCGACACGGTATTGCCCCGTTACGCTGCGACCTCGCTGTGGCTGTGCCTGGGGGTGGGCGTGGGCGTGGCCATGATCGGCACCGGAGCCGCGCTGGCCGTGACAATTTTCGACTTCCCGGGCCGACGCTTCTTCGAGTGGGCTCTGCTGCTTCCACTGGCGGTGCCGCCTTACGTGGTGGCCTATGGCTACACCGACTTCCTGCAGTTCGCGGGCCCCTTGCAGAACGCCCTGCGCGCCGCGTTCGGTCTGGAGGGGCGCATGTTCCCCGAAGTGCGCAACCTGGGCGGCGCCATCTGGGTGCTGAGCTTCACGCTCTACCCGTATGTGTACCTGCTCACACGGACCGCGCTGGCCGAGCGCGCCAGCAACCTACTGGACGCCGCGGCCCTGCTGGGAGCACCCTGGTGGCGACGCCTGTGGCAAGTGGCCCTGCCCATGGCGCGCCCGGCCATTGCCGCCGGCGTGGCGCTGGCACTGATGGAAACCCTGGCCGACTTCGGCGTGGTGAGCTACTTTGGCGTGCAAAGCTTTACCGCCGGCATCTACAAGGCCTGGCTGGCCCTGGACGACCGCTATGCAGCCGCCCAGCTGGCCACGGTGCTGCTGGCACTGGTGGCACTGTTCCTGCACATCGAGCAAAGCGCCCAGAAGCGCCTGCGCTTCAGTAGCCGCCAGACCGCCACCCTGACCCAGGCACCGAAGCCTGTGCGGCTGCACGGACGCGGCCTGGCGCTGGCCTGGCTGGCCTGCACCATTCCCTTGATGGCCGGGTTTGTGCTGCCCGTGCTGTTCATGCTGCGCCCGCTGCTGGGCGAGTGGACGCAGCTGCAGCTGGCACCGTTCGGGCAATGGGCCTTCAACAGCCTGCGCCTCGGGCTGCTGACCGCGGTGCTGGCCAGTGCCGTGGCGCTTGCCCTGGGGCTGCTGGTGCGCATCCGCCCCCAGGGCCCCACGCAGTGGCTGGCGCGTTCAATCGGCCTGGGCTATGCCGTCCCCGGTGCGGTGGTGGTGGTCGGCTTGCTGCTTCCCTTGGACTGGGTGCGGCAGATATGGCCTGAAAGCCCGCTGGGGGCCCTCATGACCGCCACCAGCCTGGGCCTGGTGTGGGCCTACCTGGTGCGATTTACATCCGTGGCGCTGCAGTCGGTACAAAGCGGCTACAGCCGGATTCCGCGCAGCCTGGATGAGTCGTCCCAGCTGCTGGGCTGCCGCGGCTGGGCGCTTCTGGCGCGGGTGCACTGGCCGCTCTTGCGCCGCCCGGTGGCCGCCGCTGCCTTGCTGGTCTTTGTGGACGTGATGAAGGAGCTGCCCGCCACCTTGGTGCTGCGCCCCTTCAACAGCGACACCCTGGCCGTGATGGCCTACCAGCTGGCGCGCGACGAACGCCTGGGCGAAGCCGCCCTGCCCGCACTGGCGCTGGTGCTGGTGGGCTTGGTCCCCGTCATCCTGCTGAGCCGCACCCTGCGCAGCGGCCGCTGAAGAGGCGGGTGGGAACCCGCCTCACGCGCTTCTATTTCGATAGCTACTTGCGCATATTTCATGCGGGCCAACACCTGATTTGGCATAAAAAAACCCGGCACCGGAAACTCCGGGCCGGGTTGGACGGCTGGCGCCGACGCAGGGCTTACTTGAAACCCACCTGGTCGAGCATGCGCTGTACCTTGACCTGGTTCATGCCGACGGCACTCACCGGAATCAGTTCGCTCTTGAAGCTGCCACCGCTCATGGATTGCAGGGCCGCGTTGTCAATCTTGACACCCTTGGCCACGGGCCATTCGTTGTTGCCGTTGGCGAAGTGGTTCTGGGCCTGGCTGCTGACCAGGTACTCCAGGAACTTGACGGCGTTGTCGCGGTTCTTGGCGTAGCGCGCCACGCCGCCACCGGCCACGTTCATGTGGGTACCGGCACCGGCCTGGTCGGGAAACACCACGCCCACCTTTTCCGCCACGGCACGGTCTTCGGGGTTGCTGGAACGCAGCAGGCGCGCCATGTAGTAGCTGTTGGTCACGGCAATGCCGCATTCACCACTGGCCACGCCCTTGATCTGGTCGGTGTCGCCCCCTTTGGGCGAGCGTGCCATGTTGGTCACCAGACCGGCCAGCCAGGTCTGTGTCTTTTCCGCGCCCCAGTGCTCCATCATGGCGCCGAACAGGCTCAGGTTGTAGGGGTGCGAGCCACTGCGGATGCACAGTTTGCCCTTGTTCTGGGGGGCGGCCAGCTTCTCATACGTATCCACATCGGAGCGCGCCACCTTGAGCTTGTCGTACACCACGATGCGGGCACGGGTGGACAGACCGAACCAGGCACTGCCTTCCGGGGAAGCCTTCGCGCGCAGGTGCTCGGGAATGGCGTCGTCCAGCACCTTGGACTTGACCGGCTGGAACAGGCCGTCGACTTCCGCTCGCCACAGGCGCGCAGCATCCACCAGCAGGATCAGGTCGGCGGGCGAGGCGCTGCCTTCGGCCTTCAGGCGTGCCAGGATACCGGCATCGTCGGCGTCCACGCGGTTGATCTTGATGCCGGTGGCCTGGGTAAAGCCGCTGTACAGCGCTTCGTCGGTGGGGTAATGGCGCGCCGAGTAGAGGTTGAGCTCCTTGCTCTGGGCCAGGGCTGCGCCGGACAGGCACAGCGTGGCCGCGAGGGTGGTGACGAGGACTGAAAGTCGCATACAGGAATCTCCGGGAAGGTGCAAAAGCCCGATCTTACAGCAAATGCGAGTAATTCGCATTTGATATACATCAACCCGAATGCCGAGACAACACCAGCACCGTGCCCCCCACCGTGATGGCGGCACCGAGCCAGGCCCCGCGTGCCGGCGCCCGCCCCATGACCAGCCACAACAGGGGCAGCACCAGCACCGGTGACACCGACGACAAGATGCCGACCATGCCGACCTCGCCATGGCGCAAGGCCAGCAAGATAAGGCTCATGCCCAAGCCCATGCCAATGGCGCCACTGAGCAATACCCAGCCAAGCACGCGCAGCGTCAGCCCACCTTGGGCACGGGCCACCCCAGCTCCCGACCACAGCAGCACCAGGTGCGCCAGGCAGGTCACACCCACACGCACCACCGTGGCCGCCACTGGGTCGACGCCGGCGGCCATTACCGGTTTGGCAATGAAGGAGCCTCCTGCCTGGCACAAGGCCGCCAGCAACCCCAGGGCCACGCCCGTGGGCCAGTGGCCCTGCAGGGCCTCGAAAGCGTGCGATTCGTCCTTGCGTGTGCCCCAGGCTATGGCGGTCATGACCCCGGCCACGATCAGCACACCGCCCAGCATGGCCTGCACGCCCATGCGTTCGTCCAGAAACAGGAAGCCCAGCACAGCGCTGAAGAAGGCGTGGGTGGCAAACAACACCCCGGTACGCCGCGGTCCGAGCCGATTCATGGAGGCAAACAGCGCCGTGTCGCCCACGAAGATGCCCACCAGGCCGCTCACGGTCAGGATGGCCAGCTGCCCGGCATCCAGGGTCTGGAGCCCGCCCGACCACCAGGCCACGGGCACCAGCGACAGGAACACCAGCCCCATGCGCCAGCGCGTGAAGGCAAAGGCACCCAGGTGGCGCGCCTGGGGTGCCGACAGCAGGCCGGTGACCGCCCAGCAAGCGGCCGCGCCCAGCGCCAGCCAGTCGTAGGAGAGTGTCACCACGCTCCTGCCCGACCGATCAGGAGCTGAACAGGAAGTTCATCACGTCGCCGTCCTTGACGACGTAGTCCTTGCCTTCGGCGCGCATCTTGCCCGCGTCCTTGGCGCCCTGCTCGCCCTTGTAGGCGATGAAGTCGTCAAAGGAAATGGTCTGGGCGCGGATGTAGCCCTTCTCGAAGTCGGTGTGGATCACGCCAGCGGCCTGGGGACCGGTGTCTCCCACGTGGATGGTCCAGGCGCGCACTTCCTTCACACCGGCGGTGAAGTAGGTCTGCAGGCCCAGCAGGTTGTAGGCGCTGCGGATCAGGCGGTTCAGGCCGGGCTCTTCCTGGCCCAGCTCCTTCAGGAATTCCAGGCGGTCGGCATCGTCCATTTCCGACAGCTCGGCTTCGATCTTGGCGCAGATGGCCACCACGGGCGCATTCTGCGCCTTGGCGAACGCGGTCAGGCGGTCCAGCAGTGGGTTGTTCTCGAAACCGTCTTCGGACACGTTGGCCACGAACATGGCGGGCTTGGCAGTGATCAGGAAAAACTGCTTGAGCTGGGCCAGCTCTTCCTTGCTGAAGTCGATGGTGCGCACCGGCTTGCTTTCGTTGAGCGCGGCCAGGCACTTATCGAGCAGGGCCACTTGCTTGATGGCTTCCTTGTCACCGGCACGGGCCGGCTTGGAAACGCGGGCATGGGCTTTCTCGACCGCAGCCAAGTCGGCCAGGCACAGTTCGGTCTGGATGACTTCGATGTCGGCAATCGGATCGACCTTGCCAGCCACGTGGATCACGTTGTCGTCCTCGAAGCAACGCACCACGTTCACGGTGGCGTCGGTCTCGCGGATGTGCGAGAGGAACTTGTTGCCCAGGCCTTCGCCGGTGCTGGCACCGGCCACCAGCCCGGCGATGTCCACGAACTCCACCACCGCGGGCACGCAGCGCTCGGGCTTCACGATCTCGGCCAGCTGCGCCATGCGTGGATCGGGCACCTCGACGATGCCCACATTGGGTTCGATGGTGCAGAAAGGATAATTCTCCGCTGCGATGCCAGCCTTGGTCAGGGCGTTGAACAGGGTGGATTTACCGACATTGGGCAGGCCGACGATGCCGCACTTGAGAGACATGAAATTTCCTTTGGAATCAAGCCCCTTGCGTTGCGTGCCCGAGTTAGGCACCGAAGGGGAAAACAGGCCCGGACCCGCCAGACAGTGGCATCGCCCTCGTGGAACCTGAAAAACGGCTCCAATTGTACCGACCTGCCATTTCTCGCCCCGAGAGAATCACGCCGTCAATAGGCAATAGCCCGCAGAGCACCATGCCTACAATGCGCCAATCACGTTGTAGCAACCCAACCCGACCCCAGACTCTGATGACATCTTTCCTGGCACGCCTGTGCATCGCCACCCTCTGCCTTCTGGGCGGGGTTGCTGCCAGTGCAGGCGCCACGCCACCCGCACCCCTGGTGCTGACGGCACAGGCGCCGTCCTTGGAGCTTCAGGGGGAGGTGCTCAGCTGGATGGAAGGTGGCAATGGTGCCAGCGTGGAACAGGTGGCCGCACAACCCGGCGTATTCCTGGCGCAACCGGCCCTGCAACGCCATGACTTGCAGAGCACCACCACCTTGTGGCTGCGACTGCGCCTGGTGCGACAAGCCGATGCGCCTGTGCAGTGGACCTTGAACATTCCGCTGCCCTTTGTCGACGAAGTTCAGCTGTTCCAGCGCGATGGCAGCGGCCAATGGCAGCGCCAGCAGGCTGGCGACACCCTGCCCCAGTCGGACTGGAGCCTGCGCGGCCCCTACCCGGATTTCATCCTCAACCTGCCGGACACCCAGGAACATGAAGTGTTCCTGCGAGTGCGCAATTTCAAGCACCTGAGCATTCCGATCCGCCTGGCCAGCTGGGACGCGCGGGCCTTCCAGCGCCTGCAGGAATTCGTAGTGCTGGGGCTGCTGCTGGGCGTGCTGGTGGTGCTGGTGCTGCTGTCTCTGCTGCGTTACGCCGAACACCGCAACCGCTCGGACCTGGGGGCCGCCGCCTTCAGCAGCCTGGTCTTGCTGACCACGGCCCAGATCAATGGGGTGCTCAACATGCTGGTGTGGCCCCAGTGGCCGGGGCTGGGCAACTACGCCTACAGCGTCCTGCCGGTGCTGGCGGTGGGCGCCTCGTTGCTGTTCGTGCGCATGCTCTATGCGATCTCGACCCATTTTTCGCGCTACGACCGGTTCCTGCGAGGAATCGGTGTACTCACCCTGGTGTCTTCACTGACCTATGCCATCGACCGCAGTGCGGCCGACAGGGTGGGTGCCCTGGTGCTGCTCGTGGCCACCACCACCGGGCTGATCGCCACCTTCCTGAGCTGGCGCGGCAACTCGCGCGTCTGGTACTGGCTCATGGCGGCCTACATACCGCAGTACCTGTGCCTGCTGCGCATGATGTTCGAAGCCCTGGGCTGGCTGCCGATCTGGTGGGAAATGCGCTACCTCATGACCCTGAGCGTGGCCCTGTCGGTTCCGGTCCTGGTCTATGCGCTGAGCCGCATCACCCGCGACCGCAAGGAGCTGGAGATGCGCGCACGCCATCTGCCAACCCAGGATGCCCTGACAGGCCTGCTGACCCGTGAAGCCTTTGTGAAGGAACTGGAAAGTGCCTATGACCGCGTCATCGACCAGCGCGAGGCCGTGGCACTGGTCGTGGTGCGGGTGGTCAATTACGAGCACATCCGCAAGGGACTGGGCGACCAGGTAGCCGAGAACAGCCTGCTGCGGGCCGTGGTCAAGCTGCACCGCATCCTGCGGGACGTGGACCCGGCGGGGCGTGTGGGTGCCGGCGAGTTCGGCCTGATTCTGGACGGCATGATGACCCGACAGGCCTTGACCGAACGCATGGTGCAGCTCATCGGCTCCGGCCTCATACCGTTGCCGGGCCTGCACCCCCCGATCACCCTGCAGTTCCATGCCGCCTGCCTTCTGCTCCACGAACATCCACTGGCGCCGCAGGAGGCCATCCAGGGCTTGCAGGCACTGCTGGCGGGCATGTCCAACCACACCCGCCGCCCGATCCGCTTCCTCGAAGCGCCGCAGACCATGCCTGTCCCCTTGGCAGGTGAAAGCTCGTTGCCATGAGCCGATGGGCGCACATGGTGCACGGATTGCGCAGACTGGTCTGCGCCGTTGCATTGGGACTCTGCATCGGCCCGGTACTGGCCCATGCCGCCAGCCCACTCAAAGTGCAGGAACTCGGTCCGGACACGCCCGCCTTTACCGTGACCGAGGGCGTGGAGTCCCTGGCCGAAACCGGGCCAGGGGCCGGGGTGATTCCGGTCATCAAGGGCGCGCGCGGTGCCTTCAGTGCCCACGACCTGAACCAGCGCCTGGCGCTGGGGCGGGATCGCGCGGTATGGCTGCATCTGCGCGTACAACGCAGCGCAGAAACCTCGCCCGACTGGGTGCTCAACGTTCCCATTCCGTATATTGATGCCGTGGATTTCTATGCCGTGGACAGCCACGGCAATGTCAGCGCGCAAAAGGCCGGAGACACCGTGGCGCTGAGCCGCTGGAGCCTGCCTTCGGTGTATCCGGACTTCCGCTTCGTCCTGCGCGATACCCGCCCGGTGGACATTTACCTCAAGATCGGCAACTACCGCGGCATCGAAGTGCCGCTGCGCCTGGCCACGGTGACCGAGCGCGAGCAGCAGCGCACGCTCGAACTCGTGTTCTGCGGCACCCTGCTGGGCAGCCTGGTCATGCTGCTGCTGTGGTGCGCGCTTCGCTACTGGGAATCACACGACGCGGCCCAGGGCTGGTACATGGTCTACACCCTGCTGATGATGCTGGTGAGCGCCCAGGCCATGGGCCTGGCCAACCTGTGGTTCTGGCCCTATACGCCAGGGTGGGCCGACTACGCCTCCGTGGTGCTGCCGCTGCTGGGCGTGGGCACCAGCACCCTGTTCCTGCGCCACATCAGCGCCACCGAAGTCCGCTACCCCCTGCTGGACCGTGTCCTACTGTGGTTTGGCATCGGTTGCGGCGCACTGGTCATGATGGAATGGGTCGTCAGCCGCGAGGTGGCGGCGACCTTGCACGGCATCTACTTCCTGGCGGGACCGCTGCTCGCCCTGTTCACCACCGTGCACCTGTGGCGCGAAGGCGGGCCGCTGGGCGCCTGGCTGTTCGCCGCCTACGCGCCCCAAGGCCTGGCCGTACTCTTCATGGCCGGGCAGATGCTGCAGCTGTTTCCCGTGGCCTGGCAATCGCGCTACTACATGATCTTTGCCGTCACTTTGTCGATTCCACTGCTGCTGCACGCCCTGACGCTGCGCAGCCAGCAGCGCCTGAGCGTGAGCGGACGCGCCCGCGCCTCCGACACCCAGGACGCACTCACCGGCCTGCTGGTGCGCGACCGTTTCCTGGCGCATCTGCACCACGCCATCGCGCGCGCCGCCCACGAGCGCAGCCCCAGCGCCGTGGCCATCATTGAAGTCGCCAACTACCAGCACATCCAGCAGCAGCTGGGGCTGACGGTGGCCGAACAGTGCCTGCTGCGCGCCGTGGTCAAACTGCACCGCGTGCTGCGCGACGTGGACCCGGCCGGGCGCCTGGACATCGCCCGTTTTGGCGTTGTGCTGGACGGCGTGGCCAGCCGCGAAGCCTTCAACGAGCGCATGGTCGGCCTGATTGCCTCCGGACTCATTCCGCTGCCCGGCCTGCACCCCGAGATCACCCTGCACTTCCATATTGCTGCGGTGGTGCTCGACGAAGTCCACCCCAACCCGGACACCGTACTCGACGAACTGGGGGAGCTGCTCGAAGGCATTGCGCCGCGCAGCCGCCGGCCGATCCGTTTCATGGAACCCACCCACACTATGCCCGCACCCCTGGAGCCCGATTCCGGCTTCAGCTCCGAGCCTGAAGCGGCCGAGGAAACACCCCCGGCACAACCTTCACACGTACCAAGCCAGCGCATCCCACAGCCCATGCCCATGACGGCCAGGCAGACAGGCGCACCCCTCACCCAATTCCAGGACACCGTTCCGGGTGCACTGGGCCCCGGGCAATGAGGCCAGGTGCCGGGGCTCCTACAATGGCCCCATGGCTTCCTCCTTTGACATCTGTATCCGCGGCGGCGGTATCGTCGGTCGCACCCTGGCCCTGCACCTGGCCGCCAAACGCCTGCGGGTGGCGCTCTACGCCCCCGCACCCCAAGCACCCCAGAGCGCCGATGCAGCCCCCGATGTCCGCGCCTATGCGCTCAACACCGCTTCGCGCGGCCTGCTCGAAGCCCTGCGCTGCTGGCCCGACGAGGCCCATGCCACGCCGGTCACTGCCATGCAGGTGCACGGGGATGACGGCGCCACGGTGCAGTTTTCCGCCGCCGAGCAGGGCGTCACGGCACTGAACTGGATCGTCGACGTACCTGCCCTGGAAAATCTTCTGGCGGAGGCCGTGCGCTTCCAACCCCAGATTGAACTGGTCAACGCCCCGGCTCCGGCCCTGCTTACCGTGGTGTGCGAAGGCCGCCACAGCGCCACGCGCGACGAATTCGGCGTCCACTTCGAAGCCGCTGCCTATGGCCAGCATGCCCTGGCCACCCGCGTGCTGTGCGAAAAGCCCCATGGCCAGGTGGCACGCCAATGGTTCGGTGCCGAGGGGGAAATCCTGGCTTTGTTGCCGCTAGGGGGTGCCCAGGGACGCGAATGCGCCATCGTCTGGTCGGTGTCGCCACAACGCGTGCAGGCCCTGCAAGCACTGGATGCGCCCGCCTTCTGCGAAGCACTGCAAGCCGCCAGCCACAACGAAATGGGCACCGTGCAACTCAGTGGCCCCCGCGCCAGCTGGATGCTGCAGCACGCGCTGGCCGAGCGTTGGAGCGGACAGTCCCCCCAAGGCGCCTGGGTGCTGGCCGGTGACGCCGCCCACAACGTGCACCCGCTTGCCGGACAGGGGCTGAACCTAGGCCTGGGCGACGTGGCCGAGCTGGTGCAGGTGCTCGACACCCGCCCCTACTGGCGCAGTGTCGGCGACCCCAAGCTGCTGCGGGCCTACGAACGCGCCCGCAAGGCCGAATTCGCCCTGGTCGGCGGTGCCGGCGACGGCATCCAGCGCCTGTTTTCCCACGCCCACCCGGCCGCGCAGGCCCTGCGCAATGCCGGCATGCAGGGCTTCAACAGCCTCTCGCCCCTGAAGAAGTGGGTGACCCAGCGTGCCATGGGCCTGCCTGGCCGGCCCTGATCTTTTCCAAGGAAGTCCATGCCATCGATTCGTCCCCTGGCCCTGTGCGCCATTCTGCTGCTCACCAGCCTGGGCGCCAGCGCCCAGGATGCCCAGATCAAGAAAAACATCGAAGCCCAACTGCCCCAGCTCCCAGGCATCCAGGAAGTTCGCAAAACGCCGATTCCTGGGCTGTTCGAGGTGCGCACCAGCGATGCCGACATCTTCTACACCGACGCCCAGGGCCGCTTTCTGATCCAGGGGGAGATCTACGACCTCAAGGAACGCCGCAATCTGACCAAGGAACGTGAGGATGCCCTGACTGCCGTGAAATGGGACCGGCTGCCGACGCAGGATGCCATCACCCTCACGCGTGGCAATGGCAGCCGCAAGCTGGCGGTGTTTGCCGACCCGAACTGCGGCTACTGCAAGAAGTTCGAGCGCGACCTGCTCAAGGTGGACAACGTGACCGTGCACGTATTCCAGATCGGCATTCTGGGCCCCGACTCCAAGGCCAAGAACCGCGCCATCTGGTGCGCACGCGACAAGGGCCAGGCCTGGCTGGACTGGATGGTGCGCAGCACCCCCGCGCCCGAAGCGGCGGCCATGTGCGACGCCAGTGCCATCACCCGCAACGAAGCCTTTGCCAAGAAATCCAAGATCAACAGCAGCCCCACGCTGCTGTTCGAAGACGGTTCGCGCCAGGCCGGCGCCATCTCCCTGGAAGAGCTGGAGCAAAAGTTCGCCAGTCTCAAGAAGTAACCAGTTTGCTTCTGTTTTTATAGCTATCTACGCAATCCATACGCGGGCTGGAGCCTGATTTGACCACCAAAAAGACATCCAACGCAGCCGCCGTGCACTACCGTGTGGAATGCGCCGACCTGCACGCCCACCTCTTCAGCGTGACCCTGACGCTGCAGCGCCCGCAAGCGCAGCAAACCGTGCGCCTGCCGGTGTGGATTCCCGGCAGCTACATGGTGCGCGAGTTCTCCAAGCACCTGCAGGAGCTGCAGGCCAGCCAAGGCGGCAAGGCCGTGGCGCTGCAACAGCTCGACAAGTGCAGCTGGCAGCTCGACAACCAGGCCGACGCGCCGCTGACCCTGCGCTACCGCGTCTACGCCTTTGACAATTCGGTACGCACCGCCTGGCTCGACAGCGCCCGTGGCTTCTTCAACGGAACCAGCCTGCTGCTGCGCTGCGAAGGCTTCGAGGACCAGCTGCACGAACTGGAAGTGGCGGCACCCGATGTGGCTCCGCGCTGGAAGCTGGCCACCGGCCTGGAGCCCGTGAAAGTGGACCGCGAGGGCTTTGGCACCTACCGCGCCCCCGACTACCACGCGCTGATCGACTGCCCGGTGGAAACGGGGGACTTCTGGAGCGGCAGCTTCACAGCCCGCGGCGTGCCGCACCGCTTTGTCGTGGCCGGTGCTCCCCCAACTTTTGACGGCAGCCAGCTGCTGGCCGATGCCCAGAAAATCTGCGAAGCCCAGATCGACTTCTGGCACGCCGATCGCTCTGAAAAGAGTAGCGCACTGCGCAAGTTTGACGCGGGCTACCGCCCAATTCCATTCCAAAGCTACACCTTCCTGCTGAATGCCGTGGGCGATGGCTATGGTGGCTTGGAACACCGCAACTCCACGGCCCTGATCTGCCAGCGCGCCGACCTGCCGCGCAAGGCCTCGGTGCTCGACGCCAAGGCCGCCACGCCCGCCAAGAGCGAGGGCTACACCACGCTGCTGGGGCTCATCAGTCACGAGTATTTCCACAGTTGGAACGTCAAGCAGCTGCGCCCGGCCGAATTCGCCCGCTTCGACTACCAGCAGGAGAACTACACCGCGCTGCTGTGGTTCTTTGAAGGCTTCACCAGCTACTACGACGACCTGTTTCTGCGCCGCGCTGGCCTCATCGACGACACCACCTACCTCAAGCTGCTGACCAAAACCCTGCAGCAGGTGGAGCAAACGCCGGGCCAGCAGGTGCAAAGCGTGGCCCAGGCCAGCTTCGACGCCTGGGTCAAGTACTACCGCCAGGACGAAAACACGCCCAACGCCACCATCAGCTACTACACCAAGGGCTCGCTGGTGGCCCTGTGTCTGGACCTGACCCTGCGCAAGGAAGGTCGCAGCACCCTGGACGACGTGATGCGCGCCCTGTGGGAGCGCACTGGCGGCGGCCCGCTGACCGAGGCCGACGTGGCCGCCGTGCTGCAGCAGCTGGGCGGACGCAGCTTTGCCAAGGAACTGCGCCAATGGGTGCACGGCACGCGCGCACTGCCCTGCCTGACCCTGCTGGAAGCGTTTGGCGTCGCCAACAAGCCCGAAGCCGTGTCGCTGGAGCAACGCCTGGGCCTGCGCACCAAGCCGGCTGCCGGCGTGATGGTGCGCCAAGTGCTGCGCGGTAGCGCGGCCGAAGCGGCGGGCTTCTGTGCCGGCGACGAATGGCTGGCCGTAGCGCCAGCGTCACAACCCGATGAACTATGGCGCCTGGCCAGCCTGGCAGACCTGCCTCTGTACGCCAGCGAGCGCAGCCTCATCGCATTGGTGCACCGCGACCGGCGCGTGCTGAAGCTGAACCTGCGCCTGCCGACCGGCGACACCCAGCCCAAGCTGGCCGTGGAGCAGTCCGAATTGCTGCACCGCTGGCTGCAGCCTGTCCCCGCCGCGGAGCCCACGCCCAAGACCCGCAAGCCCAAGAATCCGTAATCCCTTTTTTCGCCAGGAGACCCCATGAACTACGAATGCATCCTCACCCGTGTCGAAGCCGAAAAGGTCGGCATCATCACGCTCAACCGTCCCAAGGCGCTCAACGCCCTGAACGACCAGCTCATGGACGAGCTGGGCCACGCACTCAAGGCCTTTGACGCCAACCCGGCCATCGGCTGCATGGTGATCACCGGCAGCGAAAAGGCCTTTGCCGCCGGTGCCGACATCACCGCCATGGCCAAGTTCACGTTTGCCGACGCCTACCGCGGCAACTTCATCACGCGCAACTGGGAAACCATCCTCACCATCCGCAAACCCGTCATCGCTGCCGTCAGCGGCTTTGCGCTGGGCGGCGGCTGCGAGCTGGCCATGATGTGCGACTTCATCATTGCTTCTGATACCGCCAAATTCGGCCAGCCCGAAATCAAGCTGGGCATCATCCCCGGCGCCGGTGGCACCCAGCGCCTGCCGCGCGCCGTGGGCAAGGCCAAGGCCATGGACCTGGCCCTGACCGGCCGCATGATGGGCGCCGAAGAAGCCGAACGTGCCGGGCTGGTGGCGCGCGTGGTGGCGGCCGACAAGCTGCAGGACGAAGCCCTGGGCGCCGCCCTCAGCATCTGCGACTTCTCGCAGATGGCCACCATGGCGGCCAAGGAAGCCGTGAACAAGGCGTTTGAAGGCAGCCTCTCCGACGGCATTGCCTTCGAGCGCCGCATGTTCCACGCCTTGTTTGCCACCGAAGACCAGAAAGAAGGCATGGACGCCTTCGTCGCCAAGCGCAAGGCCGAGTTCAAGCACCGCTGAACCGGGCCAGCCGGGCGGGGTTGACGTACCCCGCCATTTTTTGGCTATAATCTCGGTCTTTGCTAGGTCGTATAGCTCAGTTGGTTAGAGCGCAGCATTCATAATGCTGATGTCCCAGGTTCAAGTCCCGGTACGACCACCAAATACCGAAAAACCCGCTGCCAGGAAACTGGCAGCGGGTTTTTTCTTGCGGGCTCGCAATGAGCGTGCGCAGCGCACGCCCTCCACCCTCAGGCTCAGGCGCCGCGCCCGTAGTTGTCCTGCAGGCGCACGATGTCGTCTTCGCCCAGGTAGGCGCCGGACTGGACTTCGATGATTTCCAGTGGCACCTTGCCGGGATTGGCCAGACGGTGCACCTGGCCGACGGGGATGTAAGTGCTCTGGTTTTCGGTGAGTAGCAAGGTTTCGTCACCGTTGGTGACCTGGGCGGTGCCGCGCACCACAATCCAGTGCTCGGCACGGTGGTGGTGCTTCTGCAGGCTCAGGGAGGCTCCGGGCTTGACCACGATGCGCTTGACCTGGAAGCGCTCCCCCGCGTCGATGCTGTCGTAAGCGCCCCAGGGCCGGGCCACGCGGCGGTGGTGCTGGGCCTGGGCAATGCCCTCTTTCTCCAACAGCGCCACCACGTCTTTCACTTTTTCGGCCTGCGCACTCGATGCCACCAACAAGGCGTCGGCCGTGTCCACGATCAGCAGGTTCTCGGTGCCCAGCGCCACCACCGGGCGGTGGGGAGCGTGCACGTAGGTGTTGCTGGCGTTCACGGCAAAACCCTGACCGTGGATGCGGTTGCCCTGGGCATCGGCGGGGCTCAGATCGGCCACGGCATTCCAGCTGCCGACGTCGCTCCAGGCACCGGTAAAGGGCACCACGGCCACGGCACCTGCCGTTTGCGCGGCGTGCTCCATGAGCGCGTAGTCGATGCTTTCGCTGCGGCAGGTGGCAAAGGCAGTGACGTCGATGCGGCGGAAGTCGCCGTCGGCGCTCTGCGTGGCATAGGCAGCACGGCAGGCCTGGGCAATGTCGCTCGCATGCCTGTTCAGCCCGGCCAGCAGCACGTCGGCACGGCACAGGAACACGCCCGCATTCCAGAAATGGCCGCCTTCAAGCAACAGGGCCTGAGCACGCTCGGCATTGGGCTTTTCAATGAAGCGGCGCACAGCGCGAGCATGCGGGTCGGCCCCCAACGCATCGCCCTGCTGGATGTAGCCGTAGGCCGTGCTCGGAAAGCTGGGCTGAACGCCAAAGGTGACGATGGCGCCGGCCGCAGCCGCAGCGGCCCCGCGGCGCACGGTGTCGGCAAAGGCCTGGGCGTCGGGGATGTGGTGGTCAGCGGGCAGAAACAGCAGCAGGTCCTGCGGCTGAGCATTCAACGCAGCCCAGGCCATGGCCGCGGCGGTGTTGCGTGCCACGGGCTCCAACAGGATGGTGCTGGCGGCATCCACACCGGCATGCTCCACGCACTCCTGCACCAAAAAGCGGTGGTCTTCGCTGGCCACCACCAGCGCGTGGGGGCCGACCAGGGCGGCGCGCTCCAGCGTCAGTGCCAGCAGGCTCCTGCCACCCACCAGCGGCACAAACTGCTTGGGCAGGCTCTTGCGCGACAGCGGCCACAGGCGCGTGCCGCTACCGCCGCACAGGACAACACTGGTAATGGAAGCATTGGAAACAGGATTCGTCATGGAGTTACAGCTCGGTTACGGTGGGACCGCGTTGGGCTCGGATTGTCGCCGATCCCCCAGCCGCTAAAATTACGCCCTTTTCAGCCTCTGGATAGTCACCATGAACCGCTGCCTCCGTACCTTCCTGGCCCCTGTGGCCTTCGTCCTGGCCCTGGGCGCTGCCCAGGCACAGGACATCATCCGCCAGACCATTCCCGGCAACGCAAAGCTGGGCGTCATGCGAGTGACCCTGCCCCCCGAGGTGCTGATGGACGGCAAGGTGGACCGGCTCTCGCCCGGCGCCCGCATCCGGGCCGAAAACAACATGATGGTGATGTCTGGCGCACTGTCAGGTCAGTCGCTGCTGGTGGCCTATGTGCGTGAGCCCCAAGGCATGCTGCACGAAGTGTGGATCCTCAATGCGGCCGAACGGGCCGCCGTGCTGAAAAAGCAGCAAACCGGCACCCCTGCGGCACCCCCGGCCTCCGGCAACTGAGGCCCAATCGCCCCATTCAGGGGGGAAATCCTGTCCCATCCCGCACAAAAATTGCGGGTGTAGCTCCCATTTTCATAGCGACTGCAATACCATGTCGAAAAAAGTATTCATCAAAACCTTCGGCTGCCAGATGAACGAATACGACTCGGACAAGATGGCCGACGTGCTGGGCGCGGCCCAAGGTTATGAGCCCACCGACAACGTGGACGAGGCCGATCTCATCCTCTTCAACACCTGCTCGGTGCGCGAAAAGGCGCAGGAAAAGGTGTTTTCCGACCTCGGCCGCGTCAAGCACCTCAAGGCCAAAGGCGTGCAGATTGGCGTCGGCGGCTGCGTCGCCAGCCAAGAGGGCGAAGAAATCATCAAGCGTGCGCCCTATGTGGACGTGGTGTTCGGCCCGCAGACCCTGCACCGCCTGCCCGAGTTGCTGGAAGCGCGCCGGGTACAAGACCGCTCCCAGGTGGACATCAGCTTCCCCGAGATCGAGAAGTTCGACCACCTGCCCCCGGCCAAGGTCGAAGGCGCATCCGCGTTTGTGAGCATCATGGAAGGCTGCAACAAGTACTGCAGCTACTGCGTGGTGCCCTACACCCGCGGCACCGAAATCAATCGCCCGTTCGAGGACGTGTTGGTGGAAGTGGCGGGCCTGGCCGACCAGGGCGTGAAAGAAATCACCCTGCTGGGCCAGAACGTCAACGCCTGGCGCGGCACCATGGGCGATACCGCCGAGATGGCCGACTTTGCCACCCTGCTGGAATATGTGAGCGACATTCCCGGCATCGAGCGCCTGCGCTTCACCACCAGCCACCCCAACGAGTTCACGCCCAGCCTGATTGCCGCCTACGACAAACTGCCCAAACTGGTGAGCCACCTGCACCTGCCGGTGCAGCACGGCAGCGACAAGATTCTGATGGCCATGAAGCGCGGCTACACCGCCATGGAATACAAGAGCACCGTGCGCAAGCTGCGCGCCATCCGCCCCGACCTGCGCATGAGCTCGGACTTCATCGTCGGATTCCCCGGCGAAACCGAAGAGGACCACGCCAAGCTCATGAAGCTGATGGACGACGTGGTGTTCGACAACAGCTTCAGCTTCATCTTCAGCCCGCGCCCCGGCACGCCGGCGGCCAACCTGCAAGACGACACCCCGCACGAGGTCAAGCTGCGCCGCCTGCAGGAAGTGCAGGCCAACATCAACGCCAACATCAGCCGCATCAGCGAAAGCCTGCGTGGCAGCACCCAGCGCCTGCTGGTGGAAGGCCGCTCCAAGCGCGACGCCGGGGAGCTGATGGGGCGCACCGAGTGCAACCGCGTGGTCAACTTCGCTGCACCCGAACGCCTGATCGGCCAGATGGTGGACGTCAAGATCACCGACACCCGGACCTACACCCTTCGCGGTGAAGTGCTGACGGCGGAAACTGCCGGAGTCTGATACGGGGTTTTTGCCCAGACATAAGGGTAAACCCTAGTTCGCATCGTATGATGGCAGCCTGAAAGCTGGGCGGGCGTTGGACTCCGCCCCACACAGGAGCATGCAAACCAATGACCACAGCGTCGCGCATTCAACACCCGGATTACCTGGCCAAAGTCATGTCGGCCGAAGCAGCGGCCGCGCTGATTCCCGCGGGGGCCAACGTCGGCATGAGCGGCTTTACCGGGTCCGGGCATCCCAAGGCGGTGCCCCAGGCGCTGGCCAAACGCATGGAACAGCTCCATGCTGCCGGTGAAGACTTCCAGATTGGCCTGTGGACCGGCGCATCCACCGCGCCCGAACTCGATGGCGTGCTGGCCAAGGCCCAGGGCATTGCCATGCGCCTGCCCTACCAGTCCGACCCGACGGTGCGCAAGCAGATCAACGCCGGGCAGATGCAGTACACCGACATCCACCTCTCGCACGTGGCGCAGCTGGCTTGGTTCGGTTTCCTCGGCCAGCTCAAGGTGGCGGTGGTCGAAGTGGCCGGCATCCGCGAAGACGGCATGCTGATCCCCTCGTCCTCGGTCGGCAACAACAAGACCTGGCTCGATCTGGCCGACCACATCATCCTGGAGGTGAACCACCAGCAAAACCCCGGGCTGGAGGGCATGCACGACATCTACTACGGCACGCGCATTCCGCCGCAGCGCCGCCCGATTCCGCTGGTGGCCGCGGGCGACCGCATTGGCAACCACTACCTGCACTGCGACCCGGCCAAGGTGATTGCCGTGGTGGAAACCAGCGAACACGACCGCAACTCGCCGTTTGCGGCACCCGACGACAACTCCGAGCGCATTGCCGGCCACATCATCCGTTTCCTGCAACAGGAAGTAGACGCCGGGCGCCTGCCGCCCGACCTGCTGCCGCTGCAAAGCGGCGTCGGCAATATCGCCAACGCCGTGCTGATTGGCCTGAACAAGGGCCCCTTCAACAACATGACGGCCTACACCGAGGTGCTGCAGGACGGCATGCTGGAAATGCTGAAGTCGGGCAAGCTGACCATGGCTTCGGCCACGGCGCTGTCCTTCAGCCCGGCAGCACTCGAAGACTTCAACACCAACATCGGCTTCTACCGCGAACGCATCGTGCTGCGCCCGCAGGAAATGAGCAACCACCCCGAAGTCATCCGGCGCCTGGGGCTGATCGCCATGAACGCGATGATCGAGGCCGACATCTACGGCAACGTGAACTCCACCCACATCATGGGCTCGGGCATCATGAACGGCATTGGCGGCTCGGGTGACTTTGCGCGCAATGCCTACCTGTCCTTCTTCATGACGCCGTCCACCGCCAAGGATGGGGCCATTTCCTGCATCGTGCCCATGGTCTCGCACACCGACCACACCGAGCACGATGTGGAAATCATCGTCACCGAACAGGGCCTGGCCGACCTGCGCGGCAAATCGCCGACGCAGCGGGCACAACTGGTCATCGACAACTGCGCCCACCCCGACTTCCGCCCAGCCCTGCGCGACTACTTTGACCGGGCCATGAAAGAAGCCCCCGGACGCCACACCCCGCACATCCTGAGCGAGGCCCTGTCCTGGCACGACCGCTTTGTGAAGACCGGGCGCATGCTCTGAGTCGCTATGAATTTACTAGCTGTTTACGCATATCCTGTGCGGGCCAGCAACCCAAAACACCCATAAACCAGGCACCTGCGGGCCGATTTTCGGACCTGCCTTATTTGGGTGTCAGCGCCCAGTTGAAGTCCTTGACGTACTTGTCGACGATTTTCTGCAGGGCATTGCGCTTCTCCAGCCGCGCTACCGCCTCCTTCAAGGCCGCCAGGATGGCAGGGTCGGCGTTGGCTTTCGAGAAGAATAGTTCGAAATACTGGGTGCTGAGCACCAGGGGCGTACCCAACTGCTCCTTGCGGATACCGAGCTTGCTGGCGTTGTAGTACAGACCGACAGACGAGCCAATGCCGGCGTCCAGCCTGTTCTGCAGCAGCATGCGCAGGCTCTGGGCATAGTCGTTGACCTCGTACCTGTGGATCGATGTATCGGCATCAAACGTGGCATCGAAACGCCCGCCACGCGGCACGGCCACGGTTTTGCCTGACAACTCGGACAACGAGCGCCAGGTGGTCGGGGCCTTGCTGACGATGATGGTCGGCAAGCCCAGCACCCGGGTCACAGCAATGGCGCCCTGGGCCAGTTCCGGGTTGCCATAGCGCAGCACGAAATCAGCCTCGCCGCGCACCACCGAAAGCGCCGTGCGCTGGTAGGGCTCTATCTGGTTCGACGCAGTGAACCCGGCCTCGGCAGCAATCAGGTTGCCGATCTCAAACATCATGCCGGTGGGTTTGCCGTCCTCGCCGACAAAGCCAAACGGAGCAGACTCGATGGTCACGATGCGCAGCTCGCGCGCACACGCGGCCAAGCTGCCGCCCAGCAGCACGGCAAACACCACCGCGAACAGCCCCCACCTCGGTTTCATCGCTGCCCTCCCAGGCCGCATCATGGGTTGAATAAAACTGCCGCAGTGCACTGCAGCAGCCAGTCCATTCTATTTTTTAAACGACTTCCCGGCCACAGCCCAGGACCGACAACAAGCGTCAGAACGGCATCTTGGGCATGCCCTTCATGCCGCCCATGCGCTTCATCATCTTCATCAGACCGCCGCCCTTCATCTTCTTCATCATCTCCTGCATCTGCTCGAATTCCTTGAGCAGGCGGTTGACTTCCTGCACCTGCACACCAGCACCAGCCGCGATGCGGCGCTTGCGCGTGGCCTTGATGAGTTCGGGCTTGCGACGCTCCAGTTTGGTCATGGAGCAGATGATGCCTTCCTTGCGCTTGATGTCGCGCTCGGCCTTGTCCATGTCCACCTGGCCGGCCTTGGCCGCCAGCTGCGACGGCAGCTTGTCCATCAGGCTGGACAAGCCCCCCATCTGCTTCATCTGCTGCAGCTGGGCCAGGAAATCGTTGAGGTCAAAGCCGCCACCGCCCTTGACCTTTTCGGCCAGTTTCTTGGCAGCCTCGATGTCGACCCCGGCCGTGACCTGCTCCACCAGCGCCACGATATCGCCCATGCCCAGGATGCGCCCAGCGTGGCGCTCGGCGTCGAACACCTCCAGGCCGTCGATCTTTTCGCTGACACCGGCAAACTTGATCGGAGCACCGGTGATCTGGCGCACCGACAAGGCCGCACCGCCGCGCGAATCACCGTCGAGCTTGGTCAGCACAATGCCGGTCAGCGGCAGCGCTTCCTTGAAGGCCCGGGCGGTGTTGGCCGCATCCTGGCCCTGCATGGCATCGACCACGAACAGGGTTTCCACCGGATTCAAGGCCGCGTGCAGGTTCTTGATCTCCAGCATCAGCGCTTCGTCGATGGCCAGGCGGCCGGCGGTGTCGACAAGCAGCACGTCGAAGAAGTGCTTCTTGGCATAGTCGAGCGCAGCGCGGCCAATGTCCACGGGCTTCTGGTCCGGGCTGGACGGGAACCACTCGGCCCCGGCCTGGGCCGTCACCGTCTTGAGCTGCTCGATGGCCGCCGGGCGGTACACGTCACCAGACACCGTCAGCACCTTTTTCTTGCGCTTTTCGATCAGGTGCTTGGCCAGCTTGGCCGTGGTGGTGGTTTTACCCGCACCTTGCAGACCGGCCATCAGGATGACCGCGGGCGGCTGGGTGGCGAGGTTGATGTCGCTCACACCCTCGCCCATGGTGGCGGCCAGCTCCTTGCTGACGATGCTCACCAGCACCTGGCCCGGCTGCAGCGAACCCATGACCTCTTCACCCAGGGCCTTCTCCTTCACCCGCGCCACGAAGTCGCGCACCACCGGCAGCGCCACATCGGCCTCCAACAAGGCCATGCGCACCTCGCGCAGCATGTCGGACACATTGGCCTCGGTGATGCGGGCCTGGCCACGCAGTTCTTTGACCAGTCGGGAAAGTTTGTCGGAGAGGGCGGAAGCCATAGCAATTTTTCCGGGGAAGCGAAAGCCTGGGCTTCCGGATTAGGGGGACAAATTAGGGAGGCATAGGGCCCGGCCGGGGCGGGCAAGGCGCTAAACTCAGTGCATGATTTTAGCCAGCGCCTCCCCCGTCAGTCTCGCGGCCACTGTCCTGGCCGCAGTTTGTTACGCCTGGCCCGCTGTCATGGGCGAACGCACGGCCCAGCAGGCCGCCAAGCGCTGGGTGCTGGTGGCCTGGCTGTTCCATGCGTTGGCGCTGGGCGTGGGCATTACCGGCAGCGAGGCACGCTTTGGATTCGCCCCGGCCCTGTCCATGACGGTATGGCTGGTGGCTGCGGTCTACGCCGTCGAGGCGCAATTCTTCCCCCAGATCCAGACCCGCTGGGCCCTCAGCGCCATCGGTGTGGCGGCCGTGGCCCTGGCCGAGGTGTTTCCGGGCAGCCACCTCTCCAGCAACCCCTCGGGCTGGCTGGCCCTGCACCTGGCGCTGGGCGTCGCCTGCTACGGCCTGTTTGCCGCTGCAGTGGTCCATGCCTTCTTGATGACCCGGGCCGAATCGCGCATCCGCCTGGCCGAAGACCCGCACACCGGCATTCCGCTGCTCACACTCGAGCGGCTCACCTACCGCCTGGCCACGGCCGGCTTTGCCTTGCTGACGCTCACGCTGGCTGCAGGCTGGCTGTTCGGTGACGTGCTCTACGGCCACGGCCACGCCTGGGTGTGGAACCACAAGACCGTGTTTGGTCTGCTTGCCTGGCTGGTGTTTGCCGTGCTGCTGGCCGGGCGCCAGTTCGCCGGCTGGCGTGGCAAGCGCGCCACACGCTTCCTGTATGCCGGTTCCGCCCTGCTGCTGCTGGCCTACGTGGGTTCGCGTTTCGTGCTGGAAGTGATTCTGGGGCGTGGCGCGTGAAATACCTGATCGTCCTAGCGCTGGTGGGGCTGCTGTGCTGGAAATGGCAAAGCCAGCGCAATGGCCGTTTGCAACAGCGCAAACCGCCACCGCAGATGCCTGGCACGGGCGCTAGCACCCCCATGCAGGCGTGCGCGCTGTGTGGGCTCAATGTGCCACAGCCGGAAAGCCTGCAAGGGCACAAAGGCTGGTACTGCTGCGAAGCCCATCGCCAACGCGCGGAGCCGTGAATGCCGGTCAGCGAACCCGCGGCAGAGCAATCATGGTTCGGTGAGTCGCGCCTTTACACCGTAGCCGCGGCTGCCACGCCCGAAACCCACCGGCTGTGGCGCGGCTTCATGACCGCACGCCTGATTGTCGGCGCCGTGCTGCTCGCGGTGCAGGCCATGCTGTTTGTCACCGCCCCCACCCATAGCCTGACCTTGCTGCTGCTGTGCAGCCTGTACCTGGCCGCCACTGGCGTATCGCGCTACATGCTGCAGCCTCAGGCCCTGGGCAGCGCCATCAACCCCCTGTGGGGCCTGCTGGTGGGGGCCGACATCCTGGTGTTTGCAGCCTTGCAGGCCTTGCAGAGCACCGGTATCAACTACACCCCGCTTTTCGCACTGCCCATCCTCTTGGCCGCGGTGCTGGGCACACTGACGCTGGCGCTGGGAACCGCTGCCGGCGTCACCTTGCTGCTGCTGGCCGGAAGCTATTGGAATTCACTGCAAACGCTGACCGATGCCACGCCCTACCTGGTGCAGGCCGCCCTCAGCGGCGCCGGCTACTTTGCCGTGGCCTTCCTGGCACAGCAACTCGCAGCGCGTCTGGTGTCGGAAAGCGAACGCGCGCGCACCAGTTTGCTGGCCGCCACGGTCCAGAAACGGGTCAACGAACTCGTCATTGAGAGCCTGCCCGACGGTGTCTTGATCGTCGATCAGCACGGCTGGGTGCGTGCCGTCAACCCGGCAGCGCGTGACATGCTGGGGCTTGAAGGCAACACCCCGCTTTCCATTGACCTCAAGGCCCATGCGGGCTGGGCGCCCTTGGTCCAGCTGGCCCGCACCAGCCTGGGGACCGGCCACCCCCTGGAAGAGAATGTCCGACTGGAGCGCGCCCAGCGCGGTGCACGCCACCTGCGGGCCCGCACCCGTCTGGCCCAGCCCCTGGGCAGCGAAGGCGAAAGCCTGTGCGTGGTCTTCCTGCAGGACCTGCGCGAACTGGAAGCGCGCCTGCGCACCGAAAAGCTGGCCAGCATGGGGCGCATGTCGGCGGCAGTGGCCCATGAGATTCGCAACCCACTGGCCGCCATCAGCCAGGCCAACGCCCTGCTCAGTGAAGACCTGGACGACCCGCGCCTGCGTCGCCTGACCACCATGGTCGATCAGAATGCCAAACGCCTGGGCAAGATCGTCGACGACATCCTCAACGTCAGCCGTGTACAGCCCCAAGGCCTGGCCGAACCCGGCACAGGCGAGACAATTGCCGTGCAGGACAGCGTGCGCCAAAGTGTGGCCGAATGGCTGCAGCAAAACCCGCGCAGCCAGGCGGTGCCGGTGGAGTGCACAGGCCCCGAGGTGGCCGTGCAATTTGAGGCCGATCACCTGCGCCGCGTCCTGTTCAACCTGCTCGACAATGCGCTGCGTTACGCCAGTGGCAGCCCCGACGGCATCCAGGTCCATGTCGACACCAGCGCCACAGGCGTGGCTAGCATTGCCATCTGGAGCGACGGCGCGCCCTTGGACCCTTCGGTGCAGCAGCACTTGTTCGAGCCCTTCTTTTCGTCGGAAAGCCGTTCCAGTGGCCTGGGCCTGTTCATTTGCCGCGAACTGTGCGCCCAGCATGGCGCCAACATCCACTACCGACGAATGCCCGCCAGCAGCACCCACCCGGAACCCCTGGGCAATGCGTTTGTACTAACGCCGTTGCGCGCGGACGCACAGACAGCCCCCGGCCATACACTTGCGACACCATGGCAAACCACGCTGTACTGACCGAACCGCGCGTGCTGGTGCTGGACGACGAGCCGGACCTGCGCACCCTGTACGAACTCACGCTCCTACGCGAAGGCTACCGCGTGGAAACAGCCGAGTCGGTGGCCCAGGCACTGCAAATCCTGCAGGCACAGTCCTTTGCGGTGGTACTCACCGACATGCGCCTACCCGACGGGCTGGGCACCGAAGTCCTGGCCTTCCTCAAGTCGCAGGGCCGCACCGAGCGCAGCATTGTCATCACTGCCTATGGTTCGGCCGAGAATGCTGTGAGCTCGCTCAAGGCCGGGGCCTTTGACTACCTGACCAAACCAATCGATCTGCGCCAGTTCCGTAGCGTGGTGGCGGCTGCCATCCGCGAAGGGCTGCCGGCCGCTCCGACCGCCTCCGCACCGCAAGCCTTGTCGCGCCGTCCAGCGGCTGACCATGACACCCAAAACGACGAGCGCCTGCAGCGCCTGGTCGGCCAGTCTGCTGCGATGCGGCAGGTGCGCGAACGCCTGGTCAAGGTGGCGCGCAGCATGGCGCCGGTGATGGTGTGGGGCGAATCCGGCACTGGCAAGGAACTGGTGGCCCAGGCCATCCACCGCTGCAGCCACCGTGCCCTGGGACCCTGGGTGGCGGTCAACTGCAGCGCCATTCCCGAACACCTGCTGGAAGCCGAATTTTTTGGTGCCCGCAAGGGCGCTTTCACCGGTGCCACCCAGGATCGCCCCGGTTTCTTCCAGACCGCCCAAGGCGGGACGCTGTTTCTGGACGAGATCGGCGACCTGCCTTTGGCCATGCAATCGAAACTGCTGCGCGCCATCCAGGAACGCTCGGTGCGTGCGCTGGGTGCGCAGCAGGAGGAACCAGTGGATGTGCGCATCGTCAGTGCCACGCACAAGAACCTGCAGGCCGAAGTCCAGGCCGGGCGCTTCCGCCAGGACCTGTACTACCGGCTCAATGTGATCGACATCGCCATACCAGCCCTGCGCGAGCGGCTCGAAGACCTGCCCTTGTTGTGCGATGCCCTGCTGGAACGGATTGCACGCGAATCCGGCATGTCGCCCAAACATCTGGGGCCCGGGGCGCTAGAGCGCCTGCAACAGCACCCCCTACCGGGCAATGTGCGCGAGTTGGAAAACATACTGCACCGGGCCGTGGCCTTGAGCGATGGTGACTCTCTCGACCTGTGCGAGTTGTCCTTGCCGCAGCAAGGCGCGATGCCCAACAACGTGGTGCCCATTGCCACTGCTGTTGTAGCGGCCACCCCAGAGGAGCCTCGGGTGACCATAGTGCCTCAAGATCTGCAATCCCACCTGGACAACGAAGAGCGTGCGATTCTGGTGCATGTGCTGCAGTCGACGGGCTACAACCGCACACTGGCCGCCCAGCGCCTGGGCATCAGCCTGCGCCAGATCCGCTACCGCATTGACCGGCTGCACATCGATATTCCCGGCGCCGGCGATGCCGAGTAATCCCGTGCTGACTCCTAGCGACGAAACGTCCTGCGTGTGGCAGGAGGGCGGCTGGCATCGCTGGGCCAACCGCGTGCCCTCCCCCAATTTCGGCCCGCGCCCAGCCCAGGCTGTGGTCGACCTGGCCGTCATCCACTCCATCAGCCTGCCACCCGGCCAGTACGGCACCGGCGCCGTGCACGCACTGTTCAGCAATGTGCTGGACTGGAACGCCCACCCCTACTACGCGGGCATTCGCGGCCTGCAGGTTTCGGCCCACTTCTATATAGAACGCAACGGGAGCTTGTGGCAGTTTGTGTCCTGTGACGAGCGTGCCTGGCATGCCGGGCGCTCGCACTACCGCGGGCGCGACAACTGCAACGACGACTCGGTGGGCATCGAGCTCGAAGGATTGGAAGGCTCAAGCTTTGAAGCGGTGCAATACCAGCGACTGGCCCAGCTGCTGCGCGACCTGGCCACACGGTACCCGCTGGCCCATGTTGCCGGGCACGAACACATCGCGCCCGGCCGCAAGGCCGACCCCGGCCCGGGCTTTGACTGGCCGCGATTGCGCGGACTGGCCAATCTGCGCGCCACCGACTTTCCGGCCATTTAGGCGCCGGCCCTTGCTGCATCTGCGTCAACCGCTCCCAGATTAAGAGCGGCGGTAAAGCCACGCACCAGAAACTAGCAGAACTTGCAGTTTTTTACAATCACCACAATCCCGAGCAAACACTACTGGTAGTGGTCGGTTATACTTTCGACACTAGATGTAGTGCAGCTTCCATGTCGTGGATCAAGAGACTGCACCCGCCCGAGACAGCCCCAAACTTCCCACCCCATTAGAGGATTTCATGCAAACATCCGTCCCTGTCAATGCGCCTGCCGGCCACGCATTCAATCTGGTACACCCCGGCACCGAGGAAAGTGCCACCGCGCCCCAGATGCTCAACCATTACCAGATCATCCGCCGCAATGGCGCGGTCGTTCCGTTCGAACCCAACAAGATCGCCGTGGCCATGATGAAGGCCTTCCTGGCCGTCCATGGCACCCAGGGCGCCGCATCGGCCAGCGTGCGCGAAACCGTGGAAGAGCTGACCCAGCAGGTCATCCGTGCCCTGATGCGCTCGCGCCCCAATGGCGGCACCTTCCACATCGAAGACGTGCAGGACCAAGTCGAGCTGTGCCTGATGCGCAGCTCCAACCATGAGGTGGCCCGCGCCTACGTGCTGTACCGCGAACGCCGCACCCAGGAGCGCGCCAAACAGGCTACCCCCGAAGCTCCCGCAGCGCCCGTGATCCATGTGCTGGACAAGGGTGAGCGCGTAGCGCTGGACCTGGGCAAGCTGCAGGCGGAAATCGAGGCGGCTTGCCAGGGCCTGAGCGTCGACGTCAAGGCGCAGCCCATCGTGGCGGAAACCATGCGCAACCTGTACGACGGCGTGCCACTGGACGAGGTCTACAAGGCCGCCATCCTGGCCGCGCGTACGCTGATCGAAAAAGACCCGGACTACACCTACGCCACCGCGCGCCTGCTGTTCGGCACCATCACCCGTGAAATCCTTGGCCGCTCGATTGCACCGCAGGACATGCAGGCCGCCTACGCCGAATATTTCCCCATCTTTATCCAGAAGGGCATCCAGTATGAATTGCTGGACCCGCGTCTGGCGCAGTTCGACCTGGAGCGTCTGGGCCAGGCCCTCAAGGCCGAGCGCGACATGCAGTTCGACTATCTCGGCCTGCAAACCCTGTACGACCGCTATTTCCTGCACAAGGGCAAGCGCCGCATCGAGATGCCGCAGGCCTTCTTCATGCGCGTGGCCATGGGCCTGGCGCTGAACGAAATCGACCGCGAAGCCCGTGCCATCGAGTTCTACGAAGTGCTCTCCAGCTTCGACTTCATGTCGAGCACACCGACACTATTCAACTCGGCCACGCTGCGCCCGCAGCTGTCCTCGTGCTACCTGACCACGGTTCCCGACGATCTCAACGGCATCTACGACTCCATCAAGGAAAACGCCTTGCTGTCCAAGTTCGCCGGCGGCCTGGGCAATGACTGGACCCGCGTACGCGCATTGGGCAGCCACATCAAGGGCACCAACGGCGAATCCCAAGGTGTGGTGCCCTTCCTCAAGGTGGTGAACGACACCGCCGTGGCCGTGAACCAGGGTGGCAAGCGCAAGGGTGCCGTGTGTACCTACCTGGAAACCTGGCACCTGGACATCGAAGAATTCCTGGAGCTGCGCAAGAACACCGGCGACGACCGCCGCCGCACCCACGACATGAACACGGCCAACTGGATTCCCGACCTGTTCATGCGCCGGGTGATGGAAAAGGGTGAATGGACCCTGTTCTCGCCATCCGAAACGCCCGACCTGCACGACAAGTTCGGTCCCGAGTTCGAAGCCGCCTACACCGCCTACGAAGCACGCGCCGCCCGCGGCGAGATCAAGCCCTTCAAGACGGTGCAGGCCACCGACCTGTGGCGCAAGATGCTGACCATGCTGTTCGAAACCGGTCACCCTTGGATCACCTTCAAGGACGCCTGCAATGTGCGGTCGCCCCAGCAGCACGTAGGCGTGGTGCACTCGTCCAACCTGTGCACGGAAATCACGCTCAACACCTCCGACGACGAAACCGCGGTGTGCAACCTCGGTTCGGTGAATCTGCTGCACCACCTGAAAGAAGGCAAGCTCGACCACGCCAAGCTGCAACGCACCATCGCCACGGCCATGCGCATGCTCGACAACGTGGTCGACATCAACTACTACGCCGTCAAGAAGGCACGCGATTCGAACCTGCGCCATCGCCCCGTGGGCCTGGGTGTCATGGCCTTCCAGGACAGCCTGTACGCACTGCGCACCCCTTATGCCAGCGACGCGGCACTGGAGTTTGCCGACGAGTCGATGGAAGCCATCTGCTACTACGCCTACTGGGCCTCGACCGAACTGGCCAAGGAGCGTGGTCGCTACTCCAGCTACAAGGGTTCGCTGTGGGACAAGGGCATCCTACCCATGGACAGCCTGGACCTGCTGGCCCAGGCCCGCGGCGGCTATGTGGAAGTCGACCGCTCCTCGCGCCTGGACTGGGATGCCCTGCGCAAGAAGATTGCACAGGACGGCATGCGCAACTCCAACTGCGTGGCCATTGCCCCCACCGCCACCATCTCCAACATCATCGGCGTGGATGCCTCGATCGAGCCCTGCTTCGGCAACCTGTCGGTGAAATCCAACCTGTCGGGTGAATTCACCATCATCAACGGTTCCCTGGTGCGTGATCTCAAGCGCCTGGGACTGTGGGATGAAGTCATGGTCATGGACCTCAAACACTTCGACGGCTCGCTGGCACCCATCGACCGCGTGCCGCAAGAGGTGAAGGCGCTGTACGCCACCGCATTCGAAGTCGATGCCAAGTGGTTGGTCGAAGCGGCTGCACGGCGCCAGAAGTGGATTGACCAGGCCCAATCGCTCAACATCTACATGGCCGGCGCTTCGGGCAAGAAACTCGACGAAACCTACAAGCTGGCCTGGCTGCGCGGACTCAAGACCACCTACTACCTGCGCACCACATCGGCCACCCACGCAGAGAAGTCCACGGTGTCGTCGAGCCGCCTCAATGCCGTGTCGGCCAATACCGATGGTGGCGCGCAATCTGCCGCACCCATGAGCGCACTGGAAGCCGCTGCGGCCGCTGCGCGCGCACAGATGGAAACGGCCACCGTCGCAGCCACCGACATCCGCTTCTGCGGTGTCGACGACCCGACCTGCGAAGCCTGCCAATAAGCTGCAATGACACACGTGCAACACATGCATTCGATGTTCGAACACAACACATCCTGCGTTGCGTTGCCCGTGTGATTTTTATTTGCTTTCCATTTCATCCAACCACTCTCATAATCGCCTGATTGGAATCACCTATGTTGCACTGGGACGAAGAAGTCAGACCCACACCGGCGCCTGTGATGCGCGAACCGACTGCCCCTCAACTGGCAGCGCATGGGACTCCCTCCCCCGCTTTTTCTGCAAGCACCAATAGCCGTGCAGCGCCCGCCACTTCTACGCAGCCTGCTATGAATGCAGAAGCACGCCGCGTACGCGCTGCCGACAAGCGCATCATCAACGGCAAGACCGACGTCAACCAGTTGGTACCTTTCAAGTACAAGTGGGCCTGGGAGAAATACTTGGCCTCCTGCGCGAATCACTGGATGCCGCAAGAGGTCAACATGAACCGCGACATCGCGTTGTGGAAAGACCCCAAGGGACTTACCGAAGACGAGCGTCGCATCATCAAGCGAAACCTCGGTTTCTTCGTCACCGCCGACTCGCTGGCTGCCAACAACATCGTTCTGGGCACCTACCGTCACATCACCGCGCCCGAGTGCCGCCAGTTCATGTTGCGCCAAGCTTTTGAAGAGGCTATCCACACCCACGCCTACCAGTACATCGTGGAGTCGTTGGGCCTGGACGAAGGCGAAGTGTTTAACGCCTACAACGAGGTGGCGTCCATCCGTGACAAGGACGAGTTCCTGATTCCGTTCATCGACGTGATCATGGACCCCGAGTTCAAGACCGGCACCATCGAAGCCGACCGCACCCTGCTCAAGTCCCTGATCGTATTTGCCTGCCTGATGGAAGGCCTGTTCTTCTACGTGGGATTCACCCAGATCCTGGCCATGGGCCGCCAGAACAAGATGACCGGTGCTGCCGAGCAATACCAGTACATCCTGCGCGACGAGTCCATGCACTGCAACTTCGGCATCGACCTGATCAACCAGCTGAAGATGGAAAACCCGCAGCTGTGGACCGCCGAATTCAAGGCCGAGATCAAGGCCCTGTTCGAAAAGGCTGTGGAACTCGAATACCGCTACGCCGAAGACACCATGCCGCGCGGCGTGCTCGGCATGAACGCATCCATGTTCAAAGGCTACTTGCGCTACATTGCCAACCGCCGTGCCACCCAGATCGGACTGGAAGCCCTCTTCCCCAACGAAGAGAACCCCTTCCCCTGGATGAGCGAAATGATCGATCTGAAGAAGGAACGCAACTTCTTCGAAACCCGCGTGATTGAATACCAATCAGGCGGCGCATTGTCGTGGGATTGAAGGCGCCAATGCTCGTCCGACCAACACACTTCCCCATCCCGCACAGTGGGTTTGCGGGCGAGGTGTGGCACCGTGTTCATGGGGCTGGGACTCGACCCAACCCCATGGATCGTTTCTCGCACAAAATCCGCGGGAAACGCTCTTTGTAATCGACTCAAGGAGAATATCAATGGCAACTGCAAAGAAACCCGCCGCCAAGGCCGCACCGGCCAAGAAGGCTGCTCCCGCTAAGAAGGCTGCTCCCGCTAAGAAGGCTGCTCCCGCTAAGAAGGCTGCTCCTGCTAAGAAGGCTGCTCCTGCTAAGAAGGCTGCTCCTGCTAAGAAGGCTGCTCCTGCTAAGAAGGCTGCTCCTGCTAAGAAGGCTGCTCCTGCTAAGAAGGCTGCTCCTGCTAAGAAGGCTGCTCCCGCTAAGAAAGCTGCTCCCGCTAAGAAAGCTGCTCCCGCTAAGAAAGCTGCTCCCGCTAAGAAAGCTGCTCCCGCTAAGAAAGCTGCTCCTGCAAAGAAAGCTGCTCCTGCAAAGAAAGCTGCTCCTGCAAAGAAAGCTGCTCCTGCAAAGAAGGCTGCT
>SSFF01000024.1 GCA_008015235.1 Rhodoferax sp. | reverse complement strand
CCAAGTTGGCCGCGTACGGGTTGCTGCCCGCTGCCATCTCGATCTGGTAGGTCTCAGCCCCGGGCGCTGGCGTCCAAGTGAGCAGCGCCTTGCTGTTGTCGGTGGTGGAAGATCGCAGCGTGAGGTCAGCGATCAGCGGCGTGGTGTAGAACGTGGTCAACTGGCTCGTCACCACCGCCGGGGCTGTCACACCCTGATCGGCGCTGTGCACCGACGGGTCCTCGTTGATCGCTTCGATCTCGACCTGGTGCAGGCCGCGCGGGCGCACAGCGATGACCTTGGCCAACTGCCGCCAGGTTTCACCCCAACCGAAGGCGATGTGGGTGCGCTCGTAATCCTGTCCGGTGTAAGGCACGGTCATGGGCTGGGTTGTCAGGACCAGCTCGTTGTCTGCTGCCCCGCGGCTGACGGCATAGGGTCCGTCCACGCCACCGGCTTTGGTCCTGAATCCAATGTAGTGATTGGCAGTGCTCCACGTCAGCGGCTCCGACACCGTGAGTGTTCGGCTGGCCGCATTCCACGCCGTGCATTCGGCAAACTGGCCCCAGGCCGGCATGTCGTGCTGGATGGCGATCAGGTCACCAAACGCCGGGATGAAGCCTTCCATCTCGGTGGTGAATTTCACCAATCGGCGGCGGTATCGGTTGCTCGCTGCCTGGTACAACCCTTCGCGGTAAGCCTGCTGGCGACTGGTGACACCGAACAGCTCGATCCGGGCGGGTTTGGCGGCTGTGCTGCCAGTGAGTTTGGCCGTCACACGGCGTGTGGCCCAGACCTCGGCGTCCCAGTAAGAGACTTCCACCGCATCAGCCATATCGTCCGACGGCAGCAAGTACTCCACGCCGAAACTGCCCCGCACGATGTTGCGCATCGAGAACATGGCCACCGGCAGGCTCTGCGCGCCATCACGGGTGAACCGGATGATGCCGCCGAGCATGTACGGCTTGGCACGCCCCGCCTGCGCGATCTTGGTGATCGCCTCCCAGAAGTTCAGCGCCGAATCGAACCGGGCGTTGAACTCGTCGCCCCGGCTGGCCCACAGCTCATCCAGCGCTTTCAGCGCGGCCAGATCCAAGCGCGCATCGGGCAACTTGGCCCCGTAGGTGGTGTTGCGGCAGGCATCGGCCAGCGCCCAGGCGATGCTGCGGGTGGCCACCGGCGCAGACCAGGTGCTGCCATTCCACACCGGCAGCTTGCGGGTGCAGACCACGTTGATCTTGCGCGAAGCCTGAGCCGAGAGGTTGTTGGACGCGCGCATGCGCATCGCAATCAGGGTCACATTGCCAAAGGTCCGCGTCTCGGGCAAGTAGGCCCGCAGGCCACCCCAGAGGATTTCATGGCCAAAGCGGGTGTCGGTCTGCTTGGCATCCAGGCGACGTACACGCACTTCGTAGCGGCCGCCCGCCACTGTGAAACGCTCCGAGTAGCGCTGCGGCGTGGTGGTTTTGGCCGTGTAAAAGCGCTGACCCAACACGGACCAGTTGCCCGTTGCCACGCCCAGATCGTTGACCGTCCGCGCCTCAATGGCGAGCGACAGCGTCAATTCGCTCAAGGTGCCGTCGGTTTGGGCCTCATACAGCCCGCGCGAGAGCACGAAGTCCAGCCCCAGGGTATTGGCATGGGTGCCAGCAGCATTAGCCACGAAACCACCGATATAGTGCTGCAGGGTGACATTTCCACTGGTCGAGAGACTGCTGGCAGCCGTCACCGTGAAGGTGTCTGCACTGGGCACCGTGACAATGGTGTAACCGCCATCGACTGAAGTTCCAGACGTGACATCCAGGTACAGCACCCGGCCCACGGCATACCCATGAGCGTTCAGCGTGACCGTGATCGTCGTGCCGGACTGGGTGTAGGTGGCGGCAATGCTGCCAGCCAGCTCCTGGCCAGAGACTTCTACCGAACTGACCACATTGGTTGGGAACTTGGTGATCGCGCCACCGGGTGGAATCACCTCGTAGTCGATCTCGGCAAAGTTCGCGACCGGGGTGTCCTCAATCCGAACCGCTTCAATCTCGTACTCACCCATGCCCAGGCATAACAGCTGGTACAGGTACTGCTCGTTGCCAGCGTATTCCACATAGGGCTGCGCGGCGAAGTCGGGGTAAGCGCACACCCGTCCGTACTGCACCGGAATCGCCTGATCGAGCCGGGCCATGTTGCCCTGCGCTTGCAGGTTGTAAGTGGGCGATGGAGCCGCCAGGCTTGCGGCTTGCTGGGCGGTGGTGGGCTTGGGTGGCGGGATCACCGCATTGACCAAGGCCATGCCCAGCATGGTGGCACCGGCCTGCACCGCCGTCACCCCCACAGAGCCTAGAACCGCAGCGCCATTGATACCGATGAGTTCAGAAGCCAATACCGGCGCATACACCATCACTGCCAGCATCAGCACCATGCGCAATGGGTTGGAACCACCACCGCCACCGCCTTGCGGCAGCACGATGATGGCGATCAGATCCCCGCTGCGAACCGGCTGGTCCCACATGGCCCGCAATTGCGCTTCGCCGTTGCGCAGCACCAGGACGGGCTGGTCCATCTCAGGCACCAGCGCACGCAGGGGGACCGGCCCAGGGATCGCCGTGATCTGGCGGTCCTGATGCGGATGGAAAGGGTTGCGGACGGTGATGCTGTGGGCGAACGGTTGGCTGTGGGAAATCAGCGCCGTCGATGCCATGACAGCACCCTCAAGCCCACGCTGGGCAATGCAGCCATCGGGGTGAAAACCACACCGGCAGCTTCAAGCGAATGCAGCACCCCACCCCCATCGGCCTCCAGGTAGATGCCAATGTGGCTCGGGCGTTCGGACTTGCCCATCAGGCAAGCATCGCCTTCACGTGGTTCGCTCACACTCTGCCAATGATCGAATTCCGGGTGATCGTCAAGGGCACGCAACGAGGCCAAGCGACTGGTCGCATCCACATCAATGACCGCCACATTCCAGCCAAACCGCTCACGCCAGACACGACGCGCAAACGACCAGCAGTCACTGCTGCCCGCCACCCAGGGCAGGCCGATGTACTGGCTGGCCCAGTGCGGTGCGCTGTCATCATGGTTTGAAGGGTTCATTGCGCAATCAGTCCAGGAAATACTTCGGCCGTGTAATCCAGGCCAGGAAACCGCCGGTTGGCGAGGTTCGGAAACCCACAGGTGGCACGCACCCGAAACACCGTGGCCGAGATCGACATCACAGTGAGCGTGAGCGGTGGGTTGTTCTGCGGAGCGGTGAGGTCAGAAGACAGGAAGGCCCGATAGGTGACGGTGATCAACTCACTGCTACCAGGCTGTCCGTTCATAGACGCCTCCACGTTGGCCAGGATGTCACGGCTGACGTTGTCGATCTCGATCACGCATTGCGGCACGGCGGTGTGCGTGACCTCGGGCGGCACCACATCAAAGGCGTAGCCCACAAAGGTGACGTACTGACCGGCGTTACGAGGGGCACTGGACTCCAGCTTGGCTGTGAGATCCACGTGATCGCGCACAACCCGGATCGGCGTGGTGAAGTTCGGATGCCAGATCTCCAGGGTGTGGTGGATCACCAGGTTGGAGGGTGCACTGGCGTAGGCTTCCTTGATCGCCAGGCTCAAAGTGTCATCCGGCATCACCGCACCTCCAGTTTCGCGCTCACCTGCCAACGCGGGCCAGGCTGCATTTCAGATTGCCAGGGGCCGACGAAGCGGGCCTGGACCGAGCGCAATCCAGCGTCCCCGGTGTTCAAGTCCACCGCGAACCAGCTGGCTCCATTGGCGCAGTCGCCATCGAACCAAGCGCGAAACAAGGCCATTTGGGCATCGGAGAAACGCCAGGACGCACTCACTTGGTCATTGCGCGCAGCACTGCGGCGACGCACACGGGGCGTTCCGGCCTCCATGTCGGTGCGAACGGTGGCATCCACGGGCGCGATCGCATAGCCCGCGACCAAGGGACGGGGCAGTGTTGTGGGCCAAGTGGCCATATTTGTCTCCCGATCAGTAGGCGCCTGCGACGCGGTTCAGACCATAGGTGTTGGCCAGCACGCCCGGGCCAGGACCGGCTCCGCGCGCCACATCGCCCCAGACCTTGGCCGTGATCTGCTCCACCCAGACGTCGATCACCTGGTTGCCGTTGCTGTCTGTTCGCTGCTGTTGCTGACCGCCTTTGCCAGCGGCCTCGATGACGTTGACAATCACCGTGCTGCCACCGCTGTGGACTTTCACACCCAGATCGCCATCGCGCATGCGGGCAAGCGGCATGATGGCCTCACCTGGGCTGCCGGGTTTTTCTCCCATGAGGCCGATGCGAGGCACACTGGTGAACCCTGCGCCTTGTGCAAAGGGGAACAGCGTCGGGCGATCGACCACCGTGTTGCGGTAGGCCGATAGGGCTGGGCCTTCGAACACATTGCCTTGGGCCGAAGGAAACAGGCTGCCCCACATCGAGCCCAAATCCAGCCCGGCCATGGCATTGGCCAGAGGCAGCGTGATGGAACGCTGGATCTGGATGCGCACCAGGTCGGCGATGATGGAGTCGGCCAGGCCTTTGAAGTCCAGCTTGCCGGTCATCACGAACTGGGTGAGCGCATCCTCCATCGACTTGAACGCATTGGCCGTGACTTGCTGGGCACGCTTGGCCGCGTTGGTCGCATCGTCAATGTAGGTGCTCAGCGCTGACTTGGCACCGTATTCGAAACTGCGCTGGTACTCGCCATTGGCGCGCACCAGGTCTTCGACGATGGGCAACTGACGGGCCAATGCGTCGTTGATGACTTCAATGGTCTGCGCCCGCAGGCCTGGATCCTCGATCTGGTTGGCTTCCTTTCGAGCAGCGGCAGCCGCTTTTTCCAGATCGGTGCGGGCTTGCAAGGCAGCCTTTTCTCCATCGGTCATGTCCAGCATCTGGCGCTGCAGTTGCAGGGCTTCGATGCGTTGGCGGTTGCTGCCAATCAGGCCTTCGGTGACCTTGCGTGAAGATGTCTCTTCCTTCTCATACGCGTCGAAGGCTTTGTTCGCCTCCTTCTGGCGCTCGATGGCTTCCAGCACCTGGATATAGCGCTCGGCTTGCGCGGCCACCCCCTGGTAGCCCTTGGCCTCGATCTGCAAGGCGCGGGCCCGCAACTCTGCCGCTTCGCCCTCCTGCGTGCGCAAGAGCCGCGTGCGCAGTTGATTCAGAAAGGCTTCGCCCTCGTCGGGTTTGGCGGCGGCTGCTGGCCTGGCAAACGCGCCCAGGTCGAGGTTGGCCGGTGGGCGGGGGGCCCGGGGCACGGTCGGCAGAAACCGGTCGTAGATGGCCTGCACTTCCCGGGCTTGGGCCTCGGTGTCCAGCACAAAGCGCTGGCCCATGACGCGCACGGTGCGGCGCTGCTCATCGAAGAACTTGGCCACGCGATCGGCATAGCCCGGGTTCTGGTTGATGTTGAAGAGCCGGTCGTTGGCCGCGCGCACATACTCGTCGCGTGCGCCCTGCAGCTTGGCGATTTCCGCGTCGATCGCCTGCGCATCGAACCCGTAGTTCTTGTAGAAGGTCAGGAGCTCGGTCTTGAACCAGGTCTCGATGTCCTTGCCCACCACCGACAAGCTGTCGAAGGGCTGGGCGATGACGCGCTTCAAGAGCACCGCCGACTCAGAGATGAAGGCCAGGCCCGAGGCGACCGATTCCAGGAACGCGAGCGTGGCTTCCCGGTTGGCCGTGATGCGCTGCAGCTCGTTGCTGAAGCTGCCCGTCTCGGTCTGCGCCAGGATGACCTGCTCGGTGAAGTCGGCCAGAATGGGAATTACGGCCGCGCCTATCTGGCGCTGCACGCCTTCGAAGAGGGCCGACAGGCGTGTCAGGTTGTCGTTGAAGACCTCCGAAGCACGGGCGACGTCTTCGGACATGACCAGGCCCAGCCGCTGAGCTTCTTCCATCAGGGCGGTGATGCCGTCTCGTCCCTGGTTCAGAAACGGAATCAGGCTCAAGCCCTCACGGCCAAAGAGCTTGATGGCCAGTGCGGCTTTGTCCGCGCCATCGGGCATGTCGGCAAACTTCTCGGCCAGGTCCAGCAAGACCTGCTCGGTGGGACGGATTTGCCCATGGGCGTCGGTCGCGGCCACACCCAGCGCTTGCAGGGCTTTGCTGCCTTCGGCACCTTCGAAGCGCGAGTCAAACAGGGCGATAGACAGGCGCTGCAGGCCTTTGGTGAGCCCTTCGGTGCTGACGTCCGAGAGCTTGGCGGCGTAATCGAGCGCGGTCAGGGCTTCAACCGAGACACCGGTCTTTTGCGAGAGCTTGAAGAACTCGTCACCCACGCGCGCCACCGGCATGACCAGTGCCGTGATGCCCACGCCTAGCGCGGCGATACTCGCGCCGGCAATCAGACCGGCGGGGCCGAGCTTGCCCAGGACCGAGCCCAGCATGCCGAGCCGGTCGGTGGCCGCCTGCAACTGGAACTTGGCGTCGTTGGCTGCACTGGACAGCAGCTTCAGGCCACTGGAGGCCGGGGTGGCGGCCGCCTCGATTTTTTTGAGCGAGCGCTCCCCCTTCTCACCGATCTCGGACAGCTCGGCTTTGACCTTGCCGCCGTCGACCACGGACAGGCGAATGGAGAGGTTGCGTTCAGCCATGGAGGGAAATCAATCGCCAGGGTTATTCGTTTTGCTCAAAGGTGCTCATCAGGCCCGCCTCGACCGCAGGGAAGAGATCGATCGCCGTGGCCTTGTCCAGTCCGGTGCTTTCACAGGCCAGCATCCAGGCGTTCAGATCCAGCCCGACCACCCGACCCTGGGCCATGCGCAACTGGCTGGCACAGATGTCAATCGCACTGACCGCTTGCCAGCCGTCCAGGCTTTGGGGGGCGTTCATGGTGTACGGGCACTCGGGGCACGGCTCAGGGCAGGCGCTGCAATAGCTCGGACCGCCACCGAAATGCCACGCGGTGCGGGCCTTCAGGCGTTTTTTTCTGCATCCAGGGCGTAGAGGCCGGCGAGGTATTCGCGCTCGAAGGCGTCCGCCAGCAGCCAGTGCTCCATCAGGGCGGCCACACCCTCGGGCGTGACGGCGGCGGGTTTGCCTTTGTCGTCGGCGACACCTTCCCAGGCCAGCACGGAGAGCTTGGCCAGTTCGGTGATGAGGGTGGCAGTGCGTTCACCCGCTGCTGCGAGGTCGGTACCGGCCACTTTGGACGCGGCATGGCGCGCGGCCATGACGAGCGCGGTGGTGGCGGGACGCACCTGCAGGCGCACGCCAGCGGCCAGCGTGATCCAGTGCGGTTCACGCGGAAGGTTCAGTTTGATCATTGAAGACCTCGGTGGGGGAATCAGTAGGAAGCAACGTCGTTCACCAGTTCGACGGTGAACATGCGCGCCACGCTCGTGGCTTTGGCGGCTTGCCATTCAAAAGTGGCCTGGATGCCGCCGGGGCCGGAGATGGAGAGCTTCGGCTTGGGCAGGTAGACCTCGTGCGCGATGAAGGTCAGGCGCCGATCGGCATCGATGGCGTAGCCAAAGGTCAATTCCAGCGGCGTGTTGTTCGTGGCCGCATCGATCAGCGTCGTGTCGGCAAAGCGCACCTCCAGGTTGCCGGTGAGACTGGCCACCGTCGGGTCGGCGCCGTCGATCTTGCCATCCGAGCGGATGGTTTCGATCCGCTCCAGGTTATTGGAGTACGTGAGCTGCGCCGAGACCACATTGCCCAGGGTTTGGCCATCGCGCAAGATCTGCCCCTGAAACTGGTTGAAGCGCTGCAGATCCCGAGTGCTCGGGGTGTCATCCAGCGTAGCGGTGCGGCGCACCTCGCCCTGCGCGATCAGCCCGACCGTGGCATTCGCTGCGCCGGAGCGCGCAAAGCCCACCTGCAGGCTGTTGACCATGACACCCGAGGCGACGAACCAGGCGGGGATATCGGGAAGACCGGTTTCCAGCGTCAGGCTGGGCAAGCTGGGTTTGCCAGAGCCAAAGATGTGGGTGACTACACCGGTGCCAGCCGATACCGGGTCACCCAGCAAGGCCTTGAGCCACAGACCGATGTGCCGCACGTCCAGCGGCACGACCATGTCGCCCTCGACCTTGATCACGTCGCGGATCGGCGCACTCGGGTCGCGCCCGAGGCCAATCAGATCATTGGCAATCAGCCCCTGTTCGGAGCCGAGCGAGGTGGATACAAAGGGCAGTTGCCAGTAGCCATTTACTGGTGTGCTGCCGTACGTGGATTCGAACGCAGCCAAGAGGCTGGCGTTTGCGCCATAGGCACGGGCCATGAGGTTTCTCCTTCAAAGTGGGGTTCAGTTCAGCGGGCCACTGCTGCTGTAGTGCAGGACCACGGGCAGCAAGCAGGCTTTGATGCCGCTGCTGCCATCGGGGGCCAGTTCGTCGAATTTGGGTGCACCGATCTCGGCGTACTCAATGACGCCACCCAACGTGCGGTCGGCCTCGATCAGGGTGGCCAACTCGGTGAGCAGGCCATCCATGCGTGCATCGCGCGTGCTGGCATCCGGGTCGGCGACAAACAGTTCGATGGCCACCTGGTGCTGCCAGTGGTAGGTCAGTGGTGAGAGCGAAACCTCGGGCTCGCCCATCTCGCCGTCGCGCAGGATGGCCATGGCTTGGTCCGCCACGCGCTCGGGCAAGGCGGCGTTGCGTTTGACCGTGGTTCCGGACATTCCCAGCGACAACTGGCCGAGCACAGCAAACAGTGCGCCGATGGCGCTCTCACGTTGACTGGGTCGTTGGTTCATGCATTGGCTCCAGACCGGCGCTCCGCTTCGTCAAAGCGATTCGCGATGCGATGGGCCAGGGTGCTGACCCAACGGCGCGACGCGCTGTCGATGTCGAACTTCTTCTTGAGCGTCACTTGCGGCACCAGCAGGAACATCGGCACGGTGACCAGCCCTCGACCGGAGGCTTGAGCTTTCTGCGAGGCAGCGGAGAAACCGCCGCGTTGGCCTTGGCGGGCGCGCTGGTTCTCTGCCACCAGCAGCGAAGGTTTGCCTCGGCGGTAGACGATGCGCAGGCGCTGGCTACGGAGTTTTTCCCAAAGGCCGGGGGTCATGCGTTTGCCACGCGGGCCTTTGCCGGCCGCCGGTAAAGGAATCGCCAGCCAGAAGCCGTCTTTGGAGCGGATGGTCGCGCCCCGGTCATGGGCGCCGACCACTTCAGGGGCTCGGCTGTAGACCAGGCCCGCTGCCTTGATGCTCAGTTTTCCTTTGGGGTAGACCTCGCCGCGCCAGGTGTTGGCCAGGCGCTGACCGAGGCCGGCCCCGATGATTTGGTTGCGCAACTCGGTCTTGAGACCATCGGTGGCATCGCGGATCGATTGCGTCACCGCCTGCTCAGCAATGCGCACCTCATCGGCCAGCATCTGGTTGAGTTCTCCGGAAAGCGCAGCCATCAGTCTCATACTGGCGCTCCGGTCAGGGTCCAGATCAGCCGATCGCGATCGGCCAGCGGTTCACCCACCACCTGGTAGGTTTGGCCATCGAGCGTGAAACGATCCCCCTCGCGGGGTGACGCCACATCGCGGGCCATCACATCAAAGCGGTGGGTCGCCAGCGCCAGCCGGGTGTCGCCAAAAGATTCGACAACGTCGGCCTGCTTGGCGATGAACCGGGTGGCGATTTCACGGCCATCGGCCTGTCGGTAGATGCCAGGCGACCCCAACCGGGCGAACAGCCGGGCAACCGCTCGCTCAAAAGTGGCTTGCATGCATCAAGCCGTCAGCTTGATCAGCACACCCGGGCGGTGGCACATGGGCAGCGGGTTGCTCTGCGTGTGCAGGTCGGTACCACGGTCGAACTGGCGCGGGGCCTGCTTGGCGTAGACCGGCTGTCCCAGGGTGTTGACCGTCTCGTTGAAATCGGCCGGCGCGAAGTAGGTGCCAAAGGTGTCCACCGTGCCAACTGGGAAGCAATGCGCTTCGCCATCGGCAATGAACTTGCGTACCGTGCCGTCCGCCGAGCTGGCCTGGCCCCGGTACTCCTCAAACGTGATGCCGCCGTAGGTGAAACCAGTACGCACGTCCTCGCGCAGCCAGGCACCTTCCTGGAAGCGGGTGTAGGACTCCACCACATTGGCGTGGCTGGTGAGGGCCTCGAAGAAAGACGGCGAGCACAGGCAACGCACGCCGGTCATGAATTCGCCCTGCAGGGCTTTTTCCATTTCGCCGAGGACCTTGACGCACTTGTTGCGCACATTGGCCTTGGCATCGGCCAGGCCCAGCGACATGGTGGTGGCGTCGATGTCGAACTCGTCGTAGAGGTTGTAGATGGTCGAACCATCGGCATCCAGGATCTCGCCCTTCAATGCCCCCATGCGCAGGTGCTCCAGCGTAATGGCGTGCTTGTTGCGCATGGTCTCCAGATGCCGGGCCAGCACACCGGCCAGGGTTTCGAGCTCGGTCTCCGAGCCAAAGGCACGGATGCCCTGGACTTCTTCGGGCAGGACCACGTCGTCGTGCGGGATATGGGGAATGACGAAGGAGCGGACCTTGCGCTTGCCACGGGTACCCACGGTGCCCGGCGAGCCTGGGGGCATGGTGGGCAGCAGGTTCAGTATGCCGTTGCGTTCTTCGATGATGATTTGCCGAAAGCGCGTGGGCTTCGCAGGGAACAGGTTCAGGTCTTCCAGCCGGCCGTAGCGGTTGGGCACCAGGTTGATGGCGGCCGTGAGGTTGGCCATGCTGAAGGCCGGGTTGGCAAAGAGGTTCTGCATGTGGAGCTCCAAGAATGACGAAACCCGCGCAAGCCAGACGGCCAGGCGGGTTCGAGGGGATGAATGGGTTGGGTGACAGCCGGATCAGGGGCAGGCTTTACGCACTCTCACGCACCAGCACGCCACGCTCAGCCAGTTGCTGCTCGTAGGCTGTGCGCTGGGCACCGGTGAGCGCAATCGGCCAGACCAGGGCCGTCTTGGCGACGATGGCATGACGGGCGATCAGGATGGCATCAGACCGGTCGGCATTGGTGGCATCGATGTCGTTGGCCAGCACACCAATGGCGGACTCGGTGCCGTCGGTGGCAGTGGGGTCGATCGCGTAGTGCTTACCGTCGCTGGCATTGCGACCGAGCACCGTGCCCAGGGGCAGGTTCTGGCCGGCAGCGATGGTGGCGACTTCGCGCGAATAGCGGTTGGGGGCTTCGTACTTCAAGAGGTCGCCGAGGTTGTTTGGTTCGGTGATGGCAGGCATGGCGGATTCCTTTCTCAGGCTTGGGCGGTGAGTTTCTTGACGGCCGCCACGATGGGCGAGGTCTCAGGGCGATCCAGAGAGTGGGTACCGGCATCCACGGTGATCGTCGAGCGGATGTCGGCGGAATCGGACTGCGCGGCACGGGCATCGATCAGTGCGCGGCGCACATCGGCCTGGGATTTGCCTGCGGCGATGAACTCGGCCGCACGATCGGGGCAACCGGCCAGCAGGCACAGCTCGGCAATCGCCTGGGCGGTTTGGGTGACTTCGCGCTTGGCGTCTGCGACCCGTTTTTCTGCTTCGGCCAAATCGATGGTGTCTGCCACGTGGTTTTGAAGGATGTCCTGGGTGTCAGGCATGGAAAGCTCCTTGAGGGGAAGTGCCGCCTCAGCACGGATGACGCCCCGAACCTGAGACGGCGAATGGTTACGGGCGTTGAGATACAAGTGGAATTGGCTGAGGGTGGCCTCCAGCGTCTGGACGCCATCGGCAAGCCCCTGGGTCATGGCGCTGCTGCCAAAGAACAGACCGGCCTCCGTGGCGCGCACGGCATCGAGATCCAGGCCGCGCATGGCGGCCACGTGCTCGGTGAAGATGGCGTAGAGTCGGTCGACTTCCCCTTGCAGTTCGGTCTTGGCCGCATCCGACAGCGGCTCATGCGGCGAGTAGTCGTTCTTGTGGGCGCCAGCCGTGATCGCGGTGTAGTGGTAGCCGTCCTTGGCATCCTTGACCGACTGGTCGACATGCAGGGCGATCACCCCGATGGAGCCAACACCGCCGGTTTCTGTCACGAACAGCCGCTGGGCGCTGGCCGCGATGGCATAGGCAGCCGAGTACGCCGCATCGTTGGCCACTGCCCACACGGGTTTGACCGCAGCTGCCTCGCGTACGCGACGGGCCAGTTCGAAACTGCCCGAGGCCTCGCCTCCGGGCGAGTCGATGTCGAGCAGGATGCCGCTGACCTGGGGATCGGCCAGGGCCGCATCGAGCATGGCGGCGATCTCGCCATAAGAAGTCAGGCCCGAGGCGGCCTCCATGCCGAGGGAACGTTTGACCAGCGATCCATGAATCGGGATCACGGCAATACCCTCAGGTGCGCTGGCCAGAGTGGGCCGTTGGAAAGCGGCCATGTCCATCATGGGCATAGCAGGCACATCGGCCATGCCGATGCGCTGGCCGACCACGGACAGGATCACGTCCAGCTTGGGACGGTGGATGAGTAAGGGCGTCCCGAACAATCGGGATGCAAGGTAAGTCATGGTTGAGGGTCCTGGTTGTCAGTGGCCTTATCGTCTGGATTGGCCTGATCGGCAGACTGCTCGTCTGCGGGTTGCAGGTTTTTGGTGTCACTGGGCGCCGGTACGGGCACCTGGTCATGCCGGGCATCGGAGTCAAAGACCAGACCCAGTGCATCGGCGCGGGCGTTATCTGCGGCAATCTCGCGGTCCACGTCTTCGGCGTCGTAGCCATTGCCAGAGATCGCTTCTGACCGGCTCATGAGGCCCGCCCGAATGGCGAGCTTCATGGCGTTGAATTCCTTTTGCGGATCGACCCAACTCCAGCCCTGCGGGATCCACTTGGCCGCCTGGTAGGCGCGGCGGTCTTTCCGGTAGCCCGGCAAGTCAAGAGCACCTTCGAGCACTGCCTGGTCCATCCAGGCCCGCCAGATGGGTCGGCACAGCTGATGCACGATCACGCCGTGCTGCAAGGCTTCGCAGCGGCGGCGGAACTCCAGCAGGCCCGCCCGGATCGATGAGTAGTTCACCTGCGTCAGGTCCCCGGTGAGCATCTCGTAGGTGATGCCCATGGCGGCTGCCACCGCACGGAATTGCTGGCGCATGAATTCGGCGTAGGAACTGCCAACGTCCGCCGGTGCCGAGAACTTGATGTCTTCCCCCGGCTCCAGAATCTGCAGCGTGCCCGGTTCCATACCGGCCAGAGCGACACCATTGGCATCAGCCGCCGACTCGCCCATCAGGTTGTCTTCTGGGGCCATGCGGGTGATGAAACCGGCGAACATGGCCGCCGTCTTCTTGCGGACCAGCTCAGCGTCGTCGTACTGGTCGAGTTCATTGAGCTTCACGAGCGCCCGTGTGAGCCACGGCTCGCCTCGGATCTGGCCGGGGCGCAGCGGGCGGAACAGGTGAATCACTTCACTGGCATCCACCCGCACAGTGTCCATCCCACCCGGGCTGGACATTGGGGCCAACAGCCCATCATTGGGGTGAGATCGGTACAGGTGGTACGCCACCCGGCGACCCAAGCGGTCGAACTCGATGCCGGCACGGATCACATTTCCGCTGGCCAGATCGCGGTTCATGGTGGTCGGCAGGTGCTCAGCTTCCAGCACCTGGATCTGCAAAGCTACCGGAAGACCATCCTCGGTGCGCCGGTGACGCAACCGGATCAGCGCTTCGCCACCCTCGAGCATGGCCCGCGTGGCCAAGGACTGCAGACCGTAGAAGTCGGTCAGCCCCGCCGCATCCGCCTGTTCGCACCAGTCCCACCATAGGCTGTGGATCGCTTCCCGAGTGGCCTGGTCTTGCACCATGCTCTGCGGCTTGATGCCGGTGCCGATGGCGTTGGCCACGAAGGCTTCAATCCCGGCAGCGGCCCAGGCGTTACGCCGCACCAGGTCACGGCTTTTGGCACGCAGTTCGTCTTGGGCCAGCGACAAAGCGGCCACCGCGCCCGGGTTGCCAGGCATCCAGGCCAGCGCCCGGCGACCACCGCCGGTACCGTCATAGACGGGCGTGCCGCCGAACATGCGGCGACGAAGGTTTTTGAGCCAGGCCATCAGAGTGCCTTGCTGGTGGTTACACGGATCTGGCGTGACTTCGCTGCGCCGGACTCACGGGCGATGGTGGCCTCGACCTCGGCGATCGCGGCCTTGAGATCGGCCACGCTGCGGTACTCAATGCTCTTACCCTCGTAGGTGACGCGGTGCTCGCCGCTGGCCAGGGCTTCACGCAAGGCCAGCAGATGTTCAGGGGTGTAAGTCATGTCAGGTCATCCATCGGCTGCGCACCACTCGGCGCGAAGCCGATGTGTTGCTACCAGAAGTGCTGAGGCCACCGTCAAACCGTTGTTCTCGGGTGGCCTCGGGGGTGTCAGTCGGGACGGCATCGCTCGGTGGACCGACGCCCAGTTGTTTTTCCAATTCGAGCCAGTGCCGGTCTTCGAACCGGTCCAGTCCCGCAGCCGCTGCCGCCGCGCGGGCGTAGACGTAGCAGTCCAGCGCCTCGTTGCGCTCGCGCATCTTTTGCCACTCGCGGTGGGCAAATCCATTGCGGTCACGCCGGGTGATCAACTGCTCAGCACAGAGCTGCTGCAGGTACTCCGCATCGACCTTGGGCAGGTGCACGTAGCCCGCTGGGTAGATGGTCGTCACGCCGTCTTCGGCCACCTCCGCGCTTTTGCGCAGGTTGTTGTAGAACTCCAGCTTGGCGATACCACCGGCCACCGGGAACACCTTGATACCCCGGCGCAGCTTCTTGCCACTGGCTGTGGCATCCACTGCGGTCGGCGTGCCGATCAGCGCTGCACCACCGGCGATACCCTTGATCGGCATGAGCCGAGCATCACGCACGCTGCGCACGAAGGCATAGGCTTCTTGGGTGGCGTAACCGGTATCAAGGGCAATCCGCGCCAGGCTCAACTGGCAGCCACTGCTGTGGGTCCAGGTGTCGCCCATGAGCTTGGCCAGGGCAGCCCAGACTTCTGTACGGGCGGTGTCACCCATCAGGATCCGATGCTCGACCAGCCAGGCGGCCTTGCCGCGCCCGAAGGCCCAGACCGAGACTTCGATCCGATCCTTCTGGACGTCGGCGCCGGCGGTGAGCAACAAGCCACCTGCGGGCACTGTGCCAACTCGGTATTCTTCGCGCCGCTCCAGCAGGCGCTGCCAATCCGGCGCCTCGCCTTCCTCGACCCAGGTCTCACCGAGTTCGGTATTTTTGAAGGTCTTGATCGCCGAAGCTGAACGCGTGTCGGACATCGCCGCCGATTCCCACGCCCGCGCGATTTCGATCCAGCTGCGCCAGCCCACCGGGCTATAGAGGCTGGAGAGATGGAATCCGGCGGTGCGGCCAGCATTCTCTGGGGCGCACGCCTGCCACTGGCCGTTTTCCAGCATCCAGGTCTTGTGGTGCTCGGCGATGGATTCACCACAGCCTTCGCAGATGTAGGCAGCCGTTTCCGGCTGGCCGCGTTCCCAGCGCAGCTGCTCAAACCTCAGCCACTGGCGGTGGTCGCAGTGCGGGCACGGCACAAAGTAGCGGCGCTGATCCGACGCATCGAACTCCCGGTCGACCGCACTGGCACCGGCGATCGTCGGCGTCGAGACGATCAGGATCTTGCGCCGGGCAAAGGTGCGGGTGCGTGCTTCGGCCAGAGAGATCGCATCGCCTTCACCTTCGACGTCCAGCGGATAGCCATCGACCTCGTCCAGGAACAGGTAGCGCACCGGCATCGAACGCAAACCCACTGCGCTGTTGGCACCGGTCATCACCAGCACCCCGCCGTGGAATTCCTTAGCCAGGATGGTGTTGCCCGAATCGCGGCTGCGCGCGGGCGCGATGCGTTCCTGGATGGCGGGACTCTCTTCGATCAGCGCGTCGATGCGTTGCTTGGAAGCCCGCTTGGCCATCTCGACCGTCGGCCACACCGCCATCATCGGACCCGGTGCGTGGTGGATCACATAGCCGACCCAGTTCAGGCCGAGCTCCGTGCCACCGACTTGAGCACCCTTCATGAACACCACCCGCTCGATCGGTGACATCGGGGACAGGCAATCCATGATCTCGCGCAGATAGGGCGTACGGCTGGTACGCCATCGGCCCGGCTCGGAAGCTGCCTTGCTGGAAAGCACCCGGTGCTTGTCGGCCCATTCCGAGACGGTGAGCAACGGATCGGGCGTCAGGCCCTCGCGCCAGGCACGCTCGATTGCGTCCCAGCCTTCGTAGTAGAGCTCGTCCATGTTCAATCTACCTTGGGCTGCAAGTCGCCCAGGTCTTGCAGCTGTTGGCGCACAGCGGCGTCCAGCGCCACATGCAGCACATGCGGATCTACACCCAGGCCTGCGGCCATCTGCGACGAAATCCGTGCTGGCCAGTTGAGCCAGGCATCGCGCTCGGCACGGGCTAGCTTGAACACATGGGCCACGGCCTGCGAACGATCGACCAGCTCGCCCTTTAGACGGGCCAGACGCACTTTGTTGGTTTGCGCCTTGACGACTTCGTTGACGGTGCGCGCCTGCAGCAGTGAGGTGCCACCGGAGGACAGAGCAGGTGTCTGTGGTTCGACCGCTTCTCGCTGCGGACGGGTGCTGGCAGATGCGGACGCTTGCGGAATCGCGCGGGATGCTGCGGCAGGCTGCGGCGTCTCTTGAGGCTCTGCCGCTACTGACCGCCGGGTCGGTGTGGTGTTGGCCGCCCACTGGGCATCGGCCGCCACCGGATCGATCGTGCCGTCCGGCAAAGGCGTGATGCGCCCCGTGTCGATGGCCTTCTTGACGGCCACGTGCGACACACCTCGGTGGCGCGCGTAGGCGCGAATGGACAGTCCCATGGTGTCGATTTACTCAGTGCAAGTGGGTGGCCTCCTGGAGGTATGGGTCAGGCAAAGGCGAGTGAATCACCCGGGATAAGAAAGAGCTTGGCTTCTATGGCGCACAGCGCGTGAATGCGGATGTCGATTGACAAGCAACCCACCACCAAGGAGCCCCAAATGGCCAAGAAGACATCCCCCACCGCACTGTCCCCCGACGAGATCGAACTGTTGTTCGAATCAATCGCCCTGGACCACCTGTTCATCGAAACGCTGGTGACCCAGCACAGTGACCGCCTGGACTTCCACGACGTGAGCGTCTGGGGTGTCAAAAGCGCCTTGCAGGCTGCGTTTGACGCTGGGCTGCGTGCGGCCGGCGGCGCACCGAATCAAGCCGTGCACCGCGTGCGCAAAGTCCATCCTGGCAACGGCAGCACCGTCGCCCTGCAAGCGTGAGGGCGCCATGACCATCTCACTCAACCCCAACCAGCAGACCATCCTGGAGTACGCCGTACAACACAGCGGCGGCAAGATCGCCTGGTTTCCCGAGCACATCAAGGGCGGCGCCCGTGCCAAGGTGCTCGAAGGCTTGTTCAAACGCGCCCTGATCACGCCCGACGGCGATGACTGGGTGGTGGCCGCCGAGGGCTACGACGCCCTGGGCCTGCCCCGACCGGGCGCCATGCCGCCGACCATCACACTCGACGATCCAGAACTGGAGGCCGATGTCGCCAGTGCAGAGGCCAGTTGGCAGCAGCCCGCCAAGGGCAAGCCAGTTCGCACCCGCGCCGACAGCAAACAGGCCCTGGTCATTGGCCTGCTGCAGCGTCCCGAGGGCGCCACCATCGCGCAGATCATGGAGGCCACGGGGTGGCAGCAGCACACCGTGCGCGGGACCCTGGCCGGCACGCTCAAGAAGCGCCTGGGGCTGACCATCACATCAGCCAAGGATGCCGGCGGTCAGCGCGTTTACCGCATCGAGTCCACTGTCAATGCCACCGCCACTGAATCGGAGGCCGCATGAACGCCCGCCCCAACTTGGCGCGCCTCGATGAACTCGGGCAGCGCCTGGCCGACCAGGCGTTTCGCGCCCTGATCAGCCTGTGCCCGGAAATCCGCAGCGCCAGCTCGGCGCGCCAGGAGGCGGTGTGCGCCGCGATGCGGGCCAAGGTGGCACCAAGCATCGACAGCCTGCTGGCAGACGCGCGGCTCGCGCCCTGTTTGGCCGAAGCGGCGTTTCACAACGCCGTGCTGACCCTGGCACTGGCGGGCGTCGAAGCCTTGCAGGCCAACGCCGTGAGCCCCATGTACCGATCAACCAGCCCAACCACCACACCAACCAGAAAGGCCCGTCATGCCCAGCATGTCCATCACCATTGAACGCACCCCGCTGACTCTCCAGTGGGAGGGCCAGGACATTCAAGTCGAGCAACTCGGGATCCGACTGCCCTTTGCGCGCAAGCCCGAGAACCTCAAGGACATGAGCGCCAGCGGCGACTACATCGTCTACGTCACCGAGACCCGGACCATGACGCCCGAGGAGTTCGATGGCTTTGCCGCCAACCTGCTGGCCTCACGCGAGTGGCTGGCCGGCAGGGGCGGGTATGTGGGCCAGGGGCGCCTGTGCGTCGAAGTCCACGTCCCCGGTCGCCCGTATCTGTATGTCGATCCGTCCGGCGCGGACTATGCGCGCTACGCAGCCAGGATTGGGTAGTGGCTCCGCCGCCACGCTGTGCATCTTTTTCGGGTGAAGCCTTGGCTTTCTGATTGAACAGCGCGTCAATGGGGTCACCGCAAAACGATTGAACGGAAGCCCCACCATGACCCTCGACCTCGACACCCTGATGCGCCAGATGACTGAACAAAAAGCCAAGGATGCCTTGCTCACCGCTCGCTCCACCCTGGAACGCAGCCTGCGGGAACTGGACCACTACATCGAGCGACTTGATACCGCAGAGACGCCGCACGACAAATCGCAGGTGATGAACTGGGCGCTCAACGCCCTGGCCTGCAACATCACACCCAACCTGCGCCTGGACCTGATGGCCAACGCACAGGCCGAATTGGCCAGCGTCGCGAAATGATCACGGCCTCCGAGAATGATCGAGAAAGCCTTGGCTTCGTGATGGAACAGCGCGTGAATGGAGTCATCGCCAACACAAACACGGAGCCAACGATGACCACCACCCAGCATGCAAAAATTCCCGCGACTCAAAACGAGTCCTGGGGTCTGTTCGGTACCCTCGGCGAACACGCCACAGCCGCTTGGCCGATCGCGATGACCTCGATCTCAGACGCCACCTACCAGCCCCTCGAATCGGTCCGCACCTTCCTCGACAGCCGCCACGGACGCCACTTTGCTGACGACGTCCTCAACGAACTGCACGCCGGCGCCAACCTGGAGGACGCGATCCACGCCGCCACCCAACGCTGGATGGGCTGGACCATCGGTCGCCAGACCAGCAAGCAGTACGGCATCCCCAAGGGTCTGCCTTACCTCACCGGGTTTGTGATTCACTGCGAGATCGTCGAAGAGGCCATGGCCGACTGACGCACCCGCAGAGCTTCAAAGCCCCGGCGCAGCGCGTAGCTACGCACGATCGACACGGCCGTGAAGATCAGGCCGATCAACAGGTTCTCGGTAACGGTCACGGCCAGACCGAACAACGGAAACACCGCCATCTGCGTGGCCACCGCTACGCCATACCCCACCAGCACATTGACCAATGACTCCACCAGAGACATCAGGCGCGACTGCTTCATGCGTTGGCCTGCGCTGAATCTACTGGGGTCGCCATGCCTGCCACTGCCGCCAGGTCGTTGAATTTGACCGCATCGGCTTCCCGGTAAGCCTCCTGACCCGTCCAGTCCTGCCAGCGGCGCACGATCACGTCCACGTATTTGGGGTCGAGTTCGATCAGCCAGCCGATGCGGCTGGACTTTTCTGCGGCGATGAGGGTAGTGCCGGAGCCACCGAAGGGATCGAGCACGATGTCACCCGGTTGGCTGGAGTTGCGGATCGCACGCTCGACCAGTTCCACCGGCTTCATGGTCGGGTGCAGATCGTTCTTTTGCGGCTTCTTGATGTTCCAAACATCGCCCTGATCGCGGTCACCACACCAGTGGCGGATTTGCCCCTCGGGCCAGCCGTAGAGGATGGGTTCGTATTGGCGCTGGTAGTCGGCACGGCCCAGCGTGAAGGTGTTCTTGGCCCAGATGATGAAGGTGGACCACTTGCCGCCGGCAGCCCGGAAGGCCTGTTGCAGCGTATCCAGCTCGCTGGACGACATGGCGATGTAGGTGGCGCCGGCGCAGCGCGCCAGCATCGGAGTCAGCGCGGCCAACAGGAAGTCGTAGAAGCCATCGCCCAGGTTGTCGTTCAGGATCGGGCGGTCCTTGCCGCGCATCTTGTCCTTGGCGCTGTTGGCGTAGTCAACGTTGTACGGTGGATCGGTGAACACTATGTCGGCCTTGGCATCGGTCATCAGGGTGTCGTAGCTCGCCGGGTCGGTGGCGTCGCCACACAGCAGGCGATGGTTGCCCAGCTCCCAGACATCTCCCGGGCGCGAAATCGGCGTGACCGGCACCTCTGGCACCGCATCGTCCTCCGTCTGGCCGTCGACCGTGGTCTCTTCACCGGCCATGATCTCGGCCAGGGCGTCGGTATCGAAGCCGGTGATGTCCAGGTTGAAGCCATCCTCCTGCAAGGACTGCAATTCGATGCGCAGCATGGCGTCGTCCCAGCCTGCGTTTTCTGCGATGCGGTTGTCCGCAATGATCAGCGCCCGGCGCTGGGTGGGCGTCAGGTGATCGAGCACGACCACGGGCACCGTGTCCAACCCCAGCTTCTGGGCAGCAGCCAGCCGGCCGTGACCGGCGACGATCACGCCATCGGAGCCGGCCAGGATCGGGTTGGTGAAACCGAACTCGACGATGGAGGCAGCGATCTGCGCCACCTGCTCCTCGGAGTGGGTGCGGGCATTGCGGGCGTAGGGCACCAGCTTTTCTGTGGGCCAGCGCTCAATGTGGGTGGAAAGCCAGGGTTCAGACATGGACCAACCCCGGCTCGTAAACCGTCTTGCCCTGCGCCAGCTTGGCCGTCAGCAATTGGGTGCGCTCGCTCGGCAAGGCCACCGCCAGATGCGACCAACGCCCGAACTCGTGGATGATCTGGACGCAGGGCAGCTTCATCTGCTGCGCGGTCTGACAGACCGCCAGCGGCGACAGCCCCGGCACGATGAGATCGGCAGCGCGCCCTTGCATGTGGTGGCTGGTCTTGCTGCCACCGACGGCACGGTTAAGCTCCGGCGAGCGGTACCCGGACGTGATGACCACCGGGCGGCCGAGCTTGATGCGCAGAGGCTGCAACACCAGCTGACACAGCCGACGCAGGTTCTCGATGACCTCTGGGCTGGGCTCGTTGGCAATGCCACGGCGCGCAGCGGTCTCCGAGACCAGAAACTCGGCCAGTTCGAAATGTTCAGACAGTTGCATGTTTGCTCTCTTGCCGGCGCTCGGCTTTGCGTTGCTGGGCGACGGCCTCAAAGGGTTCGCCGGTGGTGGCCAGGGTGACCGGCACGCCGGGGAAGTTCTGTTGGAAACGGGTCAGCGCCACATCGACGTACTCCGGCGCGATCTCGACGGCACGGCCGATTCGGCCGGTGCGCTGCGCGGCCATCAGCGTGGTGCCGCTGCCACTAAAGGGTTCGAAGACGATCTCGCCTTCCTGCGTGTAGGCCTCGATGACCTCCACCGGAAGCATCACGGGAAATACGGCTGGATGGTCGATGCCCTGGCCGATCTTTCCCTTGTGGCGCATGACCCGAATCACCGAGTCGGGGATGCGGTGGTCCTGGGTTGGCTGGCCAGCGGCGGTCCAACCGTTCACCTGGCCGTCCTTGCCGCGCATGGCGGTGGACGATCCGTCTGCGCGCAGGTGGGTTTCCTGGCCGGCGAATTTGCAGGGCACCGTCTTGTTCGGTTTACGCGTTTGACGGTTGAAGTGGAAGATGAACTCGAAACTCGGCGCCAGGCGCCCTTGCCAGTCACCCGGCATTCCCGGACCCTGGTCCCAGACATACCAAGCGAAGCGCCGCCAGCCTTGGGAGCGCATCCAGGCGAGCCACTGATCCCAGTACGGGATGAACTCGTTGTCGCGGTGGATCAACCCGAGGTTGACCAGCACCTGGCCATCGGCGGCCATGGGCACTTGCGCGAACACGCCGCGCATCAGGCCATCCCAGTCGGCAATGCCGCCAGAGGTGTAGTCGCGCTGGTTGCCATAGGGCGGCGAGGTGAAACACAGGCTGGCCTGCTCGCCCTGCATCAGGGTGGCGATGGTGGCCGGATCGGACGCGTCGCCGCAGATCACGCGGTGCGAGCCAAGCTGCCAGACATCGCCAGGACGGCTGATCGGTTGCTTGGGTGGCTCGGGGACATCGTCGTCCTCTTCGCTGCCCGGATCCTCATCCGGCGCTTGCGCATCCCCGTCACCGAGATCAGCCAGCATCTTGGCCAGCTCGTCATCCTCGAAACCGGTGAGCTGCAGGTCGTAACCGGCATCAGACAACTCCGCGAGTTCCAGCGCCAGCAGCTCATCGTCCCATCCGGCGTCCAGGGCCAGGCGGTTGTCGGCGATCACGTAGGCGCGCTTCTGCGCCGGGCTCAGATGGCCCAACTCGATCACCGGCACTTCGCCCAGTTCGAGCTTGCGCGCTGCCGCCAGGCGACCATGGCCTGCGATGATCCCGTTGTCGCCATCGACCAGGATGGGCTGGGTCCAGCCGAACTCCACGATGCTGGCCGCGATCTTGGCGATCTGGGCTGGCGAATGCGTACGCGGATTACGCACGTAGGGCAGCAGCGCATCGATCGGGCGGTATTCGATCTGCAGGGTTGGCGTCATGGAATTGAAAAACCCGCCGAGCGTTGCCGCCGGGCGGGTTGGAAATATTCAGGGGGTGGTAACTGTCTGGGGTGGTGGTAACCACAGGCCGGTAACCTGGCCGGGTGGTAACCTGTTTTTCAGGGCAGTCGCTATCGAAATCTCGCGCTGTTGCCCCCCGCATTACTATTTGGCCAGGAAGGACCCGTTGATTTCCTCAGGTGCGAGGTGTTTTTGAGCCCCTCATGCATCGCTGCACTTCTGTCCTGACCATAGCTGAAAATGTACCCTCAAAAGAGCCTTCATGCTGCATTCGGATCTGGGCACATTCTTCGCTCTGAGACGCATTGACAGCAGGTATTACGCCCACCCACGCCAAAACACGTTAAATCACGCAGCGCCGCGTCCCTGATTGAGTTGATGGACCACCAACTCCATGACCCGGTGCCAGCGCCGCGAGGCTGTGTTGCGGTCACAGGCGAAGCGTCTGCCGATCTGCTGCCACTCGTAGCGGTTGGCTCGCATCCACACCAGGTGCCGCTGCTCCAGATCCAGCCACTGTACCCAGCGCATGGTCTCGAGCATCCGCTCCACAGCTTGCGGACTGGGAGGCATGGACCGGTACACCCGTTCGGGGTCGGGATAGCGTTCAGGCACCTGCATGGCCAGCGTCATCCAGGGGTTGAAGTAGCCAGCGGGGCGTACGCGTGGCAGCTTGTGCGCGGTCTCTGCAGCTTCAGCGAACCGAGCCGCCACGGCATCAGCCGTCCATTGGTTCATGAGCTCAGCCATGGCGCTTGCCTCCATCCCCGTACAAGCGTTCGCCCAGACGACGGACGAACTGCTTTTCGATCCAGTCCAGGCGCTCGTCTTGTTCCGACACCACCAGGATGTGGTCATTGCGCCAACCCTCGCGTTTGACAGCGTCAAGGTCAGTCGTTGTGGGCTGCATGTTGCCCAGCGGGCAACGGTAGCGGTACTGGGGCACTTTCATGTCACACCCCCTCTGCTGCCATTTCACGGGCCAGGTACAGCAAGGCGATGGCGTCGGCCTCGTTGTCATCGGCCGGGTTGTGGCCACGGCCTCGCACGGCTGCCACCATCTCGTCCTTGCTGGCGTTGCCCTTGCCAGTGGCATGCTTCTTGATCGTGCCGACCGGGATGCCCTGGTACGGGATCTGATGGTGCTCACACCAGGCCGTCAGTTGGCCCATGAAGCCGCCGTAGGCATGCGCCGCGTCAACACCAACATGGCGGCGCACTTCTTCGAACACCACCTGATCGATGCCATCGTTGCACTGCTTGATGTCGGTGAGCCAGCGCTTGAATCGCAGAAAGCGCATGCCGCCACCTTCGAAGCGTTGGGGTTTGAAGGATTGGCTGCCACTGCTGATGACGCCGTCACGGCTGGTCAGTGCCCAACCAGTTTGGGTGCCCAAGTCGAGGGCAAGGATGGTCGTTGTGTTCATTGGTCACTCCATGTGTTTTTGGGTGCGGGTGACCGAAGGTGACTCGTTTATCGTTAACGCCTCACGCGGGCGTACGCGCGCGGTAGGAAGGGATAACGATTTGCCGGTCACTTTCGGTCACCCATAGGGTTCAGACGATGGGTTTCAGTCATCGCGATAGGGCATGTAGCCACTCATTTCGCGGGGCTTGAGCGACAGACCAGACAGGGCTTTCGCCCCTCCATGCAGGCGTGTACGTGCAAAACCACGGTTGATGAGTTGCTGGGTCAGCCAGCGGCTGGTGCCCACGTATTCACCGCGTCGCTCGGCCCGTTCGCGCCAGCGCTGGTAGATCGCAGAAATCGCTTCGCGCGCCACGGCCGACTGTTGACAGTCCTCATCCAGAAACTCGCCAATGGCGTCTTCCTCTTCGAAGTACTCGTCCGTGGCGTCCAGCACTTGCTGCGGCGGATCCAGTCGCCCCAGGCGTTGCCAGGCGAGACAGCCCTCCAGCGCCCACGCCAGGATGCCGTCACGTTCAGCCAGCAGCTTTTGCTGCAGGTGCTTGTCGCGTTTCTCGGGGGGCACGGTGATCGTGAACGGGATCAGGTGCAGACGCCGCTTCATGGCCTCGTCGATGTTGCGAATCGCTGGTTTGTGATTACCCGCCACAAAAAGCTTGAACTGCGGGAAGAACTCGAAGAAGTCCTGTCGCATGAAGCGCGCCGCGATCTTGTCGCCCCCGGTCAAGTTTTTGACCTTGGACTCGGCCCAGCGCCGGCCCTGCTCAGTTTCAATGGCAGCCACAAAGCGCGCGCCGCGCAGTCCAGCCATGTCGGTCGGGTGCCGGTCGGTACGCGTTTCCATGAAAGTGTCCATGGGCGCGTTGGTGGCGTAATCGCCCAGAATGTCGGCCAGCGTGTTAACGAACACCGACTTGCCGTTGGCACCAGTGCCGTACAGGAAGAACAGCGCGTGCTCCCGGGTGGATCCGGTCAGGGCATAGCCCACCATGCGCTGCAGATAGTCCTGCAGATTCTGGTCGCCGCCGGTCACGTCATTCAGGAACGAGCGCCACTGGGGGCACTCGCCACGGGGCGTGGCCGTGGTGATCTTGGTCATGCGGTCGGCACGGTCATTGGCGCGGGTGCGTCCCGTCTTGAGATCGACCACGCCACCAGGGGTATTGAGCAACCATGGGTCGGCATCCCACTCATCGGTGGTCGCGGCATGACGGCGGTCCGCACGTGCCAGACGCTCCACACCACCCACGGTGCCAGAACTGGCCAGCTTGGCGGCAACCTTGCGGTCGTCGGCACGCAGGGCAGTCTGGCGGCACACGCTGCGGATCAGATCGGTGGCGGCAAGCGTGTCCTCATTGCGCCAACGTTGTCCATCCCACACCAGCCATCGACCCCAGGCGGCGACGTAGCGCCAGTCGCGGTGGTAGCGGCGGGTGAAGGCCAGCGCCAGCGCATCCTCCGTGCCCCACACCGACTCGTCACTGCTGACCACCGGTTCCGCATCTTCAGCCACGGCGTGAATCTGCATGCGTGGGCCATGCACGAGAAAGGACGCGACATCAAAGCCTTCGGCAATGGCGTCGGCCGCATCCCAGCCCTCGGTGGCTTCCTGGGGTGGATACAGGATGTGGCAGGACCTGGCACCGGCGTCCAACACCGCCTGCGCAGCATTGGCCGCATACTCCCAGCCCGGCTTGTCGCGGTCGGGCCAGATCAACACGGCCTTGCCTTTCAGGGGTGTCCAGTCGGTCTTGTCCACCGGGGCATTGGCGCCGTGCATGGCCGTGGTGGCAGTAACGCCAGCACCGATCAGCGCCTGCGCGCACTTCTCGCCCTCGACCAACACGACTTGAGCGGCGTCCTTCATCCCCGGCTGGTTGTACAGTGGCCTGGGATCGGGTGGTGCCATCTTGCGTCGCTTGACGTCCCAGGGCCGAAACTCCTTCTTGCCCCCAGGCGGGTCGTAGCGGTAGACGATGGCGATCAGATGCCCGGCTGCGTCGAAGTAGTCCCACTTGGCCGTGGCCGGGCCCAGATCGTCGAGCGGAGCCTCTTTCTTCTTGGACTTGCGCGACGTGGCAGCAGGAGCCTGGCCAAGCAGGTCGGCAGCGTGTTGCATCACGCGCGGGAAATCTGTGTGTGCATCGGCACCCAGATGGGCCGCGATCAGATCGAAGATGTCACCACCATCACCAGTGGCGCGATCGGTCCACAGACCGGCCTTCTCGCCATCGAGCACGACCTCCAGACTGTCGCCAGGGCTGCCCAGCACATCACCGATGAGGAATTTGCCCTTGCGCTTTTTGCCGGCTGGGAACAGCGTGGCCAGGATGGATTCCAGCCGTGCGACCAGGTCGGCACGGATCGACTCGCGTGTGATGCCAGGATCGGGTGGCAAATTGTCAGGGGCGTCATTGAAGTCAAGCATGCGACTTGCCTCCTTGCTGCTCCAGCCAGTCGATCAACTCCTGGAGCTTGAAGCGCACCAGCTTGCCCACGCGGTAGTGCGGCACGCGCAGACGGTTACGCTCACTGGGGTGGGTCAGCAGGTACGTGGGGATGTTCAGGCAATGCGCGGCCTCGCGCGCATCGACCAGACGTTCACCCAGGACGTCTTGCATGGTGGGAATGTTCATGTGGGGTTCCTCCAGCACCGGTCCTGCCATGGGCACATCCGGCACTCGAAATGGGTGGATTCATGGAATGCGCGGGGCAGCAACTCCCCGGCATCGGTGGCGGTGATCACCTTGACAGCGCGATCGGACATGCGCTGCGCCAGCACCGCATCGAAGGGCACGAGTTCGGTGTAGATCTCCATCGTGTCTGCGTTGATCGCCGTGAAGATGGCGGGGTGCTCGTGCAACTCCAGGTAGGCCTGATAGAGCACCACCTGAGCGTGGTAGACCGGCTTGGCAATCGCCAGCTTGTGCTTCTCCAGCTCGCGCCAGGATTTCTGACCGAGGCATTTG
>SSFF01000018.1 GCA_008015235.1 Rhodoferax sp. | reverse complement strand
GGTCGCCGCCGATGCCGACGGCGGACGACTGGCCGATGCCCAGTTCGGTCAACTGTGCCACGGCTTCGTAGGTCAGCGTGCCGGAACGGCTCACCACGCCCACACGGCCCTTCTTGTGGATGTGACCGGGCATGATGCCGATCTTCACTTCGTCCGGGGTGATGAGGCCAGGGCAGTTCGGACCGAGCAGCAGGGTCTTCTTGCCGCCGGCGGCTTCCTTGGCCTTCATCTTGTTGCGCACTTCCAGCATGTCGCGCACCGGGATGCCTTCGGTGATGCAGATGGCCAGGTCCAGGTCGGCCTCGACGGCTTCCCAGATGGCGTCAGCGGCACCGGCGGGCGGCACGTAGATCACCGACACGGTGGCGCCGGTTTGCGTGGCGGCTTCCTTGACGCTGGCGTAGATCGGGATGTTGAAGATGGACTCACCGGCCTTCTTCGGGTTCACGCCGGCGACGAAGCAGTTCTTGCCGTTGGCGTATTCCTGGCACTTCTCGGTGTGGAACTGACCGGTCTTGCCGGTGATGCCCTGGGTGATGACTTTGGTGTCTTTGTTGATATAGATCGACATGGTTCTTCTCCGGGCTTCTTACTTGACGGCTGCCACGATCTTGGTGGCGGCTTCGGCCATGGTGTCGGCCGCGATGATGGGCAATCCACTTTCAGCAAGCATCTTCTTGCCGAGCTCTTCGTTGGTGCCCTTCATGCGCACCACCAGCGGCACGGACAGGTTCACGGCCTTGCAGGCAGTGATCACGCCGGTGGCGATGGTGTCGCACTTCATGATGCCGCCGAAGATGTTGACCAGAATGCCTTCGACCTTGGGGTTCTTGAGCATGATCTTGAAGGCTTCGGTCACCTTCTCGGGGGTGGCACCGCCGCCCACGTCGAGGAAGTTGGCCGGCTCGCCGCCGAACAGCTTGATGGTGTCCATGGTGGCCATGGCCAGACCGGCGCCGTTCACCAGACAGCCGATGTTGCCGTCCAGGCTGATGTAGGCCAGATCGAACTTGGAGGCTTCCACTTCGGCCGGATCTTCTTCGTCCAGATCACGGTAGGTCACGATCTCGGGATGGCGGAACAGGGCGTTGGCGTCAAAGTTGAACTTGGCGTCCAGGGCGATGATGTTGCCCTTGCTGTCGCGGTTCAGGGGGTTGATTTCCACCAGCGAGGCGTCGGTTTCCATGTAGCACTTGTAGAGCTTCTGGCAGACGTCGATGAACTGGGCCTTGGAGTCGTCGGGCATGCCTACGCCCTTGGCCAGCTCTTCGCCCTGGGCCTGGGTCAGGCCGGTGGCCGGATCAACAAACAGGGTGATGATCTTTTCGGGGGTGCTGTGCGCCACTTCCTCGATGTCCATGCCGCCTTCGCTGGAAGCGATGAAGGCCACCTTTTGCGTGGCGCGGTCGGTCACCACGGACAGGTAGTATTCCTTCTGGATGTCGGCGCCGTCTTCGATGTAGAGGCGACGCACCTTCTGGCCTTCGGGGCCGGTCTGGTGGGTCTTGAGCTGCATGCCCAGGATTTCGGACGCGCGCGCCTTGACGTCGTCAATGCTCTTGGCCACCTTCACGCCACCGCCCTTGCCACGGCCACCGGCGTGGATCTGGGCCTTGACCACCCACACGGGGCCGCCGAGCTTCTGTGCAGCTTCCACCGCTTCTTGAACGGTAAAAGCAGGAATGCCGCGGGGTACCGGCACACCAAAAGAACGCAAGATTTCCTTGCCTTGGTATTCGTGAATCTTCATGAGCTCTCTCTCAGGAATGGGAAATGAAGTAACCAGACTGCAGGGGGCAAACTTGCAGATGGCGGCTGATACAACAGGCCGGACTGTATCATCCCAAGTTGACAATAACTTTTCACCGTTCAACAGGGTGTCGCAGTTTGCGGCATCGCAACATTGTGCACTGCAGCACGATTTTACCGGGTAGGCACTCCATGCAAAAAATCTTCATCGACGGCGAAGCCGGCACCACCGGCCTGCAAATCCGAGACCGGCTGGCGCAGATGCCATCCGTGGAGGTGCTGCGCATTGCCCCCGAGCTGCGCAAGGACCCGCTGGCCAAAAAGGCCCTGATGGCGCAGGCTGATCTGGTGGTGCTGTGCCTGCACGACGACGCGGCCAAGGAGTCGGTGGCCATGATCGACGCCATCGAGCAGGAAAACGGCGGCTGCGGCCCGCGCATCGTCGACGCTTCCACCGCCCACCGCACCAACCCGGCCTGGGTCTACGGCTTTCCCGAACTCTGCGCAGATCAGCGCGCCGCCGTGGCCCAGGCCCGGCGCGTCTCCAACCCCGGCTGCTACGCCACTGGCGCCATTGCGCTACTGCGCCCCTTGGTCGACGCCGGCTTGATTCCCGCCGACTTCCCTGTCAGCCTGCCGTCTGTCAGTGGCTACAGCGGTGGCGGGCGCACCATGATTGAAGCCTACGAGGCGGGCAATGCGCCCCCCTTCGAACTCTATGCGCTGGGTCTCAAGCACAAGCACATCCCCGAAATCATGCGCTACACCGGGCTGACCCGTCGGCCCTTGTTCATCCCTTCCGTGGGCAACTTTGTCCAGGGCATGCTGGTGCAGGTGCCCTTGCACCTGGACACCCTGCCCGGACAACCCAGCGCGCACGACCTGCACGCCGCCCTCGCGGCCCACTATGCGGGTTCGCAGTGGGTGCGCGTGGAGCCTGCCTCCACCGACGGCAAGCTCGACGCCGTGGCCCTGGCCAATACCAACCAACTGGAATTGCGCGTGTTCGCCAACGACGCGAAAGCCGATGGCTTTGCCCACGCCGTGCTGGTGGCACGCCTGGACAACCTGGGCAAGGGTGCCAGTGGCGCTGCGGTGCAGAACATCGAACTGATGCTGGGTCTCTGACCCCTCACAACTTCGGTTGCTAGCAATTTGCTAGCTGCGCGCGCTTTGTTTGCGCGGGCCAAGCACCAAATTCACTCTAAATCCGCGTCTTCCGGGGACGCATGGGTACCCAGCCCCGTTGGCTTGGGTACCACCTGGCGGATAGTGTCGGCGGCGAAGCCACGGGTCGCCAGGAAGCGCATCTGTCGCATCTGACCGGCCCGGTCGCTGGCGGCCGCGCCAAACTTCTGCGCCCACACTGCCTGGGCCCGCTCCCGCTCGGTGACACGCAGCTGTTCCACGGTGTCGCGCAGCAGTTCGGGGGCAACACCCTTGGCGCGCAACTCGTGACCGATGCGGGCGGCGCCGAGCTTGCCCTGGCGCCGATGCACCAGCGACTGGGCGGCGCGTGCGTCGCTGAGGAAGCCCTTTTTTTCCAGCGTGTCCAGCACCCCCTGCATCTGGCCCGGCGTTTCCTCGAAGGCGCTAAGGCGCTGCGCCAGCTCGGCACGTGTGTATTCGCGCACACTGAGCCAGCGCAGGGCGCGGCCCAGTAGCGTTGGCGTGGTGGGCGCTTTCATCTGCTACCGTTTCGCTAGCTGCTTACGCAATACGGGTACGGGCGAAGTGCCGAAAAGACCTTATTCCTTGGCGCCGTCCACAGGCAGCAAGGGAATACCCAAGGCCGTGCGCACTTTGTTCTCGATCTCCACCGACAGCTCCGGGTTTTCGCGCAGGAACTCGCGGGCGTTGTCGCGACCCTGGCCGATCTTCTCGCCGTTGTAGGCGTACCAGGCACCCGACTTCTCGAGGATGCCGTGGGACACGCCCATGTCGATGATTTCGCCATGGCGGCTGATGCCCTCGCCGAACAGGATGTCGAACTCGGCGGTCTTGAACGGCGGGCTGACCTTGTTCTTGACAACCTTGACCTTGGTCTCGTTGCCGATCGCGTCGTCGCCCTTCTTGATGGTGCCGGTGCGGCGAATGTCCAGGCGCACCGAGGCGTAGAACTTGAGCGCATTGCCGCCGGTGGTGGTTTCGGGCGAGCCGAACATCACGCCGATCTTCATGCGGATCTGGTTGATGAAGATGACCATGCAGTTGGTCTTCTTGATGTGGGCGGTCAGCTTGCGCAGGGCCTGGCTCATGAGGCGCGCCTGCAAGCCCGGCAGAGCGTCACCCATTTCGCCTTCGAGCTCGGCCTTGGGCGTCAGCGCCGCCACCGAGTCCACAATGATCAGGTCCACCGCTCCGGAACGCACCAGGCTGTCGACGATTTCGAGCGCCTGCTCACCGGTGTCGGGCTGGGAGATCAGCAGGTCAGGCAGGTTCACGCCGAGCTTTTGGGCGTACTGGATATCCAGTGCGTGTTCGGCGTCGACAAAGGCGCAGGTGCCCCCCTGCTTTTGCATCTCAGCCACCACCTGCAATGTCAGCGTGGTCTTGCCCGACGATTCCGGGCCGTAGATTTCGACCACGCGGCCGCGCGGCAGGCCACCCACGCCCAGGGCGATGTCCAGGCCCAGCGAACCGGTGGAGACCACCTGGATGTCTTCAATGGCCTCGCCTTCGCCCAGGCGCATGATGGTGCCTTTGCCGAATTGCTTTTCGATCTGGGCCAAGGCCACTTGCAGGGCTTTGGCTTTTTCGGCATTGGCGGCGGTGGATTTGACGGGTGCGTCCATGGGGTTCTCCAGTGTGTGAGGGGGTTACATGACAACCTGACATTAATTACAGGCTGGATGCTTAAACAGTAGTTTATCCAGTCAATACATCTTCGCAACCTGAAATTTAGTCAGTTTGCATTACTATTTAACCAATGCCACCGACCACCCCACCCCGCACCCACTGGCGCACGGCCCACGCCGGGCACTGGCTGCGCCTGGCGCACCAGCGATTCGAGGCGCGGGTGCTGGCACTCATGGCCCAACACCCCCAGGTGCCGCTGGGTCTGTCGCGCCTGGCCGCCAACGACCAGGTGGGCGCCGCCATCCTGCACATCACGCGCCACCTGGACCCGCAGGGCATGCGCCTGGTGGACCTGGCCGCAGCCGCAGCCATGACCAAGCAAGCCATGGGCGCCCTCGTGACCCAGTGCGAGGCCTGGGGTCTGGTGCAGCGCAGCCCCCACCCACACGATGCGCGCGCGCGCAGCATCCGCTTCACCGACACCGGCTTGGCCTGGCTGCAGGCCTGCGAACTCGCCACGGCCCAGGCCGAGGACGAAATGCGCGCCGCCATGGGCACGGAAGTCTGCACCGTGGTGACACTGGGGCTGGAGGCCTACAGTGCGCAATGACAAGCTGGCAGCACGTGCAAGCCAAACCACAGATTGCGCGCCTAGAATGGCAGAAAAGGAGACCCGTCCATGCGGATTCTGATTGCAGAAGATGACCAGGTTCTGGCCGATGGCCTGTTGCGCGCCCTGCGTGCGGCCGGTGCGGCGGTGGACCACGTGGCCAATGGCAGCGAGGCCGACGCCGCGCTGATGACCAACACCGAGTTCGACCTGCTGATCCTCGACCTCGGCCTGCCCAAGATGCACGGCCTGGACGTGCTCAAGCGCCTGCGCGGGCGCGGCTCCTCGCTGCCGGTGCTGATCCTCACCGCCGCCGACAGCGTGGAAGAACGCGTCAAGGGCCTGGATTACGGCGCCGACGACTACATGGCCAAACCCTTCTCGCTGCAGGAACTCGAAGCGCGCGTTCGTGCCCTGGTGCGCCGCGGCATGGGTGCCACCACCTCCAGCATCAAGCACGGCCCGCTGGTCTACGACCAGGCCGGACGCGTGGCCACCATCGACGGCAAGATGGTCGAGCTGTCGGCGCGCGAACTGGGCCTATTGGAAGTGCTGCTGCAGCGCGCTGGCCGCCTGGTCAGCAAGGACCAGTTGGTGGAGCGCCTGTGCGAATGGGGTGAAGAGGTGAGCAACAACGCCATTGAGGTCTACATCCACCGCCTGCGCAAGAAGATCGAGAAGGGCCCGATCCGCATTGCCACCGTGCGCGGCCTGGGCTACTGCCTGGAAAAGATTCCCTCCTGACCCATATGCTATGTTTTTCATAGCTGATTGTGCTTATTGCATGCGGGCCAGGTGCCAAAATGGCACCCAATTCCGAGCCAGGGGGCGGCACCGGTGAAAATCTTCCAGCGCGAGCAGCGCAGCCTGTTCGGGGAAATCCTGGACTGGATGCTCACGCCGCTGCTGCTGCTGTGGCCCGTCAGCCTGGCGCTGACCTGGCTGGTGGCGCAAAGCATTGCCGGCAAGCCCTTCGACCGCACCCTCGAATACAACGCCGGTGCCCTGGCGCAGCAGATCACTGTGGTCGATGGCCAGGCCCAGTTTGCCCTGCCCCTGTCGGCCCGGGTGTTGCTGCGCGCCGACGACGCCGACGCCATGTACTACCAGGTGCTGGGAACCCAGGGCCAGTTCCTCAGCGGCGAACGCTGGCTGCCCTCACCATCCCCGGAAGAAAAGATCGTCACCGGCGAGATCCGCCTGCGCGATGCCGAATACCAGGGCGAAACCGTCAAGGTGGCCTACATCTGGGTCAAGCTGGACACACCGGACGCCCGCCCGGCCCTGGTGCAGGTGGCCGAATCGCTGGACAAGCGCTCGCTGCTGGCCACCGAGATCGTCAAGGGCGTGATGCTGCCGCAATTCGTCATCCTGCCATTGGCCGTGCTCTTGGTGTGGCTGGCCCTGGTGCAGGCGATCAAGCCGCTTAATCACCTGGAAGAGCGCATTCGCGCCCGCGACCCGGACGACCTGAGCCCGCTCGACGCCGAGGCCGTGCCCATGGAGGTGGCGCCGCTGGTGGCCTCGGTCAACGACCTGCTGACGCGCCTGAAGGACTCCATTGCCACCCAGAAGCGCTTCCTGGCCGACGCCGCGCACCAGCTCAAGACCCCCTTGGCGGGGCTGCGCATGCAGGCCGACCTGGCCCAGCGCGAGGGCGCCAGCGCCGACGACCTGAAACAGTCGCTGCGCCAGATAGGGCGCTCCAGCATCCGTGCCACCCACACCGTAAACCAGTTGCTGGCCCTGGCGCGTGCCGAAAGCAGCAGCACGGTCATGCTCCACCAACCGTGCGACCTGGCCAAGCTCACGCTCGAAGTCACCCGCGACTGCGCCCCCCGCGCCCTGGACAAGGGCATCGACGTGGGCTACGAAGGTGTGGACCCGGGCGCGCCCGGCGGCAGCATCCCAGGCAATGCCACCCTGCTCAAGGAAATGATCCGCAACCTGGTGGACAACGCCATCAACTACACCCCTTCCACGCCGGAACGTCCGGGGGTGATCACAACCCGCGTACTGATCGACCCGTTCAGCAAGGTCCTGGCACTGCAGGTCGAGGACTCCGGCCAAGGCATCCCGCCCGCCGAGCGCGAGCTGGTGTTCCAGCCCTTCTACCGCGCCCTGGGCAACGAAGCCGACGGTTCCGGCCTGGGTCTGCCCATCGTGGTCGAAATTGCGCGCCAGCACAACGCCACCGTGCTGGTCGAGGACGCCCGCCCCGGGCAGACGCCGCCCGGCGCCTGCTTCACCGTGCGCTTTGCCGCCGCGCCCAACTGATCAATCGCAACTGCGCGGCGGTTTGGCGGCCAGCGCCTCATCCAGACCGGACACCTGGGCTTTCATCGCCGACGTGGCAGCCGGCAGCTTGAGCACCGTGGTCTGGCTGGCCGCCCGCTCCTGCATCACCCGTGCGGTTCGTACGCCCAGCTTGCGCAGCCGCGCCAGATCCTCGGTGGCATGGGCCTCGCTGTCAAAACGCCCGAGCGACAGACCCGGGGCCAGATGGGTGGCGCTGACGGGGTCGCTCTTGATGTTCATGGCGCTCAGCTCGGCACGCTTCTTTTCCAGGGCCTGGGGATTGGGAAACTTGCCGATATAGACCACCCAGCGCTCGGGCACGACCACGGTATTGAGCTGCCAGACGTCTGGGGGCAGGGCGCTGGCCTCCAGACTGGTGCGCACATGCGCAGCCTGTGCGTCGTCCAGCGGGCCCCATTGCACGCATTCCTTGGGCAAGGCCTCGTCCTGGGCCTGGGCCTCGGCCTTTTTCAGATCCTGCGGATTCAGCAGTACCAGGGCCTGGGGCTGGATCTGCTGCTGCACACGCTGGGGTTCGCTCTGCTGGACCGGCGCAAAGCCGTAGGCACGCAGATAGCCCTGGCTCCAGGCAAAAAACAGGCCATTGGCCAACAGCAGCACCCACACCATCAGTCGCAACATCGTCACTCCCTGTTCTCGGCTTGCTCAGGCTTGGGCCCGCACACTGACTTCGGAGCTGCTGATCTTCTGCAGCCCCGCATCGGTCAGCACCAGCAAGGCGCCCTTGGCATCGACGCCACGGGCCTGACCGGCCATGCCGTCGGTGCAGACCACGTCCTTGCCGTAAAAATAATCGCGCGCATGGTAGGCCTCGCGCAGTCCGCCAAAACCCTGGGCGCAGCATTGCTGCACGCGCAACACCAGCGGCCGGACCACGCGCGCCAGCACATCCCCCGCCGTCCATTGTGGCTGCAGTTCCTGCAGCCAGGCCGGTGGCGTGCGCAGGCCCTCGGCCGGGCGCGGGCTCAGGTTGATGCCGACGCCGATGACGGCATAGCGCTGCGTGCCCACGGTGGCGGTTTCGATCAGGATGCCGGCCAGCTTGCGCCCCTGGTACCAAAGGTCATTGGGCCACTTGATCTGGATGTCCGGATGCAGCGCCTCGGCCACGGCCAGCCCCACGGCCAGCGACAGCCCCGACCAGTCGGCCGGGGTCAGCTCCAATCCCAGGGAGAAAGTCAGGGCAGCACCGTCCTGCTGGGCCACGCTGTCCCACTGGCGGCCCAGGCGGCCACGGCCAGCAGTCTGGCGTTCCGCCACCAGCAGCACCGGCTCCAGCTGCCCGGCACGGGCGCGGCGCATCAGCTCGGTGTTGGTGGAGTCGATTTCGGGCACGATTTCCACCGTGAACCCGGGCAGCAAGGGCGCCACCGACTCCCAAAGGGCCTCGCCTGCGGCGGGCAGGGTCAGCGACGGCATCAACGCCGCCAGCCGCGCTTGGGCGCAAGCAGGGTCCCGCGGCACTCGTCTGCACCACACCAGCACGGGTACTCGGCCTTGAGTTTGGGCGTGTAGCGCTCTTCCAGCACCAGGCCGTAGTCGTAGCAAAGCTCTTCCCCGGCGGCGATGTTGCGCAGGGCCTTGATGAACACCCGGCCATCGACCTCGTCGGCCTCGCAGTTGCCGTTGCACGAGTGGTTGATCCAGCGCGAGGAGTTGCCGCCATGCAGCGCGTCGATCACGCGCCCATCCTCCAGAGAGAAATAGAAGGTGTGGTTAGGATCCTTCGGATCGTGCGGGTGCCGCTCCTGGGCCTCTTCCCAGCTGATGATCTCTCCCACATATTCGATGATGGTTTCGCCTTCGGCGATGTCCTGCAAGGCAAACACGCCCTTGCCATGAACCCCGGAGCGGCGGGTCTGGATGCGTCGTTGTGCAGATTTCGGAGGGGAGGAGGCCACGGGGGAGGAGAAAGTTTGGTATGGTCAATCGTATGGGCGTGCATGGGCGCGCCCGCGTATGCACACGCAGATGCGCGCGAGCGCGCACGCGTGAAAGGGAATTGTAGTCAGATGAATAACGCAGTTACAGCCAAGACTCTGGTCATTGCAGAAAAGCCTTCGGTAGCGCAGGACATCGTGCGCGCCCTGACGCCCAGCGCCGGCAAGTTCGAAAAACACGACGACCACTTCGAAAACGAGCGCTATGTCGTGACCAGCGCCGTGGGCCATCTGGTCGAGATCCAGGCCCCCGAGGCCTATGACGTCAAGCGCGGCAAATGGAGCTTTGCGCACCTGCCCGTCATCCCTCCGCACTTTGACCTCAAGCCGGTGGACAAGACCAAATCGCGCCTGAACGCCGTGGTCAAACTGGCCAAGCGCAAGGACGTGGGGGCCCTGGTGAACGCCTGCGACGCGGGCCGCGAAGGGGAGCTGATCTTTCGCCTGATCGAGCAATACGCCGGCGGCGCCAAGCCACTGGGCAAGCCGGTGTCGCGCCTGTGGCTGCAAAGCATGACGCCGCAGGCCATCCGCGACGGATTCGACAACCTGCGCACAGACAAGCAGATGCAGCCGCTGGCCGACGCCGCGCGCTGCCGCTCGGAAGCCGACTGGTTGGTGGGCATCAACGGCACACGCGCCATGACCGCCTTCAACTCGCGCGACGGCGGCTTCTTCCTGACCACCGTGGGCCGGGTCCAGACCCCGACGCTGGCCGTGGTGGTGGAGCGCGAAGAGCTGATCCGCAAGTTCGTGAGCCGCGACTTCTGGGAAGTGCACGCCACGTTCCACGCCCAGGCGGGGCAGTACCCTGGCAAATGGTTCAACCCGGCCTGGAAGAAAGACGCCGACGACGCCGAGAAGAAAGCCGACCGCGTGTGGAGCGCTGCAGAAGCCCAGGCCATCGCGCGCGCCGTGCAGGGCCAACCGGCCACGGTTTCTGAAGAAAGCAAGCCCACCACGCAGGCTGCACCGGGGCTGTTTGACCTGACCAGCCTGCAGCGCGAGGCCAACGGCAAGTTCGGCTTCTCGGCCAAGACCACGCTGGCGCTGGCGCAAAGCCTGTACGAGCGCCACAAGGCCCTGACCTACCCACGTACCGACTCGCGCCACCTGCCCGAGGACTACCTGGGCGTGGTGAAGAACACCTTCGGCATGCTGGCCGACTCCGGCATGCGCCATCTGGCACCGTTTGCCCAGACCGGCCTCGACAAGGGCTATGTGAAGCCGACCAAGCGTGTCTTCGACAACAGCAAGGTCAGCGACCACTTTGCCATCATCCCGACGCTGCAGGCACCCTCGGGCCTGTCCGATGCCGAGCAGAAGCTCTACGACCTGGTGGTGCGCCGCTTCCTGGCCGTGTTCTTCCCCAGTGCCGAATACCAGGTCACCACACGCATTACCGTGGCGGCGGGCCACAGCTTCAAGACCGAAGGCAAGGTGCTGATGAACCCGGGCTGGCTGGCCATCTACGGCAAGGAAGCCGCCGCCGAGGTGGAAGACGCCAAGGAAGGCGACAAGGGCCAGAACCTCATTCCCGTGCAGGCCGGCGAGAAGGTGCACGGCGACCCGGTGGAAGCCCGCGGCCTCAAGACCAAGCCGCCGGCCCGCTACTCCGAAGCCACGCTGCTGGGCGCCATGGAAGGCGCGGGCAAGCTGGTCGAAGACGACGAGCTGCGCGAAGCCATGCAGGAAAAAGGCCTGGGTACGCCAGCCACGCGCGCCAGCATCATCGAAGGCCTGATCGCCGAAAAGTACATGCTGCGCGAAGGCCGCGAAATCATCCCGACCGCCAAGGCCTTCCAGCTCATGACGCTCTTGCGCGGCCTGGACATTGACGACCTCAGCAAGCCCGAACTGACGGGCGAGTGGGAGTACAAGCTCTCGCAGATGGAGCACGGCAAGCTCAGCCGCGCCGCCTTCATGGCCGAGATTGCCACCATGACCGAGCGCATGGTGAAGAAGGCCAAGGAATACGACCGTGACACAGTCCCTGGCGACTACGCCACGCTGCAAACGCCCTGCCCCAACTGCGGCGGGATGGTGAAGGAAAACTACCGTCGCTACAGCTGCACCGGCAAGACCGGTGCGGAGGACGGTTGCGGCTTCTCGTTCGGAAAGTCGCCCGCAGGGCGCACCTTCGAACCGGCCGAGGTCGAAGCCTTCCTGCGCGACAAACACATCGGCCCCCTGGACGGTTTCCGCTCCAAGGCCGGCTGGCCCTTCGTGGCCGAGATCGTGCTCAAGTTCGATGAAGAGGCCAAGAACTACAAGCTCGAATTCGACTTCGGCGACGACAAGGCCGACGAGGAATCGGGCGAGCTGGTGGACTTCAGCACCCAGGAGTCCTTGGGCGCCTGCCCCAAGTGCGGTGGCGCCGTGTTTGAGCACGGCAAGAACTACGTCTGCGAGAAATCCGTGCCCACGCACGCCCAGGCCACACCGAGCTGCGACTTCAAGAGCGGCCAGATCATCCTGCAGCAGCCGATCGAACGCGAGCAGATGCAGAAGCTGCTGGCCACGGGCAAGACCGACATGCTGGAGAAGTTTGTTTCCATGCGCACCCGGCGCGCCTTCAAGGCCATGCTGGCCTGGGATGCCGAGGCCGGCAAGGTGAACTTCGAGTTTGCCCCCAGCAAGTTCCCGCCGCGCAAAACCGCAGGCAAGGCACCTGCTACGAAATCAGGAGCTACATCGTCAACCTCTACGCGGGCTTCAGCCAAAAAAGCACCTGTAAAGAAGGCAGCCGCCACCAAGGAAGCCAAGCCTAAGGCCCCGCGCAAGACCACGGCTGCCAGCGGCAAGGCCCCCAGTCCCGAACTGGCCGCGGTCATCGGCGCCGAGCCGGTGGCCCGCACCGAGGTCATGAAGAAGCTGTGGGACTACATCAAGTCCCACAATTTGCAGGACGCCAAGGACAAGCGCGCCATCAACGCCGACGCCAAGCTGCTGCCGGTATTCGGCAAGCCCCAGGTGTCCATGTTCGAACTGGCCGGCATTGCAGGCAAGCACCTAAGCTAAGAAAGCATTAAGACGGCGCCCCTAGGCTGGCGTCTTTTTGCACTTGGCAAGACACCATGAATTTTGAAATCGACGACGACTCCGAACACGCCAGCCACAGCGCCTCGGAACGCGCCGCAGCAGCCCAGCGCAGCACCTGGGTCAGCGTGGGCGTCAACGTGGTCATGGCCACGCTGCAGGTGGTGGTGGGCGTGCTGGCCAAGTCCCAGGCCCTGATCGCCGACGGCATCCATTCGCTGTCCGACCTGGTGTCCGACTTTGTGGTGCTGCTGGCCAGCCACCACAGCCAGAAGGATGCGGACGAGGACCACCCCTACGGCCACCAGCGCTTCGAGACCGCGGCCAATCTGGTGCTCGGCGCCATCCTGCTGTCGGTGGGTGTGGGCATGGTCTGGGCGGCGCTCAAAAAACTCGAAGCGCCCGAAACCATCGGCACCGTGCACAGCATTGCGCTGTGGGTGGCGCTGGCCGCACTTGTCAGTAAGGAACTGCTGTTCCGCTACATGCTGGGCGTGGCCAAGCGCGTCAAGTCGAGCCTGCTGATTGCCAATGCCTGGCACGCACGTTCGGACGCGGCTTCCAGCCTGGTGGTCGCCATCGGCCTGGTCGGCAACATGGCCGGTTTTCCGCTGCTGGACCCGATCGCAGCGCTGATCGTGGGCTTCATGGTTGGCAAGATGGGCTGGGAATTCGGCTGGGACGCGATCCACGACCTGATGGACCGCGCCGTCGACGAAGAGGAAGTGGCTGCCATCCGCGCTACCCTAGTGGCCACCCCCGGCGTGGCCGGTGTCCACGACGTGCGCACGCGCAAGATGGGCGACATGATCGTTGTCGATGCCCACATCGAAGTCGACGCAAACCTCACCGTGGAAGCTGGACACAATATTGCCGTCGCGGCACGTGCTGCCGTGATGCAGCGCCACCGCGTACTCAACCTCATGACCCACGTGGACCCGGCGCACCGGCCGGACCACGACCACGATGCGCGCCCGACCGCGCCCTAGTGTCCCGACACATTTCCCATGCACAACACCATTTTTTCCACCCCCGTCATCAGCACGCTCATGCGCTGGTTCTCGCTGGCCTACCTGAAACTGGCAGGCTGGAAGATTGAGGGGCGACTGCCTGAGCAAGCGCGGGTCAGCGTCTTCATTGCAGCCCCCCACACCAGCAACTGGGACCTGCCCTTCACGCTGATGGCCGCCTTTGCGCTGCGCCTGGACATCTACTGGATGGGCAAGGAAGAGATCTTCAAACCGCCTTTTCGCGGGCTCATGATGTGGCTCGGTGGCGTGCCGGTGCGCCGTTCGCAAAGCAACAACCTGGTGGCCGAATCGGCCCAGGCCTTGAAGAATGCGACCCGCCCCATGCAGCTGGTGGTCCCCCCCGAAGGCACGCGCTCCAAGGTGCGCTACTGGAAGTCGGGCTTCTACCACATTGCCCAGGCGGCCAATGTGCCCATCATCCTGTCGTACCTGGACTTCGGCACCAAGCGCTTGGGCCTGGGCCCGGTGCTCGTGCCCAGTGGCGACCTGGAGGCCGACATGGTACAAATCAAGGCCTTCTACGCCCCCATCCGCGGCAAGAATCCGGATCAGTACAACGCCGAATAAACATTTATCCCTCCCACCGAAACACCATGAAAATCGACAAAGACACCGTCGTCACCATCCAGTTCAAAGTCACCGACGCCAAGGGCGCTGTCGTGGAGGCTCCCAAGGAGCCCACGTCCTACCTGCATGGCGGCTATGGCAACACCCTGCCCAAGATCGAAGAGGCCCTGCGAGGCCAGGAAAAGGGCTTTCAGACGACCCTTTCGCTGAGTGCAGCCGACGCCTTCGGCGTGCGCGACGAGAGCCTGTGCCGCACCATTCCCAAGACCAGCTTCCCGCCCGGCGTGAAGGTCGGCGGCTATCTGGAGGGGACGGACGACCAGGGCAATACGCAGCACTACCGCGTGGTCAAGATCAAGGGCCCGGTGGTCCTGCTCGATGCCAACCACCCCTTGGCAGGCATGGACCTGAAGTTCTGGATCCAGGTCACCGATGTGCACGCGGCCACGGCCGAAGAAGTGGCCCACGGCCACGCCCACGGGGCCCACGGACACCACCACTGAGCGGCCATTCGCCAGCACACGCCCTTCACCATGTCCGCTTGGACGGCCCGCCGCCCCATCCTGCGTGGGGCACTTTCCATCACTTCGCTGTGGCTGGTGTGGACGGCGGGCCTGGCCGCCCTGCTGGTGGCGGCCGCCATCACGCTGACCCAGACCGCCTCTGAACTGGAACGTCGCAACAAGGCCGATCTGACCCAGATCGCATCCAATACCCGTACGCAGATAGAAAGCTACCTGGACGAACGGCGCAAGGACGCGCGGGTGCTGGCCAGCCGCTCCGAGATTGTCGATTTGCTGGCCAGCCCAGCGGCTGCCCGCGCCGGTGCGCCGCTGCGGGCCGTCCAGACAGCACTGTTTCAGACACAGCAGACCTATGGCTACCATGCCATTCGCCTCATCGACGACAAGCTGCGGGCCGTGGCCGGTGAGCAAGCCCGTGTGTTGCAGGAGCTGGAAAACACGGCCATCCAACTGGGCATCTCAACCGGGCAGGCCCAGCTGGTCGACCTGCATGTGCGTGCCGACTGCCAACCCTGCATGGGTTTTGTCCAGCCGGTATGGGCCGGCAATGACCGTACCCGGCCGGTCGTCGGAGCACTCTACCTGGAGCTGAGTGCACAGCGGGACCTTTACCGACTCTTGCCGGTCTGGCCCCAGGAGGCCGTCTCCCCGGAAGCCATGCTGGTGCGCAACGATGCCGGCGAGCTGACCTACCTGACACCGCTGCAGCATCTGCCCAAGGCCCCGCCCCTGGGTGTTCACCAGCCCGTGCCTGGCTTGAGCTTTGTCGACGCCTCTGCGCTGCAGACCCAGGACGTGCAAACGATGGAAGGTGAGGACTATGTGGGGACAGCCGTCATTGGTGCCGTCACCCGCATCCGGGGTACACCCTGGTACCTCGTGGTGCAGAAGGACAAGGCCGTCATCCAGGAGCCCTTGTACGCCCTGCAGTGGCGCCTCGCCTTTGGGTCGGTCCTTTTCCTCTTCTTGCTGGCATGGGCGACCTGGCTTGCCAACCGCACCCGCCGTGCCGAGGAGCACGAGCACGCCCTGGAACGCGAAGCGGCCTTTGCCGCGGCCAAGAACATCAGCGCCGATGGCTATGTGCTGATCGACGAAAGCGGCCACATTCTGGAAACCAACCCGGCGCTGACCCAGCTTACCGGTTACAGCGCGCAAGAATTGCTGGGCAAGCACCTGACCGAGGTCGACATCGACAAGACACCAACCGTGGTGGCTGAGGAAATGTCCAAACTGCGCGATGGCAAGGCGGCGGTGTTCAACTCCCAGTGGCGCCACCGCGATGGCCACGCGCTGGACCTGCAAATCAGCGCCACCTACCTGCAAAACGCCGGTGCCGGCTTTGTCCAGGCCTACATTCGCGACATTGGCCCTGAGCGTCAGCGCCTGGAACACGAACGGCGCCTGCGCCAGCTGTACGAGTTTCTCAGCGCGCTCAATGCCTCCATCCACCGCGCCCACACCCGCAGCGAGATTTTCGACGCCGTGGCCGTTCAGGCCGTGCGCCACGGTGGTTTCCTGCTGGCCTGGGTCGGCATTGAAGACCGCCAGGCCGGGCGCATCGTGCCGGTGGCGGTGCAAGGCACGGCCGCCGACTACGTCCAGCGCATCGTCATCACCACCGACCCGGCCCTGCCCACCAGCCAAGGACCCACGCGCCGCTGCATGGTGGAGCAGTCGATCCAGACCATCGACGACTTCGAAACCGATCCACGCACGCTGCCCTGGCATACGGTGGCCAGCCCGGTCGGCATCCAGTCGTCGGCCGCCGTCCCGGTGCTGGTGGCCGACGAAGCCGTGGCCGTGGTCAATTTCTACGCCCCCCAGAAACACTACTTCAACACCGAGATGCGCGCGCTGCTGACCGAAACCGCCTCCAACATCTCGCTGGCCCTGCAGGCCCTGGAATTCAAGCTGCAGAAGCAGGCCGCCGAATCGGCCCGGCGCGAAAGCGAAGAGCGCTTCGCACGCGTGTTCGAAGTGTCCCCCTTGCCCATGCAGATCTATTCCTACGGGTCGCACAAGTTGGTTGCAGTGAACCAGGCCATGGAACGCGTCTTCGGCTACACGGCCGCCGACATACCCGACGACCAAGCCTGGTTCACGCAGGTCTACCCCGATCCCGTACAGCGGGCCGAACTGGTGCGCATGTGGACCGAAGAAGCGCTGCCCCAGGCCCGCAGACAAGGGCCTGGCGCGGTCGTGACGTCACCCGAAATGTCCCTGCGCTGCAAGGATGGCAGCGACAAGGTGGTGCGCGGCTCCATGAGCGTGGTCGGCGACGAAATCATCATCCAATGGCAGGACCTGACAGAGACCGTGCAGGCGCAGGCGCGCCTGCGCCAGGACGAGGAGCGCTTCCGCTCCCTGGTGGAACAGTCCCTGCTGGGCATGTACGTCACGCAGAACGAGCGCATCGTCTACGTCAACCCCCGGTTCTGTGAAATCGTGGGCTGGTCGCACAAAGACCTGATCGGACAGGACTCCCTGCAGTTCATCGGCCGTGACGACCAGGACAAGAGCGCGGTGCTGCATGCCCGGGCCCAGGCCCGCAACGTCGGGGTGGGTGAGCTGTTGTCCCTGCCCTTCCGCCACCGCGACGGGCACTACATCACCATCGGCCTGCAGCCCTCCATGGGCCTGTGGGACGGCCAACCGGCTCTGATGGTGATGGCGCAGGACCTGACCGAGCGCAAGCGTGCCGAAGAAAAGATAGCCGCCTACATCCAGCAACTGGAAGGCACCATGCAGGGCACCTTGCAGGCGGTGGCACGCATGGTCGACCTGCGCGATCCCTACACCTCGGGCCACGAAAAGCGCGTGGGCACCATTGCCTCGGACATCGCCCGCGCAATGGGCTGGGAGCCCGAGCGCTGTCGCAACCTGGAACTGATGGGCCTGGTGCATGACATCGGCAAGATTGCCATCCCGGCCGAGCTGCTGTCCAAGCCCACCCGCCTGACCCCGCTCGAGTACGAGATGATCAAGACCCATGTCGAAAAGGGCTACGAAATTCTCAAGGACGTGGCCTTCCCGATCCCGATTGCCGACATCATCCGCCAGCACCACGAACGCCTGGACGGCAGCGGTTACCCGCTGGGACTGAAGGGCGATCAGATCCTGCCCGAAGCGCGCATACTGGCCGTGGCCGATGTGCTCGAATCCATGGCCTCGCACCGTCCTTACCGGCCGGCACTGGGTATGGACCAGGCCTTGCAGGAACTCGAAAGCCACAAAGGCCTGTGGTTCGATACCACCGTGGTCGACACCGTCGTCGACATGGTGCGCACGCGTGGCTACCAGCTTCCGCCCTGAACCTGCGCTCGCACTGCAAAGCACCGGAATTGCTATTTAATTTATAGCTTTATTCGCAATGTATTTGCGGGCTGGAGGCCTATTTGGCATTCAAAGTGGTGTGACTGCGGCTCCACCACCAACCCTCCAGGGTGTAGATCGCCAGCGCCAGCCAGATCAGGCAGAATCCCAGAACACGGGCGCCGGCAAAAGGCTCACCGTACAGCGCCACGCCAAGCAGCAGCTGCAGGCTCGGCGAGATGTACTGCAGCACCCCCATGGTCGACAGCGGCACACGCCGTGCCCCGGCGGCAAACAGCAGCAGCGGAACCGCGGTGATGGGGCCGGCCAGCAGCAACCAGAACCACAGCATGGAAGGCTCCGCAGCCATCACACCGCGTCCCTGGTGTGTCCAGAACGCCAGTACGGCGGCGGCAATGGGGGTCAGCAGCAGGGTCTCCAGCGTCAGCCCTTCCAGCGCGCCCAAGGGCGCCAGCTTGCGCAGCAGCCCGTAGATGCCGAAGGTAGTGGCCAGAATGAGCGCCACCCAGGGCATGCGCCCGCCCTGCCAGGTGAGCCACAGCACACCGCAAGTGGCCACCGCCACCGCCAGCCACTGGCCCCGGCGTGGACGCTCCTTGAGCACCACATAGCCCATGGCCACGTTCATCAGCGGCAGAATGAAATAGCCCAGCGACGCATCGAGCACGTGGTCGTTGGCGATGGCCCACACGTACACCAGCCAGTTGCATGCCAGCAAGGCCGCCGAGGCGGCAAAAGTGGCCAGCACCCGCGGCTGGCGCAGGACCGTCGACAACCAACTCCATTGGCGCCGAATCGACAACACGCCCACCACAAACACCATGGACCACACGGTGCGGTGCAGCACCACCTCGAAGGCGTCGACCGCAGCGATCTGCTTGAAGAAGAGGGGGAACAAGCCCCAGGCGGTGTAGGCCAGTACGCCGTAAAGAATGCCCGATTGCACGCGTGGTTCCAGTGGTGAGGAAGAGTTACGCCCCATGAAAAACGCGCCCTCTTGGGGCGCGTCTTTAAGAGCGACGGAAAGGTCGGTCCAGTTTACTTGGAAATCACGCGCACCATTTCCAGGCACTTGTTGGAGTAGCCCCACTCGTTGTCGTACCAGGCCACGACCTTGACGAAGGTCTTGTCCAGGGCGATGCCGGCGTCGGCGTCGAACACGGAGGTGCAGGTCTCACCGCGGAAGTCGGTGGCCACCACCTTGTCCTTGGTGAAGCCCAGCACGCCCTTCAGGGCGCCTTCAGACTGGGCCTTCATTTCAGCGCAGATTTCTTCGTAGCTGGCTTCCTTGTTCAACTCCACGGTCAGGTCGACCACGGACACGTCGGAAGTGGGCACGCGGAAGGACATGCCGGTGAGCTTCTTGTTCAGCTCAGGAATCACCACGCCCACGGCCTTGGCAGCACCGGTGCTGGAGGGGATGATGTTTTCCAGAATGCCGCGGCCGCCGCGCCAGTCTTTGTTCGACGGACCGTCCACGGTCTTCTGGGTGGCGGTGGCAGCGTGCACGGTGGTCATCAGGCCGCGCTTGATGCCCCACTTGTCGTTCAGCACCTTGGCCACGGGGGCCAGGCAGTTGGTGGTGCAGGAAGCGTTGGAGATGATGGTCTGGCCGGCGTAGGTCTTGTCGTTCACGCCGTAGACGAACATGGGGGTGTCGTCCTTGGAGGGAGCGGAGAAGATGACCTTCTTGGCGCCAGCGGCCACGTGCTTCTCACCGGAGGCCTTGTCCAGGAACAGACCAGTGGATTCGATCACGATGTCGGCACCGACTTCGTTCCACTTCAGGTTGGCGGGATCGCGTTCCTGGGTCAGGCGGATCTTCTTGCCGTTGACCACCAGGGTGTTGCCTTCCACGGACACGGTGCCCTTGAAGCGGCCATGCACGCTGTCGTACTGCAGCATGTAGGCCAGGTAGTCGGGCTCCAGCAGGTCGTTGATGCCGACCACTTCGATGTCCGAGAAGTTCTGCAGTGCGCTGCGCAGCACATTGCGACCGATACGGCCGAAGCCGTTGATGCCAATCTTGATAGTCATTTGCTTTTTCTCCGAAGGTTAAAACACTGAAATCTGTGCGGCTTACTTGCGGCGGCCCTTGGCCAGCACCGCTTCCACGGTGTCGGCCACGTTCTCTGGGGTGAAGCCGAAATGCTTGAACAGCACGGGCGCGGGGGCGGACTCACCGAAGGTGTCGATGCCCACCACGGCGGACACACCGTACTTCCACCAGCCGTCGGTCGAGCCCATCTCCACGGCCACGCGCGGCAGGCCGGCGGGCAGGACCATGGTCTTGTAGGCGGCGCTCTGGGCGTCGAAGGTGGTGTTGGAAGGCATGGACACCACGCGCACGGCGATCTTGCGTTCGGCCAGCTGCTTCTGTGCCGCCAATGCCAGCTGCACTTCGGAGCCGGTGGCGATGATGACGGCCTGGGCCTTCTTCTTCATGCCGATGTCGGAAGGCTCGGACAGCACGTAGGCGCCCTTGGTGATGGCGTCCAGGCCACAGGCGTCGGGCGCCACGGCAGAGTCACCCTTGGGGGCGTAGCTGATGTTCTGGCGGCTCAGCAACAGGGCGGTCGGCTTGTTGGCATTCTGCAGGGCCACGGTCCAGGCCACGGCGGTTTCGGCCGTGTCGGCGGGGCGCCAGACATCCAGGTTCGGGATCAGGCGCAAGGAGGCTGCGTGCTCGATCGACTGGTGCGTGGGGCCGTCTTCGCCCAGACCGATGGAGTCGTGGGTGAACACGTGGATCACGCGCTGCTTCATCAGCGCGGCCATGCGGATGGCGTTGCGGCTGTAGTCGCTGAAGGTCAGGAAGGTACCGCCGTAGGGAATGAAGCCGCCGTGCAGGGCCACGCCGTTCATGATGGCGGCCATGCCGAACTCGCGCACGCCGTAGTTGATGTGGCGACCACCGAAACCGGCCTCGTTCTTCACCACGGCACCGGTCATGCTGTCAAAGCGCAGATTCGGTGTCGCCTTAGTGTTGGTGAGGTTCGATCCGGTCAGGTCGGCCGATCCACCCAGCAGCTCGGGCAATGCGGCGGTGAAGGATTCGAGCGCCAGCTGGCTGGCCTTGCGGCTGGCCACGGTCTCGGCCTTTTCGTGGGCGGCAATAACTGTGTCTACGGCCACTTGCACGAAGTTCTTGGGCAGCTCGCCCTTGAGGCGGCGCAGCAGCTCTTTGGCCAGTGCAGGGTGGGCGGCCTTGTAGGCCTCGAACTTCTCTTTCCAGGCTTTCTCGGCGGCAGCGCCCTTGGCCTTGGCGTCCCAGTCGGCGTACACGTCCTTGGGGATTACGAACGGTGCATGGCTCCAGCCGATGGACTCGCGGGTGAGCTTGATCTCTTCGGCACCCAGGGGTTCGCCGTGGGCCTTGGCGGTGTTGGCGCGGTTCGGGCTGCCTTTGCCGATGTGGGTCTTGCAGACGATCAGCGTGGGCTTGTCGGCCGAGGTCTTGGCCTGGGCAATGGCGGCAGACACGGCGGCAGTGTCGTGGCCGTCGATCGGGCCCAGCACGTTCCATCCGTAGGCCACAAAACGCAGCGACACCTGCTCGGAGAACCAGGGTCCGACCTGGCCGTCGATGGAGATGCCGTTGTCGTCGTACAGGGCGATCAGCTTGTTCAGCTTCCAGCTCGCAGCCAGGGCCGCCGCTTCGTGGCTGATGCCTTCCATCATGCAACCGTCACCCAGGAACACGTAGGTGTTGTGGTCGACGACGGTGTGGCCTTCGCGGTTGAACTCGGAAGCCAGCAGCTTCTCGGCCAGCGCCATGCCCACGGCATTGGTGATGCCCTGGCCCAGCGGGCCGGTGGTGGTTTCCACGCCGGGAGTGATACCCACTTCGGGGTGGCCGGCGGTCTTGCTGTGCAGCTGGCGGAAATTCTTCAGCTCGCTCATGGGCAGCTTGTAGCCGGTGAGGTGCAGCAAGGCGTAAATGAGCATGGAGCCGTGGCCGTTGGAGAGCACGAAACGGTCGCGGTTGGCCCAGTTCGGGTTGGCGGGGTTGTGGCTGAGGTGTTCACCCCACAGCGCCACGGCCATGTCGGCCATGCCCATGGGAGCACCGGGGTGACCGGAGTTGGCTTGTTGAACAGCGTCCATTGCCAGGGCGCGGATAGCGCTGGCCATTTGTTGGGTGTTGGGGGTGGTGGCCATCAAGGGCGACTCCGGGTTGGGTTGGTGATGGGGAAAACCCTGCATTTTACCGGGGTGCAAAATAAACGCCGCTTACGTTTGCGCAATCATGCTGCGTACCTTCTTGTTCACCCCGCTACCTTGACACCATGAGCCTGCTGTTTTCGCCCTTCACACTGCCCTCTCCCCGCGGCGGCCTGACGCTGCCCAACCGCATCGTCGTCGCCCCCATGTGCCAGTACCAGGCCCAGAACGGCTGCGCCAGCGACTGGCACCTGATGCACTGGGGCAACCTGCTCAACAGTGGTGCCGCGCTGTTTACCATCGAAGCCACCGCCGTGGTGCCCGAAGGCCGCATCACACCAGCCTGCCTGGGTCTCTGGGACGACGCCACGCAAGACGCGCTGGGCAGTACCCTGCAACGTGCCCGCAAGCTGGCACCCCACACCGCTGTGTGCATACAGCTTGCCCATGCCGGGCGCAAGGCGTCGAGCGCCCTGCCCTGGGAAGGCGCGCAGCTGCTGTCGCCAGCACAAGGTGGCTGGGAAACCTTTGGCCCCTCGGCCCTGCCGCACCTGCCCAACGAAACGCCGCCCACCGCCATGTCACTCGACGACATGGCGCGGGTGAAGGAAGCCTTTGTTACCGCTGCGAAACGTGCCGAAGCGATTGGCGTGGACGCCATCGAGCTCCATGGCGCCCACGGCTACCTGCTGCACGAATTCCTCTCGCCACTGTCCAACCAACGCACCGATGCTTACGGGGGATCGCTGGAGAACCGCATGCGCTATGTGCTGGAAGTATTCACCGCAATGCGCGCAGCCACCCCACTGACGCTCGGCATCCGCATTTCCGCCAGCGACTGGGTCGAAGGTGGCTGGGATGTGGAGCAGAGCACCGCACTGGCCCATGCACTCAAGGCCGCGGGCTGCGACTTCATCCACGTCTCCAGCGGCGGCGTCTCGCCACTGCAGAAAATCACGCTGGGTCCCGGCTACCAATTGCCCTTTGCACGCCAGATCAAGGCTGCCACCGGTCTGGCAACCATGGGAGTGGGCCTCATCACCGACCCCGCCCAGGCCGAGGGTGTACTGCAGCAAGGCGATGCCGACCTGGTGGCGCTGGCCCGTGCCTTTCTGTACAACCCGCGCTGGGGTTGGCACGCCGCTGCCGCACTGGGCGGCGAGGTACCAGGCTTTCCCGCCTATTGGCGTTGCCTGCCGCGCGAGGCGGCGCAGGTATTCGGCAAGGTGTCGGTAGGGATGCGCTGACTCAGGCCAGGTCGCACTGGTACAAAGCCCGGCACAGTGCCAGGGCCCTCGGCGAGCGCACCCGCCAGTCGCTGCGGTTCATCACGTAGCCAATGGCCAGCTGCGCCTTCGGGTCACACCAGCCCAGCGTGCCACCGATGCCGCTGTGGCCAAAGGACTCGGGGTTCGGTGAAAACACCGTACCTTCCTCCTTGAGAAAACCCTGCGACCAGCCCAGTGGCTTGCCGAGCACGCGGTCGGGCTCGGCCCAGCCCTGGCGCGGCAGCAGCGGCGCGATGGTTTCAGGTTTCACCCACTGGCGCCCCTGCCAGGTGCCGCCCACCGACCACGGCACATAGGCGCGGGCCAGGCCGCGCGCACTGGCCGTAGCCGAGGCCCAGGCAAGGGCTGCGCGGCGCACCGGCGGCTGGTTGTAGACCCCGAAGCCCTGGGGCGATGGCGGGTTGGAGAACGCGCCCTTGGCGTCCTGACCTGACAGGAAGGAGCGCGCCACCTTGGACTCGGTGCTGCCCCCACGCAAGGCGGCCCAGACCATGCGCCCTACGCGGGCCACATCCGAGCCCGGGTACAGCGTGGCGATGCGCGCATCCTCCGAAGCCGGAGTCCCCAGGTGCACATCGGCTCCGAGCGGGCCCAGGTACTCGCGCTGCAGAAAGTCCTGCAAGGGTTCGCCCACGGCCTGCTGGAAAAATTCGCTCGCATACAAGCCAAAGCTCAGGGCGTGGTAGCCCTGGTCCTGGCCCGGCGTCCAGGCTGGGGCCTGTTGCTCCAGGGCGGCACGCACGGCGTCGCGCTGGGCCGGGTCGCAGCACTGCGCCAGCGTCAACGACGTGGTCAGCGCGGCCAGACCGGCGCGGTGGTTGAAGAGCTGGCGCACTGTAATCGCCCCCTTGCCGTTCTGGGCAAAACCCTGCCAGTAGCGCGCCACGGGTGCGTCCCAGTCGAAGGCGCCGCGTTCTGCGGCCAGGTTCAGCGCCATGGCGGCCAGCCCCTTGGTCACGGAGAACACCACGATCAGCGAATCGGCCTGCCACGGCCTTTGCTGCGCTTGATCGGCCCAGCCTCCCCACAGATCCACGACCAACTCGCCCCGGTGGTAGACGCACAGGGCCGCGCCGATTTCTTCGCCCTGTGCAAAAGAGCGGGCAAAGTGCTGGGCCAGCGGGGCAAAGGCGGGGGCGCAATGGCCCTGCAGCGGCAGCGGGGCGGGTTCAAGCGGCTGGTTGGATGGCATGCAGATGTTCCTGGCAAGGGATGGCGGGGACGGCCCTGGATTGGAACCCGGCGCCCTGGCCTTTGTCAAAGGCAGGGGCAGGAATCAAGGCAACGCCAATCGCTATGCATTTCATAGCTGCTTGCGCACTATTTACGCGGGCTCAGACCCTGTTTTGTCTGAAGATCAGCCCGCAAACCGCCCTCAGGGGGCCGTACGGCTGCGCGGCTTGCGTGCGGTCCGTGCCGCCACCTTCGTCGGCTTGGACTCTTTCGCGGGCGCTGCACGCCCCTGCCGTGCCCGCGCCGCGAGCGCCAGGTCGCGCACCCGGGCGATGTCCTCGTCGCTGTAGGGGCCGTTCACGCCCGAGATTTCTGCCAGCTGCATGCCGTGCTTGAGGCCGAGCTGGTAGATCTCGCGCACCTTTTCCCACTCGATGGCGCGGCCCACGGTGTAGTTCTCGAAGCGGCCTTCGAGCGCCAGCACAATGGTTTCGGCCAGGCAGGCATAGGCCACGTTGGGCGGCAGGCCGATGTTCTTCATTTCCACCTTGCCGGGCAGGCGGATTTCGCCCGATTCGATGACCAGCACGTCGGGGCGCTTGGCCACTTCGCTCGGCGGCAGGTCCAGCGGGCGGGCCACATCGGTAATGACGCAACCGGGTTTCACTTTCATGATGTCCAGCACCTTCTTGCCTGCGCCCGAGGTGGCGGTCACGATCATGTCCATCGCGGCAATGTCCTTGTCGGCCTGGGCCGAGAGGAAGAGCTTGGCGTCGGGGGTTTCCTGCAGGATCGACTCTTTCAGCGCCAACAGCTTGGCGGTTTCGGGCGACACCATGTAGACCTCCTGCGCGGCCTTGGCCAGCAACCGTGCGCAGACCGAGCCGATGGCCCCCGTGGCCCCGACCACCATGGCCTTGAAGGCCACGCGTTCCTTGCCTTTGGGCTTGGGCAGCAAACCCATGCGCAGGAGCGCGTCGTGCGCGGCCCACAGGGCGCCCGAAGCGCTGTAGCTGTTGCCGGTGGTGATGGGCAGCGGTGCGCGCTTGGCCACGGTCAGGCCCGCGTCGCCCACCACCTTGGTAAACGCCCCCAGGCCCATGATCTGTGCACCGAGCTTTCGGGCCATGGCAGCGGCATCGAGCAGGCGCTTGTAGGTGAACTCGGGGCTGTGCGCCATGATCTCGCGCGGCGTGCCCCCCACCGAGATGAGCCAGCCTTCGGCCTCCACGCCCGTGGGCGACTGGATGCCGGAGACCTTGGAATACACGAAGGGCGGCGCGTAGGCCATGATCTTTTCGAGCGAGTTCATGAACACCGGCGGTGACACCTGCGACAGCAGCTCGATGGGTTTGACCTTCTTGAAGTATTCCTGCGACAGCGGGTGGATGACGAAGGCAAAGCGGTTCACGCGCTTGAAGCCGTTGGGGTAGAGGATGCGCGGCTCCAGGTTCAGCGTGGTCAGTATGTCGAGGTAGTCGTCCTCCAGCATGTCTTCGCTGCGCTTGCCCAGGGCGGCCAGGATCATGGCGTCGAGCAGGTAGGGGCCGATGACGTGGCCGTGCAACACCGGCGCGCCATCGACCACCATGTGCACACCTTTGTCCTTGAGCTCGGCCAGGCGCGCATCGCTCAGACCGAGGGTGATGATGGTCTTGCCTGCCAACTCCTCGATGCCGAAGTCGTCCAGCTCATGCGGTGCGGCCACCAGCACAGTGGCCTTCTGCAGGGCACGACGCAGTACAAAACCGCCCCACTCCTTCACCGGCCCGTGGCTGAACTTGGCCGGCAGGCTCCAGTCTTTCACATAGTGGGCGCCGGTGGCGTAGTGCTGCAAGGTCTCCAGCGAGGACAGCAGCTTGGGCACGCCCAGCTGCAGCAGCGGGTCGGCGAACTGCAGGTTGGGGGTGTATTCCGACAAGGACATGGCCAGCTTGTAGTTGGACAGGCCCGAGAGGAACAGCACGCGCGCGTTGTTGAAGTAGCTGCCCAGCGCAATCTGGGCGTGGCGTACGGCCCACTCCTGCAGGATGTCGCCCAGGCGCGCACCCGTGGTCACCGGCACGTCGTGTACCAGGGCCTTGAGCTTTTGCGTGTCCTTGTCGGTGAATTTGTGCCGACCCGTACCGTAGTGCTCTTTTTCCAGCCCCAGGCCGACGGCGTCAGCGCTGTGGTGCTTGAGCAGCTTGGCCGCCTGCGCCGTGCTGCCGTTGGTGCCGGTGCGCTGCACCTGCAGGCGTTTACCCAGAAACGTGGTGCTGAACGCGTAATCTTGCGTGCTGGCACCCAGACTCAACCCCAAAACCGTCTGCATGGTCGACTCCCTGAAAGCATGTGCTATGCCGCCCATTATTTCGGAGCGCGCCGCCGACAAGCTGACGCAGATCAACTTTTGTGCATTGCAGCAACGGCCCCGCACCTACGGGGCAAGGACCTTACCAGCCCGGATGGTCGAAGTATTCGGCGTAGTTGCGCAGGGCCTGCTGTACGCCCAGGGCACCGGTGCGCTGCACGGCCACGCTGCGGCCGTCGCGCATCAGGCCCACGCAATAGCTCAGGTCCTGCCAGATGCTGCCGTTGAAGGCCACAGCCGCCGCCTTGGGCAGGCTGCGACGGGCCAGGTGGGCCTGCATGTCGACGTCGATGGACTTCGCCAGGGCCACATAGTCCTGCGCGTCCAACTGGTCTTTGGCGATGCCGGTCTCGGCCGCCGCCATCTTCTGGCGAATGGCCAACATGCCATCGCGCACCGGAGCATCGGTGGCGAAGCGCGATGGAGCCTTGGCCGCCGAAGCGGTGGGGGATGCGGCGGGGGCCGTCTGCGCCATGGCAGGCAGGGCACCAACACCACAGGCCAGGGCCAGCGAAGTGAGTACACCGCGCACGGCGTGCGAGGGGGAGGAAAAGGTCGTGGTACGCATGGGACCCATCTTGCGGCTGCCAGCTTAAATCCACCTTAAGAAGTCGCAAGTTTGAATTTAAGAAAACCCTAAGCCCCCCGCACGAACAATGCAGGCCTTCACAGGAGAAAACCATGGCAAACCACCTAGTACTCTGGGCCGCCAGCGCACTGTTGCCGCTCGCCGTACACGCCCAGTCGGGCAAAGAACCGGTGGCACCGCGCGAGCCGACCAAGCCCTTGACCAGCAGCGCCCGCGACAAGGCCAGCGAGATCTGCACCCAGGCACCGCGCAGCGAATGGATCGATGCAGCAGAAATGCAGCTGCTGGCCCAGCACCGCGGCTACCGCATCAAGACCTTCAAGGTGGCCAATGGCAACTGCTATGAGGTGTATGGCTTCGACAGCAGCAACCAGATCGTGGAAGCCTATTTCGATCCGGTGACGACCCGCCTGGTGCGGCTCAACGTCGCCCGGTAAGTCCGCCGACTTTTTCGACAACCCAAGGAGCTTCCCATGTCCAAGATCCCCGTCTTCTTCCTGCAGTTCGGCATCACCGTGGCCGCCACCGTGTTCTTCGTGGCCAGCGCGGCCTTTGCCACCATTCCGCTGAGCCTGGGCCAGCATCCCGGCGACATGCACCCGACGCAGCCCAACGAGCCCGTGCATATGACCTGAACATCGCGCTTGGCATGGTTGGGGCGGCTTTGCCCGCACAATGGAGGGTCTTGCCCTTGCTGAACCATGCTGGCCTACCTCCGTTCCACGCTCGAAAGCTACACCACCCGTGCCTTTGCGGTGCTGTCCTTCGTGGTGCTTTCGCTGGCACTGGTGGCAACGTGGCAGCTCGTGATCGAATCCACCGAGGAAGGAATCGTGCGCACCACACAGGCGGCCAACATTGCCGTGGCCGAGGTGCTGGTATCCGAGACCTGGAAGGAGCTGCAACCACTGCTTACGCTCGAAGAGACTTCGGTGCAGGCCATCCGCGCCAATCCGCAACTGGCCCGGATCGACGCGGTGGTGCGCCATTTCGTGCGCCGCACCGACATCGTCAAGGTCAAGATCTTCGACCCGCGCGGCGTGACCCGGTATTCGTCGACCTTCTCCCAGGTGGGCGAGAGCAAGGCCGAGTCGGCCGGTTTCATCAACGCGGCGCGTGGTGTGCCTTCGAGCGAGCTGAGTTACCGCCAGAGTTTCGAGAGCTTCGGGCGCACGCTCGAGGACGTGAACCTGGTGTCCTCGTACGTGCCGGTGGAGGACGGGCTGCGGCAGGTGGCGGTACTGGAGATCTACACCGACCGCTCCAAGGAATTTGCGCACACGCGTTCGCAGCAGGGCAAGCTGCTGTTCGGCTTGACCACGATCTACCTGGTCCTGTACCTGACCATGCTGTTCTTCTTCTGGCGCAACGAGGTGGCGCGGCGCCGCCATGCCGAATCCCTGCGCCAACTGGCTGCGCAGAACGAGGCCGCCAAACTCGCTGCCGAGCAGGGCAACCGCATGAAGTCGCAGTTCCTGGCGACCATGAGCCACGAAATCCGCACGCCCATGAACGGCGTGATGGGCATGGCGGGTCTGCTCGAAGGTACGCCGTTGACGCCGGTGCAGCAGAGCTATGTGCGCGACATCCTGCAGTCGGGGGAAGCCTTGCTGGCGATCATCAACGACATCCTCGACATCTCGAAGATCGAGGCCGGCAAGATGGAGTTCGACCAGGCCAGCTTCGACCTGCCCGCGCTGGTGCAGGGCGTGCATGCGGTGCTGCGCGTGCGGGCGCAGCAAAAGGGGGTGGCGCTTTCCTTCGCGCTGGACGCAGGAAGTGCCGCCTGCTTCGTGGGGGATGCGCTGCGCATCCGCCAGGTGCTGCTCAACCTGGTGAGCAATGCAGTGAAGTTCACCGACCAGGGCACGGTGCAGGTGCTGGTCCAGCGGGAAAAGGCGCTGCTGCACTTCGCCGTGCGCGACACGGGCATCGGGATGTCAGAACCAGACCTGGCCCAGCTGTTCCAGAGCTTCACGCAGGTGGACGGTTCGGCAACGCGCCGCTTCGGTGGCACCGGTCTGGGCCTGGCCATTTCCAAGAAGCTGGTGGAAGGCATGGGCGGCAGCATCGGCGTGCGCAGCCAGAAGGGCATGGGCACGGAATTCTGGTTCACCTTGCCACTGGCGCTTGACCCCTCACGGCCAGCGGCCACCTTGCAGCCGGAGGCCCCCTCCGAACCCCACTGCACCGAGGCGCCGGCCACACTGCCGGCACCCACCGGCCCGGCCGCCGTGCAAGACGTGACAACGGCGGGCACGGTACTGCTGGTGGAGGACCACCTGGTGAACCAGAAACTGGCCTCTACGCTGCTGGAGCGCATGGGCTATGCCGTGGACGTGGCGGGTGACGGGCGCCAGGGCGTGGACATGGCAGCACAGCGGCGCTACGACGCGATCCTCATGGACATGCAGATGCCGGTGATGAACGGGCTCGATGCGGCACGCACCATCCGCCAAGGGGCGGGCATCAACCGCGACTGCTGGATCATCGCCCTCACCGCCAATGCCATGGAGTCGGACCGCCTGGAGTGCCTGGGCGCGGGCATGAACGACTTTCTGAGCAAGCCGCTGCGCAAGGATCTGCTCACTGCAGCGCTGGCAAGGGTGCCCCGCGCCGCCTAGGTGACAGACAGGTAGCCGACACAGGCGCAGACTGGCGCCCGGCCTTGGCTGCTTGGCGCGGCGGGCCGCACACCATGGACTTCGATTTCTCTACCGCCACTGTGGCACTGCGTGCACGCGTACGCAGCTTCATGGACACCTACCTGCTGCCCTACAACCCCGCCTGGCACCTGGCCGTGGCACAGGGCGTCTACCCCCCGCCCTTCGTGGAGGATCTCAAGTGCCTGGCGCGCGAGGAAGGTTTGTGGAATTTTTTCCTGCCCCAATTGCCGCCCGGCGTGCCCGGCCAGGGCCTGTGCAATGTGGACTATGCCGCCCTGGCCGAAGTGATGGGGCGACTGCCCTGGGCCAGCGAGGTGTTCAACTGCAGCGCGCCCGACAGCGGCAACATGGAGCTGCTGCAGCGTTTTGCCACGCCAACGCAGGCACAGCAGTGGCTCTACCCGCTTTTGAGGGGCGAGATACGTTCCGCCTTTGCCATGTCGGAGCCGGACGTTGCCTCCAGCGACCCGACCAACCTGCAGACCGTGCTGCGCGATAGCCCCCAGGGACTGGTGCTTCATGGGCGCAAGTGGTTCATCACCGGTGCTGCCCATCCGGCGTGCCGGCTACTGATCGTGATGTGCCGCGACAACGATGCAGGTGAGGACCCCCACGCCCAGCACAGCATGGTGCTGGTGCCCATGGACACGCCCGGCGTCCAGGTGCTGCGCAACATCCCGGTGATGCAGCACCAGGCCCCTGAAGGGCACTGCGAAATCCGTTTCGAGAACGTGCGCGTGGCGCCCGACCAGGTGCTGGGGGCGCGCGGCGCCGGTTTTGCCATGGCACAGGCGCGCCTGGGGCCGGGGCGTATCCACCACTGCATGCGCACCATCGGCCAGTGCGAGCTGGCGCTGGAGCTGATGAGCGCACGTGCGCTGGAACGCCAGACCTTCGGCAAGTACCTGGCCGACTTTGCCAATGTGCAGGAGTGGATCGCCGAGTCGCGGCTGGAGATCGACCAGGCGCGCCTGCTGGTGCTGCAGGCGGCCTGGCGCCTGGACCAGGGTGGCATGCAGCAGCACCCACACCAGAGCCGCGCCGATGTGGCCGGCATCAAGGTGGTGGCGGCCAGGCTGCAGACCCGCGTGGTCGACCGCGCCATGCAGGTCTTTGGCGCCATGGGCCTGTCCCCCGACACGCCGCTGGCCTACCTGTGGACCTGGGGCCGCGCCATGCACCTGATGGACGGGCCCGACGAAGTGCACCTGCGCACGGTCGCACGCCATGTGCTGGACCAGACCCGCGCCCACCTGGGAGAAAGCGCCGCCTACTTCACCCTGCCCGAGCAGCTGGCAGCGGCACCACGCATTCGCGCCTGACACCGCCAGCCAAGGGGCCAATCCAGCCCCAGCGCACGGTTGAAGTTGATCTGCATCAAAAAAACTGCGGCTAGGCCGGAGAACGCCCCGGGGTTAACCCGTGAAGTCTTGATGCAAATCTAGAATGCCCACTTCTTCAAGATGGGTTTGACCATGGACCGCTGTTCTCGTGTTGTCGCTGCGTTGGTATTGGGCTGGGCATGCTGCCTGGGCGCCATGGCACAAAACCCCAAGCCCCGCGCCGAGGTGGACTATGCCGCCAAGCTCAAGGAGGCGCAGGCCACACCGAAGGCGCTGGAAGATGCCATGAAAGTCGGGCGCCGCGTGGCCGGCTTCTGCGCCAACTGCCACGGGGAGGGCGGCAACAGCACCAACCCCGACATCCCGAACCTGGCCGGCCAGAACCCCGGCTACCTGCTCGACCAGGTGCGCCAGTTTGCCGAAGGTCGGCGCAAGAACGAGTTCATGGAAGGCATGATCCGCGCACTCAACCCGGAAGAAACCATCGGGATGGTGGTGTACTTCGGCGCCCAGACGGTGTTGCCACACCGGGCCGGCACGAACCCGGCCCAGGTGGCCAAGGGTCGGGACCTGTTCAGCAAAAACTGCTTCCGCTGCCATGGCGAGAATGGGCGCGGCAACGAGAAGTTCGCCCGCATTGCCGGCCAGCAGGCCGGTTATCTGACCAAGACCATCAAGCGCTACCGCGCCGGTAGCGTGCAGCGCAGCGACCCGCTCATGGCCGCCGCCACCAGCCTGCTCAGCGACGCCGATGTCGACGCCCTGGCGGCCTACATTTCAGGCATGGAATAGGGCCTAAGCCCGCGTAAACATTGCGCAAGCAGCTACGCTATTGGTAGCAACACGGCACTGGCCAGCACCGCCAGTGCCGCCGTTTCGGTGCGCAGCACGCGCGGCCCCAGACCGGTAGGCACGAAACCGCGCTCCAGCGCCTGCTGTTCTTCGTCGGGGCCCAGCCCGCCTTCGGGCCCGAGCAGGAAGCAGCCCGCCCCATCACCCGCGGCCAGGGCCTGCAGCCGGGTCGACAGCGGCTGGCTGCCATCGGCCAGCGACAGCACATGGCGTACGCCCGTGTCAGCCTGCAGTGGCTGGGCCAGCCAGCGCGCCAGCGTCTGCACCGGGTGGATGACGGGCACGCGGTTGCCGCCACACTGTTCACAGGCGGAGACCGCCACGCTGTGCCAGTGGGCCAACTTCTTGTCGGCGCGCTCGCCGGACAGGCGCAACACGCTGCGCTCGGTCATCAGCGGCTGGATGCTGGCCACACCGAGTTCGGTGGCTTTTTCCACCAGCCAGTCCATGCGTTCGTTGGCGGGCATGCCCACGGCCAGGTGGATGCGCAGACCGGCCTCGCGCTGCACCGGGTGGAAAGTGCCGACCTCGACCTCGACGTCCGAGCGCCCCATGCGGGTGATGGTGGCGCTGAATTCGCCGCCAGTGGCCTCGTCGCCCGTGAACAGGGTCAGCGTCTGGCCAGGCTGCATGCGCAGCACCTGCACATGGCGCGCAGCACCGGGCGGCAGGCTCAGCGCAGCGCCTTCCGAAAGGGGCAAGGGACAGTGGATGCGTGGCATTTGCTATGCAATCAGTAGCTGCTTGCGCAATGGATACGCGGGCTGGAGGCCATTTTGACCCTCAAACCCGGCCAAAGGCGTAGCCGCTGGGGGCTTCAATGCCTTCGATGCTTTCCACCAGGCGCAGCAGCGGTTTAAGCTCGATGTAGCGGCTGCAGGTGGCGCGGATGTAGTGGATGAAACGCGGCGTGTCAGCCAGGTACTGGGGTTTGCCGTCGCGCAGGGTCAGGCGCGCAAAGATGCCGGCCACTTTGAGGTGGCGCTGCAGGCCCATCCACTCCACAGCACGGTAGAACTCGCCGAAGTCGTCGCCCACGGGCAGCCCGGCCTTGCGCGCCTTGTCCCAGTAGCGGATGGTCACGTCCAGGCAGAACTCCTCGTCCCAGCTCAGGAAGGCGTCGCGCAGCAGGCTGGCAATGTCGTAGGTGATGGGGCCGTAGACAGCGTCCTGAAAGTCGAGCACGCCCAGGTTCAGCTTCTGCGTGAGCAGCGCTGGGCCGCCCCGAGCCGCGAGGGCCCCCTCGGGGGGCAGCGAGGACGCTCCAGCGCCGAGCGTGGGGGCCACATTCGCGACCATCAGGTTGCGCGGCATGAAGTCGCGGTGCACATAGACGCTGGGGCTGGCCAGGTTGGCGCGCACGATGCGGGTAAAGGCCTCGTCCAGGGTCTTGCGCTGGGCCTCGCTCAGGGTCATACCCCGGTGGCGGCCGATGTACCACTCCGGGAACAGTTCCAGCTCGCGGCGCAGCAGGGCTTCGTCGTAGGCGGGCAATACCCCTGGCTGCGAGGCCTTTTGCCACTGCACCAGCAGGTCCACGGCTTCCAGGTAGGCCGCCAGTGGCGGGGCCGCGTCGGGGTTGATGGTCTGCATCAGGGTCTGGGTACCCAGGTCAGACAGCAGCATGAAGCCGTGGGCTTCATCCCAGGCCAGGATCTCGGGCACGCACAGCCCCGCCTGCGCCATCAGCCGGTCCACCTGGACAAAGGGCTGGCAGTTTTCCTTGTCCGGCGGCGCGTCCATGATGACGCGGGTGCCGGCGGCAGAATCCACGCGCAGGTAGCGGCGAAAGCTGGCATCGGCAGACGCCAGGCGCACTGTTTGCACGTGCAGGCCGTGCTGCGGGGCAATGGCGGCAAGCCATTGGACAAACAGGGCCTGGCGGGATGGGTCGGACCATTCGAGCGGAATGGCGGCGGGGGTAGAGGAAGGGGTGGTGGCACTCATGGATAATCCATTTTACAAAGCCGACCCTGCCGACCTGTACCCTTCATGCGTTTACCGCCGCGCCCGCCGCGACTTCCTGTCCCCCTTGCACTCGCTGCCACCCTGTTCTGGTGGTCTTCGGTGCTGCACGCCCAGACCGAAACGGTGCAGCCCGAGGACGATGCAGCGCCCACGGCGCTGCGCCCGACCGCGGCGCTGCCCGAGGCCCTGGACAACGCGCAGGTTCAGCAAAGCCCGGTGTTCCTGGAAGGCGACCATCTGCAGGGGCGCCCCGAAAAAGACACCGTCATCGAAGGGGCCGCTGTGCTGCGGCGCGCTGGCACCACCATCCGCGCCGACCGGCTGGAATACGACCAGCAAGCCGACCGTGCCCGTGCCACCGGCGCTGTGCGTGTCAACCGTGCCGGCAATGTCTACGAAGGCCCGTCGCTGGATGTGCAGCTGGAAAAATTCAGTGGCCATTTCGAAGCACCGCGCTACCAGTTCCTGCAGAACGACGCGCACGGCGAGGCCAGCCGGGCCGAGTTCGTGGACGAGAACCACACCGTGGTGCACAAGGCCACCTACACCACCTGCAAGCGCAAGCCGGGCCCCGACTGGTTGCCGGACTGGATCTTGCGCGCGGACAAGCTCGAGCTCGACAACGAAGACGACAGCGGGGTAGCCCACGGTGCCGTGCTGAGCTTCAAGGGCGTGCCGCTGCTGCCGGTGCCCGCACTTGCCTTCCCACTGAGCGACAAGCGGCGCTCAGGCTTCCTGCCACCCACCATCGGAGCCGACAGCAACAGCGGCACCGAGATCCTGCTGCCGTACTACTGGAACATCGCCCCCAACCGCGACGCCACCATCACCCCGACGATCATGACGGCACGGGGTATCGACATGGGGGCCGAGTTCCGCTACCTGGAGCCACGGTACCAGGGCACGCTGCGCGCCAACTACATGTCCTCGGACCGCCTGCGCGGGATGGACCGCTGGGGCTATTCGCTGACCCATACCGGGACGGTGGACACAGGCATCCAGGATGTCGGCGATGTGGCCTTGTCGGTCAGCCTGAACCATGTGAGCGACAACGACTACTGGACCGACTTCACTCGCAGCGGCACCCTGACACAACGCCTGCTGCCCAGCCAGGTAAGTACCACGTGGGGCCGGGGCCCCTGGACGGTGACAGCCAATGTGCAGCAGTACCAGACACTCCAAAGTGCCACTTCACCCATCACCCCGCCCTACGACCGCATGCCGCAGGTGGTGGTGCGCCACACCCAGTACAACGACCACGGAGTGGATTGGTTCGTGGAAGGCGACATGACGCGCTTCGAGTCGGACCCCACCAAGACGCTGCAACCCAACGCCCAACGCGCGTATACGCTGGCGCAGGCAGCAAGGCCTTTTGTCGGAGCGGCCGGTTACATCACCCCCAAGCTGCAATTGCATGCGGCGGCCTACCAGTTTGACACGCCACTGGCCATCAATGGCGCCACCAGCCAAAGCGCGGTCGTGCCGACATTCAGTCTCGACAGCAGCCTGGTGTTCGAGCGCGACACCAGCTATTTCGGTTCCGCTTTCGTGCAGACCCTGGAACCGCGCGCGTTCTACGTCTACACGCCTTACCGCAACCAGGGCCTGCTGCCGAATTTTGATACCGGCATCAAGGACTTCAACTTTGCCAGCATCTATACAGAGAACGCCTTTGTCGGCCACGACAAGATTTCCGACAACAACCTGCTGACACTGGGCGTGACCAGTCGCCTGCTCGATCCGGACAGCGGAGCCCAGGTACTCAAGCTCGGCGTGGCCCAACGCTTCCGGTTCGAAGACCAGCAAGTCACCTACACCCCGACCACGGCACCTGCCAAGGCCGGCTTCAGCGACGTGCTGCTGGGGGCGTCGGCCAATGTCAACGAACGCTGGACACTGGACTCGGTCGCCCAATACAACGCCCTGACGGGCTTGTCCGAACGCTCCACCGTGTCGGCACGCTACAACCCTGGGCACTACCGCGTGCTCAACATGGCCTACCGCTTTGCGCGCAACCAGAGTGAGCAGATGGATGTGAGCTGGCAATGGCCGCTCAATGACCTGTGGGGCGACAAGGGACAGGACCTGGGCTATGGACGCGGCCAGGGCGAAGGCCGCTACTATGCCGTGGGCCGCATGAACTACAGCATGAACGAGAGCCGGCTGGTCGATACCGTGCTGGGCGTTGAGTACGATGCGGGTTGCTGGCTGGGGCGCGTGGTGCTGGAACGCACCTCCACCAGCGTGAACTCGGAAAACCAGCGCATCATGTTCCAGCTCGAATTCGTCGGATTCACCAAGCTCGGGATCAGCCCGCAGCGCACCTTGACATCGCATATTTCACGCTACCAGAATCTGCGCGACGCTGGCACCAGCCACAGCCGATTCAGCAACTACGATTGAAGACCATGATTCGAAGCTATGGAACCTGGGCCCTTGCCCTTGTGTTGAGTGTTTTGCCAGTGTGTGGCGTGCAGGCGCAGACGGCACGCCCAGCCGATTACATCGTGGCCGTGGTCAATTCCGAACCCATCACCCACTCCGAACTCAATGCCGAGGTGCAGCGGATCACGCGCACCATGCAGCAGCAGAAGCAGACACCGCCGCCGGCCACGGAATTGCGCAAGTTGGTGCTGGAGCGGCTGATCAATGAGCGGGCCCAGTTGCAACTGGCACAGGAAATCGGCATCCGTACCGACCCAGCCTCGGTGGACATGGCCGAACAGGCGGTAGCGCGGCAAGGTGGCATCGAAGTGGCCGAACTGCACAAGCGACTGGCCCAGGACGGCATCGATGTCGCAAGCTTCCGTGCGCGCTTGCGGGACCAGCAGACACTGGAGCGGCTGTATGAACGCGAAGTGGGCAGCCGCAATCGTGTCAGTGAGCAGGAACTGGACCAGTACCTGGCGGACTTGCATGCCAACAACAAGGACCCCTTTGCGCAGGAAATCAACCTGGCCCAGCTGCTCGTGCCCCTCCCTGAAAAAGCCAGCGCAGAGCAGGCGGCAGCTTTGTTTGTGCAGGCCCAGAAACTGCTCGACCGCATCCGCAACGGGGAATCGTTCGAGGCACTGGTACAGCAGTATTCAGCCGCCGACCGCAGCAACGGAGGCCAGCTCGGGTTGCGCAAGGGGGACCGTTACCCGGCCATCTTTGTCGAGGCCACCCGCGACATTCCTGTGGGCGCTTACTCCCAGGTCGTGCGCTCCGGTGCCGGGTTTCATATCCTGAAGGTGCTGGAACGACGGGCTCCCGAGCAACTTACCCGTTCGGTGGTGCAGACGCGCGCGCGCCACATCCTGCTGCGCACGGGTCCAACGCTGAGTACTACCGCAGCCGTCGAGCGCCTGGCCGGTGTCAGGAAGCAAATCCAGTCCGGGGCCACCAGCTTTGCCGCTGCTGCCCGCGAGATTTCACAGGACAGCAGTGCCGAACAGGGCGGTAACCTGGGCTGGACCAATCCCGGAACCTTTGTGCCGGAATTTGAAGAAGTCATGAACAAACTCGACGAAATGGCCGTGAGCGCACCGCTGGTTTCCCGCTTTGGCGTGCACCTGGTGCAAGTCATGGAAAGACGCCGGGTCGAACTCACACCCCGCGAACTGCGCGAAATGGCCCGCATGGAACTGCGTGCCTCCCGCTACGACAAGGCCTTCGAAAGCTGGGCCCAGGAAGTACGGGCGCGGGCCTTCGTCGAATACCGGGATGCCCCGCAGTGAGGCCTGAATCCGCATGAAGCACATTGCACGCAAGCGTTTCGGCCAGCACTTCCTGTGCGATGGCGGCATCATCGACGCCATCGTGGACGGCATTGCACCACGCCCGGGCGACGCCATGGTCGAGATCGGCCCCGGACTGGCGGCACTGACACAGCCTCTGGTCGAACGCCTGGGCCAACTCACCGTGGTCGAGCTCGACCGCGACCTGGCCAAACGCCTGCGCGAACACCCCCAGCTGCGCGTCATTGAGTCCGACGTGCTGCGCGTGAACTTCGCCGAAGTCGCCAACGACCTGAACGCGGTTGGCAAGCTGCGCATCGTGGGCAACCTGCCCTACAACATCTCGACACCCATCCTGTTCCACCTGCTGCAGTACGTGGACGTGGTCGCTGATCAGCATTTCATGCTGCAAAAGGAAGTCATCGACCGCATGGTGGCCCAGCCCGCCACCGCCGACTACGGACGCCTGAGCGTGATGCTGCAGTGGCGCTATGCCATGGAAGATTTCCTCTTCGTGCCACCCGAGAGCTTCGACCCACCGCCACGCGTGGACAGCGCCGTGGTGCGCATGGTGCCGCTGGCCACACCGCCTGCGCTCGATGTGAAACGCCTCGAAACCGTGGTGCAAGTGGCCTTCAGCCAACGCCGCAAGCTCTTACGCCACACCCTGGGCCACTGGCTGCAGGAACAGGGTTATGGCGGCCACTTCGACGTACAGCGCCGCGCGGAAGAGGTCCCGGTGGCCGAATACGTAGCCCTGACCCAGCAGCTATAGCCCCCAACACCCTGGCACCATAAAAAAAACCGACCAATGCATGCAGCAGAGGTCGGTTTTTACTTGCAGGGCCCGCTTGTTGCTAAGCTCTGCTCCCGGTGCGTGGGGTCAGGCCGCGGTGAGCCAATAACCCGAATTGAAGGGACTGCTCATGCGCAGTGCCAGCGGGGATACATCCAACAATTTGTCGGTGGGCATCTTTTCCCCGTTGTCGTCGGTCATCTCGGCGCTGGCAGGTGCGGCTGCTGCAGCGGTGGTAGCCTCGTTCGCCCGTTCTGCTTGGCTGGCTTGTGCAGAACGGGCTACAGAAAAGAATAGAAGCACCTGAACGGTATCTTCCGGTCTCCCCAGTAGTCGGCGGTATCACGGAAGATGTCAAGCAGCTGCTCGCGGGCTTCCTTGTCGAACTTGACGTTGGCCGGGATGTGCTCCAGCACCACGATGAAGCCGGGCTGCGGGCCCGACTTGTAGACCGGGTCGGTCAGGCTGTCGTACAGGGCGTCGAAATTCTTGCCCTGGTTGATGGTCAGCATGAATTGCTGGCCGATCAGGTCGAGCACGTCCTGCTTGCTCTGGGCGGCCGACAGGTTGGCGTACAGGAAGTGGTGGCCCAGCGCTTTACCGGCATCCTGCAGGTCCTGTACGCGGAACGCGCGGATCGATTGCACAATATTGGTGCGTACATTTTTGAGCGGTGTATCCGCTGCAGGGGCGCCTGCTGGCGCTACATCCTGACGAAGTGGCATATTCATTTCCCCCTCACACTCCAAAAAACAAATCAAACCCTAGGGGACGATCCTGCGAAAACTATCGTAGTGATCGGCCGTGTAATAACAAACTTCCGGCGTGGTAGCGAGGCCCCCGCACACGATGCGCCTGGCACCACGGTCACGCTCACCCGGCGTCTTTACCGTATATTCCCGGTAAAACCCGCGCTTTTTCCCAGGTAGCAAGCGTTCGCGATTGCCAAAGACCGAGCCGTCCTTCTCGTAAGGAAAAGGACCGCCGCGGTGAATTAACTGGTAGGTTTCCTGGCCCTGAATAGGTAGCGCATGCAGTGGCAGCGGATCGGCATTTTCAGCCTTGCCGACCCCCCTGGCCCCAACCGCTGAACCGACCAGAGCGGCCAGTACCAGCAGGCAGGAGAGTGCTAACTTTGACGTACCCCAGCGCACCACGAAACCCTTTGCTGTATTCGGGTAAACCCGAAATTTCCAAGTGGTGTAGTGTCGATGATTTGGGTCTAAAAAGCAATAGCCTGCACAAAAATGAGGCAATCAATTCGCATCAAATTACACTGTTAGTAAGTGCAAACTATTCAAAAATCGCTTATCTGACAACGTTTGCATCGGCAACCGTTAAGGCAGTCATATTGACAATCCGGCGTACTGTGGTGCTGGGCGTCAAGATATGCACAGGTTTTGCACAGCCTAGCAACACCGGACCGATGGCGATATTGCCGCCCGCTGCCATTTTGAGCAGGTTGTAGGCAATATTGGCGGCATCCAGGTTGGGCATGACCAGCAGGTTGGCATCGCCGTGCAGGGTGGTATTGGGCATGAGCGCAGTACGGGCAGCACCGTCCAGGCCCACGTCACCGTGCATTTCCCCATCCACTTCCAGCCATGGCGCTTGCTGGCGCAGCAACTCCAGGGTCTGGCGCATCTTGACGGCGCTGGGTGCATTGCTGCTGCCAAAGTTGGAATGTGAAAGCAGCGCCACCTTGGGGTTCAGGCCAAAACGCTGCAACTCATGCGCTGCCATGATGGTGATTTCGGCCAGCTCGGCCGCGGTCGGGTCGTAGTTGATGTGGGTGTCCACCAGGAAAACCTGGCGCCCCGGCAGCATCAGACCGTTCATGCAGGCGTAGATGCTGGCGCCTTCGCGGTGTCCCAGCACCTGGTCGATGTAGTTCAGGTGCAGGGCATGGTTGCCCCAGGTGCCGCAGATGAGCCCATCAACATAGCCGCTGTGCAGCAGCATGGAACCAATGAGCGACAGGCGGCGGCGCATTTCGATCTTTGCCATCTGCTCGGTGATGCCCTTGCGCTCGGTCATGCGGTGGTAGGTCTGCCAGAAGTTGCGGTAGCGCTCGTCCTGCTCCACATTGACCACTTCGTAGTCCACACCCTCGCGCAGGCGCAGGCCAAACTTTTCAATACGCTGGGCAATGACTGTCGGGCGTCCGATCAGGGTGGGCAGTGCCACGCCTTCGTCCACCACGATCTGGGCTGCGCGCAAGACGCGCTCGTCCTCGCCTTCCGAGTAAGCGACGCGCTTCTTGAGCGCGCGCTTGGCGGCGGCAAAAATCGGCTTCATGGTGGTGCCCGAGGCGTAGACGAAGGTCTGCAGCTTGTCGCGGTAGGCCGCCAGGTCTTCCACCGGGCGCAAGGCCACGCCGCTGTCGGCCGCCGCCTGGGCCACGGCCGGGGCGATTTTCATCATCAGGCGCGGATCGAAGGGCTTGGGAATCAGGTATTCGGGGCCGAAGGCCAGCTTCTCACCCGCATAGGCGGCGGCCACCACATCGCTTTGCTCGGCCTGGGCCAGTTCAGCAATGGCGTGCACGGCGGCAATTTCCATCTCCATGGTGATGGTCGAGGCACCGGCGTCGAGGGCGCCGCGGAAGATATAGGGAAAGCACAGGACGTTGTTGACCTGGTTCGGATAGTCGGAGCGGCCGGTGGCGATGATGGCATCAGAACGCACTTCCTTGACTTCCTCGGGCATGATTTCCGGCGTCGGATTTGCCAGCGCGAACACCAGCGGCCGATCGGCCATCTTGGCAACCATGTCTTTCTTGAGCACACCGCCGGCCGACAGCCCCAGGAACACGTCGGCGCCCTCAATCACCTCGGACAGGGTGCGTTTGTCTGTCTTCTGCGCGAACTGGGCCTTGTCGTCATCCATCAGTTCGGTACGGCCCTCGTAGACCACACCGGCCAGGTCGGTCACGAAGATGTTTTCGCGCGGAATGCCCAGTTTCACCAGCAGGCCCAGGCAGGCCAGGGCGGCGGCGCCAGCACCCGAAGTCACCAGCTTGACCTTGGCCGGGTCCTTGCCCGCCACTTTCAGGCCATTGAGGATGGCCGCGCCGACGCAGATGGCCGTGCCGTGTTGGTCGTCGTGGAACACCGGGATGCTCATGCGCTCGCGCAACTTGCGCTCCACATAGAAGCAGTCGGGCGCCTTGATGTCTTCGAGGTTGATGCCGCCAAAGGTGGGCTCCAGGGCCGCAATGATGTCCACCAGCTTGTCCAGGTCGTGCTTTTCGTTGATCTCGATGTCGAACACATCGATGCCAGCAAACTTCTTGAACAGCACCCCCTTGCCTTCCATCACCGGCTTGGCGGCCAGCGGGCCGATGTCGCCCAGTCCCAGTACGGCGGTCCCGTTGGTGACCACGGCTACCAGGTTGCCGCGGCTGGTGTACTTGAAGGCGTTGTTCGGATCCTTGACGATTTCCTCGCACGGTGCTGCCACGCCGGGCGAATAGGCCAGGGCCAGGTCGTGCTGGTTGACCAGCTGCTTGGTCGCGGCGACGGCGATCTTGCCGGGTGTCGGGAGCTGGTGATAGTCGAGTGCGGCCTGGCGCAGTTCGGCGCGTTTGTTCTGGTGGGAGTAGGAGGCTGTCATCGTGGTATCCGTATGCTGGGAGGACTTCCGAAGAATCAGACTGTGCCATGGAGTCGGCGCGGCCTGGCGGCGGGGAGCGCGATTTTAGGCGTTTACTCCACAAAGTAAACTGTCTTTTTATATTATGGGATTAAGTGCAAATTACACTCGGAACACTTCATTTCCTGCGGGGTGGCCATGCAATACGTAGTGTTCAATCAAAAGGGCGGGGTCGGCAAATCGACCATCGCCTGCAACCTGGCTGCCATCAGTGCCGCCCAAGGCCTGCGCACCCTGGTCATTGACCTCGACTCGCAAGGCAATGCCACCCGCTACCTGCTCGGCCACGACCTGCCGGAAGACCTGCCCAACGCCGCGCAGTTCTTTGAGCAAAGCCTCAAGTTCACCATCCGCGACAAGGGCGCGGAGGAGTTCATCGTCAGCTCACCCTGGGACAACCTGGACGTGCTGCCTTCCAGCCCTGAGCTCGACGAATTGCATGGAAAGCTGGAATCGCGCCACAAGATCTACAAGCTGCGCGATGCACTGGAAGCGCTGGGCAAGGACTACGACCAGATCTTCATCGACACGCCACCGGCGCTTAATTTCTACAGCCGCTGCGCCCTCATTGCCGCCCAGGCTTGCCTGATACCGTTTGACTGCGATGACTTCTCTCGCCGCGCGCTCTACACCCTGCTGGAAAACGTGCAGGAAATCCAGGCCGACCACAACGAGAACCTGCACGTGGCCGGCATCATCGTCAACCAGTTCCAACCCCGTGCCAACTTGCCCCAGCGCATGGTGCAAGAGCTGATTGAAGAGGGTCTGCCGGTGCTGCAGCCCTACCTGAGCGCCTCGGTCAAAGTGCGCGAGTCGCACGAGCAGGCCACGCCCATGGTGCACCTCGACCCCAAGCATAAGCTCACGCAGGAATACGTGGCCCTGCACGACCGGTTGCGCGCTGCCAAAAAGCGCTAGGCGTTCAAGGCAGTCCAGCTGCCCGCGTTGTACACCGGCACAAAGCCATTTTTCTTCAGCAGCAGCGCGGCCATGCCGCTGCGGGTGCCGCTGGCACAGCACACCACCACGGGCACATTGCGCGGCAATTCACCCAGCCGCGCGGCGAGTTCCGACAATGGAATATTGCGTGTTCCCGGCGCATTGCCACTGGCAAATTCAGCCGCTGAGCGCACGTCCAGCAGCACCGCCCCCTGTTGGCGCAGCGATGGCAGCAGTGCAACCACCCGCCGGGCCCGCAACCACTTGTGTCCGAACCAGGCCACCAGCAACACAAGTGGCCAGTATTCCTGAAGCAATTGAGAGAAGTCGAGGTTGGTCATGCCTTACACCACGGCCTTGTCCAACTGGGCGGCCACATTGCGGGCCGAGATGCCGTTGACCACCTGGGCGTAACCCTGGGCCTTCAGGTACTGCACCGCCTGTTCCGAACGCGCACCTGAAGCGCAGTACAGCACCACCAGTTGCTGCTTGTCGGGCGCCACCCGCGGGTAGCCGTCGACAAAACGATCGAGTGGCAGATTGACAGCGCCTTCGACATGGCCGCCCTCGAACTCCGCTGCGGAGCGTACATCAATGATCACGGCCTGTGTGGCCACAGTGGAAGCTTGCATGGTCATGGTCCTTTGGTCTGGCAAGGAATTGTCGGAGCTTCAGCTCCCATGGAATTTATACCCTTGGCAGTATTCTAGCGACCCTGCAATGTCCTTGCAGCCCAACGCCCATGGGACTCAGCGCAAACACCTGGACAGGCGTCAGACCTGTGGCAACAAGAAGCGGCGCTCCCAAGCGCTGATTTCGGTCAGGTAGCTGTCGTATTCCAGCGCCTTGACGGCGGTGTAGGCCTGCACAAAACCCGCGCCCATCAGTCGCGGCGCGCTTTCACTGCGCTGCAGCTGCTCCAGCGCCTGCATAAAGCTGCGCGCCAGACCGAAGCCCTGGTCGTAGCCATTGCTGCGCTCGGCCATGGGGGTGCTGGGTTGCAGCTTCTCGTCCATGCCGGCCAATCCGGCGGCCAGGGTGGCGGCGATGGCCAGGTAGGGGTTGGCATCGGCCCCGGCAATGCGGTTCTCGACCCGGCGCGCCACCGGACCCGAATGCGGAATACGCAGGCCGCTGGTGCGGTTGTCGTAGCCCCAGCCCAGGTGAATGGGCGCCTGGCTGCCAGTGACGAAACGGCGGTAGGAGTTCACGTGCGGCGCAAACACCAACATCATGTCCGGCACATAGGCCTGCAGGCCGCCGATGAAGTGGCGGAAGGCCGCAGTCTCGCCCCCATCGGCGTCACTGAAGATGTTGACGCCCTGGGCATCGACCACGCTCTGGTGCAGGTGCATGGAACTACCGGCTTCCCCTGCGATCGGCTTGGCCATGAAGACCGCATTCAGGCCGTGCTTGATGGCGATTTCCTTGGCTGCGTACTTGAACAGGAAGGCCTGGTCGGCCACTTCCACCGGGTCACCGTGCAGCAGGTTGATCTCGAACTGGGTCGGGCCGACTTCGTGGATCCAGGTGTCGGCACGCACGCCCAAGGCATCGAGCGCATCGCGGAACTCGTCCCAGAAAGCGCTGTGCTCGTTGAGCAGATTGGTGCTGAACGCGGACTGCCCGACCTCGGCGCGGCCGTTGCGGGCCTGCGGCATCTGCAGTGGCTGGGCCGGATCGGCGCAGGCGGCAGTCAGGTAGAACTCGATCTCGGGCGCCACCACCGGAGTCAGACCCTGGTCGGTATAGCGCTGCACCACCTGCTTGAGCACCGAGCGCACGGCAAAGGCGCAGTGCTGGCCGTCGAGCTCGATGCAGTCGTGGATGGCGAAGGCACGCGGCGAGCGCGACCAGGGCGCCAGCTTGAGCGTGGCGTAGTCCGGCACCAGGCGCACATCGGGGTCGGAGTCGGGGAAGATCGGGTCGTAGGAATAGTCCCCGGTCACGCACTGCATGGGAATGGCCTGGGCAATGCGCAGCTCGGCGCCAGCGGCAAAGCTGCCCGCTGGCATGAGCTTGCCGCGCGGGTAGCCGGACACGTCGGGGAACAGACATTCGACATCGCGGACCCCGTGTTGGGCAAAAAAGGCCTGGCGTCCAGCAGCGGTATTCAGTGGCATAAAAGTAATAAAAAATGCCGCCAGCCCGCATAAAACAAGCACAAGCAGCTATGAAAAACAGAGCATAGGCAATCTGCCGATTGGGCTCCGCCAACCAGTGGCCATTGTGCGCAGCAAAACCATGGGGCAGCAAGGCCACCTGGCCCCGCGCACGGGGGGCCACTGCGTGCCACCCAGTTCCAGCATGGACGGTTTCACCGTGCTCAGACCAGGCCCATGTCGCGGGCCAGCAGCGCGGCTTCGGCCCGACTGCAGACGTTGAGCTTGCGGTAGATGTCCTTCACATACCCGGGCACCGTGTGTGGCGACAGGCCCAGCAGCCGCGCGCACTCGGCCTGGGTCACGCCCTTGGCGATGAAACGCAGCACCTCGGTTTCGCGCTCGGTCAGTTCGGGCAGTTGTTCGGTCGTGCTGGGCTGGAAGAAGGCCAGCATGCGTCGGGCAATGGCGGGCGAGATCGGCGGGGTGCCCGCAGCGATGCCTTGCATGGCCGCCACAATGGCCTGCACCGGCTGGTCCTTGAGCAGGTAGCCCATGGCCCCGGCGCGCAAGGCCGGAAACACGTGGGCGTCGTCGTTGAAGATGCTGGCAACCACACACAGGCAAGCTGGAAAGCAGCGCTTTATCTCCTCGATGACCACCACACCGGAGCCATCGGGCAGGCCCAGGTCGATCAGCGCAATCTGCGGTGCCTCGCACTGGGCCAGGTGCACACGGGCATCGCCGACACTGGCACACACCTCGACCGTAATGCCGGGAAAGGCCTGCGCCAGTGCCTGAGTCAGCCATTCCTGCGACTCGGGCAAGTCCTCCAGAATGAAGGCGCGGGTGTAGGTCGGGTGCTGCATGCCCCCAATCGTACTGGCAGCAGCCACAGCAGGCACCCCATGAACGCGGGGGGGGGCTCCCTGGGCCCACTTTTGTACCATCCAGGACCTATGCTGCATGCAATGAAACACTGGAAAAGTGGACTTCGCACCTTCGCCCTGGCCGCGGTGGGTCTGCTGCTGGCCTGCACGGCGCGCGCCCAGATACTGGAGTTTGCCCAGGCCGACTTCGCATTCGGTCCAGCGCAGGCCGACGCCGTGTCCGGACTGTCCTGGCACACCGTAGCCCTGCCCGACCGTTGGCGGGAAACCCACCCCGGCGAGAACGGCACCGGTTGGTACCGCCTGCAATTCGAGCGCTCGGCCCTGGACGCAGGGATACAGGCGGTCTACATCCCGCACGCCAGTGTCAATGCAACGGTGTTTCTCAATGGCCACGAGATTGGCCGCGCCGGTGCGGACACCGAACCGTTGGCGCGTACCTGGAACCATCCGCGCCTGTACCTGCTGCCGCCTGCGCAGCTGCTCAACGACAGCAACACCGTGCTGGTGCGGGTCCAGGGCCATGCCTACACCCAGGCCAGCTTCTACCCTCCCAAGCTCGGCTCCGAAGCACCGCTGCGCGCCGAATACGAACAGGCCTACTTCTGGCGCATCACCCTCAACCAGATTGCCACCCTGCTCATCACCGCCGTGAGCCTGCTGATGCTGAGCCTGTGGCTGCGCCGCCGCAAGGATGTGGCCTACGGCTACCTGGCACTCTCGGCCATGGTGTGGTCGCTGCAGTCGACCAACCTGTTTGTCCTTCAACCCCCCGTCGATACCGCCAGATGGGAAATATTTGTCAACGCCAGCTTCCAGATTTTTTCTGCCCTTTTGCTGCTGTCGATGCTGCGCTTCGTCGGGCTGCACTGGCGACCGCTGAACCTGGCCTTGGGCCTGTCATGCTTTGTTTCGCCACTGGCCATGGTGCTCGTAGCAGCCGACCACTTCCTGCAGTTGACCGCCATGGCACACATGTTCACCCTGGCAGCCACACTGGCCGTGCTGGGCATGCTGACCTGGTCTGCCGTGCGGTGTGCCAACACAGACGCCCGGCTGCTGCTGGTCGTGTTGTGTGCCATCGTGCTGTTCGCACTGCACGACTGGTTGCTGCACAGCCAGCACATCCTGCCTAAACAGCTCTTGCACTGGTTGCCCGGGGATTTGTACCTGCTGCAGTACAGCGCGCCCTTCATCTTCCTGGCCATCGGCTGGATCATGACGGTGCGCTTCGTGCGCGTGCTCAACGAATTCGAAGCCCTGAGCCAGGAGCTGGACCAGCGGGTCCAGGCCAAGTCGGCCCAACTGGAAGACAGCTTTGCGCGCCTGAAACAGCTGGAGCGCGAACGTGCCGCCCAGGAGGAACGCGAGCGCATCCACAGCGACCTGCACGACGATGTCGGCGCCAAGCTGCTCACCCTGGTGTACCGCGCCCCGACCCCCGAACATGCCGAACTGGCCCGCGCCGCCCTGCAGGAACTGCGCGATGTGGTCTCCAGCCCCACCGCCGCGGACCAGGCCCTGGAGTACGCCCTGGGCGACTGGCGCAGCGAGTGCGAACAACGCCTGGGCAGTGCCGGCGTGGACCTGCAGTGGGAGCAAGACAGCCAGGTCGAACAGCTGCGGCTGGAACCCCAGCAATGCGTCAACCTGGGACGCATCCTGCGCGAGGCCATCAGCAACATCCTGCGCCATGCCCAGGCCAGCCAGGTGCAGGTGAAACTGCGACTGGAGGGCGCGGTCCTGCACCTGCACATCGTTGACAACGGCAGCGCCACCGCCCAGGTTCTGCAGCGCCAAGGGCGCGGAACCCGCAACATGCAGGCCCGCGCACAGGCCATGGGCGGACAGTTCGAGCGCAGCGCGGGCACGCCCTCGGGCTGCCATGTCCATGTCTGCCTGCCGCTGCGCCACGTCACCTGAGCAGCCGCACAGCCCCCCCGAACACGGGGGTCACAAAACCGCTGCATGTTCCTAGCATCCACAACATCGCCCATGGGGTATTGCGTGGAGAAAAAAATGGAAAAGGGAGTGCACTGGAAACACTGGATTCTGGGAGGCGTGGCCAGCCTGCTGGCCGCCTGTGGTGGGGGCGGGGGCGGCAGCAGTGGCAGCACCAGCCTCACACTCAGCGGCCTGGCCGCCACCGGTGCGGGCATTGCCAACGCCAGCGTCACCGCCAAATGCGCCAGCGGCTCGCCCCTGAGCGGCACCACCGATGCCAACGGCAGCTACACCCTGGTGTTGGACGGGCGCACCCTGCCGTGCATGGTGCAGGTCACGGGCGGCACCCCGTCGGTGACGCTGCACAGCTTTGCGCAGGCCGCAGGGCGCGTCAACATCACCCCGGTCACGGACCTGATCGTGGCCAAAGCACTGGGCGCGGACCCGGCCGCTGCCTTCACTGCCTATGACGCCACCCAGGGTGCCACCGTGGAAACTGGCCTGAACGCTGCCAAGACCTACGTCGCTACCCAGCTCAGCGCCATCACCGGCGCCAGCATTGCCGACCCGCTGAGCGGGGCCTTCACCGTGGGCGATGCCGACGACAAGGTGCTCGATGCACTGGGCAATGCTTTGTCTGCTGCAGGCAAGACCCAGACCGATTTGCGCACCCAGGCCCAGACCGGGGCCACATTGACCGGTACCGTGCCGGCCTACCTGGCCGCGCCCGCCGGCCTGACTGCCAGCGCCGGCAGCAGCACGGCCATCAACCTGAGCTGGTCGGCCGTGCCGGGGGCCACTGGCTACAAGGTCTACCGCAGCACAAGCACCGGGGTCGTGGTTTCCGGTTCAGCCGTCGGAACCAGCACCAGCACGTCCTACAGCGACGCCGGACTGGATCCTTCCACAACGTACTATTACAAGGTGGTTCCCACCAACACGGTAGTTACCGCTGGTACCGCCTCCTCCGAAACCAGTGCCTCCACCAGCGCGGCCAGTGTGACGACCAGCGTGACAGCATTCAGCCCGACCAGTGGTGCGGTCGGAACCTCCGTGACGATCAGCGGCACGGGCTTCGACGCCGACCCGTTTCACATGCAGGTGAAATTCAGCAACAACGTCGCCGCTACGGTGGTCAGCAGCACCGCCACCAGCGTCGTGGTCACCGTGCCGGCCGGTGCGGTCACCGGAACGATCACCGTGACCAACACCCTGACCAGCACCTCGGCCACCAGTGCCTCCAGCTTCTCGGTGTCTGCTGGGGGCGGAGGCGGTGGTACGACCTGGACCAGCCGGGCCTCGCCCTCGGGCTATGTGCTGGCGGGACTGGCGTACGGCGGAGGAAAATTCGTGGCGGTGGGCTACAACCGCACCATCCTCACTTCGACGGATGGCATATCCTGGACCAGTCGCAGCGCGCCGGACAGCAACTACACCAGCACCAAATCCGTGGCATGGACGGGATCCGAGTTCGTCCTCGTGGGTGACATGCTCAGCGGTGGCGGCAACATCCCTACCGTGGCCACCTCTGCGGATGGCATCACCTGGACCCGCCGGGCCTGGACAAGCTCCACCAGTTACGACAGCGTCACCGCCGTGGGCATGGGAGCCTCCAAGCTCATGGTGGGAACCCAGAATGGCGTACTGGCAACATCGAGCGATGGCGGCCTCAATTGGACCCAGGAAAGCCAAAGTTACATCAGTGAATTCACCGGCTTTGCTGGCAGCTCCAGCACACGCGTGGCCGTGGGCAAGGACAGCGGCTACAACGGCGTGATCCTGTACAACAGCGGCAGCGGATGGACGCTCGTCAGTGGCATCAGCGGATTTGTACCCAACGACGTGGTCTGGACTGGCTCGGAATTCGTGGCGGTGGGCGCATCAGGCGCCGGTCTGGGCAACGCCATCATCGCCACCTCTGCCGATGGCGTCTCCTGGACCAAACGCGTACTGGCGGACACTGAAATTGCAGCCGGTTTCCCGCTCCAGGCGGTACTGGCCCACGGCGGGGCACTCTACGCGACAGCAGACAATCTGAGCAACAAGCACAAGATCCTGAAGTCCACCGACGCCGGTGCCAGTTGGACCACCGTGCACGACGCCACCGTCTCCGGCAACGCCAGCCTGGCTGGCATCGCTGCCTCGGCGGACCGGGTGGTCACCGTGGGCGGCGTGAAATCGGTCACCTTGCCCTGAACACCATCTGACCTGGGTGCGCCCCGGTCGGTATGGCTACAGGGCGTCAAACAGCCCCGGTGCCCCAAAACGCGCCTGCTCGGTCTGCAGCATGCGCAACTTGGTGTCGACACCGCCGAGGGCTGAAAAGCCTCCGCCGCCCTGGCCCCTGGCAAGGATGCGGTGGCAGGGCACGATGGGGGCGAAAGGGTTGGCCCCCAAGGCCTGCCCCACAGCCCGCGCCGCACCGGGCTGGCCCAGCAGGGCGGCCATTTCGCCGTAAGTCAAGGTCTCACCCATAGGAATGTGCCGTGCCGCCTGCCAGACTTCCTGGTGAAACGGCGGGGCCTGGGTCATGTCCAGTGGCACCGCAGCCAGACGCGCCCCTGCCTGCGGGTCGCCGTGCAGCATGGCCGCCACATCGGCCATCACGGATTGGACCCAGCCCGGTGGAGGAACCTCGGCACAGCCGGGGAAACGCGCCTGCAAGGCGGCCAGTGTGTCGTCGCGCTGGGGGTAGGGCAACTGCACACCGGTGATGGCCTGGGGGCCCCAGGCCATGCCGCAGTCGCCCAGCGCAGTGGGGAACAGGGCCAGACCCAGGGTATCAGGGGATGTATGCAGCATGACCCATTGTGGCCCAGATTGCAAAATAAATCAGCCCCCAGCCCGCACAGATATTGCGCAGACAGCTACAAAAGGCATAGCGACCATCAATCAGCGGCCAATCACCTCGGTGACAGGGAGCAGCAAAGGCAGCGGGGGCAGCGCCCTACACTCAAACTTTGGCGACCGCCCGGCGGGCGCCATCCTCCCCTTGCAATACCCTGGAGACCCGCATGTCCAATGCCACCCCTTTGTTCCAGCCCTTCCAGCACAAGAGCCTGAAGCTGGCCAACCGCATCGTCATGGCCCCCATGACGCGCTCCTTCTCCCCCAACGGTGTGCCCGGTGTCAATGTGGCCGAGTACTACCGCAAGCGTGCGGCTTCGGCCGTGGGCCTGATCGTGTCGGAAGGCACTGTGGTCGAGCGCCCCTCCAGCCGCAACGACCAGAACGTGCCCTTCTTCTGGGGCGACGAAGCCCTGGCCGGGTGGAAGAAAGTGATCGACAGCGTGCACGGCGCCGGTGGCGTGATGGCGCCCCAGCTGTGGCACGTGGGCGCGGCGCGCAACCCGCGCTCGACCTGGACCGCCCCGCCCCCGGTGGACTCGCCCTCGGGCCTGTCGCGTCCGGGCAAGGCCTTTGGCGAACCGATGAGCGACGCCGACATTGCCGACACCATTGCCGCCTTCGCGCGTGCCGCCGGTGCCGCCAAGCGCCTGGGCTTCGAAGCGGTGGAGCTGCACGGCGCCCACGGCTACCTGATTGACCAGTTCTTCTGGGAAGGCACCAACCAGCGCACCGACCAGTACGGTGGAAACCTGGTGGCGCGTGGGCGTTTCGCGGCCGACATCGTGAAGGCCGTGCGTGCCGAAGTGGGGGCGGATTACCCCATCATCCTGCGCCTGTCGCAGTGGAAGCAGCAGGACTACACGGCCCGCATTGCCCAGACGCCGCAGGAGATGGCGGCCTGGCTGCAGCCGCTGGTGGACGCCGGGGCCGACATCCTGCACTGCTCGCAGCGCCGCTTCTGGGAACCCGAATTCGATGGCTCGGACCTGAACTTTGCCGGCTGGGCCAAGAAGCTCACCGGCGTGCCCACCATCACCGTGGGCTCGGTGGGCCTGAGCGGCGAGTTCATTGCCGCCTTTGGCGGCGAATCGAGCCAGCCGGCTTCGCTCGACGAACTGCTGCGCCGCTTCGACCGCGGTGACTTCGACCTGGTGGCCGTGGGCCGCGCCCTCATCAGCGACCCCCACTGGGCCGAGAAGGTGCGCGACGGCCGCAACAGCGAACTCTCGAGCTTCTCGCCCGCCGACCTGGCTACGCTGGTCTGAAGCCGCCTTCTTCGGCAACGGCTGTGCATGGGTGCATACTGCAGCCATGTCAGTTTCCGGAGGAGTTTTGTGAGCGCCCACGTCCTTCCCGGCCCGGCCCTGCGCCGGGTCATCGATCCCAGCACCCTGGGGTTTTCCGATACCAGTGAACTGGTGGACGAAGCCGTCCCCTGGATCGGGCAGGAACGCGCCCAGGAAGCCGCCCGCTTCGGCCTGGCGATGGAGCAGAGCGACTACAACCTGTTCGTGCTCGGCGAAGTCGGCAGTGGCCGCTCGACGCTGCTCTTGCAGCTCATGCAGGGCATTGCCAGCACGCGTGCCGTCCCCGCCGACCTGTGCTACCTGCACAATTTCGACGTACCCGAGCGCCCGCGCGCCCTGCGCATGCCGCCGGGCCAAGGGCGCGAACTGCGCGAGCGCATGGCCGCGCTGTGTCAGACCCTGCAGCGCGAAATTCCGCAGCGCCTGAGCGGCGAGGGCTACAAGGCCGAGAGCGAACGCATCCAGGCCGCCTACAAGGCCAGCGAAGCCAAGGCCTACGAGGCCCTGGACGCCTTTGCCGAGGCGCGCCACTTTTCCCTGTACCGCGAATCTGGGCACCTGGTGTTCACACTGGTGGACGCCGACGGCAAATCGCTCACCGAAGGCGAGGCCCGCACCCTGCCCAAGGAACGGCGCCAGGAAATGGAGCGCGACGAACAGGCCCTGCGCGCCGAGATCGACCGCTTTCTGGAAGTGATCCGCCCCCTGGAGCGCACCATGATGGATGCGCTCGTGGCCCTGCGCCGCCAGCTGGCCAAGCCGCTGCTGGAGCGTGAAATGCAGGAAATCCGCGTCGGCCTGAAAAAACAGATCAAGGACACGTTCAAACTCGGCGCCTACCTCGACCAGGTGCAGCACGACGTACTGGGCCACCTGGAGCTGTTCACCACACTCGAAGACGAAGAGCTGGAGTCGGCCCGGCGCGAAGCCCTGCAGGCGCTGCTGCAGCGCTACACCGTGAACCTGGTGGTGGACAACGCCGCGCGCACCGGCGCACCCGTGATCGTGGAGCAGAACCCGGTGGTGCGCGCCCTGTTCGGTGGCATCGATTACCAGGCCGAAGAAGACGTGATGGTCACCGACTTCACCCGCATCCGCGCTGGCAGCCTGCTCAAGGCCCATGGCGGCTTTCTGATGCTGCACCTGCGCGACCTGCTGGCCGACGAACTGGTGTGGGAGAAGCTGCGCCGCTTCCTGCGCAGTGGCCGGGTGCAGATCGAAGAGCCCGGCAGCGCCGTCATGCCCATGGCTTCGGTCGCCATGGTGCCCGAGGCGGTGGATGCCGAGGTCAAGCTGGTGCTCATCGGCTCGGTTGAGCAGTACTACGAGCTGCAGGAAGCCGACCCCGAGTTTGCGCGGCGCTTTCGCGTCAAGGTGGACTTTGCCGAAAGCTTTGCCGCCACCGACGAAACCCGCCGTGGCACCGCCATTTTGGTGGCCCACACCTGCCGCAGCCTGGGCCTGCCGCAGTTCAGCGCTGCCGCCGTGGCCGCCGTCATCGAAGAGTCGCACCGCGCCGTGGACGACCAGACGCGCCAGAGCGCCGTCTTTGCCCAGACCGAAGCCCTGGTGGCCGAGAGCGCGCGCCAGTGCCGCCAACGCGGCGACACCCTGGTCGAGCCGCAGGACGTGGCCGCTGCCCTGCAGGCCCGCCGCCTGCGCCACGACTACCCCGAAGAGCGCCTGCGCGAATCCATCGCCCAGGGCGACTGCATCATTTCGCTGCAGGGCGAACAAGTGGGCCAGATCAACGGCCTCACGCAAATCGACCTGGGCGACTGGCGCTTTGGCCTGCCGGTGCGGCTGACCGCACGCACCTTTGCCGGCACCCAAGGCCTGCTCAACATCGAGCGCGAGGTGCGCATGTCCGGCCCCATCCACGACAAGGGCGTGTTCATTCTGCAGACCTACCTGCGCGCCCTGTTCGCCCACATCGCCCCGCTGGCGCTGAGCGCCTCGGTGGTGTTCGAGCAGGAGTACATGGGCGTGGAGGGCGACTCGGCATCCTGCGCCGAACTCTATGCCGTGCTCTCCGCACTCTCGGGTCTGCCCTTGCGCCAGGACATTGCCGTGACTGGCGCCGTGAACCAGCACGGTGAGGTGCTGCCGGTGGGCGGCCTCAACGAGAAGATCGAAGGCTGGTTCCGCGTGTGCGCAGCGCAGGGGCTGACCGGGCAGCAGGGCGTGCTGATTCCACAGCGCAATGCGCGCCACCTCATGCTCGACGCCAGCGTGCGCGAAGCCGTGGAGCAGGGCCTGTTCACGGTCTACACCGCCAGCCACGTGCGCGACGGGCTGGAACTGCTCACCGGCCACGCCAGCGGCCTGGGCGAAGACCCGACCAGCGGCCCCTACACCCCCGACACCGTGCTGGGCCGTGCCGAAGAGCGCCTGCGCGAATTCCGCCGCGCCTGCCAGCCAGGCATGCCACGCCGCCACCGATTGGGAGGAAATTGAAAATGCTGCGTTCAATGATTCTGTGTGCCGGACTGGCGATTGCCGCCTGCGGCAACGCACTGGCCCAAAGCCCCCAGCAGGTGGTGGACCTGCCCACGCGCGCGGGGGTCACCCAGCGCCTGCTGGTGCTGGAGCCTGCCACGCCAGCCAAAGCCGTGGTGCTGAACTTCGCAGGCGGCCACGGTGGCCTGCAGATCGACCCCAGCGGCGCCATCGCCTGGGGCGAGGGCAATTTCGTGGTGCGCACGCGCAAGCTCTTTGCCGAACAGGGTCTGGTGGTGGTCGTGGTCGATGCACCTTCCGACAAGCAATCATCCCCATTCCTGTCGGGCAAGCGCCAGATACCTGAGCATGCAGCCGACATCGGCGCCACCATGACCTGGGCGCGGAAGAAATACCAACTGCCGGTCTGGCTGGTGGGCACCAGCCGAGGCACCCAATCGGTGGCCTACCTGGCCACCGAACTCCAGGGCACGGACGGGCCCGATGGCATCGTGCTGACATCCAGCATCGCCACCGACCCGAAAGGGCGCTCGGTCAACGCCATGGCGCTGGACAAGATCCGCATCCCGGTGCTGGTGGTGCACCACGAACAGGACGGCTGCAGCCTCTGTGCGTTTGGGGACGCACAGGCCATCGTGCCTAAGCTGGTGAACGCACCGCGCAAGCAGTTGCTCAGCTTCAGCGGCGGTGTCAGCCGCGGTGACCCCTGCGAGGCCATGGCCTACCACGGCTTCAACGGCCTCGACGCCGAAGTGGTGCGGCAGATAGCTGCGTGGATCGTGGCGCCCTAATCTGCGCCAGTGCCCAACACCAAAACCGGGCAGCGCCAGTGGTGCATGCACTCGCGCAGCACCAGCAGGGCGGCGCACCAGTGCGCGTCCTGGGGGATGCCCGCCAAGGCGGCTGGGTGGCCTTGCACCCAGTCGGCCAGGGCATTGAAAAGCTGCTCCACGGTGTCGATGTCCAGCTCTGCCGCCTGGGCGCCTAGGTCGAGGTCGCGCACCGCAGGACTGTCGCTACACCACAGGGCATCTGTAGGGAGTTGGGCGGCCAGCGGCGTCACCGCATCTTCCACCCACGCAATCGCTTCTTCGAGCGCGTAGGCGCTGGGCGGCAGGCGCTTGAAAAAGCGCGCCACCAAGGCAGCGCTGCCCAGCGGCAGCCGCTGCACATCGTCGATCTGGCCGGAGCGCACCGTGCGCAAGGTCAGCGCGTCGGCGTCGAAGCTCAGGTGCACCACGGCAGACATGGTGTTCAGTGACCAGCGTCCTCGCGCATCAGGGCTTCGATGGCATCGGCCTCCACCGGCACGCCACGGGTGAGGAGTTCACAGCCCTGGGCGGTGACCACGGCGTCGTCTTCGATGCGGATGCCGATGTGGTGGAACTGTCCGGGCACACCCGGTCCCGGGCGCACATAGATGCCGGGCTCCAGGGTCATGACCATGCCCTCGCGCAGGATGCGGCTGGGGCGCTGCACTACGGTGTTGCCACTCAGCGGGTCGGTCTTCTGCTGGACCTGCGCCAGCTCCGAAGGCTCGTTGTAGTCGCCACAGTCGTGCACGTCCATGCCCAGCCAGTGGCTGGTACGGTGCATGTAGAACGGGTTGTAGGCGCGCTTTTCGATCACGTCGTCCAGGCTGCCGACCTGGTTCGCATCGAGCAGGCGCAGGTCCAGCATGCCTTGCGCGAGCACGCGCACGGCCGCATCGTGCGGGTCGTTGAAGCGGGCCCCGGCACGGGTGGCTCCTACCGCGGCTTGCAGCGCCGCGTGCACCAGGTCGTACAGGGCGCGTTGTGGCCCGGTGAAGCGGCCGTTGGCCGGGAAAGTGCGGGTGATGTCGCTGGCGTAGCCGTCGAGTTCGCAACCGGCATCGATCAGCACCAGATCACCGCTCTGGACAGGCGCCGCATCGGCGCGGTAATGCAACACACAGGCATTGGCCCCGGCAGCGACGATGCTGCCGTAGGCCACGCCCTGGGCACCGTGGCGGCGGAACTCGTGGGCCAGCTCGGCGTCGAGGTGGTATTCGCGCAATTCACGGCCTTCGCGCAGCCAGCGCGCGCTTTGCTGCATGGCACGCACATGGGCACCGGCACTGATGACGCCAGCACGGCGCATGGTGGCCAGTTCGCTGGCGTCCTTGACCAAGCGCATCTCGTCGAGCAGGGGGCACAGGTCACGCTGGGTCTGGGGTGCCAGGGCACCCTGGCGTGACTTGCCGCGCACGCTGGCCAGCCAGGTTTCCACACGGGCCTGCAGCCCCTCGTGCACGCCGAAGGGAAACCAGACCGTGTCCTTGCCGTCGAGCAGGGCCGGCAGCTGGGTGTCGAGCGTGTCGCTGGAAAAGGCGGCATCCACGCCCAAAGCGGCCGGGGCGGCGTCGGGGCCGAGGCGGTAGCCGTCCCAGATTTCGCGCTCCAGGTTCTTGGGCTGGCACCACAGGCTGCTGCGGCCACTGCCCTCAATCACCAGCCATGCACTGGGTTCACCAAAGCCAGTAAGGTAGTGGAAGTAGCTGTCGAAGCGGTAGGGGTGGTCGTTGTCGCGGTTGCGCTGACGTTCGGGGGCGGTGGGCACGATGGCGATGCCGCCGGGACCGATCTGACGGGCCAGGGCGGCACGGCGGGCGCGGTAGTCGGGTGCAGGGACTATGGTCATGGGTGATTCAAACGGAAAGATTGAGCTGGGCCAAGCGCTCGGGCGTACCGACATCGGTCCAACGCCCGGTGTAGAGCGAGGCCGTGACACGGCCCTGGTCCATGGCGGCGCGCAGCAGGGGGGCCAGGGCCGCCTTCTCCCCGCGTGGATTGCCGTGGGCAATATGGCAAAAAGGTGGCGCGAACAGGGCAGCGCGGTACAGCCCGATGGTGCTGTAGGTATAGCGCGGGGCGTCGCTGGTGGGGTGCAGGTTCTGGGCCAGGCCGGTGGCAGGCTCCCAACCGAAATCACCCTTCGGGTTGTGCGCGGGGTTGGGCACGAGCCAGATGTGGGCCAGGGCCGTGCTGGCGACAAAGCGCTGCACCTCGGCGGCATCGAAGGCGAAATCGGGGGCAAACACGTCACCGGCCAGCACCCAGAACACATCGTGTCCCTGGCCCACGGCGGCCTTCGGGCACAGGGTGGGCAGTGCGCGCACAATGCCGCCCGCCGTCTCCAGCGCGGCTCCGAAATCGCGCCCTTCGTGCGAATACTCCAGCACCATGGCCTTTGGCAGTTGCTCCAGCGTGGGCAGGGCTTCGGGCCACACGGATTCGGGCGTCAGGCCGAAATGCTCACCAAAAGCACCGCTGATCTGTTCCCCCAGCCAGGCCGTGTTGATGACAACGCGCTGGCAACCGGCACGCGCCAGGGCTTCAAGGGGCCACTGCATCAGCGGCTTGCCCGCCACCTGCAGCAGGGGCTTGGGGCAGGTGTCGGTGAGCGGACGCATGCGCTCGCCGCGCCCGGCGGCCAGCAGCATGGCAGGAACAGCGGCAGTGGTGGTCATGGCTTACTTGTAGAGGAAGGCGATGTAGGGGACCTGGCGCACACCGGCCTGGGTGATGAGCAGGGAGCGCAGGGCATCGGCCACCTTGCGTTCGCACAGCACCGTGGTCGCATCCTCGGCGCCAATGGCTTCGGCCTGCTTCTGCGCGATGGCAATGAGCTTCTGCTGGATCTGCTTCACCGCCACCGGTTCGTTGTCGAGCACACCTTCGTTGGTGATCTCGTGGGCTACGGGGCGGGCATTGGCGATGCCCTGCAGGCTGGGCTTGCCGTGCATATGGACTTCCAGCGCCGTTGGGGCCGCAATCAGTTCGAAGCTACCGGCCTTGAGGTCAAAGCTGAACTGGGCCTCGACGTTGTAGCGCTGCAGGATGGTCACCGGCGCCTTGAGTGTCTTGGCATCGCGGTTGAAGGTTTCGGCATAGGTGTACTCGCGCACCACCTTGACCTGCAGGCTCTTGGCGTTGTCGACGAGGTGCGTTTTGGCCGCCCCCAGGTAGGTGGCGTACTTGGTGTAGCCCTCCAGCTCCTTGCGCACGGCGGCGGCTTCGGTCTGGTGCTTGAGCAGCTGGTTGCCCACTTTCTGGCGCTCACCGAAATGGAGGTACTCCATGACCACATAAACGCCGGCGGCGCACAAAACTGCAACGGCAAGGCCAATGATGACGGCGGTATCCATGGGTCTCGACTCACTTGGGGTTGATGGAAGCGACAGGGGCGCAACTGCCAATGGTACAAGCTGCACGGTCACCAGGAGTCTGTATCATGCGCCGACCCACCTTTTCAAGGAGCACAGCATGGCCCTGATGGACTTCATCAAGAAGCAGTTTATTGACGTCATCCAGTGGACGGAAGAAGGCGACGGTACCCTGGCCTGGCGTTTTCCCATGGCCGGCATGGAAATCCAGAATGGCGCTCAGCTGGTGGTGCGCGAGTCGCAGCTGGCGGTGTTTGTCAACGAAGGCAAGGTGGCCGACGTGTTCGGCCCCGGTACCCACAAGCTCACCACGCAAACCCTGCCGGTGCTGACCTACCTGAAGAACTGGGACAAGCTGTTCGAGTCGCCCTTCAAGAGCGATGTCTACTTCTTCAGCACGCGCCAGCAGCTCGACTGCAAATGGGGTACACCACAGCCCATCACCGTGCGCGATGCCGACTTTGGTGCCGTGCGCCTGCGCGCCTTTGGCAACTACGCCTTCCGCATTGCCGACCCCAAGCTGTTCCACACCGAGATCTCGGGCACGCGCGAAAGCTACACCGTGGCCGACATCGACGGCCAGCTGCGCGGCCTGGTACTGCAGAACATCAGCAACGCCATTGCCTCCAGCGGCATCGCCTTCCTGGACCTGGCGGCCAACCAGCTGAGCTTTGCCCAGGCCTTGCAACGCCAGCTGGCGCCCGAATTCGAGAAGATCGGCCTCAAGCTGGAGGCCATGACGGTGCAGAACGTGTCCCTGCCCGAAGAGCTGCAGAAGGTGCTGGACCAGAAGATCGGCATGGGCATGGTCGGCAAGGACATGGGCCAGTTCATGCAGTACCAGACGGCGCAGGCGATTCCGAAAATGGCCGAAGGCGCAGGGGGCGGCAGTGGCATTGCCGGGGATGCGATGGGGCTGGGCGCGGGTGTCGCGCTGGGGCAGGTCCTGGCGCAGAATCTGGCGGCTGGCTTGCAACCTGCGGCAGCACCGGCTGCAGCAGCTTCTGGGATCAAACCCGAGGAAGTGATGGCAACGTTGGAGAAGCTCGGTGATCTGAAGGCCAAGGGGATATTGACCGAGGAAGAGTTCGCGGCAAAGAAGGCGGAGTTGTTGAAGAAGCTCGTTTGAGTTTGTTGGCTTGTTCATTCGTGTGGCATTGGTGGTCGCTCGGAGACATTGCTTGAGTCCTTTTTTTCCTCACAACCCCCACTCACCCCCCTCCCTCTCGCCCCGCCGGGCGAGAGGGAGCCGAACAGCCACATTTGGCCGCGTATGCGAACAAGGACAGTGCACGCGCCGATTGGCGTTGGGACAGGGGATTGGTTTTGGTTTTGGTTTTGGTTTGGGGTTGGGGATTTTTCGTGCCAAATCGCCATCTAGCCCGCGTATACGTTGCGCAAACAGCTACCAAATTCATAGCAGCACAAGCACCCTCTCAACCTGCACCACCCCGACGCGCCCGTCGCACGTGCACTTCCTTCGTTTACCGCGACGGCCAAATGTGGCTGTTCGGCACCCCTTTCCGCCCTGGCGAGGGTGGAAAGGGGCGGGGGGGTATGGAGGTGGAGTGAGGAAAAAACAAAACCCAGCATTGCCTCTGAACCCCGGCACTGCCCCATGGCTCCCCCCAGCGACCGAAGGCCAATAGACATGGCAACGGCACCACAAAACCAACGCACCTACCGCGCACCCTGCCCCGGCTGCGGCGCCCCGGTCGAGTTCCGCAGCGCCCAGTCCACCCACGCCGTCTGCGCCTACTGCAGCAGCACCGTGGTGCGCGAAGGCGAGGTCCTGAAGCGCATCGGCAAGATGGCCGAGCTCTTCGACGACCACAGCCCGCTGCAGCTGACGGCCAGCGGCAAGTACCAGGGCCGTGCCTTCACGCTGGTGGGGAGGCTGCAGTACAAGTACCCCGAAGGCAGCTGGACCGAGTGGCATGCGCTGATGGACGACGACGGATCCAGCGCGTTCCTGAGCGAAGACAACGGCGCCTACGTCTGGGTGCAGGCCCAGGCCACGCAGCAAGCCCTGCCCGAAGCCGGGCGCTTTCGCGTCGGGGCCAGCACCGCCATCAACGGCAAGACCTATACCGTCACCAGCCACCAGACCGTGGCGCTGATCGCGGCGCAGGGCGAGTTGCCGCGCCTGCCGGCATTGGGCGTGCAGCACGCCATGGTGGAACTGCGCAGCCAAGGAGCTGCGGCCGGTTCCCAGATCGGTAGCGCCATCGGTCAAGGTACACCCGAAGCCCAGGAAGTGCTGTCGCTGGACTACGGCAGCACGCCGCCCACGGTCACACGCGGCGTGCCGGTCTTACTCGACGACCTGGCACTCACCGGCCTGCGCAGCGAACAGACCAAGGAAGAGAAAGGCCGCCAGTTTGCCTGCCCCAACTGCGGCGCTAGCCTGACAGTGCAGCTGGCGCAAAGCAAGAGCATGACCTGCGCCAGCTGCCACAGCATCATCGACCTGAGCAATGGCATCGGTGGGGAGCTGCGCCATGCAGAGCAGGACGAACCGATACAACCCTTGATTCCGCTAGGGAGCACTGGCCAACTTCAAGGCGTAGCATGGCAGGTGGTGGGCTACCAGCACCGCATGGGCTTTGAGCCCAGCGACCCCGACGAGCACTTCGGCTGGGACGAGTACCTGTTGTTCAATGCCAAGCGGGGTTTCAGCTTTCTGGTGGACTCCACCGAAGGCTGGAGCATGGTCAAGCCGGCCACAGGCACCCCGGTGGTGTCTGAGAACCTGCAGTCGGCCACCTACCTGGGCACGCGCTACACCCTCAAGGAAAGCTACAACGCCGAAACCAACTACGTGGTCGGCGAGTTTTACTGGCAGGTGGCGCGCGGGCAGAAGACCCTGAACCGCGATTACGCGTCCGGCAAGAACCTGCTCTCGCTGGAACAGACCCCACAGGAACTCACCTGGTCGGTGGGGGCCCAGATCGACAGTGCCCTGGTCGCCAAGGCATTCAAGCTGGAAGACAAGAAGGAACTGCTGGCACGCAGCGACGTTGGCCCTTTTGTGCCCAACCAGAGTCCTTTCTCCAAGCCCGAATTCCTGATCTTCGTGGTGTTTGCGCTGGTGGTTCTGGCCGTGAGCCAATGTTCCAGCTGCGACCCGCAGGTGGAAAACTGCACCAGCAGCAGCTACCGCAGCTCGGGCGGCTCGTTCGGCGGCTACTCCGGCGGTGGCGGACACAAATGAATCGGCATTTCAACAAGGAGCATGCATATGGAATGGTTGCGTAACGGAGCCTTGCTGGCCTCGGTGGTCTACGCCCTGCTGGGCGTGGCGGTTTTCTGGCTGAGCTTCATCGTGATCGACAAGCTCACCCCCTACAACCTGTGGGAAGAAATCGTCGAGAAGCAGAACAAGGCCCTGGGGATGGTCGTGGCGGCCATGTCGCTGGGCATTTGCATCATCGTCGCTGCCGCGATCCATTGAGTCCGGCGAATACCTCCAAGGCGGCGCCCGCGCCGCTGGATGTAGCACTGCTGGCCAGCGTATTCGTGGTGGCGGCCTGCGGGCTGGTCTACGAACTGGCGGCCGGTGCCCTGGCGTCCTACCTGCTGGGCGACTCGGTGCTGCAGTTTTCCACGGTCATCGGCACCTACCTGTTCGCCATGGGTGTGGGCTCCTGGCTGTCACGCTTCTTTGAGCGCCAACTGCCGGGCCATTTCCTGCGCGTCGAATTGCTGGTGGCCCTGGTCGGTGGACTGCTTCCAGCCCTGCTCTTTGTGGCCAATGCCATGGTCCCCGGCTCCTTCCGTACCCTGCTGTACGGGCTGGTGCTGCTGGTGGGCATGCTGGTGGGGCTGGAAATTCCGCTGGTCATGCGCATCCTGAAAAGGAACGTGGCACTCAAGGACCTGGTCTCGCAGGTACTGACCTTCGACTACCTGGGGGCGCTGGCGGTTTCGCTGGCGTTCCCGCTGTTCTTCGTGCCGCAGATGGGTCTGGTGCGCACCGGGCTGTTCTTCGGCCTGCTCAATGCCGCCGTGGCCGTGTGGGCGCTGTGGCTTTTCCGCCAGGAGCTGCGGCGCCTGCCGGCCCATGCCATGGCGTGCGCAGCGGTCATTGCGGTGCTTCTGGCGTGCATGGCCGGGGCCGACCACCTGACCACCTGGGCCGAAGACAAGCTCTACCAGGACCGCGTGGTGTTGGCCAGCACCAGCCCGTACCAGCGCATCGTCCTCACCCATGCGCCGGGCGAGGGACGCGTGGGCTACCGCCTGTTTCTCAATGGCAACCTGCAGTTTGCCCAGCGCGACGAGTACCGTTACCACGAAGCCCTGGTGCACCCGGCCATGGCCGCCTTCGCTCCCCACGCCCAAGGCGCCAAAAAGGTGCTGGTGCTGGGCGGGGGTGACGGCATGGCGGTACGCGAGATACTGAAATACCCAGCATTGGACAGCGTCACGCTGGTGGACCTGGACCCGGTCATGACGCAGCTCTTCACCCAGCAGCCCATGCTTACCGCACTCAACGACCAGGCCCTTTCCGACCCGCGGGTGCGGGTCGTCAATGCCGATGCCTTCGGCTGGTTGGAGCAGAGCACCGAAACCTTCGACGTGGTGGTGGTGGACTTCCCGGACCCGACCAATTTTGCCATCGGCAAGCTCTACACGCAGTCGTTCTACGCCCTGCTGGACAAGCACCTCAGCGCCAGCGGCTTCGCCGTCGTCCAGACCACCAGCCCGCTGGTGGCGCGCCAGAGTTTCTGGACCGTGGTGCAGACCATCGAAGCCGCAGGGCTGCGGACCACGCCCTACCACGCCCATGTGCCCAGCTTTGGCGAATGGGGCTTTGTCATCGCCAGCCGCCGGCCCTGGTCGGCACCGGAACAGCTGCCCGAGGGCCTGCGGTTTCTCACCCCACTGTCCCTGCCGTCGCTGCTGAACTTCCCTCCCGACATGGCGCGCGTGAGCGCCGAAGTCAACCGCCTGTCCAACCAGGTGCTGGTGCAGACCTACGAACAGGAGTGGGGGCGGGTGGCGGTGGCCCGATGAGCAGGCATACCCGCACCGGTTTGCAAGCCCCTATTGCCAAAGACCGTTGCCATCCGCATAGTGCTGCGCCATGACAGATTCACAGCCCCTGGACTTCACCCAGAAACCCACCATCCTGGTGGTCGACGATACCCCCGCCAACCTCTCGCTCATGACCTCCCTGCTCAAGGGGCGCTACCGCGTCAAGGTCGCCAACGGCGGCGAAAAGGCGCTGGAGCTGGCGCGCATGGCGCCCATGCCGGACCTGATCCTGCTGGACATCATGATGCCAGGCATGTCGGGCTATGACGTCATCAAGCAGTTGCGGGCCGAAGTGGCCACGCGGCACATCCCGGTGGTGTTCCTGACCGCCATGAGTTCCACCGAAGACGAAACCGTGGGCCTGGAGCTCGGCGCAGCCGACTACATCACCAAGCCCATCACCCCCGCCGTGGTGCTGGCGCGGGTGCGCACCCAGTTGGAGAACAAGGCTGCCGCGGACTTCCTGCGCGACCAGGCCAGCTTTCTCGAGAACGAGGTGGCCAGCCGCACGGTCGAGCTCGGGGCCTTGCAGGACGTGACCATTCTGGCCATGGCCTCCCTGGCCGAAACCCGCGACAGCGACACCGGCAACCACATTCGCCGTACCCAGCACTATGTGCGGGTGCTGGCACGCCAGGTGCAGGAGCATCCGCGCTTCGGCTACTTTCTCGACGACGCCACCATCGCATTGCTGTTCAAGTCGGCCCCGTTGCACGACATCGGCAAGGTGGGCATCCCGGACCGCATCCTGCTCAAGCCCGGACGCTTCACTCCGGAAGAGTTCGAAGTCATGAAAACCCACACCACACTGGGACGCGACGCCATTGCCGCCGCCGAAAAGCAGCTGGGCAAAGAGGTGGACTTTCTGCGGCACGCCAAGGACATTGCGCTCTACCACCAGGAGAAGTGGGACGGCTCGGGCTACCCCGAAGGCCTGTCCGGGGATGCCATTCCGATCTCGGCGCGCCTGATGGCCGTGGCCGATGTCTACGACGCGCTGATCAGCCGCAGGGTCTACAAGGACGGCATGCCCCACGAGAAGGCGGTGGACATCATCCGCGAGGGCCGTGGCACGCATTTCGATCCGGACCTGGTCGATGCCTTCCTGGACGTGCAGGAAGAGTTCCGGGCCGTCGCGCAACGCTACGCCGACAGCGATGCCGAACTGCACGCCAAAGCCGCACAGATGGACCGACTGAAAAACTGAGGGAGCCCGCAAGCATGGATGCACAGACCGTCGACGCGCAAAGGCGCCAGTACAACAAATGGGTGGCGACCGAGTCGATCGAGGACTACGCGCTGCGCTACTCCCCGGCCAGCTTTCGCAAATGGTCTCCCGCCGTCATCGGCGCCACCATGATCGGCACCAACTCCGCCCTGTCCTACGAGGCCATCGGTGCGCTGCTGCTGCTCGACTTTGGTTTCCAGAATGCGATCTGGGCGCTGGTGTTTTCGGCAGTCATCATCCTGGCGGTGGGCTGGCCGATCTGCCATTACTCGGCCAAGCACAGCATCGACATGGACCTGCTGACCCGGGCCAGCGGCTTCGGTTACGTGGGTTCGACCTTCACCTCGCTGATCTACGCATCGTTCACCTTCATCTTCCTGGCGCTGGAAACCGCCATCATGGCCCAGGCGGTCAAGCTGTGCTTCGGCATACCGCTGTGGCTGGGCTACATCCTGTGCACCGTGGTGGTCATTCCCATCGTGTTCTATGGCGTCACGGCCATCAACCGCTTTCACCAGTGGACCCAGGTGATATGGATCGGCCTGCTGGTGGCTCCGTTCTACTTCGTGTTCACCCGCCAGCCTGACGCCTTGCAGGCCCTGGTTAATTTCAGCGGCGATGTCTCGAAAAGCCGCGAGTTCGACTGGATGCATTTCGGCATTGCCGCGGGCATTTCCTTTTCACTGATCGCGCAGATCGGTGAACAGGTCGACTACCTGCGTTTCATGCCGGAGCGCGGCAAGCACAACCGTGCCAGCTGGTGGTTCAACATGTTCACGGGCGGGCCGGGCTGGATTCTTATTGCCTTCATCAAGCAGCTCGGCGGCGCCCTGTTGGCGGCATCGGCCGTGGTGGCCGGCCTGGCGATTGCCGACGCCAAGGAGCCGATCCAGATATTCGACCACGCCTACCGGTTCGCCATTGCCAACCCCGATACGGCCCTGCTGCTCAGTGCCTTGCTGGTGATCGTGTCCGAGCTCAAGGTCAACGTCACCAACGCTTACGCCGGCTCGCTGGCCTGGTCGAACTTCTTCTCACGGCTCACGCACTCCCACCCTGGGCGCGTGGTCTGGCTGGTGTTCAACTGCGGCATTGCCCTGCTGCTCATGGAGATGGACCTGTTCGAGGCCATGAACAGCGTGCTGGGCATGTATTCCAACATTGCGGTGGCCTGGATCTGCGCCGTGGTGGCCGACCTGGCGGTCAACAAGCCGCTGGGGCTGAGCCCACCCATTGTCGAATTCAAGCGGGCCCACCTCTACAACGTCAACCCCGTGGGTGTGGTCAGCATGGTGGCAGGATCGATTGCAGCGACGGTGGCCTTTGCCGGACTCTGGGGTGAAATGGCCCAGGCCTACTCCTGGCTCATTGCCGCAGTGGTGGCCTTTGTGCTGTCCCCTTTCATGGCCTGGTGGACCCAGGGCCGCTACTACATCGCGCGCCAAAGCCACTTCCCCGTCCCTGTGAAGACCTTGGTGACCTGCACCGTGTGCGGGCAGGACTACGAGGTCGCCGACTCGGCCCATTGCACCCACCATGGTGGTGCCATCTGCTCACTGTGCTGCACCCTCGAATCTGCCTGCCACGACAGCTGCAAGCCCACCATCAAAGGGCCTGTCGACCACTACCGCGACCTGGTACACCGACTGCTCAACCGGCTGTGGCCGCGCCCCCTGACAACGCGCACCACACTGCGGGTGGCCAACTTCCTGCTGATCTGGAGCGCCATGCTGATCACGTTGGCACTGGCGCTGTGGGCGACGCAACCTGTGGCCGACAAGGTATTTACCCCCGAAGCCGCCGAGCTGGTGCGCAGCTTTGTGCTGCGTGCGTTCCTGGGGCTGGCCTTGCTGTCGAGCCTGACCACCTGGTGGATCGTGCTGGTGGGCGAAAGCCGTGACCTTGCCGAAGGCGAGCTGCGCACTGCCAAGGAGCGCGCCGAAGACGCCACACGCGCCAAGAGCGACTTCCTGGCCAACATGAGCCATGAAATCCGCACACCCATGAACTCCATCATCGGCATGTCCTACCTGGCCTTGCAGACCGAGCTGACGTCACGCCAGCGCAACTACGTTGAGAAGGTGCACCGTTCGGCCGAGAACCTGCTGGGCATCATCAACGACATTCTCGATTTCTCGAAGATCGAGGCCGGCAAGCTCACGGTCGAGCACACCGACTTCTACCTGGAAGACGTGCTCGACAACCTGGCCAATCTGGTGGGACTGAAGGCCCAGGACAAGGGCCTGGAATTGCTGTTCGAAGTGCATGCCGATGTACCCCAGGCCCTGGTCGGTGACCCGCTACGCCTGGGCCAGGTGCTCATCAACCTGGGCAACAACGCGGTCAAGTTCACCGAGAACGGTGAAGTGGTGGTGGTGGTGCGTCTGGAGTCGCAGCGTGATGGCCAGGCAACGTTGCAGTTTGAAGTGCGCGACACCGGCATCGGCATGACACCCGAACAGCAGTCGCGCCTGTTCCAGTCGTTCAGTCAGGCCGACGCCTCGACGACACGGAAATACGGTGGCACGGGATTGGGGCTGGCCATATCGAAGGAGTTGGTGGAACTCATGGGCGGGCAGATCGGGGTGCGTTCCGCACCGGGCAAAGGATCGACGTTCCATTTCACATTGCCATTCAAGCTGCAGGCGCAACAGGAGCGCATCCATTCCACGATCCACAGTTTCGAAGGCTGGCGAGCCCTGGTTGTGGACGACAACCGCAATGCGCGTGAAGTACACAGTGCTCTGCTCTCGGAACTGGCGCTGATCCCGGACGTGGCGGTGGATGCCGCCCAGGCCATGCAGTTGATGGAGGCTGCAATGGAGCATCGACAAGCTTACAGTGTGGTGTTCATGGACTTGCAGATGCCGGGCCTGGACGGGTTGCAGTGCGCGACCGCCATGCGCGATCGTTGGGGCGATGCCACCCCGCCGGTGGTTCTGGTCACAGCCTATGGCATGGATCACATGGCGCAGGTTCCGCCTGCACTCGCAGCCACTGTGCGCACGGTGCTGACGAAGCCGATGACCCTGCTGGTGCTGGAGCGCACGCTGCAGCAATTGGCGGGTGGCGGTGACGTGCTGGAATCGAAGCTGCGCATTGGTCAGGTATCCGAACAGATGCAGGCCGACATCGCACGGATTCGCGGGGCACGTATCCTGCTGGCAGAAGACAACGCCATGAATCGCGAGTTGGCCGTGGAGTTGCTGCAGAACGCGGGGTTGCGGGTCGAGGTGGTCGAAGACGGATTGCAGGCACTGGAGCGCCTGCGCAGTGACGCCGTGTTCGATGCGGTGCTGATGGATGGCCAGATGCCGGTCATGGATGGGTACCAGGCCACGCACGCCATCCGCCAGTTGCCGCGGTGTGCCGACCTGCCCATCATCGCCATGACGGCGGATGTGATGGCAGCCGACCGGGAGCGGGCCCAAGCCGCTGGCATGGTAGACCATATAGCCAAACCACTGAACGTGGGCCAGTTGTTCGCCACCCTGGCGCGTTGGATTGCACCGCATCCGCAACGCGCGGTCGAATCCGGTGTTCCAGCCGCCGTGGCAGCCGTGCAGGTCGCACCGGCAGCCAGGGTGCGACCGCAATTGGCAGCGATTCCCGGCTTGGACACCCGCGCCGGTCTCTTGACCACCGCAGGCGATCCGCAACTGTATGAACGCCAACTGCATCGGTTTGTCGAAGCCTTCGCGTCATTCGGACAAGCGTTCGAAGCCGCCCTCGATGGCAATGACACCCAATTGCCGGCACGCCTGGCCCACACCCTCAAAGGACAGGCCGCCAGCATTGGCGCCCACGCGCTGGCCAGGCTGGCCACCGATCTGGAACAGGCCTGCAGAACCGCAGCCATTCCGGTGGTGCTGCAAATGCAGAAAGAACAGGTGGAGGCCCCACTTGCCGGTCTGATTGCCGCCTTGCAACAGGTTTTGCAGGCAGCAGGCCCCGCTGGCAACGCTGTCGTAACCGAGGCCCCGCTGCCGACTGGCACCTTCTGGCCCACTGCGTCCGCACACGCCCTGGCCGTGAGCCTGCTGGCGCAACTGCAAAGTGGTGACGCCGAAGCGGAAGAGGCCACGGCGGCCCTGCTGGCCGCGTGCACTGGCTCGCCCGCAGCCGCCAGCCTGGAGCCCCTGCGCCGTGCGGTGGGCGCATTTGACTTCGAAAGCGCTGCACAGTCCCTGCAATCACTGCTGGCGCAACACCCAGCATGAGGCGGCGCACGCTGCTGGCCTCGGCTGCCTTGCCACTGTGGGGCTGCCAGCCGCCACCGGCGCTGGAAGGCGGCTTCAGCGGCACGCAACCCGAACGCGGCCACCGGCTGCGGGAACCGGTGCCCACCGGCGCTCCGGCGCGCACGCGCACCGTCCACACACTCATCCTGGGTGGCGGTGTCACGGGCCTGGCCGCAGCACGGGCCTTGCGCCAGCGCGGCCACGAGGACTTTGCCGTGCTGGAACTGGAAGACAACGCCGGTGGCAATGCCCGCGCCGGTGTGCTGGGCGGCATGGCCCACCCCCTGGGTGCGCACTACCTGCCCCTGCCCGGTGACGATGCCCCCGAAGTGCAGGACCTGCTCGAAGAACTGGGCCTGCGCAGCCGTGTGGCCGGACGCTGGGTGTACGACGAACGCCACCTGTGCCACAGCCCGCAAGAACGGCTGCTGTTCAACGGCCAATGGCAGGATGGCCTGCTGCCCGTACAGGGCGTAGGCGCCGACACCCTGGCCCAGTACCGGCGCTTTGCGGGGCTGGTGGCCGAGGCCCGCAAACGCTCACACTGGGCCATTCCAGTGAAAAAAAGCCGTCTGGCCCTCGAAGACATTGCGTTGACCGCTATCACTTTCAAAGCATGGCTGGACCGGCAAGGTCTCACCGATGTGCACTTGCGCTGGTACCTGGACTACTGCTGCCGTGACGACTATGGCGCCGGTCTCGCCACCGTGTCGGCCTGGGCCGGTGTGCACTACTTCGCCAGCCGCCACGGCTTCTCGGCGCCGGGCACGGAAGGGGGCGAGCGCGAGGCCGTGCTGACCTGGCCTGAAGGCAATGCCTGGCTCACGCAGCGTCTGGCCGCACCCGTGGGCGGTCGCCTACGGACGGGCCGGGTGGTGCTGCGTGTCGTCGAACAGCGCCACGGCGTCACCGTGGATGCGTGGGACAGCCATGCCCAGCAATTCGAACGCTGGCAGGGCCAGCACGCCATCGTGGCGCTCCCCCTGCATGTGGCCCTGCGCGTGATGGAAGCGCCGCCCGATTTCCTGCGGCATGCGGCAGCCGCCGTGGTGCACGCCCCCTGGCTGGTAGCCAACCTGCAGCTCGATGCCGCCTTGCGCGACCGTGCCGGTGCCGCGCCCAGCTGGGACAATGTGCTCTACGGCACTGCTGGACTGGGCTATGTGGACGCCATGCACCAGCAGCTGCACAGCGTACCCGGCGCCACCGTGCTGACCCACTACCGCACGCTCATGTCCGACGCCAATGGCATCCCCCCGCACCAAGTCGCCCAGCAGGCGCGCGCACAGCTGCTGCAAGCACCGTGGGAGCACTGGCGCGACACCGTGCTGGCCGAGCTGACGCAGGCCCATCCTGACCTGCCATCCAAGCTGCGCCGTCTCGACATCACCCGCTACGGCCACGCCATGGCTTGCCCGGCGCCCGGGTTTGCAAGCCAAATGGGGCTGCAGCCCGCATGGAACAAAGACAGTACGCTACCAAAAACAAAGCGCCTGACTTTCGCCCACAGTGACTGGTCGGGGTACTCGATCTTTGAGGAGGCCTTTGCCAGCGGGCACGCTGCAGGCCGTGGTACGGCATGAGGCGCGCACCCAGGCCACACTGGGCATGCAATACTGGCGGCTTCACAAAGGGAGTGGCATGCCGAGTTTCCTGCGCGCATTGAAGTACTGCAGCACCTGGGCGCTGGTGCTGGTCGCCGGCAGTGCACTGGCGCAGAAAAGGGAGCTGGTCATCGGCGGCATCCCGGAGGCTCCGTTGCGCTGGCAGGCGAACGATGGCCAGTTCAAGGGTTATGACGTGGAAATCATCGACCACATCATGAAGCGACTGCACATCCCGTACCGCATAGAACTGGTGGACTCGCCGGCCCGGCTGGTGCGCAATTCCCAAGCCAAGCCGTCCCCCTACGACATGGTGTTCTCACACTCCTATACCCACGACCGGGTCGAGTACCTGCGCTATCCGGGTCAGTCGCATGTGCGCTTCCACTGGAACTTCTTCCTGCGCAAGGAAGACGAAGGCAAGTTCGTGTTCAACCGCTACAGCGACCTGGCTGGCATCCCCATAGGGGTGACGCGCGGCTTTGCCTACTCGGATGAGTTCCTGCGCGCCATCACCGAAGTACCGCTCACGGTGGACGTGGTGGCCACCAACAAGGTGCAGCTCGACAAGCTGCTGGCCAAGCGCTTCGACCTGGTGCCACTCAATACCAAATCGACCCTGTGGGAAGCGCGCGCGCGTGGCATCCTGCCGCGCATCAGCTACCTGCCCAACCCGATCAAGGACCGGCCCTACTTCAACGCCTTTGTCAAAAGCTCCAGCTACCCGCGCATGGCCGACCTGATTGCACGCTACGACGCGACCTTGCTGGAAATGAAGCGCGACGGCAGCCTGACGCGCATCCAGGCCCGCTACGGCTTTGACAAGGGGCCGGAGCGACCGGCTCCCTGACACCCTGGCAGCTTCAAAGCCTTGCGTCCAGCAAAGCCTCCAGCGCCGCATCAAAGTCAAACGAATCCACTGCAATGGCGACCTGCTGGAGGATGGCGTCCAGAGGCGTTCCAATACTGTGGACGCGGATGGTGTCCAGCAGATCGGCTGCTTCAGCATCACTGTCGCGCAGCAAGGTTTCGAGCTGCGCCAGTGCAGTTTTCAGATCAAACTGGGTACCATCCCCCGTGTTTGCTGCGTGAGTAGCTCCTGAATCAGGAGCGATTGGCTTGGCACGCTGGGCCACCCCGGGCCGGATCCAACGCGCCATGGTGGTGAACATGGCATTGACATTGAGCGGCTTGGCAATGTGGTCGTTCATGCCCGCATCCAGCACCTTCTCCCGGTCGCCCGCCATCGCGTTGGCCGTCATCGCCAGGATGGGCAAGTCCTTGTAGCGCGGGTTCTTGCGGATCTCGCGCGTGGCCGTGTAGCCGTCCATCACCGGCATCTGGCAGTCCATCAGCACGCCGTCGTACTGTGGGTTGGCCGCCAGCTTGTCCAGCGCGTCCTGGCCATTGACCGCCAGCGTGGCCTCCACGCCCGCATTGGCCAGCAATTCGAGGGCCAGTTCCTGGTTCATGTCGTTGTCCTCCACCAGCAGCACGCGCGCGCCCTTCAAGGCGGCCATGGCTTCGCTGTGGCTCTCGGCCCGCTCTTCGCTGCGGGTGGTGATTTCCACGCCTTTGTGCAGGGTGTCGCCTATGGCCTCCAACAGGGTCGAAGGGGTGACCGGTTTGGTCAGCACGTGGT
>SSFF01000013.1 GCA_008015235.1 Rhodoferax sp. | reverse complement strand
GGCTGTGGCGGTAATGACGGTGGAGCCGATGGTCAGGCTGGTCAGACCGTCGGGGGCGGAGATGGTGAAGGAGCCGGTGGTGGTGGCGTTCTCGGCCACGGACAGATCGGAGCCACCCACGCCGGTGCCATTGTTGGGGATGGAGACAGTGGGCACACCCTCGGAGGCACCGGTGACGGTGAGCGCTTGTGTACTTGCGCCAGTGAATCGAGATTCTTCGTCAGAATTTTGGCCGTCATCTCTGACCAGTGCCAGGTCATTGAGGCCTTCACTGATCCGGGTCAGTCGTACGAAGCTATGGGCTTCACCGCCTTGTCCCCCGCCCAGTCCGGCAGCGGTAGCTTCCAGCTGCTCGGAAAGATCACCCCCAGATGCAATCACTTTGGCGATATCGGAGGCGCCACCATTGAGTGATTGAAGCGCGGATTCGGTGCGGTCTTGCGGTGCAATTCCGAGCAAGTTGGCATCAAGCACCAACTCGCGTCCAGCCTCAATAAGAAGCGGTTGGCCATTCGGGAGCGCCAATTCCAGCCGAGTGCCGTCAGCCGTGACTACTTTTTGGCCCTCTTCCAGTTCATCCCCGACCTTCAGGGGGTGACGGTTTCCATTCTTGTCTTCAACCCAGGCGTTGCCTTGCAGAATGACAACAATACCGCGGGCTTGAATTTCAGTGGATTGGGTAGCCATGGCGAATCTCCAGCATTTGAACTAACTTCTTTCAAATGTAGGAGAGTGGCAGCCCTCTGGGTATTGGCCGTAAGTACAGTTTTTTGGGATTTTTAGCTGATGCCGTGAACCCGCAGCGTCATTTGCAGCCGGTCGGTGACATTCATTTTCTGGAAAATCGAACTCAAATGTGCTTTGATGGTTCTTTCCGAAATATGGCACATGCTTGCGATTTGCAGGTTGGAAGCGCCGTTGGCCGCAAGTGTTGCAACCTGTATTTCTCGAGGGCTCAGTCCTGTTTGCCAGTGAATCGAAGGGGTTGATGCTGAGGACTTGGCATGGTTAGCGACTTTGATCAGGCGCTGCAATAGGCTGGGACCTACCCATACTTGGCCAGATTCGACAACTTGTAAAACATTTCTTAACGTTGCAACATCAGCGAATGCGTGGCAGTAGCCTGTGCACCCCGCATCTAGCGCGGTGATGGCTTCATCATCCGAAGGTGCTGAAGAGGTAAAGATTATTTTGTGGCGTTGTTGGAGAAAAACGCTTGCCCATGCAGGATCTGTCCATGGGGGTAGATCCTTGACGGCACTGTCAATCCAAACAATTTGTGCAGCTGTTTTGCTGTCATGAAATGCTGCAAAGCTATGAAAAATTGGCGCTTTGCCGCGATTCAATGCACGTTGCCAGTGTTTCAGCAGGCCACTGTCGTGGGTCAGGAAAATCATCGTTCCGTCAGAGCACGCGCTTTGGCCCGTGAAATAGGTTTTAAAAGGTAAGCCAAAACGGATTTCTTGCCTGTCAGGATGTCGACTTCGGCAATCATTCCGGGAATGATGGGGAGTCTTTGTGGACCGATACTGGTGGAAGCTGTTCGGAGCCGGACCAGGTAGTAAGCGTTGCCTTTTTCATCCAAGACGCTGTCGGCACTGATGTGTTCCAGTGTCGCTTCAAGACCGCCATAGATAGAGTAGTCGTAGGCCGTGAATTTGATCAAGGCAGGTTGGCCGGGCCGCAAAAATGCAATGTCTTTGGGTTGGATTCGGGCTTCCAGTAAGAGTGCATCGTCTGCCGGTACCAGTTCGATCACATCCTTTCCAGGCTGCACGACCCCCCCCACTGTGTTGACCTTGAGCTGCTTCACTGTACCGTTCAAAGGAGAGCGGATTTCTGTCTGGTTTACGCGGTCTTCCAGTGCGGTACTGCCTTCTGACAAGGTGTTGAGCTTGGCATTGGTTTCGCTGAGTTCGGTTCGTGCTGCATTTCGGAATGTCAGTTCCAGCTCTTGTGCCCTGCGATTTGCCTCGATCACCGATGACTCCAGGCGCGGGATGTCGGTGTTGGCACTGTCTCTTTCTCCGCGGTAGCGCGCCAGGTCGCGCTCCAGTCGCAGCAATTCGACATCTGAGACGGCACCTGTTTTCACCAGTGGTCGGGTCAGCTCCAACTCCCTGGCCGTCAGGGTGTAACTTTGTGAGGCCTGTTCGCGGCGAGCCTTGGCGGCAATCAACTCCTGCGCGCGCTGGGATGATTGCTGGCGTGCAACGGCCAGGGTTGCATCAAGTTCAGAGCGTCGCGATTCGTACAGCAAGCGCTCTTGCGTGACGATATCCGGTGCTTCACGCAGTGCTTCCTCGGGAGGGGCAAATCTCCCCCCATCCGAAAGCGCTTTCAGTCGCGCCGCTTTGGCAAGGAGGGCGAGATACTGGACGCGATTCTCTCTGAGTGACGAGACCATTCGGGTAGAGTCCACCCGCAGCAGGAGCTCACCAGCTTTGACAGCCTGACCTTCTTTGACCAGAATTTCACTGACGATGCCGCCGTCAAGACTCTGGAGTACCTGAATTTGGCGAGAAGGAATGACCTTTCCTTCACCGCGTGTCACTTCATCCAATTCCGCAAAGGCGGCCCAGACCAGCCCGGTGATGAGTGCCAGGAAGCTGAACCAGACCGTGAGGCGGACACCACGAGGCGAGCCCTCATGGGCAGTCCAGTTGTCGTGTGCATCAAACTCGGCATCTTTTTCGCTTTTCGGGTCGCCAATGAATGTGACTATCCTGTCGACCAGGGGTGACGTGCGTGCGTAGAGGCGATTCCAGTGTGGCAACATCCAGGCGAGGATGCGTTCCATTCGATTCATCCGTTGGCCCTTCCAATGCGGCCGCCCTGGAGGGCTTCAATCACCTGGGCCTTGGGGCCGTCAGCTACGATCTGACCGTTGTCGATGACGATCAATCGGTCTACAAGGTCGAGCAAAGAAGTCCGGTGGGTTACCAGAATCACGGTCTTCCCGGTTGCGAAGCGGCGCAAACGGGATTTCAGCAAATCTTCACTTTGGTGGTCCATGGCGCTGCTGGGTTCGTCCAGCAGCAGGATGGGGGAGTCATTCAGGATGGCTCGGGCAATTCCAACGGCCTGGCGCTGTCCGCCTGACAGCGATTCACCGCGCTCGCCAATCGGCATGTCGAAGCCTTTGGGGTGGCGGTTGGCAAACTCGGACACTCCCGCAACATCTGCAGCTGCCAGTATGTCGTGGTCATTTGCAAAGGGGGCACCCAAGGCAATGTTGTCTTTGAGACTGCCGTAAAAAAGACAGGTATCTTGCGCCACAAAACCGGCTGCACGGCGCAACTCAGCCGGGTCAATCTGCCGTACATCGATACCATCGACCAATACAGCACCCTGCGTCGGCTGGTACAGGCCCAGTATCAATCGCTGAATGGTGGACATTCCAGATCCCACCCTGCCAATGAAGGCAACACGTTCGCCAGCAAGTATCTTGAATGAGGCGTTGTTGAGAACCGTCTGGTCGTGTCCCGGGTACTTGAACGAGACATTCTTGAACTCCACAGAACCCTGAAATCCCGGACGGTGCAGAAATGTGGCGTCCACCGGCCTTTCGGGTTCTGTCTTCATGTGCTGCTCCACAGCACTCAACCCGGATTTTGCATTCTGAAACTGCATCAACAGGCCTGCAACCTGACCAAATGGCGCCATCGCCCTGCCGGCCAGCATGGAGGCGGCAATGATGGCCCCCATGGTTACTTGGTTGCTCATCATCAGATAAACGCCAACAACCAACACAGCCACCGAAGTCAACTGCTGCAATGTTTGCGCGCTTTGCATCACGATAGCGGACAGGAGCTTGAGTTTGGTGCCGGTTTGGGCCAGAAACGTGGTTGATTGCTCCCAGCGCTGCTGAAACGTCCCCTCAGCGGACATGAATTTGATGGTTTCAATGCCGACCAAGCTCTCCACCAAGTTGGCATTGCGTTGGGCCGCTGCACGTTGGCTGTCCACCACGAGCTCCTGCATTTTTTGCTGCATGACCAAGGACGTGAGGAGAAGCAAGACAGTCGCTAAGAGTACCGGTAGCACCAGCAAAGGAGAGATCCAGGCGATCACCAGGAGGTAAAGCAATACAAAGGGCAGGTCTACCAGGGTGGTCACCGAAGCTGAGGCAATGAAATCTCGAACCGATTCGAATGCCCGCAGATTGGCAGCGAACGATCCAACCGAGGCGGGGCGGTCTGCAATTCGCAGTCCCAGCACCCGTTCCATGATTGCGGCAGACAATGTCACGTCAATTCTTTTGCCTGCGATATCCAGGATGTAGGCACGCAGCACGCGCAACACGGTATCGAATACCAGCATGAGCAGGACTCCGATTGTCAGCACCCATAGTGTTTCTTCTGCGCGGTTGGGGACGACACGGTCGTACACCGTCATTGAAAACATTGGCAACGCCAAGGCAAAGCAGTTCACGATGAACGCAGCCACCAAACTATCCCTGTAAAGCCGCCAGTTCTGCAGAACGGTGCTCCAGAACCAGTGTCCCGATCGGGTGCGGGTGGTGCTCTGTGCGGAGCGCTGGTCAAATTTGAAATTGGGGCGCACAAAGAAAACGGCGCCCGCGTACAGACTGTCGAGTTCATCCCTGGTCAGAACTTCGGCCGATTCCCCTGTTTCAGGAAAGCGCACTTTCGCATGGCCGTCTGGCAACCATTGGAGTAGCAGGCAGGCGCCTTTGTCCTTGAGCAGGAGAATGGCCGGGAGCAGACCTGGGCGCAAGTGATCCAACTGCCTTCTTGCCAGACGGACTGTCAGCCCCGCCCGTGCTGCAGCGCGAGGGACAAGGGCAGGGGTGAGTCGGTTCGATTCCAGCGGCAAGCCGGCGGACAGCGCTTCCCTGGTGGTGGGAATCTCGAAGATTCGGGCAATCGCAACAATGCAGTCCAGGAGCGGGTCGAAGTGAACCGCATGCTCCTGAAGACGCCAACCGAAGAAGGCGTCTCTGCTGGATTGGCTGGGTTCAGTGCGAGTCTCTGGCATGTGCTGTTGTGAGGTAGGCGACTAGATCAGGGAATCATCGTCGTTGAACAGCCGCAAGGCGCCTTGGAGTCGGTTGCGCATTCCTTTGCGGGCATTGATCTTGCGTTGGGCTGCAACTGGCAGGTCGGTATGGCGCAGGATGTTCTTGGATATCAAGGCGTCTATCAAGTCTTCCAAGACGCGCACGAACTCAGCGTCCGATGTTGAAAACTGTGGATCTGGCTCCGACGGCGAGGCCAAAAATGCACGGATCTCCGGCGAGTCTTCTGCCATGGCTTCGCCCCCGTCAATTGGATGGACGGAAATCGTTCTTAACTTACCTGACGCATCACGTTCAATGTAAAGCATCTGCTATGAATAAAGGGTGGCTGAGCAGTGGCGACTGATTATGAAGGAACTCACTGGAAGTTTTGTGCCACGCCATGGGGGTAGTGTGCATTTGGTCACGCAGGTGCAAGGTGGGTTGCACTTGCATTTCGTTCACTTGGTTGAGTCGCTGATCAAATCGGCGTAAAGTGGCAGGGCGCGGAATGGTTTCCGCCAGTATGCAGACCAGGGTGGAGACATGATCAATTCAAACCCGCTAGGGAATACAGGCGCATCATTGGCCAAGCACTTTATTGATGGTGCCGGGCGGCGCGTCTATGGGTTTGAGCATGAAGGTGTCATCGTCGAAAACCCCGCCATGGACCCGGCCAAGCAGTCGATTGTTTCACCCCAATACTATGGATTTGAGGTAAAGGAATTTGCGGGTGGGCGAACTGCATGGATACGCGATTTCAGCAATGGAACCATGTTCGTGCTGAACCCCTCCACCAAATCCCACGTGTTGTCAGACGCAGAGGCTGTGCGTGTCATGTTTGTCACCCCGGGGGGGGAATTGTTGCAGGACTCCAGGTTGCGCTTGGGTGCGAGCCCTCGCCCGCCTGAGTTGGCCACGGTGCGGGTCACAGTCAATGTGGTGGTTGACCTGTTGGGGGCTACCCCCGAAGCGGCCAAGAATGCCGTCCTCAGGCAGGTCGGGCGGTCGCTGGCTGCCGGGCTGCTCTCCAGCGGTGAGGTTGAAGTCCTTCGCCATTCCTTTGAACTGAGCGAAGTGGTGAGCGACACGCAAGGCCCGGCCGACTACGCCAATACCAATTTCTCGCAGTTGCTGGATTTGTAATTCCCTGCCGTGCCCAGCGGCCTGGGCTGATGGGTCAGGGGTGACCGTTCGAACCCGACGGGGAAATCCGATGGATGTTCCGAGCACACGCGTGCAAAACCCATCAACTTGACAATCTTCTTAGATACAGCATATAGTACATGAATACCCCACACAGTATGTATTGCGATATGACTAAACTGAATCCAAACTGGCGTCTGCGCGCCGCGGTGTTGCTGCTGGCCCTAGGGCTTGCCTCCGCGTGGGCGCAGACTGTGCCCACGGTGACCTTGCAGGCCGGACCCGGGACCGGTGGGTTCGCCCTAGATGGCGTGGTACAGGCCGTACACCAGACCACCGTGTCAGCACAAGCCAATGGGCGCATCGTTACATTGCGCGTCAAAGCTGGTGACCAGGTCAAGGCAGGTCAGCTTCTGGCCACCATCGATGACCGCGATGCGGTGGTTGCCACGCAGCGCAGCCAGGCGCAAATGTTGCAGGCCACGGCAGAGCACCGCAACATGCAGGCCCAGTATGAACGGACACGGGAACTGCAGCAAAAGGGCTTTGTCAGCAAAGCTGCGCTGGATACCGCCAGCAGCCAGCTGCAGGCCGCACAGGCAGCTACCGAGCAAGCCAAGGCCTCGGTGCAGCAAAGTGGAATCGGGGTCAGCCATACCAGGGTAGTGGCGCCATACGCGGGGTGGGTCCTGCAAACCCATCTCCAGGAGGGCGACTTGGCCCTGCCAGGTTCGCCGGTCGTCACTATTTATGCGCCGCAACCCCTTCGTGCGGTGGTTCAGATGCCAGGGGCACGCGCCGCAGAAGCTCGGTCGGCAACCCAGACCACGTTGGAGGTCCTGGGCGCGACAGGCGGCGGCGTTGCACTCAAGCCGACCGGTCGCCAGATCGTTCCGTCGGCCGATCCGGTGTCCCAGACATCGGAATGGCGTTGGGACATTGCGCCGCAGGACGCGGCCCATTTGATACCAGGGCAGCAAGTGCGTGTGCAATTTGACGGCGCGTCAAGCGGCGCGGTAGCGAGTCTGATGGTACCCAGCCAGGCCATTGTGCGTCGCGGCGAATTGACTGCCGTCTACGTGGCACAAGGCAAAGGCTTTGTATTGCGCGCAATCCGCACAGGCGCACAGAAGACCGCACAGGCCCAGGAAGTCATCGCAGGCCTGCGCACCGGTGACGTGGTTGCGCTCGATCCGGTCAAAGCGGCTTCACAAAGGTAAACAGCCATGCCGCACTCCAAATTAGGTATTTCCGGGCGCATCGCAGCTGCCTTCCAGAGCAACGCGCTGACCCCGTTGCTGGCCTTGGTGGCACTGCTGCTGGGGGCGTTTGCCGTGCTGGTCACCCCGCGCGAAGAGGAGCCGCAGATCAATGTCACCATGGCCAACGTCATGGTGCCGTTTCCGGGCGCCAGCAGTGCCGATGTGCAGAACATGGTGGCACGCCCGGCCGAGCAGATGTTCAGCCAGATTGCAGGCATCGAGCACACGTACTCGGTATCGCGCCCGGGCATGGCGGTGCTGACGGTGCAGTTCAAGGTGGGTGTGCCCCGCACCGAAGCGCTTGTGCGCCTGTATGACGTGATCAACGCCAACCAGAATTGGCTGCCAGCGGAGTTGGGCACTCTTACCCCCATTGTGAAGCCAAAAGGTATTGACGATGTTCCAGTGGTCGGCATCACACTTTGGGGCAAGGATGCGGATCCTGCTGTGGAGCTGCAGGATATAGCCCACAGCCTGGAGGCAGAGCTCAAGGCGGTGCCCGGTGTGCGTGAGGTCAGCACCATTGGCAGCCCGGGCCGGGTGTTGGACGTTGCGCTCGATCCGACCCGCATGCGCGCCCGCGGTATCGACTTGTTGGGCTTGCAGCGCACGCTCAAGGCGGCCAACTTTGGCATGCCGGCCGGGCATGTGGCGGGTAGCGCCAAGAACGGTGCAGCCCAGATGATGACCGTGGAAGTGGGCGAGTTCCTGCGCAATGCGCAGGAAGTCGGTGACCTCGTGGTCGGCGTGCACGCAGGTAAACCCGTATTCCTGCGTGAAGTGGCCGATATCCGTGAAGCCGCTGCACAGCCGTCGCTCTACACCTGGTTCACCAAAGGGGCCGCATTCGGTGCGGACCCGGCCGCAAGCGATGCAACCAACAGCTACCCGGCATTGACCGTCGCCGTGACCAAGAAACCCGGTGAAAACGCAGTGGACGTGTCACGTGCTGTCATCACCCGGCTCGACAGCCTGAAAAATACTGTCATTCCGGCAGGCATCGAAGCCACCGTCACGCGTGACTATGGCGAAACGGCCGCGGAGAAGGCCAACAAGCTGATCCAGAAGCTCGCGTTCGCCACCGGCTCGGTGATTCTGCTGGTGGGTCTGGCCCTGGGGCGGCGCGAGGCACTGATCGTTGGTGCCGCGGTGATACTGACCCTGACTGCCACCTTGTTTGCGTCTTGGGCCTGGGGTTTCACGCTCAACCGCGTGTCCCTGTTCGCGCTGATCTTCTCCATCGGTATTCTGGTGGACGACGCCATTGTGGTGGTGGAGAACATCCACCGCCACCAGCAGTTGACACCCGATGCACGCCTGTCGGCACTGATCCCGCGTGCGGTGGACGAAGTCGGCGGCCCCACCATTTTGGCCACGCTGACGGTCATCGCTGCCTTGCTGCCCATGGCCTTTGTCTCGGGTCTGATGGGGCCGTACATGAGCCCCATCCCCATCAATTCGAGCCTGGGCATGGCCATTTCGCTGGCGATTGCTTTCACGGTCACTCCATGGCTGGCGCTGAAATTCATGCGTGAACATGACAGCCACGAACACCAGTTGATGCATGCGGCAGGGGCGTCGGGTACGACAAAGAAACTGCAGAAGCTGTTTGCAGCCATCTTGTCCCCGCTGCTCAATAGCGCCCGCAAGCGCTGGCTTCTGCTGGCGGGCATTGTTGCAGCCCTGATGCTGTCGGTAGGCTTGGCCGTGGTGCAGTGGGTGGTGCTGAAGATGCTGCCTTTCGACAACAAGAGCGAGTTCCAGGTGGTGGTCGACATGCCCGCAGGTACGCCGCTGGAGGACACCGCCCTGGTGCTGCAGGACATGGGTACCTACCTGGCCCAGCAGCCCGAGGTGCGGCACCTGCAGGGCTACGCCGGCACTGCCTCGCCCATCACCTTCAATGGTCTGGTGCGCCAGTACTACCTGCGCTCCGACATGGAACAGGGCGATCTGCAGGTGAGTCTGGTCGACAAGCACCACCGCAAGGAGCAAAGCCACGCCATCGCCCAGCGCCTGCGTCCTGCGCTCGAACAAATTGCGGCCAAATACCATGCCCGCGTCAAGGTGGTGGAAGTGCCGCCGGGCCCACCCGTGATGTCACCGCTGGTGGCCGAAATCTATGGCCCGGACGAAGCCGGGCGCCAGAAGCTGGCCAAAGAAGTTGCTGCTGCCTTTGGCGCCACGGCCGACATCGTGGGCATCGACACCAGCCTGAAGGAAGATGCTGCGCGCTCCTTCCTGCGGGTGCGGCGCCAACGGGCCGAGAGTCTGGGTATTCCGGTGGCCGTGGTGGCCCAAACCGTGGCCGGTGCTCTGTCGGGAATGGACAGTGCCTACCTGCACGACCAGCAGTCCAAGTACCCGGTGCCGGTGCGCCTGCAGTTGCCGCAGGAAAAGCAGGCGGGCCTGGACGCCGTGTTGGCCATGCCCCTGCGCGCGGCCAATGGCCAGCTGGTGCCCTTGTCAGAGCTGGTGCAGGTGGAAAAAGGTGTGATCGACAAGCCGCTGTTCACCAAGGACCTGCTGGGTGTGAGCTATGTGATGGGCGATATGGCCGGCAAGACTGACTCGCCGCTGTACGGTCTGTTTGCGATTCGTTCCAAGATAGCGGAACTGGGCGCTTCCAAGGACGGGATGCTGGGGGAGTACTGGATCAAGCAACCCACCGATGTTTATCGCCAGTTCGGACTCAAGTGGGACGGCGAGTGGCAGATTACCTATGACACTTTCCGTGACATGGGCGCCGCCTATGCGGTGGGCCTGGTGCTGATCTACCTGCTGGTGGTGGCGCAGTTCAAGAGCTACCTGACCCCCGTGGTCATCATGGCGCCGATTCCGCTGACCATCATCGGTGTCATGCCGGGGCATGCCCTGCTGGGGGCGCAGTTCACGGCCACCAGCATGATCGGCATGATCGCCCTGGCCGGCATCATCGTGCGCAACTCCATCCTGTTGGTGGACTTCATCGAGCTGCAGGTGCGCAACGGCGTGGCCTTCAAGGAGGCGGTGCTGCAGTCCGCCGCCGTGCGTGCCCAGCCCATTGCACTGACCGGCTTGGCCGCCATGATCGGCGCCTTCTTCATCCTCGACGACCCCATCTTCAATGGCCTGGCGGTCTCGCTCATCTTCGGCATTCTGGTGTCCACCCTGCTGACCCTGGTGGTCATTCCCGTCCTGTACTACGCCCTGTACCGCCAGCGCATGGAGGCGGTGTGATTCCATGCACAAATCATCCGTGTCGTTGTTGCTTCGCCTTCGCCAGTGCGTCTGCACTGTCTGCGGCTTCGCGCCTAGACACGACTGATTTGTACAAGGAATAAAAGATCTGTAGCAATCGCGTGCTTTTCAAACCATGAACACAAGGAGACAAACATGGCACACATCGTGATCGTTGGCGCAGGCATCGGCGGCATGCCCGCAGCCTATGAGATTCGGGAACTGCTGGACAAGGAGCACCGCATCACGGTGGTCAATGCCACCGATTACTTCCAGTTCGTGCCGAGCAACCCCTGGATTGCCGTGGGCTGGCGCCAGCGTGAGGAAATCACCCTGCCTATTGCCCCTTACCTGGAGCGCAAGGGCATCGGTTTCGTCGCCAGCGCCGCCACGGCGCTCGACGCCGCGGCCAACAAGCTCACCCTGGCCAATGGCCAGGTGCTGGACTACGACTACCTGGTGATTACCACTGGCCCCAAGCTGTCGTTTTCCGAAGTGCCGGGTGCGGGCCCGGTGTCATCGGGTGGTGGTGGCTTTACCCACTCCATCTGCAGCGTTGACCATGCCCAGGCGTTCTGGGCCGACTACGAAAACTTTCTCAAGAACCCCGGCCCCGTGGTCATCGGCGCCATGCCTGGTGCCAGCTGCTTCGGCCCGGCCTACGAGTTCGCCTTCATCCTCGACACCGACTTGCGCAAACGCAAGCTGCGCAACAAGGTGCCGATCACCTATGTGACCAGCGAGCCCTACATTGGCCACCTGGGCCTGGGCGGCGTCGGCGACAGCAAGTCCATGCTGGAGTCCGAGATGCGCAACCGCGACATGAAGTGGATTACCAATGCCAAGACCACCAAGGTCGAGCAGGGCAAACTGTTCGTGACCCAGCTCGACGACCTGGGCCAGGTCTACAAGGAGCACGAGGTGCCGTTCCAGCTGTCGATGATGCTGCCTGCCTTCAAGGGCGTGGACGCCATTGCCAACGTGCCCAACCTGTGCAACCCGCGCGGCTTTGTGCTCATTGACGAATACCAGCGCAGCAAGGCCTACAAGAACATCTTCTCGGCCGGTGTCTGCGTGGCGATCCCGCCCGTGGAGACCACGCCCGTGCCCACCGGCACACCCAAGACTGGCTACATGATCGAGAGCATGGTCGGCGCCATCGCCCACAACATCGCCGATGAGCTGGCCGGCAAGCCGGCACTGGCCAAGGGCACCTGGAACGCCATTTGCTTGGCCGACATGGGCGACACCGGCGCTGCCTTTGTGGCGCTTCCGCAGATTCCACCGCGCAATGTCAACTGGTTCAAGAAGGGCAAATGGGTGCACCTGGCCAAGATTGCGTTCGAGAAATATTTCCTGCGCAAGGTGCGCAAGGGCAATTCCGAGCCGGTGTACGAAAAGTACGTGCTCAAGGCCCTCGGCATCGTGCGCCTGGCCGACAAAACCTGATTTTTAACTGGAGAACCTTATGACCGTAGAACGTTACATCCGCATCATGGCCGGATTCTTTGTCATGCTTTCGCTCGCCTTGGGCGTGGAGGGCAGCCCCATTTTTTGGACCAAGTGGGCCCTGGCCTTCACGGCCTTTGTTGGCTTCAACCTGTTCCAGTCCGGCATCACGGGCTTTTGCCCGCCCGGCTTCCTCCTCAAACGCTTGGGCGTACCCGAAGGTAACGGGGCATGCAGCCGCTGAACCCTGCACAGTCTGCACCGGTCCCGAGGGATACGCCCGGGGGCATGTGCGGGCTTTGCGCCACAGATTCGGCACATGCAAAGGTAGCGCAGGGGGCGAACATCGGCGAAAATGCGGCCCCTTATCGCAAACCCGTGGACGACTTTCCCATGACCGTACTGAACCAGCCCGAAGCCCGCACCGATGTGCTCAACCGCCTGCGCCGCGCAGAGGGGCAGATCCGCGGCATCCAGCGCATGGTGGAAGAAGGCGAGGACTGCCTCAAGATCGGACAGCAGTTCGCGGCCGTGCGCAAGGCGCTCGACAGCACCTACCTGCGCATGACGGTGTGCTTCATGGAGCAGGAACTCAACGCCCGCGTGCAGCCCGACGAAGCCCAGAAAGCTAGCCTGGAGGCCATGGTAAAAGACATGGAAACTATGCTGGCCCGCATGGGATAAGCGCAGGAAGCTCCCGGTTTTATAGCGTCACGCGGCCTGCCAGGGTGTGGCAGACGCGATGATGCCGCCCCCCAGACAGACTTCGCCGTCGTAGAGCACGGCAGACTGCCCTGGCGTCACAGCCCATTGGGGCTCGCCAAAGACCAGTGTGAAGGCGCCATCCGCTGTAGCCCCTTGCACCGTGCAGGGCGCATCGCTTTGGCGGTAGCGCGTCTTGGCCGCCAAGGCGCCATCCACTGGTGCCGTGCCGCTGACCCAGCTGGCATCCTGGGCGCTGAGCGTACGCGACTGCAGCCACGGGTGCTCGTGCCCCTGCACCACCCACAGCGTGTTTTTTTCCATGTCCTTGCGCGCCACAAACCAGGGCGCGTGCTCGCCGCCCCCCTTTTGCGCCCCTTTGGCCTTGATGCCACCAATGCCCAGGCCCTGGCGCTGGCCCAGGGTGTAGAACGACAGTCCGACGTGCTGGCCGATGGTGCGCCCGGTGCTGCCATCCTTGATGGGCCCCGGTTCCTTGGAGATGTAGCGGTTCAGAAATTCGCGAAACGGCCGTTCGCCAATGAAGCAGATGCCGGTGGAGTCCTTCTTCTTGGCGTTGGGCAGGCCGATCTCGTTGGCAATGCGGCGCACCTCGCTCTTGTGCAGCTCACCCACCGGAAACAGCACCCGGTCCAGTTGGGCTTGGCTCAGGCGGTGCAGGAAGTAGCTTTGGTCTTTGCCCGGGTCCAAGCCCTTGAGCAGCTCCACCAGCCCGGTCTGCGCATTGCGGCGTACGCGGGCGTAGTGGCCGGTAGCAATGAAGTCGGCGCCGCGAGCGAAGGCGTGGTCCAGGAAGGCCTTGAATTTGATTTCGGCGTTGCACAGGATGTCGGGGTTGGGGGTGCGCCCGGCCTGGTACTCGCGCAGGAATTCGGCAAACACGCGGTCCTTGTAGTCGGCGGCAAAGTTCACGTGCTCGATCTCGATGCCCAGCACGTCTGCCACCGAAGCAGCGTCCACGAAGTCGATGTTGGACGAGCAGTATTCGCTGTCGTCATCGTCTTCCCAGTTCTTCATGAAGATGCCGATAACTTCATAGCCCTGCTGCTTGAGCAGGTAGGCCGAAACGGCCGAGTCCACCCCGCCACTCAAACCGACCACGACGCGTTTTTTTGCTGCTTGCATGCCTGAAACCTCTGGATAGTGGCTATTTTAGTGGCGAATTTGGCATCCAGCCCGCGTAGGTATTGCGCAGGTAGCTATAAAAATAATAGCAACTAATCAGCTTTGCACGAGTGCGCTGGGGTCGGTAAGCACCAGGCCCAGGTCGAAGCGCTGGCCGCGCAGGTAGTCTTCCATGCATTGCACGACCAGCGGGCTGCGGTGGCGGGCCTGGGTGGCGCGCACTTCGTCAGCCGTGAGCCACAGCGTGCGCACGATGCCCTCGTCCAAAGTGCGCTCGGGGTGGAAGGCGCCGACTTCGCCGCAGTAGGCAAAGCGCAGGTAGGTAATGGCTTCCTCGGCGGTGCTGGCGGTGGCCGGGCGCACGAAACGCGACAGGTAGACCCCCACCAGGGCCGTGGGCGTGAAGCCGTGGGCCGTTTCCTCCAGCACCTCGCGCACGCAGCCGCTTTGCGGCGACTCGCCCGGCTCCAGGTGCCCGGCCGGGTTGTTCAGGCGCAAGCCTTCGGGCGTGTGTTCTTCGACCAATAAAAAACGGCCGTCACGTTCGATGACGGCCGCCACGGTCACGCTGGGTTTCCAACGTTCACTCATGCGGGTTTCCTTTAGCTTTTCAACGCTCCCAGCAGCTCATCGAGCATCTTCTTGGCGTCGCCGAAGAGCATGCGGTTGTTTTCTTTGTAGAACAGCGGATTGTCCACGCCGGCGTAGCCGCTGGCCATGGAGCGTTTCATCACGATGCTGGTCTTGGCCTTCCAGACCTCCAGCACCGGCATGCCGGCGATCGGGCTGCTCGGGTCTTCCTGCGCGGCCGGATTCACGATGTCGTTGGCGCCGATGACCATGGCCACGTCGGTGTCGCCGAAGTCATCGTTCAGTTCTTCCATCTCGAACACGATGTCGTAGGGCACCTTGGCCTCGGCCAGCAGCACGTTCATGTGACCCGGCATGCGTCCTGCCACTGGGTGGATGCCGAAGCGCACGTTCACGCCCTTTTCGCGTAGCAGCTTGGTAATTTCAAATACGGTGTGCTGCGCCTGGGCGACCGCCATGCCATAGCCGGGGACAATGATCACGTTCTTGGCTTCGCGCAACAGCTCCGCCGTCTCCAACGCGCTGACGGGTGTCACTTCGCCTTGCGGCTCCTGCGAACCCCCGGCCGCCTTGGGCGCTGCGGCCGTGGTGCCGAAGCCGCCCGCGATGACGCTGATGAAGCTGCGGTTCATGGCGTTGCACATGATGTAGGACAGGATGGCACCGCTGGAACCTACCAGTGCGCCGACCACGATCAGCAGGTCGTTGGACAGCATGAAGCCCGTGGCTGCGGCCGCCCAACCGGAGTAGCTGTTGAGCATGGACACCACCACCGGCATGTCGGCCCCGCCAATGGCCATGACCATGTGCACGCCGAAGAGCAGGGCAATGGCGGTCATCACCACCATGGGCACCATGGCTTCGTCGATGCCGTGCGCGTTGATGAAGGCGCGGCCGAACCAGACCACCGCCAGCAGCCCGGCGAGATTGAGCCAGTGGCGCCCCGGCAGCAGTACGGGGCTGCCACCAATGCGTCCGGACAGCTTGCCGAAGGCCACCACCGAGCCCGACAGCGTGACCGCGCCGATGAAGACGCCGATGTAGATTTCGAGTTCGTGGATGGTCTTGGCGGCACCGGTGTAGCCCGCGGCGGCGTTCGGGTCGATGAAGGTGGCAAAGCCCACCAGCATGGCGGCCAGGCCGACCATGCTGTGCATGAAAGCCACCAGCTCGGGCATCTGCGTCATCTGCACGGTGCGCGCGGCGTACAGCCCCGCACCGCCACCGATGACCATGGCACCGACGATCCAGGCGTAGCCGCTGCCGGTGACCTGGGGGCCGAACACGGTGGCCAGCACGGCCAGCGCCATGCCGACCATGCCGTAGAGGTTGCCGCGGCGGGCGGTTTCCTGGTTCGACAGACCGCCCAGGCTCAGGATGAAAAGAATGGTGGCTCCGATGTAGGAGACCGTAGCCAGACTGAAAGACATTGCGGTTTCTCCCTTATTTGCGGAACATGGCCAGCATGCGCTGGGTCACGGCGAAACCGCCGAACATGTTGATGGCGGTGAGCACGATGGCGCCGCCCGAGAGCAGGCGTATCCACAGGTCGGGCCGCGCAGCGCCTTCGGCCAGCGGCGGTGCAATCTGCACCAGCGCGCCGATGGCGATGATGGAGCTGATGGCGTTGGTCACGCTCATGAGCGGCGTGTGCAGTGCGGGTTTCACATTCCACACCACCATGTAGCCAACGAAGCAGGCCAGCACGAACACCGTGAAGTGCGACAGGAATTCGGCCGGGGCGAAGGCGCCGATGAGCCAGAACAGGGCGGCGGCCACACCAAACACGATGGCCAGCGTGCTGCCCGCCATGGGCGGTGTCGGTTCGCCGTGGCCTGCGGCCTTTTTCACGGCCGGTGCCACCGCTTTGGGTGCGGCAGGTGCGGCGGCCTTGGGCGCAGGTGCGGGCCAGGTGATGGTGCCGTCCTTGATGACGGTGAGGCCACGGATGGCGTCGTCTTCCATGTTGACCACCGCCACGCCGTCCTTGGCCTTGCACAGCTCTTCGGTCAGGCGGAACAGGTTGGTGCCATACAGGGTGGATGCCTGCTTGGCCAGGCGCGAAGCCAGGTCGGTGTAGCCGATGATGGTCACGCCATGCTTCACCACGGCCTGGCCCGGTTCGGTCAGTTCGCAGTTGCCGCCTTGCTCGGCCGCCATGTCCACGATCACGCTGCCGGGTTTCATGGTCTGCACCATCTCGGCGGTAATGAGTTTCGGTGCCGGTTTGCCGGGAATCAGCGCGGTGGTGATGATGATGTCCACCTCGCGCGCCTGCTGCGCGTACATCGCACGCTGCGCGGCCTGGAAGCCTTCGCTCATGACCTTGGCGTAGCCGCCACCGCCCGAGCCTTCTTCCTCGTAGTCGACCTTCACGAACTCACCACCGAGCGACTTGACCTGGTCGGCCACTTCGGCGCGGGTGTCGTTGGCGCGCACGATGGCGCCCAGGCCCGCGGCCGTGCCGATGGCGGCCAGACCGGCCACGCCGGCGCCGGCAATGAAGACCTTGGCCGGAGGCACCTTGCCTGCGGCGGTGATCTGGCCGTTGAAGAAGCGGCCGAAGGCATTCGCCGCTTCGATGACGGCACGGTAGCCGCTGACACCGGCCATGGAGGTCAGGGCGTCCATCTTCTGGGCGCGGCTCAGGGTGCGCGGCAGGCAGTCGATGGAGAGCACGGTGAGTTGGCGCGCAGCCAGCTGCTGCATCAGCTCGGGGTTCTGCGCCGGCCAGATGAAGCCGACCAGCACCAGGCCTTCGCGCATCTGTGCCACTTCTTCGGGCGAAGGTGCACGCACCTTGAACACGATGTCGCACTGCGACCAGATGGCGGCCGCGCTGTCGACCACGGTGGCACCGGCCTCGCGGTAACTGTCGTCACTGAAATTGGCCAATGCCCCAGCGCCGGATTCCACCTGGACGGAAAAACCCAACTTGATCAGTTTGGCCACGACCTCGGGCACGGTGGCCACCCGCTTCTCGCCGGCAAAGACTTCGCGGGGAACCCCGATGCACTGGGCGGCCGGGCTTTGCTTGTTTTCCGCTGTCGGACTTTGCGTGTTCACGCCAGTCTGCATGGGAATCTCCTCGTGATGTTGAAACTGAAACAAAGCTTACAACATAATCCCGGGGAGACAGGTCACCTTGGGGGCAGCCTCTAGTGGGGCAAACCCGTGGTGCCAGGCCGATGGCGCAAGGATTTCAAACGGAACAACAGTGGAGACTTTTGCATGACAGACCGTATCTGGCTTTCAAGCTACCCCCAGGGCGTGCCCGCGGACATCAACCCCGGCACCTACACCTCGCTGGTGGCCCTGATGGAGGAAAGCTTCAAGGCCTATGCCAGCCGGGGGGCCTACAGCTTCATGGGCAAGGAGATCAGCTACGCCCAGACCGACGCACTGAGCCAGGCCTTCGGCGCCTACCTGCAGGGGTTGGGGCTGGTCAAGGGCGACCGCGTGGCCATCATGATGCCCAACGTGCCCCAGTACCCGGTGGCCGTGGCGGGCATCCTGCGCGCCGGTTTCGTGGTGGTCAACGTCAACCCGCTCTACACCCCGCGCGAACTCGAGCACCAGCTCAAGGACTCGGGCGCTAAGGCCATTGTCATCATCGAGAACTTTGCCAGCACTTTGGAGAAGTGCATCGCTGCCACGCCGGTCAAGCACGTGGTGCTGTGCGCCATGGGCGACCAGTTGGGCCTGCTCAAGGGCACCCTGGTCAATTACGTGGTGCGCAATGTCAAGAAGCTGGTGCCTGCCTTTCACCTGCCCACGGCCGTGCGCTTCAACGACGCCGTGGCGCAGGGCCGCAAGCGCGGCTTGCAGAAGGTGGAACTTGGTGCCGACGATGTGGCCGTGCTGCAGTACACCGGCGGTACCACGGGGGTCTCCAAGGGTGCGGTGCTGCTGCACCGCAACGTGATTGCCAACGTGCTCCAGTCCGAAGCCTGGAACGCGCCGGTGATGAAGAAGATTCCGGCCACCGAGCAGCCCACCGGCGTCATTGCCTTGCCGCTGTACCACATCTTCGCTTTCACCGTGGGCATGATGCTGGGGCTGCGCACAGGCGGCAAAGCCATTCTCATTGCCAACCCGCGCGACATACCGGGCGTGTTGAAGGAGCTGGCACCGCACCGCATCCACTCGTTTCCGGCGGTCAACACCCTGTTCAACGGCCTGGCCAACCACCCCGATTTCAATACCGTGGACTGGAGCCACCTCAAGGTCTCGGTCGGTGGCGGCACCGCCGTGCAGAGCCATGTGGCCAAGCTCTGGCTGGAAAAGACCGGATGCCCGATCTGCGAAGGCTATGGCCTGAGCGAAACCTCACCCTCGGCCACCTGCAACCCGGTCACCGCCACGGCCTACACCGGAACCATTGGCGTGCCCTTGCCCAGCACCACCCTCAAACTGCTCGACGACGAGGGGCGTGAAGTGGCGCCAGGCCAGTCCGGCGAAATTGCCATCCAGGGCCCCCAGGTGATGGCGGGCTACTGGCAGCGGCCGGACGAAACCGCCAAGGTCATGACACCGGACGGCTACTTCAAGACCGGTGACATCGGCGTGGTCGACGACAAGGGCTTCTTCAAGATCGTGGACCGCAAGAAGGACATGATCCTGGTCAGCGGCTTTAACGTGTTTCCCAATGAGCTGGAAGACGTGGTCGGCCAGATGCCCGGCGTCATGGAGGTGGCCTGCGTTGGCGTGCCCGACGCCAAGACCGGTGAGGCCGTGAAGCTGGTGATCGTGCGCAAGGACCCGGCCGTGACGGAAGACGCGGTGCGTGCCTATTGCCGCGACAACCTCACGGGCTACAAGCAACCGCGCGTGGTCGAGTTTCGCGGCGACCTGCCCAAGACGCCGGTCGGCAAGATATTGCGCCGCGAGTTGCGCACCCAATGAACGCTCCCATCGCCATACTGAGCGCTCTGTCCCAGGAGCAGGAAGGTCTGGTGCATGCCATGACCGGTGTGCAGACTGTCACCCGTGCCGGGCGCGCCTTTTCGGTCGGATACCTCGACGGGCACCCCGTGGTGTTGGCGCTGTCGCGCATCGGCAAGGTGGCGGCGGCCACCACCACGGTGGCCCTGCTGGAGCACTTCGGTGCCCGTGCGGTTGTCTTCACGGGTGTTGCAGGTGGTGTGGGGCCCGGCGTGGCCGTGGGCGATGTGGTGGTGGCCAATGGCTTTGTGCAGCACGACATGGACGCCTCGCCGCTGTTCCCGCGCTATGAAATCCCGCTGACCGGCCAAAGCGTGCTGGCGGTCGATGGCGCGTGGACCCAGGCCTTGGCAGGTGCCGCACGGTCAGCCCTGGCGGGCATGGAATTTCAGGGGCGCAGTGTCCAGGTGCATGAGGGGCTGATTGCCACCGGTGACCGCTTTGTTTGTGCGGCGCAGGAGGTACAGCGCATTGTGGACGATCTGGCGGCTGCACAGCACCGGGCCCTGGCGGTGGAGATGGAAGGTGCGGCCGTGGCGCAGGTGTGTGCCGACTATGGTGTGCCCATGGCCGCAATACGTACCATTTCCGACCGGGCCGACGACAGTGCGCATGTGGACTTCCCCCAGTTTGTGGACAGTGTGGCCAGCGTCTACGCCCGCAAGATGGTCCGCAACTTGCTCCAATTGCTATAAATTCAGTAGCTTATTGTGCAATGTTTGTGAGGGCCAGGACCTAGTTTCGTATCTAATTTCTATTTCAGCCAACCGCGGCGGCGGAAGTACCACATCGGCACCAGCGCGCTGGCCAGCATGAGACCCAGCGCATAGGGGTAGCCCCAGGTCTGGGCCAGTTCTGGCATGTACTGGAAATTCATGCCGTAAATGCTGGCGATCAGTGTGGGCGGCAGCAGCGCCACGCTGGCCACCGAGAAGATCTTGATGATCTTGTTCTGGTTGATGTTGATGAAACCGACCGTCGCATCCATCAGGAAGTTGATCTTGTCGAACAGGAAGGCGGTGTGCGAGTCCAGCGAGTCAATGTCGCGCAGGATCTGGCGTGCTTCCTCGAACTGCTCGTTGTTGAGCATCTTGGATCGCATCAGGAAGCTCACGGCGCGGCGGGTGTCCATCACATTGCGCCGGATGCGCCCGTTCATGTCTTCGTGGCGTGCGATCTCACCCAGCACAGAGCCGGCCTGCGCGTCGGTCACGTCACCCGCCAGCACCTGGGAGCTGACTTTCTCCAGGGCATCGTAAATCTCTTCGAGCGTGTCGGCCGAGTATTCGGCGTCGGCGTCGAGCAGCTTGAGCAGCACTTCCTTGGCGTCTTCGATCAGCCCTGGTGCACGGCGCGCGCGCATGCGCAGCAGTCGGAACACCGGAATGTCTTCGTCATGGATGGAGAACAGCACGCCGCTGGAGCGCCGGCCATCGTTGGCCAGGTTCAGGATGAAGGCCACGCGCACGGTATGCGGCTCTTCATCGTCGGGTACCAGGAAGTCGCTGCGGATATGCAGATCACCGTTGTCTTCGGTGTAGAAGCGTGCGGATTCCTCGATGTCCTCGTCCATGGCATCGTCCGGAATGGACAGACCGTAGTGCTGCTTGACCCAGCGTTTTTCTTCGATGGTGGGGGACTCCAGGTCCACCCAGATGGGCTGGAACTGCGCCAACTCCTCCAGGGACTCGATCTCTTCCTGGAACAGCCGCCCGTTGACGAGCGTAAAAATATTCAACATGGCTCACTCCCAAAGGTGGGTTGCGTTGTGGTGGGGATTGGGTTGGCTTTCAACCCCACGGCAAGCCCGGGAGCTGAAAGCTACCGACTAGGGTAGGTTTCCAAGGAGCGTTCTCCAATTCGTTGACAAGCTCGCATTATGGCACCGGCTTGGGGGCGGTTTGCACGGGAAATGCAGCAAATTTCCATCCCTTGCGGAGGGCTAAAAAAAGGCGTTGCATTTCCAGAAATTCGGGCGCATAGTGGGTGCGTCCAACAACCAAAGTGGGTTGCTCTGGACGCTGGGCACACTGCCCCAGCTCTTAACTTTGATAGCAATTGGAGGCTATGTATGAACCTGACGATCAGCGGTCACCATCTTGAAGTTACCCCCGCATTGCGCAGTTATGTCACGACCAAGCTAGATCGTATTGCCCGTCACTTTGACCAGGTTGTCGATGTCAAGGTGCTCCTGACGGTAGAGAAGCAAAAGGAGAAGGATCGACGACAACGGGCCGAGTGCACGATCCATGTGAAGGGCAACGACATGTTTGCCGAAAGTGCCCATGAAGACCTGTACGCCGCTGTCGACGAACTGGTGGACAAGCTGGATCGCCAGGTCGTGCGCCACAAGGACCGCCTGCAAGACCATCACCACGAAGCGCCCAAGCGCATCATGTGAAACCGGTGCAACATCCCCGACAACCGCCCGTGCAGGGCGGTTTTTTTTAGGTGCATAATTCGGCCGCATCATGAACCGCCTAGCCTCGATCCTGCCCCCGGACCACGTTGTGGCCCACGTGGAAGTCTCTAGCAAGAAACGTGCTTTTGAGGAAGCGGGTTTGCTATTTGAAAACCTCCACGGCCTGAGCCGTGCCTTGGTGACAGACAGCCTGTTCTCTCGTGAGCGGCTGGGGTCCACCGGTTTGGGGCATGGTGTCGCCATCCCCCATGGCCGCATCAAGGGGCTCAAGGCGCCCATGGCGGCTGTGCTGCAGCTGGCCCAGCCCATCGGATTTGATGCGCCGGACGAAAAGCCTGTCAGTCTGCTGATCTTTTTGCTGGTTCCGGAAGCAGCCACCCAGAAACACCTGGAAATCCTTTCCGAGATTGCCGAGTTGCTCAGCGATGCCGCCTTGCGCGAGCAGCTGACAACGTCCACCCAGGCGACCGAGCTGCATGGCTTGATTGCGGGCTGGAAGTCGGCCACTGTGGCCTGACTGGCAGTTTGCCTGCGGAGTATCTGTGAAGCACTCGGTCATCAGCGCCGATCTGCTCTTTGAAGAGTTCCGCAACCGGCTCAAATGGGAGTGGATCGCGGGCCTGGGGGCCTCCGAGCGCCGCTTTGACGAGGTCGCAGTGCGCGAAGCGCGCTCCAGTGCCGACCTGGTGGGCCACCTCAACTACATCCACCCTTACCGCGTGCAGGTGCTGGGGCAAAGGGAAATAGCCTACCTCAGCAATGCCACCCCGGAAGACTGTGCCCGCCGCATTGCGCGCATCGTGACGCTGGAGCCGCCGGTTCTGGTGCTGGCCGATGGCCAAGCCGCTCCGGAAGCCCTGGTGTCGATGTGCGAGCGCGCCGAGATCCCGTTGTTCGCTACCCAGGAGTCTCCGGCCTTCGTCATCGACGTGCTGCGCGCTTACCTGGCCAAGCATTTCGCCGAGCGCGCCTCCATGCACGGCGTGTTCATGGACATCCTGGGGCTGGGGGTGCTGATCACCGGCGAGTCCGGCCTGGGCAAGAGCGAGCTGGGGCTGGAGCTGATCTCGCGCGGCAACGGGCTGGTGGCGGACGACGCGGTCGATCTCTATCGCATCAACCAGACCACTATCGAAGGGCGTTGCCCCGAGTTATTGGAAAATCTGCTGGAGGTGCGGGGCATCGGCCTGCTCGACATCCGCGCCATATTCGGTGAAACCGCGGTGCGCCGGCGCATGCGCCTCAAGCTCATCGTGCACCTGGTGCGCCGCGAAACCCTGGAGCGCGAGTACGAGCGAATTCCCTACGAGCCGTTGACCCAGGACGTGTTGGGCGTGCCAGTGCGCAAGGTGGTGATCCAGGTGGTGGCGGGCCGCAACATTGCGGTGCTGGTGGAGGCCGCGGTGCGCAACACGATTCTGCAGCTGCGTGGTATTGATACCTACCAAGAGTTTGTGGAGCGCCACCGCAAGGCGATGGAGCGCAACGGCTAGTTGCGCGTTGCCTAGCTCAAGTGCCGCAGGTGCACTCGCTGGCTATCAGGTGCTGGATTTGCTGAAATCTGCGCGCTTTGCAGGGCGGTGCGGGCAGTCGGACTTGGCGCAATGGGCGTACAGGCTCAAGGCGTGGTCGGCAATCGCAAACCCTTTTTCCTTGGCAATGGTGTGCTGGCGTTTTTCGATTTCGGCATCGTAAAACTCTTCCACCCGACCGCAATCCAGGCACACCAGGTGATCGTGGTGCTGGCCTTCGTTGAGCTCGTAGACCGCCTTGCCGCTTTCGAAATTGCTGCGTTTGAGGATGTCAGCCTGCTCAAACTGGGTCAGCACCCGGTACACGGTGGCCAGGCCTACATCCGAGCGCTCTTCCAGCAACACGCGAAACACATCTTCGGCCGTCATGTGGCGCTGGGTGCCGCGCTGGAAAACTTCCAGAATCTTCAGGCGCGGAACGGTCGCTTTGAGTCCGGTGCTTTTGAGTTCGTCGATATTAGTCATGGGGCGCTGGTAGACAAATGCGCATACGGACCAGCAAAGAGGACCGAACGCTACAATGCAGCGATCATATCGCCATGCACTTTTCCATGCTACTGCCCCACTTTTCCATGCTGCGCACCTTGGTCCTACTGTCGGCCAGTGCCGGACTCGCGGCCTGCTCAACCTGGAGCGATGTGGCGGCCAAGAAGGATGCCTTGGCGACGGCGGTAAGCCCCTACAAGATTGACATCATCCAGGGCAATGTGGTGACCCGTGAGCAGCTGGACTACCTGCGCCCCGGTATGCCGCGGGCTGTGGTGCGTGACGTTTTGGGATCGGCCCTGCTCACCAGCGTGTTCCATGCCGACCGCTGGGACTATGTATTCACCCTGCAACGGCAGGGGGCGCAGCCGCAGTCGCGCAAGGTGACGGTATTTTTCAAGAACGATGTCTTGGAGCGCATCGAGGCGGACGAAGTACCGAGCGAAAAGGAATTCGTGTCGACCCTGCGCTCAACGCCACCCAAGGGCCCGGTGCCCGTCTTGGAAGCGTCGCCTGAAGCATTGAAGGCGGCGCGCGCCGCGTCCAAGCCGGTCGCCACCACCGCACCCGCCGTCAATCCGACGCCGCCGGTGGATGCCTCGGCATATCCCCCCCTTGAACCTGCCCAATAAACCATGACCCACCGTATTGCCATTGCCGGGGCTTCCGGCCGCATGGGCCACATGCTGATTGACGCTGTGCGCGCCTCCGACGACTGCCAGCTTTCCGGCGCACTCGATATCGCTGCCAGCCTGGCCATCGGTACCGATGCCGGGGCCTATGCCGGATTCCAGACCGGGGTCCAGGTGACGGCAGATCTGCGTGCCGGTTTGGCCAACAGCCAATGCCTGATCGATTTCACGCGCCCCGAAGGCACGCTGCAGCATTTGGCCGTATGCCGTGAGCTGGGGGTGGCGGTAGTGATTGGAACCACCGGTTTCACGGACGAGCAAAAGGCACAGATTGCCGAGTTCGCCAAGTCCATTCCCGTGGTGCTGGCTCCCAACATGAGTGTGGGCGTCAATGTGACGCTGAAACTGCTGGAGATGGCTGCCAAAGCGCTGGCCACGGGCTACGACATCGAAATCATTGAGGCCCACCATCGCCACAAGGTCGATGCACCATCCGGTACGGCCCTGAAGATGGGAGAGGTCATTGCCGACGCCATTGGCCGCGACCTCAAGGAATGTGCGGTCTATGCGCGTGAAGGCGTTACCGGCGAGCGTGACCCCTCCAGCATCGGCTTTGCCACCATCCGTGGGGGGGACATCGTGGGGGACCACACAGTCTTGTTTGCCGGCACTGGAGAGCGCATCGAGATTTCACACAAGTCTTCCAGCCGCGCGACCTATGCCCAGGGAAGTCTGCGTGCCGTGCGTTTCCTGGCGGGCAAGAAGAGCGGCCTGTACGACATGTTCGATGTGCTGAACTTGCGGAGCTGACGCTATGCCTTCAGCACTGGCGAATACCGATGCCCTGGGGCGTGCGGTCGCCATCGTGCTGCTGGGCATGTCATTGTGCAGCTGGTTCTTGATCGTCTGGAAAACGTGGACCCTGTCGCGGGCCTGGCGTGGACTGCACCGGGCCCAGGCCGCCTTCTGGCAGGCCCCTTCGCTGGAACAGGCGCCGCAGGCGGTCGCACAGTGGGATCTGGAAAACCTGCTCTTGCCCTTGCTCGATGTCACGCGCACACCGCTGCACGGCACACTTGACGCTGTCACACCAGCCCCCCAGCGACAAACGCGATTGTTGCGCGGTGCCCTTCAGCGGGTGTTGCAACGCTTGCAAAGCGGTCAGACCGTTCTGGCCACCATTGGTGCAGTGGCACCGTTTGTGGGTTTGCTGGGAACTGTCTGGGGTATTTACCACGCATTGCTGGGCATTGCAGGTTCGGCGCAACTCAGCTTGGATCAAATTGCCGGTCCGGTAGGGGAGGCGCTGGTCATGACCGCCGCCGGCCTGGTGGTGGCGATTCCTGCCGTGGTGGCCTTCAATGCCTTCGGGCGCTGGATCGCGCGCATGGAGTCCATGCTGGAGGGTTTTGCGTTTGATCTGTGCGAACTGAATCCGGTGCAGCGGGAGTCCTGAATGGCCTTCGGCACCCTGCAAAGAAAGTCGCCAACCCCGCCCATGGGCGAAATCAACATGACACCCTTGATCGATGTCATGCTGGTGCTATTGGTCATTGTCATGCTGACCGCGCCGTTGCTGGTCGGTGCCATCAAGATTGACTTGCCCCGACAAGGTGGGGTTGCCATGGCGGCGCAACCGGCCCACGTGGACGTGGTGCTGGACGCTGCCGGGCGGGCTTTTGTGCAAAACCTGCCTGAAGACGATGCCAGTTTGTCCAGGCTGCTGGCCCGTGCGGCAGCCTCTGACAAGCACGCGGAGTTGCGTCTGAGTGCCGATGTCCGTGTGCCCCATGGGCGCGTGGTGGAAGTCATGGCCCTGGCCCATCGCAATGGCCTGACGCGGGTGGCTTTTGTTACCCGGGCAGGCGAGGCGCCGCCCCGGCCCTAAAATCGGGGCCATCCTTTCCGAGGGCGGCCGTGTGCCGCCAACCTTTCCCATGCAAGACAAATACCAGCACCTCGACGTTGAACAGGCCGCGCAGGCCCATTGGGCCCAGCCTTTGTGGAATGGACGCACCGCCTACGAGGTGGTCGAAGACACGTCCAAGAAGAAGTTCTACGCCTGCTCCATGCTGCCCTACCCCAGTGGCAAGCTGCACATGGGCCACGTGCGCAACTACACCATCAACGACATGCTCACGCGCTACCTGCGCATGAATGGCCACAACGTGCTCATGCCCATGGGTTGGGATGCCTTTGGCCTGCCGGCCGAGAATGCGGCCTTGAAAAACAAGGTGCCACCGGCCAAGTGGACCTACGAGAACATCGCCTACATGAAGGGCCAGATGCAGGCCATGGGGCTGGCCATCGACTGGAGCCGCGAAGTGGCCACCTGCGACCCGCAGTACTACAAGTGGAACCAGTGGCTGTTTCTCAAGATGCTGGAAAAAGGCATTGCCTACCGCAAGACCCAGATCGTCAACTGGGACCCGGTGGACATGACCGTGCTGGCCAACGAGCAGGTGATTGACGGCAAGGGCTGGCGTACCGGTGCGGTGGTAGAAAAGCGCGAAATCCCCGGCTACTACCTCAAGATCACCGACTACGCGCAGGAACTGCTGGACCATGTGCAGGTGGGCAACGACAAGGCCACGCTGCACGGCTGGCCCGAGCGTGTGCGCCTGATGCAGGAAAACTGGATTGGCAAGAGCGAAGGTGTGCGCTTTGCGTTCACACACGACATCAAGGATGCCAGTGGAGCATTGATCGGCGATGGCCGCATGTACGTGTTCACCACCCGTGCCGACACCATCATGGGCGTGACCTTCTGCGCCGTGGCGCCCGAACACCCGCTGGCTGCCCATGCGGCAGCATCCAACCCTGCATTGGCTGCCTTCATCGACGAATGCAAGCACGGTGGCACCACCGAAGCCGAGCTGGCCACGCAAGAAAAGAAAGGCCTTCCCGCGGGCCTGTTCGTCACCCACCCGCTGACCGGTGCCCAGGTGCCGGTGTGGGTCGGCAACTACGTGCTCATGGGCTATGGCGATGGTGCCGTGATGGGCGTGCCCGCCCACGACGAGCGGGACTTTGCGTTTGCGCTGAAGTACGGCATTGAAATCAAACAGGTGGTGGCGGTAGAAGGCGAAACCTTCTCCCAAACCGCCTGGGCTGATTGGTACGGTGACAAGCAGCGCTGCGCGACGGTCAATTCTGGTAAGTACGATGGCCTGGCCTACAAGGCGGCGGTCGACGCGGTAGCTGCCGACCTGGCTGCCAAAGGCTTGGGAGAAAAGAAAACCACCTGGCGCCTGCGCGACTGGGGCGTGAGTCGCCAGCGCTACTGGGGCACACCGATTCCCATCATCCACTGTGAGGAACATGGCGCTGTGCCGGTGCCGGAGAAAGACCTGCCCGTGGTGCTGCCGCAAGACTGCGTACCCGATGGCTCGGGCAACCCATTGCACAAGCACGAAGGTTTCCACGCGGGTGTGACCTGTCCGGTGTGCGGCAAGCCGGCGCGGCGCGAAACCGACACCATGGACACCTTCGTGGATTCGTCCTGGTACTTCATGCGCTACTGCGACCCGAAGAACGCCGACAAGATGGTCGCAGAAGGTGCGGACTACTGGATGCCGATGGACCAGTACATCGGCGGTATCGAGCACGCCATCCTGCACCTGCTGTACGCGCGCTTCTGGACCAAGGTGATGCGCGACCTGGGGCTGGTGAAGGTGGACGAGCCGTTCACCAAGCTGCTCACGCAAGGCATGGTGCTCAACCACATCTACAGCCGCCGCACCGCCAAGGGTGGCAAGGACTACTTCTGGCCACACGATGTCGAGCATGTGCACGATGACGCCGGAAAGGTCGTCGGCGCCCGCCTGGTCAACCCGGCCGAGAGCGGCGACGGCCTGCTGCCGGTGGGCACGGCCATCGACTACGAGGGCGTGGGCACCATGTCCAAGTCCAAGAACAACGGTGTCGACCCGCAGGCCCTGATCGAGAAGTACGGTGCCGACACGGCGCGCCTGTACACCATGTTCACCGCGCCGCCCGAAGCCACGCTGGAATGGAACGACGCGGCGGTGGAAGGCGGCTACCGTTTCCTGCGCCGTGTCTGGAACTTCGGCGTCAAGTTGTCCGCTATGGATTCCGTAGCTGCTCTCGCAAGCGTGGCGGGGGCTAGCAGCCTGAAAGACGTGGAATTTGGGAAAGAGGCCAAGGCCTTGCGCCGTGAAATCCACAGCGTGCTCAAGCAGGTGGACTACGACTACCAGCGCATGCAGTACAACACCGTGGTCTCGGGCGCCATGAAGCTGCTCAACGCCTTGGAAGACTTCAAGGCGCTGGACAGCGCGGGTGCCCAGGTGGCGCTGATCGAGGGCTTCGGCATTCTGGTGCGTTGCCTGTACCCGGTGACACCGCACCTGGCCCACGGTTTGTGGTCGGGTCTGGGTTATTCCCAGGCCATGGGAGACTTGCTGGACGCACGCTGGCCCGAAGTGGACGCCGGTGCCTTGCAGCAGGACGAGATCGAGCTGGTGCTGCAGATCAACGGCAAGCTGCGCGGCAACGTGACGGTGCCGGCCGGCGCCTCCAAGGAGGTGATCGAGGCGGCTGCCTTGGCCAGCGAAGCCTTCCATGCGCACAGTGGCGGCGCTGCGGCCAAGAAAGTGATCGTGGTGCCTGGGCGCCTGGTCAACGTGGTGGTGTGAAGGCTGCCATGCGAGCGGCAGTGCGCACGGTAATGGCTATTGCCCTGGCAGGGGCTGTGGCGGGCTGTGGTTTCCACCTGCGCAATGCCCAGAGTTTCGCCTTCGACACAGTGGCTGTGACGCCCGAACGCGGTGCCGGGGTGGCCGGAGAACTGGCACGTTACTTCGGTGACCGCGTGCGGCCGGTGGCCCCTGCGGCGGGCCAGCCACCGGTGCAGGCCATCGTGGACATTCTGGACGAGACCCGGGAGCAGGCCGTGGCAGGTGTCAATACTTCGGGCCAGGTGCGCGAGCTGCAGCTGCGCCTGCGCGTCCAGTTTCGCGTGCGCACCCCCCAGGGCCGTGAATTGATTTCACCGACCGCCATCGCGCAACAGCGCGAGTTGAGCTTCAACGAAACCGTGGTTCTGGCCAAGGATGCCGAACAGGCGGCCCTGTACCAGGACATGCAGTCCGACATCGTCCAGCAGATCCTGCGCCGGGTGGCGGCCATCCAGCGCCTGGACGGCCAATAACCCGCATCCCATGCAAGTCAGCCTGCACCAGCTTGGCGCCCACCTGCAGCGCGGCCTCAAGACCCTGTACACCGTGCATGGGGACGAGCCCCTGCTGCAGCAGGAAGCGCTCGACACCATCCGCCAGCTGGCACGCGCGCAGGGCTATACCGAACGCACCTCGCACACCGTGATGGGCGCCCATTTCGACTGGAGCGAGGTGCTGGCCAGTGGCGGATCCCTGAGCCTGTTTGCGGACCGCCAGATTGTTGAAATCCGTATTCCCAGTGGCAAACCGGGCAAGGACGGCAGCGCGGCCCTGCAGCAGCTGGCCGAAGGCGCCCCCGGCAATGACAGTACCTTGACCCTGGTGAGCCTGCCGCGCCTGGACAAGGCCACCAAGTCCAGCGCCTGGTTCATGGCGCTGGACAACAACGGGGTCACGGTCCAGGTCGACCCGGTGGAGCGCGCCGCCCTGCCGCAATGGATCGCCCAGCGGCTGTCACGCCAGGGCCAGCGGGTGGAGGCGGGCGAAGCCGGGCAGCGCACCCTGCAGTTCTTTGCCGACCGCGTCGAAGGCAATCTGCTGGCCGCGCACCAGGAAATCCAGAAACTGGGTCTGCTCTACCCGGCCGGTGATGGCACAGCGCTGACGTTCGAGCAGGTCGAAGCCGCCGTGCTCAATGTGGCGCGCTACGACGTGTTCAAACTGTCGGAGGCGGTGCTTGGTGGCCAGCCCTTGCGGGTGCAGCGCATGCTCGACGGCCTGCAGGCCGAAGGCGAGGCCGAAGTGCTGGTGCACTACGCGCTGGCCGAAGACATTCGTGCGCTCAAGCGTGTCAAGGAAGCCATGGCGCAGGGCAAGCCCTTGCCCATGGCCCTGCGTGAACAGCGCATCTGGGGCGCGCGTGAGAAGTTGTTCGAACGTGTCTTGCCACGGGTGTCCGAAGCCGCGCTGGTGCGCCTGCTGCATTCGGCGCACCTGGTGGACGGCATCGTCAAGGGCATCAAGCACCCGGACTGGCCCAGCAGTCCGTGGGCGGCCTTGCAGCAGCTGGCACAGAAAACCTGTGCCCTGTGTGCACAGGCGACTGCCCGGAACTGACCCCCCGCCTTATCGCGCCAGTGCGGCGCTGTATTCCTGCAGCTTGCGGTTGGCCGGATTGATGGCCTGCGCATGGCGCAGGAGTTCGCGCACTTCGGTTTCCAGCGCCTCCTGCGGTCCGTTGCGCTTGATGTGAACGATCAGCAGGCCGCACAGGTTCAGGAGCACGGTTTCGTTTTCGGGCAGTTCTTGCTGGGCCTGGCGCAGCAGGGCGATGGCTTCCTCGTAACGCCCCTCGCGCCCCAGGGACACGCCCTGGTTGTTGATGTCGACCACCTCCTGGCGGGAGCGCTCGATCAGGGCACGCCCCTGTTCACCCAGCGAGGCCGATTCGAACACCTGCTGCACCTGGGCGGCCAGGGCCGGGTTGTCGTGGTGGTTCTTGACCAGCGAACGAAGCAGGGCGGTGGCACCTTCGGTCTGGCCGGACTGCAGCATGGCCTGGGCCATTTCCATGCTCAGTGCCGGCTGGACCTTGTTCCCGAGTTCCTGGTTGAGTTTGTGGGCCTGCTCCATGGCCTCCTTGGCCTTGTCTTCCTGCCCCATGCCGCGGTAGACCATGCTTTCGGCAATGGCGGTTTCCAGACCAGCCACCGGGTCGTCCCTGAATTCCTTTTTGCTGCGCGCCAGCATGCCCAGGGCATCGCTGTCCATCTTCTTGCCGGAGTACACCTTGGCCAGGTTGGCATAGACCGCGGCGGACTTGGTCGGGGAGAACTCGGTGATCTTGATGTTCTTTTCAAACGCCTTTTGTGCCAGATCGAGATCGCCGCTCTTGTAGGCCACGTCGCCCAGGTTCTTTTGCCGGACGGCGGCGTTGGGCGATAGCTGGGTCGCGTTCTGCAGTACCTGCAGGGCTTGCGTGGTGTCGCCTTTGGCTTGTAGCACCTTGGCCAGCCAGTCGTAGGCTTCCATGTAGATGCGGTTGTCGGCAATGACCTCCTGCAGCAGGCCGATGGCCGTGTCAAACTCCTTGCGCTGGAAATGCACCTTGGCCAGGCCGGTCTTGGCCCAGGGCACGCTGCGCTGTGCCAGGACCGTGTCGAACACCTTGGCCGCGTCGTCGAGCCGACCACTGTCGAGCAGCAGGTCGGCCTTGATGCGCAGGATTTCCTGCAGGTTCGGCGGGCGCTCTTGGATGCGCTGGTCGCATGCGGCAATCGCCGCCGGGAAATCCTTGGCGCGAACCGCCGATTCGATGGCGCTCAGGGTGCGCTTGCGTGCAATCAGCTTCTCGAGCCGCGACTCCAGGGTGTCGTGGTTGATGGGTTTGAGGATGTAGTCGTCGGGCTTGATCTCGGCCGCGCCCATCACCATGTCCGAAGTCTTCTCGGCGGTCACCATGACCCACACGCACGAGGGACCGATGTACTGGTTGAGCTTGGCTTCTTCCAGCACATGCTGTCCATTGGGGCCGGGTCCCAGGTTGTAGTCGCAGATGACCAGGTCGTAGCGGGTGCCGCGCAGCTGGCCCATGGCCTCGCGGCCGTTGGCGGCGGTGTCGATCTTGATGCCGCCAATGTCCTTGATGATGTTGCGCAGCATGGTGCGCATGCCCTGGAAGTCGTCGATCACCAGGATGTTGGCATCCTTGAGCATGCGGTCCAGCGGGTTTTCTTTGATCAGGTTCATGGTTCAGGGCAGGTGGACGACAAAACAACCGCCCCCGAGCGTGCCACCGTTCTCGATGGTCAGCGCCCCCTGGCGGTTTCCGTTCTTGTGCATGCGTGCAGCACGTGCGGCAAAGTGAAATCCCAGACCCGTGCTGCCGCTGGCAAAGCGCACGCCCTGCTGGGCCATGCCGTTCATCAGCATGCGCTCGGGGTAGCCGGTGCCGTTGTCTTCCACGCGCAGCTCCAGCCACTGGTCGTGGCTGCGGGCGATGACGCGTACGCAATCCTTGGTGTAGTTGTAGGCATTGTTCAGGGCATTGACCAGGATGCCGACGATCAGGTCGCGGTCCACGTACCAGAACAGGTCGTCAGCGCAGTCGATGTCGACATGAATCCCCTTGTAGGCGATGCTGGATTTGCCCTGCGAGACCGCGTCTTCGACGATGTCCCGCAGGCAATGTTCCTGCTCGTCCATGGGATAGATCGCCTTGTCGAACTTGTACAAGGCCAGCAGCTGGATCAGGTTCGAATTCATGCGGTGGGCTTCGTGCACGATGCCCGCCATCTGCCGCATGCTCTCGGTATCGCCTTTCTGCCGGAACTGGTTGGCCACCGATTCCAGTGCATGGGTCTGCAGCATCAACGAATTTTTCATATCGTGGATGGTGGACGCCATGTGGTCCGAAAAGCTGAATTCTTCGCTGTCCATGGAATCTCCCTTGGTCACCCGGTCACGGGGGCCCGCCGCAGGCCACCCGCTGTCCGTGGGACTTCTGGCACCGGCACCAGAAGACGGCACATTATGTGGGTTGGAATCGGGTTGTGCCAATCTGCCAAAATCGCGGTATGACCGCGCTCAACATCACCGAATACACCCAGGACCTGGGTTTCAAGGCAAAAACGGCTTCCGCCCGCATGGCCAAATCGAAAGCAGCTACCAAAAACGTAGCATTGAAGCGCTTGGCCGAGCTTTTGCGTGCCAACACCGAAGCCTTGCAGGTCGACAATGCCCGGGATATCGAGCGCGCGCTGGCCAATGGCCTCTCGGAACCCATGGTGGACCGCCTGCGCCTGACGCCGAAAGTGCTGGAGACCTGTGCCCAGGGCTGCGAGCAGCTGGCCGCCATGCCCGACATCATTGGCGAGATCCTCGGCATGAAACAGCAGCCCAGCGGCATCCGCGTGGGACAGATGCGCGTGCCCATCGGTGTGTTCGGCATGATCTTCGAGAGCCGTCCCAATGTGACCATCGAAGCCGCCAGCCTGTCCATCAAGAGTGGCAACGCCTGCATCCTGCGCGGCGGCTCGGAAGCCATCGACTCGAACAAGGCCCTGGCCAAACTGGTGCAGCAGGCGCTCACCGATGCAGGTTTGCCGGAAAACGCAGTCCAGCTGGTGCAGACCACCGACCGCGAGGCCGTGGGCCAGCTCATCGCCATGCCACAGTATGTGGACGTCATCATCCCGCGCGGCGGCAAGAGCCTGATCGAGCGCATCAGCCGCGAGGCCAAGGTCCCGGTCATCAAGCACCTGGACGGCAACTGCCACACCTACGTGGACGACCCCTGCGACATCGACATGGCAGTCAAGGTGGCCGACAACGCCAAGACCCAGAAGTACAGCCCCTGCAACGCCTCGGAAGGTCTGCTGGTGGCGCGTGGCGTGGCGGCCGACTTCCTGCCGCGCATCGGCGCGGTCTATGCCGCCAAGGGCGTGGAGATGCGCTGCTGCCCGGAGAGTCGCCGAATTTTGGAGCAAAAACTGCCATCGGCCCGCACGAATACTGCGCAGGTAGCTCCTGAAGTAATAGCAAAATGGGTGCGCGATGCGGCCGAAAGCGACTGGTACGAGGAGTACCTGGCGCCGATCATCAGCATCAAGGTTGTGGCGGGGGTCGACGAGGCCATTGCCCACATCAACCAGTACGGCAGCCACCACACCGATGCCATCCTGACCCGCGACCACATGCACGCCCAGCAGTTTCTGCGCGAGGTGGACTCCAGCAGCGTTATGGTCAACACCAGTACCCGGTTTGCCGACGGATTCGAGTACGGGCTGGGTGCCGAAATCGGTATCAGCACCGACAAGTTCCACGCCCGCGGACCGGTCGGTATCGAAGGCCTGACTTCGCTCAAGTACGTGGTGCTGGGCGAAGGCGAGATTCGCACCTGATGGAATGGGGACACGCCACCCTATGCCGCCCTTGCCCCAGCGTACCCGATAGATTGGACACACCATGGTTCCCCACCTCGTCACCGCACTGACCGGCCCCATCAACGAACTGGAGCAGCGCATTCTGGACTCCATGCCCTCCATCGAACGCTGGTTCCGGCTGGAGTGGATGGAGCACACGCCGCTGTTCTACACCTCGGTCGACGTGCGCAATGCCGGCTTCAAACTGGCCGCCGTCAGTACCAATCTGTTCCCCGGTGGCTGGAACAACCTCACCCCTTCGATGCTGCCGCTGGCGGTGCAGGCGGCCATGGCGGCGATCGAAAAAATCTGCCCCGAAGCACGCAACCTGCTCATCATTCCGCAGAACCAGGCCCCCAGTCCAGCCTACTGGAGCAACCTGGCGCAGTTGCGTGACATCTTCCACATGGCAGGTCTCAATGTCTGCATGGGCTCCATCAGCCCCGATGTGAACAAGAGCACCGTCATCGCGCTGCCCGGTGGCGACAGCCTGACCCTGGAGCCGGTGGTGCGCACGCGGTCGCGCCTGGGCGCCAAGCACTTCGACCCGTGCACCATCCTGCTCAACCACGACCTGCGCAGCGGGGTTCCCGGCATCCTGGAAGACCTGCACGAGCAGTACCTGCTGCCGCCCTTGCATGCCGCCAGTTCGGTGCGGCTCAAGAGCACGCACCTGCGCTGCTACGAAGAAGTGGTCAAGCGCTTTGGCAAGCTCATTGGCGTCGATCCCTGGCTCATGAACCCCCTGTGGGAAACCTGCCCGCATGTGAATGTCCACCTGGAGGCCGACCTGCAGCGCCTGCGCGACGCGGTGGACGGCATGCTGACCAAGGTGCGCAAGCGCTACAAGGAATACGGCATCAAGGAAAAGGCCTTCGTGGTCATCAAGGCCGACCACCACGACAGCGTCTTTTCCGCCACCGTGGTGCGCGACGCCAAGGATCTGGGGCCGGTGTGGGAGCGTCTGGCCGCTGCGCAGGCTGCAGCCTATGACGAACCGGCCACGCTGGTGCTGCAGGAGGGTGTGCACACCAACGAGCGCGTCAACGACGCCGTGGCCGAACCCGTGGTCTACCTGATGGACCGTTACGTGGTGGGCGGGTTCTACCGGGTCCAGGCACCGGCCGGTACGGCCGAGACTGTGACCGACTCCGCGGCCAACTTCGTGCCCTTGGCCTTCGCCGAGAGTACGCACCTGCCGCATCCCGGCATTGCCCCGGGCGCCAGTGCACCCAACCGCTTCTACATGTACGGGGTCGTCGGCCGCCTGGCCATGTTGGCCGGAGCCTACGAAATGGAGTCCACCGACCCCCAGGCCGAGTTCTATGAATAACCTGCCGGAGGGGCAGGTTACTGGTTCTCTCGGGTATTGCGGTACCGGCCTTGGTGGGGCATCGCGCGCAGGGGCACAATAGCGGCTTCGCATAATTGGATCCTGGGCGTGCGAGCGTCCAGGGCGACCTGTGGCAGCAAGCAAATCTTCTCTTGGGGCGCTCACTCTGGGCGCCATTGGTGTCGTCTATGGCGACATCGGCACCAGCGTGCTGTACGCCGTGAAAGAAGTTTTCGGGTCTGGCCATGTCGAATTCACCCCCGACAACGTCTACGGCATCCTCTCCATCTTCTTCTGGACACTGACCGTCATCGTGTCGCTGAAGTACGTGGCCCTGGTGCTGCGCGCAGACAACCACGGCGAAGGCGGGCTGGTGGCCATGCTGGCGCTGGCGTCGCAATCGGTGAAAGACCGCCCCCGGTTGCGCTCCGTGCTGCTGGTGGTGGGCATCTTCGGCACCTGCCTGTTCTATGGCGATGGCGTCATCACCCCGGCCATCTCGGTGCTGTCGGCGGTGGAGGGCCTGGAGGTGATCTCGCCGACGTTCAAGAAGGCGGTGATTCCGCTGACGCTGGTCATCCTGTTTTGTCTGTTTGCCGTGCAGAAGCGCGGCACGGCCGGCATCGGCAAGTTTTTCGGCCCCATCACCCTGGTGTGGTTTGCCGCCATCGCCGCGCTGGGTGTCATGCACATTGCCACCCACCCCGAAATCCTCTGGGCCATCAGTCCGCACCATGCGCTCGGTTTCCTGTGGAATAACCCTGGCACCTCCTTCATCATCCTAGGCGCCGTGGTGCTGTGCGTGACCGGTGGGGAGGCGCTCTATGCCGACATGGGCCACTTCGGGAAAAAGCCGATCCGCCTGGCCTGGTTTTCCATCGTCATGCCGGCCCTCACACTCAACTACTTCGGACAGGGTGCCTTGCTGTTGTCAGACCCCAGCGCGGTGAAGAACCCCTTCTTCAACATGGCGCCGGACTGGGCCCTGCTGCCCCTGGTGGGGCTGGCCACCATGGCCACGGTGATCGCCTCGCAGGCCCTGATTTCCGGTGCCTTCTCGGTGACCAAGCAGGTCATCCAGCTCGGCTACCTGCCGCGCCTGCAGGTGCTGCATACCAGCGTCAAGGACACGGGTCAGATCTACCTGCCTTTCGTGAACTGGGGCTTGTTCGTGGCCATCGTCCTGGCCGTCGTACTGTTCAAGTCCTCCAGCAACCTGGCGGCCGCCTACGGCATTGCCGTGTGCACCGACATGCTCATCACCACGGTGCTCACCTTCTTCGTCATCCGCTATGGATGGAAGTACCCCCTGTGGCTGTGCCTCAGTGCCACCGGCTTCTTCTTCGTGATCGACTTCGCGTTCTGGGCTTCCAATTCGCTCAAGCTCCTCGATGGCGGGTGGTTCCCTCTGCTCATCGGTGGCTCGATCTTCACCCTGATGCTGACCTGGAAGGACGGCCGCCGCCTCATGAACGAGAAGCTGCGCTCCGACGCCATCGACCTGCCCAGCTTCCTCGACGCCGTGTTCGTGAGCCCGCCTGCGCGGGTTGAAGGCACGGCCGTGTTCCTGACCGCCGAGGTTGGCACCGTGCCCAACGCCATGCTGCATAACCTCAAGCACAACAAGGTGCTGCATGCCTTCAACCTGTTCGTGACCGTGCGCAACCACGAAACCCCCTGGATTGGCCTGGACAAGCGGCTCGAGATCGAATCCTTGGGTCATGACTGCTGGCAAGTGGTCATCCACTACGGTTTCAAGAACGATCCCGATGTGCCCCGTGCGCTGCAGCAGCTGAAACTGCATGGCTGCGAGATCGATGCCATGCACACCAGCTACTTCCTTTCGCGTGACACCGTGGTGCCCACCCTGGGTGAGGGCATGGCGCCCTGGCGCGAAAAGCTGTTTGCCCAGATGCACCACAACGCCAGCGCTGCGGCCGACTTCCTGAACCTGCCCAACAACGCCGTGGTCGAACTGGGCAGCAAGATCGAAATCTGATGCGTTTTTTCCGCGATGTGAGTCTGTCGGCCGCTACGGCCGGCTTCGTGGCCGTGTTGGTGGGTTTCACCAGTTCGGTGGCCATCGTGTTCCAGGCGGCCCAAGCCTTTGGCGCCACGCAGGCGCAAATCGCCTCGTGGATGTGGGCGCTGGGCATTGGCATGGGCCTTTGCACATTCGTTCCCTCACTGGTGTGGCGCAAGCCGGTCATGGTGGCCTGGAGCACGCCCGGTGCCGCCGTGCTGGCCACGGCCGGGGCCGTGGGCGGCTTCAGCATGGGCGAGGCCGTGGGCGCCTTTGTCGTGTGTGCGCTGCTCATCACGGTGTCGGGCTGGACCGGCTGGTTCGAGCGCATCATGGGTCGCATCCCGATGTCGCTGGCTGCCGCCTTGCTCGCCGGGGTGCTGGCGCGCTTTGGCCTGGGGGCTTTCTCGGCGGCACAGACCGCCCTGCCGCTGGTGGTTGTCATGGTGCTGAGCTACCTCGGCGGGCGCCGCTTTGCCCCCCGCTACGCAGTACCGATCACCTTGTTGGTTGCTATTATTTTCGTAGCTGCAACCACAGGTTTCGTGCGGGCAGATATCCAATTTGGTTTGACAGTGCCGGTGTGGGTTACGCCCGTGTTCAGCCTGTCGGCGCTGGTGAGCCTGGCCCTGCCGCTGTTCATCGTGACCATGGCCTCGCAGAACATGCCGGGCGTGGCCGCCATCGTGGCCGCTGGCTATGGCGATAAACGTGCCCAGGGCGGTGACGCCGGCATCCCGGTGTCACCGGTCATCACGCTCACGGGCCTGGCCACCGTGGTGCTGGCGCCGCTGGGCGCCTTTGCGTTGAATCTGTCGGCCATCACCGCCGCCATCTGCATGGGACCGCAAGCCCATGCCGAGCCCGCACGGCGCTACACCGCGGCCGTGGTCTGCGGTGCGCTGTACGTGCTGATCGGTCTTTTCGGTGCGGCTGTCACCGGGGTCCTGCTGGCGTTTCCGAAGGAGCTGGTGGCCGCCATTGCCGGGCTGGCCCTGCTGGGCACCATTGCCGGCTCTCTGTCCACCGCGTTGGCCGATGAATCCCAGCGCGAAGCCGCCATCATCACCTTCCTGGTCACGCTCAGTGGTGTGGCCATCGCAGGGGTCGGATCGGCCTTCTGGGGCGTGGTTGCCGGCGTGGTTGCGCTGGTCGTGCAACACTACGGCCACCCAACTGCACAGAAATAAGCCTTTGCCATGAACCTGCTCTTTGTTGCCGATCCGCTCGAATCCTTCAAGATCTACAAGGACACCACCTTTGCCATGATGCGCGAGGCCCAACGCCGTGGTCACACCATCGCGGCCTGTGAGCCGGTCGATCTGGTCTGGCAACGCGGTGGTGTGGTGCAGTCACAGGTGCGCCGCATCCGCCTCACCGGTGCGCAGGATGCCTGGTTTGTTCAGGAAGTGTCGGAGGTGGCGCCCCTGCACAGTTTCGATGCCATCGTCATGCGCAAGGACCCGCCGTTTGACAGCGAGTTCTTCTACGCCACCCACTTGCTGGAGCAGGCCGAGCGCGAAGGTGCCAAGGTCTTCAACAAGCCGCGTGCCCTGCGTGACCACCCGGAAAAGCTTGCCATCCTCGAATTCCCGCAGCACATCGGCCCGACCCTGGTCACGCGCTCAGCCGCAGCAATCCGCGCTTTCCATGCCGAGCACCAGGACATCATCCTCAAGCCCCTCGACGGCATGGGGGGCATGGGCATCTTCCGCGTGCGCGAAGACGGCTTGAACCTGGGCGGCATCATCGAAACCCTCAATCGCGACGGTGCGCAAAGCGTGATGGTGCAGAAATTCCTGCCCGCCATTGCCCAGGGCGACAAGCGCGTGCTGGTGATCGGTGGCAAGCCTGTTCCGTACTGCCTGGCCCGCATTCCGCAGGGAGGCGAAGTGCGTGGCAACCTGGCCGCCGGTGGCAAGGGCGTGGCCCAGCCTTTGTCCGACGCCGACCGCGCCATCGCCGAGCACCTGGGCCCGATCCTGGCCGCGCGTGGACTGCTGCTGGTAGGGCTGGACGTGATTGGGGACAAACTCACCGAAATCAACGTCACCAGCCCGACCTGCTTCCAGGAAATCAGCGACCAGACTGGCTGCGATGTGGCCGCGCTGTTCATCGACGCCTTGGAGCAGGCTGCGCGCTGAGTGCCATGGCGGCATGGGGGCCACCCGAACGCCGCATTCAAGGCCGGATTGTGTGAAATTGTTGCGCTGGGCTTGAGTTGTGCGGCGCGGCGCACTAGCATGGGGCGCACAATGCAGACGCTGCGGTCGGAGTTCGGCTCCAAAGCGGCGGACAGAATTCAACAAGGAGTGCTTACCATGATCAAAAAACACCACCTCGTATCGGCTGCTTTGCTGGGCCTCGGTGTCTGCGGTGCTGCGCAGGCCCAGGTGCTGGGCGCCATCACGGCCTCATCCACCAGCGTCAAGGTGGGTGAACCCGTCACCATCACCGCCAACATCGACGTGATCAATGCCAACTACTGTGGCTTCGTGGTCGGGTTCGGCGATGGCAGCTTCAAGGACGCTGTCAGCGATGCCAGCACCCCGGTTCCCCTGGTGCTGACCAAGACCTACGACAAACCGGGCTCCTACCACGTGACTTTGGGTGGCAAGAATGTCCAGAACCATCCCAACTGCGGCGGTGCCGAGCGGGCCGTGGACATCAGCGTCACCGGCACTGCCAAGGCAGCGCCAGGCAAGGCAGCCGCTGCAGCGTGCGCAGCCCCCTGGAAGCTGGCCGGCAAGGCCAACGCCAAGACGGGCGCATTCACCTGCGCCGCCAAGCCGGGCACGGCACTGCCGACAGCCAAGCCCGAGTGCCAGGGTGACTTGTCCTACTTCGAGAACACCAAGAAAGGCCAGTACGGCTGCAAGCCCTGACTGAGGCCGGGGGGCCGTAAGGCCCTATGCCGCAGAGGTACAGCAGGCCGCCAAGGCAGCAGCTTTGGCGGCTTCTTCTTTTTCGCGTTGGGCTGCGGCGGCTGCGGCCACCGGTGTCAGGGTGGCTTTGCACAGGGCCCGGGCCACGGGCTCGCCATCCACAAAGGCCAGCAGCTCGCCGTTCTCCATGGGTACCCAGGTCTCGTTGGTGGTCAGGGGCTCGGTCACCACGATCACCAGGCGGTCGTCGGGACCGTTGAGTTCGGACAGGTCCACCGTCACGTCTTCGTCCTTGAGCTGGACCTTGCAGAACGGGTGCTGGCGCTGCACATAGGTCAGCTTGGTGCTGGCATGGGCCCAAAGAGCCTGGCCGTTGCTCAGCAGGAAGTTGAAGGTTCCATGCTGCGAAATCTGGGGTACTAGCTCGGCCAGCGTGTGGGTCAGCTCCTGTACCGAGGGCACGGTGGCGTGGGATTTGTTAAGTTCCTGCAGCAGCCAGCAGAATGCCTGCTCGCTGTCGGTGCTGCCCACCGGGCGGAAGCTGCCATGCAGCGGCGGGTTGAATTCCTTGAGGTCGCCGTTGTGGGCGAAAAACCAGTAGCGGCCCCACAGTTCGCGCACGAAGGGGTGGCAGTTCTCCAGGGTCACGGCACCCACCGTGGCCTTGCGCACGTGGGCCACCACGTTGTGGCTCTTGATCGGGTAGCTGCGCAGCATCTGGGCGATGGCCGACGTGGACGCGCTTTCCTTGTCCACGAAATAGCGTGCGGCCTTGCCGGGCAGGTTGCCTTCGCTCTCGAAGAAGGCAATGCCCCAGCCATCGGCGTGGTGGTCGGTGCAGCCGCCCCGCTGGGAGAAGCCTGTGAAACTCAAGGTCAGGCTGGCAGGCAGCCGGCTGTTCATACCGAGCAATTGACACATGGCGCCAGTTTAACGATTTCCCCACCGCGGAACTCGCTAGACTGCTCGCTTTTACTTTGCGGATACCGTTTTGAGACTACTGTCTTCGCTGCACGTTCCCGCCACCGGGGCCCGCCGGGCCCTGTGGGCCCTGGTGCTGCTGCATGGGGTGCTGGGTGCCAGCATGGGCCTGTCGGTGGACGAAGCCCACTACCTGCTGTACGCCGAACACCTGGCCCTGAGCTATTTCGATCACCCCCCCCTGGTCGGCTGGGTGCAATGGCCTTTGCTGGCATTGCAGCTGCCCGATGCCCTGCTGCGCGTGCTACCGGCCCTGATCTGGTGGGCCACCGTAGCGGGCGCCTACCGCCTGAGCTTGCGCCTGGTGTCCGACACCGCGGCTGGAGAAGAGGGGGCTGCCCTGTGGGCGCTGGCTGCGTTGGCGCTGGCACCACTGCTGCACATCCTGGGCATCGGACTCCTGCCCGACACCTTGCTGATGGCCCTGACCGTGGCCATCGTGGCCCAAACCTGGCAACTCATGCGCACACCGCTGCAATCCATCGGCTGGGCGCCTTGGCTGCGTTTGGGTCTGCTGCTGGGGCTGGCTGGCTTGAGCAAGTACACCGCCATCTTTGCGGCACTGGCCGTGCTGCTGTGTCTGCTGCAGGCGCACGGTCCGCGCATGCTGCGCAACCCTGGGGCCTGGGGTGCCCTGCTGCTGGCTCTTCTGCTGGTGCTGCCGGTGCTGGTGTGGAACGCCCAGAACGACTGGGTGTCGTTCCGCTACCAGTTGGCGCACGGTGCAGGGGGCGGCTGGAAGCCGCTGGAGTTCGCCCGCTTCGTGCTGGTGCAGTGGCTGGTGTTTGGTCCGCTCTTGTGGGCTGCGCTGGCGGGTTGGCGCCGTGCAGCCCCCGCGGCCCGGCCGTTGTTCTGGTTTTTTGTACTGCCGTTTTCCGTGTTGGCCTATCTGTCGGGCGGTGGCACGAGCCTGCCGCACTGGACTGCGCCGGCCTGGGTGGCCGCGGCCCCGTTTGCGGGGCTGGCCTTGCAGCACTGGCAGCGCACTGGCTGGGCTGCGTGGCTGCGTGCGCTGGCCGTTATGCAGGCCGCCATTGCCATCGGCTTGCTGGGCTTGATGCTCAGCGCCGGCTGGCCCTTCATTGCCAGCAACGACGACACCGTGGCACCCGCCGCCAACCCCTTTGCCGACCTGCACGGCTGGCAACAGGCCGGCCGCGTGGCGCGCGAACTGGCGCAGCAGGAAAAGCTCAACGCGCTGGCGGTGCAGAACTGGACCTTGGCCAGCCGCCTGGCCTGGTACGCACGGCCCCTGCCGGTGCATGTGCTGGAAGACCGATTCGACCAGTTCGACCTCTGGGCGGGCGATCTGCCGCAGGGCGGCGATGCCCTGCTGGTGGACTGGTCGCACATGGCCTACGACGTACCCATGGCACCGCACGGCTTCACCCGCTGCAAGCTGCTGCAAAGCCTGCCGGTCCAGCGCTGGGGCGTGCCCCAGGCCAGTTTCCGTTTCTATGCCTGCTATGGCTGGGAAGGCAGCCCCCAACCCCGGCTTACACTGCGCGGCACACCATGAACACTGCCTCCACACCCACCGCGCCGCAAGCGGCATTTGCCCCCTGGGTCTGGGGCGTTCCTGTGGTGTTGCTGCTGCTGGGGGCCCCGCTGTGGCTGCACTGGTGGGAGCCAAGCCAGTTCGTGGCCTTGAACCAGTCCTTTGCCGTTCTGCCCGCAGGGGCCTGGACAGCCTTGTCGCTGTTGGGCAACGCCTGGGGGGTGCTGGGTGTGACAGCGCCGCTGCTGCTGCTGGCACCGCGCTACCTGTGGGCCTGGCTGTGCGCTGCGCCCTTCGCCATCGTGTTTGCCCGTGCCGGCAAGGCCCTGATCGAAAGCCCGCGTCCGGCGGCCGTGGTGGACAACGCCCTCATGCGCATCGTGGGCGAGCCCATGCACAACGTGTCCATGCCCTCGGGCCACACGCTCACGGCCTTTGCCGTGGCGGCCGGGATCTACTTTGCCCTGCCACGCGCCACGCGCTGGCGTTTTGCCTGGTTGTGGGTGCTGGCGCTGGCCACCGGCCTGTCGCGCATCGCGGTGGGCGCGCACTGGCCTGGCGACGTGGTGGTGGGCGCCGCCTTGGGGCTGCTCAGCGGATTGCTGGGGCAGCTGCTGCTGGCACGCCTGTCGCCCCGTGCCCTGCTGGCCACGCACTGGAGCCTGCGCCTGGTGGCGCTGCTCATGGCGGCCGCTGCCTACAACCTGACAGTGGAGGCCCTGGATTTCGCCGAAAACCAGGGCGTGCAGAACGCCCTGGCCGTGCTCATCGTGGTGGTGCTGGGGGTATACCTGCGCCGCAATCTGGCAGCGCGCTGACAACCACGCCCGCTGGGGCGGCGTTGTCAGGGTAAGTGCGCTGGCAGCCCGCAGGGACTGCGGGCGATACTGGCGCCTTGTGTGCCGGATGGGTAAGGGCTGTATTTCAGGGAGGAAAACATTCCATGCAATGGGTCAAACGTGCAATCTGGTTGCTGCTGGTACTGGCCGTGGGGCTGCTCAGCGCGGCGGTCATCTACACCGTGCGTGCGCTGCCGCAGCTCGACGGGCGCCTGGCGGTGCCGGGCCTGCAGGCCGGGGTCGATGTGCGCCGCGACGGTGCCGATGTCACCCACATCCGCGCCCAGAGTGACCAGGACGCCTGGTTCACGCTGGGCTGGGTCCATGCCCAGGAGCGTGGCTGGCAGCTCGAATTCAACCGCCGAGTGATGCGCGGGCAACTCTCGGAAGTGTTTGGCGAAGCCACGCTGGACACCGACAAGCTCATGCGCACGCTCGGCATCATGCAGGCTGCGCAGCGCCAGTGGGAAGGCCTGCCGCCTTCGGCCCAGGCGGCCGTGCAGGCCTACAGCGACGGCATCAATGCCTTCCATGCCGGCAACACCCGCCCGTTGGGCCCTGAGTTTCCCCTGCTGAAGGTCAAGCCCGGCCGCTGGGAGCCGGTGGACAGCCTGGGCTGGTCGCTCATGATGGCGCTGGACCTCGGCGGCAACTGGGGCAACGAATTTGCCCGCCTCTCCGGCGCCCAGGTGCTGGACAACCAGCGCCTGTGGGAACTGTTCCCTCCCTATCCCGGCGAAAAACCGGCCGCCACCAAGGACCTGCCGGCCTTCTACCGTGAACTCGGCCTCTACCGCAACCCGGTCCCAGTGGCCAAAGCGTCCGAAATTGCTCCTGAAAAAGGAGCGCTACCGTCAAGTAATGTGCGGGCTGAAAGCCAGTTTTCCTCTGAAGTCGGAGCGCGCATGGCAGCCTGGTCGGCCGACTTCGGCAACGCCATCGGTACCGTGGACGGCAAGGGCAGCAACAACTGGGTGGTGTCGGGCAAGCGCACTGTCAGCGGCCGCCCGCTGCTGGCCAACGACCCGCACCTGGGCCTCAATGCCCCGGCCATCTGGTACTTTGCCCACCTGGAAACCCCCACGCTCAACACCATCGGCGCCACGCTGCCGGGCCTGCCCTTCGTGGTGCTGGGCCGTACCCAAAAGGTCGCCTGGGGCTTTACCAACACCGGTCCCGACGTGCAGGACCTGTACCTGGAGTTCATCCACCCCGAAAACCCCCAGCTCTACCGCGCCCCCGACATCCAGGGCCGCCCCGCATGGGAAAGCTTCAAGACCCGCGCGGAGGAAATCGCCGTCAAGGGCAAGCCAGCGGTCCACATCACCGTGCGCGAAACCCGCCACGGCCCGGTGCTCAGCGATGTGCAGAAGAGCCATGGTGAACTGCTGGACACCGCGCGCTATGTGCTGGCGCTGCGTTGGAGTGCGCTCGACGCCGACAACCACACCGTACTGGCCGGGCTTGAAGGCAACCGCGCCCAGTCGGTGGGCGAACTGAAAGCCGCCTACCGCCACTACCACTCGCCCATGCAGAACGTGGTCATGGCCGATACCAGTGGCAAGATCGCCTACCAGGCCTTCGGCAAGGTACCTGTGCGCAAGGCGGCCAACGACATCCGCGGCGTGGCCCCGGCACCGGGCTGGGACGCACGCTACGACTGGGACGGCTGGATCGCCATCGACGACACCCCGCAGGACAGCGGCGCCAAGGGCTGGATCGCCACCGCCAACCAGCGCATCACCCCGCCCGACTACCCCCACTTCATGGGGCAGGATTGGGGCGTGCCTTACCGCTTCGAACGCATCGAGGAGCTGCTGGCCCAGCACTCGCGCCACGACTTGCTCAGCATGCAGTCCATCCAGGCCGACAGCTACTCGGCCGCCACCCAGCGTCTGCTGCCTTACCTGCAGAAAGCCCAGGGCAAGCACCCGCTGGCCGCCGCCGCCCAGCAACAGCTGCAGGACTTCGACGCTGTCATGCGGCCCCACCAGAGCGCACCGCTGATCTTCGCCGCCTGGGCCGACGAGCTGACCCGCGCCATCGTCACCCCGCAGCTGGGCGAACTGCGCATGAAAGCCCTGTACGGCAAGCGCCAGTTCCGCGCCACCCTGGAGGGCGTGTTGGAGCGCGACGACCGCTGGTGGTGCGGCAAGGACGGCTGTGCCGCCCAGTCGTCTGCTGCACTGGACCGTGCGCTGACCCGTCTGGTGGCCAGCTACGGGCCCGACATGGCCCAGTGGCAGTGGGGCCAGGCCCACGCTGCGCGCAGCCTGCACAACCCGTTCGATAAGGTGCCCGCGCTGGCGCCCCTGTTCAACGTGGTGGTGCCCACCGGGGGCGACGGCTTTACCGTCAACGTGGGCCAGTACTGGCTCAATGACGAAAAGCACCCCTTTGCCAACCGCCATGCGGCCTCGCTGCGTGCGGTGTACGACCTGGCCAACCTGGAGAACTCGCAGTTCATCTACCAGACCGGCCAGAGCGGCCTGGCCTTGTCGCACCGCTACAGCGACATGGCCCAGGAGTGGATGGAGGTGAAGTACCGCCCCCTGCAGATGAAACCTGCCGCCATCAACCACACGTTGCAGTTGCAGCCTGCGCCTGCAAAGTAGGCGCCCGGCGCACGCATTCGCACCCCAGCTTTCAGGAGAGCCCGCCATGAACCTGTATCCCCTGCGCAAGCTGGCCCCCTTGGGGCTGGCCCTGTGGCTGGCCGGCTGCGCCAGCGTGGGTACGGCCCCGCCCGCGCCACCGGCGGGCGTGGTCAAGCTCACGGTGCTGCACACCAACGACCACCACGGCCGCTTCTGGAAAAACAGCGACGGCGAATACGGCCTGGCCGCACGCAAGACCCTCATTGACCAGGTGCGCAAGGAAGTGGCAGCGCAGGGCGGGCACACCCTGCTGCTCGACGGTGGCGATGTGAATACCGGCGTGCCCGAGTCCGACACGCAGGACGCCGAACCGGACTTCAAGGGCATGCGTGCCATCGGCTACGACGCCATGGCCCTGGGCAACCACGAGTTCGACAAACCCCTGCCGGTGCTCAGCAAGCAGATCGGTTGGGCCGGTTTCCCGGTGCTCTCGGCCAACATCTACAAGGGCGGCCAGCGTCTGTTCAAGCCCTACGAAGTCTTTGAGCGCGGTGGCCTGAAGATTGCCGTGCTGGGCCTTACTACCGACGACACCCGCAAGATGGTGGACCCCGCCAACGTGGAAGGCGTGGAGTTCCGCCGCCCCGCGGCCGAGGCCGCTGCACTGGTGTCTGAGCTGCGTGGCAAGGCGCATGTCGTCATCGCCGCCACGCACATGGGCCACTACACCAACGGCCAGCACGGCGTGAACGCCCCCGGCGACGTGGAAATGGCCCGCGAGGTGAAGGGCCTGGACCTGATCGTCGGCGGCCACAGCCAGAACCCCGTGTGCATGCTGGAGCAACTGGGGGCTTCCATGCGCAACGACGCCTACATACCCGGCACCGCCTGCCAGCCCGACCGCCAGAACGGCACCTGGATCGTGCAGGCCCACGAGTGGGGCAAGTACGTGGGTCGCGCCGATTTTGAATACGCCCAAGGCGAATTCAAATTGGTGAAGTACGCACTGCTGCCGGTGAATCTGGTGAAGACCGTCAAGGGCGCGGACGGCAAAGACAGCAAGCAGCCCTACACCGAAAAGATTGCCGAAGACCCCGCCATGCTGGCCCTGCTGCAGCCCTACCAGGACAAGGGTCGTGCCGCGCTGGACGTGGTGGTGGGCGAGAGCGACGGCGTGCTCAACGGCAAGCGCGACGACGTGCGCGCCAAGCCCACCAACATGGGCGTCTTCATCGCCACCGTGATGATGCAAAAGGCCAAGGCCGACCTGGCCATCATGAACAGCGGCGGCGTGCGCGACAGCATGCCCGCAGGCAAGCTGACCTACAAGGACGTGCTCAAGGTCCAGCCCTTCGGCAACATGGTCTCGGTGGTGGAACTCACAGGCAGCGAACTCACCGCCTACCTCGAAGCCGCCATGAAGATGAGCCCAGGCTCCGGCGCCTTCCCGCAGTATGCCGGTGTTCGCATCGTGGCCGAGGGTGGCAAGCTGGTGAGCGCCACCGTACGCGGTGCCCCCATCGACCCTGCCAAGACCTACCGCCTGGCCCTGAACAACTTCCAGGCCAATGGCGGCGACGGTTACCCCAAGCTCAGCACCCACCCGGGCTACGTGAACACCGGCTTCGTGGATGCCGACGTGATGCGCGAGTACCTCAGCAAGAACAAGGTGCGCGTGGCGGACTTTGAGCCGGCGGATGCGGTGGTGCGACGCTGATTGGGGGAGGGGCTTCTAGGCCGATTTGCATGGCAAATTGGTTTCTGTCCTCCATGTGTATTGTGCAAACAGCTATTTAATTGGTAGCAAATCAAGATGGATTTTTGTGCCCAATGCATCCAGCGGATTTTTTCAGTCCACATTGCGTTGGGCAGCAAGGACTAGTGCTAATGGATACTGCTAATCGAGATCGAAAGAAGGCGTGGGAGCAGCAGCAACGGAAGTTGTCGCAGGATGCCTTTCCAATAGCCGATTCATTGCTGGAATCGATGTTCGAGGCCATGGATGAAAAAGTTGAGGCCGCAGGCTGCGATCACACATTGCGATTTACCAAATCGTGGATTGCAGAGAAAGATCAATCGGCAGCGGAGGTTCTAGCTTGGCTGCGCGAGCATGGGGGCTTTTGCGACTGCGAAGTACTTGCCAACGCGGCAGATCACTGGGAGCAGAACAGATGATGTGTTGTTGCTCAACAATTCATTCCAGCGGACTGCCTGCGGTGGTCATTAAATTCCAACGTTAGCAATTTGAACCGCGCAATTCCACCAGGAGCCTCGATGCAAGAAGTCACCATAACCGAGCCAGCGCTTTTGATCCGAATATCAAGGCTGTACCGCGAAGGCATGGTTCCTGAGGCAATCTATGAAACCACACGCGGAGTGTGGCGAGTTGGGAAGCAAAGAGATTCTGTCGAGTTGGTCTTGGCCGTAGCAAAAGGCGTTGTGCGTGGAGTCTTCATTGTGAAGCAGTGGCACCCTGCCGCCACGACTCCATACAAGGCCAGACCACTTAAAGATATTCAAGTCGAAGGAAGATGGGAGTTCACGGGAAGCGTCGCTCCCGATTCCATTCAAGCAAAGTATCTCGGTAGATCTGTGGCGCACTATTTCAAACGAGGAGCATCTAATCCGGTGCTGTATGTCAATGTGTAAACGAACACCATAGCGCCCTCGTTCATCGCGTATGCAAGTCGAACACAGCATCCTTGTTCAATCTTCCACCGAGCGCATCTTCGGCATTTACGAAGACGTCGCCGCCTGGCACACCTGGGACCCCGATACCAAACGCGCATCGATCGACGGCCCATTTGCCGTAGGAACGCGTGGCTCGCTCACGCCCACAAAGGGCAACTCTGTGCCCATGGTTCTCACCAAGGTCGAGCCCAACGCTTGCTTCACCGTCGAGTCCAAGATTCCCTTTTTCCGCATGGTTTTCGAGCACGAATTGGTTCCTCAGGAGCGCGCGGTAAAGGTGGTCCATCGCGTTACCTTCTCTGGAGCGCTCACCTTCCTGCTCGGTCGCATGTTGGTGAAGCAGCTCAATCAAGGGCTGCCCGTCACGCTGGCAAACCTCAAGCGCCATGCAGAGGGTGACGCCTAAGCTTTCCGCTACGGACTTCCTCCACTGCTGCGCCGGTACTCATCCGGTGTCACCCCCGCCAGGCTGCGAAACATCGCAATGAAAGCGGAGCTGGAGGCGTAGCCCAGGTCATGGGCGATGTTTTCCACGGTTTCTCCGGCCAGCAGCAGCGGCATGGCCTTGACTACGCGCAGGCGCTGGCGCCATTGGGCCAGGGGCATGCCCAGCTCGCTTTGGGCGCGGCGCATGAGCGTGCGCTCGGTGGTGTGCACGTGCGCGGCCCACTCGGCCACGGTGCGTGCGTCGCCGGGGTCGGCCATCAGTGCCTCGATCACGGGGGCCAACAGCGTGTCGTTGGAACTGGGCAGGTAGCTGCCGGCTTGGCGGGCCTGGCCAATCTGGTCCAGCGCCACCTGCATCAGCCGGGTGTAGGCCGGGCTGTGCGGCATGGGGGCGGGCAGCAGGCGCAGCTCTTCGAGCACGGCGCGCAAGAGCGGGCTGACGCTCAGTGCACACACCTGCTGCGGCAGCGCGGTGGTGAGCTCCCGGCTTACGTAGAGCGAGCTGAAATGCACCGCCTGCCGGTTCAGTCCGCGGTGCGCTACGTCGGGGGGCAGCCACAACCCACACTGGGGCGGTACCAGGTAATGGTGGTCCTGCACTTCCACTTCCATGACGCCACGAAAGGCGTACACGAACTCGCCCCACAGGTGCTGGTGGTGCGGATAGGCGGCGTCGGCGGGCAACTCTTCGGCACGAAAAAACAGCGGGCTGGGCAGCGAGTGGCTGAAGGGCGACTGCTGCGGGTGTTTGGGCGCGTGCGCGGCGCTGCGGGTTTTTTGGCGGTGTGGCGGCATGGCTTGTCGTATTTTCGTTATATGCCTGCAAACGGTCAAATCGACAATGCAGTCCAACGCAAGTGAGGACGATTTTGGATACACGACAACCCCTCGACGGCCGGGCCGTCGCCATCATGCTGGTGCTGTGCCTGTTGTGGGCCATGCAGCAGATTGCACTCAAGGCCACGGCCGAGGATTTTTCTCCCGTGCTGCAGATCGCGCTGCGCTCGGCGGTGGCGGCGGGGTGTGTGTGGCTGTACATGCGCAGCCGCGGCGAGCGCATGGATTTCTCGGGCGGCATATGGAAGCCAGGCATGGTCATCGGCCTGCTGTTCGGCCTGGAGTACCTGCTGGTGGGCGAGGGCCTGCGCCTGACCTCGGCCGCGCACATCGTGGTGTTCCTGTACACCGCGCCCATCTTCGCGGCGCTGGGGCTGCACTGGAAGCTGCCTTCTGAAAAGCTGCTCCCCTTGCAGTGGCTGGGGATTGCGCTGGCCTTTGCCGGCATTGCCGTGGCCTTTGTGGTGCGCGGCGCCAGCAGCCCGCAGGGCGATCTGGCCCGTGTCATCCTGGGGGATCTGTTGGGTCTGCTGGGTGGGTTGGCATGGGGCGCCACCACGGTGGTCATCCGCGCCACGCCGCTCACGCGGCTGTCGGCCAGCCAGACCCTGATGTACCAGTTGCTGGGTGCCTTTGCACTGCTGTTGCCGGCCGCCCTGGTGCTGGGGCAGACCACGTTCAACCCCACGGCCTTCGTGCTGGCCGAGTTCGCGTTCCAGTGCTTCATCGTGTCCTTTGCCAGCTTCCTGGTGTGGTTCTGGCTGCTGCGGCACTACCTGGCTTCGCGCCTGGGGGTGTTCTCCTTCCTCACGCCACTGTTCGGGGTGGTGCTGGGGGCTTGGCTGCTGGGCGAGCAGATAGAAAGCTCCTTTGTGGCCGGGGCGTCGATGGTGCTGGCGGGCATTGTGCTGGTCAGCCGCGGCGGCGCGGCCCGCGCTAAGTGACCTAGGACACACAAGCTGCGTCCACGCGGTGTGGCCGCAACACCGGTGCTTGAGCGGTCGGGGGCAGCGGCCTATACTGGCCTTGACTTGGGTCAAGGGCGCTCTGTGACGCCCGGCCTGGGGCCAGGGAGTGTGCAGTGTGACAACCAGTGCATGGATCGCGGACCGCCTGAACCGTTGGGCTCACGCAGGACACGCCCTGCGCCAGGACTACGCGGCCGTGCAGGACGCCGCGGCGGTGGAATCCATGCGCCGCATCCAGCGCACCTTCTGGGTGTTCGGGCCGATTGAGCTGGTGCTGGCGGTCTGGTACCTCGTTTACCCCGTGCCTGCTGACCGGCCCGATCTGCAGCTCTGGGCCCAGTCCTTGCTGACCCTGCATGTCTTCACGGCCTTGGTGACCGGCGTGTTGCTGCTGGTGGTCGGGCGCTCTCTGCGTGGCGCATCTTCGGCCTCGGCGGTGAAGCTGCAGATGGCCATGTGCTTCACCTACCTGATGTACGGCGTGGCTGTGTCCTACCTCGACATCCATGTGGGTGGAGTCCAGGCCTTCATCCTGATCTGCTGCGGTGTCGCCGGGCTGTCGCTGATGCGGCCGTTCATTTCGATCACGATCTACGGCGTGACCCTGGTAGTCATGGTCGGGGCGCTGCAGCTGGGGGTGGAGCCGGGGGCGCCACGGGCCATCATGGTGATGAACTCGGTGATTGCGGCGGTCCTGTCGGTGGTGCTGTCGGCCATCATCTTCCACCAGTACGCCCGCGGTCTGCTGCTGCAGCGCGAGCTGGCGCTGCTGGCCTCGCAAGACCCACTCACCCTGCTGCCCAACCGGCGCGAAGTGCTGCTGCGCATCAACCAGGCCGTGGCCATGCGCAAGCGCAGCGCGCAGTCCGGGGCCTTGCTCTTCATCGACTTGGACCACTTCAAGGTCATCAACGACACGCGCGGCCACCAGGTGGGCGACATGCTGCTGAAAGAGGTGGCGCAGCGCCTGAGCGGCTGTGTGCGCATCACCGACACGGTGGCGCGGCTGGGCGGCGACGAGTTCCTGGTGCTGCTGGACAACCTGGCCTCGGACTTGGGCGCCGCCAGCCGCGAAGCCGAGACCGTGGCGCGCAAGTTCATCGACGCGCTCAACCGCCCCTGCTACATCGAAGGTGCCGATGTGCAGAGCAGTCCCAGCATCGGCATCGCCATGGTGCACGACGGCACCAGCGACGCCAACGAGCTGATGCGCCAGGCCGATCTGGCCATGTACCAGGCCAAGGACGCCGGGCGCAACACGGTGCGCTTCTACGACCACGACATCCAGCAACGCCTGATGGAAAAGGCCGCGCTGGAAGCCGACCTGCGCAAGGCCCTGGAACGCAATGAGTTGCAGCTGTACTACCAGCCCCAGGTCACAGCCGATGGGCAGATCGTCGGGGCCGAAGCGCTGCTGCGCTGGAAGCACCCGCACAAGGGCTTCATCCCGCCGGGGCAGTTCATTCCCATTGCCGAGTCCAGCGCGCTCATCGAACAGATCGGCAGCTGGGTTGTGCACACCGCCTGCGAGACCCTGGAGCGCTGGGCCCGGCACAGCACCCTGCAGCACCTGAGCCTGGCGGTCAATGTCAGTGCCCGGCAGTTTGCCCAGGCCAGTTTTGTCCCGGCGGTGCTGGCGGAGCTGGCCCCGGCGCAGTTCGACATACGGCGCCTGAAACTGGAGCTCACGGAGAGCATGCTGGTGACCGACATGGACGACGTGGTGGCCAAGATGGAGGCCCTGAGCCAGCATGGTGTCCGGTTTTCACTCGACGATTTCGGCACCGGTTATTCCTCGCTGGCCTACATCAAGCGCCTGCCGCTGGACCAGCTCAAGATCGACCAGTCCTTTGTGCGCGACCTGCACGAAGACGCCAACGACGCCGCCATCATCCGTGTCATCGTGGGGCTGGCACAGACCCTGGACCTGGAGGTGATTGCCGAAGGGGTGGAAACGGCCGCGCAGCGCGACTACCTGCTGCGCGCGGGCTGCCACAATTTCCAGGGCTATTTCTTCGGCCGCCCCATGCCGGCCGATGCACTGGAGGCGTTGGTGTGCGCTGCGCCGGAAGCCGTGCCTCAGAACGGCACGCCGTCCAGCGTGCCCATCTTGCCGGCGTAGAAATCGCGCTGGGCCTGGCGCAAGGCCGCCGGCGAGTCCAGCACAAAGGGGCCGCCGAAGACCAGCGGGCGTTCGGCTGCTTCACCGCCCAACAGCAGAACATTGCTGGTCACTGCACCGGGGTTGTCCAGCACCAGTGTGGTCTGGTCCAGCAAGGCAAAGTCGCCGCGCTGCAGCGCGGCCTCGACACCGTCTAGGCGGGTGGCGCCGTCAATGCCATAGGCGCCGTATTCCGAGCCTGCTGGCAGGTTCAGCGCCACGCGGCTGGCGGCGGGCAGCTGCACATGCAGCAGCAGGGACGGCGCACTCAGCGGTATGGGGCCTTGGCGCCCCTCGAAGATGCCGCCGAGCAGGCGCAAGCCCACTTCGCCACTGCCTTGTGTGGCGGGCACGGTCCACTGCGGCACCTCGCTGGCGGCAATGGCACGGTAGGCCGGTTCGCTGTGTTGTACGGCGCGGGGCAGGCGGGCCCAGATCTGCAGTCCGTGGATGGTGGGGCAGATGTGCGGCAGGTTGGTTTCCGCATGCAGGATGCCGCGCCCGGCCCGCATCCACTGGGCACCCCCGGCTTCGACGATACCGCGGTGACCTGCGGAGTCGCGGTGTTCGTTGGCCCCTTCGAGCAGGTAGGTCATGACCTCGATGCCGGCGTGAGGGTGCGCCGGCAAGGTTTCGGGCGAGGCGTCAAAGGGGCCGAAATGGTCCAGAAAGACAAAGGGCCCCACCGCTTGCACCGCGTGCATGGGCAGGGCGCGCAGCACCGTGAAATGGCCCACCGGGGCTTCTTGGGCGTGCCAGCGTTGTGCTGTGGTGTTCATGCGGACTCCTGGGGTGGGGTGGATGGGGCCATGGTCTACGCAGGTGGGCGCAGTTGCGCCAATTGCAAGGCCAGGGTGCTCAGCGCGTCATAGGCGGCGCCAGCCTCGGTCTGCCAGTGGTGCACGGCACTGCTCTGGCGTGCAATGTGGGCCGTGTCGCCGCGGGCTGCAGGGCCGGTCAGCGCGTCTGCCGGGCCCAGCGTCAGCAGGTTGTGCACGGCGTTGGTCAGCAGGCGCTCGCGCAGTGAGGGCAGCAGTTCGGCGGGTACCCCGCTGGCGGCCCAGGCCGACTCGGCCACATGCTGCAGCACCGGCAGGAAGTTGGTGGCGAACACCGCGGCGGCGTGGTACAGCAGCTTGTCTTCGCGCTGCAGCGTGAAGCACTGGGCACCGATGGCGGTGAACGCCGCCTGCAGCAGGGCACGGGCACTGGCTTCGCCTTCCAGCGCGCACACGGTGCCGGAAAACTGCGCCAGCGCCAGCTCGACATTGGCAAAGCTCAGGATGCAATGGGCGCTGGCGGTGCGCCAGCCCAGGTCGGCCAGGGGCTGGAGCAGCTCCGAGCCTGTGGCCCCGGCGCAGTGGAATACCACTGGGGGCGGCGCGCTGGCGGGCCCGCTTTGCACCTGCTGTGCCAGTTGTTGAGCCACCGTGGCAATGGCACTGTCGGGAACGGCCAGCATCCATACCTGGGCGGGGGGCATGTCAGCCAGTGCCATGGGTGTACCGGCGCCGATGAAGCCGCAGGCGGCCTGGGCGCTGGTGAGCGTGCGGCAGGCCACGCCTTGCAGCGTGAAGCTGTGCTGTTGCTTCCAGAGCCGGGCCAGGGTCTGGCCCACGCGTCCGGCGCCGATGAGGTTCAGGGTAGGGGGCAGCATGGCGGCATTGTCACACCGCCAGCGTTTTTTAACCCAACGGCCCGAGGTCGTCGCCGTAGAGTTCGGGCGCGGTGCTGTTGTCGCTGCCGGCGTCCGAATAGGCGCTGCGGCTGCTCTGGGCGCTGCTTTCACCCAGCAGCTCGAATGGCAGGCGCTGCTTGACCAGGATGACGGTGCAGGGCGCGTCCATGGCCACCTTGATGGGCACGGTGGCAACAAAGCGCTGGGTCTTCAGACCGTGGGTCGCTGCGCCCATGATGATGAGGCTCACGTGGTTGCCGCGTGCATAGTCGAGGATGGCCTGGGCCGGGTCGCCGCTTTCCAGCACGTGGCAGGAAATCGAGTGGCCGGGCTGGTCCAGCGGCTGGGCCCACTGGCGCAGGGCCGAAAGGTGGCGCCGGTGCACATTGGTTTCGCTGTTGGCTTCGTCCGAGCTGCTGGTCAGCCCGGAGGAAATGACGGTGACGCAGGCCAGGCGCGCGCCCGGGCGCGTGCCCAGCGAGCGCGCAACGGCTTCGCGCAGCGAGTACAGCGTGGCGTCGGTCACGTCGTGGTGCGGCACCGCCACCAGCACGATGGGCACTTCCTCGATCTGTTGTGAGGGCAGGGGGCTGGGCTGGTAGTGCATGCCGGCGGCATGGAGCCAGCGCTTGAAGTGCACCCAGAAGCCGGTGCCTTCGGTTTTGCGTCCGCGCTCCGTCACCTTCACTTGCTCTGGGTGTGTCAGGTCGAACGCCAAATGCGCGGCCGAGGGGTAGCGCCGGTCCGCCACCGGCTCCAGGCAGCGCAGCACCACTTCCTGGAACCATTCGGGGATGTCAGAGTTCAGCTTGCGCAGTGGCGGCGGGTCCATCCACAGGCGCTGGCGCAGGCCGCCCGGTGTCTGCGGCGAACCGAAGGGCAGCTCGCCCGTGGCCAGTTCGTAGAGCATGACGCCGATGGCAAAGATGTCGCTGCGCGGGTCGCCGCGCACGCCCACCACCTGCTCGGGGGCGATCCAGGTGGGTGAGCCCACGGCCTTGCGCAGTTGTTCGGCCAGCAGGTCGGGGTAGTGTGCGTGGCACGAGAGGCCGAAGTCCAGCAGCACGGCGCGGCCGTCGGGGCGGAACAGCACGTTGGCGGGCTTCAGGTCCAGGTGCACGGCGTTTTGCTGGTGCAGGGCCTGGGCGGCATTGGCCATGGCCGCGCCCAGGCGCGCGATTTCGTCGATGCCGGGGCGCGGGTCGGCCTCCAGCCAGTGGTCCAGGGTCTGGCCCTGGATGTACTCCATGACCAGGTAAGGCACGCGGTCGAGGTCGCCTGCGGCCACGAAGCGCGGCACGGCGCTGCCCGAGAGCGCCTGCATGATCTGGCACTCGACCTCGAAGCTGACGATGTTTTCGGCACCGTCGCCCGCGGTCATGCGCGGGATCTTCATGGCCATGGGAAAGCCGGGGCCGGGGCGGCCGTCGGTGTAGTGCACGTGGTAGATGTGGGCCATGCCCCCGGAGTGCACGCACTCCTCGATGGTGAAACCGTCCAGTTCGGTGCCGGGCTCCAGCAGTTTCATCGTCCCTTCTCCAGTCGATCGGCAAAGAATTCGGGCAGACCTGCCTTGCGGATGGCGGCGGCGGCTCCCTGGTGGTCGTAGGCCACGCGGTGGAAGGTCAGGCGCGCCTGCTCGGTATCGAACAGGGCGTACATGGCTTTCGGGATGCCGTCGCGCGGCTGGCCCACCGAGCCCACGGTGCCCAGCCACTGGCGGCGTTTGGGCACGGGCACGGCGACACCGGCCTGGGGTACGAATTTCATGAGGCTGGCGCCAAGGCCGCGGTAGTACAGCGACTGCTCGTGCACGTGGCCACCGAACACGTAGCAGGTGCCGGGGTACTGCGAAGACGCTGCGTCCAGGCTGGCGGCGGCAGCGCGCTCGTCGTACACGTAGCGCCACTTGTCCGGTTCGTTGGCGGTGGCGTGCACCAGCAGGATGTTGTCCATGCTGTGCACCAGCGGCAGGCTGGCGAGCCAGCCACGTTGGGCGTGGCTCAGGGCCTGGTGGGTCCACATGGCGGTGCTGTCGCCCACGGTCTTGACCTCGGCAGGGGGCGACAGGGCCATCACGTCGTGGTTGCCGCGCAGCACCACGGCGCCTTCTTCGGTCATCAGCTGGATGCGGTCGACCACCGCGGACGGGTCGGCACCATAGCCCACCAGGTCGCCCAGGAAGGCAAAGCGCTGCGCCTGCTGGGCGCGGGCGTGGGCCATGCAGGCGGTCAATGCCTGCAGATTGCCGTGGATATCGGACAGCAGCGCCAGTTTCATCGTGTCTCCGGGCGGTATGTTTTTTCCGCCATCATGCCCGAGACGGCTGACACCAACTTTGCAGGGCGCAGCGGCCCTAGAGCGACAGGATGTGCCCCTCGCGCGGGTCGCCACCCCCCTGCAGCACCTGCCAGTAGGCGGCCTGCACGGCCTGTGCGCCGTCGTGGTGCTGCACCTTCAGCCAGGGCGGGTCGGCGCGCAGCACGGTGGCAGCAAAGGCCTGCCAGTCCTTGACCAGACGCGCGGACAGTTCTGCGGCGCCCCATTCGGCGCTGCGCTTCTTGATTTGGGCCGGGGCGAAGAACAGCACCGGCTTGGGGCCTTCGAGGCCCTTGGCGCCGCCGAGCGACTGCACGTGCGTGCCGCCGATGGAGCTGGAGTAGCGCAGGCCCTTGCAGTGCGCGTGCAAGGCCTGGCGAAAGGCGGCATTGCCGGCAAAGTCGATGTAGACGGCAGGGGCGTCGGGGGCAATCTGGTCGAGCTGGTCGTAGCGCAGCACACGGTGGTAGCAGCCCAGGCTGGTGCAGAAGTCCACGTTGCCAGCCGAGGTCAGTCCCACCACCTCGACCCCGGCGCGCTGGTGCAGCTGGAAGGCTGTGCCATAGGCGGTCTTGCTCGATGCACTGGACAGCAGCAGCACGGGGCGCTGCTGCGGGTCGGCGGCCGCGCCGAAGAAGTCGTTGTCGGCCAGGAAGTCGTCGATGAGCCACGAGGTGATGAACAGCGGGCGCAGCAGGGCCTGCACGTCTTCGGTGTCGGGGCGGTAGAACGGGTCCTGCGCCGTGCGCAGGTACTGGTTGTAGACCACGGGCAAGGCCGCGCGGTGGGGCGCCGTGTCGAACCAGTGGGCCGCGCTGATGCGCCCCGGTGTCAGCACCACTTCGTGCGACATCGGGAAGTAGCCGTACAGGTGTTCGCCCACCGGCACTTCGGGGCAGCGCGACTCCGTCACACGGCCAAAGCCCCACACGGGAATGCGGCCCCATTCGGGCGCCTGGTCGCCGTCGCCCGGCAGGGGATAGAACTGCCAGTAGGCCATGGTCTCGCCCATGGCGGCGTAGGTGATGTTGTTGGACGTGAGGGCGAAACGTTCGATGTGCACGCGCACCTGGCCCGGCTGCAGGGGTTCGGACGCCAGCGTGTGGAGGGTGCAACGGTCCAGCTGATGGCGGTGGACCCATAGTTCGGTGTTGTGCATGAAATCGGCCTCCAGCCCGGATATGTACTGTGTAGCTAGCTACTGAAAACGTAGCAACTGTAAAACGGAAAAGCCGCTGTCGCCTGGTACGCAGGCGACAGCGGCGGAGGGCGGCGCTGGGCGCTGCCGGATCAGACCACAGTCAGCGTGACTTCGATGTTGCCGCGGGTGGCGTTGGAGTAGGGGCAGACCTGGTGGGCCTTTGCCACCAGGGCTTCGGCGGCAGCGCGCTCCATGCCGGGAATGTGCACGGCCAGCTGCACTTCAATGCCGAAGCCTTGCGGGATCTGGCCGATGCCCACGGTGGCGTCGATCTTGGTGTCGGCCGGCAGGGCGATCTTCTGGGTGCCGGCGACGAACTTCATGGCGCCGATGAAGCAGGCGCTGTAGCCGGCAGCGAACAGCTGCTCGGGGTTCACGCCCTGGCCGTTGCCGCCCATTTCCTTGGGAACGGCGAGCTTCAGGTTCAGTGCGCCATCGGGCGTGCTGGAGGTGCCGTCGCGGCCGCCGGTGGAGGAGGCGTGGGCGCGGTAAACGACTTTTTCAATTTTCTGTGTCATGGCGAAGGCCTTTCAGGGGTGGTGCTCGGGGGAGCGGGTGGGTAATCGGGTTGTCTTAGAACAGGTTCTTGAACCAGTCGATGGTGGTGCCCAGGGCAACCAGGGCGCGCAGCTTCCACAGCGCCCAGGTGTCGCCGCTTTCCAGCTGCGGCTCGCCGCAGCGCGGGTCGGAGCGTTGCAGGGCGCCGGTCATCTTGTGGTCGATGGGAATGGGCTCGCAGCCATGGTCGCTTTCGCAGACAAAGTCCCAGGGTTCGCGGGCTGGGGCGTGGCAACCGAAGCAGTTCTTGCCGAAGCGGTTGTTCACTTCGGCAAAGCCGCGCTTGCCGATGGTGCTGCCCTTGTCGTTGACGCTGAGTTCGAAGAACTCCCAGTCGCCGGTGGCGGGGTTGAAGCCCTGTTCACGCTTGACCATCACTTCGGTGGGCACCAGCTGCACCACCGAACCGGGCGGGTAGATGGCGCCCTTGGGGTTGTTGGCCGCGGCCAGCGTGCCTTGCAGGTCACCGGCCAGGTTGTCCACATAGAAGTGGCGCACCGGAGTCATGTCGCGCATGCAGCGAAAGCTCTGGTCGGTGATGTCGATGCTGGCTGCAAATGCCACCTGGCCGATGGTGGCGACTGCCAGAACGGACAGGGCGAGGGTGCGCAGGCGGCGCATTTGTGCAATGAGGATGTGCATGGTTTTCTTCTGTGGGTGGGAGTTCAGTCGGCGCGGCAGGCGTTGTGCAGGCCGGCGCGCAGGTCTTTGATCTGGCGTGTCAATGCCATGAGGGCGGGCACGTCCAGGCCGCTGTGGGCCATGACGCAGCCGGGTATGTGGGCGGCCTGCTGCTGCAGGGCGCGCCCGGCATCGGTCAGCAGCACATGCACGCGGCGTTCATCTTCCTGCGAGCGCTGGCGCAGCAGCAGGCCAGCCGCCTCCATGCGCTTGAGCAGCGGGGTGAGGGTGCCGGAGTCGAGGTTCAGGCGCTCGCCCAGTTCGGACACGGTGATGTCGTCGCGTTCCCACAGGACCAGCAGCGCGAGGTACTGGGGGTAGGTGAGGTTCAGTGCGTCCAGCAGCGGCTTGTACAGCTTGGTCATGGCCAGCGAAGCCGAGTACAGGGCGAAGCACAGCTGGTTGTCGAGCAACTGGGCGGGGTTGGTGGCAGGGTTGGAGCGCGGCATGGGTTGAATTATTGTTAAAAATTAAATTGCACACAATTTAAATGGGTATTCCAACCACCCCAGTTTCCCGGCATGGGGCAGGTGGGGTCTTACTTGCGGAAGCGTTTGCGGGTCAGTGCCAGGGCCAGCCAGAAGGACGCTAGCGCATAGGCCAGCAGCACCAGGGCCGATGGCAGCCAGTTCTGGGGCCACTGGTCCAGGAAAAGGGGGCGCACCAGCGCCACGGCGTTCGACAGCGGCAGCCAGTCGGCAATCATGCGCACCAGCACCGGCAACTGTTCCAGGGGAAAGAACACGCCGCTGAGGAAAGTCATGGGCGTGAGGAACAGGGTGAAGTAGTAGGTGAAGAAGTCGTAGCCATTGGCCAGCGCGTTGAAGATGAGCGCGATGCAGCTGAAGGTGATGCCCACGCCCAGCAGGATGGGCCAGGCCAGCAGCAACTTGGGACTGTGGGAAATGCCCAAGGCCAGCATCACACCCAGGATGGCCGTCACCGTGAACAGTGACTTGAAGGCCGCCCACAGCATTTCGGCCAGCACGATGTCGTCCAGCGCCACCGGGGCGTTCATGATGCCGTCCCAGGTCTTTTGCACGTGCATGCGCGAGAACGCCGAATACAGCGCCTCGAAGCTGGCCGACTGCATGGCGCTCATGCAGATCGAGCCGCTGGCCAGGAACAGGATGTAGGGCACCTCCTGCCCGCCGCCCAGGTGCATGGGCCCGACCAGGGCCCCCATGCCGTACCCGAACGCCACCAGCCACATCAGCGGCTCGGCGATATTGCCCACCAGGCTGGGAATGGCCAGCTTGCGCCAGACCAGCAGGTTGCGCAGGAACACCGGCCAGAAGCGCAGCGACAGCTGCGGTGCGCGCCAGACCGACGGTGTAGATGTGGAAATTGAATGCATTATTTGCCCCTAGTCCGCATGTAATATGCGAATTCAGCTATCAAAATGAGAGTGATCTAGCTGTCTTCCCGGATCTGCCGTCCGGTCAGCTTGAGAAACAGGTCTTCCAGGTTGGCCGGGCGGTGCAGGGTGCGCAGTTGCGGGTAGTCGCCCAGCGCATGCAGCACGGCGGTGCTTTGGTTGGTGTAGAAGAACACGGTTTCGCCGCTGACCTCGACCCGGCTGGCCAGTTCGCGGACAGGCGATTCGGCCAGCGCCAGCGCGCCCTGTCCATAGACCTCCACCACCTCGCGTTCCAGGTGCTGTTCGATCAGGTCGCGCGGCGCACCCTGGGCAATGCACTTGCCGTGGTCCAGCACCAAGAGGCGCGAACACAGGCGCTCGGCTTCGTCCATGAAGTGGGTGGTCAGCAGGATGCTCTTGCCTTGCTGCAACAGCGCCTGCAGCCGTTCCCACATCAGGTGGCGCGCCTGCGGGTCCAGGCCGGTGGTCGGTTCGTCCAGCAGCAGCAGCTTGGGGTCGTTGACCAGCGCGCGGGCCAGTGACAACCGACGTTTCATGCCACCCGAGAGCTCGCCCGGCTTGGCGTTGGCCTTGCTGGTGAGCGAGGCAAATTCCAGCAGCAGCGGTGTACGCGCCCGAATTTCTGCGCCCTTGAGGCCGAAGTAGCGGCCGTAGACCAGCAGGTTCTCGGCGCAGCTGAAATCGGGGTCGAGCGTGTCCATCTGCGCCACGACACCCAGCTGCGCCTTGATGGCGCGGTCGTCGCGCGGCATCGACAAGCCAAAGGCGCTGATGGTGCCGCTGTCAGGCGCGGTCAGCCCCAGGCACATGCGGATGGTGGTGGTCTTGCCCGCACCATTGGGGCCGATCACGCCCAGGCATTCGCCCGGGGCGATGGAAAACGACAGGTCGTCCACCACGGTGCTGGTGCCAAAACGCTTGACCAGGTTGCGGACGTCAAACAGTGCTTCTGCCATGCTGGCCTCCCATTACTGAAAAGCCACCTCGGCAAAGCTGCGCAGCTTGCGGCTGTGCAGCTGGTCCACGCCCTGGGCGCGCAGCAGCTCCAGGGCACGCATGCCGATGCGCAGGTGCTGGTCGACGCGCTCGCGATAGAAGTGGTTGGCCATGCCGGGCAGCTTGATCTCGCCGTGCAGCGGTTTGTCGCTCACGCACAGCAGGGTGCCGTAGGGCACGCGGAAGCGAAAGCCGTTGGCGGCGATGGTGGCGCTTTCCATGTCCAGGGCCACGGCGCGGCTCTGGCTGAAGCGGCGCTGGGGCTGGTTGTCGGGCAGCAGCTCCCAGTTGCGGTTGTCGGTGGAGGCGACGGTGCCGGTGCGCAAAATGCCCTTGAGCGCGGCGCCGCGCAGGCCGGTGACCTCGGCCACGGCGTCTTCGAGCGCCAGCTGCACTTCGGCCAGCGCCGGAATCGGCACCCACAGCGGCAGCTCCTCGTCCAGTACATGGTCTTCGCGTACATAGCCGTGGGCCAGTACGTAGTCGCCTAGCTGCTGGGTGTTGCGCAGCCCGGCGCAGTGGCCCAGCATGATCCAGGCGTGCGGGCGCAGCACGGCAATGTGGTCGGTGATGTTCTTGGCGTTCGCTGGGCCGACGCCGATGTTGACCATGGTGATGCCGCTGCGGTCGGCGCGCATCAGGTGGTAGGCCGGCATCTGCGGCAGGCGCGGCGGCTCCTTGCCGAGTGCGTCCAGTGCCTCGGCAGGAAGACCAGCACGGCGTGTCACCACATTGCCCGGCTCGACGAAGGCGATGTACTCGCTGTTGGGGTCGGTCATGGCCTTGCGCCCCAGCGCGATGAACTCGTCGATGTAGAACTGGTAGTTGGTGAACAGCACGAAGTTCTGGAAGTGCTCGGGGCTGGTGCCGGTGTAGTGGCGCAGGCGGTGCAGCGAATAGTCGACGCGCGGGGCCGTGAACAGGGCCAGCGGCTGCGGCTCGCCGGGGCGCGGCTCGTAGGTGCCATTGGCAATGCCGTCGTCCATGGCGGCCAGATCGGGCAGGTCGAACACGTCGCGCATGCGGGCGCGGCGCTCCACCCCCATGGTGCCTTCCACGTGGTCGTGCTCGGCGAACGAGAAGTGCACCGGGATCGGCTGGTTGCTGGTCAGCACCTCCAGTTCGACGCCGTGGTTCTGCAGCAGCAGGCGGAACTGCTCCAGGTAGTAGTCGGCGTACAGGTCGGGGCGCGTCAGCGTGGTCTCGAAGCGGCCAGGGCCGGCCACGAAGCCGAAGCTCAGGCGCGCCAGGTCGGCGTTGGCCTTGCGCGCCACGGTGTCGGTGTGGATGCGCACCAGCGGGTAGCAGGCGCGTATGTCGCTGACACTGTCGTCCCCGGCCACGAAGCGCTGCATGGCATCGCGCAGGTGGGCGATGCCGGTGTCGTAAATGTGTTGGACCTGGGCCAGCGCAGCGGCGGCATCGGTGAAGCGCGAGGGCGCGATGAAGGAGGGCAATGTTGGCATGGTATAGAACGTGTTTACTATCTCTACGGGGCCGCGCAAGTGGCTTGTCGGGAGAGATTGCAAGGCGCAAAACGCAGTCGGGCTTGTGCCCGACAAGGCTTTGCAACACCGCAAGCGCCCCGAAAAGCCACTTGCCCTGCGGGTTGGGCCGAAATCGGGCGATTGGCCCACCAAACCCCTTGCATGGGCAGGCAGCCCATGCGGCGTGGTGTTGGCAGGCCACTCATCCCGATTGCGACCCAACGTGGCCCTGTAGAGATAGTAAATACGTTCTCATTGTGCCGTGGATTGTTTGACCTTATGGTGACGGCGGCCGGTTGCGGGTTAACGCCCTCGCGCGCAGGCAGGCGATGCGCTAGAGTCGGCGGCGCAGGTTTTCAAGGACAGGGCATGAACCTCATTGTTCGCGGGTTGAAATTTCTGGTGACGGGTTTTCTGGCACTGCTGTTCGTGGCGGTGGGGGCGCTGCTGTACTTGCGCATTCCGCAAAACGCCGCCGGCATGGCGGCCAAGGGCGTGTGTTCGGCCGCCTTCGTGGCGCACCGGCCTGTGGCCGAACTGATGGCGCAGGACGTGCTGCCCGCCAGCCCGGTGCTGCGCGCCATCTTTGTCCAGGTGGATGAGAACCAGCGCAGCGTCACGGCCCGTTTTGCCGGTGTCATTGCACGCCGTGCCGTGCTGCTGCCCCAGCGCGGCTGCGTGCTCGACATCGAGCCCGACACAGCTCCTGCCGCCGCCGCGGCGGCCCCCGTGGTTGATGCCACGCTGCCCTGGCCCGCGGGCGAGGCCGCGCTGGCGCCCAAGGACTGGGGCGCCGGGGTGGACGCCAAGCGCCTGCAGCAGATTGCCGACAACGCTTTTGTGGGGGCGGGTGACCCGCAGGCGGCCAATGCCCGCGGCCTGGCCGTGGTGCACAAGGGCCGCATGCTGGTGCTGCGCACGGCCCCCGGTTTCGACGCCGCCACCGCCCTGCACGGCTGGTCCATGACCAAGACGGTGACGGGCATGCTGGCCTACAAGCTGTCCAAGGAATCGGAGCTGGACTGGAGTGCCCCGGTGGTCGATGCTTTTCCGAAAGAACGTGAGCCGGCCTGGGTGCAGGCCTGGCGCCAGGACGCGCGCAAGGACATCCGCGTGGCCGATCTGGTCTACATGCGCGACGGCCTGGCCAGCACCGAAGACTACGACCCCTGGGGCTCGGTACCGCAGATGCTGTGGGGCGCCGGTGATGTGGCCGCCTGGGCTGCCGACCACGGCCCCGAAGCGGCACCGGCCAGCCGCTGGCGCTACCTCAGCGCCACGGCCAACCTGCTCGCCGCCGTGGAGCGTGGTCGCTTCGCCAGCGATGCCGACTACTGGGCCTACCCGCGCAAGGCCTTGTTCGACCCCATCGGCGCCAAGACCGCGGTCATGGAGACTGACTCTGCCGGCAACTGGGTGGGCTCGTCCTACCTGTGGGCCAGCGTGGGGGACTGGGCGCGCCTGGGGCAGCTCATGCTGCAGGACGGTCAGTGGGGGAGTGGCGCCAACAGGCAGCAGGTGTTGCCGCCGGGCTGGCTCAAGGCCGCCAGCACACCGGCCACCAAGACCGGCGAGGGCCTGGGCTACGGTGCGCAGAGCTGGCTCTTTGGCAACAAGGGTTTCGGCGACTGCAAGGCCTACCCCGGCGTGCCACCGGACACCGTGGCCATGAGCGGGCACTGGGGCCAGATGGTGGCCATGGTGCCGTCCAAGGACGCGGTGGTGGTGCGGCTGGGCTGGACTTTCCGCAAAGGGCAGTTTGATGACTGCAAATTGCTGGAAGAGGTACTATCGGCCCTCCCTGCCAGATAGGCGCCCATGGCCACACACGATTCCAAATTTTCTGAAACCGGCTTTCCTTCCCTGCAGTGGGAAGACGACGACCTGCCGACGCGGCCCATGCCCATGCACGAGCTGCCGCTGCAGACGCAGATCGACCACCAGATGGCCATCATCCAGGAACGTCATCCGCGCATTGCCGAGGGCATTGCCAAGTTCTGGGGCCACAAGGACTGCGTGAACTACCTGCAAACCCTGATCGTTCAGGGTGGCGATGGCGAGCAGCGCACGCGCATGGGCTTCAAGGCCGAGGTGTCGGACGCACTGATCAAGCTGACCGGCTTGCACCGCCAGCAACACCCCCATCTTTGAACAGCCCTTTGCGGCACTGGGAGCGAAGAATGAAGAAATGGCTGGTCGCCGTGGCGGCGTTGGTGGTGGTCGGGGCAGGTGTGTTTTTCTTTGTGGTGCCGTCGGTGGTCGACGCCCGCATGAACCCGACCTTGCAGCCAGGGCCCTACAGCGCCTCGGCCCAGGCAACCGCCCTGCACAAGAGCCTGTTCGTGGCCGATCTGCACGACGATGCCCTGCTCTGGAACCGCGACCTGCTGCAGCGCTACAACCGCGGCCATGCCGACCTGCCGCGTTTGCTGGAAGGGCCCCAGGCGCTGCAGGTGTTTGCCACCGTCACCAAGTCGCCCAAGGGGTTGAACTACGAACGCAACGGTTCTGATACCGACAGCATCACCATGCTGGTGATGGCGCAGCGCTGGCCACAGCGTACCTGGGGCAGCCTGCTGGAGCGTGCCCTGTATCAGGGTGAAAAGCTGCACGCCGCCGCACGCGACAGTGGTGGCCGCCTGACCGTGGTGAAGTCGCGCAAGGACATGGAAGACTTTGTGGCGCAGTGGCATAAAGACCCGCAGCGCCTGGCCGCCCTCCTGGCCACCGAAGGCCTGCACCCGCTGGAAGGCAAGCTGGAGAACGTGGACAAGCTCTATGACGCCGGCTTTCGCATGACGGGCCTCACGCACTTCTTCGACAACGAGGTCGGCGGCTCGGCCCATGGTCTGGAAAAGGGCGGGCTCACCCCCTTCGGCCGCCAGGTGGTGCAGCGCCTGCAGGAGAAAGGCGTGCTCATCGACCTGGCCCATGCCTCCAAGCCGGTGATCGACGACGTGCTGGCCATGACCAAGAAACCCGTGCTGGTGTCGCACACCGGTGTGGTGGGCACCTGCCCGGGGCCACGCAACCTGACCGATGCGCACCTGCAGCGCATTGCCGCCACTGGCGGTGTGGTCGGTATTGGCTACTGGGACGGTGCCGTGTGCCAGCCCGATGTGCCCAACATTGTTCGCGCCATCCGCTACGCAGTTGACAAAGTGGGCGTGGACCACGTGGCACTGGGCTCGGACTTCGACGGTGCCACCTCCACACCTTTTGATGTGACCGGACTGGTGTTGGTAACCCAGGGCTTGCTGGAAGCCGGATTCACCGAGCCGCAGATCCGCGCCATCATGGGTGGCAACGTGCAGCGTTTGCTGCTGGCCCAGTTGCCGCCAGTTTGAAGTGAAAACGGGTTCTCGCCCGCATGAAACATAACGATATTGCTATCAATTAGGTAGTAATTTGCTGTAGCCTCTTTATGGCGAAGGCTGCCGGTGCACCAGGCTGCGCAGGCCGTCGGCCGCGGCATAGACCAGGGTGCACAGGGCCGCCACGCACAGGACCACGAGGGCGGTGGCAATCAGTTTGGTGCTCATGCTGGCTCTCCCTGGAAGCTGCCGATGCAGGTTTTATCGGCACAATGCCGCGTCCAGATAAGGGGAAGAGGCTATGGCGGTAGAGATTGAACGCAAATTTCTGGTGCAGGGGGATGCCTGGCGCCAAGGGGTGACCGGTGTGCGCTATGTGCAGGGCTACCTCAACCGCGACAAGGCGCGCACCGTGCGTGTGCGCATTGCCGGTACGCAGGGTTTCCTGACCATCAAGGGTGAGAGCGTGGGTGCCACGCGCGCCGAATTCGAGTACCCCATTCCCGTGGAAGACGCCCAGGCCTTGCTGGCCCTGTGCGAAGGTCCGTGCATCGACAAGACGCGCTACCGCATCCCGGTGGACGGCATGGCGTGGGAGGTCGACGTGTTTGCCGGAGACAACGCCGGACTGGTGGTCGCTGAAATCGAGCTGCCCAGCGAAGACGCCCCGTTCTCGCGCCCGTCCTGGCTGGGGGCCGAGGTCACGCACGATGCGCGCTACTTCAATTCCAACCTCAGCCGCCAGCCCTATGCGGGGTGGATTGTGTCCTCGTAGAGACCCTGTGCGCGCATTTAAGCCAGTCTTCATCTGCGCTGCCTACACTGCCGTCATCTGATTTTCAAGGCGACTAGCACCATGACCACTACCTCTGCTCCCACCCGCTACCACCCGCTGTCCATGGGCCTGCACTGGCTCATGCTGCTGCTGTTCATTGGCGTTTACGGCAGCATGGAACTGCGCGAACTGTTCGAGAAGGGCACCCCCCTGCGCGACGCCTTCAAGTCGGCGCACTACATGCTGGGGCTGCTGGTGCTGGCGCTGGTGGGGGTGCGTGCCGCGGCGCGGCTGGTCTTCCCGGCCCCGGCAATCACCCCCACGCCATCGGCGCGCATGCAACTGCTGGCCAAGCTCGGTAATCTGGCCCTGTACGCCCTGATGCTGGGCATGCCCCTGGCCGGCTGGCTGATGCTGAGCGCGGCTGGGAAGCCGATTCCGTTCTTTGGCCTGAATCTGCCGGCCCTGATCGGTGAAAACAAGGAGCTGGGTCGCACCATCAAGGAAGTGCATGAAGTCATGGGCAACCTGGGCTACGCCCTGATTGGCGGCCATGCCCTGGCGGCGATCTACCACCACCGCGTGCTGCGCGACAGCACCCTGCTGGGCATGCTGCCCTGGGGAAAAGCCGCTAAGTAAGCTGCGTCAGTCTTATTCGGCCTCGTAGCGCTGGTAGATGCGGTCTAGCTCGCCGCTGCGCTTGAGCTGCTGCAAGGCCTTGTCCAGCTTCTGCACCGTGGCGCTGTCCAGGTGGCGCCCGGCCCACAGGTAGCTGGGAGAAGACTGCAAAACTCCCGGGTGCAGGCGCAGTGTCTGGTCCAGGCCTTCGGCACGGATGTAGTAGGACCCGGTCAGGGCATTGGTGTAGTAGAAGCGTGCGCGCTGGCTTTCCACGTGGCGCAGGGCCAGTGCACTGCCGCCGGGAGACTCCACCACCTTGACACCGGCTTTGCGCAGGTCGCTGGCATAGCTGGCCCCCGACTGGGTGACCACCATCGCACCGCTTTGGGCCAGGTCCTGCAGGCTGCGCACCGTGCCACTGTCGTCGCGGCGGCCCACCAGGCGCTCCTGCACGTGGTAAATCGGTGTTTCGATGCGCAAGGCAATCTCGTTGCGCCAAGGCGTGTCCAGCAGCGCACACACCACGTCAATGCGTCCGGCCTTGAGGTCGTTTTCAATGCGCTTGATGGGGGCGGCCGGGGTTTCGATGACGAAATGCAGTGACTTGTCCACCCGCTCGATGGCCGCCAGGATGTCGGGACAGTGCCCGCTGGCGGCATTGGCGCCGTCCATGAATTTGGGGGCAGAGCCTTCCTGGGCCACCGTGCGCAAAGCCGGGGCTTCGGCTCCGACGGCGGTGTGCGTCAAGATGCCCCACAAAACCAGTCCAACGAGCCGTTCCATGAGGAAACTATGCGGCGGATGTGGTGGCTTGTCAACGCGTGGGTACCTGGGTGGGCCGCAAAAAAGCCGCCCGCAGGCGGCTTGCCGTGGCAGGTTTATTTGCCGAAGGGCTTCGGACGCGGAGTCGCGTCGGCCGAGGGCGGCAGGATGGGCAGCTTGAAGCTGGGCTGCTCGCCGGTGAGCGTCTTGAGGAACGCTACGATCTTTCCGTTTTCCTCGTCGGTGAACTTCTTGCCCAGTTGCAGACGGCCCATGGTGTCGACGGCTTCCTTCAGGGTGTTGGCCGCGCCATCGTGGAAGTAGGGATAGGTGAGTTCCACATTGCGCAGGGTCGGTACCTTGAAGTTGAAGCGGTCCGCATCCTTGCCGGTCACGGCGACACGACCTTCAGCAGGGCTGGACGCCTTGTAAGCCTCTACCACCCCCATTTTCTGGAAAGAGTTGCCGCCCACGGCCGGACCGTTGTGGCAGGCGACGCAGCCGCTGTCCTTGAAGAGTTTGTAGCCTTCCATTTCGGTCTGGCTGATGGCCTTCTTGTTTCCCTTGAGCCACTTGTCAAAGCGTGAATTGGGAGTGACCAGGGTTTCTTCAAAGGCCGCGATGGCTTTGGTCACGCCTTCGATGGTGACCTTGTCCGTACCCAGCGCCTTCTTGAATTCGGCAACATAGGCCGGGATGGATTGCAGCACTTCCACGGCCAAGGTGTGGTTGGAAGCCATTTCGCCCGGGTTGGCAATGGGGCCACCCGCTTGTGCCTTGAGGTCGGCCGCACGCCCGTCCCAGAATTGGGCGACATTGAGGCTGGAATTGAGCACAGTGGGGGCGTTGATGGGGCCTTCATTCCAGTTGTGGCCGATCGATGTCTTCAGGTTGTCGGTGCCGCCCGCCGAGAGGTTGTGGCAGGAGTTGCACGAAATGAAGCCTGACATCGAGAGGCGGGGGTCGAAATACAGCTTCTTGCCCAGTTCCACCAGTGCCGGGTTGCTGACCTTGGCGGCCTGGATGGGCTGGATCGGTTCGGGACTGGCTGCGTAGGCAGGCATGGCTGCGCTGGTCAGGGCCACGGCAACGGCCATGGCGATCTGGGAAATCTTCAACATCTTCTACTCCTTGCGTCGTGATTGACCGACAAATCGTAGGGTTATGGGGGTGCAGTTTGTTGATGTAGATCAATGTCACTCATAGGGTGCACTTACTGTGCGTATAGGGCCCATCTATAGTCCTTTCGGGCATGCTTGTCCCATGTTTGCAAGCTGCACTGCAGGAGTTCTTTCTCGATGACATTGACCGAATTGCGCTACATCGTTGCCTTGGCGCAGGAAGGCACGTTCAGCCGGGCCGCCAAGGCTTGCTCGGTCAGTCAACCGTCCCTGAGCGTGGCGATCGCGCACCTGGAAGAGGAGTTTGGTGTTCCTCTTTTCGAGCGCGCCAAAGGTGGTGTCACTCCGACTCCGGTGGGCGAACAAGTGGTGGCGCAGGCACGCAAGGCACTGGCCGAGGTGGACAAGGTCAAGACCATTGCCCGCCGCGGTACCGACCAGTTGGAGGGGGAGTTCAAGCTCGGCGTCATTCACACCATAGGCCCTTACCTGCTGCCGCAACTGGTGCCCGAACTGACGCGGGTGGCACCTGCCATGCCTCTGTTCATCGAGGAAAACACCACCGCGAATCTGACCGTGCTGTTGGCCGAAGGCCAGATCGATGCAGCAGTGATTGCCTTGCCATTTGAAATGCCAGGGGTGGTCTGTCGTCCCCTGTACGAGGAAAAGTTCCAGGTGGTGGTGCCCAATGGGCATCCGTGGATAGAGCGCACTTCCATGTCGCCGGAAGACCTTGCGGGCGACAAGGTTCTGTTGCTCAAGGCCGGCAACTGCTTTCGCGACCAGGTGCTGGGGGCCTGCCCGCAGATCAGTGTGCCCGACAGCGAACTGCGCATGGGGTTCTCCATTGGCACCATCCGTTGCATGGTGGCCTCGGGCCTGGGTGTGTCGGTGCTGCCACAAGGGGCTCTGGGCAAGCCCTATTCCAACGAACCCATCCATGCCATTCCGTTTGCCGAGCCAGCACCGTCACGTCGGGTGGCTCTGGCATGGCGCGCCACCTTTGCCCGGCCCAAGGCCATCGGGGCACTGATTGCGGCCGTACAGGCCTTGCGCAACGAGGCCTACCGGCTACTGGTCTGACAGTGCCGCTGCTGGCTCCTGGGCCTGCACCCGGGCCAGCAGGTCTTCGATCGGCATGGGTTTGCCAAACAGCCAGCCCTGGGCGAACTGGACACCGGCCGCGCGCAGGTAGTCGACCTGGGCCTGGGTTTCCACGCCTTCGGCAATCATGTGCAGCTGCAGGGTCTGGCTCATGGTGATGATGTGCGGCACCACCTGGCTGGTGGCGGCCAGGGTGCCAATGGTGTCGATGAAGCTCTTGTCGATCTTGAGGTAGTCCAGCTCGAACGACTCCAGTGTGGACAGGCTCGAATAGCCGGTGCCGAAGTCGTCGATGGCCACCTGGATGCCCTGGGCCCGTACCGCGTGCAGCAGGGGGCGGGCCACGGCGGCATTGATGAAGCCGCGCTCCGTCACCTCCAGCACGATGCAGCGCGTCGGTATGCGCAGGCTTTGCAGCAGGGGCACTAGCTCCTGCACCGGGCCGCCGGGGGTAACGTCCAGCGCAGAGAAGTTCAGGCTAATGTGGAAGTCGGGGTACTGCCGCAGCAGCTCGGCGGTGTCCAGGGCCACGCGCTGCATCACATAGCGGGTCACCTCCTGGATCAGGCCCGATTGCTCGGCCGCGGGAATGAAGATGTCGGGCGCCACCATGCTGCCATCGGCACGGCGCCAGCGCAGCAGGGATTCGGCCCCGACAATGCGCCCGGTGCGCAAGTCCACCAGGGGCTGGTAGTGCATGAAGAACTCGCGCTTCTTCAGTCCGGTGCGAATTTCCGCCTGGATCGAGGTGCGCTGGCGTGCCAGCAGCACGATGGCCACGGACAGCAGCAGCCCCGCGAGTGCGCCGATGGGCAGCAGGCGCCGGGTTTGCCCGGTCACGCGTTCTGCCACATTGGCCTTGGGGCTGGCGGCCAGGCCGGTGAGGTTGTGTTCGGCGTTGCTGCGCACCACCACATAATGGTCGCCACCGTCGATCACCGCCGGTACATTGGCCTGCATGCTGGCCAGCCAGTCCGGGCGCAGCGTGCCATGGGAACGGGTCACCATCCGGGGCACGCTGGTCAGCAGACCGAACTTGACGTCGGCATCGCGCACGAACACGTCGATGACCACGTCCGGGTGCACGCTGGCGACATAGCCGTTGCGCCCAAACACGTTCAGGGGCTTGTCGGGGGCAAATGGCATGCGCACGCCGTACCAGGCCTCGAAGCCCGTGGCCGTCACCCCACGGCTGGGGCCCAGGGACAGGCCATCGCCATAGTCTTCGAACGCGGTGCACAGCAGCCGCCCGGCACGCTCGGCACCGACGATGACCAGGTAGGGCGAGACCAGGGTGAGCTGGCGCATGCGCTGTTGCTTTTCGGGCGAGCAGGCGGGCGCCGGGTCGTTTTTCAGGGTCTCCACGGCCACGACCATTTGCTTGCGGGCGGCAATGCCGCGTGCGAGCACTTCGTCTGCCACCGAGGCCAGGTACGCAATCTCATCGTCTTCGGCCTGCTGCTGGGCGAGTTTGAACGCGGTGGCCAGGGGCAGGGTGACGGCCAGCACCACCAGAACCGCGGCGATCAGGTGGGTGCGATTGCGCATGGGCGTCCTTCTCCTGTGCTGCGGTGGATCGGCTGTGTGGGCGGATTGTCGGCGCCCCCCGGCCGGATGCCATCAGGGAAAGCCCTTGCGCGCCCGCACCAAGACCAACGGCACCCGAAGGTGCCGTTTGGAAGCGCGGTTTACATGCCAAATTGGCCTGTAGCCCGCGTGCGATATGCGCAAGCAGCTACTAAAAACGTAGCAACTGCGCGGTGGTGAAGTACCTTACTTGGCCTTCACCTTCAGGCGCCAGGCATGCAGCAGGGGTTCGGTGTAGCCGCTGGGCTGGGCCAGGCCCTTGAACACCAGGTCGCAGGCGGCCTGGAAGGCGGCGCCCTTCTCGTTGCCGACCATGGGGGTGTAGGCCTTGTCGCCGGCGTTCTGCTTGTCCACCTTGGCGGCCATGCGCTTAAAGGTTTCTTCGACCTGTGCCTTGGTCACCACGCCGTGGTGCAGCCAGTTGGCCATGTGTTGGCTGGAAATGCGCAGCGTGGCGCGGTCTTCCATGAGGCCAATGTCGTTGATGTCGGGCACCTTGGAGCAGCCCACGCCCTGGTCGACCCAGCGCACCACGTAGCCCAGGATGCCCTGGGCGTTGTTGTCGAGCTCGGCCTGCTTTTCGGCATCGCTCCAGTTGGGGGTGGCGGTCACGGGGATGGTGAGCAGGCCGTTCAACAGTTCGGCACGCACCTTGGCGTACTTGGTCTTTTCCAGGTCTTTCTGGATGTCAGACACCAGCACCTGGTGGTAGTGCAGGGCGTGCAGGGTGGCGCCGGTGGGGCTGGGCACCCAGGCGGTGTTGGCGCCGGCCTTGGGGTGGCCGATCTTCTGCTTCATCATCTCGGCCATCAGGTCGGGCATGGCCCACATGCCTTTGCCGATCTGGGCCTTGCCGCGCAGGCCGCAGTCCAGACCCACCAGCACGTTGTGGCGCTCGTAGCTTTGAATCCAGGCGCTGGTCTTCATGTCGCCCTTGCGCAGCATGGGGCCTGCCAGCATGCTGGTGTGCATTTCGTCGCCGGTGCGGTCCAGGAAGCCGGTGTTGATGAAGGCCACGCGGCTCGATGCGGCGGCGATACAGGCCTTCAGGTTCACCGAAGTGCGGCGCTCTTCGTCCATGATGCCCAGCTTGACGGTGCTGTCGGCCAGGCCCAGCACCTTTTCCACGCGGCTGAACAGTTCGGCAGCGAAGGCCACCTCGGCCGGGCCGTGCATCTTGGGCTTGACGATGTAGACCGAGCCCTTGCGCGAGTTGCGGATGGCGTCCTTCTTGCTGCGCTTGAGGTCGTGCAAGGCGATGGTGGTGGTCACCATGGCGTCCATGATGCCTTCGGGAATTTCCTTGGTGGTGCCGTCGGCGGCGGTGTACAGGATGGCCGGGTTGGTCATCAGGTGGCCCACGTTGCGTACAAACATGAGGCTGCGGCCGTGCAGCTTCACTTCCTTCTTGCCGTCCGCCGACTTGTAGATGCGGTCGGCATTCAGCCCGCGGGTCAGGGTCTTGCCACCCTTCTCAAACGACTCCACCAGTGTGCCTTGCAGGATGCCCAGCCAGTTGCTGTAGCCCAGTACCTTGTCTTCGGCGTCCACGGCCGCCACGGAGTCTTCCAGGTCGAGAATGGTGGACAGCGCAGCTTCCACCACCAGGTCGGCCACACCGGCAGCGTCGCTCTTGCCGATGGGGGTGGCGCGGTTGATGATGATGTCCAGGTGCAGGCCGTTGTGCTGCAGCAGCACGCTGCTGGGGGCCTTGGCTTCACCGGTGTAGCCCACAAATTGGTCCTTGTCGGCCAGCTTGGAGGTCGAGCCATCCTTCAGTGTGACCACCAGGTCACCGCCCTTGACGGCGTAGCCTTGCGAGCCGACGTGTGAACCCTTCTTCAGCGGTGCGGTGCGGTCGAGCACGTGGCGTGCGTACTCAATGACCTTCTTGCCGCGCTTGGGGTTGTAGCCCTTGGGGCCGACTTTCTCGCAGCCCTTTTCTTCGGAAATCACGTCGGTGCCGTAAAGCGCGTCGTACAGCGAGCCCCAGCGCGCGTTGGCCGCGTTCAGGGCGTAGCGGGCGTTCAGGATGGGAACCACCAGCTGCGGGCCGGCTTGCTTGGCCAGCTCGGCGTCCACATTGGCGGTGGTGACTTTGACCTTGGCGGGGTTGGGCACCAGGTAGCCGATCTTTTCCAGGAAGGCCTGGTAGGCGGGCATGTCGGTGATGGGGCCGGGGTTGGCCTTGTGCCAGGCGTCGATCTCGCTTTGCAGGCGGTCGCGCTCGGCCAGCAGGGCGATGTTCTTGGGGGCCAGGTCGCCGACGATGGCGTCAAAGCCCTTCCAGAAGGCTTCGGAAGAAACGCCGGTGCCGGGCAGCACTTTCTCTTCGATGAAGGAGTGCAGCTGCGTGGCCACTTGCAGGCGGTGGATGGCGGTACGTTCGGTCATGAAAAGTGCCTTTCTAAGTGCAAAAAATCAAAGGGAAACTGGAAAGAAGCTGAGTACGTCGCGCAGACTGGTGCCACAGCGCGTGGGTTGCGTGCCCAGTTCTTCAAAGGGTTGCTTGCTGCGGTTGACCCACAGCGTCTGGTAGCCGTGCCAGGTCGCGCCCAGCGCGTCCCAGGCATTGCTGCTCACAAACAGAATCTTGGCCGCGGGCAAGCCCATGGTGTGCTCACCGAGCGCATACGCGGCAGGGTGGGTCTTGTATTTCTTCACCGCGTCCACGCTGATGATGTGGTCCACAAAAGGGTGCAGGCCGCTGCTCTTGAGTGCCAGGGTGAGCATGGCCACGTCGCCGTTGCTCAGAATGCCGGTGGGCACGCCCTGGGCCTGCATGGTTTGCAGCACTTCGCGGTTTTCGGGAAAGGCGCTCAGTGAACGGTACTGGTTCATGAGCTGTTCGATGTGCGATGAAAAATCGGCTGTAGCCGTTGCATTACCTGCGCTGGCAGCTAGTTTTTTGATAGCAAATGTGAGTGCCGCGCGCGTCAGTTCCCAAAACGGGCGGTAGTGCGCGCCGTCGTTGCAGGTGGTGACCAACCGGGTGTATTCGATCTGCTTGTCGCGCCACAGCACGCTCAAGGCCTGGCCCTGGCCCGGAAACAACTGCTCGGCCAGCAGCGCCACGCTGTACACGTCAAACAGCGTGCCATAGGCGTCAAACAGCACCGCCTGCGGAGGGCAGGACGCGCTTGTCTTGGCTTTGGGCGTGGCAGTGGCCGGGGTTTTGGACATGGCTCTACTGTATTGGATACCGAATGAATCATTAATTCGGTAATATTGAATTTATTTGTGACAAAAATAGAGGTAATGCATGCAAACCCCTGAGTCCACACCGGTCTCCGAATCCACCCGCCCCCTGCCACTGGCGGACGTGCGCGTGGTCGAGTTCACCCACATGGTCATGGGCCCCACCTGCGGCATGGTGCTGGCCGACCTGGGCGCCGAGGTCATCAAGGTCGAGCCGCTCGCGGGCGACAACACGAGGAAGTTGCTGGGCAGCGGCGCAGGCTTCTACCCCCTGTTCAACCGCAACAAGAAGAGCATCGCAGTGGACATGAAGAGCGCGAAGGGCCGAGAGGTGGTGCTCAAGCTGATTGCCACGGCCGACGTGGTGAGTGAAAACTTCAAGGCAGAGACCATGCAGAAGCTTGGGCTCGATTACGCCACGCTCAGCAAGCTGGACCCGCGCCTGATCTACGTTAGCCACAAGGGCTTCCTGCCCGGCCCCTACGACCACCGCACGGCGCTGGACGAAGTGGTGCAGATGATGGGCGGCCTGGCCTACATGACCGGGCGCCCCGGCGACCCGCTGCGCGCGGGCAGCAGCGTGAACGACATCATGGGCGGTGTATTCGGTGCCGTGGGCGCGTTGGCGGCGCTGATGCAGCGCGCCCAGACGGGGCAGGGGCAGGAAGTGCAAAGCGCGCTGTTCGAGAACAACATCTTCCTGGTGGCCCAGCACATGCTGCAGTTCGCCGTCACCGGCAAGGCGGCCGCGCCCATGCCCGAGCGCATTTCGCCCTGGGGCATCTACGACGTGTTCAAGGTGAAGAACGACGAACAGATCTTCCTGGCTGTGGTCGGTGACGGGCAGTGGAAGACCTTTTGCGAGGCCTTTGCCTATGCCGACTTGGCCGCGGACGAGCGTATCGCCAGCAACAACGGCCGGGTGCTGGCGCGCGAGTGGCTGATCCCGCTGCTGCGGGAACGCCTGGCAGTCCACTCCTCGGCCGAACTCTCTGCCGTGTTCGAACAGCATGGCCTGCCGTTTGCTCCCATCACCGACCCGCAGTACCTGTTCGACGACCCGCACCTCAACGCCACGGGTGGCCTAGCGCCCATGGAGCTGCCCGATGGCCGTGCCACCAAGGTGCCGCTGCTGCCGATCAAGCTGGGAGGTGAACGCCTGGGCCTGCGCCTGAATCCGCCCAAGCTCGGTGAACACACGGACGCGCTGCTGCGCTCCCTGGGCTACAGCGAGGGCGATGTGGCTCAGCTCCATGTGGATGGCGTGGTGCTATGAAAAAAGAAGCTGCTTGCGCAATATCTACGCGGGCTAGGCGGAAAAAAGGCAGTGCGCTTTACTCCGTGTCCCCCGCCCGCTACGCGGGCTCCTCCTTTACCTACGTAAAACGCACTACCTTTCAGCCTTGGGCAAGCTGACATGGACAAGCTCAAGCAGCTCGAATCCTTTGTCGCGGTGGCCACGCGCGGCAGCCTCACGGCGGCGGCCCAGGCCGAGGGCGTGGCGCCGGCCATCATGGGGCGGCGCCTAGACGCGCTGGAAGAGCGGCTGGGCGTCAAACTCATGCTGCGCACCACGCGGCGCCTGACGCTCACGCACGAAGGCAGTGCGTTTCTGGAGCACTGCCAGCGCATCCTGGCCGACGTGTCCAACGCCGAGGCCAGCGTCAGTGCCGGTGGCGTCAAGGCCAGCGGGCATTTGCGCATTACTGCACCCGCGGGCTTCGGGCGGCGCCATGTGGCGCCGCTGGTGCCGCGTTTCCATGAACTGCACCCCGAGGTCACGATCTCGCTCAACATGTCTGACCGCATCGTGGACATTGCAGGGGAGGGCTTCGACTGCGCCGTTCGCGTGGGCGACATGCCCGATTCGTCCCTGGTGAGCGTGCGCCTGGCCGACAACCGGCGCCTGTGCGTGGCCACGCCGGACTTTCTGGCGCGCCACGGTACGCCGCGTGCGCCCGGCGATCTGGCACGCTTTGACTGCCTCACGCTGTCCAGCGATGCCTCGCAAACCCGTGGCTGGGCCTTTCGTGAAACACCGGGCAGCACCACGGTGCACTACATCAAACCCTCTGGCCCGCTGGACTGCTCCGACGGACAGGTGCTGCACGACTGGTGCCTGGCCGGTTATGGCCTGGCCTGGCGCAGTACCTGGGAGGTGGAGGCTGAAATTGCCGCCGGGCGCCTGGTGGCGGTGCTGGAGGACTATGCCGCGCCACCCAATGGCATCTATGCGGTGTTCCCCCAGCGCAAGCACCTGGCGCTGCGCGTGCGCCTGTGGATCGATTACCTCAAGCACCACTACAGCATGCCCGGCTTCTGGCAAGGTGCTATTAATTAAGTAGCTGAGTGCTCAATATTTGTGCGGGCTAGTGGCCAAAAAATGCCTCAAATGCCAAACTCCAGGCCGAGTTCCTGGGCACGTTTCTGTGCTGCCAGCATGGCCTGCACAAAGGCGCCCTTGACGCCGCTGGCCTCCATGGAGGTGATGGCCGCGTAGGTGGTACCGCCCTTGGAAGTGACGCGCTGGCGCAGCACCTCGGGTGGCTCGGTCGAGGCGCGCGCCAGTTCACCTGCACCAATGAAGGTGGCGACCGCCAGTTGGTAGGCTTGCTCGCGCGTCAGCCCCATCTTCTCGCCAGCCTCTGTCATGGCTTCCATGAAGAAGAACATGTACGCAGGGCCGGAGCCGGAAATGGCAGTCACGGCGTCAAGCTGCGCCTCTGAGTCCAGCCAGACGGTGGCGCCGGTGCTGGCCAGGATGTCGGTGGCCCACTGGCGTTCGGCCGCAGTCACGGCCGGACGGGCGAACAGGGCGGTCATGCCCTTGCCTATCAGTGCCGGGGTGTTGGGCATGGTGCGCACCACGCGATCAACGCCGGTGGCGCGGGCAATGCTGTCGCTGGGAATGCCGGCCATGACCGACAGGTGCACGGCCCGGGTGTTGAGGCCAGCCACCGTGGCGGCGGCTTCCTTGAACATCTGGGGCTTGACCGCCCAGACGATCATGTCGGCCTGGGCCAGAAAATCTCCGGTTTGTGCATGGGCGCTCAGCTGGAAGTCGCGTTCCAGTCGTTCCCGGGCCTCCGCCCAAGGTTCCACCACGTCCATGTGGACCACGGGAAAGCCTTGCTGCAGCAGGCCACCGATGATGGCGCTGGCCATGTTGCCGCCGCCTATGAATGCAATGCGTTGTGACATATATATAAGTGAGGTTGAAAAGGGGTGTAGGGGCTTCGCACCCGATTTTGACCGCCACCAGACCGCATTTGTGGTCGAAATTGCAGCCTTGACGCCACAAAACGACGCCGGCTTGCTGAAAAACCCCGTAAAAGGGTATTGACCTGGCTTTGAAAGTGTTGCATACTTGCAGGCTTCGCGTGAAAAGCGTGAAGGTTCTGCCCACATGGAAGTGCTGCAAGTGGTTTGTAGCGCAGACAGCGGGCCCAAGACTGACCGGGTGTAGTGGCCATTTGGTAGCTGCCTGGTGCAAGTTGGGAATATTGAAATGATCCAAACTGAATCTCGACTGGAAGTTGCCGACAACACCGGCGCGAAGTCCGTGCTGTGCATCAAGGTGCTGGGCGGTTCCAAGCGTCGTTACGCTACTGTGGGCGACATCATTAAAGTTAGCATCAAAGAAGCTGCCCCCCGTAGCCGCGTCAAAAAAGGCGACGTTTACAGTGCTGTGGTGGTTCGTACTGCCAAGGGCATTCGCCGTGGCGACGGTTCTTTGGTCAAGTTTGACGGCAATGCAGCAGTGCTGCTCAATGCCAAGTTGGAGCCTATCGGCACCCGCATCTTTGGACCGGTGACGCGCGAACTGCGTACCGAAAAGTTCATGAAGATCGTGTCCTTGGCACCTGAAGTTTTGTAAGGACTCGCCATGAACAAAATCCGTAAGGGTGATGATGTCATCGTTATCGCTGGTCGCGATAAGGGTAAGCGCGGCAAAGTGACTTTGCGCGCTGATGACTCTCACGTCGTAATCGAGGGTATTAACTTGGTGAAGAAGCACACCAAGCCGAATCCCATGAAGGGCACAACCGGCGGCATCGTTGAAAAAGCCATGCCGATTCACCAGTCCAACGTCGCCATTTTCAATGCGGCTAGCGGCAAGGCGGACCGTGTTGGTATCAAGGTGCAGGCTGATGGCAAGCGCGTTCGCGTTTACAAGTCCAGCGGCGAAGAGATCAAGGTGGCATGAGCATGGCACGTTTTCAACAAGTCTATCGCGAGAAGATCGTCGCTGACCTGATGGCCAAGTTTGGCTACAAGTCCGTGATGGAAGTGCCTCGAATCACCAAGATCACCCTGAACATGGGTGTGAGCGAAGCTGTGGCTGACAAGAAGGTCATGGATCACGCAGTGTCCGACTTGACCAAGATTGCTGGTCAAAAGCCTGTTGTGACCTTGGCTAAGAAGGCTATCGCTGGCTTCAAGATCCGCGAGCAGCAAGCCATTGGTTGCATGGTGACTCTGCGTGGCGTTCAGATGTACGAATTCCTGGATCGTTTCGTGACCGTGGCTCTGCCGCGCGTGCGTGACTTCCGCGGTATTTCCGGTCGCGCTTTTGACGGTCGTGGCAACTACAACATCGGCGTCAAAGAACAGATCATTTTCCCTGAAATCGAGTACGACAAGGTAGATGCCTTGCGCGGTCTCAATATCAGCATCACCACAACGGCCAAGACCGATGAAGAGTGCAAGGCGCTCCTCGCTGGCTTCCGTTTCCCCTTCAAGAATTGAGGTCACCTGTGGCAAAAATGGCTTTAATACAACGCGAGTTGAAGCGCGAGCAGTTGGCTGCCAAGTACGCAAAAAAATATGCGGAACTGAAGGCGATTGCTGGTGATGCAAAGCGCAGTGACGAAGAGCGCGCCGCTGCCCGTCTGGGTCTGCAAAAGCTGCCGCGCAATGCAAACCCCGGTCGTCAGCGTAACCGCTGCGAAATCACGGGTCGTCCCCGTGGAACGTTCCAGCACTTTGGTCTGGGGCGCATGAAGATTCGTGAAATGGCTTTCGCCGGTGAGATTCCTGGCGTAACCAAGGCCAGCTGGTAAGCGGCAGGAGATTCAATATGAGCATGAGTGATCCCATTGCCGACCTGTTGACGCGCATTCGCAATGCGCAGATGGTGGCCAAGACTTCCGTGACGGTGCCTGCTTCCAAGGTGAAGGTTGCTATCGTCCAGGTTTTGAAAGACGAAGGTTATATCGACGGTTTCAGCATTTCCAACAAGGACGGCAAGTCTGATCTGGAAATTTCCCTGAAGTATTACGCCGGTCGCCCTGTTATCGAGCGCATCGAGCGTGTGAGCCGTCCTGGTCTGCGCGTGTACCGTGGTAGCGACGCTATCCCTCAGGTGCAAAACGGCCTGGGCGTGGCCATTGTGACCACCCCCAAGGGTGTGATGACCGATCGCAAAGCACGTGCAGCCGGTGTCGGCGGCGAAGTGCTGTGCTACGTCGCTTAATACACAGGAGAAGAAAACAATGTCCCGTGTAGGCAAACTCCCCGTCGTCATCCCCGCAGGTGTGGATGTCGCCATCAAGGACGACCAGATCGCCGTCAAAGGCACTGGTGGTTCCTTGCAAGTCGCGCAAAACGCTTTGGTCAAGGTGTCCAACGAAGCTGGCAAGCTCAGTTTCACGCCCGCCAACGATTCCCGCGAAGCTGACGCAATGACCGGCACCGTTCGCCAGTTGGTGAACAACATGGTCATCGGTGTAACCAAGGGTTTCGAGAAGAAGCTGAACCTGGTGGGTGTGGGTTACAAAGCCCAAGCCGCTGGTGCCAAGCTGAATCTGGCTGTGGGTTATTCCCATCCCGTCAACATCGACATGCCCGCTGGCATCACTGTCGCCACCCCGACTCCGACCGAAATCGTGATCAAGGGTGCTGACCGCCAGCGCGTCGGCCAGATTGCCGCTGAAGTCCGCGCCGTGCGTCCTCCCGAGCCCTACAAGGGCAAGGGCATCCGTTATTCGGATGAGAAGATCACGATCAAAGAAACCAAGAAGAAGTAAGGAACTGCACGATGTTGAGCAAAAAAGAACAGCGTCTTCGCAGGGCTCGTCAGACCCGCATCCGCATTGCACAGCAAGGCGTGGCACGTTTGACAATCAACCGCACGAATTTGCACATTTACGCCTCCGTCATTTCCGGCGACGGCTCCAAGGTGCTGGCAAGTGCTTCGACTGCAGAAGCAGAAGTCCGCAAGGCCTTGGGTGCTACCGGCAAGGGTGGCAACGTGAATGCGGCCCAAATCATCGGCAAGCGTGTTGCTGAAAAAGCAAAAGCTGCTGGCGTGGAAAAGGTTGCCTTTGACCGTGCCGGCTTCGCCTACCACGGTCGTGTCAAGGCGCTGGCAGATGCCGCGCGTGAAGCAGGCCTGCAGTTCTAAGCGGATCGGAAGAAAACATGTCTAAAGTACAAGCGAAAATGCAAGGCAAGGCAGAAGGTCCCGAAGACGGTCTGCGCGAAAAGATGATCGCGATCAATCGCGTGACCAAGGTGGTGAAGGGTGGCCGTATCATGGGCTTCGCTGCACTGACCGTGGTGGGCGATGGCGATGGTCGCATCGGCATGGGCAAGGGCAAGTCCAAGGAAGTTCCTGTGGCTGTGCAAAAGGCCATGGAAGAAGCGCGCCGCAACCTGACCAAGGTGTCCCTCAAGGGCGGCACCATTCACCACAAGGTGTTTGGTCAACACGGCGCTGCCTCTGTGATGATGAGCCCGGCCCCCAAGGGTACTGGCATCATCGCCGGCGGCCCCATGCGTGCTGTATTCGAAGTGGTGGGTATTACCGACATCGTGGCCAAGAGCCATGGTTCGTCCAACCCCTACAACATGGTTCGTGCAACGCTGGACGCTCTGTCTGCCTGCACCACTCCCGCTGACGTTGCTGCCAAGCGCGGCAAGTCCGTGGAAGAAATTTTTGCCTGAGAGGCGGCTTCAGTATGACTACACAACAAACTGTGAAGGTTCAGCTGGTCCGTAGCCCTATCGGTTGCAAAGTGTCGCACCGTGCGACAGTTCGCGGTCTGGGTCTGCGCAAGCTCAACAGCGTCAGCGAATTGCAGGATACCCCTGCAGTGCGCGGCATGATCAACAAAATCGCCTATCTGGTGAAGGTTCTGTAAGAGGTCGATGATGGAACTCAATGACATCAAACCCGCAGCAGGTGCCAAGCACGCCAAGCGCCGCGTAGGCCGTGGTATCGGTTCCGGTCTGGGTAAGACTGCTGGCCGTGGTCACAAGGGCCAGAAGTCCCGCGCTGGTGGTTACCACAAAGTTGGTTTCGAAGGCGGTCAGATGCCTATGCATCGCCGTCTGCCCAAGCGTGGCTTCAAGTCCCAATCCCTCAAGTTCAATGCCGAGATCACATTGTCGGCTCTGGATGCACTGGGTCTGGGTGAAGTTGATCTGCTGGCCCTGAAGGCTGCAGGCGCTGTTGGTGAAATCGCCAAGGTGGTGAAGGTTATCAATACCGGCGCTATCACCAAGGCTGTGAAACTGACCGGCATTGGCGCTACTGCTGCTGCCAAGGCTGCCATTGAGGCGGCTGGCGGTTCGGTTGCCTGAATCGAGTGACTAGCTAAGGACGTTTGTGGCAACCAACGCTCAACAGATTGCAAAGACCGGAAAGTTCGGCGACCTGCGTCGCCGACTAATGTTCTTGCTGTTGGCACTGGTGGTGTACCGTGTTGGTGCACACATTCCGGTGCCTGGCATTGACCCGGTGCAATTGCAGGCTTTGTTCAAGGGTCAGCAGGGTGGCATATTGAGCCTGTTCAATATGTTCTCCGGTGGTGCCTTGTCGCGCTTTACGGTGTTTGCACTGGGGATCATGCCGTACATCTCGGCATCGATCATCATGCAGTTGCTTACTTACGTGCTTCCGGCTTTTGAGCAGCTGAAAAAAGAAGGTGAAGCCGGTCGTCGCAAGATTACCCAATACACCCGCTACGGTACGCTGGGTTTGGCTTTGTTTCAGTCGCTGGGCATTGCCCTGGCGCTGGAGTCTTCGGCAGGCTTGGTGATTGCACCTGGATTCGGTTTCCGCATGACAGCTGTCGTGACGCTGACCGCTGGCACCATGTTCCTGATGTGGTTGGGCGAGCAGATCACCGAGCGTGGACTTGGCAATGGTATCTCGATCCTGATTTTTGGCGGTATCGCCGCAGGTTTGCCGAGTGCCATTGGTGGATTGCTGGAATTGGTGCGTACCGGTGCCATGCACATCATCGTTGCATTGATGATCATTGTGTTGGTGGCCTTGGTTACCTACTTCGTGGTGTTCGTTGAGCGCGGCCAACGCAAAATATTGGTGAACTACGCCCGCCGTCAGGTCGGCAACAAGGTCTATGGCGGCCAATCGTCGCACCTGCCCTTGAAGCTGAACATGGCGGGTGTGATTCCCCCTATCTTTGCGTCGTCGATCATCCTGATGCCCGCCACAGTGGCGAACTGGTTTGGTTCCAACGAGTCCCTGACGTGGCTCAAGGACATTTCCAGCACATTGAGCCCGGGGCAGCCAATCTATGTGATGTTGTACGCCGCTGCGATCGTGTTCTTCTGCTTCTTCTACACCGCTTTGGTGTTCAATAGCAAGGAGACGGCTGACAATCTGAAGAAGAGTGGTGCTTTCATCCCTGGTATTCGTCCTGGCGAAAACACGGCGAAATACATTGATAAAATACTGCTTCGTTTGACTCTGGCGGGTGCAATTTACATCACCTTCGTGTGTCTGCTGCCGGAGTTCCTGATCCTCAAGTACAACGTTCCGTTCTACTTTGGTGGTACATCCCTCTTGATTATTGTTGTGGTGACCATGGATTTCATGGCCCAGGTACAAAACTACCTCATGTCACAGCAGTACGAGTCCTTGTTGAAGAAAGCAAACTTCAAGGCTTGATGTGTTGGGGTTGTTGGGTCTGACGTCCGTCAAGAAGGTCAGACAAGTTGCTAAATCGTTAGGCGGTTTCCGGGCGAATCTGACGTTGCGGAGCTGGTTGTTTTAGGAGAGAAAAAATGAAAGTTTCGGCTTCGGTCAAAAAAATTTGCCGCAACTGCAAAGTTATTCGCCGCAAGGGCGTGGTGCGCGTGATCTGTACAGATCCCCGCCACAAGCAGCGGCAGGGTTAATTGCACGAGTTTTAGAGGATTAATATGGCACGTATCGCTGGCATCAACATTCCGCCGCACCAACATTCCGAGATCGGCCTGACCGCCATTTACGGTATTGGTCGCACCCGCGCTCGCAAGATCTGCGAAGCTTGCGGAATCGCCTACTCCAAAAAGGTCAAGGACTTGACCGACGCTGATTTGGAAAAAATCCGCGACCAGATCGCTCAGTTCACCATTGAAGGTGACCTGCGCCGTGAAACCACCATGAACATCAAGCGCTTGATGGACATCGGTTGCTATCGTGGTTTCCGTCACCGTCGTGGTCTGCCAGTGCGTGGCCAACGTACTCGCACCAACGCTCGTACACGCAAGGGCCCCCGCAAGTCCGCCGCGTCTTTGAAGAAATAATTAGGGAAACACCAACATGGCAAAAGCTCCCTCCAATAGCGCCGCTCAACGCGTTCGCAAGAAGGTTCGTAAGAACGTTGCCGACGGCATCGCCCACGTGCATGCTTCGTTCAACAACACCATCATCACCATCACCGACCGCCAAGGCAATGCATTGTCGTGGGCTTCGTCGGGTGGTCAGGGTTTCAAGGGTTCGCGTAAATCCACTCCCTTCGCAGCCCAGGTGGCTTCCGAAGTGGCTGGCCGTGCCGCCCAAGAACAAGGCATCAAGAACCTCGACGTCGAAATCAAGGGCCCCGGTCCTGGTCGCGAATCGTCGGTTCGCGCCTTGGCGGCCCTCGGTATCCGCATCAACTCCATTGCTGATGTGACTCCCGTGCCGCACAACGGCTGCCGCCCTCAAAAGCGCCGTCGTATCTAATTTTTAACAAGCCCACCGCCAGCCCTGTCGGCTGGCTCCCGCCTTTTCGGCGGAAGTTGACATAAAAGGAAAGATCAAGTGGCACGCTACCTCGGCCCCAAGGCCAAACTCTCCCGCCGCGAAGGCACCGACCTGTTCTTGAAGAGCGCCCGTCGCTCTATCGCTGACAAGGCCAAGTTCGACTCCAAGCCAGGCCAGCACGGTCGCACTTCGGGTGCCCGTACTTCGGACTACGGCGTTCAATTGCGCGAAAAGCAAAAAGTTAAGCGCATGTACAGCGTGCTGGAAAAGCAGTTCCGCCGTTACTTCGAAGAAGCCGATCGCCGCAAGGGCAATACCGGTGCCAACCTGCTGTCGCTGCTGGAGTCCCGTCTCGACAACGTCGTGTATCGCATGGGTTTCGGCTCCACACGCGCCGAAGCACGCCAGCTGGTTTCGCACAAGGCCATTCTGGTCAATGGCAAGTCCGTCAACATTCCTTCCTTCATGATCAAGGCAGGTGACGTCGTTGCCGTGCGTGAGAAATCCAAGAAGCAGGCTCGTATCGTTGAAGCCCTGCAACTGGCCCAGCAAGTAGGTATGCCTGCTTGGGTGGACGTGAGCGTGGAAAAAGCTGAAGGCGTCTTCAAGTCCGTTCCCGATCGTGACCAGTTTGGCGCAGACATCAACGAATCCATGATCGTTGAGTTGTATTCTCGCTAATCTTTGATTCTGTATCCGTCCCTGGGCCCCGCCGCAAGCGGGGTTTAGGTGCTTCACCAGCCTTACCGATGTAACGAATCGGGGGTATTGAGAGGAAGTCTTAATGCAAAACCTGCTGAAACCCAAGTCCATCAATGTCGAGCAAATCGGCCACAATCGTGCCAAGGTCGCTCTGGAGCCTTTTGAGCGCGGTTATGGCCACACGCTGGGCAACGCCCTGCGTCGTGTTCTGTTGTCCTCCATGCCCGGCTATGCTGCGACCGAAGTGACCATCGCGGGTGTATTGCACGAGTACTCGTCCATCGACGGCGTCCAGGAAGATGTGGTCAACATCCTTCTGAACCTCAAGGGTGTGGTGTTCAAGCTGCACAACCGCGAAGAAGTGACCCTGAGCCTGCGCAAGGACACCGAAGGCGTGGTGACTGCAGCCGACATCCAGACACCGCATGACGTGGACATCATCAACCCTGACCATGTGATTGCCCATTTGTCGCATGGCGGCAAGCTGGACATGCAGATCAAGGTCGAAAAGGGTCGTGGCTACGTGCCTGGTTCGATGCGCCGCTATGGCGATGAGCCGAACAAGTCCATCGGTCGCATCATCCTCGATGCTTCGTACTCTCCCGTCAAGCGCGTGAGCTACACCGTCGAAAGCGCCCGTGTGGAACAGCGTACCGACCTGGACAAGCTGGTGGTCGAAATCGAAACCAACGGTGCCATCACCGCCGAAGACGCTGTGCGCGCTTCGGCCAAGATCCTGGTGGAACAGCTGGCTGTGTTCGCCCAGCTGGAAGGCAGCGACCTGGCTGGTGCGTTTGACGCTCCTGCCTCGCGTGGCAACACCCAGTTCGACCCGATTCTGTTGCGCCCTGTCGACGAGCTCGAACTCACCGTGCGTTCGGCCAACTGCCTCAAGGCCGAAAACATCTACTACATCGGCGACCTGATCCAGCGTACCGAGAACGAGCTGCTCAAGACCCCGAACCTGGGTCGCAAGTCGCTCAACGAGATCAAGGAAGTCCTGGCTTCCCGCGGTCTGACTTTGGGCATGAAACTGGAGAGCTGGCCGCCCGCAGCTCTGGAAAAGCGCTGATCCAGCGCTTTCGATAAAAGCGTTAATTTTTGTTGGAACCCGCAAGGGTTCGGTGCCACAGGCAGTACCTGATACGGCTGTCTGTTATTTATTGAAGGAACTACTATGCGCCACGGACACGGACTCCGCAAACTCAACCGCACATCTTCCCATCGCTTGGCGATGCTGCGCAACATGATGAACTCGCTCATCGAGCACGAAGTCATCAAGACCACGGTACCCAAGGCCAAGGAACTGCGCCGCGTGATCGAACCCATGATCACCCTGTCTAAAGAAGCCACCCTGGCCAATCGCCGCCTGGCATTCGACCGCCTGCGCGATCGTGACAGCGTGACCAAGCTGTTCAACGACCTGGGCCCCCGTTTCAAGACCCGTCCCGGTGGTTACACCCGCATTCTGAAGATGGGCTTCCGCGTGGGTGACAACGCCCCCATGGCCCTGGTCGAATTGGTGGATCGTGCAGAAGTTTCTGCTGAAGCCGCTCCGGGCGCTGCAGAATAAGGTATACTACTAGCTTACCGCGCGATGGAGCAGTCTGGTAGCTCGTTGGGCTCATAACCCAAAGGTCGGAGGTTCAAATCCTTCTCGCGCAACCAATATAAATCAAGCACTTAGCTTGAATAAGAAGCCCACCAATCGGTGGGCTTTTTTGTTTGTGTCGAGGTTTGTGACGGGACCTGTGTCGTCACAAATTCTAAGGCTGCTCGTTATGACCGTTGGGTGTTGTGACAACATTTCCAGAGCGCCCTATGTGCACAAAAAGACAGCAACGGGCCAGCTCCGGACACAGACGAATGACTGCTTTGAAGCAGGCTAACCAACATGCAAGTCGTATATCGCATCACCTATTCCAATGGAAAAATCTACGTTGGGCAAGATCGAACTAACAGCATCAACTATTTTGGAAGTGCGTCCGACGAGTTGATCACCCGAGATTTCACGTGGGAGTAACGTCAGACTTTCTCTGTAATAAGAGACATTCTCTGGGCGTCTGAAAGCGCAACACGTGCGGAATTGAATCGAATCGAGGTGGAGATGATTCGCCTCTACCGTTCCAACGATCCGGCAGTGGGCTACAACCAATGGCCAACTTACAAAGCGGAATGAACTAGGCGTAGGAGAACGTCCGGTGCGTAGATGTGCCGAGTCAACTTCGGCCTGATACTACTGCCACGGCACTTGGCCGTTGGGCATCGGTGCACTCTACAGGAGAGCCATTTCATGAGTTCGATATCCGCCGAGTTGCGTCTTCGTCCGACGCGTATTGGCTTTTTGGTTGACCCGACCGATCCCGCTTCGGTCCGGCTTTGTATGCAGGTCAGCGCCTGCCTCTGGGGCGGCGTCTATAACCCGATCATTCCTGTCTGCAGCACGATTCCGGACGCGTGGGCGTCCGGGCTGTACGGAAACATGACTGGTGAAGATCTTGCCAAGGGCTACGTTCGCTTCTTTGAGCCCGACGTTTTCGTCGAGGCGACCCCTGGCCTTGCCGCGAGGTTGGGGGTCAACGATGTGGAGCTGGACTTCAGCCAGAAGCGGATCGTCCCGCTATCTGCATTTCTGGAGGCTGCGCCAGAGGGGCGGTCCTGGCCCACTCTTGGGATGGGCGTCACCGCGTTGTATAGGGCGCTCTATGAGAAGGAGTTCAAGTTCGTCGCGCGTCAGAACCACCGAGTCGCTCTGTGTAAGCCTTCAAATGACATCGACGCAGCGTTTGTAGATGCCGTATGTGGCTCGTTTCCAGTGGAAGGATATCCAGCGCACCACGCCAGGGAATATCAGGAAGCTTTCGACCCGATCACGATCAAGGCGACGCCCAAGAACTGGGAGAAAGCTCTCCGCGAGGGCTATCGATTCCCGCTCAGCATGGGTCGCCATGGTCTTGAGCGGTTTGGACGCGGGGCCGGCCTTGGCGGTCCGACGCTATTCATTGCAGATCCGTCCAGCATCCTGGATCTCATCGATCTCTGGAATCTTCGACTTTTCCAGCCCGACGTCGTCCCCATCAACTCGAGGTGGCTTGCTGCCTTTGCGCCGTTCATGAGCGAGTTCATCACGGCGAACTACCGACCGCTGCCGGGCAACCCCAACGGCGTCATGCTACGGACAACTGTCGAATTTGCCAGGTCCATTGGAGAGTCGCGCGCTCATGCAATGATGGAGGAGGCAAAGCTTTCCAAGTTGCCAACGGGGTCGTGGTCCTGCAAGCTTTGGTATCAGCGGATTTGGGAAGAGAACCTGAGTGACGTTGTGATCAGCCCCACGCGCGCCCGCATCATTGCACGAAGCGAGTCCCTTGACTTGGCCATCACCGACACCGAGCGAGAGCGCAGTGTCCGATTTCGTGGGTTATCGCCTGACTTTGCTCCTGAATTCAGATCCAGTTCTGCACGATGGGTGAATGTTCTTCAGTTCAAATCGTATGGAGCGCACTCTGAATTGGCATTGAGTCTTCCAACTGACTTTCAGCCGGTCCGGACGTACAAGCTGAGAAGCGGTGGTGTCATTCTCGCATCCCGCGAGGGCTGGGTGCTTCCACAGCGCTATAGAGACCACATGGAGTTCTTCACCCTCTGTACCGGTCGGGAAGCGATCACGGACTGGCTAAAGCAGCATGGGATCACTGCGAACATCTCGAAGGCTGGACGCGTGGCGGAACAGGTAATTGGTGCCTTGAAAGGACTGCACGGTGGCCGTCTGCTGGCGGACCGCGACACCATAAAAATGTTGGAACGAATGGCAAAGAGCGTCCGGCGGTATCCCGACGGAACGGTCGAGGAGTATCAAGATCGTACGGTCGCTGCGACGGCCTGGACGGCCTTGATCGCGAAGAGGTCCAGGGAGGTCTGGTCGCGGAACCTGTCCCTCGACGACTTCGTCGAACGGAACATCCTCAAGCTAGGCTTGGACATCCAATGCAGCCATTGTTCCAACTCGAACTGGTACAGCATTTCCGAGCTGAACGAGTCCGTGGTTTGCGACAGGTGCCGCAAGAGCTACCCGTTTCCGCAGGGAAGCATCAGCTTCAAGAAGACGCCGTGGAAGTTCCGTGTCGTCGGGCCCTTCAGTGTTCCGGACTATGCGGACGGTGCGTATGCCACGGTCCTAACGCTGCGCGCGTTCTCGCAGTCATTGACGGGCATGCGCGCCACGGTTGTCTACACGCCAGGGCTGGACTTGGCAGTGGAAGGCGAACCTTCGATGGAGGTCGACTTTGCGCTCTGGTACAGCGGCGAGTCGATGGGACTCGATGAGAGCGAGGCCATTACCGTCTTCGGCGAGAGCAAGAGCTTCGGCACGAAGTGCTTCCATGAGGAGGATATCTCTCGAATGCGAAGGCTCGCTGAGCGGTTCCCCGGCGCGTTCATCGTGTTCGCTGCGCTCAAGGATGAACTCCACGACGACGAGAGGAGGGCAATTGCCGAGTTCGCTGCATGGGGACGCGAGCCCATCCACAGAACGGGCAGGCCTCGTGCACCAGTGATGGTGCTGACGGGGATCGAGCTGTTCGCTCCATGGAGAATCGATGACGCTTGGAAGAGTCTTGGAGGGGTACGGCAAGAACTCGCTGAGGCAGGGCACGTCCGACTTGATAACCTGTGGGTGTTGGCGGATGCCACGCAGCAGGCCTATCTGGGGATGAAAGGACACTCTCAGGAACTAATGGAGCAGTGGGAAGCACACCGGGCGGCAACTCAGGCAGCCGTCCAGTCTCCATCCAACAAGCAGAAGTCGCCAGCGCCGCGGAGAAAGCCAGCGTTGAAGAGGGCCGCGAACGGGCCTGCGGCAACGGGGAAAGTGGCTGGCAGGCGCCGGCGTGAGATCGGCGACTAGAGTCTGCCTGCGGCAGCGACCAGGATCGCACTCCTTGTTGCCGACGATCGCACCGTGCACGATCGCGAATTCCAGCGACCGCTTGCTGGCTGTTGGCGCGAGTTCGCCCGCAGCGGCCGAAGGGCAGGAGCCGCTGCAGTCCAGACATCAGTCTCACAGACACCAACATCCACGAACGACTGCTTTGAGGCTCTGAGCTCCCCAGTGCGGACGACCGCTTTGGGTCGACTGCCAAGACACGTTCGGGCCAGCAGCAGACATTGGCGAACGACCGGTAACTGGACGCGAAAGAAAGTTGGCGTGAATCACCGGTCCGTCTGTAGCGTTCAAATCTCGGTTTGCTCTGAAAGCTCCAAAGCATCCTCGACCTCAATACCGAGATACCTCACTGTGCTTTCCAGCTTGGTGTGCCCAAGGAGCAACTGCACAGCTCTGATGTTTTTTGTGCGACGGTAGATCAAGGACGCCTTGGTCCGCCGCATTGTGTGGGTGCCATAGGCTGTTGGGTCAAGTCCTATTTCCTTGATCCAGGAATCCAAAATCCGTGCGTATTGTCTTGTCCCCAAGTGCGGTGAGTCATGCACCCGACTGGGAAACAGGAAATCGTCAATTGTCAATTCCGCCTCTTTAATCCATTCAGTGACGGCTTCCCTCGTTGGCGGTGTGATTTCAAACTGAACAGGCTGGGAGGTTTTCTGCTGCATGACAATCGCACGCGTGGAGACGCGGTCACCATGGCAAATATCTCGCACACGTAGGCGGACGAGGTCACATGCTCGTAGCTTGCTGTCCAAGCCGAGGTCAAAGAGTGCCAATTCTCTCGTGCGATGACCGAGTTGAAGCCGTATGCGGATGGCCCAGATGTCCTTTAGTTTCAGAGGCGCCTTCTGCCCAACAATTTTCCCTTTGTTCCACGGAACTTTGGCGGGTGAAACAGTCTCACTGTCCATGATGGTCTCCTTAGTTTGAAGGGGGAGAGCAACTGTGGACCGGCCACACCAATAGTCAATGCAATCCTCATATTGAAAATGTCCGACTGCTGAGGGTGCCCCCGAGTACATCGGTGCCCATTGCAGAAGTTGAAAGTTTGAATCGACTATCTTCAATTCAGGCATCGCTAATGTCAAAAGCAGTATTTAGAATCCTGGACTGCTCCCGTTAGGTAGACAAGCCTGCCCTATTCTTGGACAGCTGTTGAACTTGGCCTGTTGATTGTGAGTTTATAGATGTCGAAACAGAAAATCCTTGCGGTCGCCTTTTTGCTTCCATTGGTGGCCCCCACGGGGGCGTATGCCAGTGGTGACGAAGACTATCGAAAGCACAAGATGTGCATCCAGGCCATCGACACGTCTGGTAAAAACGTGCATGCACTACACAGCAAAATGCTAGAGGTGATGGCTCGTGCGGAGAAACAGCGCATGAGCCAGGAAGCGTTTGACAAGATGGTGGAGCAGGATGGATCGTTAAAGAAGTACCGACAGGCACAAGACAACTTCGAAAAAAGCAAATCCTGTTTAAGCGAACTCCAATGGAGCAAGCGCACGGTTACGACCCTGTGCCCCGGTGTGACATTGCCCTTGAAAACTCCTCAATCACAAAACATTTGTGAGGAGTTGGCGTTGAATTTCTTTGATCAGCAAGCCGTTCAGGCCCACTTGAGTCAGCACTCAAAACTGACAGAATCTCAGCGCGAGCTTGTTAAGAAAGCCACACTCGCGCAGAAACGATCTGTTGATGACGCAATGTATGAGCAGCTGAAGTCTTGCAACATGCCTTCATTTACCTCCCCAATGTACTTGGGGGAACGTATCGATGGCTACATCGCCAGCCATGGTTTGAACGCAGCTATCGACCATTACAACTCCTCATGGAGCGTCCTTGATGACCATCTGAAGCGCTTTAAACAGCAAGTGGAGTGCCGCCGAGAGGTGGTCAATCAAGCCATGAGGCAGGCGCATCAGAGAGTAATGAACACGCCTGACATCAGACAGATGTTAGAAGCCAATGAGCTGCTAACGGCAGGAGCAAATGATGAGTTCATGAACGCCGGCAGTCGGTTTGTTGACTCCGTTGTGACTGAGACCGAACGGCAACAAAACGTTATGAACAATTACCTGAAAGAGCTACAAGATGGCATGCGAATCATGTCGGACAGAATAGACAGGGCTCGGGCTTCATTGGAGTTGTCTGCAGAGGAGCGCAAAAGGGCAGAAACTGCCCGCGAAATGGCACGGCAGCGTGAGCGGCGCTTGCAGCGAGAAGCTCAGGAATGGGGCCAGACCTCCCGTCGTAGCAATTCCTCTTTTATAGGTGGATCTGGTGTGACCATTTTGCCTGGGCAGCGCTGAACGTGACGCGTCACCTAACTGGACTTGCCACTGCTGATCGACACAAATCGGATGTGAATCGTCCCGGGTTTCGTGGAGGCTTCAATTGAAAATCATTGTGTCGGTGGTTCGTTCCGCCCCAGGCCACGCCTCCCAGAAGCCCCCTTCGTGTATGCGATCGGAGCATTTGTTTTGAGCTTATGGGGTGCTATAGCGGATTTTGCGGCACGGACGGTGGTCAGGCCTTCCTTGGGCTATTTGGCGAATACATTGCATTGAAAAGCTCATCTGGTCAGTGCAAAATTTACCTTTAGTCAAACTGGTACTGCCGCGAAGTCCGGGGCATGCAGACCCTGATGCACCGCAGTCTTACTGGATTGATTTATTCGAAGATCCGGGCAAATCATGCCGTCTAGAATGGGCAACACGACAATTGAAAGGTGATATGAAGCGACTTAATTGCAAACTGACGCGTAAAGCCCTGTTTCTGGCTGCCGCCATCGCACTTCATTCATCGGGGGTGATTGCCGATCAATTGGGCTTCAATGGGCGTATCGGAGTTGTGAATGCGGAGAAGGTATTTGCAGATTCCAATCTTGCCAAAGCTAGCCAAGTCAAGCTGAAAAGTGAATTTGCTGCGCGTGAAAAGGAGTTGCGTGAGGCTACGCAAAAAATCAAAGGTGATGCGGAGCGGTTGGATCGCGACGCTGGATCAATGTCAGAAGTTGAGCGGGTGCGCAAGCAACGAGAATTGGCCGACGCTGACCGAGACCTTCAACGCAAGCAGCAAAAGTTCACCGAAGATGTCCAAGAGAGAAGCCGTGAGGAGCGTGAAAAGATTGCACTAAAGGCGAATGAGGCATTGAAGATAGTTGGGCAGCGATATAAGTTGGATGCGATTATTCAAGAAGCGGCCTACATTAATCCCAAAGCAGACGTTACAGCAGAGGTTATTGCGGAACTGAATAACCTTCGTTAATGACAGGCCACTGGCCGAAGCAATGCTGGGAAGCGTGTTGACGATAAAAAGCTTGCGAAAAAACTGGGGAGTTGGACGAACTGGAATAGGTCTCGTACGACCGCCAACCCGAGCTTGCCGATGTTCTCATTCACCACAGCGACAGGTGCACAGAAGTGTATAAACGTTACAGCGACTCCTGCCAGAAGTCCTCAACGGTTATAGGTTTTTGGAGTAACTTTTGTTGTGCATTATCGATGCGCATCCGCCACCAAATACCAGTCAACGCGCCAGGGTTGGTTCATCTAAAACCTTTGCAGTAAAGTGTTTCATCTCCGCCACAGTACTGCTCAACCATCGAGGTTGGGACCTTCGTGGGGCAACTGTCCTCAAGGTCGCGATACTTGCTGGAGAGTGCCTTCCTTTTCTCGTCGTGACGTTTGATATCAGCTCTTAACTCCCGAGCCCTTCGGTTGTAGCCATCCACGTCTGCATTGGCTCCAATGGACTGCGCACCATCAATCAGGGAACCCAGCATGCCAAGATTGCTTTCTCTATTGCGCAAATCGTCTAACTCTCGATTTAGTTGTCTCTCGGACTCGTCCAGTCGACGAGAACGCTGGATGCAAGCTTTGAATTGCTCTCCCAGTTTTGCAAGCTCCTTGGCCTTTTCTTCATTTGCAGCCTGTTTTGATTTTTCAGTCAGGGCAGCCATGTCCACATGGTATTGAAGCTCGGGAGCTGGGTGCCTTTCGTTGTCTAGGTCGTCGAGGTTCAACGCGATAGAGCCTTGATATCTGAATTCAGGGTCTTTGACTTCTACCTTTCCAACAACGCAACTAATCGCATCTCCACGCCCATTGTGATCCGGCTGAACACATTCCACTACCCAGTTTCTTCGAACCAGTGCAAACTCCTTCAGGAAACTGGAAGTTAGATTTCGCCTCATCAGAACAATGTGAAGTTTTCCCTTGGGGCGGTCGACGTATCCAACTAAATTGTCAGGCTTGGGCGCTCCTTCCTGGCTTGTTGGTTCTCCAGTCTTGGTGTCGTAGCTGATCCGTTTGAGAACTACATCACCACCCAGTATGGTGTTCAGGAAGCGGGTGTCTGTTAGCTTGGATTTACCCTGCTCAAACAATCCCTCCTCAATGTATCCGTCGCTGTACCCCCCCCTTCTGTTCAAGGTGATACGACCCTGACCGTGCAGGGCCCCATCGCTGAAGTTGCCTGCAATCTGCTCCTTCGACATCAATTTGCCAGAATTGATTTCAAAGGTTTCGGTTAGCCGTTCCCCAGCGCCATTCAGGCCTGAGGAAAAAGTGCCTACGTCATGTTGCTTCTGGGTCTTCTTCCCATCCTTGTCATAGTAAACACGCGTCTGTGTGCCTTTTCCATCCATCAAGCCGCGCTTGAATTGGCCAGTCATCAAGAATTCCCGCTTGCCCAGGAAGCCTTCTTTTGGATCAGTGAGGCGAGCTTCAAACTTCAACTCTCCATTGCCAGAGATTTCCTTTTCAGGGGTACATTTTCCTTTCCATGAAGCGCTGGTGACTTCGTAGTCAGGATAGATGTAAAAAATGCAGCCTTCAGCGGTTTTGGCAGCTTGTGTAAATCTGGCGTCTGCTAGAGCACATTTATTAGTCAGGACAAAGAAACCTATCAATATTGAATATTTGACTGCTTTGAGCAACATAGTGTTTTCCTTGAAATGACCCTAGTTTTGAAATTAATAGGCCATTGAAAAGTGGTCACAATCATTGAGCCAGTAAGCCCCACTCAGCCGGAATCTGATCATCTGGGCGACCAGGAAACCGTGGCCTCAACTCAAAAACGGGAACGCCCGAAGTCTCACTCTGAGAGCGCACCAGAGTGGGGAAGTCCAATAGTCGGGCGGAGTACTCAGAAACTACGGCCCCTGAAACCACGGGGAGTCCACTGACTATGATGGCAAAACAAACATCCGTTAACGGCAATGCCGAGCTATGGTCTGCAACCGGTTGAGGGTCAGAGTCGCGGTGGTGGAACCACCCACCTTTCCATGTAACTCGGTAGGGCCCTTGAACTACCCATGATCTTCCCGGATCAGAAGGGTCGACACGAGAAGCGCGTTCGAAATGCTCGCTCAAGTGCGCGTTTTTGCACTGAGTCAACACACCTGAGTTCTGGGTATGAAAGAACACCAGTTGTCTGAATGGATTGCTCTCTCCTAGCTTAGAAGTGGTCTTGGCTTGTGATCCAACCGTTGGCTGTGTGCAGGCCAACAATGCAAATGTGACTAAACCCAAGCAGACTGGAAGAGCGAATCGTTGCATGGTGTTAGCAGAGGATCAGCACTTTGGAATGGCTTTCGTTCGCACCACGAAACGGTAACTCTCTGCACCGGAACGCGTCACGATCAACTCATCTTCTGCCTCTCCGGGATATGCTTCTACACGCAGTAGTACTCGGGGCTTCGATGATTCGGTAGCCGATTCCGCTAGCGAAGCAGACTTGAGTGTCGCCTTTCCATGGCGCATGCGAACCAGCCATCCGGATCCAGGCTCGCCAGGCAGGTCAATGGTCAGAGTGTCGAACGGGCTGAGGCTGATTGGCTCTGATTGACGCCCGTCGGTCCAGTTCAGGTTTGTGCCGCGAACCACTTCGGGACGATCACTGATCTTTACGCGCACGAGACCCCGTTCACTTCCCGAAGCCAACTTCAAATATGCAATTCCGGGGGACGCCGCCCCAAAATGAAGCCAATCTGTCTTATCGGTGTGAATATGAACTTCCGGTGGGATGGAGCCACCGCCCTCTTTGCTCAACAACTGGTATCGATCTGGAGTGATTGCTACCAGTGCGGAACTTGGCTGATCGTTATTCGCAACCACAAGCGACTTCGTATTGCGGGGAACCAGGACCGAGATCAGATCACCGACCTTAAGTGCAGACTCCTGGGGGAGAGCATCACTTCTGATGTTGAGCTGACCAAATAGGGTGATCTGCGCACGCTGCATCGCGAAGCCACATGCCATCACCTTGAATGGTGCAAAGAGGGCTACCAATGCAACCACAGTCGCAACACATTGTCTTGAAAGGGATGTCATGCTGCTAAGATAAAAATAGGTATGGGGTTTGTGCTGTCTACCCGCCTAGTTTAGAAAGTTTCGACAACCTAATTCAAGGCTATGGCGTTAAACCAGTCATAGGCGGGACGAAGCTCCGCCGGGAATCGATAAAACGCAGTGCTTTTTGGTAATTATGTGAATATCTCCATGGCGAAATCAATCCTGCAGGCCTTCGCGCTTTCATCTTTCACATTGCTTGGGATTTTTCTCCCAGCAATTGCGCAAGCTGCTGATTCCCCGCCAAGCTCTCAGGAGCTGCGGGAGGTATATAACCAATGTGCTGCTACCTGTATTCCCCTTCAACTAGGTCGAGACACTACGGGCTATGCAAAGACTGATGCGTATTTGTTCGAGGCTTTTTGCGCATGCCAGTGTGCCCGCATTACATCCAGGATGTCAGTCGCTCAGTTCTCTGAGCTTCGTAAATTTACGAGCAACGACAAGCCTCTGATTCAACTGCCCTGGTACGTCGAACTTAGCCTCAAATCTCAGAAGGCCTGTACTACGGCGATCTCGGAAGAATAGATATCCGATATGCAGAAAGTAGGCCTCCTCACCTATTTGATAGCCAGCTTAATTGCGATGGTGGGACTGCCGGCCAGGGCTGTCATGCCTCCTTACCACGAAGCTCTGGCCGCACTTAATCGGGTCATGGAATTCCAAACGCTTAGATCGCGTGCCGACCATGTAGTGAACCTGGAGGTGACAAATGCGCAGTTCAGTCGCATCATCGGAAATCAATGCCCAAGTCGAGAAGATTGGGTCATCGAAGCCAAAGTCATCTCAATCGTTCGGGGGGAAATTGCTCCCGGCAACACTCTTCGCATTCAATACACTCGCAATCTATACCGCTGCCCTGGACCAATTCGTGAAGAGATCCCGGAGTTGAAGTTGGGGCAGCGCGTGGAGGCATATCTAAATTGCCAAACCAACCAGAATTGCGTTCCAGCAGCGCTTGCCGGTAGTTTTGTCGACGAGGTGACGTTGCAGGCCTTGGTTGTCAAACGCCGTGAAGACTATGAGCGCGAAGCTGCTAAGGAGAAAGGGCCCAATTTGCCTCCCGATTTTCTGCAGCGGGACAATGCTATCTACTTCCGTCGTGCCTCGTTTGAGCTGCAACCATCTGACCACCAACTGCTTCGGCTTCACGTTCAGTACCTTGCCAAAGAGCCTCGGGTCCACATTCGTCTTCTTAGTTACGCAGAGCCGACAATGTCGCGCGAATCGGCTTTTGTCATCAGCGAAAAGCGCGCAATGGTTGTGCAAAGACTCCTCGTCGATAGCGGAGTTTCTCCCTCGCGTATCGTAATCATGCCGTTGGGGTTAGAGCGAAATCCTCCTCCCCCTTCTGTGAAGACGAATACCAGCCTACAGGGTGTCGTGGTTATTGACTATGGACTGTGACCTGAGGCTGCCATTCACCATGCCATCTAGACTGAAGTCATGATCAGCCTATTGCGCATATTTGCGCTCGCATCCTTATCGCCAGTAGTCTTTGCATCGCCGACCGCTGAAGACTTTCGAAACTGTCATCGCGTTGCCGCAGCCGCACTTGAAGCATGCCTGAACGAGAACCCGGGTAGTCAGAACACTTCGATTTGCTTCAACAGTTCATCCGGTGTGCTTTCTAAGTGTGTGACTGAACTTAAATCTTCACATTCCTCGTCGGTGCAACGACGCGAAGCAGCCAAGTCCCAAACAGGCAACCACGTGAATAGAGTGGAAGGGGGGAGTAGTAAGCAGGTGAGCCATTAGCTCTCCTGATCCTTATGCCTAAATACGACGGAGTCGAAAATTCACGATTAGGTTGAATATTTCAATGGGGCGGATCTCACAAGTTCCATAGTCCCTCGAATGTCAGCTTTTGTTCCGTAAATCTCATCAAACGAGATTCCGCTTTGGGTCGGTAGAAGCCCGTTACTTACCTGAACGATGTGTGAGAAATGAGTCGGTTACGTCTCAGATTTTTCTGAGTCAGGTGTTGGTGGCACATCACTGACAAACTCCATGAGATCGCTGACAGTGCATTCGAAGTACTGGCAGAGTTTGTCGATCGTCTCTGTCCCGGTTCCATAGCCCCGTTGGTTCAAGATCTTCGAAAGCGTCATGCGATTGAGGCCGGTTGTCGTTGCGATCTCGCTGATCGTCACTCGACGCCCGTCTAGGAACTGCTTCTTCTCAATCATTTCGCCAAGCTTGAATCGGATCATGGTAGAAAAAATAGGAAAAAGATAAATATTTTTATCAAAAGAGTTGCAAAACGAGCTTTTATGCTTATTATTGGCCTCAAGTGATTAATTTAATGATCACTTGATAAATCAATCAATCGGAGTGTACCAATGGCCAGTGCAACTTACCTAACTACAGACGAGCTCTCGTCGAAGATCAAGTACGACGCAAGAACAATACGTGAACGCCTCAAGGACAGCGTATTGCTAGAGGGGGTTCATTACGTACGTCCTTTCGGTGGCAGAAAAATACTGTACGTCTGGGAAAAAATTGAACAGGACATGAAACTAGCGTCCAAGCATTCACCAGCGGGAAGTCTTTGCATCCCAATGTCCAACGGTGGAGTAGCTCATGGCTAAAGTCACCGCCCGAAAGGAAACAGGCAAGCTTGTCATCGACTTCACCTACCGGGGTGTTCGCTGTCGTGAGCAAACAGCGCTGGACGACACCCCTGCCAACCGAAAGCGAGTGCAAGGGGTTGTTGATCAACTACTGAAATCGCAAAGGCTTGGCACTTTTCGATACGCGGACTATTTCCCGCAGAGCGCTATGGTGACGAGATTTGAAATTCCATCGACAACGGGGAATGAAGCAAACGGTCAACTACAGAAAATCGATGAGCCGATAGCCTCTGGCCCCACCTTCCGCGACTTCGCCAACCAGTGGTTCGATGAACGCAGCATTGAATGGCGGCGCAGTCACATCAAGTCACTGCTCTCTACCCTGAACGGTCGCTTGATCCCATACTTCGGAGACAAGGTTGTCAGCCGCATCTCCAAGTCCGACGTGCTCGAATTCCGCGCCACACTCGCCAAAGTAAAAGGTCGCGGAGAAAAAGCAGGGCTCTCACCCAAGCGCATCAACGAAATCATTGGTTTGCTACGGCAGATCCTGAACGAAGCAGCTGACCGCTTCGAGTTTAATTCCCCTGCAGACAAGATCAAGAAGCTCAAGCAGCCCAAAACCGATGTCGATCCGTTCAGCCTGGTCGATGTGCAGCGCATCCTGCACACCGTCCGAGCGGACTATAAGAACTACTTCACCGTACGATTCTTCACCGGCATGCGTACCGGTGAGGTACATGGGCTCAAGTGGAAGTACGTTGACTTCGATCTGCGAATCATTCGAGTCCGGGAAACCTACGTGCTCGGTGAGGACGACTACACCAAGACCGAAGGCTCCCAGCGTGACATCCAAATGAGTCATCCCGTATGGGATGCACTCAAAAGCCAGTACGAGGCAACATACAAGGTGTCTGACTACGTGTTCTGCAATCTCATGGGCCAGCCCATCGACAACAAGAACTTCACAGACCGTGTCTGGTACCCACTACTGCGGCACCTTGACCTCAAAGAACGCAGGCCGTACCAAATGCGCCATACCGCAGCCACGTTGTGGCTGGCATCCGGTGAAGCGCCAGAGTGGATCGCCCGTCAGTTAGGCCACACCAGTACAGAAATGCTCTTTCGGGTGTACAGCCGCTATGTGCCCAACCTCACTCGCCAGGATGGTTCCGCCATGGAGCGACTGCTGGCCAGTAAGCTCTCCACAGGTCCACTGATCGCTAGTGATCAGCAGCCCGGTGTCTACCTGCCTATGCAGGAGGCCACGGCCCGGCAACCTACCCCCAAGCCCCGTGGCCCTGGTGCACAGGGTGCATTGGCTGGTAGGGGAGGGGACGCACAGCCCCCGCCAGACACCCTCAGCGCCAATGCTACCCGCTGGCAGCTAAGCGCCTAAGACGCGTCCAACGCCACTGAGACCGCGAACCTGCAACGGTTCGCGCAGGGGAGAGCTACGCCCAAATTCTGGTGTGTCTTCCCTTGGCAGTGACAGCACTTGCGAAAACAAGACTTTGTGTCATTCTGAATTTACAGATTAAGGAAACCACCATGCTCGCCAGCTCCAACACCATCCACCCGCCCTAGCGCAGCACCTCTACGGTGCCGGTAAGCGCTGACCAGATCCGCACGGTCCAAAGCCAACAGGTGCCATCTCCATTCGACCTCCAACCCGCAAAGCACTGCTTTGGCGGGAGCGGGGGAGCCTTTGCCCAAAACAACCGCAAACACTTATTCGGAGTCCCTATGAGCCACAAGAAACCCCAGAAGTCCTTCGTTCCTTTCACTGTCACCAATCGCGCCACCAATGGCGCCAACGCTGATGCCCCAGCCGTATTCACAGTCACCGCGGGTCCTAATTCAAAGCGCGTCCCGGCTCACCTCGGACCGGGACCGAATGCCCGCCTCAAGGCGTCCGCATCGGCAGCTACTGAGGGCATCCTCCATGGCCTGGTGAGTCACACGGATCTGTTGGACTTTGCATCGCGTGTGGAAGAAAACCCCTTGACGCAGGAGTTGCTGCAAAAGCCCTTGCTCCTAAGCGCCGTGCCCGCCGATGTGGCCCAGAAGATTCGTGACTGCATTAACGCCGTCGTGCTCCGCGAAAAACGCAGCACCAGCAAGTTGCAGCGTGAGGTGTTGTGCCTCAGTGCGATGCTGGTCTGCCTGGTCCACCTTTGGGAACAGGAGGACCCGACGTGTGGTTTGGCCACAGTGCAAACCGTCGCCAAAGCTGCGATGCAAGACCTTGAGGCGAGTCAACGCAACGTCGCGCTCGGCATCCAAGCCTTGGTGGGTTGGGGTGACGTCGATGGGCAGTATGGCGAAGCGATGGTTTGGCTGCGCAACGTGGTCAAGGTGAAGTTGCACTCTACGGTGCGAGAGCTCTCAGCCATTGCGTTCATGGCCACCATGCCCAGTGCCACGCGCGTTGGGGGCGGTGGACTCATGAACGGCCCATCGGGAAACCTGGTGGCAGGTCAGTGAGGGGAAGCTGCAATGCCTAAGGACTTATTTCTGAGCGTGCTGCGGCGCTGGGAGCTTCGTGGTCATGAGGGGCGATCTCCCTTGCCCATGCTGGTGCAGTGGCTGCAGCAGGAGCTGCGCCACAAGCCGGCATCGATCAACACCACGGATTCAGGAGCACGCGCATGAAAACCATCGACATCTTCATTCTGCTCACCCTTGCTGCCGTCCCGGTGGGATGCGTCTACCAACAGTCCCAAAAAGTGGATGCGAAGTTACAACCACCGGTCGGCGATCCTCAGACCGTTCGTGCTGTCCGATACATGGAGGGCATGCCCAACACCACGCAAGTGGGTACTGACAAAGCTGAGTTCTTGATCTCGTACTTCGTGGAGATCCCCTTGAACGCTGCGGTAGTTGTTCGGCAGAAGGACGACAAGCGTTGGCTGTGCCTCGCGCCGACGGACGAACGCCAGGATCTCAAGTCGCTTCCATGCTGGATCCTGGTCAGCCGCACACCGGAGGCGACGCAATGATTCTGTTCGTTGATTTCGATGGCGTGTTGCACCCGGTGGAATGCATCGATACGGCCGACCCTGGGCTGTTCTCGCAGCGTTGGTGCCTGGACGAGGTGGTGCGCAGTCTGCATCCATCGCCTCGTCTCGTGATCAGTAGTGCCTGGCGACGAACAAGGCGTCTGGATGAACTGAAACGGTTCTTTCCATCGGACATAGAGCCCTTCATTGTGGGCAAGACACCGGAGTTCCGTGAGGTCATGACCTCGGTGCCGGACCATTTGTTCAGCTTCCCACGGGAGGCCGAGTGCTGGAGCTGGCTGCGGATCAACGAGGCTTTGGCTGAACCCTGGCTGGCCATCGACGACCAGCCGGGACAGTTTCGGCCCTTCAGCCCAAACCTCTATGCGGTTGACCCCAGCACGGGCTTGACTGAGAGCGATGTACCCAAGCTCATGGAGGTGATCCGTGCAAAGCGATGAAGTGCACCGCGCTCCCATGCCTCCAAGAAGGCTGGACTGTCAAAAGTCCGCCCCGCCCACACGCCAACACCGCACACCCACGACACCCAAGCAGCGAGAACGTCAACTGCAGCCGCAGCCGCAGCCGCAGGTTGCAGTTATTGGACGCAGGGGCAGCATCCGGGTTCCTGACCTGCCTGCCACTTGGCGCGTTGGTTGCCGCATCTTCTGGAAGCTCGATGCCCATCGAAGTGCCATCGCCAGCCTCTCGCCCAAAGGGGCGCTAACCCATGGACGCTATGTCAGCAGTCGCGTCCAACGATAGGAAAACACCATGCACACAACGAATCCGACATGGAGGACACAACCATGAAGCTACTCATCCTGTCTGACCTGCATCTGGACATGGCCCCCATGGACCTGGAGTGGGAAGGGCAACGTATTGACCAGGGTGCTGATCTGATCATCCTGGCTGGGGACATCGACGAGGGAACCCGGGGACTGCACTGGGCCAGACAGTCCTTTCCGGACAAGCCCATTGTGTACGTTTGCGGTAATCACGAGTTCTATGAACATTCGTGGGGCGGCCTTCTGGCCGAGATGCGCGACACCGCTGCGAAATTGGGTATTGATTTCCTAGAGAACCAGACCGTCGAGTACGGCGGTATCCGTTTCCTCGGATGCAGCTTGTGGACTGACTTCTTACTCGATGGTGCAGAGCGCCAACCTGGTGCCATGCAGGCAGCCCAGTCCTGGCTGAATGACTACCGCTGGATCCAAGTCCAGCAAGAGGACATTCCGACCGACATGCGGTGGTTGACGCCAGGGACGCTGGATGCAGAGCTGACCTTGCGACGCCACCAGGCCAGTGTGGCCTGGCTGGAGCAGGAGTTGTCCAAAGGCTCGCCTGAATCGACCGTAGTGGTGACACACCACGGGCCCCATCGGAACTCTGTGCCTGGCCAGTTCCTGGGCGATCCACTCTCTCCTGCGTTTGTATCTGACCTGGAGTGTCTGATGGGCAAGTCCTGTCAGTGGGTGCATGGGCATGTGCACGCCAGCATGGACTACCAGGTCCAAGGAACACGGGTGGTGTGCAACCCCCGTGGTTACTCCCACTCCATTGGTGGTATCGAGAACAAGAGGTTTAGGCCGAACCTGCTGGTCGATATCTCGAACTCCCCCAGTACCAACGACTTGCCCAATCACTGATACATGGATGCAATGCACATGAAAACAGAACAACTAGGCTACAAGGAATACAAATGCATACGCTGTGGGTGGGTGCATGCTGCCATCCCGCAAAGTGCCGTTCCTGCCGATGCCGATCACTCTGGCTACCTGCGATGCTTCCGTTGCAGTGCACCGAGCAGTGGCTTTGTCCCGGCGGGTGAGGGGGATGCGCAGACAGGGAGTTCGCTGCAGCCAGTGGTGGTCCCAGGTGCATGGGAAGACGTCAAGGGTGGGAATAGTCTCAGCGAGGCAGCCGCACCGGATCGTGCAGTACTTGAGGCTACTTCGTTGCCACCTCCTCGGCGCGGAGTCGGTGAGGCCGTGTTGTATCTGGACTTTGATGGGGTGCTGCACACGAAGGACTGCTTCATCGTGCGCAAGCAGGGACCCTTTGTGAATCCACCGCACCGACTGTTTGAACACATGGCCGTTCTGGAGCAGTGCTTGGCACCTTATCCGGATGTTCGGATCGTGCTCAGTACCAACTGGGTTCGCCGGATGGGCTATGTCTATGCCCGCAGTGCGCTGAGCAAGACATTGCGCCGGCGGGTGGTGGGGGCAACCTTCCATACGCAGATGGATAGGCGCGAATTCAAACATCTCACGCGCGCAGAGCAGGTGCTGTGCGATGTTCAGCGTCGCTGTCCACGCTGGTGGCTGGCCTTGGATGACGATGGGGAAGGCTGGCCACAGGCTGTTGCGAACCATCTGGTCCTGACCGATGGCGTACTGGGTTTGGGAAACCCATCTACCGTTGCGCAGCTGAACGCGGCGCTGGAAGGGAGTAGGAGCGCTTAAGCGCAGGATGTCCAGCGCCAAGTGCGCATGCCTATCTCAAGTGGACCCGGTCCATCAATGCTTTGGTGTTTTGGGTGGAGAGGGATGTGCGCAAACGCCACCTGCTCGTAATTAAAGGCGCGTCTTAAATTTAAGGCGCACCTTAAAAGTAAAACGCCGCCAAGGCTTTGCAGCGTTGGCGGCGGTTGCTCTGAAAAGAAATCAGGGCTTGGCGATCAGGAAGTCGTCTTTGCTGCGACCTGCAGCGATGGCTTCAGTGATCCACTTGGGAGCAACGCCGCGGCCAGTCCAGGTTTGACGATCTGTGTTGCGGTACTTGGGCTCGACTTTGACGCCTGCGAGTTTGGAGGCACGTTTCGCGGCTGGCTTCTCCTCAGCAGCTTTGCGTCTCTTGCGACCAGCTTTGGGATTGGATTGGGCCTTCTTGAGGTCGGCGATGGTGATGCCGAATGCCTTCATCTTGGCCTGGATGTCGGCCACGGTGGCGGCGTACTCTTTGGATTTAATCTGGGCAGCTTTTAGCTGGAGCTCGGCGATTTGGGCTTGGAGGGAGAGGAGCGTGGTCATTAGGCTGATTATTGTAATTATCTATATATTTAGGCAAGGGGAGGGCGCCTAAGAAGCTGCTTTGGGTCAGTAAAACCAAACCGTTTCCAGGAATGATTGACTAGAAAATCCCGGGAAGTCAGTGGGCTCGCGGACTTTGTGTCTCCTGGATGCTTCGGCAACTCTGATTCGATCTACTTCGCGCAGTACGGTGATCATTTGCTCTTCGGTGAATTGACTCTTTCTCATAGGCTTCTCGCAGGTTAGAAGCGGTTTTCACAGAAATTATTGGCACTGAAAAATCGAGCAGGTCACAACGACTGCTTTGACATCAAGACTTTTGCTGCAATAAGGACTGGAGTTACGCACAATTTGCGCTATGGACTCTGCTGTGTACACCAAAAGCATCCATCATGGTGCGTCTTGCACGTCTCAGGTGCCGTGGTGCGCCAGTTCATTAACAAAGACAGAACCATGACACGTATGTGGTGAGGCAAGCGCTAAGAAAATTTGCCCCACCCGATGTCGAAGCCCCTATCACAAACACACGGCCCAACGTATGCCACTGTAGGCTGAAAAAACGCGTTCTCTGATGTAAATCAAACAAGCGCCGGACATCGGGTTGTCCCTAGGTTAACGCTATATGTGGTGGGTAAGATACTTGTAAACACCATAGGTAGTGTTATTGGGAGTCCGTATGAGCCGTGTCGATACCAGCGTTTTCACCCACATCATCAAGCGTGACGGAGGGGTGAAGCCCTTCGACGCTGCCAAGATCGCCCATGCGCTGGAGCGCGCCGGCCAGGTCGCCAGCGAGTTCGATGGCGCCGAGGCCCAGCGCATCACCCAGTACCTGGTGCTGCCGCGCATCCAGACCGCCGGCCATGTGACGCCGCACATCGAACAGATCCAGGACGCGGTGGAAGCGGCCCTGTTCGACGCCGGCTACCGCAAGACCCTGCGCGCCTACATCGTCTACCGCGAGCAGCATAAGAAGCTGCGCCGCGACCGCCAGGCGCTGGTCGATGTCGAGTCCAGCATGAACGAGTACCTGCAGCAGCTTGACTGGCGCGTCAACGCCAATGCTAACCAGGGCTATTCGCTGGGCGGGCTCATCCTCAATGTCTCGGGCAAGGTGGTGGCCAACTACTGGCTCAACCACGTCTACCCACCGGCCGTGGGCGAGGCCCACCGCAGCGCCGCCATCCACATCCACGACCTCGACATGCTGGCCGGCTACTGCGCCGGCTGGTCGCTGCGCACCCTGATGACCGAAGGCCTCAATGGTGTGCCGGGCAAGGTGGAAAGCGGACCGCCGCAGCACATGGGCAGTGCAGTGGGCCAGATCGTGAACTTCCTAGGCACGCTGCAGAACGAGTGGGCCGGTGCCCAGGCGTTTTCGAGCTTCGACACCTACATGGCGCCCTTCGTGCGCAAGGACCGGCTCAGCTACGCCCAGGTGCGCCAGTACATCCAGGAACTGATCTACAACCTCAACGTGCCTTCGCGCTGGGGCACGCAGACCCCGTTCACCAACCTGACCTTCGATTGGGTCTGCCCCGAGGACCTGCGCGAGCAGGTGCCGGTGATCGGTGGGCATGAGGTCGACTTCACCTATGGCGAATGCCAGGCGGAGATGGACATGATCAACCGTGCCTACATGGAGGTCATGACTGCGGGCGATGCCAAGGGCCGGGTGTTCACCTTCCCGATACCGACTTACAACATGACGACCGACTTCGACTGGGAAAGCCCCAACGCCGATCTGTTGTTCACCATGACGGCCAAGTACGGACTACCGTATTTCCAGAACTTCCTCAATTCCGAGCTCAAGCCCAACATGATCCGCTCCATGTGCTGCCGTTTGCAGCTGGACTTGCGCGAACTGCTCAAGCGCGGCAACGGGCTGTTCGGCTCGGCCGAGCAGACCGGCTCGCTGGGCGTGGTCACCATCAACTGCGCGCGCTTAGGGCATGTGTTTGCGGGCAACGAAGCCGGGCTCCTGGCCGAGCTCGACCGCCTGCTGGAGCTGGGCCGCGACAGCCTGGAGATCAAGCGCAAGGTGATCCAGCGCCACATGGACAACGGCCTGTTCCCCTACACCAAGCGCTACCTGGGTACATTGCGCAACCACTTCTCCACGCTGGGGGTGAACGGCATCAACGAGATGGTACGCAACTTCACCCAGGACCGCGCCGACATCACCACAGCCGAAGGCCACGCTCTGGCCGTTCGCCTGCTCGACCACGTGCGTGCGCGCATGCTCGAATTCCAGGACGCCACCGGCCACATGTACAACCTGGAGGCGACGCCGGCCGAAGGCACGACCTACCGTTTTGCCAAGGAAGACGCCAAGCGCTACCCCGGCATCCTGCAGGCCGGAACCACGGAACAGCCCTACTACACCAACTCCAGCCAGCTGCCGGTAGGCTACACCGACGACCCGTTCGAGGCGCTGGAGCTGCAGGACGAGCTGCAGCGCAAGTACACCGGCGGCACGGTGCTGCACCTGTACATGACCGAATCGGTGAGCAGCGCCCAGGCCTGCCGCGAACTGGTCAAGCGTGCTCTCACGCGTTTCCGTCTGCCCTACATCACGGTCACACCCACGTTCTCGATCTGCCCCACGCATGGCTACCTGGCCGGGCAGCACGAGTTCTGCCCCAAGTGCGATGCCGACCTGCTGGCACGCAAGCAGCGCGAAGCGGCCCTTTAAACATTTGCAGTCTTACCTTAGGAGTTATCCATGACCGACATTCTCGAATCCCCGGCTCCTGCCTCCACCCCCGCCGCCGTGGTGCTGCGCGACGATGAACGCCAGCGCTGCGAAGTCTGGACCCGTGTCATGGGCTACCACCGCCCTGTGACCTCGTTCAACACCGGCAAGAAGGGCGAGTTTGCCGAGCGCACCTACTTCCGCGAAGGCCGCTGCAGCCCGCCCCTGTGCTGAACGCACTGGCCTTGAAGGTCGGGGGCCTGAGCCGGTTCTCGGCCACCGACTGGCCCGGCAAACTTGCGGCCGTGGTGTTCGTGCAGGGCTGCCCCTGGGCCTGCAGCTACTGCCACAACCCGCACCTGCAGCCGCGCGCCAGTGACGCCACGCTGCAGTGGGGCGACGTCGAGCGCTGGCTGCAAGGCCGCTTCGGCCTGCTCGATGCCGTGGTGTTCAGCGGCGGCGAGCCCACGCTGGACCCGGCCCTGCCACAGGCCATCGCGACCGTGCGAGCACTGGGCTTTGCCGTGGGCCTGCACACCGCCGGCATGTACCCGCGCGCTCTGCGCGCCGTGCTGCCGCAGCTCGATTGGGTGGGCTTCGATGTCAAGGCCTTGCCCGCAGATTACGCAGCCGTGACCCAGGTGCGCGACAGCGGCACACCGGTGCAGGAGAGCCTGCAGGCACTGCTGGAGAGCGGCGTGGCCTATGAGGTGCGCACCACCTTGCTGCCGGGTGTGCACGATGCGGCGCACGTGGATGCCTTGTCACGGTGGCTGCAGATGCAGGGCGTGGCGCATTTCGCGCTGCAGCAGTTTCGCTCTACCGGATGTCCCAGCGTGCAGTCCACGCCCTGGGAGCCGCTGGCAACGGTGCACCAGGCACTGCAGGTGCGTTTTGCTCGCTACGACTGGCGGGACGCGCGGGCGTGAGCGCCAAGACACCTCTGCGTGGCAAAATTTTCTGGTTGCAGGGTTTTTCGTCAGGCGGCGGACGGGGTTTCCCGGTGGTGTTTGCCCGGGACCCTGGCCCCTACAACACAGGAGCGTAGATGCTGAACTTGAAGGGACTTCCGGGCAAGCTGGGCGCCAAGATCAATGGCATCTTGCTGCTGTTCTTCGTGGTGGCCTTAGCCACCATCATGGCCACCTTGTACGTGGGTCGGCAGCTCGAAGGCGGCGCTGCCGCCATCAACGAAGCGGGCTCGCAACGCATGCGGGCCTACCGGATCGCCTACCTGCTGGAGCAAAGTGTGCGCGAGCCGGAAAAGCGGGCCGCCTTGCGTGCCGAAGCCCAGGAGGTGCTGGACGCGTTTGAGCACGCGCTCGACCTGCTGGAGGCGGGCGACGCCGAACGCCCCCTGTTCCTGCCCCGTGAGACGGTGGTGCGCGAGGGGATGTCGCATGTGCGCCGACATTGGGAAACCGAGATGCGCCCGGTCATGCAGGACGCGCTGCGCAGCCAGAACCTGGCGCAGGAGCCGCTTCTGTTGCAGCGGCTCGATACCGCGGTGCGCGGGTTTGTGTCCACCATCAACGACCTGGTCTTGCTGGTGGAGCGCAGCAATGCCCGCAATACCGATCTGATGTGGATTTACCAGAACGCCCTGGTTGGTCTGGCCTTGCTGGGCACCCTGTTCCTGACGCTGGTCTTCAATGCGCTGGTCATCCACCCGGTGGAGCAACTGGGCAAGGGCATGGCGCGCATGGCCGAGGGCGACTTTAGCGTGCGCCTGGAGGTGGAGACGCGCGACGAACTCGGGGATCTTGCGCATGGTTTCAACCGCATGGCCGAGCACCTGCGTGGTTCCTACGACACCCTGGAACAGCGGGTGGCCGACAAGACGCACGATATCGAAGGGCGCAATCGCGAGTTGGCGGTGTTGTACGACATTGCGGCCTACCTGGCTGAACCGGCCGACCTGGCGGCGGTGTGTCGGGGGGTGCTGGAAAAGCTGCGATCCTTGCTGGGGGCCGATGCAGGCGCGGTACGCACTGTGAACGTAAAAACCCAGGAACTGGAGATGATGGCGTCCATCAACCTGTCAGAGCGTTTCTTGGCGTGTGAGCAGCGCCTGGGACTGGGGCGCTGCCTGTGCGGAGAAGGCGCCGCCAAGGGCGAGTCGGTCGTCAACTTCGTGCCGCACCGCGACGGCCTGCTGCCGCACTGCTACCGCGAGGGCTTGAACTCGATGGTGGCGATTCCGATCAAGATGAAAAACCAGAACCTGGGGCAGTTCAACCTGTTCTTCATCGGACAGCGCCTGCTCACCCAGGAGGAAGTAAACCTGCTGGAGGCCGTGGGGCGGCACATGGCGGTGGCCATTGAAAACCGGCGTCTGGCCACGCGTGAGAGAGATATGGCGGTCTCGGAAGAGCGCAACTTGCTGGCACAGGAACTGCACGACAGTATTGCCCAATCGTTGGCGTTCCTGAACATCCAGGCCCAGATGCTGCAAGGTTCGCTCAACGCGGGCCAGACGGGGAATGCACAGGAGGAGCTGGCGCGCATGCGCGAGGGCATCCAGGAAAGTTACGACAACGTGCGTGAATTGCTGGTGCACTTTCGCATCCGTGTCGAACACGCCGACCTGGAGGCCGCCGTACGCAGCGCCCTGGACAAGTTCGAGAGCCAGACCGGTATCCGGACTCGGTTCGAAAAAACCGGCGCCGGTGAGATCACCGAGGCCAGCACCATTCTGCAGGTCCTGCACATCCTGCAGGAGGCACTGTCCAATGTCCGCAAGCATGCCCAAGCCAGTACCGTGCAGGTTCAGATGCATTGCGAGGACAAGGATTTGACGATTCTTTTGCGCGACGATGGGCAGGGGTTTTCGCCCGATGGCGTGGTCGAGGAGGGTGGTGCCCATGTGGGCATCGGCATCATGCGTGCACGGGCCCATCGCATCGGTGCACGCTTTGAGCTGGAAGCGCAGGAGGGCCAGGGCACCTGTGTTACCCTCGCGCTCCACCATGGGTAGTGACGAGAGAGGGCTTTTGCATGGCCGCGCCAATCCGCGTTTTGCTGGTCGATGACCATACGCTTTTCCGTAGTGGCATCAAGGCCTTGCTCTTGCGGGAGCCAGGTTTCGAAGTGGTGGGCGAGGCCGGTGACGGACTCGAAGGCGTCAAGCGCGCCATCTCCCTGCAACCCGATGTGGTGCTGCTGGACTTGCACATGCCCGGGCTCTCGGGCAAGGAAGCGGTGCAGCTGATCCTGGACGATTTTCCGCAGGCCAAGGTGGTCATGCTTACGGTGTCGGAAAACGCCGACGACCTGCTCGACACCCTGCGTGCTGGGGCTCTGGGTTACCTGCTGAAGAACATCGATGCCGATTTCCTGATCAATGCGGTACGGCGCGCCGCCGAGGGTGAGGCTGTGATGTCGGCGCAGATGACCTCCAAGCTCATGGCCAGTGTGCGCAGCAACCCGGTGTCCGTGGCGGCGGCGGCTCCGGCCGAGCACGACAAGCTCACGGCGCGCGAGCGCGAAATCCTGGGCTGGCTGGCCAAGGGTGCTAGCAACAAGGAGATCGCGCGCGGTTTGGACCTGGCCGAAAGCACGGTCAAGATCCATGTTCAGAGTATCCTGAAGAAGCTCGGCGTTGCCAGCCGGGTGCAAGCCGCCATCTACGCGGTGGAGAACGAACTGGTCGCCAAGGCCTAGTTCTAAAGTACTAGAAACCGTTGTCTGCACCCCCTCCGAAGTGGTGGGTGCGCCCCACCTTTTGCCGGGGCATTTTGGCTCTCTGACCGATTCCTTCCGGGAATGCCCGTCGATACGATGCCTTTCAGTCGTGGGATTGATTAGGCAGGAGTACTCGCATGGTGTCGGCAGAGCAAAAACGCAAGGCGTGGTCGGTAGTGATCGCCAGTACCTTTGCCTTCACGATGTGTTTCATGGTCTGGATGATGTTTGCTGTGATCGGCATTCCGATCAAGAAGAACCTCGATCTCAATGAAACACAGTTTGGCCTGCTGGTGGCCATGCCGGTACTAACCGGATCCTTGATTCGCCTGCCTTTGGGCATGCTGACGGACAAGTTCGGTGGCCGCATCGTATTCGCGGTCTTGATGGCGGTGGTGATCGTTCCAATTTACCTCATGTCGCATGCCACCGAGTACTGGCATTTTCTGGTGACAGGCTTGTTTGTCGGGTTGGCCGGTGGCTCGTTCACCGTGGGCATCTCCTACTGTGCGCGCTGGTTCCCCAAGAGCCAGCAGGGCACGGCCATGGGCATTTTCGGTGCAGGAAATTCCGGTTCGGCCGTGACCAAGATCGTGGCCCCCAGTCTGGTGCTGGCCTATGGCTGGCAGTTTGTTCCGCAGGTGTATGCGGCCATCATGCTGGGCACGCTGATCCTGTTCTGGTTGTTCAGCTACGACGACCCCTCTCACAACGCGGGCAAGAGCGTGTCGGTGAAAGAGCAGTTACAGGCGCTCAAGGACCCCAAGGTGTGGAAGTACAGCCAGTACTACTCCATCGTCTTCGGCGGCTATGTCGCCCTGTCGTTGTGGATGACCAAGTACTACGTCAGTGAATACGGTTTCGACATCAAGGACGCGGCCTTTCTGGCGGCCTGTTTCTCTTTGCCCGGTGGTGTGTTGCGTGCACTCGGTGGATGGATGTCGGACAAGTGGGGGGCGCACTCCGTGACCTGGTGGGTGCTGTGGGTGTCCTGGATCTGCCTGTTCATCCTGTCCTACCCGCAAACCTCGCTCACCATCCAGACCGTCACTGGTCCGCAGACCTTCCACATGGGCCTCAACGTCTGGGTGTTCACGGCCATCATGTTCGTCATGGGCGTGGCCTGGGCGGTCGGCAAAGCCTCGGTCTTCAAGTACCTGTCCAACGACTACCCGAGCAACATCGGTGTGGTGTCGGGTGTGGTCGGCCTGGCCGGTGGCCTGGGCGGTTTCCTGCTCCCCATCATGTTTGGAGCCTTGGTCGACATCACGGGCATCCGAACCAGCTGCTTCATGTTGATGTACGGCGTGGTCTGGGTTTCCCTGATCTGGATGTACTGGACCGAAGTGCGGCGTGCCGATCCGACGGGGCAGCAAGGGAAGACCTTGCACGTCCTGGCGAAATGAATGTTCGTGATTGATGAATAGGAAGTGATCTTTATGTCCAATGCACGCCCCGGGCCCACATCGGGCCCCGATATCGCCGACTGGCGACCGGAAGACGACAGGTTTTGGGAGTCCACGGGCAAGCAGGTGGCCTATCGCAATTTGTGGATATCGGTCCCGGCACTGTTCTGTGCTTTTGCGGTATGGAGCATGTGGGGCATCATTACCGTGCAGATGTACAACCTGGGCTTTCCCTTCACCCAGGCCGAGCTCTTCACGCTCACCGCGATCGCCGGTATCTCGGGCGCCACCATGCGCATCCCTTCCTCGTTCTTTGTCCGTCTGTCGGGGGGGCGCAATGTCATCTTCCTGACCACCGCAATGTTGCTGGCCCCGGCCGTGGGTACGGGCATCGTTCTGCAGCATCCGGAGTGGCCGTTGTGGACCTTTCAGCTGATGGCTCTCTGGTCGGGGGTGGGCGGTGGCAACTTTGCCAGTTCCATGTCCAACATTAGCAGCTTCTTTCCCAAGCGCTTGCAGGGCACGGCGCTGGGTTTAAACGCGGGCTTGGGCAACTTTGGCGTCACGGCAGCCCAAATCATCATTCCGCTGGTGATGACCCTGGGTATCTTGGGTGCCGTGGGGGGCGACTCCATGAACTTGCAGAAGGACAGTGGTTGGTTGTTCGGGAGGATCGCTGCAGGCACGCCCACCTGGATTCAGAACGCCGGTTTTACCTGGGCCGTCACGCTCATTCCCTTGTCCCTCCTGATCTGGTTCGGAATGAACAACCTCAAGGCTGTGTCGCCAGATACCGGTGGTGTCATCAAGGCATTTGCCAAAGTGACATGGCTCTACACGCTGGCGTTTCTACCCTCCGTGTTGTGCCTGTACCTATACCTGCCGGCACCCACCGGCCTGGGGCTCATCAGCATGTGGATCGCGGTCCCGCTCGACATCATCAGCGCCTTGATGATCATGCGCCTGGCCGCATTCGGTCCGATGAAGGACAACATTGCCCGGCAATTCGCGATTTTCAAGAACAAGCACACCTGGTCGCTGACCGCCTTGTATGTGGTGACCTTCGGTTCCTTCATAGGGTTCTCGATGGCCCTGCCCCTGGCCATCACGGTGATCTTTGGCGATACACACATCTTTGACGCGGCCCGCAACGTGTGGGTCCATGCCAAGAATTCGAATGCGCCGTCCGCCCTCCAATATGCGTGGATCGGGCCTTTTGTCGGTGCCGCAACCCGCCCTGTGGGTGGCTGGATTTCCGACAAATGGGGAGGCTCTATCGTGACACAGGCCATTTCCATCGTAATGGTGGGGGCCTCCATCTATGCCGGGCACGTGATGATGCAGGCCTACCACTCCGCGACTCCGGAAATTTATTTCTCCGAGTTCATTACGGTTTTCATTGTTCTCTTTGCCGCGACCGGCGTGGGCAACGGCTCGACGTTTCGCACCGTCGGCGTGATTTTTGACCGCAATCAGGCCGGACCGGTGCTGGGTTGGACATCGGCAGTGGCTGCCTACGGTGCCTTCGTGGCGCCAGTGCTGATCGGTCAGCAGGTGAAGGCGGGTACCCCCGAGACCGCCATGTACGGATTTGCAGCGTTCTATGCGCTGTGTCTGGTTCTCAACTGGTGGTTCTACCTGCGCTCGGCATCCGAGATCAAGAACCCCTGAACCGCAGCATTTTGAAGATTACTAGGAGAAGCACATGAGCCATTTTCTCGATCGACTGAAGTTTTTCGAAAAAATCAAAAGCACATTTTCGGGCGATCACGGCATCGTTACAAACGAAGACCGCCAGTGGGAAGACGTGTACCGTCACCGCTGGCAGCATGACAAGGTGGTGCGTTCCACCCACGGCGTGAACTGTACCGGGGGCTGCTCCTGGAAGATTTTCGTCAAGAACGGCCTGGTCTCTTTCGAGATGCAGCAGACCGACTACCCACGCACCCGCGATGACCTGCCCAACCACGAACCCCGTGGTTGCCAGCGCGGCGCCTCGTTCTCGTGGTACCTGTACAGCCCGCACCGCGTCAAGCACCCACTGATCCGCGGCCGCCTGCTCGAAATCTACCGTGCCGAACGCAAGATGGGCAAGGACCCGGTGGAAGCCTGGGCCGCCATCCAGCAAGATCAGGCCAAGCGCGAAAAGTACGTGGCCGTGCGCGGCCTCGGTGGTTTTGTTCGCACCAACTGGGATGAAGTCAACGAGATGATCGCTGCAGCGAACATCTACACCATCAAGAAGTGGGGGCCGGACCGCATTTACGGCTTCTCGCCCATTCCCGCGATGTCCATGATTTCGTACGCCGCCGGTTCGCGTTATCTGTCGCTGATCGGTGCCGCCTGCGGTTCCTTCTACGACTGGTACTGCGACCTGCCGGCCGCATCCCCCCAGACTTGGGGTGAGCAGACCGACGTGCCCGAAGCGGCCGATTGGTACAACTCCACCTACATCATCATCTGCGGCGCCAACCTGCCCATGACGCGTACCCCCGACGCCCACTTCGCGGCAGAAGTGCGCTACAAGGGTGCCAAGGTCGTGTCGATGGCCCCGGACTACGCCGAGTACGTGAAGTTCGCCGACCTGTGGATGCCGGTGCGCCAAGGTACCGATGCCGCTGCCATGATGGGCATGGCCCACGTCGCACTCAAAGAGTTCTATATCGACAAGCAGGACCCCTACTTCGTCAACTACGCACGCACCTACACCGACATGCCGATGCAGGTGGTGCTGCGTGCGCACGGCGAAGGCTATGTGTCCGACCGCAACCTGCGTGCCTCCGACTTCGACGGCAACCTCGGCGAGAGCAACAACCCCGAGTGGAAGACCATCGTTTTCGACGAAAAGACCAACAGCTTTGTGGCCCCCAACGGCTCCATCGGTTACCGCTGGGGTGAAGAAGGCAAGTGGAATCTGTTGCCCAAGAATGCCGCCACCCAGGCCGAAATTCAGGCCGAACTGTCGTGCCAGGGCAAGGACTGCGAAGTGGTTTCGGTGGGCTTCCCGCACTTCAACTACCAAGAGCCTGGCATGGTGTACCGCAATGTGCCGGCACGCCGCATCAAGCTGGCCAGTGGCGAAGAGGCGCTGGTCACCTCGGTGTTCGACATGATGATTGCCCAGCACTCCATCGACCGCGGTCTGGGCGGTGGCAATGTGGCCAAGTCCTACAACGACGCCACCGTGCCCTACACCCCGGCTTGGGCCGCCAAGGTCACGGGCGTCAAGGCCGCCGACATCGAACGCACTGGCCGCGAATTTGCCGACAACGCCTCCAAGACCCAGGGCAAATCCATGGTCATCATGGGCGCGGCCATCAACCACTGGTACCACAATGACATGGGCTACCGCTCGGTCATGAACCTGCTGCACATCTGCGGTTGCGTGGGCCAAAGCGGTGGTGGCTGGGCGCACTATGTGGGTCAGGAAAAGCTGCGTCCGCAAGCGGGATGGGCACCGATCGCTTTTGCCCTCGACTGGCAGCGTCCACCGCGCCACATGAACTCCACCTCGTACTGGTACTTCCACACCGACCAGTGGCGCTACGAAACCATCGATACCGACTCCTTGCACGCGGAATCGGCCAAGGCCAAGTACAAGGGCTACAGTATTGCCGACTACAACGTGGTCGCCACCCGCCTAGGCTTCCTGCCTTCGGCGCCGCACTTCAACAAGAACCCGCTGGACATCGTGGCCGACGCCGAAATGGCCGGTGCCACCGACGAGGCGGGCATTGCCAAGTACATGGTCGAGCAGCTCAAGTCCGGCAAGCTCGACGTCGCCTTTGCCGACCCGGACGCGCCCGAAAACTGGCCGCGCAACCTGTTCGTCTGGCGTGGCAACCTGATCGGCTCCTCGGCCAAAGGCCATGAGTACTTCCTCAAGCACCTGTTGGGCGCCCAGAACGGCGTCATGCAGGAAGGCGGCGCTGGGAACAACAACAAGGAAGTCACCTGGCGCGAGAATGCGCCCACCGGAAAGCTGGATCTGATGGTGGACATCAATTTCCGCCTCAACTCCACCGGCGCTTATTCCGACATCATCCTGCCGACGGCCACCTGGTACGAGAAGCATGACCTGAACACCACGGACATGCACCCCTTCATCCACCCGTTGGCCGAAGCTGTGTCGCCGGGCTGGGAGTCCAAGTCCGACTGGCAGATATTCAAGGGCATTGCCAAGAACTTCTCGGCCCTGGCCGGCAAGCACCTGGGCACGCGCAAGGACATCGTGGCCCTGCCCATGCAGCACGACTCCCCGTTCGAACTGGCCCAGCCCATGGGGCAGGTCAAGGACTGGAAGAAGGGCGACTGCGAGCCGGTACCGGGCAAGACCCTGCCGCTTCTCAAGGTGGTGGACCGCGACTACGCCAGCGTCTACAACAAATTCATCGGCCTGGGGCCGTTGATGGTCAAGCTGGGCAACAACATCAAGGGTATCGACTGGAACACCGAGCACGAGTACGAAGAGCTCAAGAGCCTGAACCACACCGTACGCGAACCCGGCGTTTCGTTCGGCATGCCTTCGCTGGAGGAAGACATCGCCGTGTGCGATTCCGTCATGCGCATGGCGCCGGAAACCAACGGTGAGGTGGCCCACAAGTCGTGGTCGGCCTTGTCCACGAAAACCGGCATCGACCACAGCCACCTGTACGAAGGCCGCCACGAAGACAAGATCACCTTCCGCGACATCCAGGCCCAGCCGCGCAAGATCATCACCGCGCCGACCTGGTCGGGTATCGAGTCGGAAAAAGTGTCCTACACCGCGGGCTACACCAACATCCACGAGCACATCCCGTTCCGTACCCTGACCGGCCGTGCCCACTTCTACCAGGACCATGAGTGGATGCTGGACTTCGGTGAAGGCCTGTGCGCCTACAAGCCACCGGTTGAACTCAAGGAACTCGAAGGCGTGCCAGCCTCGGTCAAGGCCAAGCCCCATCTGAACTTGAGCTGGATTACTCCGCACTCCAAGTGGGGCATCCATTCCAGCTACCAGGACAACCTGCGCATGCTCACCCTGTTCCGCGGTGGCCCCTATGTGTGGATTTCCGAGGACGACGCCAAGCAGGTCGGCATTGCCGACAACGACTGGGTCGAAGCGGTGAATGGCAACGGCGCCACAGTGGCCCGTGCCGTGGTGTCTCAGCGTGTGCCGCGCGGCATGGCGCTGATGTACCACGCCCAGGAAAAGAACGTCAACGTGCCTGGTTCCAATACCACAGGCAAGCGCGGCGGCATTCTGAACTCAGTGACCCGCGTGGTCATGAAGCCGACCAACATGGTCGGCGGCTATGCCCAGCTCGCTTACAGCTTCAACTACTACGGCACTGTCGGTTGCCAGCGCGACACCATGGTGGCGCTGCACAAGATTGCCGACAAGGACGTCGATTGGCTGGAGCGCCCGCTCACGCCCGAGCGTGAAGCTAAGCGCAACCCGCCCGGAATCGGCCACCGCTAAGACAAGGACATCAGGAGAATCCAATGAAAGTACGTGCGCAATTTGCCTTTGTCTTCAACCTGGACAAATGTATTGGCTGCCACACCTGTTCGGTGACCTGCAAGAACGTGTGGAGCAACCGCAAGGGTGTGGAATACGCCTGGTTCAACAACGTCGAATCCAAGCCTGGTATCGGCTATCCCAAACAGTGGGAAAACCAAGAGCAATGGAAGGGTGGCTGGACACTCAAGGACGGTAAGCTGGAGCTCAAGGCCGGTGGCCGCAGCAGCAAGCTGGCCAACATCTTCGCCAATCCGGACATGCCCCAGATTGACGACTACTACGAGCCCTTCACCTACGACTATGCGCATCTGCAAAATGCGCCCCTGTCCGAGGCAGCGCCCACGGCACGTCCGCGTTCGTTGATCGACGGCAGCCGCATGGAGAAGATCGAGTGGGGCCCGAACTGGGAAGACGATCTGGCCGGTGAGTTCGAGAAGCGTTCCAAGGATCCCAACTTCCACAACCTGGTGGACAAGGAGATCTACAAGCAGTTCGAAAACACCTTCCACATGTACTTGCCGCGGATTTGCAACCACTGCATCAATCCCGCGTGCGTGGCATCGTGCCCCTCCGGTTCGCTCTACAAGCGCGAAGAAGACGGCATCGTACTGGCCGACCAGGACAAGTGCCGCGGCTGGCGCATGTGCGTGACCGCCTGCCCCTACAAGAAGGTGTTCTACAACTGGGAATCGGGCAAGGCCGAGAAGTGCATCGGCTGTTTCCCGCGCGTCGAGTCCGGCATGCCCACCGTGTGCTCGGAATCCTGCGTCGGTCGCATCCGCTACAACGGCATCATGCTCTATGACGCCGACCGCATCGAAGAACTGGCCAGCACCACCAACGAGAAAGACCTGTACGAAGCGCAATGCCGGATCTTCCTCGATCCCAATGACCCCAAGGTCATCGAAGCGGCGCGTCGAGACGACGTCCCCGAAGACTGGATCGAAGCAGCGCGCAAATCGCCGATCTGGAAGATGGCCATGGAATGGAAGATCGCCTTCCCCATGCACCCCGAGTTCCGTACCCTCCCCATGGTCTGGTACGTGCCGCCGTTGTCGCCTGTGCAGTCTCAAATCGACCAGGGCAACCTGCCGACCGAATCCGATGGCTGCATTCCGAAGTCCGACACCATGCGTCTGCCGGTCCAGTACCTGGCCAACCTGTTGACCGCTGGCAATGAGGCACCGATCCGCTCGGCACTGAACCGCCTGATTGCCATGCGCTCCTACATGCGCTCGGTGCATGTCGAAGGCAAGGCCGACACCAGCGCGCTGGACAAGCTCGGTATGTCGGAAATCGTGGCCAAGGACATGTACCGCTACCTGGCCATTGCCAACTACGAAGACCGTTTCGTCATTCCCACGGGCCACACCGAGCGCAGCCTGGACGACGCCTATGGCTTCCAGGGTCAGAACGGTTTCACCTTCGGCAACGACAGCTCACGCGGTGTGTCCAAGATCACGCTGTTCCCCAGCCGCCGCAAGGACACCAACGCCGACTCCAAGCAACTGGCACCCGATGCCTCGGTCAGCAAGTAAGAGGAGCGTACTGCGATGAACTTCTACAAAGCACTGTCCCTGCTGCTCGAATACCCTAGCCAGGAGCTGTACGACCACCTCGATGTCTTCGGGCAATCGGTGGACACGGCAGAGTCCATGGATGCCGCCGAGCGCAGCACCATCGGGCAACTGCTGGCGCACCTGCGCGCCACGGATCTGATCGAGCTGCAGGCCGACTACGTCAAAACCTTTGACCTGGTAGCGGAGCACAGCCTGCACCTGACCCACCACCTGTTTGGTGACGACAAGAACCGGGGCCCGGCCCTGATCGACCTGACCGAAATCTACAAGGAATACGGATTGGACCAGGCGTCCAACGAATTGCCCGACTACCTGCCCCTGGTGCTGGAGTTCGCCGCGCAACTGGACGACAGCGAGGCGCGGGTCTTCCTGTCGGACACCTCGAAGGTGATCCGCGTGCTGGCTGAAAACCTGGAGAAGGTGCAAAGCCCGTACGCGCCCTGCGTTCGCCTGATTGAACAACGCGGCAGCATGCTTGCACTGGCCGCCTGAGGAGAAAACATGACTGTTCACAACTTCATTTTCGGTGTCTATCCGTACGTGGCATTGGCCATCTTCTTCCTGGGAAGCTGGTTGCGCTTCGACCATGAGCAATACACCTGGAAAAGCGATTCCAGCCAGCTGCTGTCCAAGGTCGGACTGCGTCTGGGCAGCAACCTGTTCCACATCGGCGTGCTGGCCATCTTCGGTGGTCACTTCGTGGGCCTGCTGACCCCCCATGCCGTGTTTCTGGCCATGGGTGTGTCCGACATGAGCCACCAGTACGTGGCCATCGTCGCCGGTACGGTTTTCGGTCTGTCGGCCTTGGTGGGCGGGGCCATTTTGTGGGTGCGTCGCATGTTCAATCCGCGCATTTCGGCCACCAGCCGTGGATCCGACAAGTTTGTGCTGACTTGGCTGTTGCTGACTCTGATCCTCGGACTGTCCACCATTCCGTTCTCGCTTGGACACGCCTCCCATGGGGACGCCAGCGTCATGATCGCCTTGGCCAACTGGGCCCAAAGCATCGTCACCCTGCGCCCGCAACCGGCCTTGCTGGAAGCCGTGGATCCGATCTTCAAGACCCACATGTTCTTTGGCATGACGGTGTTCCTATTGTTCCCATTCACCCGTCTGGTGCATGTCTGGAGCGCACCGATTGGCTACCTGGGTCGTGCCTACCAGATCGTGCGCGCCAAGCGAGTCTGATAAGGAGTGACAACATGGAGCGTTCGTTGAGGCGGAACGGTGACTGGACGAATGCTGTGTTCATGCCACCCCCCATACGCACAGGTCGCAGCGTGACCCCTACCCGTTACACCAAGGCCTATGCCCGTGCCCACGGTCTGCCTGCGCAGGAGCTGCTGGCCCTGCGCGAGCTGACATTGTTCGAGGGGCTGGAGGCTGAGGTGCAGGAGCAGCTGGCACGCCACGCCAGCTTGCGGACCTTTGCCAAGAACCAGGAAATCGCCAGCGCGGCCGACATGGTGTCCGAGTTCCATTTTCTGGTCACGGGCACTGCCAAGGTACAGTTGCAAACTACGGGTGGGCGCAAAAAGGTGGTGGAAATTGTGCGGCCGGGCTACAACTTCGACGAATGCATGCCCATGCATGCCGCACGCCAGAATCTGCATGTCGTCGCCATTAGCACCGCCCGTGTGCTGAGTATTCCCAAAGAGGTGGTGCAAGCGGCCTTGGAGGCGCACCCACCCTTGGCCATGCGTTTCATCCGCAGCATGTCGCAGCGCATGACGCAATTGATGGGTGAGCTCAATAGCCACATCTTCGACAATGCCATGCAGCGCTTCGTGCGCTACATCGTGTGCCAGTTGGTGCCGGCCTCGCAGGCGGACAGCTCGCAGGCCGTGACCGTCACATTGCCGGCGGGCAAGGCTGTAGTGGCCTCGCGCCTATCGCTGTCGCCCGAGTATTTCTCGCGGATGTTGCGCCAGCTGGAAACCGAGCATCTGATAGAGATCGACAACCGTAGCATTGCTATTCCTGACCTATCGCGCTTGATTTCGCTTTACGGCCCGCAGGCCAGTTTGAGACCTCTTTAAAGTTTTATCCAGGTTTTAGGAAACGATTTCAATACCGAAAAATTCTGCGAAAAAATCAAAATTCAGCGAAAGCCACGAAGCCCCAGCTATCAATTAGAGAGAAGCCCGTCTTTTAAAAAATTCTGAAATGTTGCCCGCATCGCCTTTTTGGTCAAATGTAGGCAATGTGACAGCCATTCTTTCTGCGCCACTGACAGCTTCGGGTCGTCTGCTGCCCTTGCTGTAAACGTTTGATACGAAGACTTATCTATATATTTATGCAAGGGGAGGGCGGCTGGAGATGAGGTTTGGGGCCGATAGCAGCTACAGACCCAAAGCCGTCCTAGACCAAAGAGTGTTCGTCCCCGAAAAGCTGCCACTCATGGCATTCGGACACCCGCTGCTAGTCGCACTTAGCTAGCGATTGAGTAGCGCATATTTTTCAAACGCAGCAACGCTTCGCTTTAGAAAAATGCATTTGCGAAGTAGGCACAATTGGAATCTCTTCGGTTCTGCTGACAATGGTCTAGTTCAGTACTCGGCTACTAGTCTTGGTGCCCAATACTTGCTCACGCTTGCACAGCCCAGATATCTTCAATGCCCGACCCTCATGACGGATCAGATCGCGCCTTGCCATGGCTGCCTCTATTGACTTTGGTCAGTGCGTTTGCACTCAGTCAGGCTTTTCGTTCCGTCACCGCAATGATGGCTTCTGGGTTGCAACAAGACTTTGGCCTTTCTGCTCAGGAACTCGGTGCCTTTGCCGCGACCTTCGCCTTCTCATTTGGTCTGAGCCAGTTTTTCGTCGGAATCGCATTGGATTTTTATGGTCTTCGGCGAACCTGGCTCTGCACATTCCCTCTCGCCATCTTTGGAGCCATCACTTCAGCACTGGCACCTAACTATGCAGTACTGATCCTGGGGCAGATCCTGATTGGTATTGGCTGCTCTCCTGCCTTTGTGGTCTGCACACTCTTCATAGCAAGACGTTTCCCTCTGGATCGCTTTGCAGCAATTTCAGGAATGGCATTGGGGATGGGTGGGCTAGGGTTGGTGCTCACTGGAACGCCGCTCGCATGGCTCATTCATGTCAGCTCTTGGCGCACAGGGTTTGCTTTGTTGGCTGGTTTGGCGTGCGTGTCGTGGCTGCTGGTGCATTGGCAATTGAGCGAGGGTTTGTCGGCATCGCATCAACGCCCGCAAAGTTTGGGCCATGCCTTCAGGGGATTTGGCGTGCTTTTCTTGTTTCCACAGACTTGGGGCATCTTGTCATTGGCGCTAGTCAGTTATGCATCATTTCTGACTCTGCGCGGTCTATGGCTCGGGCCATTGTTGATGCAGCGACATGGAATGTCGCTGGTCGAGACAGGCAATGTTGCATTGGTTGTCTCCGTGGTCTCTCTGTTTTCCCCAGCGTTGTTCGGACACTTTGATCCTGGTAACGCCGAGCGCAGGCGCTGGATTTTGGGCGCGGTTTTTACCATGGCATCGATCATTGCAGTGATGGCATTTGTCCCATTAGGGTGGGTGGATGTTGGTGGGATGGTGTTGCTGGCCTTAATTACGGGGTCGGGTGTTCTGCAGTACGCCAACGTTCGATCTTCTTACGGTGCAGAGATGGCTGGACGCGCTATGTCGGTGTTCACCATGGCAATGTTTCTGGGTGTTGCAATCATCCAAAGCTTGAGTGGGTTTGCGGCATCGTGGTCGCAGGAGTTGGGCTACGAGCCATTTGCAGGGGTACTGGTGAGCGTGGCTACGTTGTTGGCTCTGGGGGCGACTGCGTTCCGCTTAGTGCCTGTGAAACGTCAGAACCTTTAAGGATTTGCTATTTTGCTGGTGCGTAGCAATAGGTAGTTGACTCGGGACAACTACGCTCGGCAACTACAGGCCATTGATTACAGCTGCTCAATATCGAGCGAGGATACGCAGAAAATTGTCTTGATTGACGGCGCTCGACCCAAAGCAGACTTCCCCCACCTCGGACTCAAGGCTCGCAAGCAGACATTCAACGAAGGCCCAATGGGCGGGAACGACAGACAGCTAGCTTGCTGCGTTCAGAGTCAGTCGCGGCTGGATGGCGTATTCATACTGTCACGCACCAAGCTGTCGTTGGTCTGCATGGAAAGTACAGGCCCGAACGACTGCTGAAAGCAGGCTGTGCGGTCACTATCTCAAGAACGGCAGCTGTCCGATGTAGTCCATCTTCCCGATCCGAACACCTTTGTGCCGAAGGATCGCGTATGCCGTAACCATGTGAAAGTAAAAGTTCGGGACTCCGTGCTGGTAAAAATAATCCTTGCCAAGAAAGGCACCGGACCAGCCCGGAGGAGCAACGATCCTTTCTTCCCAGCCGGAAAAGTCGCTTTCTTTCATCGAACTGACGTACGTGATCGTCTTTTCAATAAGGGCTTTGAGTTCCGGGACAGTTTTCTCAGCGTCCTCGAAGACCGGAGCCGATTTGCCAGTCAAAACTGAGGTGGCGAGCCTGGCCGTATCGCACACCATCTGAACCTGGTTCGTGAGTGGCAGCATATCTGGTGCAAGACGGGAGTTGAGAAGAGCTTCCAGCTGGAAGCCATTCGCCTCGGCGTGCTTTTGTGCCTTATCCAGGAGACGGGATAGGGTGTTTAGCATTTTGGTGAATTGCGTAATTTGCGCGTACATCGTGCGTTTCCTTTGTTAGGTTGCCGCTTGGGTTGTTATCTCGAGCGAGCGCACGCGCTTGCTGAAGTCAAAAATGTCGGAAACGATCATCAACTCATCGGCCTTCGTTTCGGCGACAAGCTGGTTGAGGCCATCGCGGACAGTCGCGGCGCTGCCTACAACGCTGCAACTCAGCATCTGTTCGGTTTGAGCTTTCTCAACCGGCGTCCAGTAAGTCTCTATATCGTCTACGGGTGGTTTGAGCAGGCTTGGCATGCCCCGGAACATGTCGGCAAAGGTCATCTGCTGGGAGGTCGCGAGAACGCGAGCCTCGGCGTCCGTTTCCGCGGCGATCACATTCACCCCGATCAGCACATAGGGCTTCTGCAACTGCTCTGAGGGCTGGAAATTGGTCCGGTAGACGTCAAGAGCCTGATGGAGTGCCTGCGGGGAAAACTGCGACCCAAAGGCATAGGGTAGACCCAGCGTGGCGGCGAGTTGGGCCCCGAACAGACTCGATCCCAAAATCCACAACGGCACGTTCGTCCCGGAGCCGGGTACCGCTTCAATCCTCTGCGTTTCGCCTTTGGGGGCAAGATACGCCTGCAATTCCAGGACGTCGTGGGGGAAGCTTTCCGCGTTGCCGGGGTCCCGCCGTAGCGCACGCAATGTCATCTGGTCGGTGCCAGGGGCACGCCCAAGCCCTAGGTCTATACGGCCCGGATAGAGGGTTTCCAAAGTTCCGAATTGCTCTGCGATGACGTAAGGGGCGTGGTTGGGAAGCATCACGCCGCCAGCACCGACGCGGATAGTCGTCGTACCCGCCGCTATGTGAGACAACACGACCGAAGTCGCCGCCGTGCTGACCGCTGGCGAGTTGTGATGTTCGGCCACCCAGATGCGGCGGAACCCCAGGCGCTCAGCATGCTGGGCAAGCGTGCGGGCGTTGTCAAGCGCCGTGCGGCGATCCGATCCTTGGCGAACGCGTCCGAGTTCGAGAATGGATAATGGGATCATCGCGTGGGGCTCCTCTCGGCAGAGCGGCTGACGTGTGCAGCACGCCGGAAAAGGCCAGAGGTCATGTCAGTGCGCGACATCGATCACCACCTTGCCAACGTGCGCGCCGCTTTTGAGTCGCTGATACGCCGCTTGGTAGTCGGCGAATGGGAAGACCTGATCGAGCACAGGATGCACCTCGTGCAAGGCCATGGCTCGCAACAATGCCTCAAAGGTCGCACGGGACCCGATGGCCGTGCCGGCGACGTGGAGCGACTTTGCGAGGATGTTGATCGGCGGCAGTCCACCACCGAAGCCGCTGGTGAACCCGACGAGGGAGATGTCGCCCCCGTTGCGAGTTGCCGCCGCCGACTTCACGATCGTCTTTTCTCCGGCGATGTCGATCGTCTTGTCGACACCTCGTCCATCCGTCAGGGCGAGGATTTCCTTGTCCCAATCAGGGTGCGATCGGTAGTTGACGACGGCGGCTGCCCCCAGCGTCTTGAGTCGCTCGGCCTTCTCGTCCGACGAGGTGATGGCGAGCACCTTCGCGCCGAACATCTTCGCGATCTGAAGCGAGAACAGCGCCACACCACCGGTGCCCTGCACCAATACTGTCTCGCCGGCCTGAAGGGGCGACGACAGGTTCAGGCCCGTCCAAGCCGTGACGGCTGCACAAGGTAGCGACGCTGCCTCTGCGTAGGAGATGTAGCTCGGCAGGTGCACGATGGCGTTCTCGTGCAACAGGATGTTCTCGGCGAGCCATCCATCCGTCATGATGCCGAGACTGTCGGCTTGGTATTCCGGACGCGCAGTTCCGCCGATCCAGTGCTGGCAGCATGACGCTGACACGCGGTCTCCGACCTTCGCACGTGTGACGTTGCGACCGACGGCAACCACTTCGCCTGCCCCGTCCGACAAGGGAACACCATTTGGCTTTGTCGGAGCGCCATATGCATCATCAAGGATTGCTTGATCGCGGAAATTCAGCGACGCAGCATGGACTCTCACTACAACCTCATGAGGGCCAGGATTTGGCACCGCTTCATCATGGAGCTTCAAGCCAGGCTTGCGCTCTGATGTCCATCGCACTGTCTTCATCGTCGAAATCCTCAGTTAGTCCATAACTCATGCCCTTAGAGGGGGTCATGGAGCACATTTTTCACATATTCATAACGGTCGCTATGAAATTATGGGCGAAATGTAGCAAACTTGATTTCGAGCGTCAAGGCATTTATTATCGATCACTATGGAAATGACGCAAGACAACACCAGTAAAGCCACCAGGCCCCGCGGCCGACCGCTTTCCTTTGACCGAGAGGCAGCGCTGGAAAGCGCGATGCATGTCTTCTGGCAGCGTGGCTACGAGGCGGCGTCCATCAGCGAGCTGACCTCGGCTATGGGCATCACGGCGCCCAGCCTCTACACGGCCTTTGGCGACAAGGAACGCTTGTTCCTCGAAGCCATCGAGCGCTACTCTGTAGGCCCAGGTGCTGGCTACCCACGCGCCCTGGAAGAGGAACCGACGGCCTACCTAGCTATCAAGCGAGGTCTTGAAGAGTCAGCCAAAGAGTGGACACACCCCTGTCACCCGCGCGGTTGCATGATCGTGATGGCTGCCACCAACTGTTCGAAGTCCTCGGCCCACATCCAGGCGGCCCTAGCCAAGCGCCGTGCCGCCAGAGACGAAGGCGTACGCCGCCGCATCGAGCTCGGCATCAAGAACGGCGAATTGCCCGCCGCCACTGACCCAGTGACACTGGCCAACTTCTATGCCACAGTGTTTCGCGGCATGTCCATGCAAGCGGCAGACGGGGTCAGTCACGAAAACCTGCTGGCGACTGCCGACGTCGCGATGCGCGCATGGCCCGTGCCGGTTACTGACATTTGACAGACCCACAGTCAAGACAACGTCTCCCTCAATTCCAGTAACAATGGGCTTCGAAGTCCTGAATCGCCCTGGATTTCTCCGAAATTTGGAAACGATATAGCAGTCATTCACCAGTGTCCGTAACTGGCCCCAAGCTGACTTAGACAAAAGAAAAACCCGGCACGATGGCCGGGTCAAACCAGCATGAAGCTGGCCGCGTCAGGGAGGTGGAACGCGGGGGAATCAGGTTGCCCAGTTCCAATAGTGCGCCTTCCACGTTAGGGTTTTCTTAACCGCAGGTAAAGCTTTGTTACGTTTTGGATCGGGGGCACCCCTCACGCCTTCACCATCACCATATCCCGCACATCGGTCGTGTATCGTGGCGTCCTGCGCATCTGCTTCATTGTCCAGTTGCGCTTCTGGGTCTGGGTGCCCGCACTGCCCATCTTCAAGGTTCCCTTGCCATAGCGGGAATTGACCGTATCAAGCGCCATCATCAACCGCGTCCGATCCCGGTCTGGCTCGTCCTCCAGATCCAGTTCCAACTGGTGCAGCTGGTCGGACTGCAGATCCATCAGCATCACTCCGGCCTTGGCGTAATCAAAGCCCTCTAGGTAGATGGCCTTGAGCCCCAGCAATGCGGCATGCACCAGGTGGGCGGTGTCGTCCGTGGGTCTGCGCAGGGGCACCACCAAGGAGCGGCTGTACTGGGGAGTCTTCCGGAATGGACTGGTACGAATGAACACCAGCACCTGACCGCACAGGCTGTGCTGCTTGCGCAGCTTCTCCGCGGCCCGACTCGCAAAGGTCGTCACGGCTTCTTCCAGTTCCTGGTGCGCTCTGACAGGATGGCCAAAGGAGCGGGTGCAGGCGATCTCCTGGCGCGGCTGGTGGCTGTCTTCCAGGTCAATGCAGGTAATGCCTCTCAACTCACGCACCGTGCGCTCCAGCATCACCGACCAGCCACGCTTGATGGTGGCGGGATCGAGCTGCAGCAGGTCGTACACCGTTTGCACCCCACCGGCATGCAGCTGCTTGCTGATCTGGCGTCCAATGCCCCAGACTTATTCGACTGCAGTAGTAGCGAAGAGGCTGTCCTTGTCTGCCGGTGACAGGGCCTCCAGATTGCACACCTGGGCCAGGTGTTCTGGGTAGCTGCCGGGTTTGCGCTCGGCATCCTTGGCGATGTGATTGGCCAGCTTGGCTAGGGTCTTGGTGGCCCCCAGCCTCGCCGCCGGGTATCCGCGATACAAACTCAGTCTCTCTTCAACAAATGATTTCTCTGAGCAGCACATGCACAGAGAGGCATCGCTAGGCCCAACTGTAGGTGGCTCTCCCAAGACCGATGACGCGCAAAAAATGCAGAAAGTGAAACGTTTTTAAGGGGTTTTTTTCAGTTCGAACGGGAAAAATTTATTAACATTGGCCCACTGGCTTTGTGACCTTTGGGTCGCCGAAGTCTTCGTCGACACGTGTCTTCTTGACGCGCAGGTCTGGCATATCAAAACCCGTCCGATTTAGTTCGGGCACCAATTTGCAAATCAACCGACCTTTGGCTTTGGTAGCTAAAGGGCTTTGCTATGGAGGTTTTATATGCGAAACGACCTTGCTGGTCCCCGTTCAAGCTGGGATTTCGAAAGACTTGAAGAGTTCTGTAGGTGCTGTAGTGGTGCACCAGAAGGCTGGGCTTATCGATCAGCTGCTTTAAGGGCGCTTCTTGAATGTCTGCAGGCGGTTAGCCCTGAGTACCCTGATTTTGAGGGGTGGATAAACCGCGACCTACGCGGTTACATTGAAGCATCAGGCCATGAGGTCGCACCGGCGAAGCGCAATCCTCTCCATGGTCAAAGCGAGAGTCACCGTCTGTACTTGTTTTTGATCGAAATGCGCAGGCCGCATCTCATCAGTAACATGCAGGTCCTGCCGGAGGCACGAAAATTGGTGGGGCATTGGATGCTCAGCCAATACCTCATCGACTGGAAGCCAAAAAATAGTACGGTCGTCAAGGTAGGACGGCTCGCCTTCTCGGTGAACTCCTCGGCGGACACAATGGAGGGAATTGAGCGATACCTACGTGCTGCGCGTAAAGGCTTAATTAAAGCGATTGAATTGAACCCAGTCAGCGCCGCCGAAATAGGCCTGATTCGCCCCCGTTTCACAGCAGAACCTGATCCGACCGTCAAATCCCCCTGGGGCGTTTTCAACGGCGACCTGTGCAGGCACTGGGCAACCCACATCCGCGATGCGTCGAGCAACAAGGTTCGAGCCATGCCGGGAAGGGATGCCCTCACTTGCAACGCTTTGCATCAAGCTGGGCAAGAACTGCGCGCACGCGTGAAAGTGGGGGACTGTACAACCATGGCGAGCTGCTTGCAGCTCATAACTCGTCTGCCCGAGCGCCTGCTGAAAGAGCTGCCGTTGCAGTCCAATGTTAAAGCGCCTAAATATCTCGCCCACATCGATTTGGAAAGCGGACGTTATGTGTTCGATTTGGGGATGGTGGTAGATATATCGGAACGTTCACCAGAGTCTTCAGCCCATTTGTACGTTCCGACAAAGCAGGGCTGTGTCTATCTCCCAAGCTTTCTTCTGAAGGCTCTTCGTATGATCGAAGCGGATAAGCCTGAAGCACAAAAGCTCGGTCAACTCATTGAATTTCAACTCCCAAATCCACGTGCGACGCTAGTGGGAACAGATGCCCACAGAGTCACGCTAAGTCGGATCCAATCAACTTTGCCTGTGCTGCTGTTGAAAGACGGAGCACACCGCTGGCCTGTGGCCATTGCCACTCAATCCTGGTGGCTGGTATCGACGGGTCGGCGCTCCTACTCCGTCTGTCCACAACGCCGGGTGGATGAATTAACAGCCAGGGTGTATGAGTACCTAGGCTGGGGATCGCTCCACCGAGAGGGCAGCGATGATCAGTACATTGGGTCTGCGTTGACCCCACGTCCGGATGCCCTTCGCAATATTGCCGATTTTCTGCGCTCAAGTTGCGTACCACCGGCCCGCGTGCGCACGGTCGAGCAGTTGAACAAATGGGCTGCTTATTGCACCTTCTTGGCTGCATGGTTCTTGGCCTTACGTAACCGCGTCAGCTACCCGGTTGATTGGACTGATCTTGTGCAAGCACCGCGTATTTTTGTGAACGACAAAGATACGCATGCTGACCCACCTCGTCCAATACCCGTGATCAAGCAATTGCGTTCGGTCTTGGAAATTTGGACTTCAGCAGTTGCAGCCTTCCTCGCCCATAGAGATGTGGAAAACACTCGGATGGTCGAACTTTGCTTTCACATTGAAGCTTCGGCCAAAGATGGTACGTACCCACTTTTCCACGTCTGTGGGATCAATACCATCCAGTCGGCGGGTACGGATACTTGGCAGCGCCATCTCCCCGCGAAGTTGTGCCCGGTCCGAAACTTTGGACGCCACTTCTGGCCTTGGCGGTTGATGGAGCGCGGCGTCCTCCAGCGTCAAGTGGACTTGTTGATGCGTCACCAGACAAATTATCTCGTTCCATATGGCCCGAAGCGCTTGGCCGTCTTTGAAGATGACGCTGAAAAGTTGCGCAGCGCAATGGAGTGTGAAATTTCAGATTTGCTGGGGCAGGACTTCCATGAGGTGAGTGATGAAGAGGGTGACCATGCTTGATCCTGTCCCTCCCATTGCTATTGATGAGGTTTTTAAGGCACTTGCCGCTTCGCGTTTTAGTCCGCGTTCAGGGGTGTGGATCGCGCTAGTTTGTATTGAGGCTGTCATTGATGTATCCAATCATCGGGCTCTGATGGCTGGGGCGATCTCGACATATGAGCTTGACACTGAAAACATCTGTTTGGAGTTCGCGCTTGCCGGTGGATGGACGGATCGCAGGTATCTGCAGCCCACCACGATCGAATACCTAGCGAGGAACAAGGGTGTCTTTTTTAAGAAAGAGGATCTAAAAAAAGTAGACAGCGAGTTGGCTGATATTTTTAAGCTTGGACGAGGAAAACATCACAAGCAACTGATCGCGGCAGCGAGAGATTATTGGTCAAAGCGCATGCCTGGCGTGCTCTTTGGGCATTGCACGGGCGAGGATCGATTTCAGTTGATTGGGCGCTACGCATTGTGGAGAAGCGTGACGCGGGCTGTGGCACCGAATTCCAGTGCCGGTGGATTATCAATCGATTATCTTGGGTGGCCACAATTTAGCAAGTCATTGATTACAGCTGGCTTTGTCGTGTCGCAGCTTGAGGACATCGCCCGCAGAAAAGGTGCGCGGGGTACTGGTCGCCAGCTTATGGTTGACTGCATTGACCAACACTTTCACGCTGCACGTGTTGAAGGCCAGATACAGGCCCTGTCGCTACTTTGCCTGAAAGAGGTGATTGAGACCGGCGGGATGAACGGGGGGTTGCTGGCTCCGTCGAGCATCTCCACGTATTTGTGCACCACATTTGTTCCCTGGGTTTCTGCGTTGCTTGACTTGGGGATGGAGAGTGAGTCCGAGGCCTATATAAAAAGCTACACATCGATTCTTGCTGCTCATCCAAGTTCCAGGCAGGGGCAGGCAAAATCGTTAATCGACATCCTTCACACACGTCTTGTTTTGCGCGGAGCCCCGTTGCTTCGATCACTTGGCAAAGCACAACTCCAGTCGGTTCCGAACGCGCAGGTTATCTGGCCCCACGAAGCAGAACTTGCTCTTGAGTACGTATCCGGTACGACAGGAAATCCGCGGCTCGCGGCGCAAGCTCGGTTGGTCATTCTCCTCGGGCTAGCGATTCCGCTAAGAACGAGTGAGTACTTCCAGATTCGGCTCGTGGATGTATGTCCAAAAGGTATTGCGACCTTGGTAGTCTTTCCTCGACGTAAAGATGGAACACACAAATCTCTGCACAATCGAATGCATGTCGATATCGATAGTGAACTTCTGTGCCGAACGCTGCTGGAATACAAGACGAAACGGTGTGAAGAGGAAGCTCTCCCGGATCAGGACTCCGGGCCTGACCTGTTCTTCTTTGGCGCTCCTGGATACCCAGAAGGTGCTTATGCCGAGGGCGAAACCATCGATCTTGTAAACCGTGCGCTGCGCTGGGCTACTGGCGACAAGCAAGCTTCGATATATTCTCTGCGCCATTCGGCAATCAGTGTTCAGGCATTGGCTTGCTTGACCACGCAAGCTACCACCGACGAAGTAGCCTGGGAGGCCATGTCCAAGCAATGCGGCCATGGTAATCCTGATTCGACAAGCGTGTATGTGCACCAGATTGAGTTGCCGCTGAAGCAATTGGTTGCACGTTACGTGCACCCTAATCTGGTGCAATGCAATCAACAGAGCGAAGAATTTCCTGTTCTCAAAGAATTGTTTGAATTGCAAAAACGAGAGGCCATCAAACAAGACCCGCCGATGGCCCGGAAAAATATTCAACATCTTTCAGTAGATCAATTCATGGACCTCATGAGTGATCTCGCCACGGGAGTTGAAATACCGGTCGTTCTTGCCAAATTCGAAATAGAAAATCACGCTCTCGGCCAGCTCTTTCAAGTCACAAAACATCGATGGTCCAGTCGCGAAAGTCCTTTGCAGACCGAGCGAGATGTCCGGGTTGCTATTCTGGATTGGGGGCCCCGTGCAAGGCATAGCCAACAACCAAAGTACGAAAAATTCAAGCGTCACCTGAAGAAAATCTCTGCCGACACGCATTCCACTAGAGCCCTGGCGTCGGCACTGAATGACTGCTGCCGACAAAATGACATTTCCCTGGCTACCGGCTACTGGTCCGATGTGTTCTACCAGAGTCTGGTTGAGGCAGGCTACAGGAAACACGAGCTTGTTCTGTTTGCCGCAGAGCTGGGCGCACTTCCTGAAGGGTACGGCCGGCACGGCACATGGAGGGCACAATCGCTTCGACGTGGTCGACCCGCTATACGGCTCGGACTGGTCGACAATCGAGTGTCGACACCTAGCTCTGCATCTGGTGCTGCCTACTCGGTGGCTGGATTGTCTTGGTTCGCAAAGACGCTGAATCTGTGGCTCGCAGTTCGGGGAGAGATGTGATGACGGGAGATCGCGATTCAGATAGCGGGCCAACATATTCTTTTGAGATACCTTGTCCGGTTACAGACTCTCAAAAAGTGCTCATTGATAAACGGCAGATCGAAAAACTGATTCAACAACGAGCCAATGAAATCTGCGGCTCAGATCCTTCCAAGAGCTTTCTTGCGCGCTTTGATGTTCTTAACGATGTCGTCTGGGAAGTAGGGGATGGCCTAGTGACGGTCAAAGTGCCGATTCCAGTGAGTGCTCAGGGAAATCTATTTGGTAGTCAAATCCGTCGAGGAAAGCGCAGCCCAGATGTCTGTGGCGGCCGTCATGACATAGAAGCCAAACAGCTTGTCGACGCTTGTATCGCAGATGTAAAAATCGTGCAGCGATCTATTCAGGCGGGACAGGAAATTTTGATGCGAGAAGACCTGTCTGCCCATGAACTTGCTCAATTTTATAGGGGAGATGCAAATCCAGATCTACGTCGTTTCATTGTGGAGGGCGGCGAGCGTTTGATTCAGGTCGATGGGTTTCAAATGAAGCTCATCTCAACTCCCAGACAGAGAATCTTGTTGATACCCGGTGAGTCTCAGATTGAAGTTGCATTGCTGTCGCATGACGGGAAAGTAGGAGACTTTCGGGGAAAGATTTTGGGCATTAAATCTGGGGTGGGGTTTTTACGCGTCGGCAACCAAGTGCGACTCGGATACCTTTCGCGTAATGACCAACTGCGTTCCTTGCTACATGCCGCGCGGCATTTTGGATGCAATGTGGTGTTGTCTGTCTCTCAGGCTGTATGTGTGGTGAACCAGAAGCTAGCGACGCTGGAAGTGAAAGCTGTGCTCAACGCCAAAGAAATTTTCGACTTCGCCGCGAGGAGGGTTGAAGACAGACAGACAGCGATTGAGCCGAAGGGGTAGTTACTGTGTGACCGCAAGTGTATGGAAGCGCGACACACCTGACGCAACGATTTGCATTGCGTAGAACCTTGCTTTCGGCCCAGAGTCAAACATTAGCTTACGTAGCAACTAAGTGCTAAAGTAGCAACTAGTAAAATAGTTGCTACTAAAACAAATGGCCCAAGATTCACGTCAATACTGCGATGGTTATTGGTCAGGCCCCGACGGTGATGTGCTCGTAACATTCCGGCGGACCAATAATGCGCGCGATGTCCGTGATGCCCTTATAGGTTTGGCCTACGCTCTGGATCAAGAGCCGCCAAGTAGCCATGGAATGTGCCTGCTCGTCACAGCGCGACTGACAACGCAGCGCCTGCAAGGCGAAATGCAGATGTTTCGCAGAATTGTCCGACCGGACTTGGCCGAACGTATTGCCCTGACAACTGTCGACACACGAGGGAATATTGTCGGTAGTGTGGCTAGTTCGGGGCTCATCGATTACCTTCGAGGGCTAGCCCAACAGGAGCTCACCTCCGCCTTTTCACGGGTCAATCGCGAAAGTGTCAAAGCACATGTGATCGAACAATGGCTTAAGGGTCAAAACCTCGAATCACAAGCCCAGATTGCCCGCCGAACCAAGGCAAGTGCTCCAACAGTGGCAGCCGCCCTGCATGACCTTGAACAGCAAGGCTTGTTGCACACGGGTCAACAAGGCTTGATGCTGCAAGAGCCTAGCTGGGATGCATGGAGACGTCTGGCCGAGGCCTATGCAAGTAAACGATCCTCTATTCGGTACACCGACCATAGTGGCCTAGCGCGCAAACCAATGGAGATGGCCAAGCGTCTGGGCGATCTTCAACAGAAAGGGCAAGCACTTTCAGTCACCGTTGGTGGGGTGATCGGTGCGGCCCATCACTATCCTGACCTGGATATCACCGCGCCTGCGAGACTGGATCTTCATGTAGGTGGCAGTGACCTTCAGTTCTTACGAAAAATCGACGCAGGTTTGGTTCCCACGATCGATACCAAAGCCAAGACAATCCTTGTGATCCATCGTGCGGGCAGTCAAACAGAGGCCGTTGACAGCGCTGACAGATTGAAGATCGCAGCTCCAACGGATTGTTTGGCTGATTTAATCGAAATGGGGTTGATGGCCGAAGCACAAGACTTTGCAATGGCACTCAATCGCCAGGCAAAGGCAAACTCAGTGACAGCGAACCAGAGAGAGCCGGACCATGTCACTTACTGACCTTCTCACCCCAGCTGACGTCCTGGAGCAGGTTGCAAAGGCGCTACCACCTGAAGTGCGCGCCCATGTGATCATCATCGGCAGTTTGGCCGCGGGATACCACTTCTTCGGCGAGGATGGCGCTGCGGCGATCCGGACAAAGGATGTGGACTGCTTGCTCTCCCCGCACGCCAAAGCAGTATCAGCAGCGGCGGTCATAGCGCAGGAAATGCGCAAGTCACACTGGACACAGCGTGAAGATGCCCAATGGGGTAAGCCTGGGGATCCCTCTACAGCGACCGAACTGCTTCCCATGGTCCGATTGAAACCGCCGTCAACTGATGGGTGGTTCCTGGAGCTGCTTTCCGCTCCGCCACAGTACCAATTTGGACAGGCCGGAAAAAGGCTGGAAAGAATTAGCACCGATGAAGGAGACTACGCAATTTGTAGTTTTGGCTATCTTTCCTTGGTGGAATACATGCCCCTGGAAACGCCCTACGGAATACGGGTAGCTAGACCTGAAATGATGGCGTTGGCAAACATGCTGCATCATCCGGGTATCGGCGACGATGTCATTGGTGGAACCAGTTACAAGCGCTCAAACAAGGATCTTGGCCGCGTTATCGCTCTTGCGCACCTTGCCATCATGCGGGATCGAAAAAACGGCACCGATGAATTTGCACAATGGCCTATAACGATGTGGCATGCATTGACGCAGAAATTTGAAAGCCACGCCGGTGAGTTGGCCCGACATGCGGGAACCGGTATCTCGCAGTTAATGGCAAGCCCAGGCGATCAGAAGCAGGCATTAGAGATTGCCAACAGAGGGCTGTTGGCATCGCTGGAAATTGGATTGCCCGCTATCAACGCGACTGCTAACAGGCTTCAGGTTGAAGTCATTGAAGAGTTGGCCAGTATGAGCATGTAACCACGCGGTTGCAGTCTGGTGATCAGACACTGGGAGCAGCCCACTTTTTTCCGCTACGTTGCGCTCGAGCTGAATCGCGTTGCGCCGCTCGTTCGTGGTATCGAACGTTTTCGTGCCCCCCACTGTGCTTGTGCTGATCGACGTATTTGCATGCCAGTAACTCGTCAAACAGTAGAACGTGAGGTTGAGACTGTTCGTGCTGGCGAGGATTTGACCGGGGGGGGCGAAAATCACTGACAGTCCATCAATGCCTTGAAATCAAGGCTGCACGCGGGCTTTGACTTGTAGGGCCTCTGTCAGTCAATCTCGGCGCGCCCTATCAACTCCGCACTTGCGCCAACACTGGACAGGCGCCAACACAGACTCACCATAATTTGCTTGAGGGCGAGCTTGGAGCCATGCCGGGGCTCGAGATGCAGGAATCGGGGCTGAGTCGGCTTTAGGGAAACGACTTTGCCGATACGTTTTGCAATTTGAGAAAGCACGAGGTCTTGAACAGAACTTCAGCTTCAGGTTTTCGTATATGCCTTTATTTTCGCGGCTAAGCGAATAGCCAACGCGTCATGTGCAGACCCCAGTTCATGCAAGATTTTTTGCGCCTCAGCACGATATGTTTCGCACTTTTCAGCAGTCCAATGTGCAGGAACGTCATGCAGATTGCTGATGCGGTCTGCAAGTTTGACGCACCAAACGGCGGTCGGTTGTGCACGAATGCGTGAGAGGCTGTCCTCCATTGCGGCTGATTTTGGTAAATCGGAATTTTTAGACAGTGCAAGTACGCCATTGGCTACCTCTTGGCCAAAGCGCTTTACCAGCTCTTCATAGGCAATGTCTTGGTCTTCTATGGTGTCGTGGAGGATCGCACATCTCACGGCAAGTGAGATGTCGCTGATTGGGTTGATGGTGTGTGCGGTGAATATCTCCATCGTCACCATGCCTAGGTGCCGCAAGTAGGGCAGGTCAGTGCCTGGCACCTTCTGGGCATTGTGGACTTCCGCAGCGAACCGCCAAGCCTCCAGCCACTCATCAGCAAATGAGGAGCTAATCGGGTTCAGTGTGGTGTTGTTCATGGTTGTTTTCCTTTCCCTTTTCCATAGAAGCTGAAGTTCAGCACATCGAGTCATTATTGCCGCTCATCGTTCGCCAAATTTCTCACAAAATGAGATTATTGCAATGCAGCATTGCTGGTATCCTTCAATCAAAAATACTGTCAATCGAAGTCGGGTTCTGGGAGGATGGAATGTTGATGTCGGCTCGTGTCAGGCACTTGGCACTCGTGCTTTTTTGCTCATTTTTCGCTTCTTGGGCACAAGCGTCAGTAGCTATCGGTAGCGACCTTTTACGGACTCGCTGGAACAAGGAAGCAGACTCTCTGACAAGTGAGCAAATTCCTGACCTAGAGAGACAGGCACAGGCCGGCGACTTTCATGCTGTGTACCTGCTCTACTATCAACTAGGGCGCCCACAGACAGGCTTTTCTCAGCGACCATCTGCCAGTCAAGTTGCTTCCTGGCTTCGTCCTCATGTTGAGCGCAATCAACCACTTGCTGTGCGATCACTTTCGTACTGCTATCGGGTGGGGGCGTGTGGCGTAGAAAAAAATGAAGCTCTGTCGCTCGAGCTTTTGCGTAAATCCGCAGACCTTGGATTTGCACATGCTCAATATTTGCTAGGACTTGAATATGAGCACGGAAGCGTACTAGCGAAGGACTCGGTGTTTGCAGAGAAATGGGTACGAAGTGCGATTGAAAATGGCAGCACAGATGCCATGCACTACAAGGCGAACAAGTACCTGACCCAGGTTCCTAAAAATTCAGAGAAAGCAATCGAGCTCTACTTAAAGGCTGCAGACCTGGGTGATGCGGAAGCATTCAACAGGCTCGGCGAGCTGTATCGCGATGGTACTGGTGTTACCAGAAATGACGCCACAGCTGTTTCCTGGTTCAGGAAAGGGGCTGACGTCGGTGGGTCGAATGCCATTCTGAATCTGGGCTGGATGCACCAAGAAGGGCGCGGGGTCGAAAAAAACCAGTCAACAGCTCGTCAGTTGTATGAACGGTCGGCTGCAGCGGGAAATATGCATGCAGTCCGTCAGTTGGGGTGGTGCTATTTCAATGGTACTTGTACCGAAAAAAATGATGTCAAAGCATTTAATGCTTTCAAAACCGCGGCCGAAGGCGGAGACAAAAGTGCGGCAAACACGTTGGGGTGGATGTATGAGCGTGGGCGTGGAACTGCGGTTGATACAGACAAGGCACTGAAATGGTATGAAGATGCGGCTTCAAGTGGCATTTCATCCGCCATGTTCAACCTTGGAATTTTTTATAGAGATGGGTTGGGCTCTCTGCAGGATGATGAAGAAGCATTGAAGTGGTTTCAGAGGGCATCCGATGCAGGTGATCTGAGTGGCAAGAATGCTCTGGCGCAGTTTCATGAAGACGGGCGAGCTGGGCCAGCCGCCAGTGAAAAAGTTGCTCTTGAGCTTTACAGGCAGACTGCAGGGCAAGGAAGCGCTTATGGCATGTATCGCTTGGGGGTGATGCTCGACCAAGGTAGAGGACTTGCCAAGCCAAACAAGGATGAGGCTACGAAGTGGTTGGATCAGGCCGCAAAAAACGGACAACAACGCAATGTGGCGAACTATCGCAAGCAAGCAAAGTTGGATGCATTCCGTTTAGCTCTGGTTCAGGCACGAAAGCAAGTCTCAAGTATTCTTGAGCTGCCAAAAACCACTGATGCGGGTGTTCAACCTACTGGTGCTCCGACTACCGCACAGCTGCTAGAACGAGTTGTCGCTGCCAAAACACTATCTGGCATGTGCGCGAGTGGTCTCGCAAGCCGAAATGTTTGTGAGGGAACGTACTTAACCAACTTGTTGAAGCGGTATTCACAAGAGAACTTGATCCAGTATTCACAGCTCAAAGGGTCGTATTCCATCCTGATTGGTGATGTTATCCAGGCTGTCAGTACCCTGGACAAGGGGAAGGCAACGCCGGCTGTTCATGGGGACAAAGCGATATTGACCTTGGATATCAGCAATGGAAAGATCAAATCGGCGCTTAGCAGCCCAGAATTTCGAGAATCATGGGTTGCCTCCGCGGGTCAGTCCCTTGGCATGATGGCATTCTCGATGCTCGGTGGGAATGACTTTGATGCCGCAGGACCGGGTGCGCTTCTCGGCAATGAAATCGGGGACATTCTTATTGCCCTGATAAAAAAATACGGTGCTGGCAGCCGGGCATGTATGGATCTTGCAAGTGCAGCAGTACCGCATCGACTCCGAGATCTTGAGATGCCGAAATCAGCATCACCGTATACCTCGGCAGATGATTGTGTTGACCAGTTTCTAGAGAGAAATTCTGCTGCAATCTACCATGACCTACTGAAATCCGTGTTGCCATTGGCTGAAGCGGTAATGGATGTCTACGGTCCCCAATTGTTTCCTGAGCGGGACCGGCTTGACGTGGTCTCCATTCTCAGTAAGGCAAAAAACGCTGATTTGCGAAAGGTAGTCAGTTACGTCCGAACAGCGAAGAGTGCGGAATTCAATTTCGACGGTTTGCGGCGCGAACTACAACTGGCAAACCAAGGGATGTCGGGTGAATTGATTCGCTTCCTTGAATTAATAAATTCGTACCTGTATAGGACCCCCCAATTTGCGCGACTGGGGGTGTTTGTATTCGCTGGAATCGACAATTTCCGTTTGGGCAAAGACTCTGGAATTTGGGATGCTGACCAGTACCTTCAAAGTCTCATGCGTGCTGCATCATCGATGCAGGCCAAAGAAATATCAGCAAGAGTTACGCTAAGGCGGCAAGTTGTAGCTATGGGTAGCAACCCGCCAAATCAGCAAACTTGGTTGGTGGATGACATTACATTCCCCAGCTTTGAGGCCGGGCAATGACGCATGCATGTCCTCCTCGTAGATGGTACAGATGGCTTCTTGCCATAGTGCTTGTGCTGGTTAATACTGGTTATCCTTCTTTTGCGGCAACCACCCCTGTACTTTCAGCCATTCCAGCATCTGATGGCATTTTGGTTGAGGCTGGAAACTCAACCTATTGGTGGATTGATGGCTTAGGCGTTGGCCATCGGATTGACTCAGCGGGCAACGTGATGAGCCACGTTGAATTTGGTGACCGCAATGCACTGCGTTACTTCCGATATGGCGATGACCGATTTGTTGCCATCTATGCTGCACATGCCGTCATCTATGACAGAGAGCTCAGGCCAGTCTCCCGGATTACCTTTCCAGCAAGCGCAAGACTAAATGCAGGCCTTTTGAGAACGGCCGTTCTGCACGATTCACGCTTACCTCTTTACGCTGACCTCGGAGTACTCGTCCTAGACCTGAAGAGAGCTCAGGCAGAGTTGGTACTTACAACCGAATCACCAGGACCATTAGCCACATTGTTGGCAAGTATCGATGGTCAACTGCTAGAAGTCAGCATGGAGGGCTCGGGGACCACTGGTGGTCAGAATTTCATAGTCAATAGCCTAAATTCGCAAGGTGAGGTTTTTGGCAAATATCGCTTGGTTAATCTACCGGGCAGTTGTGGCAAAGACTTGTTTCCAGTCGCATCGGGCTTAGTGATGGTGTGCGGGGGGCCAACGAAGGGCATCAAAACGGTTGTTCTGGGACGGCGTGGGAGGGTTAATACCGTCGAGCCCTTGCCGCAGGTCCAGCCCTCAGGCTGGGGAAGCATCAGCGAAGAACAGCTGGCTCTTGAAACGTTGACAACTCCATGGTCAATTCAAGCCACTGGCAAGATATTGGTTCCGACAGTAGGTGTTGTACAGCTTGACCGCTCTGAGCCTCAGGCAGTCCAAGTCAAGGGCATACAGTCTGTCGCGACACCAATGACTGAAATGCATAGCTTCAGTTCAGCCGTTGTAACGCGGGATCGCCTCGGCAATCTCCACTGGGTTACTGGAAGTCAAAGTCATCTTTGGGTGCGTGCAATTAACGCTCTGCCGATTTTTGTAGACAGTACGGAATCCACGTTGACGGCTAGCTACTTAGGGGGATTTGGGCTGACTCTTAGAGACAGTTTTGATTGGCTAGAGCGGGGCTGGTCAACACACCAAAATAAGCGCGCTCCTGTAGCTTTTCAAAGCGTACAGGCATCAGATTCGGAAATGCCAAAAGTAATGGAGTTTCAGTTACGGAAAATTGGCCGAATCATGAAGATAGGTGGAAGCTCTGCGCAAGCTTTCTTAGATTTTCGAAAGTCGATTGGCCGTCTGGCGCAAATAGACCCCGGGACAGACAGCCTGACGTTTCAAACAGCTGGCATGCAGTTTTCTTCATTGCAGGGGTTGAATGAAGCCTCCCAGGGCTTAGGTCGGACAGCTACGCCAATAACATCGCCTGCAATGCAAACCTCGGTTGATGGCGTTGGTGTCGTGCTCCATGACTATCTCAATCCAGCAATGGATGCTGTCATGAGTGGAAAAGCGGCAACAGTTGGAAACACCGCTTGGAGCAACGGTGTTTTCTTTTTCCTGAGTGGTGACACAGGCTCGATTACTTGGTTTGATCCAAAAAACCAAGGTCGAGGCAATGTAAGTGGAACGTATGCAGCTTTGTTCCAACTTGATCAAACGGTCTACGCCATTAATTTCCAGGACGAACTGGTGGTCGTAGAGGCAGGACGTGTGCGATTTCTGGCAAAGATTCCTAGTTCAACCACGCTCAAGGTCGAAGGGCATCAGGCATTGATGCTCGGAGAGCGCATTGCAAGTCTACGCAATGGTGTATTGACCAATCTAAATGTCTCAGCGCAGGTTCGTGATGCGTCAATTTCAACTGACGGATTTCTCGTCACCTTGACAGGTACAGGAACAGTCCGAACCAGCAAGGTAGAGGTGAGTTATCCAGGTTCGCAACAGGTCTTTCAGTTCAATAACCGAATATTTTTGCTGCATTCAGATGGACATGCGAGCCTCTTAAACCGCGACTTGACACTGATTGCGACAGTCCACAGCGTCGGGAATGGCCTGTTGGTAATGACACCCGAAGGATATTTTTCTGGATTTGGCTCATACCTAGACTATCTCAACGTCGTAGAAACTAATGGCTCCGGGGCGAGAGTCTTTCCGATTGCGCAATTTTTTGACATCTTTCATCGACCAGACATAGTGCGAGCCAAGTTGCTGGGAGACGAGCACTATGTGCGTAAAGCTTCGCAGGAATTGACGCTGGAAAAGGCAATTCGTAGACCACCTCCAGTTGTTAGCATCCAAAAACCTGCTTCAGTTGTAGCCACTGAGCGCTTACGCCTGTCCTTCACTTTGCGAACTACCGGAGGAGGCGTAGGTGAGGTGTTGATTTTCCATAACGGGAAATTGGTCAAGAGCGATGGATACTACAGAGATGCGCCGGGTTCGGCCTTGGTAGCTATAAACACCACTAAAGCGAACAGTGCTGACTCAGTACAGAGAGGACAGGCAAAACTTTTAGGTGCAGGTGAGTCAACACTGAGCCCTTCCAACGGTGGAAGCGTTGTAGTTCGTCAAGCTCAGGAAAAGTCTCTCAATGCCAGCGGTGAATACACAAGCTCAATAGAAATTGATGTCTTACCTGGTGAAGAGAATGAGGTGACGATTCTTGGGCGCAATGCTGAAAACTGAATCGCCCCGGGTTTTGTAGAGGCTCCGTGGTTTAAGTACAGGCGTATTCGGCCTGTGGTGCGAGTTGTGAATAATACCGTTCCTCTGCTTCGGCGGGAGGGATATATCCGATCGGCTCAAGCAGGCGCTGGTGATTAAACCAGGTCACCCATTCGAGCGTAGCCAGTTCGACGGCCTCGACGGTTTTCCAGGG
>SSFF01000014.1 GCA_008015235.1 Rhodoferax sp. | reverse complement strand
TTGCGCCACGCCGACAAGATCCGCACCTACGAGGGCGAGCGGCTCGCGAGGATGCCCTGGCTCGCGCACCGCATGGTTTGACGAGGCGACGGTGCTGGTGCGGTGGTTCCAACGCGCAGTGCTGAGCCGCCGCTGGCTGAGCTTCCTGGTGCTGTGCCTGGCCTTCGCGGCCTTCGGCGTCGGCACCTACAACCTGTTCAACCTGCTGAAACTCAACCTGGAACTCATCGCCGAGCACGGCTACCTGGCGCTCATGGAGGGCGCCTTGCGGCAGTTGGCCGAGCTGATGGGCACGCTGTTCGTGAGCATGCTGGCCTACATCGTCTTCAAGGCCTGCGAGCACCGCCTCGTGCACGGACTGACCGAATCTGACAAGGACCCTCACGCATGAAGATCGCCATCCTGCCGGGCGACGGCATCGGCACCGAGATCGTCGCGCAGGCCCAGCGCGCGATGGAGTGCCTCGACCTGAAGTTCGAGACCGAGACCGCCGCCGTGGGTGGCGCTGCCTACGAAGCGCACGGCCACCCGCTGCCCGAGGCCACGCTGAAGTTGGCCAAGGACGCCGACGCCGTGTTGTTCGGCGCCGTGGGCGACTGGAAGTACGACAAGCTCGAGCGCGCGCTGCGCCCCGAGCAGGCCATCCTCGGCCTGCGCAAGAACCTCGGCCTGTTCGCCAACTTCCGCCCGGCGATCTGCTACGAGCAGCTGACGCACGCCTCGAGCCTGAAGCCCGAGCTGGTGGCCGGGCTGGACATCCTGATCATCCGCGAGCTGACCGGCGACATCTACTTCGGCCAGCCGCGCGGCCGCCGCGAATCGCCGGATGGGGCCTTCAAGGGCGCCCCCGAAGCCTTCGACACGATGCGCTACTCGCGCCCGGAGATCGAGCGCATCGCCCACGTCGCGTTCCAGGCCGCGCGCAAGCGCAACAAGAAGGTCACCAGCGTGGACAAGGCCAACGTGCTCGAAACTTTCCAGTTCTGGAAGGACGTGGTCACCGAAGTCAGCCAGCAGTACCCGGACGTGGAACTCGACCATATGTACGTGGACAACGCCGCCATGCAGCTGGTCAAAGCACCCAAGCGCTTCGACGTGGTCGTGACCGGCAACATGTTTGGCGACATCCTCAGCGACGAGGCCTCCATGCTCACCGGCTCCATCGGCATGCTGCCCTCGGCCAGCCTGAACGCCAAGGGCCAGGGCCTGTACGAGCCCAGCCACGGCAGTGCCCCCGACATCGCGGGCAAGGGCATCGCCAACCCGCTGGCCACCATCCTGTCGGCCGCGATGATGCTGCGCTTCAGTCTGAACCAGGAAGCTGCCGCCCAGCGCATCGAAGCCGCCGTGCAAAAGGTGCTGGAACAAGGCTATCGCACCCCGGACATCTACAGCGAAGGTACGACCAAGGTCAGCACCCGTGAGATGGGCGATGCGGTGGTGAAAGCGCTGGCTTAAGCCGATGAAACAGGGCAAAGCACCAAGGCTTTGCCCTGTTGTAAATAAATCAATTCAGTCCGCGCGGAGCAAAAAATCCGCGATTTGAACTACAATCCACCCCATGTTTGCCGCCCGCCCCGTCACCCTGACCATTGCTTCTGCCAACCTGGCAGGCAAGGCCGTGCGCGCATTCACCACCAAAACCACGACCATTAAGGGCTGATCCAGCTCCGGTTCGTCGTGCGCCCACCCCGGCCAGACGAGCCGGGCAAGAAACAGCTCTGAATGCGTGAACGGCATTTTTGTTTTTTTGAAAGGGCATTGGTATGAGCAAGTTGGTAGGTCTGGTCGGCTGGCGCGGCATGGTCGGCTCGGTATTGATGGATCGCATGGTGCAGGAAAAGGACTTCGACCTGATCGAACCCCTGTTCTTCTCCACCAGCAACTCCGGCGGCAAGGCTCCGGCCCAAGCCAAGAACGAAACCACGCTGCAGGACGCCTACAACGTCGACGCTCTCAAGCGCTGCGACATCATCATCTCTTGCCAAGGTGGCGACTACACCACCGAGGTGTTCCCCAAGCTGCGCGCTGCCGGCTGGAATGGCCACTGGATCGATGCCGCGTCCACCCTGCGCATGGACAAGAACGCGGTCATCATCCTGGACCCGGTCAACATGCCGGTCATCAAGGACGCACTGGCCAAGGGTGGCAAAGACTGGATCGGCGGAAACTGCACCGTGAGCTGCATGCTGATGGGCGTAGGCGCGCTGTACAAGGCCGGACTGGTGGAATGGATGAGCACCCAGACCTACCAGGCGGCCAGCGGTGGCGGTGCCCAGCACATGCGTGAGCTGCTGACGCAGTACGGCACGCTGAACGCAGAGGTCAAGGCACTGCTCGATGACCCCAAGAGCGCCATCCTGGAAATCGACCGCAAGGTCATCGCTAAGCAACGCGCGCTCACCGGCGCTGAAACGGCCAACTTTGGCGTGCCGCTGGGCGGTTCGCTGATCCCCTGGATCGACAAGGACCTGGGCAACGGCCAGTCCAAGGAAGAATGGAAAGGCATGGCCGAGACCAACAAGATTCTCGGCATGGGCGAAGGCTTCGGCACCAACGCGATTCCCGTGGACGGCTTCTGCGTTCGCGTGGGCGCCATGCGTTGCCACAGCCAAGCATTGACCTTCAAACTGAAGAAGAACGTGCCCACGGCCGACATCGAAGCCATGATCGCGGCCGACAACCAGTGGGTCAAAGTGGTGCCCAACACCCGTGAAGCCACCATCCAGGACCTGACCCCCGTGGCCGTGACCGGTACCATGACCATCCCAGTGGGCCGTATCCGCAAGCTGGCCATGGGACCCGAGTACGTGGGCGCCTTCACCATCGGTGACCAGCTGCTGTGGGGTGCTGCCGAGCCGCTGCGCCGCATGCTGCGCATCCTGCTCGAGGCCTGATACGCTCCTGCGCTTCGTTGTCGCAAGGCAACAATCCATGGCATCGATGGCACGCGCTTTGTAAGGCTTTGAAAGTTAAGCGCTTTCTCAGCTTGTCAGCGTAAGACATTGATGTTATGGTACTTTTTCGTTTTTGCCGCCTGCAAATTGGCAGGCTGCGGTTTGGCCCGCATTTGCAGCCCGAGATAGCGCCGGAGACACACAAATTGAAATCTAAGTCACAACACTGGCAACGAACCGCCATGGCAGCCGCAGCAGCCACCTTGCTGGGCCTTGCCGCAACGGATGCCATGGCCCTTTCATTGGGGCGACTCACGGTTCAATCGGCCCTCGGCGAGCCCCTTCGGGCAGAAATCGACATCCTGGACATCAACGCGGACGAAGCGGCTTCACTGCGCACCAGCATTGCCCCGCCCGACGCGTTTTCCGCCGCCGGGCTGGAATACAACGCAACCATGGGCAGCCTGCGTACCAGCCTGCAGAAGCGCCCGGATGGCCGGTCCTTCATCCGACTGAGCAGCGACCGCACCGTCAACGATCCTTTTGTAGACTTGATTCTGGAGGTCAACTGGGCCAATGGGCGCATCGTGCGCGACTACACGATGCTGTTTGATCCGCCCGCCCTGCGTGCAGCTACACAGCCAGCCCCCACCTTGGCCCCCGTACCGGCAAGCCCCGCTGCTTCCAAACCTGTGACGTCCCCGGCGCCCATCGCAGTGCAGGAAGCACCAGCTTCTGTGGCGTCGAAAGCGCCCACCAAAGCCCCCGCCAAAGCGCAGGTCACGGAAAAACCCAAGGCCCCGGACACGGCTGAACCACGCCAGGTCACCGTCAAAGCCGGCGATACCGCCAGCAAAATTGCGGGTGCCCACAAGCCAATCGGCGTGTCGCTGGATCAGATGCTGGTCGCCATGCTGGCCACCAACCCTGACGCGTTCATCGACGACAACGTCAACCGCCTGCGCAAGGGCGCGGTGGTGCAGTTGCCCACCAGCGAGCAGGCACAAGCCGTACCGGCTGAAAAGGCTGCGCAAATCGTTCTGGCCCAGAGCAAGGACTTCAACAGCTTCCGCAAGAGCCTGGCCACCAGCGCCCCGCTACAGGCCGTGGCCAGCGCTTCCCAGCAAGTCAGCGGCAAGGTCGAATCCAAGGTAGACGACAAGAAGCCCAGCACCTCGGCCCCTGACAAACTGACCCTGAGCAAAGGTTCGGTGCAGGCCAAGTCGGACGACAACATCGCCAAAGCCCAGGCAGACAAAGACGCCAAGGCACGCGCTGCCGAACTGGAAAAGAACATCGCCGACCTGAAAAAGATCGGTGCCGCTTCGGCCCCAGTTGCACCTGCGCCAGCAGCAGCTCCTGCCGCCAAAGCCAGCGGCATCGCTGCCCCTGTGGGCATTGCCGCTGCGCCGGCCATGCCGGCCTCGGCACCGGTTGCGCCCGCACCCGCTGTCGCAGCCTCGGCACCCCAGACGGAAGCATCGACACCCGCTGCAGCGGCTTCCGCCCCCGCCGAAGCCGTCAAGAAACCCGTGGTCAATACCCCGGTGCCGGCGACCGTACCGATCGAAGAAACCAGCCTCATTGACGAGCTGCTGGACAACCCCATGACCCCCCTTGCTGCAGGTGGCTTGGTGGCATTGATAGCTGGGCTGGGTTTCTGGCGCATGCGTCAGCGCAAGAAAAACACCGCGCAGGTCGACAGTTCGTTCCTCGAAAGCCGCTTGCAACCCGATTCGTTCTTCGGAGCCAGTGGGGGACAGCGCATCGACACCGCCAACGAAGGTGGTGCGACAGGCTCCTCCATGGTCTATTCGCCCAGCCAGCTCGATGCAGCCGACGACGTGGACCCCGTGGCCGAGGCCGACGTCTACCTGGCCTATGGCCGCGACCTGCAGGCCGAGGAAATCCTCAAGGAGGCCGCCAAGCATTCCCCCGGCCGCCTGGCCATCCATACCAAGCTGATGGAGATTTACGCCAAGCGCAAGGACGCCCGCAGCTTTGAAGCCAGTGCCACACAGGCATTCAAGGTCACTGGCCCGACCAGCCAGGACTGGATGCGCATTTGTGAGTTGGGTCAAAGCATTGATCCCCAAAATCCGCTGTACCAACCCGGTGGTGCTCCCGCAGGAGTGAATGCTGCGGATATTGCACCGTCGGCGTTCGAAGGCACCATGCGCATCAATGTGCCGGTGGAACCGACCGCTGCGCCAGCGCCCGCAGCGGGCGTGGACTTGGACCTGGACCTGGACTTCTCACTGGACGATGAGCCCTCTAGCGCCATTAGCGACGTCACTGGTGGCAGTGCCCAGCCTGTAGGAGGCTTTGACCAGACCGTCAAAATGGAGCAGGAAGTGGCAGCGCCTGTTGCGCAGGCCGAAGATGCGGGTCATGGCCTGGACTTTGATTTGCCCGAAAGTGGCGCACCTGCGGCACCTTCGTTTGAGCCCGTGATGCCCAGCCTGCCAGAAATCTCCCTCGACCTCGATGCACCAGCCAGCAAGGACGATGGACTGAACTTTGACACCACCAGCCCCGTGCCCGTAGAAGTCCCCAGTGCACCGGAGCCGGCTGCCAGCCACGAAGGCATGCTGGAATTTGACCTTGGTTCCCTGCAAATGGAGCTGGACACGCCCACCCCCGCTGCGGCCCAAGCGGCAGAAGCACCTTCGCTGGAAAACGAGGACCCGCTGGAAACCAAACTGGCCTTGGCCGAAGAGTTTGTATCCATCGGCGACGAAGATGGCGCCCGTGCGCTGATCGAAGAAGTGCTGGCCGAAGCCACCGGCGCCACCCACGAGAAAGCCCAGCGCGCACTGTCGCAGCTGAGCTGAGCCCCGCCGGGGCTTTTTCAAGTTCTGTAGCAGACCCTGATCGTCGTGCGCATTGTTTTAGGGGTCAGCTACAACGGGCAGGCTTACCGCGGTTGGCAGAGCCAACCCAGCGGCCAGACCGTGCAGGACAAGCTCGAAAAAGCACTATCCACCTTTGCCAACTCACCCATAAGCACCCTGTGCGCAGGCCGCACCGATGCCGGGGTGCACGGACTGATGCAGGTGGTGCATTTCGACACCGAGATCGAACGCACCGAGTACTCCTGGGTGCGCGGCACCAATGCCAACCTGCCCAAGGACATTGCCGTGCACTGGGCGGTCAAGAGCACACCCCAGTTCCACTGCCGCGCCAGCGCCCAATCGCGCCGCTACGCCTATGTGCTGCTCGAATCCCCTATCCGCCCCAGCATCGAAGCCGGACGTGTGGGCTGGACTTTCCAGAGTCTGGACTTGGACGCTATGCGCACTGCGGCCAACCTGCTGCTGGGCGAGCACGATTTCACCTCGTTCCGCGCCGCCGAATGCCAGGCCATCAGCCCGGTCAAGACCATGCTGGACATTGCCATCCACAAGCGCGGTGCCTACTGGCGCATCGAGTTCGAGGCCAATGCCTTCTTGCACCACATGATCCGCAACATCATGGGCTGCCTGGTCACCATCGGGCAGGGTAAGCGCCCACCGCAGTGGATGGCCGAGGTACTGGCTGCACGCGACCGCCGCGCTGCCGCACCCACCTTCTCTCCCGATGGGCTCTACTTCCTGGGCCCCCGCTATGACGCTGCCTGGGGCCTGCCCGATCGTACGCCTGCGTATGATTGGCTTCCATGACCCCTCCTAATTCAAGAACCCGCATCAAGATTTGCGGCCTCACGCGCGAGGCGGATGTCGATGCCGCCGTGCAAGCCGGTGCCGATGCCATCGGCTTCGTGATGTACAGCAAGAGCCCGCGCTACGTCACACCGGAACGGGCGGCCATGCTGGCGTGCCGTCTGCCGGCTTTCGTCACCCCGGTGTTGCTGTTCGTGAACGCGACACCGGCTCTGGTGCGGCGTGCCTGCGAACTGCTGCCCAATGCCACGCTACAGTTCCATGGCGACGAAACACCCCAGCTCTGTCTGGCACTCGCCAAGGCGTCGAGCGAGCGGCCCTACCCGCGCCCTTACCTGCGTGCCGCCCGCATTCCCTTAGGGGAAGGCGCTGCGCAGTTCGACCTCGTACAATTCGCCCAAGACTATTCAACAGCCCAAGCCATCTTGCTCGACGCCCATGTGGACGGGTACGGTGGTGGCGGCAAAACATTCAATTGGTCACTGCTTCCTCCAAACGTCAACGCTCACCTCGTCTTGAGTGGTGGACTCGACTCAGCAAACGTGGGCGATGGCATCACTGCGTTGCGGTCGCGCGGTAAAACGCTGGCCGTCGACGTGAGCTCGGGCGTGGAAGCGCTCGACGACCAAGGCAAGCCCCAAAAGGGCATCAAAGACCCCCAACGCATCCGTGCCTTCGTGGCCGCCGTCCGCGCTGCCGACGCCGCCCTCCCCGACGCACCGGATGCCTGAGAAAAAGGAACACACCATGGCTGATTACCAGCAACCCGACGCCAGCGGGCACTTTGGCAAATACGGCGGCAGTTTTGTCTCCGAGACCCTGACCCACGCCATCAACGAGTTGAAAGCGGCTTACGCGAAATACCAGCACGACCCGGAATTCCTGGCCGAATTCCGCAAGGAGCTGGCCCACTTTGTGGGTCGTCCCTCCCCCGTGTACCACGCCGAGCGCATGAGCCGCGAGGTGGGTGGTGCGCAGATATTCCTGAAACGCGAAGACCTGAACCACACCGGCGCCCACAAGATCAACAACGTGATCGGCCAGGCCATGCTCGCCAAGCGCATGGGCAAGCCGCGCGTCATTGCCGAAACCGGCGCCGGCCAGCACGGTGTGGCCACCGCCACCATCTGCGCCCGCTACGGGCTGGAATGCGTGGTCTATATGGGCAGCGAAGACGTGAAGCGCCAGAGCCCCAACGTGTACCGCATGAAGCTGCTCGGCGCCACCGTGGTGCCGGTGGAATCCGGCAGCAAGACGCTCAAGGACGCCCTGAACGAAGCCATGCGCGACTGGGTGGCGAACGTGGACAACACCTTCTACATCATCGGCACCGTGGCCGGCCCGCACCCCTACCCGATGATGGTGCGCGACTTCCAGAGCGTGATCGGCAACGAATGCCTGGTGCAGATGCCCGAAATGCTCAAAGAGGCTGGTTGCACCACCACGCAGCCCGATGCTGTGGTCGCCTGCGTGGGCGGTGGGTCCAATGCCATGGGCATCTTCTACCCCTACATCCAGCACAGCGCCACACGCCTGATCGGCGTAGAAGCGGCCGGTGAAGGCCTGGACAGCGGCAAGCATTCGGCCTCCATCCAACGCGGCAGTGCCGGTGTGTTGCACGGCAACCGCACCTACGTGCTGCAGGACGACAACGGCCAGGTGACCGAGACCCATAGCGTGAGCGCGGGCCTGGACTACCCCGGTGTCGGCCCCGAGCATGCGTTCCTGGCCGATATTGGCCGTGCCGAGTACGTAGGCATTACCGATCAGGAAGCGCTCGACGCTTTCCACTACCTGTGCCGCACCGAAGGCATCATCCCGGCGCTCGAATCCAGCCACGCGGTGGCCTACGGCATGAAGCTGGCTAAGACGATGCGCCCGGACCAGTCGGTGCTCGTGAACCTGTCCGGTCGTGGCGACAAGGACATCGGCACCGTAGCCGACCTGTCGGGTGGCGATTTCTTCTGCCGCCCCAGCTGCCAAGGCCAATCCGTCAAGGGGAATGTGGTCGCAGCCCCCGTGAAACGTGCGTGAGCAGCTACAAAGGTCATAGCATGAAACGAATTGAAGCAACATTCAAAGCCCTGGCCGAACAGGGCCGCAAAGCACTCATCCCTTTTGTCACAGCCGGTTACCCCTACGCCGACATCACCCCGACACTGATGCACGCCATGGTCGAAGGCGGCGCCGACGTCATCGAACTGGGCGTGCCCTTTTCGGACCCCAGTGCCGACGGTCCAGTCATCCAGAAAGCGGGCGACCGCGCGCTGGCGCTGGGCATTGGCCTGGTGCAAATCCTGGCCATGGTGCGCGAGTTCCGCCAGGCCAACACCACCACCCCCGTGGTGCTGATGGGCTACGCCAACCCTGTCGAGCGCTACGACCAGAAGCACGCCCGCGAAGGCGTGAAAAGCGCCTTCGTGGCCGATGCGGCTGCCGCTGGCGTGGACGGCGTGTTGATCGTCGACTACCCGCCCGAGGAGTGCGAGGCCTTTGCCGCCGACCTGCGCGCGCACGGCATGGACCTGATCTTCTTGCTGGCCCCCACCAGCACCGAGCAGCGCATGCAGCAAGTGGCCCGAGTGGCCAGTGGCTACGTGTACTACGTGTCGCTCAAGGGCGTGACCGGATCGGGCGCGCTCGACACCGATGCCGTGGCGGCCATGCTGCCCGTCATCCGCAAGCACATCGCCACGCCGGTGGGCGTGGGCTTTGGCATCCGCGACGGCGCCACGGCCCGCACCATCAGCGAAGTGGCCGACGCCGTGGTCATCGGCAGCAAGATCATCCAGCTGCTCGACAACCAGCCGCATGAACGGGTGGCCGGGGTGGCCCGCGACTTTCTGCGCGGGGTGCGTCAGGCTTTGGACGCATAATCCGGCCTGCTTTGACGACAACCGGGCTGCGGCCACACGCCACGGCCCCGAGACGAAAGGAACACAACGATGAGTTGGTTGGAAAAACTGCTGCCCCCGAAAATCCAGCACACCGACCCGGCAGACCGCCGCAGCGTGCCCGAAGGCCTGTGGGTCAAGTGCCCCAGCTGCGAGTCTGTGCTCTACAAGACCGATCTGGAACAAAACCAGAACGTGTGCCCGACCTGCAGCCACCACCACCGCATCGGCGCACGCGCGCGCCTGAACGCATTCCTGGACAACGAAGGTCGCTATGAAGTGGCCCAGGAAGTGCTGCCCGTGGACGCCCTCAAGTTCAAGGACAGCCGCAAGTACCCCGAGCGCCTGAAGGAGGCCATGGAAGCCACGGGTGAGACCGACGCCCTGGTGGTCATGGGCGGCGCCGTCAAGGGCATCAGCCTGGTGGCCGCCTGCTTCGAGTTCGAGTTCATGGGCGGCTCCATGGGCTCGGTGGTGGGCGAACGCTTCGTGCGTGGCGTGGAAACCGCGATCGAACAGAAGGTTCCCTTTGTCTGCTTCACCGCCACCGGTGGCGCCCGCATGCAGGAAGGCCTGCTGAGCCTGATGCAGATGGCCAAGACCAATGCTGCACTGACCCATCTGGCCAAGAAAGGCCTGCCCTACATCAGCGTGCTGACCGACCCGACCATGGGCGGCGTCAGTGCCGGCTTTGCCTTTGTGGGTGACGTGGTGATTGCCGAACCCAAGGCCCTGATCGGCTTTGCCGGTCCGCGCGTGATCGAAAACACCGTGCGCGTGACCCTGCCCGACGGTTTCCAGCGTGCCGAGTTCCTGCAAGAAAAAGGCGCCGTGGACTTCATCTGCGACCGCCGTGAACTGCGCAAGACCATCGCCGAAACCCTGGCGATGCTGCAGCGGCAACCGGCAGATGCTGTGATCTGAAGGACCCACTTCGCACATGAAAAAAGCCCGCTTCGGCGGGCTTTTTGGTTTTCACACCAGGTTCAGACCAGCACCAGCCGCAACAAGGTCGCCTGAAACGAACCCAGCACGATCGCCGCAATCTGCAGAATCACCAGCAGCGCCAGCGGCGACAGGTCCACGCCACCCACCAAGGGCAGGATGCGGCGGATGGGGGCCAGGGCCGGGGCGACCAGGCGTTCAATGATGTCGGCAAACGGCGACTGTCCGGGTCCGGGTACCCAAGACAGCACGGCATAAGCGATCACCAGGGCCGTGAGGGCCGAAATGCTGAGTCGCACCAGCCCTACCAAGGCCAGCACAGGCAGCGTGGCCACGGGGGCGGCCATGTCCTGGAGCAGCCAGAGTACGGTGAACTGGCCCAGTTCCAACAGGAATGCGCCCACCAGGCTGGCCGTGTCCAGGCTGCCCACGGCGGGCAATGCCTTGCGCAGCGGCAGCACCAGCCAATCGGTCAGCGTGAAAATGAAACGCGCAATCGGATTGCCCGAACGCAGCGACATGGGGATGCGCTGCCACTGCATGTACAGGCGCAGCAGGCAGGCCCCGGCGAGCAGGCCGACAACAACTTCGAGCAGCAAAGAAACGATTTGGTAGAGCATGGTGGGCCAAGAATGTAGTGCCGCGCCATCATAGCGAAGCCACAGTGCCCCTGGCCGCCGGTAAAATCACCCCTTTTGCCCGCCTGGGGCGTGTCTGCCTCAGGCCCCACCCTTTATTCCCCGCCATGTCTGAAAACACCACGCCCGCCGCAGCCCCCCAGGACGAAAACCAGCTCATGCAGGAGCGCCGCGAAAAACTCAAGGCTCTGCGCGCGGTGCAGGCCAATGGTGGTGGCGTGGCATTTCCCAACGATTTCAAGCCGACCCACAAGGCCGAGCAGATCTTCGACCACTACCAGCACAAGAGCACCGAAGAGCTGGCCACCATCAACGCCCATGCCCGCGTGGCCGGGCGCATGATGCTCAAGCGCGTGATGGGCAAGGCCAGCTTCTGCACGCTGCAAGACGCTTCGTTTGGCACCAGCGGCGGCCGCATCCAGATCTACGTGAAGCGCGAGGACGTGGGCGACGAGCTGTACGACGCCTTCAAGCACTGGGACCTGGGCGACATCGTGGCCGCCGAGGGGGTGGTGTTCAAGACCAAGACCGGCGAGCTGTCTATCCACGCCAGCAAGATTCGCCTGCTGACCAAGAGTCTGCGCCCCATGCCGGACAAGTTCCATGGCGTGGCCGACCAGGAAATCAAGTACCGCCAGCGCTATGTCGACCTGATGACCGACGAGTCCGCCCGCAAGCGCTTCGTGGCGCGCAGCAGGGCCGTGAGCGGCCTGCGCGACTTCATGGTGCAGCACGGCTTCCTGGAGGTGGAAACCCCCATGTTGCACCCGATTCCCGGCGGTGCCAACGCCAAGCCCTTCATCACCCACCACAACGCGCTCGACCAGGAGATGTACCTGCGCATCGCGCCCGAGCTGTACCTCAAGCGCCTGGTGGTGGGCGGCTTTGACCGCGTGTTCGAGATCAACCGCAACTTCCGCAACGAAGGCATCTCGGTGCGCCACAACCCCGAGTTCACCATGATGGAGTTCTACGCGGCCTACTGGAACTACCAGGACCTGATGAGCTTCACCGAAGACCTGGTGCGCGATGCAGCCCAGAAAGCCGGCGACAGCCTGCTGCTGACCTACCAGGGCAAGGAAGTGGACCTGTCGCAGCCGTTCCAGCGCCTGACCATCGTGCAGGCGATCCAGAAGTACACCGAAGCGGGTGAGAACGTGCACAGCGCCGAGTGGCTGCTGGGAGCCCTCAAAAAGTTGGGCATGACCGAGGCCAAGCACGGTTTGAGCAAGCGCTCGCTGGCTAGCCTGCAGGTGCTGTATTTCGAAGAAACGGTGGAAGAAAAGCTGTGGCAGCCCACCTTCATCATGGAACACCCCACCGAGATTTCGCCGCTGGCCCGCGCCAACGACCAGCGCCCCGAGGTGACCGAGCGCTTTGAGCTCTACATCACCGGGCGCGAATTCGGCAACGGCTTCTCCGAACTGAACGACGCCGAAGACCAGGCCGCCCGCTTCCACGCCCAGGTGGCGGCCAAGGACAGCGGCGACGACGAGGCCATGTTCTACGACCACGACTTTGTGCGCGCGCTTGAATACGGCATGCCCCCCACCGGCGGCTGCGGCATCGGCATCGACCGCCTGATGATGCTGCTGACCGACAGCCCCTCCATCCGCGACGTCATCCTGTTCCCCGCGCTGCGCCGCGAGGTTTGATGCCTTTTCGGGCTACAGCCCGCACAGAACCTGCGTAAGAAGCTATGAAAAACGTAGCAACCGTGGCCCTGCCTTACCTGCAGGGCTACCCGGCGGAGACGCTGGCGCAGGTGCTGCAACTGCAGTCGCAAGGCCGCATGGGCAGCTGGCTGCTGCAGCGCCACCCGCAAGGCCACGGCCTGCGCACCGACCGCGCGCTGTACGACTACGTGCAGGCGCTCAAAGCCGAGTACCTGCGCGGCAGCGAGCCCGTAACCAAGGTGGCTTTCGACAGCAAGCTGCAGGTGGTGGCCCACGCGCTGGGCACGCACACGGCGGTGTCGCGCGTGCAGGGCAGCAAACTCAAGGCCAAGCGCGAAATCCGCGTAGCCTCCCTGTTCAAAGACACGCCCGAGCCGTTTCTGAAAATGATCACCGTGCACGAACTCGCCCACCTGCGCGAGAAGGAGCACAACAAGGCCTTCTACCAACTGTGCCGGCACATGGAGCCGCAGTATTTCCAGCTGGAGTTCGAAGTGCGCGTGTACCTGACGCACCTGGACGCCGGGGGCGCCAGACTGTGGCAGGCGGCCGAGGCCTAGAACCAAGTCCGCAGACTGCCACGCTACACTGACCGCACCATGCTCAAACGGATCAGTGTCCAACAGCTTCAGGTCGGAATGCACCTCAAGGAGTTCTGCGGCTCCTGGATGGACCACCCGTTCTGGCGCAACAGCTTTGTCATCACCGACCCGAAAGACATTGCCAGCATCCAGGCCAGCGCCATCCGCGAAGTCTGGATCGACGTCTCCAAAGGTCTCGACGTTAAGGCCGGCGTGCAGGCCGTGTCGCAAGCCGAGTCCGATGCCGAAGTGGACGCCGAGCTCCACCGTGCTGCCCAGGCCGAAAGCAAGGTGGAGGCCGCCCCCATGGCCGTGGAGCTGGAGCGTGCCAAGAAGATCTGCGCCCGCTCCAAGGAGGCCGTGACCAGCATGTTCCACGAAGCGCGCATGGGCAAGTCGGTGGACACCGAAGCCGCGCAGCAGCTGGTGGAAGAGATTTCGGACTCCATCACCCGCAACCCGGGAGCCTTCATCAGCCTGGCGCGCCTGAAAACGGCCGACGACTACACCTACATGCACTCGGTGGCGGTGTGCGCGCTGATGGTGGCACTGGCCAAGCAGCTCGGCCTGGACGACGAACAAACCCGCCATGCCGGCACCGCCGGGCTGTTGCACGACCTGGGCAAGGCACTCATGCCCATGGACGTGCTCAACAAGCCCGGCAAACTGACCGACGCCGAATTCGCCATCATCAAGAAACATCCCGAAGAAGGCCACCGCATGCTGCTCAGTGGCAAAAATGCGCCCCCGGTGGCGCTGGACGTGTGCCTGCACCACCACGAAAAGATCGACGGTTCGGGCTACCCCGAAGGCCTGGCCGGTGACCAGATCAGCCTGTATGCGCGCATGGGCGCGGTCTGCGACGTGTACGACGCCATCACCTCCAACCGCCCCTACAAGGCCGGCTGGGACCCGGCCGAGTCGCTGCGCAAGATGGCCGAGTGGAGCAAGGGCCATTTCGACCCCAGCATCTTCCAAGCCTTTGTCAAAAGCCTGGGCATCTACCCCACGGGCTCGCTGCTGCGCCTGGCGTCGGGCAAGCTGGGGGTGGTGGTGGAGCAGTCGGAAAAGTCGCTCCTGACACCGAAGGTCAAGGTGTTCTTTTCCACCCAGTCCAATATGCGCATCGTGCCGGTGCTGGTGGACTTGTCGGCGCCCGACTGCAAGGAAAAGATCGCCAGCCGCGAAGACCCGGAGAAGTGGCACTTCCCCGACCTCGACGAACTCTGGCTGGCCTGAACCAACCTGAAAATATCAGCCTTTTCGACACCTAGCCCTTACAGACACTGCGCAGCTAGCTCTTCTTTTCATAGCAAAATAGCGCCCACGGACAACTTCAATGGGCCCCTGCTTTCTCCAGCAACGCGACCATGGCGGCATAGCCACGGGAGCGGGCCAGTGCCAGGGGCGTGTTGCTCTGGCGGTCGGTCAGTCGGGTACTGGCGCCTGCGGCCAGCAGGTCCTGCACCACGCGCTGGTGGCGGGGGCCGCCGTCGCCCAGCACAATGGCCTCGATGAGTGCGGTCCAGTGCAGGTTGTTCACATGGTCCAGCGGAGCCCCGGCGGCAATCAACTGGCGCACCACGCCATCGTGCCCCAGGTGGGCTGCGGCAATCAGGGCGGTACCGTCCCAGCGGCTGGTGGTCAGCTGGGCACTGGCCCCCAGGGTCAGCAGCGTGCGCAGGCTGTCTTCGTCGTCGGCCACGGCGGCGATGGTGACAGCGTCATAGCGGTCGTTGTCCAGCAGCTCCAACCGGGCGCCGCCCTGGTGCAGGGCGCGCAGCGCCTCGCGCTGGCGGGCAAAGGTGGCCACGTGCAGCGGCGTGCGGCCATGGCCGTCGCGCGCATCCACGGCAGCCCCGGCGGCCAGCAGCTTGCGGACCGTGCCCACCTCACCCCGGTGGGCGGCGGCGTGCAGGCCGCTGTACTGCGCCAGTTCGGTGGCACTCGGGGCCACCTGGGCCTGAGCTGCACCGAGGCAGGCCAGTGTGGCCAGCAGCATGGCAGTGCGACGACTCCACATGCCTCGCCCCTTACTTCAGCAGCTCTTGCACGCTGGCAATGCCGGCCAGGGCGCATTTCTCGTCCAGATGGCCACCAGGCGCGCCGCCCACGCCCACGGCACCAATGACTTCGTCCCCCACCTTCACCGGCACGCCGCCGCCGAGCAGCAGGTAACCGGGGATCATGGCCACGTTGGCGGCGGCGGGGTTCTTTTGCACCCCTTCCCACATGGCCGAAGTGGTGTTCTTGCCCGATGCGGACGTGAAGGCCTTGGCCTGGCTGGCGCCCACGGTGTGGGGGCCTGCGTTGTCCGCGCGCAGCATGGCGCGCACGGTGCCCGAACGGTCCACGACCGTGGCGGTGACGTTGTACTTGTCGGCACTGCAGGCGGCCACGGTAGCGGCGGCGATCTTGCTGGCCAATTCAAGCGACATGTTCTTCTCCGTGCGCACGGCCTGGGCATTGGCGCCCCAAGCGGTCAAGGTCAGAACGGCGAGCGCGGAAAGGTGGCGGATTTGCATGGTGGTTTCTCCTGTGGATCGGTACGCAGACAATGGCATCTGCGCTGGGAGAAACTGTAGGCGCGACTGGCCTCAAAGACCATTCGTACGGCTACGCGGCGCCCTCCGTAGAACTACGGAGCCACCAATATAGCGTAGTGGCGAATGAGGTGCGCCAAGGAGTCCACCTGCAGTTTGGCGAACAGGTTGGCGCGGTGGGTTTCCACGGTGCGCGGGGACAGGCCCAGCACCCGGCCGATTTCCTTGTTGGTCAGGCCCTCGACGATCAGGCCCAGCACCTCGCGCTCGCGCTCGGACAGCTGGGCGTACAGCGCCTGGGCCTGTCGGTTGGCCTGGTGGCGTTCGCGTGAGCGCACGTGCTGGCGCACGGCGTTCTGCAGGGCCTCCAGCAGCAGTTCATCGTCCACCGGTTTTTCCAGAAACTCGCTGGCGCCGGACTTGAAGGCACGGCGGCACATTTCCACCGTTCCGTGGCCCGTCAGCAGGATCACCGGCTGGTCCACTCCCTGCGCGACCAGGGTGTCGAGCACGGTCAAGCCGCTGATGCCGGGCATGCGTACGTCCAGCACGATGGCCCCAATGCCTTCGCGGTCGAACCCCTGCAGAAACGCCTGCGGGTCGGCCCAGGTCTGCACCCGCAGGCCCACGGTGGCGATGAGCAAGGCCAGGCTGGCGCGCACGGCCTCGTCGTCGTCGAGGAGGTGGATCAGTGGGGACTGCGGTGCGTTCACGGTGCGACTCCGGGCGCAGGGGCCAAGGGCAGCTGCAGCACAAATTCGGCACCACGCGGCGCATGGGCGTGGGCCTGCAATTGCCCTCCCATGTCGTTGGCCAATGTCTCGCACAGACTGAGGCCCAACCCCAGGCCACCCTCGCGGGTACTAAAAAACGGGGCAAACACATGGGGCAAAACTTCTGGCGCAATGCCGGGGCCTGTGTCCTGCACGCGCAGCACGCCGTGTTCCTGCGCGGCTTCCACCACCAGGCGCAACTGGCGCTGCGGCACGGGCACCTGCGCCAACGCCTGCAAGGCATTGGTCACGAGGTTGTGCACGATCTGTTCCACCGCCACGCGCTCGGCCACTACCCACACCGGTTGTGGCGCCCGCAGCGTGAAAGCGACCTGGTGGCGCTGGCACTCGGGCTCCAGCAATTGCAGGGCGGCGCGAACGGCCTGGGCCAGGTCCAGAGGTTGCAGTCGCTCGGAAGGGTTGGGTTGCTCGACGCTACGGCGCAGGCGTGCCACGACTTCTGCGGCACGGCGTGCCTGGGCCACTGCCTGGTCCATGGCACCCTGGGCACTGGCCAATTCGTCGGGCCCGTCCTGCAGCAGGCGCTTGGCGGCCTGGGTGTTGGCCAGAATGGCCGTGAGCGGCTGGTTGAGTTCGTGGGCCATGCCTGCCGCCAGCACCCCCAGGCTGTTCAGGCGCGTCACCTGGCCGACCTGCAGCAAGGCCTCGGCCCGCAGGCGGGCATCGCGCTGGCGCTGCCAAGCGCTCCAACCCAGCAGAGCGGCCAGCACAGCCAGTGTCCACAGCAGCATGGCGCCCCACGGCAGCTCGGCCCAACCCACCTGGCGCTGCGCCACCACCTCAAAGGGCTGGCTGTCGCTGGCCAGGTGCTTGCGGAATTCAAAGCGCCAGCCGCTGTTCCCCACGCGCCCCGGCTGCACCACAAAGGCCTGGCCTGCGTGTTCCAGCGTGACCCGCACCGGGCTGGTGTCCACGGGCATGGACCAGTCGCTCCAGGGCACGGCGGCGTGCACGTCGATCAGCAGTGCGTAGCTGGCGGGTTGCGCTGCCAGCACCAGCTGGAAGCGCGCACGGTCGGCGCCGAGTTCGGGGTTGGCCAGTACGGGCTGGTGGGTCTGGTGCGAGCGTTCTTCGGCGGCCTGCAGCGCGGCGCTGGGCCACGACTCGCCCGGCGTGCGGCGCTGCACGCCCAGGATCTGCGGGTACACCGATGGCAGGCGCTGCGCGGCGGCCTCATGGCTGGTAGGGTCGGCCGTGGGCTGCAGCAGGGCCAGCGTCGCCAGCACTGCGTCCAGCTGCACGGCGCGCTGACTCAGCAGCCGGTGGCTAATGCGGGCATCCACCTCAAAGGCCTCACGCAACTGGGCCAGCTCCAGGCGTGCCAGCTGCACGCAGCCAAGCAGCACCAGCAGGCCGGCCAGCAGCATGCGCGGGGCGTGGGTGTGAAATACAGCGGGCATGGCGGATTCTGGCATGCGCATGCCAAGCCAGGTATCAATCAAACACCGCGTCGATGCCTTGCACTTGCCGCAGACCTGCATGCAGCGATCGGCACAGGTGGCACTGTGGCTTCCAGTCCGTCCCCCATTCCGTTCCATTGAGCGCGCAGATGGGTATGCCCAAGTCCCTACATTTGCCGTGCTTTTGGCAGATCCGCAGGAAGTTTTTTGCGCCAGGCGGCAGACTGTCCCCATGCACATCCGCTCCAGACTCCCATCCAGCCCTACCGCAAGCATCGCATTGGCACTGGCCTGCCTGGTCGGTGCCGCAGGTGCCAGTGCCCAAACAGTACCAGCCGCTGCACAGGCGGCAGCCCCTTCGACGCAGGCAGAAGCGCCGGGCGAGCTCAATGCCTATGCACTGACATGGGTGGCCAAGGGCAGTGGTGTCCTACGGTTCTTTGGATTCAAGGCCTATGACGCCACCTTGTGGATTCCTGCCACGCAAACCAACTTCGCACTGAATCGCACCTTCGCGCTGGACATCCGTTACAACACGGCCGTGAAGGCTGGCGACATCGTGAACACATCCATGATCGAGATGACTCGCATTGCCAGCGCAACACCGGACCAGGTCAAGTCCTGGACCGCATTCATGACTGGCCTGTTTGTCGATGTGAAGTCCGGCGATCGGTTGGTGGGGGTCCGCCTGCCAGAGAAGGGGGCCCGATTTTTTCTCAATGGAAAACTTCTGGGCGAAACGGCTGACGAAGGCTTCAGCGATGCTTTTTTCCGCATCTGGTTGGACCCCAAGACCAGCCGTCCTGGCCTTCGAGATGCTTTGCTCGGGACAAGTGCAACCATTAACGTACCACCGCGCACGCCCTGAGTGGCGCAAGCGCTGATACGACGGGATCAGCGTTGCCGTAGCGGCTGCAACAACTGACGCAGGCCGTTGTGGTCGATCTCGAACATGAGCTGCAGCAAACGCCCCAGCTCGCCCTTGGGAAAGCCCTCGCGGGCAAACCACTGCAGGTAGTTGCCGGGCAGGTCGGCCAGCACCCGGCCCTGGTACTTGCCGTAGGGCATGGTGCGCTGCACCAGCAGCTCCAGGTCTTCGGGTTTCATCCGCCAGTGCGCTTCGGTTTGTAGCCCTGGGCCGTGAGCCAGGCCAGCACGCGCTCCACGTGGTCGCCCTGCACTTCCACCACACCGTCTTTCACCGTGCCGCCCGTGCCGCAGGCGGTGCGCAGTTGCTTGCCCAGTGCGGCCAGCGCCGCGTCGTCCAGCGGCAGGCCGCGCACCAGCGTGACAGCCTTGCCGCCGCGGCCCTTGGTTTCGCGGCCCACACGCACCACGCCGTCGCCTGCCGGGCGCGCCGGGGCCTTGCTGCACTGGCACTGTGCCAGCGGCTGGCGGCACTGCGGGCACATGCGCCCGCCGTCGGTCGAATACACCAGGCCACCACTGGCCGATTTGCTTTTCATGGAGTCCCCTACCCAAAGAGGCACCATTGTCGCGCAGCGCACCCTGCTTGCAGCTAGCATGACAGCCCCTGCTCCAAGGAAGACCATGTCCAACGCTTTTACCCACCAGCTTCGTGTCCTGCAATCGGTCGCCAGCTCCACACTGGAAGCCTGGCGCGGCACCAGCGTCATCCACCAGGCGCAGCAGCCACCCAAGTACCTGCAGCTCTACGACATGGAAGGCAGCCCCTATTGCCGCCTGGTGCGCGAGGCGCTGACAGCACTGGGGCTGGATGTGCAAATTCGACCTTGCCCGGCCGGTGGCAAGCGCTTTCGCCCTGAAGCCGAACGCCTTGGGGGCAAGCAGCAGTTCCCGCTGCTGGTGGACCCCAATACCAATGCCACGCTGTACGAGTCGGCCGACATCGTGGACTACCTGTTTGCCACTTACGGCCATGGGGAGACACCCGGGCCGTACCGCCGCGGCCCAGTCCGCCCAGCCTTGAGTGCCCTGGCCACGGTAACGCGGGGCCTGCGTGGCATCACGGCGCGTCCGGCCAAGGCACCCAAGGAGAAGTTGCACCTGTGGAGTTTCGAAAGCAGCCCGTATTCGCGCCTGGTGCGCGAACGCCTGACCGAGCTGGAGCTGCCCTATGTGCTGCACAACATCGGCAAGGAGCAGTGGGCCGACATGGGCCCTGCGGTCATGCGCGTGAAACCCGGGCCCTATGTACCCAAGACCGGCGGCAAGCGCGAAGCGCTGCTGGCGCGGCTGGGCCGGGTGCAGGCACCGTACCTGGAAGACCCGAACACGGGCGTGAAGCTGTTCGAGTCGCGCGCCATCGTCGACTACCTGGAACAAACCTACGCACTGCAGCCGCAACCTTGAAGCGTGCGCACACGTAAGGCCAGCGAAGATTCGACCTTGTATGCTTTCGGGCTTGCATACAACGGAGGAATCAGAATGAAATGGTCGAAATGGCTTGTGGTGCTGGCATGCGGCTGGCTGCTCAGTGGCTGCGGGTACAACGAATTCCAGCGCCTGGACGAACAAACCAAGGCCGCCTGGAGCGAAGTGCTGAACCAGTACCAGCGCCGTGCCGAGCTGGTGCCCAACATCGTCGCCACCGTCAAGGGCGAAACCAGTTTTGAGCAGGAAACCCTGACCAAGGTGATCGAAGCCCGCGCCAAGGCCACGTCCATCCAGGTCACGCCCGAAACCCTGAACAACCCCGAAGCCTTCAAGAAGTTCCAGGAAGCCCAGGGCAGCCTGGGCCAGGCGCTGAGCCGCCTGATGGTGGTGAGTGAGCAGTACCCGAACCTCAAGGCCAACCAGGCCTTCAGCGACCTGCGCGTGCAGCTGGAAGGTACGGAAAACCGCATTGCCGTGGCCCGCGGCCGCTACATCCAGTCGGTACAGGCCTACAACGTGCTGGCGCGCAGCTTCCCCAGCAACCTGACCGCCATGGTGTTCAGCTACCCGGTCAAGCCCAACTTCGCCGTGGAGAACGAAGCCGCCATGGCCCAGCCGCCGGTGGTGGACTTCAACAAGAAATAAGCCATGGCCGCCTTCTTGCGCCACCTGCACCGCTGGTGCATGGGGCTGGTTCTGGGCGCCACGGCCCTGCTGGCTTGGGCCCAAAGCCCGCTCGAAGTGCCCGCGCTCAGCGCGCGGGTCATGGACCAGACCTCCACACTGACCGAAGCGCAACGCCTTGCGCTGGACAACAAGCTGGCCGCGTTTGAAACCGCGGCAGGCTCCCAACTGGTGGTGCTCATCGTGCCCACTACCGCCCCGGAAGACATTGCCAGCTACGCCAACCGCATTGGCAACGCCTGGAAGATCGGCCGCAAGGACGTGGGCGACGGCCTGTTGCTGGTCGTGGCCAAGAACGACCGCAAGTTGCGCATCGAAGTGGCCAAGGCGCTGGAAGGTGCAGTGCCCGACGTGGCGGCCAAGCATGTCATCGACGAAGCCATCACGCCCCGTTTCAAACAGGGTGACTTTGCTGGCGGCATCGATGCCGGCATCGAACGCCTGATGCAGCTGGTGCGCAAGGAGGGACTACCGGCCCCGGAAACCACCCCTGAGCCACCCGAACCGGCATGGGCCGACGGCGTGTGGGGACTGGGCATCTTCTTTGGCCTGATGACCGCGCTCATGGTCATGGTAGCCGGTCCCGCTGGCTTGTTACTCGGTTTATTGGTCACGACGTTTGCTGTTCCCCCAGCGGCACTGGCGTGGTTCTTGACGCACAGCACACCGGTCATGGTCATCTTCGCCATCTTCGGCGCCATGGGGGCATTCAAGTGGATGTCCACTTGGAAGACCACCACCGGGACTTCGGCTGTGGCGGGTGCCAGCAAGCCCCCGCCCCCCAAAACAGACTCCAGCACGGACAGCAGCTCCTGGTGGAGCAGCTCCAGCAGTTCAAGCAGCAGCTCCGACAGTGGCAGCTGGTTCAGCTCCGGTGGGGGCGGTGATTTTGGTGGAGGCGGCGCCTCCGGGAGCTGGTGATGTGGAATCAATTCAAACGGCAACTGCGGCACCTGGGTGCCAAGCGCTGGCAGCACTACCTGTCGGAAGCGGCCATGCAGCGCATTACCCAGGCCATTGCAGAATCGGAACGTACCCACACGGGTGAGATCCGCGTGTGCCTGGAAGCGCGCCTTCCCAACAGCTATCTGCAACGGCCCCAGGACCTGAAGACCATCGCCCGCCAGCGTGCGCTGTCGAAATTTGCGAAATTGCGAGTCTGGGACACGGCCGACAACAACGGTGTGCTGATCTACCTGCTGCTGGTGGAGCGCACCATCGAACTGGTGGCCGACCGCGGCATCGATGCCAAGGTGCCTCCCCAGACATGGCAGGCAATTGTGCACAGCCTGGGCCAGGCGCTGGAGCGTGGCGCGTTCGAGGCGGGTTTGCTCGATGCCGTGGCGCAGGTATCCGACCTGCTGCGCACACACTATCCGGCAAGCGCAGGGCAGAGCAACCCGAACGAACTGCCCGACCGCCCCGATGCCAGCTAGGCCACAATAGGCCATGCAACACCATCCAGCCTGGATCATCGGCGGAGCCCTCAATGCAGCCATTGCGGTGGGCATGGCGGCTGCCAGCTCACACGCCCCTGCACTGCAGGCGGCCAGCGCCTACCTGCCCAGCGCCATCGCCATGCACCAACTCCACGCCCTGGCACTGATCGTCGTGGGTCTGTTGCTGCGCGATGGCTCCGGCAACCCCTGGTGGCGCCTTGCCGGGGCCGCCTTTGCACTGGGACTGCTGCTTTTCTGCTTCAACCTCTATGCCCGTGCCCTGTGGGATTTCCAGGCCCTGCGGGGCCTTGTTCCTGCGGGGGGAAGCTGCTTCATGGCAGGGTGGGTGCTGGTGGCTTGGGGGGCATGGCGCCAGGCAAGCCCGCGCAATCGCCCCTGATCCATCACCGGGGCGACTCGCCCGTCGGCGCCAGTAGTGGTAGCAAGTGCATGGGCGTGCAGGGCTCACCGATTCATTGCTACCATGTCGTCCTCGTTGGACAAGAGAAAAACATGATTGAAGAGGACCCGCATTTCAAGGTGGTTCAAACCGCGTTCCCGAATATCGGGAAAAAGATTGCATTGTTTTGGGGCCATCCCGAGTTCGTGGCACTGATGCACGAACTCCAGCACGATGTCAGTGACCGGCCCCGCGCCGGATTTCCGGCCGAGGTGCTGTTTGCCTTGCACTCCCTGGAAGCCAAGCACGACGCGCAGTACCCGCATCTGGTCAAAGAATCTCCCGATATTTGGGCTGGCGGGCATCGTCGCCTGTAGCGTGATTACCAATCGGGCAGCCGCCTGCAACTGCAGCCCCCCAGAATGCAAAAAGGGCCTTTGCAGTGCAAAGGCCCTTTTCAACTGGCGGAGAAGGTGGGATTCGAACCCACGGTAGTGTTGCCACTACGCCTGATTTCGAGTCAGGTACATTCGACCACTCTGCCACTTCTCCTGAATTCGCATCGGTCGAAACGAAGCGCGGATTCTACCGCACTCAGGCAGCGATTTTTTAGTTCCGGCCGCTTCGCTTCACTTGTGCAGGGCACAAGTGAGCCTGCACTGAAATTTCCAACGCTTATGTCGGTGAAATCACCGACACTCCGCCCATATAGGGGCGGAGCACCTCCGGCACCTCGACGGTGCCGTCAGCGCGTTGGTAATTTTCCAGCACGGCCACCAGGGTGCGCCCCACCGCCAGACCGGAGCCGTTGAGGGTGTGCACCAGTTCGTTCTTGCCCTGGGCGTTCTTGAAGCGGGCTTGCAGGCGGCGGGCCTGGAAGGCTTCGCAGTTGGACACCGAGCTGATCTCGCGGTAGGTGTTCTGTGCGGGCAGCCACACTTCCAGGTCGAAGGTTTTGGCAGCGCCAAAGCCCATGTCGCCGGTGCACAGGCTCATCACGCGGTAGGGCAAGCCCAGCTTTTGCAAAATGGCTTCGGCGTGGCCGACCATGGCATCCAGCGCTTCGTAGCTCTTCTCGGGGTGGGTGATCTGCACCATTTCCACCTTGTCGAACTGGTGCTGGCGAATCAGACCGCGAATGTCGCGCCCGCCGCTGCCGGCCTCGGAGCGGAAGCACGGGGTGTGCGCCGTGAGTTTGATGGGCAGGTCGGCCTCGGCCACGATCTCGTCGCGCACAAAGTTGGTCAACGACACCTCGCTGGTGGGAATGAGGTACAGCGCCACATTCTCGTCGACACCTTCCTGGCCGCCCTTCTTGGCCGCGAACAGGTCTTCCTCGAACTTGGGCAGCTGCCCGGTGCCGCGCAGGCTGTCGCCGTTGACGATGTAAGGTGTGTAGCACTCGGTGTAGCCGTGCTCGCCGGTCTGGGTGTCGAGCATGAACTGGGCCAGCGCGCGGTGCAGGCGGGCGATCTGCCCTTTCATCACCGTGAAGCGGGCACCGGTGAGCTTGATGCCCATCTCGAAATCCAGGCCCATGGGCGTGCCCACGTCCACATGGTCTTTCACGCCAAAGTCAAACGTCCGCGGTGTACCCCAGCTGCGCACCACCACGTTGCCGGACTCGTCGCTGCCCACGGGCACGCTCTCGTGCGGCAGATTCGGCACGGCCAGCAGCATTTTTTCCATGTCGGCCTGGATGGCATCCAGTCGCGTGGCCGAGGTTTCCAGCTCGGTCTTGATACCGGCCACCTGGGCCATGGCGGCATCGGCTTCCGCGTGCTGGCCCTTGCCCTTGAGCATGCCGATCTGCTTGGAGATGGTGTTGCGCTGGCTTTGCAGCTCTTCGGTGCGCATCTGGATGGTCTTGCGCTCGGCTTCCAGGGCGCGGAAGGCGTCTACGTCCAGGAAGGCCTGCGGGTTCTTGCGGGTCAGCAGGCGCGCCACCACCGAATCCAGGTCTTTGCGCAGCAGGGTAATGTCTAGCATGGTGTTCTCTTTTACTAATCAAATAGGGCTCTAGCCCGCTATTTTATTGCGCAAGCAGCTATTAATTACATAGCAGTTACACAGCATCTCAATCGTTGGTTTCTTCCAGACGCAAACCCTTGGGCAGCGGGAACTTGATGGTTTCCTCAATGCCGTCCATCTTGCGCACCGAAATGGCACCCAGTTCCTTGATGCGGGCAATCACCGCCTGTACCAGCACGTCAGGGGCCGAGGCACCGGCGGTCAGGCCCACGCGGCGGGCGTTGGAAAACCAAGCGGGCTGCAATTCGTCGGCGCTGTCCACCATGTAGCTGGCCGTGCCCAGCTTGTGGGCCAATTCGCGCAGGCGGTTGCTGTTGGAGCTGGTGGGGCTGCCCACCACAATCACCACATCCACCTGGGGACTCAGCACCTTCACCGCGTCCTGGCGGTTCTGGGTGGCGTAGCAGATGTCCTGTTGCTTGGGCTCGCGCACCTGGGGAAAGCGTGCCTTCACGGCGGCGGTGATCTCGGCGGCGTCGTCCACGCTCAGCGTGGTCTGCGTCACCACCGCAATCTTGTCGGTCTGCGGCAACTGCAGCTTCTGTACATCGGCCACGTCCTCCACCAAGTGGATGCCGCTGTCGAGCTGGCCCATGGTGCCTTCCACCTCGGGATGGCCCTTGTGGCCGATCATGATGAATTCGAAGCCTTCCTTGTGCAGCTTGGCCACTTCCACATGCACCTTGGTCACCAGCGGGCAGGTGGCGTCGAAGATGCGGAAACCGCGCCGCGCGGCCTCTTGCTGCACCGCCTGGCTCACACCGTGGGCCGAGAACACCAGTGTGGCCCCTGGGGGTACTTCGTCCAGCTCTTCGATGAAGATGGCGCCGCGGCTCTTGAGGTCGTTCACCACATAGGTGTTGTGCACGATTTCGTGGCGCACGTAGATGGGTGCGCCGAACTTGAGCAGGGCCTTGTCCACGATCTCGATGGCACGGTCGACACCGGCGCAGAAACCGCGCGGCTCGGCCAGCACGATCTCGGCGTCGGGCGCCGTCACAGTCGCTGTGCTCATAGCACCCCGATCAGGTGCACGTCAAAGCGCACCGGCTGCCCGGCCAGCGGGTGGTTGAAGTCGAACTGCACGGCTTCGAGCTTGCCCGCGTTCTCGCGCAGGGCCAGAACGACGCCGGCAAACTTGCCCTGGCCGTCGGGTGTGGGGAACTGCACCACGTCGCCCACGGCATATTCTTCGTCGGGCTCGCCCATGGCGCGCAGTTCCTTGGCATCGAGCCACTGCTGCATCGCGGGGTTGCGTTCGCCGAAGGCGGCGCCCGCGGGCAGCTCGAAACTTGTTTGAGTGCCCTCTTCCAGGCCGATCAGGCATTGCTCCAGCGCCGGCGACAACTGGCCACCACCGAGCGTGAGCGTGGCCGGCTTGCCTTCGAAGGTACTGATGGCCTCGCCGGCCGGGCCGGACAGGCGGTAATGCAGGGTGAGGAAGGCGCCAGGCTGGACCTGGACTGTGGGTGTGGTCATAGAAAGTCCCGATAAACTGGGCTCTATTGTAAAAAGCCCGCCCCTCCCGCTCTTTTTTCGCCCGCCATGCCCTTGGATGACCTGCCCCCAGACGCCCGCCCGCGCGAAAAGCTGCTGGCCAAGGGGGCTGGCGCGCTCAGCGACGCCGAGCTGCTGGCGCTGCTGCTGCGCACCGGAATCCAGGGCAAGAACGTGCTGCACATGGCGCAGGAGCTGCTGGAATTGCCGCAAAAGAACGGCACCGGCTTTGACGGCATTGCCGGACTCCTGAACGCCACGGCGCAGGACCTGGCCCAGGTCAAGGGCCTGGGCCCGGCCAAGCGCGCCGAGCTGCTGGCGGTGCTGGAGTTGGCGCGCCGGGCTGCGCAGCAGCAACTGCGCGAGCGCACCGTACTTGACGCACCGGCCACCGTGCGCCAGTACGTGCAGCTGCACATCAGCCAGCGCCCCTACGAGGTATTTGCCGTGCTGTTCCTGGACAGCCAGCACCGGCTGCTGGCCTTGGAAGAGCTGTTTCGCGGCACCCTGAGCCAAACCAGCGTCTACCCGCGCGAAGTGGTGCTGCGGGCCCTGCACTACCACGCAAGCGCCGTGATACTGGCCCACAACCACCCCAGCGGCAGCGTCGAGCCCAGCCGCGCCGACGAGGCGCTGACACAAAACCTCAAGGCTGCGCTGGCCCTGGTGGACGTGCGCGTGCTCGACCATGTCATCGTGGCGCCGGGCCAGGCCATGTCCATGGCCGAGCGGGGGTTGATGTGAGCAAACCGCTGCTGACCGTGCGCAGTCTGGGCGAGCTGGCCCAGGTGCGCAAGACCCTGGTGCAGCGCGCCGAAGCGGCCGCGCAGGAAGCCGCCCGCCAGAAGGAAGAAGCGGCCCGCGCCCATGCCCGCAAGCACCTGTTTCGCCTGACCGTGGGCAAGGTGCAGCCGCTCAAGGCTGCCCCTGTGGCCGACCTGCGCCCGCGCCCGGCCCCGCCCATCCCGTTCCAGCGCGCGCTCGACGAAGCTGCCGCCCTGCGCGAGGCGCTGAGCGACGAGGTCGACATCAGCACCCTGCTCGACACCGACGAGCACCTGAGCTTTCGCCGCCGCGGCGTCGGTGCCGACGTGACCCAGCGCCTGCGCAAGGGCCAGTGGGCGGTGCAGGCCCAGATCGACCTGCACGGCCTGCGCACCGACGAGGCCCGCGAAACCCTGGGCCGCTTCGTGCACGACTGCCATGCCCAGGGCCTGCGCTGCGTGCGCGTGGTGCACGGCAAGGGCCTGGGCTCCCCCGGCAAGACCCCGGTGCTCAAGGACAAGACCCGGCGCTGGCTGGTGCAAAAGAGCGAAGTGGTGGCCTTTGTGCAGTCGCCGCCCTCGCACGGCGGTGCCGGCGCCCTGCTGGTGCTGCTGCAGCCGGTCAAGGCCAAGCACCAAGCCAAGGCCGAACCTTCAAGCAAAATCGGCCTCTAGCCCGCACAAATAATAACCAAAATGCTACTATTTTCGTAGCAATTGCTGTGCCGTTTCGCGCCGCCACTGCAGCGGACTCATTCCCAGCCACTGCTTGAATGCCCGCGTGAACGAGCTTTGCTCGGCGTAACCCAGCAGCAGGGCCACGTCGAGCATGCTCAAGGACACATCGCGGACATAGACCTTGGCCAGATCCTTACGTACTGCGTCGAGCACTTGCCCAAACGAGGTGTGGGCCTCGGCCAGGCGGCGCTGCAGGCTGCGCGTGGGCAGGCCCAGCGCGCGGGCGGTGTGGGGCAATGTGGCTTCGCACTTGGGCATGAGTGGAATGAGCGCCGCGCGCACCTGCTGGGCGATGTCGGGGCTGCCAAAGGTTTTCTCCATGGCCGCACGCGCCTGTTCGCGCATGGCCAGGTGCAGGGTCTCGTCGGCCTGCAGCAGGGGCATGGCCAGCAGGCTGCGCTCAAACACCAGGGCATTGGTGTCCTGGCCAAAGGAGACCGGGCAGCCGAAGAACTGTTCAAAGGCTTCTCCCGCACCGCCTGCAGCGTGCTGGAACGTGACCTGGCGCAAGGGCAGCGGCACGCCCGCCATCCAACGCCCGAAAGCAAACCAGCTGGCAATCAGCGCTTCCGCCAGCACCGGGCTGTAGGCCAGTTGGGGCTGCAGCACATGCCACTCCAGCACCGCGTGTGCGCCCTGCTCCGTCATGCGCATTTCGCTGTACCCGATGTCGAACACCAGACGCCGGTAGTGCGGCACCAGGGCCAGGGCCTCTCCCAGGGTGCGGCAGGTCATGAGCGCGTAGCCCAGGACATGGAAGGTGCCAGGGCGCACCTGGGTGGCGAACTCCAGACCAATGTCGCGCCGACCGGTCAGGCGCTGGGCCGCCTCGAACAAGGCCACCACGTCCGCCACGGGCCATCGGCTGTTGGCATCGAGCACCGTGTCCGCGGCCAAGCCCGCACGCGCCAGCAAATCAGCACGGGACAGCCCCAGCCGCTGGGTGGTATCCAGGAGGCCGCCAATGAAGCCGGAGCCGACAGTGCTGTGTGTGTGCATACGGGAAACCCCGGGGATTGGTTGGCGCAAAAAGACAAATTCAAGGCATTGTGGGACAACTCAAAAAAGCCTGCAAGCCCTAGCATCCCTGCATCGCTCTAGCTGCGCGCAACAACATTTCCAAAAGGAGACACGCATGCTGCCCATCGACCAGGTACAACTGCAATTCAATCCCGCCACGCTGGCCGGGCTCAACGCCATCCTCGGGCTGGTGATGTTCGGCATTGCGCTCGACCTGCGCGTGGCCGATTTCCGCGAAGCCTTCCGGTCCCCCAAAGGGTTGCTGCTGGCCACCATCGGCCACCACATCCTGTTTCCGGCCATGACCTACGGCCTGATCTGGGTGATGCAGCCCAGCCCCAGCATTGCGCTGGGCATGATCCTGGTGTCTTCGTGCCCGGCCGGTCACCTGTCGAACTTCCTCACGCACCTCTCGCGCGGCAACGCAGCGCTGTCAGTGAGCGCCAGTGCCATCTCCACGGCGCTGGCCATCGTGATGACGCCCATCAACTTCAACTTCTGGGGCAACCTGCACCCCATCACCCACGACCTGATGCAAACCATCTCGATCGACCCCTGGGTGATGCTCAAGGACATCATCATCCTGCTGGGGATTCCCTTGGTGGCAGGCATGGGTGTTGCGCACCGCTACCCCGCCTTTGCCAAGCGCGCCGAGAAGCCCATGAAGCGCTTTTCCATGGTGGTGTTCGCCCTGTTCGTGGTGGGTGCCCTGGCGGCCAACTTCCAGCACTTCCTGCAATACATCCAGTTCGTGGTGGTCCTGGTCTTCATCCACAACGGACTGGCCCTGGTCACGGGCTACAGCCTGTCCACCTTGCTTCGCTTGCCCGAACGCGACCGCCGCGCCGTGACCTTCGAGATGGGCATCCAGAACTCCGGACTGGGGCTGATCCTGATCTTCAACATGTTCCACGGCCTGGGCGGCATGGCCATCATCACCGCGTGGTGGGGCATCTGGCACATCGTCTCGGGCCTGTCGCTGGCTCTGTTCTGGAGCAAGCGCGACCCCCAGATCGGTATCCGCGGCTACTGAACGAAAGCACTCCATGACCACCAAAACCATCCTCGTCACCGGCAGTTCGGGCTACCTGGGAAGCCAGGTGCTCGCCACCCTGGCCCAGCGCAGCGACCTGCGCGTCATTGGCCTGGACGTGCGTGCGCCAGCCCATCGCCTGGACGGCGTGACCTATGCCGTGGCCGACATCCGCGCGCCGGAAGTGGACGCCATCGTGGCCAGCCACCGCCCCGACGTGGTGGTGCACCTGGCCAGCATCGTGACGCCTGGCAAGAACAGCAACCGTGCCTTCGAGTACGACGTGGACGTGAACGGCACGCGCAACATCTTGGAGTGCTGCGTGGCCCACGGCGTGCGCCGCGTCATCGTCTCCAGCAGCGGCGCGGCCTACGGCTACCACGCCGACAACCCCGAGTGGCTGGTCGAAACCGACCCGGTGCGCGGCAACGAAGCCTTTGCCTATTCGCACCACAAGCGCCTGGTCGAAGAGATGCTGGCCGACTACCGGCAAAAGCACCCGGCCCTGGAGCAGGTGGTGTTTCGCATCGGCACCATATTGGGAGCGACAGTGCGCAACCAGATCACCGACCTGTTCGAGAAGCCGCGCCTCATAGCCATTGCCGGCAGCGACAGCCCCTTCGTGTTCATCCACGACCAGGACGTGGTCGGCGCCATCGTCCACGGCATCGATTCCCAGCAGACCGGCATCTTCAACGTCGCTGGCGACGGCAAGCTCAGCATCCACCAGATCGCGGCCAAGCTGGGCAAGAAATGTGTGGTCTTACCCGCATGGGTATTGCGCAGTGCGCTATGGATTTTGAAGCAACTGCATCTCACCCAGTACGGCCCCGAGCAGCTCGATTTCCTGCGCTACCGTCCGGTGCTGCTCAACACCCGGCTGAAGAACGAGTTCGGCTACATCCCGAAACGCAGCTCCGAGCAGGTGTTTGAGCTGTACCTGAGCTCCCGCCAAGGTGCGCAACCATGACCTCGTGCCGCGTGGTCATGGTCAGCGGTGCCGGCGGCGGCCTGGGCGCCGCCCTGTGCCGTGCCTACTTGGCGCAAGGCGACTGTGTGGTGGCGCTCGAACCGAATGAAGCTGCCTTGCAGACCCTGTTGGCCACCCTGCCCACTGCGCAAGTGCTCGGCCTGGGGGGCAGCGCGGGCGATGTCACGCAACTTGCCAGCTGCACCGCCGCCATGGACGCCGCCGTGCAGCGCTTTGGCGGCATCGACATCGTCATCAACAACGCCGGCATCACCCAGCGCAGCCTGTTTCAGGAAGCCGACCTGGAGCAGCTGCGCCGCGTGATGGAGGTGAATTACCTGGGCGCGGTGCACCTGACCCACGCTGCCTTGCCGCAGTTGATTGCCCGCCGCGGTGTGGTGGCCGCCGTGTCCAGCGTGGCCGGATTCGCCCCGCTGCTGGGGCGCAGTGCCTACTGCGCCAGCAAGCACGCGCTGCACGGTTTTTTCGACACCCTGCGCTGCGAACTGGCGCCCCAGGGCGTGGCCGTGTGCCTGGCCAGCCCTTCCTTCATTGCCACCGGCATTGCCAGCCGCGGAGAGACCGCGCGCGTGGCCACCGGCGGCGAGTCCAGCCCCGAAGCCATTGCCCAGGCCATGGTGCAGGCCATCGCCCGGCGCCAGCCCCAGCTGCTGCCCGACCGCACCTCGCGCACGGCCTGGTGGGTCAGCAAGCTGGCCCCCGCCCTGTACGCCCGCACCATGACCCGGCGCATCGCCCCCGAATACCCGTCATTCCTACACAAGGAGCAAGCATGAAGAACACCGTATTGGCATTGCTGACACTGGCTGCCCTGCAGCTCCACGCCGCCCCCGTGCAGGTGGTCGACACCCAGGGCAAGCCCCTGGCCACCGTCATGGTGAGTCGGCAACCGGTCAAGGCGGCCGTGGTCGACACCTCGGACAACGGCTATGCCCCCAGCGGCAAGGTGCAGCAGGCCTTTGTCGAAGTCACGCGCTTTACCGACGCGATGGGCCGCACCGACATCGCCGCCGCCAGCCACCCCTGGCAGCTGCGCCTGCGCAAGGCGGGCTACAAGGACCGCGTCGTCAACGCATTGGAGGCATCCAAGCCGTTGGTGATGCAGGCCGAGACCGACCCTGCGGAACTGGCCGCACAGCGCCCCTCGAACGCATGGACCTCGACCATCGACTTCGGCAATGCCGACCTCAAGAAGGAGTTCATGCTGCAGTGCAACTACTGCCACCAGCAAGGCGGAGTGCTGCTGCGCCGCGAACGCACGGCCGACGAGTGGAAGGAGGCCATCAAACGCATGGTGCGCTACGGTTCGCGTCTGTCCAGCGAAGCCCGGGAGCAGATTCCCGCGATGCTGGAAGCGCATTGGAAAGACATTGCCACCCACCCCAAAAAGGTGCCCGAAGGCACGCCCTGGTCGTCGGCCTTGTCGGGCGTGACGGTGCGTGAAATGCCCATCGGCGACACCATGTCGCAGATGCACGACCTGCTGGTGCACTCCAACGGCAAGGTCTACGTGGGGGACAACCTGCAAGACCGCCTCTACGAGGTGGAGCCTGCCACCGGCAAGTACACGGTCTACCGCGTGCCACCCCAGGAAGGCGACCGCAAGGGCGGTCTGCTGCCAGGGCGGCTGGCGGACTTCCCCAAACACGACACCTACCAGGGCATCCACTCGCTGGCGGAATCGGCCAAGGACGGGCACATCTTCCTCACGCCCTCGCACCAGCGCCGCCTGATCGAGTTTGACCCGGTGAGCAAGCAATTCACCCAGCACCAGATGGACAGCGGCTTTTATCCGCATACCGTGCGCATCGACGCCAAGGACCGTGTCTGGTTCACCCTGGCACTTTCCAACCAGGTGGCCATGTTCGACCGGGGCACGAAGCAATTCACGCTCTACGACCTGCCCGCCCGCAACCTGATGGAGCGCATCACCATCAAGCTCACCCCCACGCTCATGGGCCTGACGCGCTTTGGCATACCTGTAGCCAACCTGGTCAAGGTGGACCACCAGAGTACCGGCGTACCCCTGCCCTACGGCCTGGACATCACGCCCGACGGCAAGGTCTGGATTGCGCGCCTGTACACCAACGAGATCGGCGTCATCGACCCGGACAAGGGCTCGGTGACCATGATCGCCACCCCCTTCAAGGCCCCGCGGCGCCTGCGTGCCGATGCCCAGGGCAACCTGTGGATCGCCGCCTTCAACGAGTCGCTGATCGCCCGCTACAGCCCGGCCACAGGGGCCTTCACCACCTTTGACCTGCCCGTCGTGCCCAAAGGCAGCGACACGCCCTACTCGCTCAATGTGGACCGCAAGCGCAACCAGGTGTGGGTCAACGGCACCAACTCCGATTCCGTGTACCGCTTCGACGTGGCCTCGGGCAAATGGAACGTGTACCCCATGCAGCGCAAAGTCACGTTCACACGCGACGTGGAAATCACCGCCGATGGCAAAGCCTATGTCTCCGGCGCCGCATTCCCAAGCTGGCACATCGAAGACACCCAGCCCACGCTGATGGAAATCACCCCGTGACGCGCTTTTACCTCTCTTGCCTGCTGGCCTTCACCGCCGGCCACATGGTGAACTACACCGTCATCCTGTACCTGCAGGAAACGGTGGGCTCGGACCTGCTCTCCGGTATCGGCTTCGGCCTGTCCTTCGGCTCCTCGCTGCTGTTTGGCTGGTTTGCCGGCGTGCTGTGCGACCGGGTTGCGCCGCACCGCGTCATCCAGTGGGCGCAAACCCTGTTCGTGGTCTGTTTGGGACTGCTCTGGTGGATCGACGGACAGGCCACCGGCGACACCCGCGTGGTCCTGGTCATGTTCGCGGCGCTGTTCTCAGGCCTGGGCTGGTCCTTTGTCGGCCCGGCCCGCCTGGCGGCCTTGGGGCAACTGGCCGACCCGACCCGCCTGAAACCGGCCACCATCCTGTTCAATGTGCAGGTCATGCTGGGTTTTGGTCTGGCGCCCATCGTGCTGGCCGTGCAGCGCCATTACGGCGGCTGGCCCTGGGTATTTGCCACCGGCATCGTGCTGTTCGTCGCCTCGGGGCTGATGCTGCTGGGCATCCGCACCAAGGAGGCCGCAGCCTCGCAACAAAGCGCCACGCGCGACCTGCTCGACAGCTTTGCCTTCATTGCCCGCACACCCTTGCTCAAGCAGTTGCTGCTGGCCGCGGTCATCGCCTACGCCATGACCGGCCCGATGCAGATCATGCTGCCCAAGCTGGCGCGCGAGGTGCTGGGGCTGAGCGAAATCCAGCGCGGCATCTACCTCGGGCTGATGGCGCTCTCGCTCATCATCGGCGGTATCGGCGCCCTGCTGCTGGGCAAATACCTGCACCATGGCCGCGCCGTGTTCGCGGCCACCGTGGTGGCCAGCCTGGCCTTCGCCTCGCTGAGCCACTGGAGCCACCCGGTGGTCTCGGCCGGGGTGCTGGCCGGCATGGGGGCGCTCGGCGGCATGGTCATCAGCTTTGTGGTGGCCGGCATCCAGGCCCAGGTGAGCGATGCCTTGCGCGGGCGCGTGATGGCGGTGTACGCCATCATCTCGCAGGTCATCCCCGCCCTGTCGGGCGTACTGGCCGGTTACTGGGTGCGCCACGCCGGCGTGACCGACGCGCTGCTGGGCGCCGGTGTCGGCCTGGCCTGCATCGCCGCCCTGGGCGCCGCCGCCATGCCGCAGCTGCGGCGCATGGCGCAATAGCGCTACTTTTCGTCCAGCACTACCTGCACACCGGTTTCACCGCGCTGCAGGCGCTGGGTGTGCAAGGCCACCAGCGGGTCGTCGGGATAGTGCTGTGCCAGGGCCTGCCACATGGCGAGGCTCTGCGCATCGTGTACAGCCAAGGCACGGTAGGCCTGCAGATACGCCTCCAGGGGGGTACCACCCGGCGCCTGTGCCGCCAAAGGTTCCCAGACCTCCAGGGCCTGGGTCTTGCCCTTGAGGAGCAAATGCCCGACCGGGCGCGCCGCCAGGTCCTTGCAGCCGGAAAGCGTATCGATCGACACACACATGCGTGTACCCAACTGCTTGTTGACACCCTCCAGCCGTGCGGCGGTGTTGACCGCATCGCCCAGGGCGCGGTAGTCGAACAGGCTCGATCCCCCGAAGTTGCCCACGATCACCTTGCCCGTATGTACCCCAATGCGGGTTTGTCCCCACGCAATGCCGTGCTGCACCCGCACCGTTTCGGCATAGTCGATGGCGAACGCGTTCATTTCCAGCGCACAGCGCACGGCCCGTGCACGGTGGTCAGGCTGCACCAGCGGTGCCGAGAACACCACCGCCACGGCGTCGCCCATGATGCGATCCAGCGTTCCGCCGTGTGCGAAAGCGATGGCAACCATGCGGTCGAGGTAGCCATTGAGCAGCTGCACTGCACGGGCAGCCTCTATCGACTCCATCATGGGTGTGAAATCCGCCAGGTCAGTAAAGATGAAGCTGCACTCCTGGCGCTGCCCTCCCAGCGCCAGCTGCTCGGGATGGTCCACCAGATGCTGCACCCGGTTGGGCGAAACATAGCGGGAGAACGCGTCCCGTATCCAGCGCTGCTGGCGCTCGGTGCGCAGGTGGCGTTGCACGCTGCACAGCAGGAAGGTTGCAAGCATGCCAAGCATGGGAGTCCAGGCATGCAGCAGCAACTGCCCCCGGGAAAATGCCCACCAGGCACCCCAGCCAACCACCCCGGTCAGCACCGCTGTGCCAGCCGCCGACACCCCCACACGCGCAGTGGCCGCCAAACCCGCAACGAGCAGGCAACCCAGCACAGCCACCACGGTCTCCAGCGCCAAGGCCCACGCGGGCCGCTGCAACGACTGCCCCGCCAGTATCTGCTCCAGTGCCTGTGCATGGGCAAGCACCCCTGGCATCACCTGCCCCATGGGGTTGGTTCGAAGATCCATCAGACCCTGGGCCGAGGTGCCCACCAGCACCCATTTGCCCGCCAGGGCACTGGGGGGCAGCGTGCCCGCCAGCACCTGCCACGCGGGCACCATGCCTTGCGCGGGCTGTTCGCTGTAGTGCACCCAGACTTCACCCTGCGCCGTGGTGGCCACAGGCAGGCTGCCGATGCGCACGGCCTGCAGCCCCTCACCAGGTGCAGGCGTGCCCTGCAAAAGATAGTTTTGTGCCCCCTGCGCCAGACGCAGCATTTCCGCCACGAGCGAAGGCAGCACCTGCCCCTGCGCCGTCACCACCAGCGGCACACGACGCACCACTCCGTCGGCATCGGCAACAAAATTCAAAGCACCCAGCCCGGGGGCGGCTTGGCGCAGCACCGGCAAAGGCAAGCTGGCGCTGTCGAATGTGTGCAACTGCTGGGCTGCCGACTCGCCCATCTGCAGCACGCGAAACGGGAGCGTTCCAGCCGCCGGAAACTGCTCTGCACTGGGATCGGCGTGCGTGCCCTGTGCCAGTACCATGCCCAGCACCAGCGGTCCTTCGGACAGGCTGCGCGCCAGCCGGGCGTCGGGATCGGGCAAGGCACGGAGCACCTGGCGCACCGCATTGGATACCTGCCACTGCTGCACGACGGTCTGGGGGGCTGTGCGGTCGGGCTCCAGCAGCAAAATGTCCAGCCCCACCACGGCGGCACCTTGCTGGCGCAGGGCATCCAGCAGTGTGGCCAATTGGCTGCGCGGCCAGGGCCATTGGCCCAGCTTGCGCAGACTGGCCTCGTCGATGTCCACCACCACCACACCGACATCGGCACGGGGGCGGGGCTGCCAGCGCTGGAACTGGTCAAACTGGGCATTGCGCAGGCCTTGCAGGGCGGCCGGGTCGACCACCATGAGCACCAGCACGGCCCCCGCACACAGCAGCGCCAGCGCGCCTTGGCGCAGCCACGCCGCAATCCGCTTGCGCACCGTATCGGCCACCGGCTAGCGCACCGAAACTTCGACCCGGCGGTTGCGGGGCTCGTCGGTTTCGTCGGAGGTGGAGACCAGCAGATTGCGTTCCCCGTGGGATTCCACGCGCAGCGCCTCGGTTTGAAGACCCTGCTCCTTCAGAATCTCGACCACCCGCTGTGCGCGCTGCAGGCCCAATGCTTCGTTGGCCTCGGCATGGCCCACGGTGTCGGTGTGCCCAATGACCGACACATCTACCGCCGAACGCCCTTTGATGTCCTCCAGAATGCGGGCCAGCAGGGCCTGGGACTCCGGCGTCAAGTCAACGCCCGCGCTCTGGAAGTAGAGCAGGTAGCTCGCAGGCAGGATCGGACGTGCAGCCAGCACGCCTGCAAAATCTTTTTCAAAGCGCTGGGGGTCTACTGGCTGGGGTGCCTTGGCGCCATCGAGGTCGGCCGCGTAGCGCGCCTGGTCCAGGGTTTGGGTACCGTTCTTGCCGGTCAGCTGCACACTGCCCACCCCGCCTTGCGGGTCTTCCAGCAAAACAATGTAGGACTTGGAGGCGCAGCCCGCCAGCAGCGACACCAGGCCGACGGCCAGCAGCAGTTTGCACAATGCATGGTTCATGCCGCTCATTGCACTTCCTCCGCTCTGACCACAAACTGGGTGCCACGCACACCGATCACGGCTGTGGGCGTCTTGACCTGAACGGCCTGCGGGCGGTGTTTGGCGATGGCGCCGGATATGTAGTTCAGGCTGCCTTTTGCCAATTGGGCGCCGAAGGCGTACTGGTTCTGGTTCGGGTTGTAGAGATAGTCTTCCACCGTGAGACGGGTCTCGGCCCCAAGGGCCAGCACCGTGCCATCGCGAAAGGTCACGCCCAGACTCGACGCTTTGCCCGTTGCAATCACGCTGCCCTGGTACACCGGGAGTCCGACCGACACGGGGCTTGTCTGCGAGGCGGTGGTGACGGTGGCCTGGCCGGTGAGTGTCTTGATGCGTCCCACAGGCTGTTCGGGGTCCACCGACTGGGCACTTGCCAGCCCTGCGCACCAGGCCAGCACGCCTACCACGCCATACCAAGCTTTCATTCCATGCTCCTCATGGGCCACATCAGCCCAAAAGGCGCACATCCTACACAGCTGCGCGGCGCAGGGTCTCGACCACGGGTCGGCGCAACACTTCGCGCAGGCCCCACCAACCGGCCAGCAGGGCCAGCACAGCCCCTGCCAAGGCCCCTGCCAAGGGGGTCAGCCACTGCAGGGACCAGTCGAATTCGAACACATAGCGTGCCAGGGCCCAGCCCACGGCCAGCGCCGCCACCGAAGCCAGCAGCCCGGCCAGGGCGCCGACCCCGGCCAATTCGGCGCGCTGCACCTTGCGCAGCAGGGCGTTCTGCGCCCCCACGGCACGCATCACCGCGAACTCGCGCGCACGCTCTTCCTGGGTGGCGGTCACGGCCGCTACCAGCACCACCAGGCCAGCCGCCAGCGTGAAGCCAAACAGGAATTCGACCGCGCGGATGACCTGGTCAAGCACGCGCTGGATCTGGTTCACCGTGAGCGTCATGTCCACGTTGGTCACATTGGGGAACTGGCGCACGAGCGCATTGTCAAAACCCTTGGTGTCCGGCGCCCGGTACGCACCCATGTAGGTCACGGGCACATCGGGCATGGCAGACACCGGAAACATGACGAAGAAATTGGCGCGCATGGAACCCCAGTCGACCTTGCGCAAGGAAGTGATGCGCCCCTCCCGCTGCACACCCCCCATGTCAAACACCATGCGATCACCGAGGCGCAAACCCAGGGTCTTGGCCAGCCCTTCCTCGACACTGATGCCGTCGGCCTCCTGGGCCACCCAGCGCCCCGCTACCAGGGCGTTGTTGCCCGGCGGTTGTTCGCTGTAGGACAGGTTGAACTCGCGGTCCACCAAGCGTTTGGCCCGGTCTTCGGTGTAATCGTCAGGCGACACATTGCGTCCGTTCACGGCCACCAGGCGCCCCCGCAGCATGGGATACCAGTCAAACTTGGCCACCCCTGCCTGTCGCAGCGCCGACTGGAAAGCCTCGGACTGCTCCGGCATGACATTGATGACAAAACGGTTCGGCGCATCGGCGGGCGAGGCCTTGCGCCAGCTGCTCACCAGGTCGGTACGCAACAGCACCAGCAGCACCAGGGCCAGCAAGCCCACCGCCAATGCGCTGACCTGCACCACCGTGAAGGCCCGACGCGCCGCCACCTGGCGCGTGGCCAGGACCAGCCAACGCGGTGCATTGGCCGCACGCTCCACCACGCGGCGCAACAGCGCCACCAGAAGCCAGCTGACGCCGGCAAACAGCAGCACGGCTGCACCAAAGCCAGCCACCGCGATCAGGCCCAAGGTGGCATCGCGGCTCACCACCATCAGCAAGGCGGCAAAACCCGCCAGGCCCACACCGAGCACCCCCAGCGTGGCCGGTCGCAGCTGGCCGACATCGCGGCGGATGACGCGCAAGGCGGGCACACGGGCCAGCTGCAAGACCGGTGGCAGGCCAAAGGCCAGCAGCAGTGTCATCGCCATGCCCACACCCAGGGCTACGGGCTGCCAGCCCGGCAAGGGCAAGGACGAATCCACCAGCCCCGCCAGCAAGACCACGAACAGGTGGTGCACGCCGTAGCCCAGGGCCACGCCAATGGCGGCGGCCAAGGCACCAACGGCGACAAACTCCAGCGTATAGGCCGCCGCCATGGTGCGCTGACTCAGGCCCAGCACCCGCAGCATGGCGCAGTCGTCGAGGTGGGCGCTGGCAAAGCGCCGCGCCGCCAGGGCCACCGCCACCGCGCTGAGCAAGGCCGCCAGCAGCGACACCAAACTCAGGAATTTTTCGGCCCGCTCCAGGGTCTGACTCATTTCGGGTCGCCCGCCCTGCAGGGACTCCAGCCGTACGCCACGCAGCGACTGCGCCTTGATGGTTTGCTGCGCCCAGTCCGAAAAGCCAGCCACCGCCTTATCCGGCCCCACCAAGGCCATGCGGTAGGTGATGCGACTGGCCGGTTGCACCAGGCCGGTGGCCTCCAGGTCCGCACGGTTGAGCATGACACGCGTGGCAAAGTTCATGAAACCGGCGCCGCGGTCAGGTTCCACTGCAATCGTGGCGGCGATGCGCAGGCTGCTTTGACCCAGCTGCAAGGGGTCGCCCACGGTCAGACCCAAAGCATCCAGCAAAGCGGCATCGACCCACACGCTGCCCACCGGAGGAATACCGGGGGCAGGCACCTGGCCCTGTACGCCTTCGAGCAGGAGCTGGCCGCGCAGGGGGTAACCGGACTCCACCGCCTTCAGTGCCACCAGCTTGGCCGTCCCGCCCTGGGCATCGCTGGCACGGGCCATGGTGGGGAAGGTGGCCGAAGTGGCCGACTGCAGGCCACGGGACAGGGCCTGTGCCAGGAAAGCGCTGGGCGGCGGGTTGTCGCTGGCCAGCACCACGTCACCGCCCAGAAGCTGGCGCGCATCGCGCTGCAGCCCAGCCTGGATGCGATCGGCAAAAAAGCCCACGGCCGTGAGCGCCGCCACCGCCAGGGCCACGGCCACGATGACCAGGCGCAGCTCGCCTGCCCGCAGGTCGCGCCAGAACGAACGCCAACCCAGTTGCCAGAATGTGATTTGCATGGGGGCACGATAGCGCAAATGGGGAAAGCCCCTCGGTGTGGCTGTTTTTGTGCGCTTCGCTGGCTGGGGCAGATTGGAGGGGAACCATGGGGCGTTGGTGGTGGTTCGGAGGAAATGCTTGGGTTTGTTTTTTCCTCACTCCACCCCCTATCCCCCCGCCCCTTTCCACCCTCGCCAGGGCGGAAAGGGGAGCCTGAACAGCCACATTTGGCTGTCGCAGTGAACAAGGGAAGTGCACGCGCAGCGGGCACGTGGGGGCTTTGCAGGCGAGACTGCTCTGCAGTCGCTACGAAAGTGATAGCTGCTTGCGCAATATTTGTGAGGGCCAGAGGCCAATTTGGCCTAAAAAAACAGACCCCACCTTGCCCCAACGCCACTGGGCACGTGCACTCCCCTTGTTTAAACACGCGGCCAAATGTGGCTGTTTGGCCCCCCTTTCCGCCCTGGCGAGGGTGGAAAGGGGCGGGGGGATAGGGGGTGGTGTGAGGAAGCCGCCTGCCAAGGCAAATTCTCCGAACCATGAAAACGCCCCATGGTTCCCACCAAGAAAAAGCCGATCAGCTCAACCCACAGGATCGTGGCAAGCCACACACAGCTTGTTCCCCTCCGGGTCGCGGAAGTAAGCCCCGTAGTAATGCGCGTGGTACTCGGGCCGCAGCCCCGGCGCTCCTTCGCTGCGCCCACCATGGGCCAAGGCAAGCGCGTAAACCGCGTCCACCTGCGCCCGGCTGCTGGCCAGAAAAGCCGTCATCTGCCCATTGCCCGCGTCGTGCGCCTGCCCGTCAAATGGCGTGCCGATGAGAAACAAGGGCCGCGCCTGCCCCGGCAGCTGCCATCCAGCCCAGGGACGCTCAGGCTCAATGAAACGCTGCACCAGCCCCAGTGCCTCTAACACCGGGGTGTAGAACGCCACGGCCCGCGGAAAGTCGCGCACGCCGACAAAAACATGGGAAAACATGGCCTGCCCTTTCGTCACACCGCTGCAGGTGTGGCGACGGCCGCAGCCCCCACCTGCAGGCGCTCAAAGCCCGCGTAGCACAGGAAGCGCCGGTGCACCGCGCGGCCAATGGCGCACAGTCCCAGGCTGTTCGCCACCGACAAGCCCATCTGCGTGATGCCGCTGCGCGACACCACCACGGCGATGCCCATGGTGGCGGCCTTGATGACCATTTCGCTGGTCAGCCTCCCAGTGGTGTAGAGGATGCCGTTCTGCAGCGGCTGCGGCTGCAAGGCCATCCAGCCGGCAATGGTGTCGATGGCATTGTGACGGCCCACGTCCTCGACAAAAAGCTGCAGCTTGTCGGCACTGAACAGCGCGCAGCCATGGACCGAGCCGGACTGCTTGTAGATGCTGTCCTGCAGGCGGATGGTGTCGGTAATGGCGTGCAGGGTGTCCGCATTGACGCGGGTCGGCGGCAGGGCCAGGTTGGCAATACCGTCCATTAGGCTGCCGAACACGCTGCCCTGGCCACAGCCCGTTGTGACCACGCGCGAGGCCGTGCGCACCGCCAGGTCCGCAATGCCGTGGCGCGTGCGGATACCGGCGGCGCCCACCTCCCAGTCCACGGTGATGGATTCCACATCGTCGGCATGGGCGATCAGGCGCTGGTTCAGCAGATAGCCCAGGGACATCCACTCGGGGTGCGCGCCCAGGGTCATGAGCGTGACCAGCTCGCGCTTGTCCACGTACAGCGTCAGCGCACGCTCAGCCGGAATGTCCAGGCTGCGCAGCGCGCCGGTCTCGTCCAGAACCTGCACCGTGTGCGTCAGGGGCACGCGGGCCTGGGTCATGCGCGGCGCCTTCATGGCAGCACCTCGGCACCGTAGCCGCGCACCGGCTCCAGCACGCCACCGCGGCGCACGGCCACGGCACAGTACTTGAACTCGGGAATCTTGCCAAACGGGTCCAGGGCGGCATTGGTGAGCAGGTTGGCCGCGGCCTCGTAGTAGGCAAACGGGATGAACACTGCGCCCTGTGGTGTGCCGTCATCGCGGCGCACGTGGAGTACCACACGGCCACGGCGCGACTGCACCGTGATGACTTCGCCCGGCGCCAGCCCCAGGGCCTGCAGGTCGGCCCCGCACATCGAAGCGGTGGCCTCGGGTTCGATGGCATCGAGCACCATGGCGCGGCGCGTCATGCTGCCGGTGTGCCAATGCTCCAACTGGCGCCCGGTGATGAGCACGAAGGGGTAATCGCTGTCGGGGCGCTCGTTGGCCGGAATGATGTCGGCGGGCACCAGGTGCACGCGCCCGTCGTCGGTGGCAAAGTGGTCGTGGAAGACGATGGGCTGGCCCGGGTCGTCCGCGCTCAAACAGGGGTAGGTCACGGACTCGCGCTCCAGCCGCTCCCAGCTGATGCCTTCGATGACCGCGTGCATGGCCTGGCGCATTTCTTCATAGACCGCGGCCACGCCGGCATGTTCGCCGGGGTAGTTCCAGTCCAATCCCACCCTCTTTGCGATCTCCTGGATGATCCACAAGTCGGGGCGTGCCTGCCCAGGTGGATCGATGGCCTGGCGCCCCATCTGCACGGTGCGGTCGGTGTTGGTGACGGTGCCGGTCTTTTCGGGCCAGGCGGTGGCAGGCAGCACCACGTCGGCCAGCCAGGCGGTTTCGGTCATGAAGATGTCCTGCACCACCAGGTGTTCGAGGGAGGCCAGGGCATGGCGCGTGTGGTTCAGATTGGGGTCGCTCATAGCCGGGTTCTCGCCCATGATGTACATGCCACGCACCTTGTGCGGGTCGCTGTCGTCGGCGAGGATCTTGTGCATGATCTCGACCACGGTGTAGCCGGGCTGGTTGTCCAGCTTGGTTCCCCAGAAGTTCTCGAACCAGTCGTGGGCGCCCTGGTTGCTAACACGCTGGTAGTTGGGGTACATCATCGGGATCAGGCCCGCGTCCGACGCTCCTTGGACGTTGTTCTGGCCGCGCAGCGGATGCAGGCCCGTGCCGGGGCGGCCGATCTGGCCGGACACGGTGCACAGGGCAATGAGGCAGCGAACGTTGTCGGTGCCGTGCACGTGCTGGCTCACACCCATGCCCCACAGGATCATGGCACTCCTGGCGGTGGCGTAGGCGCGCGCCACTTCGCGCAGGGTGTCGGCCGGAATGCCGCAGATCGGCGCCATGGCCTCAGGACTGTAGCCCTTCACGTTGTCCCGAAGTGCTTCAAAATTCATAGCGCGTTGCGCAATGAATTCATCGGCTACCAGGCCTTCTTCAATGATGACGTGGAGCATGGCATTGAGCATGGCCACGTCGGTGTCGGCCTTGAACTGCAGCGTGCGCCAGGCGTGGCGACCAATGTCGGTGACGCGCGGGTCGGCCAGCACAATCTTGGCGCCGCGCTGGGCCGCGTTCTTCATCCAGGTGGCTGCCACCGGATGGTTGTTGGTGGGGTTAGAACCGATCACGAAGATCAGGTCCGAATGTTCCACGTCGATGACCGGGTTGCTGACGGCCCCAGAACCCACGCCTTCGAGCAGGGCCGCCACGCTGGAGGCGTGGCACAGGCGCGTGCAGTGGTCCACGTTGTTGGAACCAAAGCCGGTGCGCACCAGCTTCTGGAACAGGTAGGCTTCCTCGTTACTGCCCTTGGCACTGCCAAAACCGGCCAGCGCCTTCTTGCCATGGGTGTCGCGCAGGGACTTCAATTTCCCGGCGGCCAAGTCCAGGGCCTCGTCCCATGTCGCTTCGCGGAACACCGTCGACCAGTCGGCGCTGTTGCGGTTGAGCTGCTGCAGGCTTTGCGGATCTTTGGGCACACCCGGCTTGCGAATCAGGGGCTTGGTCAGGCGCTGCGGGTTGTGGACGTAGTCGAAGCCGAACCGACCTTTGACACACAGGCGCCCCGCATTGGCCGGGCCGTCGCGCCCTTCCACAGCAACGATCTGGTTGTCTTTCACCTTGTAGGTCAGCAGGCAGCCCACGCCGCAGAACGGGCACACCGAGTCCACGCTCCTGTCCACCACCTGCAAGCCCAGCTGCGTCTTCGGCATGAGGGCGCCTGTGGGGCAGGCCTGGACGCATTCGCCGCAGGCCACGCAGCTGCTGGCGCCCATGGCGTCATCCAGGTCGAACATGATGCGGCTGTGGCTGCCGCGAAAAGCGTGGCCGATCACGTCGTTGACCTGTTCTTCGCGGCAGGCGCGCACGCAGCGGTCGCACTGGATGCAGGCGTCCAGGTTAACCGCCATGGCCGGGTGCGAGACATCCGCAGCAGGTTGTTCACGCCGCAGGGCTTGCAGGGCCGGACGCACCTGCACGTCCATGCGTGCAGCCCAGTCGCTGAGTTCGCCATGCTGCAAGGCCTCGTTCTCGGGCAGCCACTTGTGTCCGGTGTCGGGCATGTCGGAGAGCAGCATTTCCAGCACCATCTTCTGGCTCTGGACCGCGCGGGCACCGGTGGCCGACACCGCCATCCCCGGCGTCACGCTGCGGCAGCAGCTCGGCGCCAGGGTGCGTTCACCGGCAATTTCGACCACGCAGGCGCGGCAGTTGCCGTCGGGGCGCAGGCCTTCCTTGAAACACAGGTGCGGGATCTCGACGCCATAGCGTTTCGCCGCCTGCAGGATGCTTTCACCCGCATAGGCCTGGGCCGGCTGCTGGTCCAGCGTGAAGGCCACCGTGGGCTCATTCTTTGTGTCGGACGTGCTCATTGCGCGGATCCTTTCTGCAGCACTTCCTGCGGGAAGAAGCGCAGCACATGGCGCACCGGGTTCGGCGCCGCCTGTCCCAGGCCGCAGATGGACGCATCGGCCATGACCTGGCACAGGTCTTCCAGCGTGTGGGCGACCCAGTGTGGGGCCTGCATCAGGGCTGCTGCCTTGGCCGTGCCCACGCGGCAGGGGGTGCACTGGCCGCAGCTCTCATGGGCGAAGAACTGCATCATGTTCAAAGCCGCATCGCGGGCACGGTCCATCTGACTAAGCACGATGACCGCGGCCGAGCCGATGAAGCCGCCGTGCGGCTGCAGGGTGTCAAAGTCCAGCGGCACATCGGCCAGAGAAGCCGGAAAGATGCCGCCCGACGCACCACCGGGCAGGTAGGCGTACAGGCTGTGGCCATCGGCCATGCCACCGCAGTATTCGTCAACCAGCTCGCGCAGCGTGATGCCGGCCGGCGCCAGCTTGACGCCGGGCGCACGCACGCGCCCGCTGACGCTGAAGCTGCGCAGGCCCTTGCGGCCGTGGCGGCCAAAGCCGCTGAACCAGTCTGCGCCCTTCTCGACAATGTCGCGCACCCAGTACAGGGTCTCGAAGTTGTGCTCCAGGGTCGGACGCCCGAACAGGCCGACCTGGGCAATGTAGGGCGGGCGCATGCGTGGCTCGCCGCGCTTGCCCTCGATACTTTCGATCATGGCCGACTCTTCGCCGCAGATGTAGGCCCCGGCGCCGCGGCGAAGCTCGATGGCAGGCAAGGCGCAGGGCGGCTGCGCCTGCAGCTCGGCAATGGCATCGGCCAGGATGGCGCGGCAACCGTGGTATTCGTCACGCAGGTAGATGTAGACCTTGTCTATGCCCACCACCTGCGCCGCCACCAGCACGCCCTCAAGAAATCGGTGCGGGTCGCGCTCCAGGTAGGCGCGGTCCTTGAAGGTTCCGGGTTCGCCCTCGTCAATGTTCACTGCCATCAGGCGTGGACTGGGCTGCTCACGCACGATGCGCCACTTGCGCCCAGCCGGAAAACCGGCGCCGCCCAGGCCGCGCAGGCCCGAGTCATCCATGGCCTGCAGTACGGTGTCCGCAGCCACGGCGCCGCTGGCCACCCGCGCGGCCAGGGCGTAGCCACCGGCGGCACGGTAGGCGGCTAGGCGCAGCACCGGCGGCGCGACTTCATTCGCAGCACTTTGCGCAACCTCAGTTGCTACAAATTCAGTAGCTTTCTGCGCAATGGGATGGAGGGCTGCAGCCGAATTCAGCCCAGACTCAACAGCCTGCAAGGCCAAGGCCTGGACCTGCTCCACGCTGGCAAAGGGCACTGGGCGCTGGTGCACCACGGCCACCGGCGCCTGCGCGCAGCGGCCGATGCAGGGCGCCTCGACCACGCGCACGCTGCCCTCGCCCAGCACGATCGCCATGCGCGTGAGCAATGCCTTGCTGCCGGCCATCTCGCAGGACAGACCATTGCACACCCGCACGGTCAGGTCGGGTGCCGTGGCGCCGTCTTCCAGAATCTCGAAGTGGTGGTAGAAGCTGGCCACTTCCATCACCTCGGCCATGGACAGGCGCAGGCTGCTGGCCAGGGCCACCAGGTGGCCCCGGTACAGGCCGCGGTGGGCGTCGTTGAGGGCGTGCAGGTATTCGATCAGCAGGTCGCGGCGGTAGGGCGCAGGGCCCATCAGCGCCTGCACCTCTTGCAGCGCCGCCGCCTCGGGCTGGCGGCCTTTGAGATTGGCCTGCTTGCGCGAGGGCCTGTGTGCGTCTTGCACCGTGCCCACCATCGGGGCTGCTGGTGGCGATTTTTCGTGCATGGCACCTCCTTTGAAGTTCCCACCGGCTACCCCGGAAAGCGTGTGGATCCTAGGTGTTCTTGGAAATGGTGATGGTCGGGAACTTGTTGGTGTAGTCCTTGGCCTTGGCCGCCACCGCCACGGCCACCTTGCGTGCCACGGCACCGTACAGGGCCGCCACCTCGCTGTTGGGCGCCGCCACCACGCTGGGCGTGCCACTGTCGGCATCCTCGCGAATGTGCAGGGCCAGCGGCAGCGCGCCGAGGTAGTCCACGTTGTACTGGGCCGCCAGGCGCTTGCCGCCCTCAAAGCCAAAAATATGCTCGGCATGGCCGCACTGGCTGCACACGTGCACCGCCATGTTCTCGACCACGCCCAGGATCGGCACGCCCACCTTCTCGAACATCTTGATGCCCTTGCGCACGTCCAGCAGGGCAATGTCCTGTGGCGTGGTGACGATGACCGCGCCGGTAAGCGGCACCTTCTGCGCCAGGCTGAGCTGGATGTCGCCGGTGCCTGGGGGCATGTCGATGATGAGGTAGTCCAGGTCCTTCCAGTTGCTCTGGCGCAGCAGCTGGTCCAGCGCCTGGATTGCCATGGGGCCGCGCCAGATCATGGCCTCGTCCTGGGCCACCAAGAGGCCGATGGACATGATCTGCAGGCCGTGGTTTTCCAGCGGCTCCATGGTCTTGCCATCCGTGCTCTCGGGGCGTCCGCTCACCCCCAGCATGGTGGGCACGCTGGGGCCGTAGATGTCGGCGTCGAGCACGCCCACCTTGGCGCCCTCGGCGGCCAGCGCCAGGGCCATGTTCACCGCCGTGGTGCTCTTGCCCACGCCGCCCTTGCCCGAGGCCACGGCAATGATGTTCTTGACGCCGGGCAGTAGCTCCACGCCGCGCTGCACCGCGTGCTGGATCACGCGGCTGCTAACCTGCACCTGGGCCGACTGCACGCCGGGCACGGCACAGACGGCCTGGCGCAGCTGCTCGGAAATATGGCCAAACTGGGTCTTGGCCGGGTAACCCAGCTCCACTTCCAGGCTGACCTTGCCATCGACCACGCGCAACTGGCGGATGCACTTGGACGTGACGTAGTCCTTGCCGGTATTGGGATCGATGACGCCCTGCAGGGCTTGCTGGATGGTGGTTTCGGTGACGCTGGTCATGGGCAATATTCCTTTGGGGGCGAGTGTAGTACCGCATTCGGGTAAGCCCCGATGGCGAAGGGATTTACAAGATGCAAGCCCCGCCCATAATGAAAACCATGCCCCACACCGCCCCGACTGCGCCCCCTACCGGCCTGCTCCTGACCGGCGGCGGTGCCCGTGCGGCCTATCAAGTGGGGGTGCTGGAGGCGATCGCCGACATCCGCAAGGAATGCGGCCATGGCAGCGACCCGAACCCGTTTCCCATCATTGCAGGCACCTCGGCGGGCGCCATCAATGCCTCGGCCCTGGCCTGTGGTTCGGACGACTTCGACACCACGGTACGGCGCATCGCCGAAACCTGGCGCGACTTCCATGCCGACCAGGTCTACCTCGCCGACCACTTTGCCATGCTGCGCTCCGGTGCCCGCTGGATGACCCTGCTCTCACTGGGCTGGGTGCTGGCCAAGTGGCGCCGCATCAAACCGCGCTCGCTGCTGGACAACAGCCCCGTGCTCGACCTGCTGGCACGCATGGTGCCGCTGGAGCGGCTGCCCTACCTGATCCGCAAAGGCCACATGCAGGCGCTGGCGGTCACGGCGTCGAGCTACAGCTCGGGCGAGCACGTAACCTTTTTCCAGGGGGATAAGCGCCTGCAGCCCTGGATTCGCAGCCAGCGCATTGCAGTGCGCGACACCATCACCCACGCCCACCTGATGGCCTCCAGCGCCATCCCCTTCGTATTTCCGGCGGTGCAGCTGCACATCAAGGGGCGTGACGAATATTTTGGCGACGGCTCGATGCGCCAGAGCGCCCCCATTTCCCCGGCCATCCACCTTGGCGCCGAGCGTGTGCTGGTGGTCGGCGCCGGGCGCATGCACGAGCCCAAGGACGAGGAACACCTCTATACCAACTCGGCCTACCCCAGCATTGCCCAGATTGCCGGCCATGCGCTGTCCAACATCTTCCTGGACGCGCTGGCGGTGGACGTGGAACGCGTCAAGCGCATCAACCACACCATCCGGCTCGTCCCCCCCGAAATGCGCCAATCCAGTGCCTTGCGTCCGGTGGAACTGCTGGTGATCGCCCCGAGCCAGCGCATTGACGCCATTGCCTCGCGCCACATCGACAACCTGCCCCACGCCGTGCGCACCATGCTCGGTGGCGTGGGCGTTTCCTCCCGCAAGGCCGACGTCAAGGGCTCCGCCCTGGCCAGCTACCTGCTATTCGAGGCGCCCTACACCCAGGAACTGATGAAGCTGGGCTACGAAGACGCCCAGAACCAGCGCGCCGAAGTCTGCACCTTTTTCCGCTGGAACGACCCGCGGGCGATGCCTGCCGACGCGCAATATCCGCCCTTCCAGGAACGCCGCACCGACCCCTTGCGGGTGCGCTAGCGAATGCATCCCCCTGGATGCATAATGAATTCGCTGTCCGCAAAAAAGTAAATCAAGATGTCAAATACCGACACGCCGGCCCCCCAGGGGGCCGGGAATGAAGTCACGGTGCTCATCGTTGACGATGCCAAGGAGAACCTTACTGTGCTGGGCCAATTGCTGCGCCCGCACTACCATGTGCGCGTGGCCAATTCAGGTGCAAGAGCTCTGCAGGTCGTGAAGACCGTGCCCCGGCCGCAGATCATCCTGCTCGATGTGATGATGCCGGAGATGGATGGCTACCAGGTGCTGCAAGCCCTTCGCAGCGATCCTGTGACACGCGACATCCCGGTCATCTTTGTCACTGCGATGGATGCCGACGAGGACGAAGAACATGGGCTTACCTTGGGTGCTGTCGATTACGTGACCAAACCCATCAAGCCGGCACTGTTGTTGGCGCGGGTCAAGACACAGCTGGAGCTCAAGAGCGCACGCGACATACTGGCCAACCAGAATGCGCTCCTGGACGCCGAAGTGCAACGTCGCACCTGGGAAAATGAACTCATCAAGGATTTCAGCCTGAATGCCATGGCAACGCTGGCCGAAAAGCGTGACAACGAAACCGGCAACCATCTCTACCGGACCCAGGCCTACATCGAGATCCTCATGGAGCACCTCGGTGGTCACCCCCGCTTTGCGGAGCAACTCGCTGACCGCCATACCCGCCAACGCATTGCCAAAGCAGCTCCGCTGCATGACATTGGCAAGGTGGGCATTCCCGACGCCATACTGCTCAAACCGGGGCGACTGACCCCCGAGGAATTCGAAGTCATGAAGCAACATGCAGCCATTGGCGCCCAGGCCATTGGCGATGCCATCGCAGGTGTTCAGAAAGCCCGCGCCGAGCATGGCGAAGCGCCCGACCAGCAGGGGACTACCCATGCCCTGGACTTTCTGGAGGCAGCTCGCCAGATTGCTGGCAGCCACCACGAAAAATGGGATGGCACTGGCTACCCCCAGGGCCTAAGCGGAGAAGCCATCCCGCTCAGTGCCCGGCTGATGGCCATTGCAGACGTGTTTGATGCGCTGCTGTCGAAACGGCATTACAAGCCTGCCATGGCCTTGGATGAAACGCTGGAGATCATCCGCCGGGGGCGTGGCACCCACTTTGATCCCGACATCGTCGACGCCCTGCTGGCCTGCATCCCCCAGATGATGGCCGTAGCCCAACGGTTCAACGACACGGTTTCACACTGAAATTCTTTGTAACAGGAACACGAATATGGCGGCCATATCACCCACAACGCTGACTTCTGCATTGGCAATGGCTTGTGTGGCGTTCACCCTGGGAGCCATTCCCGCGCAGGCCGCGGACACCGAGGTGGCATTTGTCGAAAAAGCCCCGCCGAAGTCTTTGCTCCAAGACCTGCGCAAGGGGGGCTATGTGCTGTACATGCGCCACGGCAACACCGACAACAGCCGGGCCGACCGTGCACCTAGCGTGGATCTCAATGATTGTGCAACCCAACGCGTGCTGAACGAAGAGGGGCGACAGGTCGCTGCGGCCGTTGGCAAGTCGATCGCCAAGGCACGCCTGCCGATTGGGGATATCTTCCACAGCCCCATGTGCCGTGCCCGCGAAAGCGCACAGCTGGCATTTCCCACACAGCACAAGAAACTGAAAGAAAACCTGAATCTGGCCTACACCGCCAACCTCACCACCGAACAAAAAGTTCCCGTGCTGGCGGCAACTCGCAAGCTGGTTTCGGAACCGGTGGCCAATGGGAGCAATCGTGTAATCGTCGCCCACGCGCCCAACATGGCAGACCTGATGGGCTACTTCGTCAAGCCCGAAGGCACCGTAGTCGTCTTGCGCCCCTTGGGCGACGGCCAATTTGACTACCTGGCCAGCATCCACCCGGACGATTGGGCAACGTTCCTCAAATGAAACTGCTTCGCAGCCTGCGCCAGCCGCGGCGCATCCGCTTTTTGCTGTATTATTTCGTTCCAGTCGCCCTGGCAGTTTCTGTGGGTGCGATGTTCGACTACTTCGTCCAGTCCACCCTGCGACAAGCCCAGGTAAGCACCGCCAAAGAGCAAAGTGCTGATCTGGTCGTGGTATCGGAGATCAGCAGCATCAATCGCCAGTTGCTGGAAATCCAACTCACCGTAAACAGTGCGCTGAACCAGGCCAAGAACGACAACCTGGACGAAGCCCAGGCTTACAAGCTGCACAGCAAGATCGTGGATGAAGTCGCCGCACTGGAGACTCGGCTGACAAACCTGACCCAGAACCGTCAGACCGAATTGCTGGGTGAAAAGGCCCTGACTGCAACAGCCCAGTTCCACCAATTCAGACAGTTCGTGCTGATGAGCACGGACTTGCTTTCGATCGACACCGCCATGGCCGGACAACACCTGGCACAGGCCAATATTCACTATGGCGATTTTGCCCTGGCCATCACGGCGGTCAGCGACGCCTTTGTTCAGCACGCACAGGCCCATGGGCAGAAGACACAGGCTGAACTGGACGAATTTTCGCGGCGCATGACCACCATCAGCACCTTCGGCACCGTGGTCATCGTATTGATGTGGCTGCTGGTGGCTTTCACCATGGCACGCCGGCTGGACCGGCTCAACCTGAGCCTGCAAAACCTCGCCAACGGGACGGAAAACGAGAAAGACGAGTTCACGTTTGCAACCGTGACGGCCATGGCCCAGCGCAAAGGCTCGCTGATCGGCGACATGGCAGCTGCGGTCCTGGCCTTTCGGCAGGCACAGCACGCACGCAAAGATGCCGAACTTGCGCTGAAACAACGGGAGCAGCTTTATTCATCCATCATCAACCAGGCTCCAATCGGCATCGTCGTGGTTGAGCTTGGAACCCTGCGGTTCACCAGCTTCAACCTGGCGGCTTACGAAGGACTGGGCTATTCCGCCGAAGAATTTGCACAACTGTCTATTTACGACCTCCAGGCCAACCTGACTCGGGAAGAAGTGGATGCGCGTGTGGCCACGATTCTTCGCGACGATGGTGCTGAATTTGAGAACCTGCGCAAGACCAAGGATGGTCAGATACTTGACTACTGGATCTCCATGCGCCCCCTGCAACTGGAGAACGAGACCTGCCTGACCGGGGTATGGGTCGACATCACCAAGCGCAAGCAGATTGACCGCGAGCTGGCCCAGTACCGGGATGATCTGGAGCAGCTGGTCCAGACCCGGACGGCAGCCTTGGAAACCACCTCGCAAGCCCTGGCCCTCCAGACGCAGGAATTGCAGAACGCCAACGTCAAGCTGCTGGAAGCCAAGGACGTGGCCGAGGAAGCCAACCGCTCCAAGAGCGCATTCCTGGCCAACATGAGCCACGAAATCCGGACCCCGATGAACGCCATCATCGGCCTGACCCATCTGATCCGGCGCGACACCAGCAATGAACGTCAGAAGCAGCAGCTCGACAAGGTCTCCGGGGCGGCCATGCACCTGCTGTCGATCATCAATGACATCCTCGATTTCTCCAAGATCGAGGCAGGCAAGATGACGCTGGACCCCACCGACTTCGAACTTGAGCAGGTCATCGGAAACGTGTTCACGCTGATCGGCGAAAAGGCCGAGCAAAAGGGCCTGGAGCTTACCGCCCACATGATGGACGCTCCCCCAGTACTCTATGGTGACGGTGTGCGTCTGGGGCAAATCATGCTGAATTACATTGGCAACGCCATCAAGTTCACTGCGCATGGAAGCGTCGTTGTCCATGCCCATGTGAAGGAACAACACGACCAGAAGGTGATCTTGCGCTTTGAGGTGCGAGACACCGGCATCGGTCTGACAGAAGAGCAGCAAAACCAACTGTTCCAGGCCTTCCAGCAGGCCGACGTATCCACCACGCGCCATTACGGTGGAACCGGTCTGGGCTTGGCCATCTGCAAGCGCCTGGCCCATCTGATGGGCGGCCAGGTCGGCGTGAACAGTGTTTATGGCAAAGGCAGCACTTTCTGGCTGGAGGTTCCCTTTGGCATCAGTGAAAGCAGTCCGTCGCGGCCCAAAGGCGTACTCCCAACCAACACCCGCGTACTGGTGCTGGATGACATGGAAGAGGCCAGCGAATCCCTGGTGGACATGCTGACGGCGTTGGGGGCCCGTGCAGATGCTGTTTCGCATGCAAGCCAGGCACTGGAACGCATCGCCCTCGCCGATGAACTGGGTGACCCCTACCAGATGCTGTTCACCGACTGGCAGATGCCAGGCCTGAACGGCACACAAACCTGGCAACGGGTCCGCATGCTTCCATTGCGCGTCATGCCCGTGTGCATCCTGGTCAGTGGCAGCAGCGGCTGCCCGGTCGATGAAGTCGCGCAAGGCGGCTTTGCGGCCTTCATGGCCAAGCCGGTGATGCCTGCCCAGTTGGCACAGACCATTGCCCAGACCTGGAACAAGGCACAGTGGGTAGGAAGCACAGACTCAAGCATCAAAGACCGGCTGCATTTCCAGCCCGGCCACCACATTCTGCTGGCCGAAGACAACGAACTCAACCAGGAAGTGGCAACCGAACAGCTCAAGGAACTGGGGTTTTCCGTCGATGTCGCGGACGATGGCGCCATGGCGGTCGCCATGGCAAGCGCGCACGCCTACGAGCTGATCCTGATGGATATCCAGATGCCCCACATGGATGGATTGCAGGCCACGCGCAAAATCCGTGAAATAACTCACCACGCGGCCACCCCCATCATCGCAATGACCGCCAACGCCTTCGCCGAAGACAAGGCGGCAGCGATTGCGGCAGGCATGAATGACCATCTACCCAAGCCTGTCGATCCAGAGAAATTGCGCCAGGTACTCGCGCACTGGCTGCCCTCAGCGGTCAGCCACCACACCCACCACAAGCCACAGCAACTGCCTGGGAATGACCCGAGCCACTTGCATGCGCTGGCCGAGTTGGAACAGTTTGCAGGCATCCAGGTAGACAAAGGGCTTGTGGCCTTTTCAGGCAAGGCGGACCGGCTTCTGCAGTTCCTGCAGAGCATGGGGCAACAACATGCCGACGATGTGAATTTGGCAACAGTGGAATACGAGTCCGGTGCAAGGACCGATGCGCAACGCCGCATGCACACATTGAAAGGACTGGCCGGAACCGGCGGACTGCCAGTGCTGCAGGAATTGGCCGCATCGGCTGAGAAGACACTGCATGACCAAACGCCTCCCGAGGAAGTACGTGCAGCGCTTGCTGCACTGGCATCCGTCTGGGAGCCACTGAGCAAACAGCTGCAAGCCTTGCACGCCGCCCCTCGCGATGTCGACAATGGTCAGTCCCGTCCACCGTTGCCACAGCAACTGCAAGCCTTGCGCGCCCTGGTGGCAGCGGACGATCTGGATGCGGCTGAACTGTTTGAGACCCTGCGTCCGCAGCTGGACAGACTGTCGCCCGAACTGTCAGCTCAACTGGCTCGGAGCATGGAAGCTTTCGATTTCGAGCAAGCCCTTGCCCACATCGACGCCCTGTTGGCGACCCCGGCTTGAATGCCCCAGAAAGGCGCCAGCCCGGCATGGCCAGCGCCAAGTGGGGAAGCACAGGGCGGCAGACTAAAATCACCGGCTGACTTGTGAAAGCCCCGTTCCCCATGCCACGCCAACTTTTCGTCACCACCGCCCTGCCCTACGCCAACGGCAACTTCCATATCGGCCACATCATGGAATACATCCAGGCCGACACCTGGGTGCGGTTCCAGCGCATGCGCGGCGTGGCGGTGGACTTCTGCGGGGCCGACGACACCCATGGCGCCCCCATCATGATTGCGGCCGAAAAGGTCGGCAAAACGCCGCAACAGTTCGTGGCCGACATTGCCGCCGGACGCAAGCAGTACCTGGACGGTTTCCACATCCGCTTCGACAATTGGCACAGCACCGACGCGCCGGAAAACCATGAACTGGCCCAGCAGATCTTCCTGGACCTGCAGGCCAATGGCCTGATCGAGACCCGCACCATCGAGCAGTTCTTCGACCCCGAGAAGGCCATGTTCCTGCCGGACCGCTACATCAAGGGTGAATGCCCCAAGTGCCACGCACAGGACCAGTACGGCGACAACTGCGAGGTCTGCGGTGCCGTCTACGCCCCCACCGACCTGATCAAACCGTTCTCGGCGCTTTCCGGTGCCACGCCAGTGCTCAAGAATTCAGAGCACTTCTTCTTCAAGCTGTCCGACCCGCGCTGCGTCGAGTTCCTGCAGGCCTGGACCCAGGATGGCCGCCTGCAACCGGAGGTGGCCAACAAGGTCAAGGAATGGTTCACGGTGCGCACCAACCCTGACGGCAGCCAGAGCGAAGGCCTGGGCGACTGGGACATCTCGCGCGACGCGCCTTACTTCGGCATCGAGATTCCGAACGCACCGGGCAAGTACTTCTATGTGTGGCTGGATGCCCCCATCGGCTACCTGGCGTCATTGAAGAACCTGCTGACCAAGCGCGGCCAGAGCTATGACGACTACATGGCCAACCCCGAGTTGCGCCAGATCCATTTCATCGGCAAGGACATCGTCACCTTCCACACCCTGTTCTGGCCCGCCACGCTGAAGTTCAGCGGCCGCAAGGTGCCCGACAACGTCTACGTGCACGGCTTTTTGACGGTAAACAACGGCGAAAAGATGAGCAAGAGCCGCGGCACCGGCCTGGACCCGCTCAAGTACCTGCAGCTAGGCATGAACGCCGAATGGCTGCGCTACTACCTGGCCGCCAAACTCTCGGGCCGCAACGAAGACATCGATTTCAATGCCGACGACTTCATGGCCCGCGTCAACAGCGACCTGATCGGTAAGTACATCAACATCGCTTCACGCGCCGCCGGTTTCCTGACCAAGCGCTTTGAGGGCACGCTCACCACCACCTTTGCCGACGACGGCCAGGCGCTGCTGGAAGCCATCCGTGCCCAGAGTGACTACCTGGCCCAGTGGTACGACGAGCGCGAGTTCGGCCGTGTCACGCGCGAAGTGATGCTGCTGGCCGACAAGGTCAACAGCTATGTCGACCAGCACAAGCCCTGGGACCTGGCCAAAGACCCAGGCAACAACGCCGAACTGCACCAGGTGTGCTCGGTGCTGGTCAACGCCTTTGCCCTGCTCACGCGCTACCTTGCCCCCGTGCTGCCCGGACTGGCAGCACAGGTGGAGACCTTTGTCGGCCAGAGCATGACCACCTGGAGCGAACAAGCGCTGGTGCAGCGCATCCAGCCCTACCAGCACCTGATGCAGCGCGTCACGCCCGAACAACTGGACGCACTTTTTGGGGTAAAAGAGCCGCAAGCCGAGGAAAAACCTGCGCAGGCAGCTCCTAAAAAAGTAGCAAAATCTACTACACCTGTGGCCGACCCGAGCGCCCCCGGCGGCGAGGCTCTCGCGCCCACCATCACCATCGACGACTTCGCCAAGGTCGACCTGCGCATCGCCAAGATCCTGGCCTGCGAGGCGGTGGAAGGTTCGACCAAGCTACTGCGCCTGACGCTGGACGCCGGTGAAAAGAACGCGGAAGGCCAGCCGACCACGCGCAACGTGTTCTCCGGCATTGCCAGCATGTACCCGCCGGAGCAGCTGGTGGGCAAACTCACCGTGCTGGTGGCGAATCTGGCACCGCGCAAGATGAAGTTCGGCTTGTCGGAGGGCATGGTGCTGGCCGCTAGCCACGCCGACGAAGCGGCACAACCCGGCATCTACGTGCTCGAACCCTTCCCCGGCGCGCAACCCGGCATGCGCATCCACTAACACCGGCACCCCCAGCGCATGATCCCCCTGCTGCACGGTTGGACAACAGTTCAGCGGTCTGCCAAGACCAACCTGCGGCTGGGAGCCACCCTGTGCTTTGTGGCCGGGGCCACCAATGCCGGCGGCTTTCTGGCCGTGGGCCAGTACACCTCGCACATGACCGGCATCGTCTCGTCCCTGATGGACGATGTGGTGCTGGGCAACTTCGCCCTGGCCGCAGCCGCCCTGGCCTCGCTGCTGGCCTTTGTAGCCGGGGCCATGACCACCGCCTGGATGGTGAACTGGGCCCTGCGCCGCCAACTGCACAGCGCCTACGGGCGCCCCCTGCTGCTGGAAGCGGTGCTGCTGCTGGTGTTCGGCCTGTTTGGCGTGGCGATTGCCGACATGGCCTCCATCGCCGTACCCGCAACGGTGCTGATCCTGTGCTACATCATGGGGCTGCAGAATGCCGTGATCACCAAGATTTCCCACGCTGAAATCCGCACTACCCACCTCACCGGTCTGCTGACCGACCTCGGTATCGAACTGGGCAAACTGATGTACGTGAACCGCCTGGACCGCCAGAACAAGGTGCACGCCGACCGCAGCCGACTCAAGATCCAGTCCACGCTGATTGGCTGCTTCTGCATTGGCGCACTGGCCGGCGCCATGGGCTTCAAGCATTTCGGCTACATCGCCACCGTCCCCTTGGCACTGCTGCTGGTGCTGCTGGTCCTGCGGCCGGTGCTGGACGATGCCAAGCGCTGGATCCACCCACACTGACGCGCATCCGCATGGCCACATCCCCCTCCACCCCCTCCACCCCCTCCCAGCCCGCCTCCGCGCGCCCGCGCAGGGTGTTCCGGCCCAAGCTGCTTGACAGCCTGGCGGGGTACCAGCGTACCCAGCTGGGGGCTGACGTGGGTGCGGGCATCGCCGTCGGTCTGGTGGCCCTGCCCCTGGCCATGGCCTTTGCCATCGCCAGCGGCCTGGGGCCGCAGGCGGGCCTGTTCACGGCCATCATTGCCGGCTTCCTGATTTCGGCGCTGGGGGGCAGCAAGGTGCAGATCGGCGGGCCGGCCGGCGCCTTCATCGTCATCGTCTACGGCATCGTGCACCGCTACGGCGTGGCCAATCTCATCATTGCCACCGCCATGTCGGGCGTCCTGCTGCTGGCCATGGGCTTCTTCCGCCTGGGCACGCTGATCCGCTTCATACCGGTGGCCGTCATCATCGGCTTCACCAACGGCATCGCCGTGCTGATCGCACTGTCGCAAGTCAAGGACTTTCTGGGACTGGAGGTCCAGGGCTCGGTGCCGGCCGACTTCTTCGGGCTGCTGCGCACCCTGTGGCAGGCGCTGCCCAGTTGGAGCCTGGCGGCCACCTGGGTGGCCCTGGTCAGTCTGGCTGGCTTGATCGCCTGGCAAACGGTGCTACCGCGGGCCGCCCTGCGCTGGTCGGTCCTGAAGCCGCTGCAACGCCTACCCGGTTCGGTGGTGGTGCTGGTGTGCGCCACGGCCTGGGTGGCAATCAGCGGTTGGCAGGTGGAAACGATAGGCAGCCGCTTTGGCGGCATTCCGTCCAGCCTGCCCAGCTGGCAATGGCCCGCGTTTTCCTGGGATACGGTGCGCTTCCTGTTCATGCCAGCACTCACCCTGGCGCTGCTGGGTGCCATCGAGTCCTTGCTGTGCGCACGCGTGGCCGACGGCATGATCGACGACCGCCACGACCCGAACCAGGAGCTCATGGCGCAAGGCGTGGCCAATCTGGTGACCCCGTTCTTCGGCGGCATGCCGGCCACCGGCACCATTGCCCGCACCATGACCAATGTCCGTAATGGAGCCACCAGCCCGGTGGCCGGCATGGTGCACGCTGCTACGCTGCTGGCCATCGTCTTGCTGGCGGCGCCGCTGGCCGCACACATTCCGCTGAGTGCCATGGCCGCCATCCTGATGTTCGTGGCCTGGAACATGGGCGAATGGCGCGAATTCCTGCACCTGCGCCAGTACCGCATGCCCTACCGGCTGACCCTGCTCTCGGTGTTCGCACTGACCGTCATCGTCGACTTGACCGTGGCGGTGGAGGTGGGCCTGGTGGCGGCCTGCCTGACCTTCATTTACCGCATCTCCAGCCTGTCGCGCGCCGACGCAGTCGGGGCCGCCGACTACCCCGCCTTGGCAGGCCAGGAGCAGCGCATCCACGCCTACCGCCTGCACGGGGCCTTGTTCTTTGGCGCCGTGAAGCTGCTCGAAAACATGGCCGACCACCTGCCGCATCGTGTGCTGGTGCTGGACTTCAAGAACGTCCTGTACGTCGATTCGTCCGGCGCCGACAGCCTGGCCGACCTGCTGCGGGCCTGTGGCAAACACCAGGTTGCGCTGGTCATTTGCGGGCTGGCCTACCAGCCCCTCGACATCCTTACACGCTGCGGCATGGTCCAGTCCATGGACCCCTCCAACCTGTGCACGACCATGCCCCAGGCCATCAACCGCGGACTCGCGATTGATGCACCCCCTCCAACCGTTGACGACAGCCCCTCCCGCCATGTCCCATGACCGAATTTCCCCCCACGCAGCGGCCGCGCCCCTGCAGTATGATGTCCTGATCGTCGGCAGCGGCCTGGCCGGCCTGTCCACGGCCCTGCTGCTACCCGCCGACAAAAAGGTGGCCATCCTCACCAAGCGCTCGGTCACCGAAGGCTCCAGCGGCTGGGCCCAGGGCGGCATTGCCGCGGTCTGGGGCCAGGGCGACAGCTTCGACGCCCACGTGGACGACACCCTGGTGGCCGGGGCCGGCCTGTGCGACCTCGACGCCACACGCTACGTGGTGGAACACGCGCCCGAGGCCATTGCCTGGCTGCAGCAGATGGGCGTGCCGTTTTCGGCCGAAGAAGACGGCCAGCTGCACCTCACCCGCGAAGGCGGCCACAGCGCCCGGCGCATCGTGCATGTCACCGACGCCACCGGCGCGGCCGTGCAGCAGACCCTCATTGCCCAGGTGCGCAAGCGCGCCAACATCACACTGTTCGAGCACCACACCCTAGTGGATTTGATTACCAGCCACAAAGTCGCTAGCAAATCAGGAGCTACTCCCGCAGATTCCACGCGGGCTACAGGCCAAAATGGCTTGCAAAACCAGTGCCTGGGCCTGTACGCACTGGACGACTCGACCGACGAGGTGCTGACCTTCCGCGCCCCCCACACGGTGCTGGCCACGGGCGGGGCCGGCAAGGTGTACCTCTATACCACCAACCCCGACACCGCCACCGGTGACGGCATAGCCGCGGCCTGGCGTGCCGGCTGCCGGGTGCAGAACATGGAGTTCATCCAGTTCCACCCCACCTGCCTCTACCACCCGCACGCCAAGAGCTTTCTCATCAGCGAAGCGGTGCGCGGCGAAGGCGGCCGACTGCTGCTGCCCGACGGCACGCGCTTCATGCCACAGCATGACGAGCGCGCCGAACTCGCGCCACGCGACGTGGTGGCGCGCGCCATCGACTTCGAGATGAAAAAGGGCGGATTCGACTGCGTCTACCTCGACATCTCGCACCAGCCCAAGACCTTTTTGCTGGAGCACTTCCCCAACATCTACGCCCGCTGCCTGGAGCTGGGCATCGACATCAGCCAGCAGCCCATCCCGGTGGTTCCGGCGGCCCACTACACCTGCGGCGGCGTGGTCGCCGACCTGGCCGGGCGCACCGACATTGCTGGCCTATACGCCGTGGGTGAAACCGCCTGCAGCGGCCTGCACGGCGCCAACCGCCTGGCCAGCAATTCGCTGGTGGAGTGCATGGTGTTTGCCAAGGCGTCGGTCGAAGCCATGGCACAGGCTGGTAAGCAGCCCGATCTGGCCCTGCCGCCCTGGGACGACAGCCGTGTCACCGACTCGGACGAGATGGTGGTGATTTCGCACAACTGGGACGAACTGCGCCGCTTCATGTGGGACTACGTCGGCATCGTGCGCACCAACAAGCGCCTGGAGCGCGCCGCCCACCGCATTGCCCTGCTGCAAGGCGAAATCCAGGAGTACTACGCCCACTTCCATGTGACGCGCGACCTGCTGGAACTGCGCAACCTGGTGCAGGTGGCCGACCTGATCGTGAAAAGCGCACAGTCGCGGCATGAGAGTCGCGGCCTGCACTTCAGCCGCGACTACCCGCAGCTGGATCCCGACTCCAAGCCCACAGTCCTGGCACCTTGAACCGCCCCTGAGTGGGGCCTCCAAACGGGCACGGCAAAAATGCGTACACTGCGCGGCCTGCGCCCCACGGGGCGGATTTCCGGAGAACTCGCCATGCTGCTTCGCGCCTTGACCCTGGGCCTCATCACCCTGTCCGCTGCCAGCGCGCAGGCACTGGACATGTCCGCCGCCGACATCGTGGCCTCGCGCTGCGGCGTTTGCCATGGCACCAACGGCCAGGCCACGGCCCCGATCTACCCCTCGCTGGCCGGCCAGAACGCCCAGTACATCACCAAGCAGCTTACGGACTTCGTGGCCGGTCGGCGCGTCAACGAGACCATGTCGCCCCAGGCCCAGGACCTGAGTCCGCAGAACATTGCCGAGCTGGCCGCCTTCTTCTCGGCCAAACCGCCGCGCGTCGGGCGCGCGGCCAATGCCGAGTCCGTGGCCTTGGGAAAATTTCTCTACACCCAGGGCAACGCCAGCGCCAACATGCCGGCCTGTGCCAGCTGCCATGGCGACAGTGCCCACGGCACGGCCCTGCTGCCACGCCTGGCCGGACAGAATGCGCGCTACCTCACCGGGCAGCTGCAGGACTTCACCCTGCGCCAGCGCACCAACGACAACGCGGTGATGCACGACATCGCCGCGAAGCTGACCCCGGCCGACATCAAGGCCGTCACCGACTACCTGACCCAACTTCCCTGAAATCTACCCCCATGTTCCGTACCCTGCTCAAATCCAAGATCCACCGCGTCGCCGTCACCCAGTGCGAGCTGCACTACGAAGGCTCCTGCGCCATCGACGAAGACCTGCTGGACGCCGCCAACCTCTGCGAAAACGAGCAGATCCACATCTGGAACATCAACAACGGCGAGCGCTTTGTGACCTATGCCATCAAGGGTGAGCGCGGCAGCGGCATGATCTCGGTGAATGGCTCGGCCGCCCGCCGTGCCAGCAACGGTGACCTGCTCATCATTGCCGCCTTTGCCCAGGTGCACGAAGACCAGGTGGCGGCGCACCGGCCCAAGCTGGTATTCGTGAACGAGAAGAACCAGCAGGTGGAACTGCCCGACAAAGTGCCGACGCAGATGGCAGAGTGAAGCGCCTGCACCGGTCGCTTGCAGGCTCGGACATGGCCACCTAGACCTTGGTGCTCAGCAGGGCTCCGGTCGCAGGCCCCGTACTGGCCACCCCCTGGCCTGCATACAGCTTGGCCACCCTGGTGTCGGGCGGCGTTGCCTGCCAGACCTGGTTTGCTTTCTGGAACAGGCTGGAAATGACAAGATTTTTCTGCGCCGCCAGGGTGTAGGCCGACTGGGTCGGTGAATTGGGACCGTCCAGTACCGTGTGGAGCGTTTCCACATAGCTGGCACCGCGTTGTCCCGCCACCTTGGGGGCACTCTCGAGCGGCGCGTTGACCGCTGGTGCACTTGCGGTGCCATTGACGCCGTTGCCGGTGGTATTGCTGCTGAGTGTGCGTTCGCGCTGGCGTGCCTGGTCCGCGATGTGGTCCTGTTCCTGGGCTTGGGTGCGCAGGGTCTCCGCCATGTTTTCCGCCTGGGCGGCTTCACGCTTGGCCTGCTCCAGCCTGGACTTGGTCACCGACGCCTGCATGGACAGGGTCGTGCTGTTGGTGGCAGTAATGGCAACCATGCTGCGCTCCTTAGCAAGACCCGCCTGCCCTGCTTGGCTGGACGCCCGATGAAACGACAAAAGTGCGGTGCATCATGTGTTCTCTGGTACAGGACAAGCCAAGGAAAACCCGGGCCGAGCGGCCCTCTAGAAACATTTTAGTCAGGATTCGATTTTTTCCAAGGTGCGTGTCCGGCGCGCACGGCAGAGGCCTTAGTCCTTGTAGACCAAGCCCGCCAGCGCTAGCATGGCCCATCCTGCTACTTCGTGAGGAGCCATGCCATGTTGCGACGTGATTGCCTCTGGGCCCTGGCGCTGCTGACGGCCCCCACCGTGCGCGCCGCCGAACCCACCGTGGTGGGCGTGGATTCCAACAACCCGCCCTTCATGTATGCCGACGCGGGCCAAGCCGCGGGCCTGTACCCGGTGCTGCTGCGCGCTCTTTTTGCCCAAGCCGGTTTGGCGCTGAAGCTCGAAGCCAAGCCCTGGAAACGCTGCCTGCAAGACACCGACGAAGGCCGTGCAGGCACCGGCGGCATCTACAAGAACGAGGAACGTCTGCGCAAGTACGACTTCAGCGAGCCCCTGTTCGTCGAACGCATGGCGGTGTACCAGCACCGCAGCCGCCCGCTGGGGTTCGACAGCCTGGAATCCCTGCACGGCAAGCGGGTGGGCGTGGCGCGCGGCTGGAGCTACGGCGACAGCTTCGACAAGGCCGTACGCGAAGGCCTGATCCACACGGAAGAGGTCAGCGCCGATGCGCAGAATTTCCAGAAACTGGCCAACCAGCGCCTGGACGCGGTGCTTGCCATCGAAGAAGCCGGGGCCGCGCAACTGACCCAGCCGGGCATGCAGGACATTATCAAAAGCCCGCGCTACCTGTTTGAAAACCCCACCTACCTGGCCTTTGCCAAGTCGGCCCAGCAAGGCGCAACCCTGGCCGCCATCAACCGCGCGCTGGAGACGCTGCGCCGCCAGGGACGGCTGGAAGCCCTGGCAGCGCAGGTACTTGGCTGAAGATTAAGCTGCGCCGATTTTCGGCACCAGACTGCCCGGCGCCTGGCCGCTCTTCAAGGCGGCGGTAAAAGCCAGCATGCGGTCGATCGGCAGGCGGGCGCGGTCGATCAGCTTCGCATCGACGTGGATCTGGTTGGTACCGTGCTCCAGCACCTGCGCAACAGCGGCCAGACCGTTCATGGCCATCCAGGGGCAGTGCGCGCAGCTCTTGCAAGTGGCGCTGTTGCCAGCCGTAGGCGCTTCGATGAAAGTCTTGCCGGGGTTCAGCGTACGCAGCTTGTGCAGCATGCCGTTGTCGGTGGCGACGATGAACTCCTTGGCATCGAAGGTCTGGGCCGCTTTCAGGATGGCACTGGTCGAACCCACGGCATGGGCCAGCGCAACCACTTCTTTCGGCGACTCCGGGTGCACCAGCACCTTGGCCTGGGGGTGCTCGGCAATCAGGGCCTCCAGCTCAAAGGACTTGAACTCGTCGTGCACGATGCAGGAACCTTCCCAGAACACCATGTCGGCCCCGGTTTCGCGCTGGATGTAGCCACCCAGGTGCTTGTCGGGTGCCCACAGAATCTTGTGGCCTTGCTCTTTGAGCGCACGCACGATGTCGAGCGCGCAGCTGGAAGTCACCAGCCAGTCGGCACGGGCCTTCACGGCTGCACTGGTGTTGGCGTAGACCACCACGGTGCGGTCCGGATGCGCATCGCAAAAGGCGCTGAATTCGTCGATCGGGCAACCCAGGTCGAGCGAGCAGGTGGCGTCCAGGTCGGGCATCAGCACGGTCTTGTGCGGCGACAAAATCTTGCTGGTCTCGCCCATGAACTTCACGCCCGACACCACCAGGGTCTGGGCGCTGTGGTCGCGGCCGAAGCGGGCCATTTCCAGCGAATCGCTGACCAGGCCGCCGGTTTCCTCGGCCAGGTCCTGCAGGTCCGGGTGCACGTAGTAGTGCGACACCATGACGGCATTCTTTTCTTTCAACAGGCGCCGGATCTTGTCCTTGAGCGCCGCACGCTCAGAAGGACTTGGCTCCACCGGCACCCGGGCCCAGGCATGGCGGGTGGAACAGGCAGGCTGTTCGTATTCGACATCGATTACGTCGGTCATCACAAATCCTCAAAACGCATCGAAAAATCGGTCGCCTTCACGTCCTTGGTGAGGGCGCCGATGGAAATACGGTCCACGCCCGTGGCGGCAATGTCGCGCACCGTGTCCAGGTTGACGCCGCCCGACACCTCCAGAATGGCGCGCCCGGCGTTAAGGGCCACGGCCTCGCGCAGCTGCGCCAGGTCCATGTTGTCCAGCAGCACCATGCGCGCACCGGCATCGAGCGCCTCGCGCAACTGGTCCAGCGTTTCCACCTCAATCTCGATGAACTTGGCGTTCGCAGCCACGCGCTCGGCGCTGCGCAGCACGGCGGTCACGCCACCCGCGGCGGCAATGTGGTTTTCCTTGATCAACACCGCGTCGTGCAGGCCGATGCGGTGGTTGGTGCCGCCGCCCACACGCACCGCGTATTTCTGGGCCAGGCGCAGTCCGGGAATGGTCTTGCGGGTGTCGACAATGGCAGCGCGGTTGCCAGGCACGCTGTTCACCGCATCGACAAAGACAGCAGTCTTGGTGGCAACGGCGCTCAGAAGTTGCAGGAAATTGAGCATGGTGCGCTCGGCGGTCAGCAGGGCACGGGCATTGCCTTCCATGTGCAGCACCACCTGGTCGGTCTCGCAACGCGCGCCCTCGCCCACCGACCAGCCCCAGGTGGCCGTGGGGTCCAGGCGGCGCAGCGCTGCTTCGGCCCATGGCACGCCGCACAGCACGGCGCTTTCGCGCACCAGCACACGGGCCTTGGCGCGGCGCTGCGGGTCGATCAAACCGGCGGTCAGGTCACCGGCGCCTACGTCCTCCAGCAAGGCACGCGTCACGTCGCCTTCCACCTGGGAGAGCCATTCCATATCTGTCTGTGTTTTCTGCGTCATATCTTGTCAGTCGCCCTACGGCGCACACCCCGTCCTACCGGGACGAACGGGCGCGCCAGAGGCGCAAGTGTAGAGGCTTTGCCCCGTACCTGTGTCCACCGAAGTCCATGGCCGCGGGAAGGCCGTAAAATCGGCACAAAGAGGACCTCCACCATGAATTTGTTCCGCCGCCCCGACTACCGTTCCGACGCCACCCAGTTCATCGACCAGCTCAAGGCCGCCAAGCCCCAAGTGGAAGAAGGCCAGCGCCAGGGCCGTGCCCTGCTGTGGGACAAGCAGGTGGACCGCGAAGCCCAGGCAGGCTACCAGGCCGCCCGCGTGGCCCAGAAGCCCTACGTCTATCAGTCCGAGCACTGATTTCATGCATTTCTGCCTTCCCGCCCGCATGAAGCGGTCTTAGGCAGCTCGCATTTTCATAGCAAACCATGAGCCAGACGTCCTCCGGCGAGACCATTGACTCGCCCGGTCCGGACAGCCCTGCCTCCACGCCCGAGGTCGTGGACCAGGTGGCATTGGCCCGCCTCTACGGTGAACCGCTTTTTGCGCTGCCGCAAGATCTGTACATCCCGCCGGACGCGCTGGAAGTCTTCCTGGAGGCCTTTGAAGGCCCGCTGGACCTGCTGCTGTACCTGATCCGCAAGCAGAATTTCAATATTCTGGACATTCCCATGGTCGCGGTGACCAAGCAGTACCTGGCCTATGTGGACGAAATCCGCAGCCGCAACCTGGAACTGGCCGCCGAATACCTGCTCATGGCCGCCATGCTGATCGAGATCAAGTCGCGCATGCTGCTGCCGCCCAAGAAAACGGCCGAAGGCGAAGAGGTGGAAGACCCGCGCGCCGAACTGGTGCGCCGCCTGATGGAATACGAGCAGATGAAGCTGGCGGCAGCCCGACTGAATGCAATTCCTCAGCAGGGCCGCGACTTCCTCAAGGCCTCGGTCTTCATCGAACAATCCTTGCAGCCGCGCTTTCCCGACGTGCACATCACCGACCTGCAGGAAGCCTGGCGCGACATCCTCAAGCGCGCCAAGCTGGTCCAACACCACAAGATCACGCGCGAAGAGCTGTCGGTGCGTGAACACATGAGCATCGTGCTGAAGAAACTGCAGGGACGCAAGTTCATCGAGTTCGAGCAGCTGTTCGACCCCAGCCAGGGCACGCCTGTGCTGGTGGTGACCTTCATCGCCTTGCTTGAACTGGGCAAGGAAACGCTGATCGAGATCACACAGGCCGAAGCCTTTGCCCCCATTTACGTGCGCCTGGCCTATACCCCGGCCTGATACGGTTAGTATTCGCCCCCGATTCGACCCATTTCGGTCCCGTTTTTGTTGGAGCCTTCCACCATGACCACAAGCACCAGCGGCGCAGCTGCCACCGGAACGCCCTACGGCACCCTGCCACCGGCGTCGCCCCTGCCCAGCCGCAAGCCCATCAGCCTGCCGCGCATTCTGGAGATGCGGGCACGCGGCGAGAAGATCACCATGCTCACGGCCTACGATGCCACCTTTGCCGCCGTGGCCGATGCTGCCGGGGTGGAGTGCATCCTGGTCGGTGATTCGCTGGGCATGGTGTGCCAGGGCCTGCACACCACGGTGGGTGTGACGCTGGAAGACATGGCCTACCACACCGAAATCGTGGCCCGCGGGCTGCGTCGCGCCCAGGGCACCGCGTGGCTCATTGGCGATTTGCCCTTCGGTTCCTACCAGGAGTCCAAGGAACAGGCCATCCGCAGCGCCAGCGTGCTGATGCAGGCCGGCGCCCACATGGTCAAGTTGGAGGGCGGTGGCTGGACCACCGAAGTGGTGCAATTCCTGGTGGAGCGCGGCATCCCGGTGTGCGCCCACTTGGGCCTGACCCCCCAGACCGTGCACGCGCTCGGCGGCTACCGGGTGCAGGGCCGCGGCGACGAAGCCGCCCAGCACATGAAAGAACAGGCTCGGGCATTGCAAGATGCGGGGGCCTCGATGCTGGTACTGGAAATGGTGCCTGCCCCCCTGTCGAGCGAGCTGACACAGGAGCTGACCCACTGCGCCACCATCGGCATCGGTGCCGGAAAAGGTACCGCCGGCCAGGTGCTGGTCATGCACGACATGCTGGGGTTGAACCTGGGAAAGAACCCCAAATTCGTCCATAACTTCATGGAAGACGCACCCAGCATCCGCGGCGCGTTCGAGGCCTACGTGGCCGCCGTGAAGGGTGGCACATTCCCCGTGGACAGCATCCACGCCTGGTAAGAGTCAGCCTATGAAAATCATCCATACCATTGCCGAGCTCCGCGACGAACTCGGCGCCTACCGCCACCCGGCCGTGGTCCCCACCATGGGCAACCTGCACGCCGGGCACCTGGCCCTGGTGCGCCAGGCCAAACCCCTGGGCGACGTGACGGTGTCCACCATCTTCGTGAACCGGCTGCAGTTTGCACCGCACGAAGACTTTGACACCTACCCGCGTACCCTGGACGCCGATTGCGAGCAGCTCCAAGCCGCCGGTTGCGACATCGTCTTCGCCCCCAAGGAAACCGAGATGTACCCGCAGCCGCAAAGCTTCAAGGTACACCCACCCACCGAACTCAGCGACATCCTGGAAGGCCACTTTCGCCCCGGCTTCTTCATTGGCGTGTGCACCGTGGTGCTCAAGCTGCTATCGCTCACGCAAGCACGCACCGCCCTGTTCGGGAAGAAGGACTACCAGCAGCTCATGGTGATCCGCAACATGGTCAAGCAGTTCGCCATGCCGATCGAGATCATCGGTGGCGAGACCCAGCGCGCCGACGACGGCCTGGCCTTGTCCAGCCGCAACGGCTACCTGAGTGCGGCCGAACGCCAGCAGGCGGTGCAGCTGAACGCCACCTTGCGCGAAATCGTGCAGGCTGTGCGTGCCAACCCCGGCATGGACGCAGCAAGCTTGGCGCGCCTGGAAAACCAGGCCATGCACCAGCTTAGCCATGCCGGCTGGCGCCCAGACTATGTGGCCGTGCGCCGCCAGGCCGATCTCCAGCCGCCCCACCCCGGCGACCCCAAGGTGGTGCTGGCCGCGGCAAGGTTGGGCGCCACGCGCCTCATCGACAACATGGAAATCTAAGCCTTTTTGGCCTTCAGCCCGCACACATATTGTGCAGGTAGCTACATATTTCGTAGCAACTACATGAACCGGTCGAGGATGCGTCGGCTATTGGCGTCGAGCGCATACTGGTCGCGCACCAGGTACTGGATGCTGTGCGAGTCGGCAATCAGCAGCGTTCCCTCGGCCCCCAGGCGGCGTATGTCTTCGTCCCCGCGCAGCACAAAGCTGGTGGCGCCGCGGTCGGTCTGGACCGCCCAGGTGCACGGGGTCGAAAAACTGGTGACAGACTCAATGCGTTCGATCACCGGCATGAACTCGCGTCCGGCCAACTCCTCCCGGATCAGGCCCTGCTCGGGCTCCTGCAGCTGCGCCAGCTGCTCCACCCAGGCCACTTCCTTGCCGTCCTGGCTCACGATGGCGATACCGACTTCGGGCGACTGGATGGGAAACGCCCGCACCGGGACCACCCCCTCGTAGCGGGAACCATCGTCCAGCACCAGGTGCAGCTGACCGAAGGCATTGCGTTCCAGTCGCCAGGATTCAGCGCATCCCTTGGGCGCCGAAGTCACGTTGTGTACAGCGGTATTCATTCCGACTCCTTGGCGGCATCCATGTCGACGTCCATATTGCGGGCCTGGGCCTGGTACAGGTTGTAGTAGGCCCCCTCCTGGGCCATGAGCACATCGTGACTGCCTTCTTCGACCACACGCCCCCGGTCCAGCACCACCAAGCGGTCGGCGCGGTGCAAAGTGGACAAGCGGTGGGCGATGGCAATGGTGGTACGCCCTTGCACCAGGTTTTCCAGCGCCTTCTGGATCTCCTTTTCGGTCTCGGAGTCCACCGAGGATGTCGCTTCGTCGAGGATCAGGATACGCGGGTCGATGAGCAGGGCGCGTGCAATCGAGATGCGCTGGCGCTCGCCCCCCGAGAGCCCCTGGCCGCGCTCCCCCACCATGGAGTCATAGCCCAATGGCAGGCGCAAGATGAACTCGTGGGCATGGGCGGCGCGGGCTGCGGCAATGATTTCCTCGCGCGTCGCATGGGGTTTGCCGTAGGCAATGTTTTCCGCAATGGTGCCGAAGAACAGGAAGGGTTCCTGCAGCACCAGGCCGATGTTGCGGCGGTAATCGGCCACCGCATAGGAGCGAATGTCGACGCCATCGACCAGGATGGCGCCTTCGCTCACGTCGTAGAAGCGGCAGATCAAATTGACCAGCGTGCTCTTGCCGGAGCCGCTGTGGCCGACCAGGCCCACCATTTCGCCCGGGGCTATTTTCAGATTGATGCCGCGATTGACTTCCCGGTTGCCGTAGCGGAAGCCCACTTCGCGCACTTCGATGGCGCCTTGGACGGTAGCCAAAGGCACCGGCTTGGCCGGCTCGGGCACGCTGGAAACATGGTCCAGGATATCGAAGATGCGCTTGGCCGCCGAGGCCGACTTGTGCGTGACCGACACGATGCGGCTCATGGAGTCCAGGCGCCCATAGAAACGGCTGATATAGGCAATGGCCGCCAGCAGCATGCCCACGGTAATCTGCCCGCGCGAAATCTGCCAGATGCCAAAGCCCCAGACCACCAGCAGACCGATTTCCGTGAGCATGGAAACACTGGGCGAAAACAGCGACCATATCTTGTTGATGCGGTCATTCACCAGCAGGTTGTGGCGGTTCGCTTCACGGAAACGCGCCGCTTCACGCTGCTCCTGGGCAAAGGCCTTTACAACGCGGATACCAGGAATGGTGTCGGACAACACATTGGTCACTTCGCCCCAGACCCGGTCGATCTTCTCGAAACCGGTGCGCAGGCGGTAGCGCACAAAGTGGATCATCCAGCCAATGAAGGGCAAGGGCACCAGAGTGATCATGGCCAGCAGCGGGTCCATGGAAAACAGCACCACGGCCGTCATCACGATCATGATGACGTCGCTGGCGAAGTCGGTCAGGTGCAAGGACAGGTACACCGCAATGCGGTCGCTCTCGCTGCCGATGCGCGACAGCAAATCACCTGTGCGCTTGCCACCGAAGTATTCCAGCGACAGCTTGAGCAGATGTTCGTAGGTGGTGGTGCGCAAATCGGCCGCAATGCGCTCGGACGCCAGCGCCAGCACATAGGTTTTGCCCCAACTGAGCACCCAGGCCAGGATTGCCGACACCAGCAGGCCACCCAGGTACATGGCCACCGTCGACACAGGAATTTCCTTGCCGTTCTGGAACGGAATCAGGACCTCGTCCACCAGCGGCACCGTCAAGTAAGGAGGTACCTGGCTGGCCGCAGTTCCGAGCAGCATGAGAACGAACCCGGTGAGCAACTGGCCTTTGTAAGGTTTGGCAAATCGCCACAAACGAAACAAGGTCCAGGTCGACGGTGGGGTGTGCTCCACCTTGGCGCAAACCGGGCACTCCTCGTCCTCGGAGGCGAGCGGCGCCTTGCAGCTCGGGCACACATTGCGCACGGCGGGCACCAAGGGCTTGCCGTGCACGGCGCTCTCCAGCGCAAGACGGAAATGGTCGACCAGACGGATAGCCTGCAAGTTCTGGCCCAGCGTGAAGCGCCAGTGCGCAAGGCGCTCTTGCGAAGTCTGCAAGGCCAGGTGTCCAACACCAGCATGGTCATGGTGCTGCAGCGACATGCCCGCGCGCAACGGCCACTGCTGCCAGACGGCGCCGGCACGCTCGCACACCAGCAGGCGCTCAGGAGTCAGGGCAATCAGGCCAGAAACAAAATGCAGACGGCTGTCGAGGTCAACCTCCAGCAATGCCAGAACGTTCTCCCCCTCATGCAATTGATTCCTCAGCGATTCGTCCCACGCATGGGACACCACCAGCGAGTCGGCCAGGGCGTTCTTTTGTTCTTGTGTCATTGAAAGAATAGGTTTTCTTGAATTCTACGGTTTGCGCCATTTCGGGGGCCCGGGGACTTGGCGGCCTCGGTGACCACCCCCCAGGCTTTCATGACAGGACTTTCCAGTCGGCGAACAGTTCGACGAGAATACATAACGCAGAATGTGCAAATACGGTGGACAGTTTCCCCTCCAAATCCATGACGCCCAAGAAAAACATTGAAATATTGCGGGTTACCCACTTGCGCGGGCCCAACATCTGGACCTACCGCCCCGTGATCGAAGCCTGGCTGGACATTGGCGAGCTGGAGGACTTCCCCTCCAACACCCTCCCCGGCTTTTACGACCGATTGACAAGCTGGCTGCCGGGTCTGGTGGAACACCATTGCAGCCCCGGTGTACGCGGCGGGTTTCTCCAGCGTCTGCAGGAAGGAACCTGGGCTGCGCACATTGTCGAACACGTCACGCTGGAGCTGCAAACCCAGGCAGGCATGCGCACCGGCTTTGGCAAGGCGCGCCAGACTTCCAAACGTGGCATCTACAAGGTCGCCTTTCGCACGCGCCAGGAAACCGTGGGCCGTGCCGCACTGCAATCGGCCGTGGACTTGGTCATGGCCGCCATCAACGACACCCCGTTCGATGCCGCGGCCTGCATCGCCACCCTGCGCGACCAGGCTGACTCGCTGTGCCTGGGACCCTCGACCTCGCACATTGTGGACGCTGCCACCGACCGCCGCATTCCGCACATCCGCCTGACCGAAGGCAATCTGGTGCAATTGGGCTACGGTTGTGCCCAGCGCCGTATCTGGACTGCAGAAACGGACCAGACCAGTGCCATCGCCGAAGAGATTGCCAGCGACAAGGACTTGACCAAGTCGCTGCTCAAAGCCTGTGGCGTTCCGATTCCGCAAGGTGAGTTGGTACGCAGTGCCGATGCAGCCTGGGAAGCGGCCCAGGATGTGGGGTTGCCGGTGGCCATCAAGCCTTTGGACGGCAACCATGGCCGCGGGGTCTCGCTGGACCTCAGTGATGAAGCCAGCATTCGCACGGCCTACGCGGTTGCCAAGGAACACAGCAGCGGCAGTGTGATCGTCGAACAATTCATCCCCGGCAACGAACACCGCTTGCTGGTGGTGGGCAAGAAGGTGGTGGCAGCGGCCAAGGGAGAGGCTGCCTGGGTTGTGGGCAATGGGGCATCCACTGTCACCGAACTGGTCAACCAGCAGCTCAACACCGATCCACGGCGCGGTGAGACCGAAGAGTTTCCCTTGGGGCTGATCAAGCCCGCCGAGAGCCCCGAAATCCTGCTCGACCTGGAGCGCGCGGGGCTGCGGCCAGACTCGATTCCCGCCGCAGGCCAGAAGGTGCTAATCCAGCGCAACGGCAATGTCGCCGTTGACATCACCGAGAGTGTGCACCCCAGTGTGGCGGCCGTGGCGGCCCTGGCTGCGCGCGTGGTGGGCCTGGACATCGCCGGCATCGACATGGTGCTGGAAGACGCCACCCAACCCATGTCCCGCCAGCGCGGCGCCGTCATCGAAGTGAATGCCAGCCCCGGGCTTCTGGCCCACATCAAACCTGTCAATGGAAGCGGCCAACCGGTGGGCAAGGCCATCATCGAACACCTGTTTGGCACCGACAAGTCGGGGCGCATCCCGGTAGTCGGCATCAATGGCACGCGCAATACCGCCCGGATGGCGCGCCTGCTGGCGTGGTTGGTGCACATCAGCGGCAAACAGGTCGGACTGGCGTGTGAGGAAGGCTTGTTCCTGGACAGCCGCCGGGTCGATGCACGCGACAGCACGCACTTTGACGCAGGCCAGCGCATTCTCATCAACCGCTCGGTCGAGGCTGCTGTGTTCGAAAACCCCAACGCCAGCATCCTGGCGGAAGGACTTCCCTACGACAAGTGCGACGTGGGTATCGTCACCGACATCGGCTGGCAGGAATCGCTGCGCGATTTCGATATTCTGGACGAAGAGCAGACCTTCAAGGTCGCACGTACCCAGGTCGATGTCGTTTTGCCCAGTGGCACGGCCGTACTCAATGCAGCGGAACCCCAGGTGGTGGAGCTCGCTGCTTTGTGCGACGGCAAGGTCATCTACTATGGGCTCGACGAGCACAACCCGGTTCTGGACACCCACCGCCGCAATGGCGAGCGCATTGTCTTTATCCGTGACCTGGCCATCGTCCTGGCCGCGGGCACCGAGGAAATCGCTCTCCTGCCGCTATCGGACCTAAAACCCGCCAAAGCCGCTCAGCCAGAAATGGTGATGGCAGCTGTTGCAGGCGCCTGGGCCTTGGGTATTCCCGTGGAACTGATCGCCGCTGGCCTGCGCACCTTTGAATCGAACCCCAAGAAAACTCCCTACTGAGCACACCATGGAAGTCACTCGCATCCGCGCCTTGCGCGGCCCCAACCTGTGGAGCCACCACACCGCCATCCAGTCGGTGGTGTCGTGCAACGTGCAGGAGTGCAACATCAACCGGGTCGAAGGGTTTGAAGCCCGCCTGCGTGCACGCTTCCCCGCCATCGGGCCATTGCAACCCACTGGTCACGACGACGCGATTCCGATGTCACGCGTGCTCGAAGTGGCGGCCTTGGGCCTGCAGGCCCAGGCCGGCTGCCCGGTCACCTTCAGTTGCACCATGCCCACCGTGGAGCCTCAGGTGTTCCAGGTCGTGTTCGAGTACTCGGAGGAAGAGGTAGGTCGCCTGGCCTTGGAGTTGGCTCAGGCCTTGTGCCAAGGCGCTTGGGACGACACCCCCTTCGACCTGACTGCGGCGCTTGAGAAGTTGCGCGAGCTCGACGAAGACGTGCGCCTCGGACCCAGCACAGGCTCGATCGCCGACGCCGCCGTAGCGCGGGGTATTCCCATCAGCCGCATGACCGAAGGCAGCATGGTGCGCCTGGGCTGGGGGAGCAAGCAGCGCCGCATCCAGGCCGCCGAAATGGATGTAACCAGCGCCATTGCCGAAAGCATAGCCCAGGACAAGGAGCTGACCAAGAAGCTGCTGGCTGCCGCCGGCGTGCCCGTGCCCCAGGGCCGTGGCGTCAAGGACGTGGAAGATGCCTGGAACGTGGCGCTGGAAATCGGCCTGCCCGTGGTGGTCAAGCCCCAGGACGGCAACCAGGGCAAGGGGGTCACGGTCAACATCACCACCCGCGAACAGCTGGAGCGCGCCTATGCCGTGGCCAGTGAGTTCCGCGACGACGTGATGGTGGAACGCTACATGCCTGGCAATGACTTCCGTCTGCTGGTGGTGGGTGACAAGCTGGTCGCTGCCGCGCGCCGCGACCCGCCCCGAGTGGTCGGGGATGGCGTGCATACGATTGCTGAACTGGTCGACGAGGTCAACAAGGACCCACGCCGTGGCAGCGGACATGCCACCTCGCTCACCAAGATCCGCTTCGACGACATCGCCCGTTCCTGCCTGGCCACGCAGGGCTTCACCGCAGAGTCCGTGCCACCCAAGGGCCAGCCCGTCAATCTGCGCAACAACGCCAATCTATCCACCGGTGGCTCCGCCACCGACGTGACCGATGACGTCCACCCCGAGGTCGCGGCCCGGGCCGTGGCGGCTGCCCACATGGTGGGTCTGGACATCTGTGGCGTGGACCTGGTGTGCGACAGCATCCTGCACCCGATCGAAGACCAGGGCGGTGGCATTGTCGAGGTCAATGCAGCCCCTGGATTGCGCATGCACCTGTCACCGTCATTCGGCAAGGGTCGTGCGGTCGGAGAGGCCATCATCTCCGCGATGTTCAAGGACGGGGAGAACGGCCGCATTCCGGTGGTGGCCGTGACTGGCACCAACGGCAAGACCACTACGGTACGACTGATTTCCCATCTGCTGACCCAGCAAGGGCTGTGCGTGGGCATGACGAATACCGACGGTGTGTACGTGGGTGGCGACTGCATCGACACCGGGGACTGCAGCGGCCCCAAGAGTGCCAAGAGCGTTCTGCTGCACCCTGACGTCGATGCCGCAGTCCTGGAAACTGCACGGGGTGGCATCCTGCGCGAAGGTCTGGCCTTCGACCACTGCGATGTGGCCGTCATTACCAATGTCGGCAGCGGCGACCATCTGGGACTGAACTACATCACCACGGTGGACGAGCTGGCGGTGCTCAAACGCGTGATCGTGATGAACGTCGGTACCCAAGGCACTGCTGTGCTCAATGCGGCCGACCCCATCGTGGCCGCCATGGCAGCCAAGTGCAAGGGCAAGGTCATCTTCTTTGCGCAGGACAAGAACAACGCCATCATTGCCACCCACCGCGCCAAAGGCAATGCCGTTGTGTTCACCGAAAGCGGGCACCTGCTCGCCGCCAAAGGTGACAACGTGCAGTCAATCCCTCTGACCGACATCCCTGTGACCATGAATGGAAGCATTGGCTTCCAGGTGGAAAATGTGCTGGCATCGGTGGCCGCCGCTTGGGCGCTGAATGTCCCCTGGGAAGTGATTCGCAAGGGTCTGACCGGCTTCTCCAACGACAACGACAACGCCCAAGGTCGATTTAATCTGTTCAACTACAAGGGCGCGACGGTCATTGCCGATTACGGCCACAACCCGGACGCCATGATTGCACTGGTGAATGCCGTGCAGCAAATGCCAGCCACGCGCCGCAGTGTGGTCATCAGCGGTGCCGGCGACCGCCGCGACCAGGACATTCGCCAACAAACGGAAATCCTGGGTGACGCCTTTGAAGAAGTGGTGATGTTCGAGGATGCCTGCCAGCGTGGCCGCCAGGACGGCGAGGTGCTGGCCTTGCTGCGCGCCGGCTTGGCCAATGCCAAGAAGACCGTCAAGCAGAGCGAAATCCGCGGCGAATTCCTGGCCATCGACACCGCCATGGATGCCTTGCAGCCGGGTGAACTGTGCCTGGTTCTGGTAGACCAGGTGCAAGAGGCCATTGCCCACATCGCCGCCAAGGTAGCGGCTTCCAAGTAAGGCGCCGGGTGGCTGGTGCCTGGGCCAGGGCTGTTCAGTCCTGGCCGGGCACCGATTCTTCGGCCGGGTCACGCGCCATCAGGCGTGCAACCGCCTGCTCGGGGCGCAACTTACCGTCCAGCAGGTCCACTATGCTTTGGGTAATCGGCATTTCCACCGCCAGTTCGGCAGCCCGCTGTGCCACCGTGCGTGCACTGTAGACACCTTCGGCCACATGGCCCAGGGCCTCGGTAGCCTGCTTCAGGGTTTTGCCTTCGGCCAAGGCCAGTCCGACCCGCCGGTTCCGTGACAGGTCGCCGGTGGCGGTCAGGACCAGATCGCCCAAGCCGCCCAGGCCCATGAAGGTTTCCGCCTTGGCACCCAAAGCCAGCCCCAGGCGCGTCATTTCGGCCAATCCGCGGGTGATCAAGGCGGCGCGGGCATTGAGCCCCAGATGCAGCCCATCGCAGAGCCCGGTGGCGACAGCCAGCACATTCTTGACGGCACCACCCACCTCGACCCCCACGACATCCTCATTGGCGTACACCCGCAGTGTCGCGCCATGGAAGGCATTCACCAGAATGTGGCGTACCGTGGCGTGGGCGCTGGCGGCAACCAGCGCAGTCGGCTGGCCGCGCGCCACTTCCTGGGCAAAACTGGGGCCACTGAGCACCCCGGCATGAAGGCCAGGCGCCACCACCTGCTGGATTTCATGCCCCAGCATACCGGGGTCGTGGCCAATGCCCGCCTCGAAGCCTTTGCACAACCAGGCGACAGGCACCTGTGCATCCCGGATGCTGTGCAACATCTGGCGCAGCCCCGCCATCGGCGTGGCAATGATGATGAGGTCACTGCCGGAGGTGAGTCGCGGCAAATCCTCCACGCTTCCATCTACCAACTGCAGTGACGCGGGCAAGGCAACGCCCGGCAGGTAGCGCACATTCTCGCGCGCAACAGCCATGGCAGCCACCTGGGCCGCATCGCGCGCCCACAGGCGTACTTCATGGCCGCCCTGGGCGCTGCGACAAGCAGAGATTGCCAATGCAGTGCCCCAGGAGCCAGCTCCAAGTACTATGATTTTCATAGCTTCTTGCGCTTTATTTGCGCGGGCTACCAGCCAAAAGCATCTAAATTACTGTGGCAGCGAACCGCTCGGCGCACCGGCGGTTTCAACTTGCTGCTGCTCGTACATGGCCTGGAAGTTGATCTCGGCCAGGTGCACTGGGGGAAAGCCGGCGCGCTGAATCAGGTCGGCCACATTGCCGCGCAGATACGGATACACGATCTGCGGGCAGGCGATGCCCATGATGGGGCCCATCTGCTCTTCGGGCAGGTTGCGGATTTCGAAAATGCCGGCCTGCTTGGCTTCGACCAGGAACACGGTCTTGTCGGCAATCTTGGTCTGCACCGTGGCCGTCACCGCCACTTCATACACGTTCTCACCCACCGGCATGGCGCCAACGGCCAACTGGATATCCACCGAGGGAGTCTCCTGCTCCAGCAGGATGGCGGGAGAATTGGGTTGCTCCAGCGAAGCCTCCTTGAGGTACACACGCTGAATCTGGAACACGGGATCTTGGTCTGCCATCGGATGTCTTTCTGAACATAAACGGGCCGCGGATTGCGGCCATTGCGCCCCCTGGCGCAAACACCCGATTATGTCAGGCCGCTTGCAGCAAAGGCAGCAGACCACCCTTGGCGTCCAATGCCATCAGATCGTCGCAGCCACCGACGTGGGTGCTACCGATGAAGATCTGCGGTACGGTGCGGCGCCCGGTCAGCTCCATCATCTTGACGCGCTCTTCGGGTTGGGTATCGACACGGATTTCATCGATGTGCGCAACCCCCTTGGACTGCAGCACGCGCTTGGCTTGGATGCAGTAGGGGCACACGGCGGTGGTGTACATGGTGACTGTTTGCATGGCGTCGCTCCTTGGCGCTGCAGCGCTCAGGCTTTTTCCACGGGGAAATTGGCCGTGGTCCAGGCCTTGAGGCCACCGCCGAGCGATTGCGCATTCTCAAAGCCCAGCTTCTTGGCCGTGGCCACGGCGCGCGCCGAACGCGCACCGGACTGGCACACCAGAATGACGGGGAGTGCCTTGTTCTTGACCACAGTGCCCAGCTTGGCTTCCAACTCACCCAAGGGAATGTTCTTGGCACCGGCAATGTGTCCAGCGGCAAACTCGGTGGGCTCGCACACATCGATCACCACGGCCTTCTCGCGGTTCATGAGTTGCACCGCCGCATTGGGATCGAGTCCGGCAGTCACGGCCCCCTGCACCACCGGCATGAACAGCATGGTCGCAGACAGGATGGCAATGGTCACCAGCATCCAGTTATCGAGTAAAAATTTCACTTTTCGTATTCCTTCAGGGTAGTCGGACCGGATGGTCGATGTTCGCATTTTAAAATGCGGGCTTCGCACCCCGCCTGTCGGACTTTCAGCAACCCTATTGAACCCGCGACCATGTACCAACTCGTTCTCATCCGCCACGGCGAATCCACCTGGAACCTCGAAAACCGCTTCACCGGCTGGACGGACGTGGAGCTCACCCCCACAGGCATCTCCCAGGCCATGTCGGCCGGCAAGCTGCTCAAGGCAGAGGGCTACGAGTTCGACATCGCCTACACCTCGGTGCTAAAGCGCGCCATCCACACCCTGAGCTACTGCCTGGATGAGATGGACCGCATCTGGCTGCCCGTGGTCAAGAGCTGGCGCCTGAACGAGCGCCACTACGGCGGCCTGCAAGGACTGAACAAAGCCGACATGGCCAAACAGTATGGCGACGAGCAAGTGCTGGTCTGGCGTCGCAGCTACGACACCCCGCCCCCTGCCCTGGACGCCAACGACCCGCGCGGACAGCGCCAGGACCTGCGCTACGCAGGCCTGGACGCCGACCAAGTACCGTTGACCGAGTGTCTGAAGGACACCGTGGCCCGCGTGCTGCCCTACTGGAACGAGGAAATAGCTCCCACCATCCGTTCCGGCAAGCGTGTCGTGATCGCCGCCCACGGCAACTCTATCCGTGCCCTGATCAAGTACCTCGACAACATTTCGGACAGCGATATCGTGGGCCTGAACATTCCCAATGGCATTCCGCTGGTGTACGAGCTCGATGCCGATTTGAAGCCGATCCGCCACTATTACCTGGGCGATGCCGAGGCCGCTGCCAAGGCCGCAGCGGCGGTAGCCACCCAAGGCAAAGCCTGACCCTAAGCCGGAACAACGGAAAACTACCGTGGCTTACACCCCGTTCACAGGCGGGGTGTATATTGCAGCGAACAGGAAAATTTATGGGCCACAAACTGAAAATCACCGGCTGGATTGCCATTGGTGCGCTCGCAGGAGCGTTGACCACCGTTTCGCTGCAAACCGTGGCCCGCAATGCGCTCGAACCCTTGCCATTGGAAGAGCTGCAGCAACTGGCCGCGGCATTCGGCATGATCAAGTCCGACTACGTGGAGCCAGTGGACGAGAAAAAGCTCATCACCGACGCCATTGCAGGCATGGTCTCCAGCCTGGACCCGCACTCGCAATACTTCGACAAGAAGGCCTTCAAGGAATTCCGTGAAGGCACTTCGGGCAAGTTCGTGGGCGTTGGCATTGAAATCACGCAGGAAGAAGGCCTAGTCAAGGTGGTCTCACCGATTGAAGGCTCCCCTGCCTTTCGCGCCGGGCTCAAGCCCAATGACCTGATCACGCGTATTGACGATACGCCGGTCAAGGGGCTGTCCCTGAACGAGGCCGTCAAGCGCATGCGCGGCGAACCGGCGACCAAGGTGATGTTGACCATTTTCCGCAAGGACGAAAACCGCACCTTCACTGCCACCATCGTGCGCGAGGAAATCAAGCAGCAGTCTATTCGCGCCAAGATGGTGGAGCCCGGCTACGCCTGGTTGCGCATTAGCCAGTTCCAGGAGCGCACGGTTGAAGATTTCGCCCGCAAGATCGATGAACTGTACAAGCAGGACCCCAAGCTCAAGGGTTTGGTTCTGGACTTACGCAACGATCCCGGTGGCCTGCTGACCGCCGCCGTGGCAGTGTCAGCGGCGTTCTTACCAGAAAACGTGACCGTGGTGTCGACCAATGGCCAGACGGCGGAGAGCAAACAGGTGCTCAAGGCCAATGCCAAGGACTATGCTGGACGCATTGGCAATGACCCCATAAAGACCCTGCCCGCGGCACTGAAGAAGGTTCCGCTGGTGGTGCTGGTCAACGAAGGTTCGGCCTCGGCCAGCGAAATTGTCGCCGGTGCCTTGCAGGACCACCAGCGCGCCACCATCATGGGCAGCCAGACCTTTGGCAAGGGCTCGGTGCAGACATTCCGTCCGCTGGGCCCCGATACCGGCTTGAAGATCACCACCTCGCGCTACTACACCCCGTCGGGCCGTTCCATCCAGGCCAAGGGCATCGTGCCCGACCTGATGGTGGACGACACCGAAGAAGGCAGCCCCTACGCCGTGCTGCGCATGCGCGAAGCCGACCTGGACAAGCACATCAGCAGCGGCCAAGGCGAAGAGAAAAAAGACCCCGAACGCGAACGCGCCCGTGAAGAAGCCATGAAACGCCTGGAAGAAGAGTCGCGCAAGCCGGCATCGGAGCGTCGCCTGCCCGAGTTCGGTTCTGAAAAAGATTTCCCGCTGGCCCAGGCACTCAACAAGCTCAAGGGCCGCGATGTCGTGGTCAGCAAAACGCTGACCGAGCGCAAGGAAGAAGTCAAAGAGAACTGAGCGCAAACGCAATGGTACAAACTCCCGGAATGCGTGCACTCCTTGGGGGTTTTCTGCATTTTGTTCTGCCGATTAACTGCTAGACTCATTCCATACTTCTGAAGTCCTACCCTGTGGAAAACGCGTCACAAGCCTCCGTCATCCCACTGCATGCGCTGCAACTGGACGATGCACGTGCCCTTCTCTCGCGCCCACCGTCCAAAGCCTTGCCGCCGTCGGACACTTCGGCCACGGCCTACATCCAGGCCGTGATTGATGGGCTGTGTGAACTGTCGCTGCGCGACCCGCTGACCGGCCTGGCCAATCGACGCCACTTCCTGACCATCCAGGAACGCACCATCGAAATGGTGGCGCGCTCGGGGGAGTCGGCCCTGCTGTTGATGCTGGACATCGACCATTTCAAGAAGATCAACGACAGCTATGGCCATTTGGCCGGTGACCAGGTCTTGCGCACGGTAGCCGACGCCTTGACCAAGTGTGTACGCCCCATGGATACGGTGGCACGTTATGGTGGCGAAGAATTTGCCATCATCCTGCCCAATTGCCATGGCGCCTACGGTGCCATGGTGGCCGAACGGATTCGTGCAACGGTTGAATCGCTGGAAATTGCCATCACCCCCGCACAATCGATCCAAGTGACGATCAGCATCGGTGGTGCGTTTGCCCCCGAATGGGTACGTTCCACCGGCGCCCTGTGGACCGAACGGGCCGACATGCAGCTGTACCAGGCCAAGCACAATGGCCGCAACACGGTGTGCCTGGACCAGCAGCAGGAAATTTATGTCAGTGCAGAGGAGAAAAATCTCCTCTTTGGCCATCTCGCCCTGGGCGATCCCGCATGGTTGGAGAACCCCGCCATCGCCAGCGATCCCGCGGATGGTGAGTCTATTCAGAGGGTGAATTGATGTCCGAACAAACAAACACCCCATCGGCACCGTTGGAAGAAAAAGTGCCACTCAAACCCTTGGGCAAAGTGATTGCCGTGACCAGCGGCAAAGGGGGCGTTGGCAAAACCTTTGTGTCGGCCAATATGGCCGCTGCGCTGGCCAAGCGCGGGCAGCGTGTGTTGGTGCTCGATGCCGACCTGGGCCTGGCCAATCTGGACGTGGTGCTGAACCTCTACCCCAAGATCACGCTACACGATGTCTTCACCGGCAAAGCCAAGCTCGAAGAAGCCATCATCCGGGCGCCCGGCGGTTTCTCGGTATTGCTGGCAGGCTCGGGCATGGTCGAGTACTCCCGCTTGACCACCGAAGTCCGCGATGACTTCCTGCAGATCATGAATGGCCTGGTGCCCCACTACGATGTCGTTATTCTCGACACTGGCGCGGGCATCTCGGACGTGGTGCTCTTTGCCGTGTCACTGGCTTCGGAAGTGCTGGTGGTGGCTACCCCCGAACCCACTTCACTGACCGACGCCTACGCCACCATCAAGGTGCTGGCCGGGCAGCAAAAGCGCCACAGCATCCGTATGGTCATCAATCAGGCGGCGCGCCTGGGCGACGGCCGTGCCATCACCACCCAGCTGCAGCAGGTTCTGGACCGTTTTGTGACGGTGGAGCCTGGGCGCCCGGTCAAACTGGTGCACATGGGTGACATTCCGGTAGATCCTTCCGTACGCCAGGCGGTCATGCGCCGCCAGTTGCTGATGACGGCCAGCCCCGGCAGCCCTGCAGCATTGGCGATAGCCCAACTGGCTGGCAAGATCGAAGAAGTCGTCGCCGCCAAGTCTGCGGCCTGATCCCTACCTGCAGCAGCAGGTAGCTCTTAGTTCACACGGGTTTAAGCGCGCCCGATGATGGAGGCGGTAGCCATCAGCTCTTCCATCAGCGCCAGCGACACTGCACCGGAAACTGCATACGGGTCGAGTTCGGGTTTTTCAGCGTATTTGAGCAAGATACTGGCATTGATGCGGCTGGTATTGACCTGGCCCATGGTCCAGCCCCCGAAGCGACGTTCCATGATCTCCTGGTAGTGCAGCAGCACCACATCTTTGTGCCGGCTGTCGCGCACGATGTGTCCGTAAAGCTCATTCACCGCATTGCGGCCTCCTTCAATGGCTTGCAGGAAGATACCCCCGCCGTAGCACAAGATGCCGGTGATGCCACAGGTCGGATTGAACTGGCGGGATTGGGACAGAATCGATTCAATTGCCGCATCGCTGGGATCGACGGCGCGGCTGGCATACAACAGGCGAACCAGCATGGCTCAATCCTTTCGCGGAATCAGGGACAAAAATTCGCGCCGCAGCGTGGAATCCTTCAGGAACACGCCGCGCATGACCGAGTTGATCATCTTGCTGTCCATGTCCTTCACGCCGCGCCAGGCCATGCAGTAGTGGCTGGCTTCCATGACGATGGCCAAGCCATCGGGCTGGGTCTTTTCCTGGATCAGGTCGGCCAGCTGTACCACGGCCTCCTCTTGGATCTGGGGACGGCCCATGATCCACTCGGCCAAACGCGCGTACTTGGACAGGCCAATGACGTTAGTGTGCTCGTTGGGCATGACGCCGATCCAGATCTTGCCGATGACCGGGCAGAAATGGTGGCTGCAGGCGCTGCGCACGGTAATGGGGCCGACGATCATCAGCTCGTTGAGATGGCCGACGTTGGGAAACTCGGTAATGCTGGGCCCAGGCACATAGCGCCCACGAAACACCTCGTTGACGTACATCTTGGCCACGCGCCGGGCGGTGTCGTCGGTGTTGTGGTCGTTTTCGGTGTCAATGACCAGGCTGGACAGCACGCCTTTCATTTTTTCCTCGACTTCGTCCAGCAGCTTTTCCAGCTCGCCCGGTTGAATGAACTGGGCAATGTTGTCGTTGGCGTTGAAGCGCTTGCGGGCCGCCAGCACACGCTCGCGGATCTTCACAGAGACCGGGATGCCTTCGTCTGCGTCGGATGCCATCATGGTATTTTGGGTCTGCATTAACATGGCTGGGATGTTACCAGCCTTTGATTAACATGGTTATTGGCATGGAGCCCGCATAAACACTGCGAAAGCAGCTACCAATTTAATAGCGACGCCCGAGCAAAGCGAGCGAAATGCGCACCAGCGCATAGGCCAGGCTATCCAGCAGGCGGCCACGCCAGGGTCTGCGGGCAAAGCTTTTCGCACTGACCTGCTGAACCTGCCGGGCCACACTGTCCAGCAAGCGCTGGCGCAAGACCTGGGCAAAGCGTGCATCCTCGACCACCACATTGGCTTCACGCGCCAACAACAGGCTCAACGGGTCCAGATTGGACGAACCCACGGTGCTCCAGCGGACGTCGATCACCGCCACCTTGGCGTGCAGGAAGCCAGCCTGGTATTCCCAGATTTCGATGCCGGCAGCGAGCAGCTCGGCGTACACGGCCCGCGCGGCGTGGTATTGCAAAAAATACTCGTAGCGCCCCTGCAGCACCAATTGCACCCGCACCCCCCGGCGTGCCGCTTGCACCAGTGCCGTTCGCAGGCGCCGCCCGGGAAGGAAGTAGGCACTGGCAATCAGTATTTCACTGCGCGCCAGGGCAATGGCTTTGCGGTAGGCCTGCTCGATGCGCGCACGGTTGCGCACGTTGTCGCGCAGCACCAACCGGGCCTGGACCCCGTCCAGCACCCCATCACCGCCCCAGGGCGAAACGTCGATGTGGGTGGGCATGCGCCCCCCCATCTGCCCCAACAACGTGCTCCCAGCGGCCCGGAACTGCCGGTTCTCTAACTGGTAGCTCGCATGCAGACGCGACCAGAAGCGCACCATCATGCGCTGCGCCACGGCCACCAACGGGCCCGACACGCACACGGCATAGTCCAGGCGCGCCACGGTCTGCGGGCCGTGGTTGGGATCGAGAAAATCGTCCAGCAGATTGATGCCACCGCAAAATAGCAGCCGCCCATCGACCACACAGAGCTTGCGGTGCAAACGCCGCCAGCGCCCCGGCACCACCACGCCCAGGCCTTGCAGTGGCAAGAAACGGTGCCACTGCACCCCCGCCGCTGCAAACTGCGCCACCCAGTGCGCTGGCAAGGGGGGCGTACCGGCGCCATCCATGGTGATGCGCACATCGACCCCGCGCTGGGCGGCACGCACCAGCGCCTCGGCCACCGCCACCACCGCCCCTTCGGCGTGAAAGATGTAGGTTTCCAAGTGCACTTCGCGGTAACTGCCCTCGATGGCAGCGGTCAAGGCCGTGAAATATTCGGCACCGCCTTGCAACAGACGGATGCGGTGCTCTGCGATACCCAAAGCCGCCATGTCACCCCGCTTGCAAACGGAATTCGGCCACCAGTGGCAGGTGGTCCGACATGCGCGCCCAGACCGGGCCGCGCGGCACCCATTGCCCCAAGGGCTCCATGCCCCGGGCGTAGACGTGGTCGAGCTGCAACAGCGGCAAACGGGCAGGAAACGTGGGTGCCTGTGTCGGCCCAAAGCAGCGCAGCCCGGCCTGCTGCAAGCTGCGCGCCACCCAGTCCCCCCATTCATTGAAATCGCCCGCCACGACCAACGCTTCGTCCGGGGGAACTTCTCGGGCGATGAAGCCCTCCATTTGCTGCAATTGCCGTATCCGGCTCGAACGCACCAAGCCCAGGTGCAACACCAGTACGTGCACGTTGCACCCGTGCACCCGGGTTTTGACATGCAGCAGACCGCGTTGCTCGAAGCGGTGGTCCGACATGTCTTCGTGCTGGTGTGCCACCACAGGCCAGCGGCTCAGCAAGGCATTGCCATGCTCGCCGTGGCGCGTGACAGCATTGGTGCGGTAAACCGCTTCGTAGCCTTCCGGCGCCAGGAAATCGGCCTGCGGCTGGTGCGGCCAATGGGTAAAACGACGGGCCTCGCGCCGGTTGTTGTGGCGCACCTCCTGCAAGCACACCAGGTCGGCATCCAACTGTTCGATGGCATGGCCCAGGTTGTGTATTTCCAAGCGTTTCAACGGTCCAAAACCCTGCACTCCCTTGTGGATGTTGTAGGTGGCAACGCGGATCACCGTCATACCGATCTCCTTGTTTCAGGCTGTGCCCCCGCCCGCTGTGGCAATTGCAGTATCGCCTCGGCATTGGAGGCCGAGTAACACCGCAGCGCAGCCTCGCGCCAGGGCAGCCAGCAATACGCACTGTGCTCCTGGGGCGAAAGCCGTACCGCAGGCGGGCTCGCTACACACAGCCCAAAGACACGCTCCGCATTGCGCCACACGCCGGGAGCGTAGCGGTGCTGCCACTGCGGATAGATGGCATAGACATTCTCTAACTCCCAATCTTCCAGAACCGCAGCCTCGGTGTCTGCGCGAATGCCGGTCTCCTCCCAGACTTCTCGGCGCGCAGTTTCGGCCCAGGACTCGGAGGGAAAGTCCTTGGAGCCGGTCACCGATTGCCAGAATGGCCCACCCTCGGGGACATCCTGCACCCGGCACAGCAACAGCACCTCCAGCGCTGGCGTGTAGATGACCACCAGCACCGATTGGGGAATTTTGTAGCGGGGTAGTGCCATGCAACAACAAAAAAGGACGCCCAAGGCGTCCTTTCATTGTGCACCAGCCTCACTGGTGGCAAGTCACTTAGACCGCTTTGGCAGCATCCGGATTGCGCAGGCGGATGTGCAGTTCGCGCAGTTGCTTCTCATCCACGGGCGATGGAGCAGCCGTCAGCAAACACTGGGCACGCTGCGTCTTGGGGAAGGCGATCACGTCGCGGATGGATTCAGCACCGGTCATCAGCGTGACGATGCGGTCCAGACCGAAGGCCAGGCCTCCGTGCGGGGGGGCGCCGTATTGCAGGGCATCGAGCAGGAAACCGAACTTGAGCTGCGCTTCCTCGGGGCCGATCTTGAGCGCGTCGAACACCTTGCTCTGCACGTCGGCGCGGTGGATACGGACCGAGCCGCCACCCATTTCCCAGCCGTTCAGCACCATGTCGTAGCCTTGGGAGATGCACTTCTCGGGCGCCGTCACCATCCAGTCCTCGTGACCTTCCTTGGGCGCCGTGAACGGGTGGTGCACGGCGGTGTAGCGCTGGCTTTCCTCGTCGTACTCGAACATCGGAAAGTCCACCACCCACATCGGGCGCCAGCCGGCCGTGAACAGGCCGTTCTTCTTGCCGAACTCGCTGTGGCCCACCTTGAGGCGCAGGGCGCCGATGGCATCGTTGACGATCTTTTCCTTGTCGGCACCGAAGAAGATCAGGTCGCCGTCTTGGGCACCGGTGCGCTCCAGCACCGCCTGCAGGGCCACGTCGTGGATGTTCTTGACGATGGGGCTTTGCAGGCCGTCACGGCCCTTGGCCAACTCGTTGACGCGGATGTAGGCCAGCCCCTTGGCGCCGTAGATCTTGACGAACTCGGTGTAGGCGTCAATTTCGCCACGGCTGATGCCGCCGCCTTCGACCGAACCACCCGGCACGCGCAGGGCCACCACACGGCCGCCCTTCATGTTGGCGGCACCCGAGAACACCTTGAAGTCCACGTCCTTCATCACATCAGTGAGTTCGGCGAACTGCAGGTTCACGCGCAGGTCGGGCTTGTCGGAGCCGTACAGGTGCATGGCGTCCTGGTAGGTCATGACCGGGAATTCGCCCAGGTCCACGCCAATGGTGTTCTGGAACACGGTCTTGATCATGCCCTGGAACATGGCGCGGATGTCCTCTTCGGTGAGGAACGAGGTCTCGATATCGATCTGCGTGAATTCGGGCTGGCGGTCGGCGCGCAAGTCTTCGTCACGGAAACACTTGGTGATCTGGTAGTAGCGGTCAAAGCCGGCCACCATGAGCAACTGCTTGAACAACTGCGGCGACTGGGGCAACGCGAAGAACTGGCCGTCGTGCACGCGGCTGGGCACCAGGTAATCGCGCGCGCCTTCGGGCGTGCTCTTGGTGAGCATGGGCGTTTCGATGTCGATGAAGCCGTTGGCGTCGAGGAACTTGCGCACCTCCATGGCCACGCGGTAGCGCAGCATCAGGTTGTTCTGCATGTAGGGGCGGCGCAGGTCCAGCACGCGGTGTGTCAGGCGGGTGGTCTCGGACAGGTTGTCCTCGTCCAGTTGGAACGGAGGCGTAACCGAGGGATTGAGCACCTTGAGTTCATGGCACAGCACTTCGATCTGGCCGCTTTTCAGCTTGTCATTGGTCGTGCCTTCGGGGCGTGCACGCACCACGCCTTTGACCTGCACGCAGAACTCGTTGCGAAGGTCTTCTGCGACCTGGAACATCTCGGGGCGATCGGGGTCGCACACCACCTGCACATAGCCTTCGCGATCGCGCAGGTCGACGAAGATCACGCCACCGTGGTCACGGCGACGGTTGACCCATCCGGCGAGGGTTACGGTTTGGCCCAACAGGGCTTCGGTCACAAGACCGCAGTAGTGAGAACGCATGGCCATGGCTAGCTTTCAGGGTGCAACAGCAGCACCGGGTTAAGAATGAGAGGAAAAAACCGGGGGCAAGGGCGCAGGTGCCCCCACCGGGGTGGCACCGGGAGCCACAGCCCCCATCGAAATAACGTAGGTCAAGGCCTGGTCCACACTCATGTCCAGTTCGATGACATCGGCGCGCGGCAGCATCAGGAAAAAACCGCTGGTAGGGTTCGGTGTGGTGGGCACATACACGCTGACCATGTCGCCCCCCAGCCGTTCCTGGACTTCACCGCCGGGCGTACCGGTCTGGAAGGCAATGGTCCAGACACCGGCACGCGGGTACTGGATCAACATGGCGGTACGGAAGGCATTGCCATTGCTGGAGAACAGGGTGTCGGAAACCTTCTTGACACTGTTGTAGATGGATTTGACGATGGGAATGTTGGTGAACAATTTGTCCCATTGCTTGACCCACCAGCGCCCGGCCACGTTGGAGACCAGGCCACCCGTCAACAACAGCACCGATGCCACCAGAATGACGCCCAGACCGGGGATGTGGCGAAGTTGCTCGATCATCGGCGCCAAGCTTGCCGGGGTGATCGCCAGAACACCCGACAGGAAAGCACCGAATATGCCGTCCAGCAGGCCGATGAGCCACAGCAATACCCACAAAGTGATCGCCAGAGGCAACCACACCATCAAGCCGGTAATCAGGTATTTACGAATGGCCACAAAGGATCCAATAGTTGGAAAGTAGATCAGACGTCGACAGCTGCCGGACAACCGGCACAGGCACTGGGTGCCGCAGCCGTGTCAGCCGAAGCAGGCGCAGCGCAGGAGGAACCGCCGCCCTTGAAGTCCGTGGCATACCAGCCCGAACCCTTGAGCTGAAAGCCTGCCGCTGTCAGTTGTTTGGAAAAAGTGCTCTTGCCGCACGAAGGGCATTCCTGCAAAGGCGCATCCGACATTTTCTGCAATACGTCTTTGGCAAACCCGCAGGCTTCACATTTGTAGGCGTAGATGGGCATAAATCAAGACTCGCTTCAGAATCAGCAAAACCTTGAATTATAGATTGGCTGCTCAGAACAGCCGAAAGCGAACCACAATCTGCATGACCACCAGCCCGGCCACAAAGCCCAACCCCACGGAAAGCAGGATCTGCAGCAGCCGGTTGGTACGGCGCTGTTCGGCCAGGATTTCCAGCTGCAGCTGGGTGGTGCTTTGTGTGGGCGCTTGTTGCAGGTAGCTGTGCAGCAGCAAAGGCAGCTCCGGCACCAGCTTGGCATAGCGCGGGGCGTGGAATTTGAGCTGGTCCATGAGCTTTTGCGGCCCGACCTGCTCCATCATCCAGTTCTCCAGGAAAGGCTTGGCCGTGGCCCAGAGGTCCAGGTTGGGGTCGAGTTCACGGCCCAGGCCCTCGATATTGAGCAGGGTTTTCTGCAGCAACACCAGCTGCGGCTGGATTTCGACATTGAAGCGGCGCGAGGCCTGGAACAGGCGCAGCAGCACCATGCCCAGCGAGATTTCCTTGAGCGGGCGGTCGAAATAAGGTTCGCACACGGCGCGCACCGCACCTTCGAGCTCATTGACCTTGGTGGTAGCCGGAACCCAGCCGGACTCGATATGCAACTCGGCCACGCGCTTGTAGTCGCGCCGGAAAAACGCTGCGAAATTCTGTGCGAGGTATTCCTTGTCGACCTCGGTCAGGGAACCGACGATGCCGAAATCGAGCGAGATGTAACGGCCAAAAGTTTCGGGCGCAAGGCTGACTTGGATGTTGCCCGGGTGCATGTCGGCATGAAAAAAGCCGTCACGGAACACCTGGGTAAAGAAAATGGTGACGCCATCGCGCGCCAGCTTCGGGATGTCGACCCCGGCGGCACGCAATTTATCTACCTGGCTGATCGGCACGCCGTGCATGCGCTCCATGACCAGCACTTCGGTCGAACTGTAGTCCCAGTACATTTCCGGCACCAGCACCAGGTCCAAGCCCTCCATGTTGCGCCGCAGCTGGGCGGCACTGGCAGCTTCACGCACCAGGTCCAGCTCGTCATGCAGGTACATGTCGAACTCGGCCACCACCTCCTTGGGCTTGAGGCGGCGACCGTCTTCCGAAAACGCTTCCAGCCAGTTGGCCATCATGTGCATGAGGCGCAGGTCCTTGCGAATGGCGTCGGTCATGCCAGGGCGCAGCACCTTGACCGCGACTTCCTTGGGCGCACCTTTCCAGTCCTTCAGGACGGCGAAATGCACCTGGGCAATCGACGCGCTGGCGACGGGTTCGCGTTCGAACGAGGCAAATACATCGTCCAGCGGACGGCGCAGATTGCGCTCGATGGTGGCGATGGCAATGTCGGCACTGAACGGCGGAACCCGGTCCTGCAGCAAGGCCAGTTCGTCGGCAATGTCTACCGGCAACAAGTCGCGTCGTGTCGACAGCACCTGGCCGAGCTTCACAAAAATGGGGCCCAAGTCCTCCAGGGCCTGGCGCAGGCGCTGTCCGCGCGGCGTGTCCAGCTTGCGCCCCAAACGCAGTACGCGCGCCACAGCATTCAGCACCGGGTGGTCAAACCCGGTCAATACCAACTGATCCAACCCCCGACGCCAGAGCACCCACAGGATGAACGCCGCGCGCAGCAGACGACTCATGCAGTCGCTCCCGGCTTGGGGGTCTTGCCCACAAACTGGGCCAAAGCCTGGGCCATGGCGCGTGCGGTCTGGACCAGCGTGTGCGCTGGGGCATCGCCCACCATGCGGGCCAGGTCTTCTTCCAGGTCCCAGCGCAGGTGGTCCACCAGCCAGTTGATCTCGGCCGCCAGCTGCACATCCCCTTCGATGCGGATGGCAGGCTTGTCGCCTTGCATCAGCGACTGCGCCACCTCGAAGGGAGAGTCCTGGGTCAGGGTCAGGGTCAAATGGGCCACGGCGGCGCCATCCGCCAGATCGAGCAGACCTGCTGGCGTGACTGCCACCTTGAAGGTGAAGTTGCGCCAGCACACCAGCACCACCTGCCCCTTTTGGCGAGCCAGCCGCTCTGTAGCTGCCGGCTCTTGCATCAACACATGGTTGAGCAGCAGAACCACGCGCCGGTGGGCTTCCTGAACCATCCAAACAGGCGGGGTCAACGGGAGGTTGAGGTTCTGAAGGAAACCCTCCAGAAAAGAAAAAGGGGACTGTGTTGCCATAGCCCCCTATTATGTCCTTTGGACTGCCATGACCGGGCTTATTGCAAAGCCTGCACCCCGGCAACCAGCCAACCGCCACCTGCTTTCGGTTTGCTCATGTTCCAGACCTCGCGGAATGGGTTGGGTCCGGTTCCAGGCTCCTCCCGGATCATGCCCGAGAACTCCACGCTGGCAAGGTATTCCTGTTCCAACTCTTCAATGCCCAGCAAATGGGCTTCCAGCATGACCACCTCGGTCAGATTCACCGCTGCAGAGCCGGTCTGCTTTTCTCGTTCGGCGAGCTGACTCTTGATCTCGGTCACCATGTCGTCGGTCATCATGGAGCGCAGCGTGGCAATATCCGACTTGTCCCAGGCTGCCTGCAAATTGATGAAATTGGTTTTGGCAGCACGCAGGAAGCCATCGGTGTCAAAGCCAGCCGGAATACCCCAGGTCTGCGCGCCCATCAAGGCCGATCCGATCATCGATCCGCCCGACGAACCTTTTGCTGCGGAGGCGTCAAAAGACGCAGTATTGCGCTCCCAAGGACGTGCCGAAGCATCATTGCCGACATTTTTCGGGTTGTAGGATTCAGAAGCGGAAAACGGCACATTTCCAGCGCCTTGCATGGCATACCCGCCAGGTGCAGTGCCAATAGCCGCTTTGCGACGCATCATCCAGCCGAAGGCCATCACGGCAAGACCCGCCAGCAACAAAATCAGCATCAGATTACCAAAACCTTCACCCAAGCCCAGAGAGCTGGCCAGCCAAGCCAGACCCAAACCAGCGGCCAATCCTCCCAACATGGCCCCCCAAGGGCGTTTGGCGGGCTGTGCTGCTGGTGTTGCACTGGGTGCGGCGGCAGGCTTGTTGGCCGATTGCGCTGTCGTTCCGGCTCCCTGCGCGGGGGCTGCAGGTGGCGTAGCCTGCCTTTGGGTCACATTGCTGCTTTGCTTGCCAAAGGATGAACCACCCCCCAGGCGTTTGGCGGCCTCGGCATGCACGCCGGTCAGCGCCAATGCGCCAACGAGAACCAGGTTCCACAGTTTCATATCTACTCCAATGATTCAGAACTTCTTACATGCGCCCGGTTCCGTAATTACCAAGGCTCAGCACTTGATTCCAACATGCAATGCGACTACACCGCCAGTCATGTTGTGGAAGTCCACATGTCCAAAACCACATTTGTGCATCAGGGTTTTTAGCTCTTCCTGCCCCGGATGCATGCGGATGCTCTCGGCGAGGTAACGGTAGCTGCCTTCGTCACCGGCCACCAGCTGCCCCAGCTTGGGCAATATCTTGAAGGAGTACCAGTCATAGACCTTTTCCAGCGGTGGCGCCACCTTGGAAAACTCCAGCACCAGCAATTTGCCACCGGGCTTGAGTACCCGGTGCATTTCCTTGAGGGCCAGATCCTTGTGGGTCATGTTGCGCAGGCCAAAGGCCACGCTCACCAAGTCGAAATGGGCATCGGCAAAAGGCAGCTTTTCGGCATCGCAAACCACGGTGGGCAAGACGATGCCGGCATCGATCAGGCGGTTGCGGCCAGTGCGCAGCATGGCCTCGTTGATGTCGGTATGCACCACCTGGCCGGTTTTGCCGACCTTCTTGGCAAAGGCCATGGCCAGGTCACCGGTGCCCCCGGCGATGTCCAAGGCCTTATCGCCCTCCTGCAGGTTGGCCACCATGACGGTGTAGGCCTTCCAGGCGCGGTGCAGGCCCATGGACATCAGGTCGTTCATGATGTCGTACTTGGGCGCCACCGAGTCGAACACGCCACGCACCTGGCGTGCCTTGTCGGCCTCGTCCACCGTCTTGAATCCAAAATGTGTCGATGTCATTCAAATTATCCACTAAATTGGGCTTTAGCCCGCGAAAACATTGCGCAGTCAGCTATAAAAACAAGAGCAATTACCGACTGGAGCAACTGCTTCCGGTTTTGACCGGCATGGGCGTATCGCGCGTCAGCTGCGCGCGCTCGAGTCTATCCAAATAGTCCTGCCACATCTGGGCCTGGTGCTCACCCAGTTGGTACAGATAGTCCCAAGTGTAGATGCCCGTGTCATGGCCATCGGAAAAAGTCGGCTGCACACCATAGTGCCCCACCGGTTCGAGTGCTACCACATCAACATGTCGCTTGCCTGTTTGCAGGACTTCCTGCCCCGGCCCATGCCCCTGAACCTCGGCTGAAGGTGAATAGACCCGCAGGAATTCAAAGGGCAGCCCAAATCTTGCGCCGTCAGAAAACACCACCTCGAGCACTTTGGAGGTGGAATGCACCACCATCTCCTGCGGAACCACACCGCCAGGCTGCAAACCTGCCATACATCACCTCAATATTCAAAAACGTGCGGTCAAGTTGACATGCAACTTCTCGTCGCCTTGCCTTGGCAGCCCCGTGGGGGCACTGGCCGGTACGGTGGCTCCCCGCACAACACGCGCCCACTCGGCGGTAATGCCAACCGCCCCCTGACCATATCGCAAGCCCACGCCAGCACTGGTCAAGCCATCAGTAGATGCCTTGTTGGTCACGCTGGCGGTGTTGTTGCTGGCCAGCACGCCGGCATCCGCAAAACCCAACAGACGCAAGCCGGGAACAAGTTCGGGGGTACTCAACTCCAGCGAAGCAAAGATGCCGCTGTCGCCAGAAATCGGCCGTTCGTTGGTACCACGTACCGATGAAGATCCACCCAGGCCGAACTGCTCTCCGGAAATGAGCGCATCCGAGGTGAACTGGAACTGCGAACGTGCTCCAAGCAACCAGCCAGTCCCCAGGGCACGTGTGTAGCTGACATCCCCACGCAGGGCATTCCAGCTGGCATTCTGGATGCGGGGATCCTCGGCCTGGTAGGCCTTCAGTGTGTTGCCGCTGCCGCCAGCAAAGTTTCCAGCCCAATTGACAGAGTAAGCCAGCACCGAGGCATCGCCTTCAATGCGCGATGCATAGCCCAGGGTCAAGGGCTGGCTCTTGCGGTGCACCGGATTGAAACTCAAATCGACCGGGGTGTACTGCACAACCCCGCCCACCGTGATTTTGGTGGCATTGAAGGTTTTATCCTCCCAACCCAAGGTCAGGTAAGAGCGTCGCCCCCCTTCAGGCTGCAGATAGTGGCTGTAACTGAACCCCAAGGTTTCACCCACCCCACTGCTACTGAAGCTGCCAAACTGGCCCACCACATCGGAATTGGTGTAACTGGCCGCAAACACCCCTCCCTGGGCATAGAGCGGTACCCTGTAATTGAGCCCCAGCTGCTTGACGTCACTGGAACGCTCCAACGAGGTGGTAAACGCCAACGAAAGCTGGTGGTCACGATCGAGCACGTTGTTGTGCCCCACCACCACCGCCAAGCGGTCACGCCCGGTGGATTCGTTGCCGGTATTGCTGACTCCAACAAGAATGCTCCAGGGCCGCTCATCCACCACCCGCACCCGCGTATCAATCTGGTCTGGCTCCTCGGACTCCTTTAGTCCTACCTGTATCTGCTTGCTCGGATTTTCATTGGCAATGGCAGTCTGTACCGCCAGCCGCTGAAAATTGGGGGCCTGACCGGTCTGCAGTTCCGGAATGCTGGCCCGTATATTGGCTTCACTATGGAATTTCGCGCCCTCCACCACCACCTTGCCAATCACGAATTTGACGATTTGCAGCGTTACTTTGTCGCCAACTTCCTGCGGCGGAAGACTCACCCGGTGCAAGGCAAAACCCTTGTCTTTCAACGCTTTCTCCAACGCAGCACTGGCCTGTTGCAGGGTATCAATGGTGGCCTGGTTGCTGATATAGGGTGCGAGGATGCGTGTGGTTTCGTCGGTAGACAGTGGTATGTCGCCAGTAAGCTCAAATCCGCGAATACGAAAGCTAGTCGTATTTGCTGAAGCAACAGCTGTCGCACTCTCTTGCGCTTGCGCCAAACCGCCCCACCCGAGCGAAAGCGTTGCAAGCACGCAGGCCATCGGCACGGTGAAATATCGAATACTCATGGCTTTGATCCTCACCGACATTGCTGGCCTGAAGTGGCGTTGATGTCCCCCAGCAGGCTGCTCAGGCCCGGATTGGGGTTGTTGGGCAAGGGCAATCGGTCATTCTGGATAAACAAAGGCAAATTACCCGGTCGACCGGTGCTCCCGTCCAATGAGGCAAACCCAGCCTCCCCACGTCCCAGGTGCAGCGTCTCCTTGGAAGACACCACTTCGATGTGGCCATCCCGCACAAAGACAAAAAGCCCCTCTTCTTCAACATTGGGTTGGCCTACACCAAACAACTGCTGGAGATTGACGGGCACCTGGTCGGGCCGAGGCAGGTTATCAAGCGTCGGCGCCGTCAGCGCGCGTATGCCAGTGGGCCCCACAAACAGACCTTGTCCTGCCTGCAGTACTTGCAGTGCACTCTGCCCTGTGGGTGTCACTTCAATGGTGCCCAACCAGGTGAAAAATGCGCAGCTCGCGCCCGCACTGCAGTCCAGATCCAGCCCGGTGCCCCGAATACCGATGGTCGCAGTGGCCGTACTGAAACCGACGTTCCGGTTATTGGCCTTGCCAATCAATCCTGTCAGGGCACGCAAGGACCCCCGTAGCAAGGTCACCAGAAAACGCCCTTCCGTAGGGTTCTTTTCATCAAAGACAAAGTTGTCGACGCGGAACTGTGCGTTGCTTCCCAGCGTCAGACGACTGTCATCACGGAACACCAGCACTGTGCGCGCGCCGGCCGTGGTTTCGACCGTGTCCCCCGGATATACGCTGCCACCCGACACCATGGCCCGTCGATTGCCATTGGCGTCCTTCGCGGTGATCGTGCCTTGCACCTCTACCAATTTGGCACTGGCCAGAATCGCGTTGGGCCGGGCTGGGTCTGTGACCTTGGCACTTTCCGCCTTGCAATCCTTGGTACACAAACGGGCATCGAAATCGGTACCACGAATGCCGATGGTGGCCGTGGCTGTCTGGACCTTCGCGGCATTCGGTGCACCTTTGGAAATCAGACCGGTTATGGCACGAAAGCCGCCGCGCAACAACTGCATCACCATGCTGTTATCCGGCGCACCCTCCTTGAATTGGAATTGCTGCACCACAAGGTCCGAATTGGGGCGCACCGTCATGCGTGTACCGTCTTGCATCCGAATGATGGCGGAACTGCCATCGGATGTCGTCAAGCGGTCTCCCTCTTTCAAGGGCAAGCCTTTGCCCAGCGTACGCGGCGCCTGTCCCGCTGACTGGGCAAAACCTACACCGCGCGAAAATTCAACCTCACCGACAGATTGGGCATGGACGTTGACCGCTGCAAGCAGCACCAAGCCAACCGCCCAAGAATCAAAACGGAACTTCATGATGGAAACACCTAGCGCAGACATATTTCTCCCCCCGACTCCAACAACAGGGGATCTTTCTCTTCATCCTGCTGTGCCACCTGGGTCTCAACCATTTGTTCATCGACTGCCGCGGTCAGCGCGTCTTCAAACACAGTGACCAGTGAGCCACTTGAGTTCAAAGTGGCTATGGGGTCCAGGGGCGCGGTAACACCCACACCACCAGCGGTATAACTGATCGGGGAACCCGAAGTAGTAGCCCCTGATCCGTACACCATGGTGGAGGCAGAAGCGGACACCCCGGTCGCACCGTACACAGCATTATTTTGGGTCAACGTTCCACCTGTTGCAGACATCGTGACACTTCCCGCGCTGGATTTAATGGGGCCATTGAGCGTCATGTTGCCGGTGCTGGCAGCGGTCAAGGAAATATTGCCGGTAGCGGAGACACCACCGCTGCCCACTGTCAACGGGCTATTGGCCGTCATGGTCACCGCACCATTGGCAGTGGAGACCAAACCAGTTGTGGTGATCCCCCCATAGTTGGTGACCACGATGTCACCGCTGCCGACGGAAATACCCTGAATGGTCACGGGCGCAACGTTGCTGTAAAGGTATACACCTCCACTGCTGGTGCTGGCCGTCACGTAGGGCACACTGGAAATACTGAGCGCGTTGGCACTGTTTCCAATGCCGGTTCCCGCGTACAGGTACAGGTAGGTCGTATCAAAGGCTGCATCAGAAAGCGAAATTGAACCGCCGGCCTTGAGGGTGATGCTGCCTCCAGCCGAAGTTGTCACGGTGTTGTTGGCCAGGACCAGGTTGTTGGCATCGGTCAAGCTGATTGAAGAGGGAGTTGAACCACTGATGGTCACCGACGAGAAGTCATTCGAGCCGCTGGTCAGCGCAATCGATCCCGCATATGCGAGCGTGGTCCCGCCGCCGTTGTCTTTGACGCTACCGCCACTTTGCGTGATGCCTCCTCCGCTGGTATAGAGCTGCACCGACTGCCCCTCTACATCCGCACCCACGGCAATGGCCCCGGAACCGGATGCAATGCCCAGCTTCGTCAAAAATGAACCACTGCCCTTTACTGCAGCATTCACGGCAATACCGCCCGCGGTGTATTGCAGGATAGTGATATTGCCCGCAGCCGAAACCCCGGTATTGCCTCCCACGCTACTTATGGTCAAACCCGAAGCGTGTGCCGATTCGATGCTGATGGCACCCGCAACACTCTTTGCAGACAAGTTCTGAATTTCGTTGTAACCAGTGATGTCGATATTGCCGTGGGCCACAGCCTCCAGCTTGTTCACCTTGACCAGGTACGAACCACCATTGGAAATAGTTCCGGAATTTGCGCCCGTGCGGTCACTGGCCAACAAACTCAACTCTCCGTTAGTGGCGGTAACACCGCTATTGAGGATGATGCTGTTGTAGGCATCCAAGGTCAGTTTGGCACTGGAAGTCCATGACAAGCTTGTGCCCATGCCCAAGGTAATGTCACCCGACGCAGTGCCACCGGAAAATGCCGTCGGATTGAGCGTTGTGTCGTAGGTGGTTACGGTGACATCCGTTCCACCATTCAAGACACTCATCAGCGTAGACGCCAGTACGGTCGAGGCGCCACTGGATGGCACGAACAGACCACCCGTCTGGACCATATCCCCGCTCACGGAAGAAATGGTCACGTCAGCAGGGTCCAGCAACCACGTCCCAGACCGGCCGGCCGATGCCACAGCACTGACGCGAATGCCGTTGACGTCCAGTGCGCGCTTGCCAGAAGTCTCCACAAAGCCGCCATCCCCACCACCCGCACCACCTTTGGCTTCGATGCTCCCATAGGCCCGAGTGGTGTCATCGGCCCACACGATGACCCGCCCGCCCTTGCCCACATCGGTGGCGTTGGCGGTGATGCTGACATCGCGCCCCACATAGGCAAACTGGGCGTTTGGCACGTCGGCATTCTTGCCCTGGTAGTCTCCGCCAATGCGAACCTGACCGCCACCTTGGCTGCCCGACACGTCGATGCTGGCGGTATCGGTCAGACCCACGCGCTGGCCCAACACATCCACACTGCCGCCCACGGTTCCGGTGGCCACGATGCTGGCATTGCCGTCCACGATGGCGTCACCTGCCGCCTTCAGCACTACCCGGCCGCCTTCCAACGAGGCACGCGTCGCCTGGATGGCGCCGCTGTGCTTGAGCGTGCCCGCGAAGATGGCCACAGCATCCCCTTGCAGGGCGCCCAGGTTGACGGCGTTGTTCTCTGGCGCCTGCACCGTCATGGAAATGCCTTCGAGCCCGCGCCCGGTAATCTCCACCTGCTGACCGGCCGCCAGGATGGTGCTGCCATTGGGCGCACGCACCAGTGCATCCTTGCCGGTATCGACACTGCTGCCAATCAGCACCACGTCGCCGCTACGTGCCAACACCTGGCCCTGCACCGAAACACTGCCTCCGGCCGTGCCGTCGCCAAAGCGCATGCGCCCGGCCAATGCGTCGGCGTCACTCATCTTGAGCGCCGAAGCCGTGAAACCGGCGGTGTCCACCACGGCACCGGCCCCCACGGTAATGCCAGCCTGATTGACCAGCACCAAATGCCCGTTGCTGCCCAGGGTGCCAAACAGCTGTGACGGCGTGTTGGTCACCACGCGGTTGATGACAGCACTGCTGGCACTGGGCTGCTGGAAATAGGTACTGGTGCCCTGCGGAACAGAGAACGACTGCCAGTTGATGGCCGAATAGTTCAGCCCAGCGCCATTCTGGGTGGTGATGGTGGTCTGGCTGCCCTGGGTGCTGGTGCTCATCTGCCCAACCACGGCCACGCCACCAGTCGGTGCTGCCACAGCTATTGAACTAGCTGCCCACGCAATGGCTATAAGGACTGAGGCCGTATTCAACGCAAAAAAAGATGCCGAAACAGCTGCAACACCTGTCTTCTGAGATACGGATTTACCCCGCACCGCACCGACTTCGGAAACCGCAACCATGGCACCCAAAGCATGGTTCCATACGGTGCGAAAGATATGGTTCATTGACGCGCGTCCAGTCATGCTGCACCCCCACTCTTGGCAATCAACCCGACCTACACGGGCTACAGGCACCATTAAAGCACTCGCTCCCCCGCTTGTGGACGAAGAAATACCCCCTGGATATGGTTTTTGCGGCGTTTTGTCGCTTTTACCCGCCTTCTACATGCCATGAAGCCCATGACTCAAGTTTCAACGTCACCTAGGGAAACTACGGCTGACGCCCAAGCGCCCGGTGCACAGAATCGCGCCCTTAACGGACTCTCCCTGAGTCCAAGGCACATAAACCATGCAGCACACCATCACTGTCTCCCCTTCCGACCTGCCACTGCAATGCCTGTACCGCTGGGAAAAAGAACGCGCCCAGGCGGTCTACCTGACCCAACCCATGGGGGCCGGCAAAGTGCAGGACCTGAGCTGGCAGCAAGCGGCCGACCAGGTGCGGCGCATGGCCAGCTGGCTGCAGTCGCACGGATGGGAGCCCGGCAGCCGGGTAGCCATCCTGGGCAAGAACAGTGCCCACTGGATCCTGGCCGATCTGGCGATCCAGATGGCCGGTTTTGTGTCGGTGCCCATCTACCCCACCTTCAACGCCGAAGCGCTGGCCTACATCCTGGAACACAGCGAGGCCAAAGCCTGCTTCATCGGCAAGCTCGACGACACCGCCAATGTGCGCACTGGCATTGCCAGCGGCTTTCCGGTGGTGGTGCTGCCACTGGCGCCAGCCGAAGTCACCGGGCTTGCCTGGGACGACCTGCTGACAGCCCACGCGCCCTTGCAGGGCCAGCCGGTAATGGACGGCAACCAAGTCAGCACCATCATCTACACCTCGGGCACCACGGGCAAGCCCAAAGGCGTGGTCCATACCTTCAACACCATGGCCTGGGGCGTGTCCTCGGCCACCAAGCGCATCCCCATGGATGCCAATGAACGTTACATTTCATACCTGCCCCTGGCCCACGTGGCCGAGCGCATGCTGGTGGAACAGGCCTCGCTGCGCTATGGAGGGCGCGTCTTCTTTGCCGAATCGCTCGACACCTTTGTGCAGGACCTGCAACGCGCCCGCCCCACCATCTTCTTTTCGGTACCACGCCTGTGGGTGAAGTTCCAACACGGCATCCACTCCAAGCTCCCCGCCAAGAAGCTCAATTTCCTGCTCTCCCTGCCCCTGGTCGGCGGCCTGGTGCGCAAGAAGATCCTCACTGGATTGGGTCTGGACCAGTGCCGCATCGCGGCCGGTGGCGCCGCGCCCATGCCGGCCGAAGTTCTGGGCTGGTACCGGCGCCTGGGGCTGGATTTGATCGAGGTCTACGGCATGACCGAGAACTGCGGTGTCTCGCACTGCACCCTGCCCGGCTCCAAAGACTCGGGGAACGTTGGCCGCCCCTATGAAGGCGTTGAGCAGCGTATCGACCCACAAACCGGTGAAATCCAGATGCGCTGCCCGGCCCTCATGCTGGGCTACTACAAGGAGCCCACGCTCACTGCCGAGGCCATCGGCGCGGATGGCTGGCTGCACACTGGCGACAAGGGCACCATCAACGCCCAGGGCGCCTTGGTCATCACCGGGCGCGTGAAAGACATTTTCAAGACCAGCAAAGGCAAGTACGTGGCCCCGGCCCATGTGGAAGACCTGCTGGTGCGCCACACTGCCGTGGAAGCCTGCCTGGTCACCGGCGCCAACCTGGCCCAGCCCATTGCCCTGTTGCTACTCTCGCCCGAGGCGGCAAGCCGCAGCCAGAGTGCAGAGGGTAAGGCGACGCTGACGGCCGAACTGACCCAGCACCTGCAGGACGTCAACGCCCAGCTCGAACCGCACGAAAAACTCGACATGCTGGTCACCATGACCACGCCCTGGACCCCGGAAAACGGCTTCGTGACCCCCACGCTCAAGGTCAAACGACCTGTCATGGAAGGCGCTTTTGCACCACGCTTTGAAGCCTGGCTGGCGCAGAAACAGGCTGTGGTCTGGTCGGGTAATTAGGCCCCTGCCAAGCTAGAAGGCTGGCGCTACACTGCAGGCATGGTTCGCCCCCTGCGTCGCCCGCGTTTCACCCTTCCGCCCCAGCCACCCCGGCTGTCCGGCGCCCCTTCTTTCGGGGCGCAATCTGACTTTCTGGGGGCCTATTCGCCCCACCAGATGATCGAGGACCTGCGCACGGCCCAGGCTGAACTCGAAATCCAGAACCAGGCCCTGCGCTACAGCCAGCAAGAGGCCGAAGGCGCCTCGGAGCGCTTTGCCACGCTGTTTTCCAGCGTGCCACTGGCCCTCATGGTGGTAGACGAAGAAGGCATGGTGCTTTCCAGCAACGCCATGGCGCTGCAGCGCTTTCAGCCGCAGGAGCAGGATCCGCCGCTGATCTACCTGCTGCCCTTTGTGGCCGAAGGCCATGCCGACGAAGTGGCCGTGGCCTTTCTGAATGCCAAGAACCAGGGCGCCAGCCAGGTGCACGAGGTACGCTTCCTGGCCGGCAGCAAAGGCATCTTCACCGGCGATCTGCACATTGCCCGGCTGGAGAGCCCCCCGGGTGAGCTGGAGCACTTCATTTGCGCCGTCATCGACCAGGGGCCGCTGCTGGCCCAGCGCGAGGCGCTGCAGGAAAGTGCGGCCATCCTGCGCCAGAAATTCGAACAGCTGCTGCTCAGCGAAAACCGCATGGCGGCGATCATCAATTCCTCGCTTGACGCCATCGTCTGCGTGGACGACCAGCAGCGCATCACGGTCTTCAACCCGGCCGCCACCCTGCTCTTCATGTGCCCCGCCGAAAAGGCCCTGGGCATGCCGCTGGGGCGTTTTTTGCCCAACGTCGAGTCGCGCATCCTGGAAGGCAACATTCCGTCGCAGGCCATGCTTGGCGAGTTCGAAGGCATCACGCTCGCGGGGGAAACCCGCCCGGTGGAAATCGGCGTCAGTTTCGAGCGCCGCAAGGTCAAGCGCCCCAGCACGCACAATGCTACGGTGCCCGAGGCCTGGTGGCGCCAGCGCGGCCCGCAAACCGGTACCGTAACCACCATCTTTGCGCGCGACCTCACTGCCCACAAGGAAGCGCAGCAACAGCAGGCTGCCCTGGAAGTCCAGCTGCGCGAGTCGCAGAAGATGCAGGCCATGGGCACCATGGCCGGCGGCATTGCGCACGACTTCAACAACATCCTCAGTGCCATCCTGGGCAACACCGAACTGGCCAAGCAGGACTGCGCACCGGACTCCCCGGCCCTGCCCAGTCTGCGCGAAATCGAAAAGGCGGGCAAGCGTGCCCGCGATCTGGTGCGCCAGATCCTGACCTTCAGCCGCAATGAAGCCCCCAAACGCGCCCCGGTGCGCCTGGCCGAACTGGTGCTGGAAGCCGAGCGCCTGGTGCGCGTCACCCTCCCCGCCAATGTGCAATTCACGGTGCTGCCCGGTGACGCACAGGCCACCGTGCTGGCCGACGCCACCCAGGTCGCGCAGGCCCTGCTCAACCTGTGCACCAACGCCGTGCTGGCTGTGGGCGCGCACAAGGGCAGCGTCAGCGTCGAGGTGCGCAGCCTGACACTGGCAAGCGACAACGCGACCCCACTGGGTCTGGAACCCGGACCCTACGTGCGCGTGGCCGTGACCGACACCGGCACCGGCATGGACGCGCAAACCCTGCAGCGCATTTTTGAACCCTTCTTCACCACCCGCCAGGTCGGCCAGGGCACGGGCCTGGGGCTGAGCGTGGTGCATGGCGTCATGCGCAGCCACCAGGGCGCCATCGACGTCCAGAGCACACCCGGCCAAGGCAGCACGTTTTCACTGTATTTCCCGGCAACAGCCCGCTTAGATGCTGCGCAGGCAGCTACAGAAAACATAGCAAACACAAGCCCTACCGGGCAGGGGCAGCGTGTGCTCTACGTGGACGACGACGAGGCCCTGGTGTTCCTGGTGCGCCGGGTGCTGACGCGCAAGGGCTTTGACGTGACCACCTTCACCAGCCCGCAGGAGGCCCTGGAGTGGCTGCGTGACGACCCGCAGCGCGTGGACCTGCTGGTCACCGACTACAACATGCCCGGCTACAGCGGCGTGGAGCTGCTGCGCGACGTCAAGGCCTTCCGCTCCAACCTGCCCGTGGCCCTGGCCTCGGGCTACGTTACGCCTGAGATCGAGCACAACGCCCTCACGCACGGTGCCGCCGCACTGATCCACAAGCCCAACGACGTGAGCGAGCTGTGCGACACGGTGCAGCGCCTGCTGCAGACATGAGCTTCGAGGGGCAACCCGTCAGCCCCGAAGGCTGCCAATGGCTGTACCAAGACGAACACCTGCTGGCCCTCAACAAACCCAGCGGTGTGCTCTCGGTACCCGGCAAGGGCGAGGACAAGCAGGCCTGCGCCTGGCACTGGGCACTGCAGCAGTACCCCGATACGCTGGTCGTGCACCGGCTCGACATGGCCACCTCGGGCGTGCTGCTGTTCGCGCGCACGCTGGAATGCCAGCGCGCTCTGGGCGCGGCGTTTTCGACGCGGCAGGTCCACAAGCGCTATGTCGCGGTGGTGGCGCCTGAACTGCGCACACCCATCGGCGAATGGCACACCATCGACCTGCCCATCGGCTTCGACTGGGAGCAACGCCCCCTGCGCAAGATCGACATGGAGAGCGGCAAACCGAGCCAGACGCGCTACTGCGCACTGCCCCAGTTGCCCTGCTCCAGCAGCAGTCGGGTGGCGCTGGAGCCGCTTACCGGCCGCACCCACCAGCTGCGCCTGCACCTGGCCGCCATGGGCCACCCCATTCTCGGCGACACCCTGTACGCCCCACCTGCCGTGCAGGCCCTCGCCCCGAGGCTGCTGCTGCACGCCGAATCGCTGGCATTCACCCACCCCATGACCGCGGCCCCCTTGACCATTCACTGCGCTGCACTATTCTGAGCGCCTAAAATGCGGTGTGACCTTTCCCAACGCCGACCTCCACTGCCATTCCGTCGTCTCTGACGGCACCCTCACGCCCGAGGCGCTGGCCGCACGCGCAGCCATCAACGGCGTGCAGCTGTGGGCACTGACCGACCACGACGAAGTCGGCGGCCAGGACCGCGCCATCGCCGCAGCCCACGCCCAGGGCATGGACTACCTGACCGGCGCCGAGATCTCCGTCACCTTCGCAGGCAAGACCGTGCACATCGTCGGCCTGGGCTTTGACCACCACAACCCAGCCCTGGTGCAAGGCCTGTACGCCACCCGCAATGGCCGAGGCCCCCGTGCCCAGGAAATGGGCGCCGAGCTGGCCAAGGTGGGCATCAAAGGTGCGTACGAGGGCGCCCTCACCTATGCTGGCAACCCCGAACTGATTTCGCGCACCCACTTTGCGCGCTTCCTGGTCGAAACCAAGGTCTGCAAGGACACCAACGAGGTCTTCAAGCGCTTCCTGACCGATGGCAAACCCGGCTTCGTGCCGCACCGCTGGGCACACCTGAAAGACGCCGTGCAGTGGATCGTGGGCGCCGGTGGCATGGCCGTGGTGGCACACCCGGCCCGCTACGACTTCACGCCCACCGAAGAGTACGCACTGTTCACCGAATTCAAGGCCCATGGCGGCCAGGGTGTGGAAGTGGTCACCGGCAGCCACACCGTGGCCGAGTACGCCGAGTACGCCGACATCGCCCGTGAATTCGGCCTGTTCGCCTCGCGCGGCAGCGACTTCCACAGCCCCGACGAGAGCCACACCGAACTCGGCACCCTGCCCACCCTGCCCAAGGGGCTGACCCCGGTGTGGGAACCGCTGGCCGACCGCGTGCTGCGCGCCCCCTCGCACTGACTTCCTGCCATGGCCCAGCTTTTTGAAGTCCACCCCGACAACCCGCAGCCGCGCCTGCTGAAACAGGCCGTGGCCTTGCTGCAAAAAGGCGGCATCCTGGCCGTGCCCACCGACTCCAGCTATGCGCTGGTGTGCCACCTAGATGACAAGGCAGCAGCGGACAACCTGCGCCGCATCCGTGGTGTCGACGACAAGCATCACCTCACGCTCCTGTGCCGTGACCTCAGCGAACTGGCCGCCTACGCCCGCGTCGACAACCGCCAGTACCGCCTGCTCAAGTCGGCTACGCCCGGACCCTACACCTTCATACTGGAAGCCAGCAAGGAAGTCCCCAGGCGTGTGAGCCACCCCTCGCGCAAGACCATCGGCCTGCGGGTGCCGGAGCACACGGCGCTGCTGGAACTGCTGGCCCTGCACGGCGCGCCGCTGCTGGCCACCACGCTGATCGCCCCGGGTGACGATCTGCCCCTGAACGACCCATTGGATATCCGCGAGCGCTTCGAGCACCAGTTGGCCGGGGTCATCGATGCCGGAGCCTGCCCACTGGAGCCGACCACGGTGGTGGACATCAGCGACGAAGAGCCCGTGCTCATCCGCGAAGGACGCGGCGATCTGGCACGCATCGGCTTGTAAAACATCCACAAAAAAAGAGCATATGGATTTTGGCAATTTGATACGACAGGCTGCCATCTTGGCATTACCCCTGCTATTCGCCATCACGCTTTCCGAAGCGGCACGTGGCCATGTAGCGTTCTGGCTGGGAGACAAAACAGGTTGGAGTCAAGGCCGTAAGTCATGGAACCCGGCCAACCATATATCGCCACTTGAAACCATCGCCATCCCGATGGCAATGTTCTTCCTGACAAACGGATCGTTCATTTTCGGCAATGCAAAAACTATCCCGATTGACTACCGCAATCTGCGCAATCACATCCACGGTGCAATCTGTGTAGAGATGGCCAGTCCCATCGCACTATTTGCCATGGCGCTCATGTGGTACTTGGCGTTGGCCGCGCTGACACTTTCCCAAGTGTTAGAGCCATTCTTTGTTGAATCCTGCAGAGCGGGGGTCATGGTTTGCTTGAGCCTATTTGCCTTTCAACTACTGCCTATTCCACCCCTGGCAGGCGGGCGCATTCTGCTGTTTGCATTGCCCACCAAATATGCAATGCAATTGGCACGAATAGAGCCATGGGGCATTTGGATTATTTTGATTCTGGCCTTCACACAAATCCTGGGCCCATTTTGGATGAATCCAATTCGCAGCCTTGGATTAACCGTACTCCAACTGGCAACTGCACCTTTGATGTTCTTATTTCACTGATCGATGATGGCCCAACCAACCACCCGCTTCCTCACCGGCATCACCACCTCTGGCACCCCGCACTTGGGCAACTATGTAGGCTCGATCCGCCCCTCCGTGCGCGCCAGCCTGGCCAGCAATGTCGAAAGCTTCTATTTCCTGGCTGACTACCACGCGCTCATCAAGGTGGACGACCCGGCACGCATCCAGCGCTCGACGCTGGAGATTGCCGCCAGCTGGCTGGCCTGCGGGCTGGACCCGGCCAAGGTGGTGTTCTACCGCCAGTCCGACATTCCCGAAATTCCCGAACTGACCTGGTTCTTCAGCTGCGTGCTGGGCAAAGGGGTACTCAACCGCGCCCACGCCTACAAGGCCGCCGTGGACAAGAACACCGCCGCCGGCACCGACCCCGACGCCGATGTGAACGTGGGCCTGTTCATGTACCCCGTGCTCATGGGGGCCGACATCCTCATGTTCAACGCCCACCAGGTGCCGGTGGGGCGCGACCAGATCCAGCACATCGAAATGGCGCGCGACATGGGCGCCAGCTTCAACCACCTCTACGGTGAACACTTTGTGCTGCCCGAGGCCGCCATCGAAGACAACGTGGCCACGCTGCCGGGCCTGGACGGGCGCAAGATGAGCAAGAGCTACGACAACACCATCCCGCTCTTTGCCCCGCGCGAGCAACTCAAGAAACTCATTGGCGGCATCGTTACAGACTCCAAGGCACCGGGCGAGCCCAAGAGCACCGAAGGTTCGGCCCTGTTCCAGATTTACCAGGCTTTTGCCGACGAGGCGGAAACCGCCGCCTTTGCCAAGGCGTTTGCCGACGGCATTTCCTGGGGCGACGCCAAGCAGATGCTGTTTGAGCGCATCGACCGCGAGATCGCGCCGCTGCGCGACCAGTACCAGGCCCTGATGGCCGAGCCGCAGCGCATCGAGGAAATCCTGCTGACCGGTGCCGCCAAGGCGCGCAGCACCGCCACCCCCTTCATGCGCACCCTGCGCCACGCCGTGGGCCTGCGCCCGCTGGGCGCTGGTGTGCAGGAAGGTGCGGCCAAGGCGACCAAGGCCGCCACAGCCACACTGAAGCAATACCGCGAGAAAGACGGCAAGTTCTATTTCAAGCTGCTCAATGCCGAGGGCGTGCTGGTGCTGCAAAGCAGCGGCTTTGACAACCCCAAGGCGGCAGGACAGTGCATTGCCGCCTTGCGTGCCGACGGCGTGGCTGCGTTGGCCGGCATGGCCGCGCTGGTGGATGCGGCAGCCGTCGCGGTGGACGAGGCTGCCATCGCCCAGGCACTGGGACAGTTGGGCTAACGCCCCTCCAAATCCGACAAATAGCTACCATTTTGATAGCAAACTTTTATTTCTTTATGCGGGGCAACCAGCGATTTGCATGAAATCAACTGCCACCCTGTGGCAGCCAATTCCTGTCTCTACCGAACCGGTATATCCCACTGCCTCTGCGCTGCAAACACCGCGTTCGGGTATTCCGGCCGACCGCGTGAGCCGTTGTAACGCCCCAGTGCCATGTAGAGGTCGCCCTTCTCACGGTCCAGATAGTGGCGCAGGATGACACAGCCAAAGCGCAGATTGGTCTGCATGTGAAACAGCTTGCTGGGATCGCCATCACCAATCACGCGCGTCCAGAAGGGCATGACCTGCATGTAGCCACGCGCCCCGGCCGAACTGACCACAAACTTGCGAAAACCGCTCTCCACCTGGATCAAGCCCAGCACCAGGGATACATCCAGCCCGGCACGCTTGGACTCGTACCAGACCGTTTGCAGAAACTCCTTGCGTTCTTCCAGCTCGGTCTTGCGCTTGCGCAGTCGCGTGCTGGCAGTGACCAACCAGCGCAGGTAGGCCATGCGCTCCAGCGTGCTCGAAAACTCTGGCACAGGGGGTGCCGCATTATGGATGGCCGAACTCAACGCAGTGCGCACCGCATCCGCGAGCGGCTCCTCGACCTGGCTCCCTGCCTGTACGGGCTGCGGTAATGCCAGGGGCAGCCCCAGCAGCAGCAAGGGCCTGAGGCATGAACGCCTGGTGACACCGGGGTCAGCAGGCTTTGGCCTCATGCCTGCAGGCGTGCGCGCAGGTGGGCGGCAATGTCGGCCACGGCCACCTTGGTGGCTTCGGCATCGCGGCGGTGCTGGTACTCGACCACGCCTTCCTTGAGCGCACGGTCGCCAATGGTCACGCGGTGGGGCACGCCGATGAGTTCCCAGTCGGCAAACATGGCGCCGGGGCGCTCGTTGCGGTCGTCCAGCATCACATCCACGCCGGACGCCAGTAGCTCGGCGTAGAGCTTGTCGGCAGCGGCTTTCACATCGGGGAAACGGTCGGGACTGATGGGGCACAGCACCACAGTAAAGGGGGCAATCGCGTCGGGCCAGATGATGCCCTTGTCGTCGTGGTTCTGTTCGATGGCGGCAGCCGGCAGGCGCGTGATGCCGATGCCGTAGCAGCCCATTTCCATGAACTGCGGCTTGCCATTCACGTCCAGGAAGGTGGCATTCATAGCCTTGCTGTACTTGGTGCCGAGGTAGAACACATGGCCCACTTCGATGCCGCGCTCGATGGCCAGCACGCCCTTGCCGTCCGGCGACAAGTCGCCCGCCACCACATTGCGCAAGTCGGCCACCATGTCCGGTTCGGGCAGGTCGCGGCCCCAGTTGACACCGCGGATGTGGAAATCTTCCTCGTTGGCACCGCAGATCCAGTCGGCCATGACGGCCACGTCGCGATCTGCAATCACTTTTACTGGTGGGCGCTGACCGATACCCGCTGTTGAGCCACGGTTCAGTCCAATCGGCCCAAGGTAACCAGGCTTGCACCCGAAGTGGGCCACTATTTCATCTACAGTGGCAAAGCGGAAGTCCGCTAGACCGGGCAGTTTGCCGACCTTGACTTCGTTCATGTCGTGGTCTCCACGCAGGAGCAATAGCCATACCTGCGGAACAACTGGAGCACCAACAGCATTGGTATCTGCACGATCCACAGCCAAAACTAATGATTTCACTGTATTTGTCAGCGGCACACCCAGCAAGGCGGCCACATCTTCACAGGTGCTCTTGCCCGGTGTGGCCACCTTTTCCATGGCGGCCTGCGCAGCCGCACGGGGGGCGGTGGGCGCCAGCGCCTCGGCCTTTTCGATGTTGGCGGCGTAGTCGCTGGTGGGGCAGTAGATGATGGCGTCTTCGCCGGTGGAGGCGATCACCTGGAACTCTTCGCTCAGGTCGCCGCCAATGGCGCCGCTGTCGGCCGCCACGGCGCGGTAGCGCAGGCCGAAGCGGTCAAAGATCTTGCGGTAGGCCCCTGCCATGATCTGGTAACTGGCCTTGGCCGAATCCGGGTCCTTGTCGAAGCTGTAGGCGTCCTTCATGATGAACTCGCGCCCACGCATCAGGCCGAAGCGCGGACGGCGCTCGTCGCGGAACTTGGTCTGGATCTGGTACAGGTTCTTGGGGAGTTGCTTGTAGCTCTTGATCTCCTGCCGGGCGATGTCAGTGACCACTTCTTCACTGGTCGGTTGCACCACGAAGTCGCGGTCGTGGCGATCCTTGATGCGCAGCAACTCGGGGCCCATCTTGTCGAAACGGCCGGTTTCCTGCCACAGCTCGGCGGGCTGCACCACCGGCATGGTGCACTCCACGGCCCCTGCGCGGTTCATTTCCTCGCGCACGATGGCTTCCACCTTGCGGATCACGCGCAGACCCATGGGCATGTAGGTGTAGATGCCGGCGCCGAGCTTCTTGATCATGCCCGCACGCATCATCAGCTTGTGGCTGGCCACTTCGGCATCCGTGGGGGCTTCTTTGAGGGTGGAAATCAGGAATTGGGAGGCTTTCATCGGGGAACTCGCAGGCAACCGGGGGCGAACCACTTGAACCACGGCAAGGGCCGTGCATAATGGACGCAGTTTAAAAATTTGGGGTTTGATTATGCTCGACCGGGACGGTTTTCGGCCCAATGTCGGTATCGTCTTAATCAACCAGAGAAATCAGGTATTTTGGGGCAAGCGCATACGCACGCACTCCTGGCAGTTTCCACAAGGCGGCATTGACCGCGGTGAGACGCCCGAACAGGCCATGTACCGCGAGCTGCACGAGGAAATCGGTCTGGAGCCGAAGCACGTCAGCATCGTTGCCCGTACCCGAGACTGGTTGCGTTACGAGGTACCCGACCGCTACATCCGCCGCGATGCCCGCGGCCACTACAAAGGCCAGAAGCAAATCTGGTTCCTGCTGCAACTGGTAGGCAATGACTGGGATTTGAACCTGCGTGCCACCAACCACCCGGAGTTCGACGCATGGCGTTGGAACGACTACTGGGTGCCGCTGGACGCAGTCATCGAGTTCAAGCGCGGCGTCTATGAAATGGCGCTCACGGAACTGGCCCGTTACCTGCCACGACATGAGGGCCGTGGCCGCTTCCTGCGCCATGGCCCGCGTGTCGGACATGAGCATGGCGAGCGTTCGCGCGCCAATCTGCCCCAAATCCACCTGGAACTGCCGCCTGGCGGTTCCCTGGATGCGGACCCTGGCACCGAGAGTGGCGCACCATGACACGCTGGTTTCTTTTTTTCAATGCCGCACTGCTGGCTGCCGCTACGGCTTGGGCTCTGCCGGCTGGAAACTATCCTGCCGAGGTGGAATGGGTGGAGGCCTCTGTTCCCGATGCGCCGTCGTTCAAGACCACCCAAGGCATTGCCATTGACATGCCGCTTCACATGTCGGTCAAGGTGGCCATCGACCCGTCCACGCTGGCGATCGGGGCCGACGGTGTCGTGCGCTATGTGGCCTACATGACCAACCTCAGTGGTTCGGTCAGCGCCGTATACGAAGGCATCCGCTGCACCACCGACGAGGTGAAGACCTATGCGCGTTGGAGCCAGGCCAACCAGTGGACACGTAGCGTCGAGCCGGCTTGGAAGGAGATCAAGAGCAACTCACTGCCCTCCAAGCATGCCTTCGCGATTGCACGTCAGGGCGCATGTGAAGCCCATCTGCCGCGCCGGACTGTAGAAGACATCGTGCGGGCACTCAAGCGCCCCACCCGCACCTCTGAGAAGGTTGAGATTCAGTAGAGCGGATCGCCCTGTCAGCGTGCCAGCACCATGTTGTCGCGATGCACCATCTCGGGTTCGGCGGCATATCCCAGCAAGCGCTCAAACTCGGTAGAAGGCTTGCGGCACAGGAGTCGGGCCTCTGCACTGGCGTAATTCGCAAGCCCGCGGCCGACCTCCTGACCTGCTGCGTCGCGGATGGCAATGACATCGCCGCGCGAGAAATCACCCTCCACCTGCACCATGCCGATGGGCAGCAAGCTCTTGCCTTCGTCACGCACTTTGGCGGCGGCGCCGTCGTCCACCACGACGGCACCGCGCAACTGCAGATGGTCGGCCATCCACTGCTTGCGTGCCTGGGTTTTCTGGGTCGGCGCAATCAACAGCGTGCCAATGGCATCGCCTTGCACCAAGCGGATCAAAGCATCGTGCTCCCGGCCCCAGGCAATCACGGTGGAGGCGCCGGAACCGGCCGCACGCTTAGCGGCCAGAATTTTGGTCAGCATGCCACCGCGGCCGATGCTGGAGCCAGCCCCACCGGCCATCGCTTCCAGTGCAGGATCGCCCGCCTGCGCCTCGTGCACAAACTCGGCTTCAGGGTGCTTGCGAGGGTCGGCGGTGTACAGACCCTTCTGGTCGGTCAGGATCACCAGCGCATCGGCCTCCACCAGATTCGCCACCAGCGCTCCCAGGGTGTCGTTGTCTCCGAACTTGATTTCGTCGTTGACCACGGTGTCGTTCTCGTTGATGACCGGCACCACCCCGAGCTTGATCAAGGTCAGCAAGGTGGAGCGGGCATTGAGGTAGCGCTCGCGGTCGGCCAGGTCGGCGTGCGTGAGCAGCACCTGGGCCGAGCCCAGGTTGTTGGCCCGCAGCTTGGTCTCGTACATTTGGGCCAAGCCCATCTGCCCCACGGCGGCAGCGGCCTGCAGTTCCTGGATTTCGGTCGGGCGCGTGGCCCAGCCCAGGCGCTTCATGCCTTCGGCCACGGCGCCGCTGGACACCATGATGACTTCGCGCCCTTCGCGGATCAGGTGCGCCATCTGGCGGCACCATTCACCAATGGCCTGCTCATCAAGCCCACGGCCCTCGTTGGTGACCAGGCTGGAACCTACCTTGATGACGACGCGGCGGGCATCGCGCAACACCGTGGAACTGAATTTTTTCTGCATCATTTTGGCCATCGGCCCGCGCAAATATTACGCAAGGCGCTACTCAATCAATAGCAACTGGGGCTACACACTCACGCTGCATCCGGTCCGGGCGCAAAGCGGGGATCAACCTCGACCGGCACCTGCTCGGCGACCTGTTGCGCCTTGATGTGCTTGTAGATCTCACGGATCAGGGGCTCGCAGCCCTCGCGGGTCAGTGCCGAAATCTCGAACACCGGCCCTTTCCACTTGAAGCGCTTGACGAAGTCCTTGACCAGCGCAGCGCGCTCGTCGGCTGGCACCATGTCAAGCTTGTTGAGCACCAGCCAGCGCGGCTTCTTGTACAGCGCTTCGTCGTACTTCTTAAGCTCGTTGACGATGGCCTTGGCCTGCGTCACGGTGTCTACCGACTCGTCAAACGGCGCCACGTCCACGACATGCAACAGCAAGCGCGTGCGCTGCAAGTGGCGCAAGAACTGGTGGCCCAGGCCCGCACCTTCGGAGGCGCCTTCGATCAGCCCCGGAATATCGGCCACCACAAAGCTCTGCTCCGGCCCTACACGCACCACCCCCAGGTTCGGGTGCAGGGTGGTAAAGGGGTAGTCGGCGATCTTGGGGCGCGCATTAGACACCGCTGTGATGAATGTGGACTTGCCCGCATTCGGCATGCCCAGCAAGCCAACATCGGCCAACACCTTGAGTTCGAGCTTGAGGCTGCGGCGCTCACCGGGCCAGCCCGGTGTTTTCTGGCGCGGGGCGCGGTTGATGGCGCTCTTGAAGCGCAGGTTGCCGAAGCCGCCGTCGCCCCCCTTTGCAATGGTGATGACCTCACCGGGTGTCAGCAACTCGAACAGCACCTCACCGGTTTCAGCGTCCGAAATGATGGTGCCTACCGGCATTTTCAGCGTGATGTCATCGCCGGCCGCACCGAACATGTCGGAACCCAGGCCGTGCTCGCCGCGCTTGGCTTCATAACGGCGCGCATAGCGGTAATCGACCAGCGTGTTGAGGCTGAGGTCGGCCACGGCGAACACATGGCCACCACGCCCGCCGTCGCCACCATTGGGGCCACCGAACTCTTTGTATTTTTCGTGCCGGAACGAGACGCAGCCATTGCCACCATCTCCCGCGGCGATGTCGATGAATGCTTCGTCAACGAATTTCATGGCAATGTCCCGTTCAAAAATGAAAAACCCCGCGCGGAGGGCGCAGGGTTTTAGCGTGAAAGCATGGTGCTGCGGATTACGCGGCGGTCACGCTCACTGTGTGCTTGTTCAAAGCGCCCTTGACGGCGAAGGACACGTGTCCGTCCACCAGTGCAAACAGGGTGTGGTCAACGCCGATACCGACGTTGTTACCGGGGTGGAACTTGGTTCCACGCTGGCGAACGATGATCGAGCCTGCAGTGATCAGTTCACCGCCGAAAGCCTTCACACCGAGCATCTTGGGCTTGGAATCACGCCCGTTACGCGTAGAGCCGCCGCCTTTTTTCTGTGCCATGACCTATGCTCCTTAAGCAGAAATCGCACCGATTTGCAGTTCTGTGAACTGCTGACGGTGGCCTTGGTGTTTAGCGTAGTGCTTACGACGGCGCAGCTTGAAGATGCGCACTTTGTCGTGCTTGCCGTGCGAAACGACAGTGGCTTTAACAGTAGCACCGGACACCAAGGGCGTGCCAACCTTCAATTCAGCGCCGTTACCCACAGCGAGAACCTGGTCGATCACGATTTCTTGGCCTACGTCCGCAGCAATCTGTTCTACTTTGATTTTTTCGCCAGCAGCAACGCGATATTGCTTGCCACCGGTTTTTATGACCGCGTACATGTGAACCTCTTACAAAGAAACTGCACAAAGGAATTTTGCGCAGAGCCCGTGATTCTACCATGTGCCACTTTCTTTGGCAACCAGACCTCTGCCACGCCCAAGGACCCATGACAAAGGCTTCCTATAATTAGGCGCAAACACCTAACCGGACCCCGCCTTGCAAGCCCCTGCCCCCACCAATTCCGCCGGCCTGGCCATCATTGCCGCCGACATGCTCGACGTTGACCGCGTGATCGCACAAAGGCTTAACTCGGATGTCCCCCTGGTCGGGAACGTCGCACAGTACATCATTGCAGCCGGTGGAAAACGCTTGCGGCCCGCATTGCTGCTGCTGTGCTGTGGCGCACTGGGTTACACCGGAGCCCAACGCTTCAACCTGGCCGCCGTGGTCGAATTCATCCACACCGCCACGCTCTTGCACGACGACGTGGTAGATGAATCCATGCTGCGCCGCGGCAATGCCACCGCCAACGCCAAGTTCGGCAATCCGGCCAGCGTGCTGGTGGGCGATTTTTTGTACTCGCGCGCCTTTCAGATGATGGTCGAAGCCCAAAGCATGCGCATCATGGAAATCTTGGCCGACGCAACCAACGTTATTGCCGAAGGCGAAGTGATGCAATTGATGAACATGCACAACGCCGAACTCACGGAAGCCGGTTACCTGCAGGTCATCCGCTCCAAAACCGCCAAATTGTTCGAAGCCAGCGCCCGCGTCGGCGCCGTGCTGTCCGGTGCAACTGCCGAGCATGAAGAAGCCTGCGCCGAATATGGTCAAGCGCTCGGGACAGCCTTCCAAGTCATTGACGACGTACTGGACTACGCAGGGGACGCCACGGTGATGGGGAAAAACCTGGGCGACGATCTCCGCGAAGGCAAAACCACCCTGCCACTGATTGCCGCCATGAAGCGCGCCACCCCCAGTGATGCCGCACTCATCCGCCACGCCATCGAGCACGGCGAATTGGAGCAACTGGACAATGTCGTCCGCATTGTGCGCAGCACGGGTGCCCTGGATGTGGCACGCGAAGCCGCACTTTCGGAAGCCAATCGTGCGCGCGCTGCTGCAGAACGTCTGCCCGCCAATTCTCACCAAGAGTGTTTGCTACAATTGGCCTCCAAGTCATTGCAACGCGACCACTGAATCAGTGGGTCGTTCAACTATTGCAACAGCACCGCGGGGTGTAGCTTAGCCTGGTAGAGCGCTACGTTCGGGACGTAGAGGCCGGAGGTTCGAATCCTCTCACCCCGACCAAATTTCCCTTGTAAATCAATAAGTTAGCAAGATTTCGTCCTAGAAATTTTGCCCAACTTTTGGAATTCTGTGCCAAATCTGTGCCAAAAATCAGGCCTTGGTGCTTGATTTCTGCACCGAGATAAACCGGGACCCTATACGCATCTCCTTAATTAATTGGAGATTTCCGTGTCCGACCCCGTCAATCGTTCCCGCTTCATCGTCACCGTCAAAACCCGGGATGACCTCACCGCCTACTTCCCCTACGACCATTTCGACGAGGCAGAGGCCTACTTCCAGAAATTGCGTCAGAAAAAGTTCAAACCCCGCATCAAGCAACTGGATGAAAGCTTCCTGGCACGCATTCGCCAGACTGGCTACCCTGTGCTCAACATGACGTTTGGCACCGAGCAAGAGGCCATCGACTTCCAAAATGAAGTCAAGGCCCAACGCTCACGCGGACTGTTCATCGACTACACCAAGGCCCGCCAAGTCACCCTCGCCGAGCTGTTGGTACGCTACCTGCACGAAGAGCTGGGTCACCTCAAGAGCAAAGACATCATCGCCTACAAGATTGAAGGATGGCTGCAGGACAGCGGTCCCCTCGGCGTTGAACTCCTGAAAGCCTACAGGGAGGACCTGGCAAGTCAGAACAAAAAGGTGCGGGCGGCGGCGTTTCAAATGCGCGATTCGTCCACCGCATTGCTCTGGCTCCACAAGAAACTTGCCGAAGTCACCACTGTCGACATCGAAGACTACATCAAAGAACGACTTGAGGCCGTTGCCCCATCCACAGTCGACCGGGATATCGATATTCTCAAAGCCATCTTCAAAGTGATAACGACGGTGTGGGACTACAACCTGATAAAGAACCCGATGACGGCGGTGCGCCGTCCGCGCTATTTCAACGAGCGCGACCGGCGTATTTCGTCATCCGAAGAAGAGAAGCTGCTCAGCGCGCTAGCCCAGATGGACCTTGAGCGCTGCCTCGAGCCCGTCCTGAGCGAGATGGCGGACGACTACGTGGCTGGCCAACACTTCGGAAGTCTGAGCGCCCGCAAGAAGGTCATGGCCGTCGTCCGTAGCGAGCTCCGTGAAAAGGCCATTGAAGCCACCGACGTGGTGCCCTACTTGCAGGCCTTCTACTATTTCCAAGTTCTGACTGGCGCCCGCCGCGGGGAGACGATGTCCCTGACGTGGGACCGCATCGACTTCACTGCAGGGACAGCTTACCTCCCCGAGACCAAGAATGGCAGGGCCCGCAAGCTCTCGCTGCGTCAGAGTCTGCTCGATATCTTGGCTGACCTCCCCCAAGATACCGAGAAGGTGTTTGACGTCGGCATCGATTACCTCGTCAAAAATTGGAAACGCGCATGCGACTCGGCAGGCATCGACGACTTGCACATTCACGACTGTCGACACGAAGCGATTTCTCGCTTGGCTGAGAGCGGCAGTTTTTCGATTTCGGACCTGCAACAGTTCAGTGGCCACCGCGATGTGCGCATGCTGATGCGCTACTCCCACCTCTGCGCCTCACGACTGGCCAAGAAAATCAACGAGTGCTTCAACGATAAGGGTCAGCACCGCATTCACAAAGGGCGCAAACTGCTGCGCAAAGGAGCCACTATCAGCCTGACGGAGGTACTCGCATATGAGGATACGCCCACAGCGTTAGATTCGCAGCCTGTCTCGACTCTCCAGCCAGCATCTAAGGAAGGCATCGAACTGAAGGACACCGCAAAAATTTACCAATTCCCGTCGCGCCAGGCCGCTTAAGGCAGGGACATGCAGGTCTGGGGTCGTGTTTCGCATGACCTGCATGTATCCGCGAATGCCAACGGGCAGCAGCCTGTTCGGCCGCTATCGTAGCCACCGCTGCGGTATCGATGTCAGCAATGGCGTTGTCAGGGCATAAAAACACAACAGGTTGAATATCACTGAGACCCAATGCTGAATGCGAAAGGACTCCTTGATAGTCTTGTGCTGAAAAACATGCTGCCCCACAACCGCCCCTGGCCACCCGCACAAAGCACCCAAGGTGATGAGTGTCGATTCGGAAATGCGCCAGGCATTGGCTTCAGCCGCTCGCTTGTCGACCCAATAAAAACCAAAGGTCACCACGCTCATACCCAGGTAAGCCGCCCATGCATATGGCAGCGGCCGGCCGAAGAGCAGGATGAGCGGGTAACTCAGCACAAAAACACCCAGCACAGACAAACTGGCCCGATTCCATGATTTCTGTCGCACTGGTGGCTTGTTACCTCGGCCACGAGAGACAGTCATGGGCTCGATACGCACAGCGCGCTTTTTTCCATCCTGGGCCGGTTCGACCTCAAAGCTGACCATTGCCCCTACTTGCGGCCGCCCCAGGCCAGGCGCAAACGCTTTGATGTGGACAAAGAGCTCCTGCCCTCCCTTGGCGGGTTCGATGAATCCAAATCCGCGCTCGTCATTCCACTTGCTTATTTTTCCTTGAAATCGCATCCCTGTGCCCGCATCCATCCCCCCTAGAAAAAAAGAAACCCAGCACGAGGCTGGGTGAACCGTTTGCACGGACATGCCCAGGGAGGAAAGGCATGTGGGTCGGTTAGGACCCAACCCAACTTTAGCACCAGCTCACCGTGGATGGAGGCCTTAACCAGAGGCCGGACTCAGTCATCTTCTTCTGATGTCGCAGCGCCTGTTCACTGGCCTGCATTTCGGCCATTCTGTGGTCCATAGTGGAGTGTTCGGGAGAGAGGGACGGATTACTGACGATGCACTGTTTAGCTTTGGCACAGTCCGCCGCATCTTGCGCAAAGCTTTTGTCGGCTGACTATCAAGCGTACGCCACATTTCTGACACTATTTCGCGGACAAGTCTGCGCTCTTGGCCGGTCAGTTCATCTTGGCTTTTGCTGTCATACACATAGCGCTCCCAGTACTCATTGCGACGTTTTTTTGATATGCGGATTGGCATTATTTTTGCTCCATTATTGATAGCAAAGCTAGGAGCGCTTCAATAGTCTCAAGCACCTTTGGCTCTGCAATGCCATGCTCTGGGTGCGTTTGAATGTAATTCGTGGAAGCAGAAGCCAGCCAGCCTTCGTTCGTGTCGTCCAGGGCAAGCCATTCGCGAGGCTTTCGGCGCTGCACGTCGTTACCGACTTGTGTGCCGCGCGGAATTGCAGCAAATGAGTCTCCCGACATGTTGCTGTGGAAAGTCGCCCCAATAACGCGCTGGCGCAGTTTGGGACCAAGGTTCTTTGCAGCTTTGCACAGCAGTACCGCAACACCCAGGACGTACTTAGTACGATGCATATCCCACCCCACCCCTCTTTTGCTTCTCGGCGCAGCTTGCGCAGCCACGCGCCCATGCGCTGCTTATCTCCCTCAATTGCCCTGCCCGCCCCTGCCTTCCCCCCCCTCCGGCGTAGGCAATAAATCGAGGTCAAACAGGTATTTTTTTACTGCAACAAAACTCATAACAAATATCTCCTGTGCCGCGCTAAGCGTTACGCAAATTATATTTTTTGCTATCAGTTTTGAATACGGATGCTGGGAGTGTAGGTTTGTAAACTGGCAGTATCTGTTTGCACCGAGGGGTAGCTACATGTGGCTATCTACACGTTGTGCGTTCGTCTTGAACGCACAACTTAGGAAACAGTATGGAAGACAGACCAAATGCCATCGAACTCAAGCTCCTGAAGGCAGCCGGCGCGGCCCGCAAACTAACATTCGGAGAGCTCATTGAACCGGGTCACATGAGAGCGCGTGTCAAGCCTGGCGCATTTGATGTTCAGCACCTCAGCGGATGGTTTCTCACTGCTGAAATGTCGCAGCACCTCTCCAGAGAATTAAAGGATGGAAAGCGCCCCCAATTCGGAGTTGTCACACGTCAAATGAAGAACGGACATGTGCAAGTCATTGTGCAAATGCGTGTCGAGAACCAAGCACACCGCTTCGTTCTCCCGTGTGCAGGTGCCCGAATTGCAAACCTCTTGGAGGACATGAACAAGCATGGATTTGGCGTCGGGCTTTGGGTCGACCGCGGAAATGGCCTGCACATTTCCCTGGTCGAAGCAGGCGTCCAAACGCCAATTCGAAGCGCCGAGGTACCGCAATCCCAACATGGCAAGGAAACGATGAGCTGGGGGTTGCTGACGGCAGCTGCCCAACTATTGCTGCCACGGCCACTCATGCCAGGCGAGACGAAACCCGAGAAGGTAAATGTCGCGATAGTCATCCCCGATGAGCTCGGGTCAAGTCTTGAAGATGCACTTCAAATCAGCGACCTGGCAGACATCGACTGAGACAGCACACCATTGATTCAAAAGCGCGAGCAGGGCTCGCGCTTCTTTATTTCTTAGGGCTGCGCGTCTTAACGAGGCGCACCTCACCCAGCGTCTCTTCGAACTCCCTAAAGGCCTGTCGAATGACATTGACCCGCACTTTCAACTGGTCTAAGGGAGTCCCCTCCACAACCCGCTTGACACCAGTGAATTGCAGCATCCCCGTCGACAAGGTCCACCCTTGAGCGCGCAGATTTGCCACTTCCGAGCGTAATTCCCCCGCGGCTTCAAGCACTGTAGATGCAAGGATATCCAAGGCGGATTGCTCTCGAAACTCCTTTTCACTGCGCAACTGCGACCAGGCTTGCGCAAGCTGTTCTTCTGTCAGTGGCACCGGGATTCCGAAGGTGCTGTAGCGACTTAGAAAGCGTTGGATTTCATGCCACTCATCTTGCGACAACATCACACCAGGGCGAAGATTCACACCGCTGGGCAGCTTGGATGGATTCGTGGAAATGGGAAAACTGCCAAGATACTTGGTAGCCGTTCGTCTGGTACTCCGGTCGTAGTACTGGCGAACAAGAGAACAGGTAGTTCGTCCCTTAGGGGGGTGTTTGATAACAAAAGACTTCATCAACGTTCTTTCAAAGTAAGGCAGCCGTCACCGCGAGGGCCGCTACTTCGAATAGCCAATGCGTTTAGCCTTTTTCTCGCCACGCAGGTAGCAATCCGGTGGATTCACAGGCACAGGGTCATAGCCGCACGGCTATTGAGGCCGTCACAGCGCAGCGAATGTCGGCGTCATCACGCAGTGACAACCCTTGTTACCTCGCGATGAGAAGAGATGTAGCTGCGCAGCGGGACATCAGGTACCCGCGTCACCATCACTATCGGAGGTGCCATTGAGCAGAGGAAGAACCTCTCGCATGACCTTACTCAGGCGTTCTCCATCCGAACTCTTTTTGCGGACGTAAAACAATGTCGGGAGCTGGTGGCTGTTCGGGAAGCCTTTACTCGGTCTCCACTTCCCATCATCGCCACGGGCCATGCCATGCAACGGGCGAATCTTGGGCTCGTTATGTGGGTAGGAAACTGGGCACGGCGCGTCGCCGCGCAGCTGTTTCCACTCCCTTCGCCAATAAGCCACGAGTTCGCCCACTTGGCGGCGAATGCCGGCGAAACCAATGGTTCGATACAGGCTAAACCAGTCTCGCAGAATTTCATTTTCGTTATTGTGGGCTGTATGCAGATGCAGGCGCTGTCGCCACGCTTCTACCGTGGCTGTATTCATGCGCCAGGTAAAGACGGGGTGGTCTTTACCGCGTTTCGTCAGGCGGACTAATTCGAGCTCACGATATGGAATCGGATTTAGATGAACGTCATAGAGGCGCTCCAGGCTGGTGGCGATGGTTTCGCCGGGGGTGAACATCAGGACGAAGTCAATTTCGAACTCTTCGCTGAGCCGGGCATGTAGCGTCGCGGATGCAAGGCCTGTCTTTTTGCGGCGATAGCGCTCGTCTTTGCGCAGCGACACCGCGTATAGGTCTTCGAATTTCTGAAAAAGCCGAGGAGCTTTTTCTAGGGAAATAGTTCCGGTCGTGTAGCGGGTGTAGCCCGCGACGACGCATTCTTGTATGCGCTGGAGAAAAGCGGTCTTGGTGGCGATGAGAAGGGGGTCGAATCGGCGTTTGGGCGGCATTGGTAGCGAGGGGATAAAGCGATACCCTGTGTAGCTACCGGCGATGTGGGGGGTATTGCGCACGCGTAGGCGAGCGCAAAAAGAAGGATTCCAAGGCGAAAACGGGGTACCCGGTTTCGCCGCATTTCGGGCATGTCCAGGCCCTAACTCATGATGGTGGTGCAACTGCCGCGCTGGGCGTCACTGCACGACTGCCGATGGAGCTCCACGATTAGTGCGAAGGATTCCGTGAAAGTGTCGCCCACCGTGGGCGAAACTCACTGCATCGCTGACTCTGACTAAGCTCGGTCCTCTTTAGGCTGATAGCGGAAGCTCAACAGCGTCCGCTCCGCAGCACCACGGTGCTGCACGAGGAACCCAAAGGGCTGCGCACCCATCGACCGATGGGTGGTTTTCTTCGAGGGATGGACGAGGGGCGCACGGCTAACACCCGTTGACAAATTTCACCATGCAGCACCCTTGAAACATTTCTTTATATTCCCATCTTGGCAGATTGGGCGTCCGCTCCGGAGCCGAGCCCTTGACCTGCACAACCTTGGGAGATGACATGCCAGCAGTACAAAAACAGTTCGAAGAGTTTCATGCAGCCATTAAGCTCGATAACGACGACGAGAAGGCAACGCTGCGAGAGAAGCGCAAGGTTCTGATTGATGCGCTAGAAGCCAACCTCGACAAAGACCTCCCGGGGTTCGAGACGTTCAATCAGGGCAGCTACGCCATGAACACCGGAGTTGTTCCGCTGGACGGAAACTATGACATCGACGTTGGTGTCATCTTCGACTGCAATCAGAACAAGTATCCGGACCCCGTGGCTCTCAAGAAAAAGGTCCGCGATGCAGTCAACACGCACGGTCGCACGGTCTTGATTCGTCGTCCCTGCGTGACGGTCAACTACATGCGCAATGATGAACCTGAATACCACGTTGACCTGGTCATCTATACCAAGCGTGAAGACGGGCTCCTGGCCATTGGCAAGGGCCGGGAGAACTCTGCGCAGGAGTTCCGGTTCTGGGAAGCGGCTGACCCGAAGAAGCTTACCGAACTCATAAGTACTGCGTTCACTGACGACAAAGACCTTGCGCAGTACCGCCGCTGCATCCGTTACATGAAGCGCTGGCGCGATGTGCAGTTCCGAAATGGTGGCGCGCCACTCAGCATCGCACTGACCATCGCGGCAAAGCAGTGGTTCAAGCCGCGCTTTGAGCCCTCAGGCAAGCCTGCAGATTTGCTTGCGTTGTTCGATTGGGTAAGTGCCGTTCTGAATCAATTCCAAGGCGAAGTGACTGACGAGGGGTACCACGAACGCCTGAAGGTCTATCTGCCCGTTACGCCTGGCGGTGACCTGATGGAGCTCATGACCAAGCTGCAGATGGAGACATTCCAGGAGAAGCTTGAAGCATTGCGCGACGCCCTGGGCGAGGCCTTCGACGAAGACTTGCCTGAAGACGCGTGCAAGGTGCTGAAGAAGCAATTCGGGGATGACTTTAAGGTGCCTGAGAAGGCGGAAACCGCCAAGGCTGCCGTTGCGCCGGTCATTAGTACGGGGAACTCGGCTTGACCACTACGGCTCAACCTGTTCCGACGCAGACAGATGAGGGGTACGCCGCAGTTCAGCAGGCTTGTCAGGCGCGCGGCCTTGGTGTCGTCCGGGTGGCTGACCTTGCCGACGGGTGGTTGAGCGTGCAAGTTCAGGGCTCCCGGCGACGCTGGGACCTGGATGTCAGCTGCAAGAGCGATTCACTGACGCGATTGCCCAGCATCTCCTTGCGCAAGCCGACAAGTCTTCTGGCGCACGTCGGCTACTACGGGTCCGTGTGCGTAAGCGACAACCAAGGACTCTCGCTGGACCCGATGCGCCGGCCTGAGATTGTCGCGTTCACGGTGCTCGCGGCCTACGACCTGTTGGAGAAATGGGATTCTGATGCTGCGGCAAACACGGTGGAGTTCTTCAATGAGCTAGAAGGCTACTGGTTGGGCTTGCCCGACTCTGCTCGCGCTCGCGCTACTTTTGAAGTTGACTGTACTGACCGGCTCCTTGTGGCTTACCTCAAGCAAGAGAAAGGCACCCCGAAGTGGTATGTAACCGAACGCGAGGGAAAGTCGCCGCTTGCGTTTGACACCAAACGACTTGCTTCGCATCGCGCGCTGTATGTCCACTTGCCGGAGCCTCTCGCGCCGCCTATCTATCCGAACAAGCTGGGGCCGGATTTCATCGAAGCCATTCTGGCGCGTATGAACGCGACGCAGCATGCGCTCTGGGACCAGCTTGTTGGGCCGTCCAAGAACGGCCCAAAGCGGCTTGTGCTGTTGGTGTCGGTTCCCCGTGCTGCTGGTGGACTTTCGCTGGTTGGCGCCACATTCGGCGCAAAGGCGGGCAAGCTCGACCCCAAGGCAGGCGTCACGCCTCTCACCGTCCGCAGACATACCCCGACCTACATGCGCGAGCGCGGCGGGGCTTCGCTCGACCTCCTAGACAAACATGTTGTCGTCCTAGGTTGTGGTGCTGTTGGAGCGGTAGTCGCGGATTCGCTTGCTTCCACGGGCATCGGTCGTCTAACATTGGTAGACGGCGACAACTACTCCGAAGACAACGTTTTTCGACACATCATCGACCCGTGCTTCATTGACCTACCCAAGGTGGTTGGGCTGGGCTTCGAGTTCAGGCGTCGGTATCCCGGCATTCGTGTAACGGAGGTGACCGACTGGGCACAGGAATGGTTGAAGACCGCGAAACTCGACGATATCGATGCCGTAGTGTTCGCGTTCGGCCTACCCACCTTGGAACGCTCGTTTTGCCAAGCCATCAGGTCCAAGGCGAAGAAGCGCATCCCCATGCTTTTCACCTGGCTGGAACCCCTCGACCTTGGCGGACATTCCGTGGTCACCTGGACCGACGAGCCTGGCTGCTTGGATTGCCTGTATCGGGATGACGAGGGTCAGGAGTCCTTGCAGAGTCGCACAGCATTCCTGGAGCCGAACCAGGCGGTGTCCAAGAACCTTACCGGCTGTTCAAGCATATTTGTGCCGTACGGGGCGCTGCAGTCCCGGCGCACGGCATTAATGGCAGCAGAGCACCTTCTTTCTGCGCTGACCGTAGCCGAACCTTCGTATCGCTATTGGGTCGGGGATGGGCGGATTGCCGCTGAACAAGGTCTGCGCACGACGCCCTGGCGAGATGATGCTAGGGCCTTGAGCTTCGAGGAGGCAAGTCAGCGAGTTTTCGGTCGCCCATGCAAACGCTGCCGAGGTGCCAAATGAAATTGGTGTTCAAAGTGACCCCGAAACAGCGCCTCATCATCACCAGTAATGCTGTCGAACAGTTGCTGGTGCATGTCCAAAAAAGGTGCTGGCAGCGTGAGGCCGGAGGTGTACTTTTGGGGCGGCACTTGCTCGATTCCGACGATATCGTTGTTGACGAGGTAACCAGCCCGCAGCCCTCGGACCGAAGGTCCCGCTTCAGTTTTTTCCGCTCAAAGAAACACGAGCACATCGCAAGGGAGCGGTGGCTCGAGGAGGCAAGCACCCTAGCTTACCTAGGGCTGTGGCACACACATCCTGAAGACAGTCCTACGCCTAGTCACGTTGACCGGGATGACTGGCAGCAGGCAGTTGCTAACGACACTTTCGATGGGTCAAGATTGTTTTTCCCCATCGTAGGCCGCAAGGAAATTCGGGTTTGGACCAAGAGCAGGTCCGGCGGCATCCGAGAATTGAAAAGGGAGTCTTAATGACGCGAGCAACAGGAGGCATCTGGCATGGGAGAACAAATGCTTAGCCAGTTGTTCTACACCGTCACTACACGGCTGCTCGAATGGTATACGAGACCCCGCTCGGTAGGAATCACCCTACTCAAGTACGGCTCTGCATTGGTCATTGCTACCGCAGGCGCTGATTACGCAATTCAGTTTGCAAGACAGTCCAAGGAGGATGGGGGGTTGTCATTCTCCATCGGTACGGGCCAAGGTATTCCGTTCTGGCTCACTCTGGTGTTTGCTGGAACCGGACTCGCATTGGTCGCCGCAGGCGCAATTATTCTGGTGGCCGATTACCGACGCGAGCGCCGACGCCGATTGGTCGTTATTGAGATGCGCGGCCTACATGCCAGCCCTGATTCACCAGCAGTGGAGAAGGTGGTTCCCACATTTCGTGGTGACCGGCGTCACTTGCCTATCGATTTCCGTCCGCAGGGCCTTGAAGGACGCGTTGACCCTGCATATTTGTTGGAGCGGGTCTCTTCTATGAGAACCGCGCTGCACACGCTTGTGGACGGAGCTGACAAACGAGATGTGCAGGTCGCTATTGGTGGACTCGCAGCTGTGCCCGCTCTCTTCCTTGCGGGGATGCTCATTGATGACGAGTCCCACGTCCACTTGTATGACTGGGACCGCAGCGCGAAATGCTGGCGTGCGCTTGATGGCGCGGATGACTCGGTGAGGTTCCTGCCACCTGAGGGGGGGCCGACCGCCGTAGGAGCCGAAGAGGCCATTCTGGTCGTTGAGGCGTCGTATGCCGTAAATCAAACTGACGTCACAGCTTCTTTTGCCAGCTCGTTGCCGGTAGTCCGACTGAGAATCGAGACGCCGCTTGCCGACCGGTTCTGGTCTGAGCAGAAACAAGCAGCGTTGGCAGCGCAGTTTAGAGATGCAGTGCAGCAGCTAAGTGCAGCCGGCGTTCGAAGGCTCCACATGGTCGTTGCCGCTCCAGCTAGTTTGAGCATCCGCCTCGGCATGTGCTATGACCGGCGCTTACTTCCAGATGTTGCCGTGTATCAGTTTGAGAAGGGGCTGACCAAGCCATACCCCTGGGGCTTACAAATGCCAACGGTCGGCAGGTCCGCCGCAGTCGTTCGGCTATAGAGCTGCCCAGATATCGCCCTCGGGGGCCTTGGCCATCATTGCTGAAGGGGAGCAAACGGTATGCTGCTGGTTGGTTTGCGCAGACCAAAGAGCACGTTTCCTGCCTCCTGTATCTGCTGCCCAACTGGTCGCTCCAGCGAGGAATTCGGCATCCTCTTTGCTTCAACGTTGAACGGCAGCATACGGACGGTGAATTCGAGGTCGTGACTGACAGAAACTGCTGCATTGCCGTCACACAGTCGGTTTACTGAACGAATCAGATGGGGGCTCTCAGGACACGTGGCGAGAAATCAGTTCGTGCTTAAGACATTGTTGTCATTACGACTGGCCAAATTACCGAGAACATGAAAAACGGCGCAACGTTAGTCGCGCCGTGTGAATGAATCAAAGTTGCCCTACCGTGACATTCAAGCTCTACTGCATCATGCTTGAAACACTAGGTTGATGTGCCTCCAGAAATGCGCGGACCTCGGGTGCAGCCACCGCCGACACGCAGACTGCCTTGATGGACTGACCATCGCCACACATCGCATCAGGTCGTAAAAAATGCAGGCTTGCACTGACTATGTCGTCTGCAAGAGCAAATACCGAGACCTTTTCCAAGTCGACTATGTACTCATGCGCCTCCACCAATTCAGGAGAGAACGGAATAGCCAGTACACGCGCCAAATCTCCAAATCGCGTTGATAGCGAAATGATTATTGGAATACACCCTACGTCTGAAACGCACTGCCGAATGCTCTGGCCACTGAGCGGTACGATAAACCGATGTGCCCAGTTTTCTACCTGTTGCTGCAACGCCAGTACATAGGTGCCCTCGGGTGCTTTCCAAATGGTTGCAGAGTGCCGAATCTTTTCGCCTGCTGCGATTAGGTCCAGCATCTTTGGATTAACGTCACCACAGAAGGTCCATCCTGAAACCGCAGGGTCAATAGGGCTCCCGTCCTGATAACGAAATTCCTCCAGTTCTTGGGGAGACATCAAACGTCCAGATGCCAGGATTTCAGCCTCGGAGACGAACTGCAGAAACTTGGCGACTACCTCGATACTTGAATATTGCATGCTTGCTCTCGTAATACGCATCGTCATTGATGCAATACGTATAGCGATGCAATACCAAGCGGGCTCTGACCTTGGTGATGCATGATGGGGTTTCACCGACAGTAGAAGTGGCCTGCGCGTTTACAATGTAAACGCGGTCATTGAGCGTCAGCCGATGGCATGCCGTCGTCTCATATTCCCCCCTCCCCCTCCTCAAAACCAGTCGCTACACAAGGTAGATTCGATACTGGCATTGGGCCTCTCACCCCTGACCAGCGTATCCCTCTCAATGGGGCGATACGCCCCAGGACATAACAGGGCCATAGGCCCAAATCAGCTCAAATCTCACACTGCCCCACTTTCGGACATCTCAACCGACGGTGGACCGCGGAAGCCGCGTGCATCTAACAGTGCTGGCGCGGCATACAACGGAGCGCGGGTGGTCGTATTCATTGCAGTGATGCAATGACAGCGGCCCAGATTCGGAAAAAGAGACTGCAACTCTTGCCCGACGACTCCATTCCCACTCCGGCCACCCCCGGGGATTGGGCGACAAGGGCACGCTGGTGATGGGGGATGGTGCATTGCACTTGAAACCATGACTGGCGCTCAAAACGATTCCATGCAAGCCAGCATGGGCAGGGGCAGCTTGAGAAGGCTGTACCTGTATCCTGACCGACACGTCTGAGGGTTACCGAAAGGGACCAGGCCACCAGAGAGAGATTGGATGGTGGTGGCCCCAAGGGTTATGCAGCTTGCATAGCTCATGAGGGGTCGGCGAATAGCTTGGCGGTGAAGCATCCGGGCCTGCGGGCTCGTCAAGAACTGATGCGAAGGATTGGACACGAAGGGCGTATCGCAGCGATGGCTGCGACAAGCAAGAGGGTGATGAAGGTTGGTACGAGTAAGTGAGGCGTTACGGAATCCTGGCCCACCGAAAACCTGCCTGTGCTCGACGCACAGGGGGTAAAGCGGATGTTCCGCTACATAGGTAACAACTGGAGCTCGCGTTCGTTGTGTTCGCGCGTTTTGAGAGAACTTGGGAAGGTCTAAAGCTCGTCGGCGTGAGAAACCGACTATGAGCCATGACCGGGAGACTTGTTGAGTAGCCACAACTGGCCCGTTCGCCATGGCGACGGACTGGTAAGTGGAAGCCCCCCTGCAGACTTGCTGGATGTGGGAAGGGTCGAAAGACAGGAGCGGGACGCTATCCGAGGCGTTGCTGCAGTGTGAGATTTGGCACGGTCGGGAGACTGTGCATGAGCTGAGTCGAACCTGGCTGGTGGGGTGAGAGCCACTGGCCGCCGACGTGAATCCGGCCAAGGGGAGTGTTGGATTGAGGTCTTGAATTTGTGATTCTTGATTCTTGATTCAGCTCCCCGCCCATTGCGGGCGGGGATTTTTTTCAAGGTTGAGAGCGCTGCTGTTTAGTCATCTGTCGTAGGAGATTGGTAAACAGGGGGAAGCCGGGCGCAGGGCCCGGCTTTTCTTATGTTCACACTCGATAGAGCTAAGCCTTTCGAATTCGTTGGACGCGAATACTTGGTGTAGAACACCAGCATGCCCCCTTCTCTTGAAGCTTCTTGTCAGCATTGGCGATGGCTGCCAGGCTCTCCAATAGTTTTGGCATCGGAATGCCACCAGTCACTTAGGCCAATCGCTCCAATTCGCCATAGACTGAGGGAGGAAGGCTGATGGCCCGAGATTTTTGACGCCCTGGTTTAGCTGGGCTGCTGCCGGTTTCTGGCCATAATGTCCATCCACATTTGATTACACAAAAAAAGACCAGTGTTCAGGGAAGAGAAGGAACGCTACGCCCGGGAATCTAAAGAGGAAAGCCTACCTCCGCTGAACTCGGCATTCAAGCTCGCCGCCTCACTCGGCGTACTGGCCTCTTTACGCATGCACATCAGCCGCAATGATGCGCTTGACGCACGCGATGCACTGGGTCAGACGCCATTGATGATTGCGGCAAAAAAAAACAGGTCTGAAGCTTGCCGCTTGTTGCTCGAAGCGGGAGCCGATATGAGCCTAATTGATTTGAGTGGCTCGACCGCGATGGACTTGGCCTTAGCCGCAGGAGCGCAAGAAGCAATGGCGGTGTTCGCCTTGTTTGCCCAAGTAGCCCCCGTGCCGTCGGATACCGAGCCAGACACATTGCACGCTTCCGGAGCCCCAACATTTGTCGAAAAGCCCTTGGCATTACCCGTTACTGCAAACGCCAATCTAGAGGGGCTCGACAGCGATTCATGGACTCCTCTAGACGAAAGGCCCCCTCCTGCGGACATACCGACGCTTCGGGAGCTTGCGAGCGGTGCACAGCGCACGTTATCGACGCATCAAGCCAAAGATTCCAGTGTTGTTCAATGGGAAGATGTAGCGGGTTACCTTCCGAGCGACGTCGAGATTGCGGGCATACCATTTCAAATTGAAGAAAGACTTCGGGAAACGGTCCTCATGGGACTGCGTGAAGGTGCAGTTCAGGATTCAAACCTCAGTGATTTGCTGACGGAGGTCGACACTTCGACGCCTGATACGCTTTCTAGGTTGACCGTTCAGATGTTTAACTGAATCGCCCCGGGAATTGAGGAGGCTCCATTACCTGAGAGAATGGAGCCATGAACAAGTCAAACAAGTATTCACCGGAAGTCAAAGAGCGCGCGGTCCGGCTGGTGCAAGAAGCGCGCAAGGATTACCCGTCACAATGGGCAGCGGTTGAGTCGATTGCCCCCAAGATTGGCTGTGCGGCGGTCACGCTGCATGAA